>NZ_NWSX01000037.1 GCF_002531825.1 Rhizobium sp. J15 | reverse complement strand
CAAAACGCTTGACAAAGAAGACAGTCGCTCTCCCCGCTTGCGGGGAGAAGGGAATAGGCCGCACCGTCTATGCCGATCTCTGCCGTGTGATATGGCAAGTCCCCTCTCCCCGTCAAAACGGGGAGAGGGTTAGGATGAGGGGCAGCCACTTGCTCGTCACGTCCTCAAAACAGAAGCGTCACACACCCTTATTCCCAAAATACCAATCAATCACCGGCAGCATCGCCCGGTTATACGGATAGGCCGCGTGATCGGCCGAGCGGATCGCCACGGCACCGGCGATCTCCTTGTCTTCGGCGACCAGCATGTGGGCCTCGATCCGCTTCACCATCTCGTCGGCCGTCAGGTCGAAGCGGAAGAGGCGCATCAGCGTCACCGTCCGGTTGGCGTGGCTGGCATAGAGCCCCTGCCCCGCCACGGCATCGGAAAGATCGAGGCCGGTCTCCTCGTGGACCTCGCGGCGCATGTTGGCCTCGATATCGCAGCGCCCGTCAACGATGTCCTCCGCCTCCAGCGAGCCGGCGGCGAAATAGACCTGGCCGGCATTGGCCGTGTGCGCGCCCATGCGGATCGCCACAAGCGCGCCGTCGGCGCTTTCCAGCACGGGATAGGCGAAGATGTGGATGCCGCCCTGGCGCTGCGGCTGGCGGCGCCAGTACATGAAGGCGGAAAACGGAGTGACGTAACCCTCGCCGGAAATCCCCTCCCGGCCGAGCGACAGCCGCTGCTGGAACACCAGGCGCCCGTCGAACAATGCCGGATTGGCGGCCGTCTCCTTCGCCCAGTTCTCGCGGATGTCAGTCTCCTCGGCGGCAACGAAAGGATGCGTGCCGGGCAGGACGCGGAGATCGACGCCCGCGATCGGGAAGACGGTGCTCTCGGGCGGCCAGCCGGCGAAATCGTCGGAAAAATCGGTGTCCGGAATATTCAAGCTCAAATTGGTTTTCATGGTCGCTTTCAGGGGAGATCCAGTGTCATGACGACGGGGCAATGGTCGGAGGCCTTCGGCCGGTCCCAACCGGTGCGGGGATAACGCTCCACCTCCTGCCCCGGCGGGAAGATGGTGCGATAGGGCTGGCCGTTGCGGATGATTTCAGGCAGGCGGCCGGCATTATGGGCGGCGAGTGCCGGCGAGAGCCAGAGATAGTCGAGCTGGCAGAGCCACTGCTCCTGCGGCCCGCGAGAGTGATAGAGCGTCCAGCGGTCGAGGGCCTCGCGGCGGCGCACGACGTTTTCGGCAAAGCCGTCGCGGCTGAAGACGTCAAGCGCGCTTTCGGCCTCTTGCTGATGTTCGAAGCGATAGCCGGCGCCGCGCCGGCCGATGACGTCGACGCGCTCCTGGTAGTCGTTCATGTCGCCGCAGATGGCGAAACTCTTCGAGGCTGTGTGGCCGGCCCCGAAGCGAGCCTCGATGATGCGGCGCACGGCCCGCGCCTCGGCCCGGCGGATCGGCATGGTCGACTGGCGCCCGTCGAGCCCGTCGCGCGGATTGCCCATCGATTTGAAATGCACGACATAGAGCGAGAGCGGCCTGCCGCCGATCAGGAGGTCGAGCTCCAAGCAATCGCGCTTGAAGATCTTGTCGTCGATGCGGCTGGTGAGCGCCAGTTCCTCGTCGAAGAGATCGAAATCGCGATAGGTGGTCATCGCATGGCTTCTGATATCCCGAAGCTCGATCTTCTGGCCGTCGCGCGTTTCCTCGCGCATCAGGACGGCAACGTCGATGCCGCGGCTGTCATTGCCTTCCACCAGGAATTTCTGCCGGTAGCCGTTTCCGACCATGCGGAAGAGATAGCCGTATTCGAAGGCATGCAGGGCGGCCATATTGTCGATTTCCTGCAGGCAGAGGATATCGGCATCCGCATCGGCAATCGCCAGCGCCGTCATCTGCCTGGTGTCGTCGGTCGCCGCGATCACCCGCGCCTGCTCGAGCTGCTGATAGACACCCTCGCTATTGACCTCGAAAAGCTTGATGACGCGGTCCTGGCGCAGCTGGTTGCGGAAGCCGGTGAAATCGAAACGGGTCAGCAGGTTTTCGACGTTGAAGGTGGCGAGACGAAGCGACATGGAATGAGTCCGGTTGCGGGCAGTACCTTAACCGGCAATCGCCGCAGGGAAAGACCGCAAGCCGAGAAATATGATGACAGGTGCCGTCTGCGCCTAGATATGGCTGGGCGGGCTTGAGGTGGCGTTATCGTGAGGTTGGCTGTGCCCGCCATCCGGACTGCTCGACGAGCTCCTGTTGCTCGAACCGCGGTATAAATCATTTGGGCTAAAGGTCTGGGTTCGTTCGCCCCGCTCCACGGACGGGCATCCCTGGAGAACACTCGCTGCACCCAAAAGAACCGCCGAAAGCACGAAAACGGATCGAATACGCTTTACTGGAATTGGCATAATAATATGTCCTTTCAACCAATCGATTATCGCGCGAGTTTTACTCTTCTCATACGCTTCTATTAATTTAGTCCGGCTCGGCACCACGAAGCCGGAAGAACTATTCAACTTTATGGTGATTCGAAAGAAGAGAACGGTAATTTTCAACTTCTATTGTCGAGCTTCAATTGCTGTCGTAGACGCCGACTCTCTATCCATCAAAGCCGCCAGCCCGCGCGGATGACGGCGCGCACGGCTTCACCAGGCACGACGGCCACGCGGCTGTAGGCGCGCAGCGTCTGGCCGTTGCCGAGCCTCAGCTTCACGGCGTAGCGCTCGCCCTCGAACCACACGGATTCGACGGTTGCCGGAGCCCCCTCGCCGCCGATGATCACATCTTCCGGCCGCACGAGAATATCGGCGCCATCGGTGTTGGCCGCCTGGAGCGCGTCCTGCAACTCATCCCATTCCAGCTGGCGTTCGCCGTCCATGACCGGCAGGGTCAGGATCGCGCCGCGCCCGATCAGGCCGCCGACAACGCGGCCCTCCGGCCGGGCATAGATCTCGGCCGGCGGCGCCACCTGCAGCAGGCGGCCGTCGGACATGACGGCGACGTCGGTCGCGAGCGCCATCGCCTCGCTCTGGTCATGGGTGACATAGATCATCGTGGCGCCCGAGCGCTGGTGGAATTCGCGGAAGGTCTCCTCCATCTCCTGCTTCAGGTGCCGGTCGAGATTGGCGAGCGGCTCGTCGAGCAGCACGACGTCGGGCGATGTCACCAGGCAGCGGGCGAGCGCCACGCGCTGGCGCTGGCCGCCGGAGAGATCGGCCGGCCGCCGCCCGGCAAAATCGGCAAGCCGCACGGTGGAAAGCGCCTCGCCGACCTTCGCCCGGTAGGCATCGCCGGAGATGCCGCGCACCTTCAGGGGGTAGCCGACATTGTCGGCGACACTCATATGCGGCCAAAGCGCATAGGACTGGAAAACCATCGCCATATTGCGCTTCTCGGGCGGCAGCGATTGCGCGGCATCGGCCAGCAGCCGCTCGCCGAGATGGATCGAGCCGTCGGAAGGCGTCTCGAAACCGGCGATCATCCTCAGAACCGTCGTCTTGCCGCAGCCGGAAGGCCCGAGCAGCGCCAGGAAACCGCCCTCGCGCACATCGAGCGAGAAATCGCTGACGGCAGCCCGCCCGGTGCCGAAATCCTTGGCCACCCGGTTGAGGATCAGCTTCGCCATGGGACCACCCCTTTCGGCAGGCGTTTGGCCAGGAGTTCGAGCAGCAGCATCATGACGACGACCATGAGAACGACGAGCACCGACAGCGCCGAGGCAAGGTCGGAGCTGCCGCTGTCGTCGAGATTGTAGATGGCGACGCCGAGCGTCTGGGTGCCGGCCGACCAGAGCAGTGCCGAGATCGTCAGCTCGTTGCAGGCGATCAGGAAGACGAGAATGACGGAGGCCCCGGCGGCCGGTGCAATCAGCGGCACGATGATATCGGAAAGTCTTCGGAAGAAGCCGGCGCCGGAAAGACGTGCCGCCTCCTCCAGCGCCGGATCGAGCTGGTGGAAGGCGCTGACGACGGGCTTCAGGCTGACGGCGAAGAAGGAGGAGAAATAGGCGAGAAGAATGATCCAGATCGTGCCGTAGAGCGAGATGTGGAGGAAGGGGATCGGTGCCGCGAAGACCAGGATGAAGGCGACCGCCATGACGATGCCGGGCAGCGAATAGGGTATCTCGATCAGGCTGGCGACGATGCGGGACACCGCATCCTTCCGCCGCGTCAGCGCATAGGCCGTAAGCACGGTCACCACCAGGAGACATAAGGCGGTGGCGCCGGCGAGCGACAGCGAATTGACGAAGGCGGTGCGCGTTATCGCCTGCCGGAACAGGATCTCCTGAAAGGCATGCAGCGACATGGTCTTGAAGGTGAGCGGTACGCCATAGGCCGGCACCAGCGCGCCGGCGACGAGCGCGAAGAAGGGAGCGGCGAGCATGAAGAACAGGATCGCCCAAAGAAGCGGCGTGAAGGCAAGCCGCCAAGGGCCGAGCGCCAAAGCCGCATTAGCGCCCGAAAGCCCGATGACGCGATAGTCGCGGCCTCTGAGCGCCCGGTCCTGGATCATCAGCCCGGCGACCGAGATCATCGCGATGATGCCTGAGAGCACCGCAACATCACCGAAGGTGCGGCTGGTGAAGGCGGAAAACTTGGTGAAGATGAGCGTCGGCAGCGTGAAGATCGAGGCCGGAATGCCGAGAATGGCGGGAATGCCGAAATTGCCGGTGCAGGAGACGAAGGAGATCGCGGCACCCGCGATGATGCCGGGCAGCGACAGCGGCAGGATGATATCGCGGAACACCCGCAAGCTGGATGCGCCGGAAAGCCGTGCGGCCTCCACGCCATCGCGCGGCAGCGTCATCAGCCCGGCCCGGAGCGCGAGATAGACGAGCGGCGCGTGCTGGACGCCGTAGAGCAGCGCGATGCCGCCGACCGAATAAAGCGGCTGCGGCGAGCCGAGCGGCGGAGCGATCGCGAGCGCCTTCAAGAGCGGGCTCGATGGTCCCGACATCTGCACCCAGGCAAGCGCCGTCACCTGCGGCGGGATCATCATGGGCAGCACGAAGAAGAAGCTGAGCGGCCCCCTACCCGGAAGGTCCGTCAGCGTCAGCAGGAAGGCGAAGAGGCAGCCGATCAGAAGCGAGACGATCGTGCCGAGAACCGAGGTGACGAGGGTGTAATAGGTCGCCTGCCAGAGCGACGCCTCGCTCAGCACATCGATGACGCCGCCGCTGGCAAAGGCCGCAATCCCTGCCATGGCAAGGCGGGCGAGCGGCAGCACGCTGAGGACGAGCACGGTGATGACGATAAAAGGAAACAGCCAGGCAGGCTGGCTGTTTCCCGATCTTGCAGAGAATTGCATGAAAGGATCAGTTCGAGCCGTAAATGCCCGAGAAGGTCTTCAGATCCTGGTCGGTATTCTTGAGCGCTTCGGCCGCCTTGATCGGCAGCACCTTGATCGTATCGCGCGCCGGGAAACCTTCCGGCAGCTTCATGCCGTTGCGGGCCGGGATATAGCCGAGCTTGAGGAAGCCTTCCTGGCCCTTTTCCGAGAGCACATAATCGACGAACTTCTTGGCGGCCTCGGCATTCTTGGTGCTGGCGAGGATGCCGACCGGCTCGGTGACGGCCGACACGCCTTCGCTCGGGAAGACGAATTCGACGGGCGCGCCCTTGGCCTTCTCGCGGATCGGCAGGTAATCGACGACCATGCCGTAAGCCTTCTCGCCCGAGGCGACCGACTTCAAGACGGCGCCGTTGCCGCCGGCGGCGATCGCGCCGTTTTCGGCGAGCGACTTGTAGAAATCCCAGCCGAGGCCGGGCACGGCGGCCAGCGTCTGGGCGTGGATAAGCGCCGCACCCGAAGCAAGCGGGCTCGGCATGGTGACGAGGCCCTTGGCTTCCGGCTTGGTCAGATCCTTCCAGCTCGCCGGCTTCATGCCGGCCGAGGTGTTGTACATGATGCCGGTGGTGATCAGCTTGGTCGAGTAATAGTAGCCGTCGGCATCATAGAGGGTGGCGTCGTATTGGGCGGCTTCCGGCGACTTGTAGGCCAGCAGCTTGCCCTCCTGCTTCAGGCGCTCCAGCGTCACCACGTCGGCGATCAGGAGAAGATCGGCGACCGGATTGCCGGCCTGGATCTCGGCCTGCAGCTTGGCGATGATCTTCGGCGTGCCGTCGCGCACCCAGTCGACCTTGATATCGGGATTGGCGGCCATGAAGCCATCGACGGTCGCCTGTGCGTCTTCGTTCGGCTGGCTGGTATAGAGAACGAGGTTTGCGGCCGAAGCCGGAATGGCAAGCAGGCTCGCGGCGAGAAGGGCTGCGGCGGAAACGATCGTTTTCATAGGGAGGGGTCCTCGGAATTGCGTCACCCCTCCCTTATTAGGGGTCGTTGACAGAGATGTGACAGGCGGTGGCAGGCTCCGCTTGCCGGCATCGGGCCGCGGCACTTGCGCGCCGCGGCCCGTTGGAGAAGGTTACTTCGCGGCCTCTTCGATGAGTTCCGCCACTTTCTCAGGATGCGAAACCATCACGACATGAGAGGCGCCGTCGACCACGACGGTCCGCTTGGACCCTGCCCGCTCGGCCATGAAGCCGAGGGCTGCGGCCGGGATGTTCTTGTCGCCGGTGCCGTAGACGAACCATGACGGCAGCTTCTTCCAGGCGGGCTCGCCGGATTTTTCGGTGAGCGCCGCTTCGGTGATCGGCCGTTGGGCAGCCGCCATCAGCGCGGCCTGTTCGGCCGGCACGTCGCTCGCGAACTGGTCATGGAATTTCGCCTGGTCGATATAGAGATCGACGCCGCCGCTGGCGAGTTTCACCGGCGCCGCCAACGCGCCGCTCAGCGTGCCGCCCGGAAACTTGCCGGCGAGATCTGCAACCGATTCACCGGCATCGGGCGCGAAGGCCGCGACATAGACCAGCGACTTGACGTTGTCGTGGCCATTCGCGGCGGCCGAGATCACCTGCCCTCCATAGGAATGGCCGACGAGGACCACGGGACCGGCGATGCTGCCGACGACGTCGGAGACATAGGCGGCATCGCTGGAAACGCTGCGCAGCGGATTGGCGGCCGCCACGACCGGGAAGCCGTCCTTGCGCAGGATTTCGACGACGCCGTTCCAGCTGGAGGAATCGGCAAAGGCGCCATGAACGAGGACGACGGTCGGCTTGGCCGGCTCGGCAACGGCAGCACCGGAGAAGAGAGCGCCCGCCAGGGCGACGGCAGCAGCAAGTTTGAACATTGGTCATTCCTTTCGTCGGTTGAGTGTCACAGGAGCCGAACCGGGTTCGCGTGTTCACGAGCTCTCGTGTTCGGTATATAATTTGTAAGCGATTTCTTTGTACACGATCTAATTAGTTCGTCTCGTCGGCGGCGTCAATAGCTTGCAAACAGATCGCGCACAAATTATATGGAACGGAGAGGAGAGCGTGATGAAAGACACCCCATCGAATGATCTCGCCGGTGTGCCCCAGATCGATGAAATGCTTTGCTTTTCAATCTATTCGGCCGGCCACGCCTTCAACCAGCTTTACCGCCCCCTGCTCGACGAAATGGAACTCACCTATCCGCAGTTCCTCGTCATGACCGCCCTGTGGGCGCGTGACGACCGCACGGTGAAGGATCTCGGCGAGACGCTTTTCCTCGACTCCAGCACCCTCACCCCGCTGCTGAAGCGGCTGGAAAATGTCGGCCTCGTCACCCGCAACCGAAATCCCGCCGATGAACGCCAGGTGCTCCTGCGGCTGACGAAGAAGGGACTGGCCCTGAAGAGCCGCGCCGCCCATGTGTTCGACTGCATCGGCAAAGCAGTCGGTCTCGACGCCGAGACCGTCGGCAAGATCCGGGACACGATCGCGTCGATCCGCGACAACATTCACGGCAAGGACAAGGACGAGGCCTGACGCGAGCTGCGCCAGGACGATTTCCGTCGACAAGCCGATAGCATATTGTACGATCCGTCTGCTGCCGGCACGCGCCATTGGTCAACACCGCAACGCGGCCCGAACTGCCGGTGCCCGCACTCTTGCCTAAGCCTCACGCAGGCGTGACCACGCCGCCATTGCCATCCGGCCGCGCTGAGGTACGTCAATCCTGTTTCGATGAAGGAGGAGTTTCAATGGAATATCGTCTGCTCGGCCGCTCCGGCCTGAAAATCTCGACATTGACCATGGGCACGATGACCTTCGGCGGCGTCGGCTGGGCAAAGATGGTCGGCGATCTCGGCGTCTCCGAAGCCAAGAAGATGATCGACATGTGCATCGACGCCGGCATCAACCTGATCGATACCGCCAACGTCTATTCGTCAGGCGAATGCGAAAACATCATCGGTGAGGCGCTCGCCGGCAAGCGGCCGCAGGGCGTGCTGCTCGCCACCAAGGCCCGCTTCGGCATGGGCGAAGGCCCGAACGACCGCGGTCTCTCGCGCTACCACCTGATCCGTGAATGCGAGGCGAGCCTGAAGCGCTTGAGGACCGATGTCATCGACCTCTACCAGGTGCATGAATGGGACGGCCAGACGCCGCTCGAAGAGACGATGGAAGCGCTCGACACGCTGATCCGGCAGGGCAAGGTGCGTTATGTCGGCTGCTCGAACTATTCCGGCTGGCACATCATGAAAGCGCTCGGCATCGCCAACGAACACAAATACCAGCGCTTCGTCAGCCAGCAGATCCACTATACGCTCGAAGCCCGCGACGCCGAATACGAGCTGCTGCCGATCTCGATCGACCAGGGCCTCGGCGTGCTCGTCTGGAGCCCGCTCGCCGGCGGCCTGCTTTCCGGCAAGCACCGCCGCAACCAGGCAGCGCCCGAAGGCACCCGCCAGTTCGCCGGCTGGACCGAGCCGCCGATCCGCGACGAAAACCGCCTCTGGAACATCGTCGAGACACTGGTCGCGATCGGTGAGGAGCGCGGCGTCTCGGCCGCGCAGGTGGCGCTCGCCTGGCTGATCGGCCGCAAGGCGGTCACCTCGGTCATCATCGGCGGGCGCACCGAGGCCCAGTTCCGCGACAATATCGCCGCCGCCGAGCTGAAGCTGACGGAGGAGGAACGCAAGCGCCTCGACGCCGTCAGCCTGCCGCCGATCCTCTACCCATATTGGCACCAGTTGAACACGGCGAGCGACAGGCTCGGCGAAGCCGACCTCGAGCTTTTCGGCCCGCATCTCCAGCCATAGCCCCGAGGCATTGCACGGCGGAGGATAGGCGTCACAAAAGATGCACTTTATCAGTGCTAGCATGAGATCCCGCCACCGCCAGGGAGGTTCTCATGCTGAAGAATTACAAGGTCCTGAAGGGTACGGCGAGCGCGCTCGCCCTCGATGACGACAACGATCCCCATATCGAGATCCGCATCGAGGCGGCAGGCGTCAGCTACCGCATCGCGCTCAACGTCCGCTCGAAGACGTCGCCGCACGACCTGCTCTACGCCAACATCGTCGATTTCAAGCACCAGGCGCTGACGGAGGCGCTCGAAGCTCTGCCGATGGGCCTGATCGACATTCGCAAGGACCGCCCGGAGCTTGCGATCGATTATGTCCGCGGCGGCCTGATCGAGCGCGAGGATATGGATGTCGCGCCCTTCCAGCTCTCCGGCCCGAAGAACGATCTGCGCGAATTCATCGAGCCGATCGTCGAGGAAGGCATTGCCGATCCCGACATTCATTTCTATGCCTTCGGCGAGGCCTGGGGGCCGGAGCACGACAAGCCCGATCAATATTTCGATTTCGAGCCCGGCAACGGTATCCACGACATCCACATGAACCAGGGCGACGGCGGCAGCTTCAAGGCCACCAACGGCCCGAACCAGGATGGGGCGCTGCTCGTCCATTTCACCGATACCGACGAATGGGCGGCGATTTTCCTCTGCTTCCAGTCGCAGAACTGGAACACCGATGCCGAGACCGGCCATCCCGTCTCCGAAAACCGCGGCGGCCAGGGCCGCGGCGAAGGCACGCGCCGGCCGCAGCCGGTCGTCGCCTCGTCGCTGCGCATCATCGCCGCGCTGATCAACCCGGTAAACGGCGAAGGCGGCATTGAGGCCGAGACGGTGACAATCATCAACCGCTCCGACATGTCGGCGTCGCTCGACGGCTGGAAGCTTGAGGATGAAAACGGCCGGACGCAGACGCTGTCGGGCACGCTTGCCGCGGGCGAGATCCGCACCATCGCACTCAACGCCGCCGCCGGCGGCCCGCAGCTCGCCAACAAAGGCGGCGACATCATCCTGCGCAACGGCGACGGAGCGGTGGCCGACCGCGTCGGCTACGGCAAGAGCGAAACGGCAAACGAGGGCTGGACGACGATCTTTTGATTGGGTGTCGGTCTCGGTTGGGTTCTCCCTCTTCTCCCCAGCGGGGAGAAGGTGGCCCGAAGGGTCGGATGAGGGGGCCACACGGCACGCCTGGGCCTGCCTTCGCTTGCGCTCAGCGCATTCGCGGCTCTGCCGCTCACCCCCTCATCTGCCTGCCGGCATCTTCTCCCCGCTGGGGAGAAGGGACTCGTGGCAGCGTCTCGCCCTGCTCGCCGCAATCACCCGCCGATCTCATCCGAGATCAGCTTGCCCAACCGGCCGATCCCATCCTCGATCATCTGCTCGTTGGCGCAGGAGAAGCTGACGCGGAAGGTGTTGGCGCCGGAGCCGTCGGCGAAGAAGGCCTTGCCGGGGACGAAGGCGACCTTGGCGGTTTCCAGCGATTTCGCGAGCAGCTTGGCGCCGTCCATGCCTTCCGGCAGCGTGATCCAGATGAACATGCCGCCTTCCGGCTTCGTCCAGCTGGTGCCCTTGGGCATATATTTCTCCAGCGCCGCCAGCATGCAGTCGCGCCGCTTGCTGTAGACGGCCTTGATCTTGGCGACCTGCGCGTCGAAGCCGCGCTCGGCGACATGGGTGATCGCGATCTGGTTGATCGTCGAGGAATGCAGGTCGGCCGCCTGCTTCATCAGCACCAGCTTGCGGATGACGGGCGCATTGGCGACGATGAAGCCGACGCGAAGGCCGGGCGCCAGCGTCTTGGAAAAGCTGCCGCAATAGATCGTGCGGGTGTTGTCGATATGACCCTTCTCGGCGATTTCGAGCGCCAGGATCGGCGGGATCGGATCGCCGTCGTAGCGCAGCGACTGATAGGCCGCATCCTCGATGACGGCGATATCGAGCTCTTCGGCGAGCGCCAGCACCCGCTTGCGGCCGGCGAGATCGACCGATTCGCCGGTCGGATTGGAAAATTCGGCGGAGAGATAGGCGAACTTCACCTTGCCGCCGGCAGCAGCAGCCGCGGCACGATAGGATTCCGGCGTCCGGTTCCCGCCCGGCGTCAGCTGGTCGTAGGCCGGCTCATAGGCATTGAAGGCCTGCAGCGCGCCGAGATAGGTCGGCCATGTCACCAGCGCCGTATCATTGGGCGACAGGAACAGCTTGCCGAGATAATCGAGCCCCTGCTGCGAGCCGGAAACGATGAAGACATTGTCGAGCCCGCAGGCAATGCCGAGCGCCGCCATCTGCCCGACCAGCCATTCGCGCAGCGGCTTATAGCCTTCGCTGACCGAATATTGCAGCGCCGAACTGACCGCGGCGCTTGCGAAGATATCGGCATAGGCCTGCTTGAATTCCTGATCGGGAAACAGCGCCGGATCCGGAATGCCGCCGGCAAAGGAGATGATCTCGGGCCGGTCGAGCAGCTTCAGCAGTTCGCGGATTTCGGATGCGCGCATGCGCGAAGAGCGCGACGCAAACATGGTGTCCCAGTTCAGCATGGGGTTTCCTCGTATTTTCTTAGCATTGCCCACAGACCACGCAGGGAAATTTATGTCAACAATACTGACCTATTTTCTTGTCCCCCTGACAAGTTTCAAGCGGCAAGTTTGTAGGTCTGGTGATTATGCGCGGCCACGCCGAGTAGCCTGCCCCATTGCATGAAACGATCACGAGACAAAATGGCCGCATTCAGACCTTTCCAAAACCGGCCTGGTGGCAGTAGTGTGCGCGCCATTATCCAATGGACTACCCAAGGTGCCAGCAATGATCGCGACGTCGACCTCTCCTGAAATCACAATCGAATTCCACAAGTCTCCCGTCTCCGACGCCGACCGCATCAAGGCACTGGAAACACCCGGCTTCGGTAAAGTCTTTACGGATCACATGGTCCTGGCACGCTGGACGCCCGACAAGGGTTGGCACGACGCAAAGGTGACGCCGCGCCGCCCCCTGGAACTCGACCCGGCAAGCGCCGTGCTGCACTACGCCCAGGAAATCTTCGAAGGCATGAAGGCCTATAAGGCCGACGACGGCCGCATCCTGCTCTTCCGGCCGGAAGAAAACGCCCGCCGCTTCGCCCAGTCGGCAGCCCGCATGGCAATGCCTGAGGTACCGGAAGAACTTTTCCTGAAGGCCGTCGAAGAGCTGGTCCGGGTCGACAAGAACTGGATACCGTCAGGCGACGCCAGCCTCTACCTTCGACCTTTCATGTTCGCTAACGAGGCATTTCTCGGCGTTCGTCCGGCTCAGGAATACATCTTCTGCATCATCGCCTCTCCGGTCGGCGCCTACTTCAAAGGCGGAGCGAAGGCGGTTTCCCTATGGGTCGAGACCGAATACACCCGCGCAGCCGCCGGCGGCACGGGTGCAGCAAAATGCGGCGGAAACTATGCAGCCAGCCTCGTGGCGCAAGCGGAAGCCGCCAAGAGGGATTGCGATCAGGTCGTCTTCCTGGATGCAGCAGAGCATCGCTGGGTCGAGGAGCTCGGCGGCATGAACGTCTTCTTCGTCATGAATGACGGATCGGTGGTGACCCCGCCTCTTGGCGGCACCATCCTGCCGGGCATCACCCGGGCTTCGGTGATCGCGCTCGCCGGAGAAAAGGGCCTTCGCGTCGAGCAGCGTCCCTACTCCTTCGAGGAATGGCAGGCCGACGCAGCCAGCGGCAAGCTCGTCGAAGCCTTTGCTTGCGGCACGGCCGCGGTGCTGGCGGGCATCGGCCTGGTTCGGCATGCAGGCGGCGAGTTCAAGGTCGGAGACGGACAGACGGGCAAGCTGACCAGCGAGCTGCGCCAGCAGCTCGTCAGCCTGCAGAAGGGCGCCACGAATGATGAGCGCGGCTGGACACGCCTCATCCCGGCCTAAACTTCAGACTTTCCACGCGAATGGCGGCGCCAACACCGACATGGTGGGCGCCGCTCTCCGCCTCGCCCGCAAAACCCGCCGGACTGTCGCAAACTCGCCGCTGCCGATGCAATCATCCATGCAGCGGCCGAGCGTCACGGCGATATCCGGACCTGCGACGCCCGTTTCAAGGGCCTTCCGCACCTCGTCCGCATCGATAAAAAGACTGACCCGCATGTGACCCAAGTGCTCGACGGCGGGCCGCCACGCCTCTATCACAAGATGGGGAATGGTGGCCCGGCATCAGGGACAGCTGACAGCCGGCATGTGCGGACGGGACCGAATTCGATGGCGAAAATGACGATCTCGCTTCCGGATAGTCTGGCGGATTATGTCGCGCGCCGTGTCGCAAGCGGCAGATACGAGAGCGCCGACGCATTCCTGGCGGAGCTGATCGTGAAGGACCAGGACCACCGCAAGCTCGACGACGACGAACTGCGCGACATTCTGAGGCAGGCCGAGGAAAGCGGCATCAGCGACCGGCGCATTCTCGATATATTGCTGGAAACGAAGGCGAAGCTGCGTGACAACTACCTATAGGCTGACCCGAACCGCCGATGCGGTGCTGTCGGGCATCGACGAATATGCCAGCCTGCATTTCGGCGAGGCGCAGGCCGATGCCTATCTCCTCGATTGGGACAGGATCTTCGTGCTTCTCTCGCGCGTGCCGTCCATGGGAGACGCGTGCGACGAGCTCGGCGCCGGCCTGCGCCGCCTCCTCCACATGCGCCACGTCGCCTTCTACCGCGAAATACCGGATGGCATTCTCGTCATCGACATCATCGGCGCCGACCGGCTTCCCGAAAGGCACCTCCAATCCACCCGACGCTCAGGATCGACCGGCCCGCATGCCCAATGACAGCACCTCCTCCTTCTACGCGGAAAACGCCGAAACTTACGCCAACCGCACGCGCAGCCTGCCGAAGCTCGAGCTGGACGCCTTCCTCGCCGGGCTAGCGCCGGGCGCCTCGATCCTCGAACTCGGCTGCGGCGCCGGGCAGGACAGCGCCTACATGCTCCAGCAAGGCTTCGACGTCACCCCGACCGACGGTTCGGCCGAACTCGCAAGACAGGCGGAGGCACGGATCGGCAGGCCTGTCCGCGTCATGCTGTTCCAGCACCTCGACGCCGAAAACGCCTATGACGGCGTCTGGGCGCATGCGAGCCTGCTCCATGTCCCCCGCCCCGAGCTGCCCGACGTCTTCGCCCGCATCCGCCGCGCGCTGAGGCCTTCGGGCCTCCTCCACGCAAGCTTCAAGGCCGGCGAAGCGGAAGGCCACGACGGCCTCGGCCGCTATTACAACTATCCCTCCGCCGCCTGGCTGTCGGACATCCTGACCAACGGCGGCTGGCGCGACATCGCCATCGCCGAGCACGACGGCGGCGGCTATGACGGCAAACCGACGCGGTGGCTCACGGTCAGCGCGAGGCAGTGAAAGGATCCGGCGAAGGCCAGGCCGCCTCACCGCACGACGTGCTGACGCCGGCCTCAGCTATCGTGCGCCGGCCGCCAATGCGGATAGGTGACATAGGCGGTCAAGGCGCCCTCCTCGTGCGAGCGGATGGTCACCGTCTCGCCCTTGGGCATGTAGACGATCTCGCCCGGGCCCGCGGTGACGGTGCCGGCGTCGGTCGAGACCGAGAGCCGTCCCTCCAGAACGATCATCACGTCGTCGACCGCCATCGTCTCGCTGAGGCTCTGGCCGGGGGCGTAGCGTCCGTAGCCGATGGTGATCGGCCCGCCGTCCCGCTCGTCGACCAGATTGCCGACGGATATGTCGGCCTCCTGCCCCGGGGAACACTCGAGCGATGCGTCGGCGATTGAGAACTTGCGCATTTTCATCGTCTGCCTCCCTGCCAAGGCGGAGGTAGCGCACCGGTCCGCTCCGCCAAGTGGATTGTGACGCATCGCCGGTTTGCCGCGGCGGTCTCCAACCTTACCAATCCGTATGTTGTGGCGGGCCTGTGCCGCTGGTTAGATGCGGACTTTACAGTGCGGGCACGACCAGGCGCATGAAAATCCTGCTTATCGAGGACGACGCCAAGACGTCGGATTATGTCTCCAAGGGCTTCTCCGAGGCGGGCCACGTCTGCGACGTGTTCGCCGATGGCCGCGACAGCCTGTTTCAGGCGCAGCGGGAAGCCTATGACGTCATCGTCGTCGATCGCATGCTTCCCGGCCTCGATGGCCTTGCCATCGTCCGCTCGCTTCGCGCGGCCAGGATCGGCACGCCGGCGCTGTTTCTGACGTCGATCGGCGGGGTGGACGACCGCGTCGAGGGGCTGGAAGCGGGCGGTGACGATTATCTCACCAAACCCTTCGCCTTCTCCGAGCTTCTCGCCCGCGTCAACGCGCTCGGCCGCCGGCCGCCGGTGCAGGAGCAGAAGACCGTGCTGAAGGTTGCCGATCTCGAGCTCGACCTCATCCGGCGCGAGGCCCGCCGCGGCGGTCAGGCCATCGAGCTGCAGCCGCGCGAATTCACGCTGCTGGAAGTGCTGATGCGCGGCGAAGGCCGGGTCATCACCAAGACGATGCTGCTGGAGCGGGTCTGGGACTTTCATTTCGACCCGAAGACCAGCGTCGTCGAGACCCATATCAGCCGGCTGAGGGCGAAGGTCGACAAGCCCTTCGAAACGCAGCTTCTGCACACGGTCCGCAACACCGGATACAGCCTGCATGCGCCTCGCTAAGCTGCGCCGGAGCACGCCGTTCCGGCTTGCCGTCACTTTCGGCGTCCTCTTCGTCGCCACCTTCATCTTCAGCGGCGCGATCATGTACCACATGCTGCGCGCCGGCCTCGAGCGCGACCTGGAACAATCGCTCCACGAGATGAATTCGCTGATCGCCTCGGCCTACCAGCCGCACGATACCGAGGATCTGATCAACACGCTGAACAATTATGCGAGCTTCCAATCGACCTCCGACGGGCTCTACTCGCTGATGGATGCGGGCGGGCGCAAACTGGCCGGCAATTTCGCCGCACCCCGAATCCCGAACGGCGTCTATACCGTCACCTCGCGTGACGTCGGGCTGAAGGGGCACGAACGCTACCGTATGCAGGTCTCGGCGATCGGCCCCTATACGCTGGTGGTCGCCGAAAACTTCAACGATGTCGACGAAATGCTGCGGATCGTGCTCGTCAGCTTCGAATGGGCTGCCGCGATTGCCGTGGCGACCGCCATCGTCGGCGGCGTCTTCCTGGCGTTTCGCGCCCAGGCGAGACTGGACAGGGTTGCCAACACCATGAACGACGTCGCCCATGGCGCGCTGCAGGCCCGCATTCCGATCACCGGAAACGGCGACGATCTCGACACGGTGGCCATCCAGATCAATGCGGCCCTGGAACGGCTGCAGACACTGGTCGAGAGCATGCGGCAGGTGAGCGCCGATATCGCCCACGATCTCAAGACGCCTCTCAACAGGCTGCGCCTGACGCTGGACGCCGCCGTGGCGCGAAACGACCGGCAGCTCGACGTTTCGGCTCTTCTCGATGAGGCGAGAAGCGAGAGCGACCGGATCAACACCACCTTCGCGGCACTCCTGCGCATTTCCCAGATCGAGGCCGGCGCCCGCAAGGAGCGTTTCCAGGCGACCGACATCGATGACGTGCTGGCCGTCATTTCCGAGGTCTATGCCGACGTAGCCGAAGACGCCGGCCAGTCCCTCGCAATCGCCGAGCGCTGCTCGGCGCTCGTCTGGGGCGACCGGGATCTGCTGACGCAGATGATCGCCAATCTGGTGGAGAACGCCATCAACCACTGCCCCGGCGGAACTGTCATCACGCTGTCGCTGCGGCGACAGGACGATCGCGCCATATTGGCGGTCGCCGACAGCGGGCCGGGCATTCCCGCCGAGGAGCGGGACAAGGTGTTCCGCCGTCTCTACCGCCTCGACAAGAGCCGCACGACTGAGGGAAGCGGCCTTGGCCTCAGCCTGGTCAAGGCGGTTGCCGACCTGCATTCGGCGGAGATCGCCATGGGCGACAACCATCCCGGCCTCACCGTTTCGATAGGCTTCCCGCTGCCGCCGGCCCATCTTTCCAGCCTCGCATCCGCAGCGCCGCAAGCCTGATGAAACGCGCCGCGAACCGGCGCACTTCCGCCGCCGTGCGATACGGTAGGACGCTCCACGGCCGGCGGCGGCCAAGCCGGTAGGTCGAGAGCCCCGCCTGTATCTGGGAATGCCGATCGGCCCGCTGGCTGACCGGAACGGGATCGACGAAACAAGCCTGCAGCCCCTCGTCGAATTCCAGATCGAACGCGAGATCATAGGGCAGCCGCATCGGAACCAGCCTATCGGCAATCCAGCCGGCGGCCTTGCGATTGATCAGATAGGCGCCCGAACCCTTCTCGCGGGTGAGCGCGATCGCAAGCGAGCGGGATGCCGTCAGCGGCTCCACCCTGTGCTTGCGGCCCGTACTCACTGTCGAAAGCCGCAGGATATCCCAGGATGCGTGATGATCGAGCGCGGCGGCGAGCACCTCGGCGAAGTCGTCGTCGAAATCGAGATCGTCTTCGAGAATGAGAGCGAATTCGCCGTTGCCGGCAAGGAAGCGCCTGGCACACTCGACATGGCTCAGATAGCAGCCGATCTCGAAAGGATTCGGCCTGCGGCCATGCCGGCGCAGATAGGACTGCCCGTCGAAATCGCGGCGCGGCAGGGATATGCCAACGCCGTCGACGGCCGCCACGCGCTCGAAGCCTATGCCGATCTCCGACAGCAGGCGCTCCATGCGAAACCGGCGAAGCTCCGCCCGGTCGAGATTGATGAGATAGGTATTGATCCGCAGGCTGACCGGATGGACTGCCGTGGCGATGGCGGCGGTTGCGGCGCGCATGTTCATGAGAGCTGGCCTCGACTTGGATGTGACGACGGCACCAAGCTGCGCCCGAAAACTCACGGGGACTTCGCCCGAACTATACAAATTCGTAAAGCACGCCCGCCTTCTGCCGATCGCAGGCATCCGGGCAGCACCTCGATGCGCGAATGATGGGTTGAGATGATTTCCGGCAACGGCTATTTCAGGCAAAACTCAGGCGGGTTCCTCCGCAAACGACAAGGCCACGGCTTCCATGATCCCAGATTTCCTCGTCACCCATTCCGGTGGCTTCCATGCCGACGAACTGCTGTCGAGCGTCATCCTGACCCGGCTGTTCCCGCAGGCGCGCATCGTCCGCAGCCGCGCACCGGAATGGATCACGCCGGGGCCAAACCGCATCATCTACGATGTCGGCGGCGCCTATGACGCCGAGGCTGGGATTTTCGATCATCATCAGCGTGGCGCGCCGTTGCGTAGAGATGGCCAGCCCTTCAGCTCCTTCGGACTGATCTGGAAGCATTACGGCCATGATTATCTCGCCGCCGCCGGCATTCCCGAAGAGCATGTCGCCGAACTCCACGCCTCCTTCGATGCGAGCTTCGTCTTGCCGGTCGACCTGACGGACAATGGCGCGCTCAGCCCCTCCGGGCCGCTCGCCGGGCTCACCCTGCCCGCCCTGCTGGAAACCTTGAAACCGGTTTTCGACGATCGCGATCCCGAGGCCGACGGCCGCGCTTTCCACGCCGCACTTGCCGTCGCCCGCAGCTTCGTCGAGGCGAAGATCGCCCAGAGCGCCGCAAAATTGCGGGCAGAGGCCATCGTGCATCAGGCCATCCGCAATACCGGCGAGCGCCGCGTTCTCGAATTGCCGATGGGCATGCCCTTTCGCCCTGCGATCGTGAAGGCAGGCGCCGATCACCTGCTCTTCGTCGTCCACCCGCGCGAAAAGGACTGGTGCGTGACCGGCATCCGCCGCGCCGACGAAGGCTTCGAACTGAGAGCCGATCTGCCCGCCGCCTGGGCCGGCCTGACCAATGGCGAGCTGGAGGCCGTCTGCGGCGTGCCCGGCGCCAGCTTCTGCCACAACGGCCGCTTCATCGCCGCCGCCAAGACCCGCGAGGCAGCCCTCGCCATGGCCGAGCTTGCGGTCGAGGAGGCTGTTTCCGGCTGAAAGGTCTGATTGCTGCAGACGCCGCAGCCCCACATCGGATTGCTGGCAGGTTGGCCCACCAACCCGCCTTCATGCTCGGGCTTGTCCCGAGCATCTGCCCCCGTTCGGTAGGGCAGCAGATCCTCGGCACAAGGCCGAGGATGACGTTGAGTAAAAGAGCGAAGCAAAAAAAAGAGGCCGGAGCTTTCACCCCGGCCTCCCGTTCAATATCAGCGAAATCGCTTAGTTCACGCTCTTGTCGACCAGCTTGTTCTTGCCGATCCAGGGCATCATGCCGCGCAGCTTGGCGCCGACTTCCTCGATCTGGTGGCTGTCGTTGTTGCGGCGGATGCCCTTGAAGCGGGCGGCACCGGAGCGGTATTCCTGCATCCACTCGGAGGTGAACTTGCCGGTCTGGATGTCCTTGAGGACGCGCTTCATCTCGGCCTTGGTTTCTTCGGTGATGATGCGCGGACCGGTGACGTATTCGCCCCACTCGGCCGTGTTGGAGATCGAGTAATTCATGTTGGCGATGCCGCCTTCATAGATCAGGTCGACGATCAGCTTCACTTCGTGCAGGCACTCGAAATAGGCCATTTCGGGCGCGTAACCGGCTTCGGTGAGCGTTTCGAAACCGGCGCGGATGAGCTCGACGAGACCGCCGCAGAGAACGACCTGTTCGCCGAAGAGGTCGGTTTCGCACTCTTCGCGGAAGTTGGTTTCGATGATGCCCGAACGGCCGCCGCCGACGCCGCAGGCGTAGGAGAGAGCGAGTTCAAGGGCGTTGCCGGAAGCGTTCTGATGAACGGCAACGAGGCAGGGAACGCCGCCGCCCTTCTGGTATTCGCCGCGAACCGTGTGGCCCGGGCCCTTCGGCGCGATCATGACGACGTCGACCGAAGCCTTCGGCTCGATCAGGCCGAAGTGAACGTTGAGGCCGTGGGCGAAAGCGATCGCAGCGCCATCGCGGATGTTCGGAGCGATGTCGGCCTTGTAGATGTCGGCCTGCAGCTCGTCCGGCGTCGCCATCATCATCAGGTCGGCCCATCCGGCGGCTTCGGCAACGGTCATGACCTTGAAGCCGTCGGCTTCGGCCTTCTTGACGGTGGGCGAACCGGCCTTGAGAGCGATGACGAGGTTCTGGGCGCCGCTGTCCTTGAGGTTCAGCGCATGGGCGCGGCCCTGCGAGCCGTAGCCGATGACGGCGACCTTCTTGGCCTTGATGAGGTTGAGATCGGCATCACGATCGTAATAGACGCGCATTTGAAGTTCCTTCCCTTGTGCTTGTCCTGTTGACTGTCATTAAGGCGAAATCAGCCGAGAGCCGGCATCTCCGCCAGTACCTTTTCCGTGCCGTAGAGCCGGAGGAAGGCGGTCACCGCCTTCTCCGCCTGGCGCGCGGTATCCTTGAGGCCGGGCTCCCCGAGCAGCATGCGCACATGCAGGTCGGAAACGACAAGACCGTAAAGCGTATGATAGGCCTCGTCGGCATCGGCAAAGCGCAGCAGCCCCGCCCTCTTGCCGGCATCGATCAGCGCCATGGCGCGCCGGTCGATCTGGCGGCGGCCGCGCTCCAGCAGAAGCTTTCCGAGCTTCGAACCGTCGCGATGGGACTGGCCGATCGCCAGCCGGTTCAGCGCCAGCGAGACATCGCCGGCCAGCACCTCGAGCAGGTCGCGCGCGAAGATGACCACATGGTCGTGCAGGCTCGCCGCCGTCAGCCGCTCGCCGTTGCGCTCGAAGGTGCGCACCTTGCTCGCCTGATAGGCGATCATCGCAGACAGCAGTCCGTCGCGGTCGCCGAACCACTTGTAGAGGCTTTCCTTGGAGCAATTGGCAGCGCGCGCCACCCCCGAGGTCGTCAGCGCCTTCTCGCCGCCATCGACGAGCAGCCGCAGCGCCTGCTCCAGAACGGCGTTCTGGCGCGGCGAAAATTCGCTCGACTCTACGGCATCGACGGACACGGTCACGGCTCCCATATACGTACCGTACGGTACGGTTCGTGAGCTTTATGCGGCAAACCGATCGGGCCGTCAAGCCGGGCCCGGCAGATTTTTATACGGGAAAGGCGGGCGCAGCACCAGAATTGGATAGGCGGACACTGATGGCGATTGCATAATGCTTGTCGAACGTCATTTGCCGGGAGCCTTCCATGCCGCGTCTGTCTGCTGCCCTTCTCCTGGCCGGAGCGATGCTCCTGGCAGCGACGCCCTTCACCGGCCGCGCCGCCGCGCAGGATAGCGAGGTCTATGACCGCATCGAGGAATTGCACGGCGATGCCGCGGGCTTCGACCGGCCGCTGCGCCAGCTCGTTCTCGCCATGCGCTCCGGCGATGCCGAGACCATTGCCGGCCTTGCCGAATATCCGCTGAGCGTGAAGGCCAATGGCGAGACCTACGATGTCGAGAACGCCGAGGATTTCGTCGAGAATTTCGACGATCTGGTGACGCCGGAGACCCGCCGCGCCGTCGGCCGCCAGCAATATCAGGATCTCTTCGTCAGCAGCGAGGGCGTCATGCTCGCCAACGGCGCCGTCTGGATGGGCGCGGTCTGCGACGACAACGCCTGCGACGAGAGCCATTGGGCGATCATCGCCATCAACAATTAGCCTCGCGCAGCCATGTCAGCCATCGCTGCGAAGCTTGCGCGCCAGCGTCTGCAGCTCCTTGAAGGCTTCGTAACGCCTGCGGTGCAGATCGGAAACCTCGCCCTCTGACGGCTGAAAACGTGTTTCCACCCTGGTGAGCTCGCCCATCGCCGCGCGCACGTCGGCAAATTGCCGGCCGGCGACGGCGCCGAGGATCGCTGCGCCGAGCAGCACCGGCTCTTCGGCCTTCGTGGCGACCACCGGCTTGCCGCTCGCATCGGCGAGCACCTGGCGCACGAAATCGTGCTGGCCGGCGCCGCCGCTGATGACGATGTTTTCGACGCTGACGCCCGCCTCGGCCTGCGTTTCGATGATCTGCCGGAGGCCGTAGCCGATGCCGCAAAGCCCGGCGATGTAGAGCGCAACCAGGCTGTCGAGATCCCGCTCCATGCCGAGACCGGCGATAACAGCCCGGGCATGCGGATCGGCAAAGGGCGCGCGATTGCCGAGGAACTCGGGAACGACATGCAGCCCGGCCGCCAGCTTGACCGCATCGGAAGCACGGCCCGCCTTGCCGGCGGCCATGTCGGCAAGCAGGACCGGCAGCGCGGTGCCCGCGCTCGTCGCAAGCTCCCTCGCCTCGCCGGCCGCCGGATGGAAGGAGAGGAGCTGGTCGATCGCCGCGCCGGCGGCACTCTGGCCGCCCTCGTTCAGCCAGAGGCCCGGCACCATCGCCGAATAGTAAGGACCCCAGACGCCGGAAACGAAAGACGGTTCCGCCGTCGAGGTCATCGTGCAGGAGGACGTCCCGAAGACATAGGCAAGATTGGCCTGCGGATCGGCGCCGACGGTTCCGACGCCGCCGGCATGGGCATCGATCAGCCCGGCCGCGACGGCCGTGCCCGGGACCAGGCCGAGTTCATCGGCTGCCGCAGCGGTCAGTCCCTGGCCAAGCGCCGACCCCGGCTCGACGATGGACGTGCCGATGCGGGCAAAACCTTCGTCTGCCAGCACGCCGAGGCCGATCTGGTGGAAATAGCCGCCGTCCCAGCGCTTCTCATGGGCGAGATAGGTCCACTTGCAGGTGACCGTGCAGGTCGAGCGCGACAGGTCGCCGGTCGCCCGCCAGGTCAGGAAATCCGCAAGATCGAAGAATTGCCAGGCGGCATCGAACACGGCGGGACGGTTTTCCCGGAGCCAGAGAAGCTTCGGCGTTTCCATCTCGGGCGAGATGCGGCCGCCGACATAACGCAGCACGTCATGCCCGAATGCATTGATGCGCTCCGCCTGCGGGACGGCCCGGTGGTCCATCCACACGATGATATCCCGGTCCGGATCTTCCGAAGGTCCGACGGGCAGCGGCTTGCCGCCTTGGCCGAGGACGACGAGCGAGCACGTCGCGTCGAATCCGAGCCCGACCACCGAAGCCCGATCGATGCCGGCTGCTGCAACCACCTCCCGCACGGCGGCGCAAACGGCGCGCCAGATCTCGCTGCTCGACTGCTCGACGATGGAACCGGCCTCATGAAACAGGCTGATATTGCGCTTGGCAGAGGCAAGCATGCTGCCGGCCATATCGAACAGGCCCGCCCGGGCGCTGCCGGTGCCGACATCGACGCCGATGACGTATTTGGCGCCGGCTTCCGGGGTGTGGGATGTGTCGCTCATGGTCTCTCGTTTCAGATCGCCGGGGATCGGGTTGATGGGCAGCCGTGGCCGGGGACGCTGACATTACGCGGTCGCGGCGACATGGCAAGGTGAGCACGCGCTGGCGAGCTCGCCGTCACAGCATGCCTCCGACATTTTCCAGAATGGCGGTCAGTTCCCCTGCCCCTGTCGCGACGGCGGCGGCTCCGGCGGCATCGAGCACCGCGCGGCGGCCGGGCCTCGGATCGGCCGGATCGACGAAACCGATGGCCGTCATGCCTGCGGCGAGTGCCGACGCCACGCCGTGGACGCTGTCGTCGATCATGACGCATCTGCCCGGACGGGCCCGGAAGCGGTCGGCGCAATGCAGCAGCAGATCGGGGGCCGGCTTCGGCCGCGAGACGGCTTCGGCGCTGAAGACGCTCTCGCCGAAGGCGCTCCAGAGATCGAGCTTGCCCAGGCTGTTGCGCAGCCGCCGCATCGTGCTGTTCGAGGCGACGCATTTCGGACGGTCGAGGCTGTTGACGACCTCGGCAATGCCGGCAATCGGCGTCAGCGAACGGGCGAATTCCTCGAACAGATGACGATGCCACTGCTCGAACAGCGCGGCGACGTCGGCGATGCCGTATTCAAGCCGGCACATTTCGGCGATGACGCTTTCCGAATTGCCGGTGAATTTGACATGGGCCTCCGCCGCGCTGATCGCAATGCCCGCGCCTTGCAGCGTTTCCGCGAGCGTACGGCTGGCGATCGGCTCGCTGTCAATCAGCACGCCGTCGCAATCGAAGATCACGAGGTCGATGCTGTCCATGGCGCCTCGGGTACCGGGATGATCGATGCGGTTATCGAGCATGCCTCACCTCCGCGCCTGCAGGGCGAGATCCGGCCGGTCCGTGGTGATCTGCCGGATCGGTTTGGCGAGCCAGTATTCGAGATCGCTCGTCTCGTTCGGAACCCAGGCGCCGAGCCGGTCGAGCGGCACGAGACGGGTGATCTCGTCCCACTGCGCCTGAAGCAGCGACTTCTCGACGGCGATGATATCCGAGCATTGCTTCATCAGGCTGAGGCCGCTCGCAAGGCCGAGGCGCTCGGCCGACTTGGCGTCGAAGGATGACAGGGTGCGAATCCCGGGCGCGGCCCTGCGGATATCGGCAAGCACATCGGGATGAAAGCTCGTCAGGATCGAGCGCTCCGTCAGACCAAGCCGCTCGACGGCGGCGAATGCCTTGGCGGCCAGCCCCTCGTAGGGCGTGCCATCGGCATGCGTCTTCAGTTCGATATGAAGCTCGAGCGGCGTGTTCTTGAAGACGGCAAGCACTTCTTCCAAGGTGGGGATCACCTCCCCGTCGCTGTCCTTGAGGTTGATTTCACGATGTTTTCCGGGGCCAAGATCGGCGACCGGGCCGCGCGCATCCGTCGTGCGTTCGAGCGTCGGGTCGTGAATGACGAGCATTTCACCCGAGCGCGTCAGGTGGATGTCGAACTCCACGCCATCGACCGGCATTTGCGCGAGTTTGCGGAAGCCCGAAAGACTGTTTTCGGGCCAGAGATTGCGGCCACCGCGGTGGCCGATAATATGCACCATCGTCTGAATATCCTTGAAATTCGGCGTGTTACTTTCCTGAATCCACCAGCCCCTTGGTGAACCAGCGTTGCATGAAGAGAATGACGGCTGCTGGCGGCAGCATGACGAGCAGTGCAGCGCTCATCGCAATGTTCCAGGCGGGCGCGGAGTCGGAGACCGGAACGAGCTGCTTCAGCCCGAGCACCGCCGTTCCCATCTCCTTGTCGGTGGTGAAGAGCAGCGGCCACAAATACTGGTTCCAGCCATAGAGAAACAGGATGATCGACAGCGCCGCGATATTGGCGCTCGACAGCGGCAGCAGGATATCCTTGAAGAACTTCAAGGGGCCGGCCCCGTCGAGCTTGGCCGCCTCGCAAAGCTCGTCGGGAACGGTCAGGAAGAACTGCCGGAACAGGAAGGTTGCCGAGGCGGAGGCGATCAGCGGCAGGATCAGGCCGGCATAGCTGTTGACCATGTTCCATTTCAACGAGGCTTCGATGCTGTATCCCGTCAGCCCTTCGACGACGCCGGAAAGACCGATGATGCCGGCGAGCCAGCGGATTGGCCCGGCGGCATCGGCGACCGCCTCATAGGTCGGGATGATGCGGACCTCGACCGGAAGCATCAGCGACACGAAGATCAGCCAGAACGCCGTCATCCGGAACGGGAAGCGGAAATAGGTCACGCCGAATGCGGCAATCAGCGAGATCGCCAGCTTGCCGACGACGATGCCGGCGGTGACGATGATCGAATTCAGGAACAGCTGCGAGAACTCGCCCTGCTGCCAGGCGGCGGCCAGTTTTCGAAGAAATGCGAGCCCGGCAGCACCGGAAACGGCGCCTGCTGAACCTCCTGCAAGGTCAGCGAGCCGGCGACGAAGGCGAAATAGAGCGGCAGGCAGACGAAAACCGCGCCGATCAGCAATATGGCGTGGCAGAAGATCGAAAGACCGAGATGGCGTTCGGGCATGGCTACACCTGGTAATTGACCTTGCGCTCGAGCGCGCGGAATTGAACGATGGTGAAGAGGATGGCGATCAGCATCAGAAGCACCGATTGCGCGGCCGACGAGCCGAGGTCGAGCTGCACAAAACCATCCTGATAGACCTTGTAGACCAGGCTGTTCGTCGCCCCCGCCGGACCGCCGCGGGTGACCGCGTCGATGATGCCGAAGGTTTCGAACAGGCCGTAGACGAAGTTCATCACCACGAGGAAGAAGATCGTCGGCGAGATCAGGGGAAGCGAAATGGTGAAGAAGCGCCGCACCGGCCTTGCGCCGTCGAGCTTCGCCGCTTCCAGCAGCGAGGCCGGCACGGCCAGCAAGGCGGCGACGAGAAAGATGTAGTCGTAACAGACATTCTTCCAGACCGAGGCGATCGTCACCAGAAGCTGCGCATCGAAAGGCCGCCGGTTCGGGTCCCATTCGAAACCGAACCCATGCAGAAGCTGCGCGACCGGCCCCACCGCCGGATTGAACAGGAAGGCCCAGATCACCCCCGATATGACAGGCGCGATCGCATAGGGAAGCAGGATGATGCTCTTGTAGATCCCCCTGCCCCTGATCACGAAATCGGTCGCGAAGGCAAAGAGACCGGCAAGCAGAAGCGTTGCGGCGTTCTGGGCAACGGTGAACCAGAGCGTGAACAGCGCGCTGCCGCGATATTCCGGGCTTGCGAACAGATTGTAGAAATTCGTGAGCCCGACGAAAATCTGGGTGCCGCCGAAGGGATCGACCTGAACGAAGGCCAGCGACAGCGCCTTGTAGGAAGGGATGAAAAAGAAGAACAGCAGGATCAGCAGCTGCGGCGCGACCAGCCCGAAGGCAAGCCACGGCCTGTTGAAGTGGGCGGACTTCAACCCGGCCTCCGACGGCTGCGTCACCGAACGGCCCGTCGACAGAAGATCCGGGATGCGAAGGCGCCGGGCGGCGCCTTCCATCTTTCCCATGGTTCTACTTTGCCGCATGAAGCTGCTCGTACTGGCGAAGGATCTGGTTGCCGCGCGCCGCCGCCGCATCCAGCGCCTCCTGCGGGGTCTTCTGGCCGGTCCACACACCCTGGATCTCTTCCACCAGAAGCGCCATCGACTGGTTATGATTGCCGAAGCGGAAGCCGCGCGAATTGTCGCTCGGCGTGCCGCGCGTCAGCTGGAGGATGGCGATCTCGCGCGTCGGGTGGTCCTTGAAATAGCCCTCGGACTTGGCCTGTTGATAGGCGGCGTTGGTGACCGGCACATAGCCGGTCTGCTTGCTCCACCAGACCTGCGTCTTCGGTGAGGCGAGGAAGTTCAGGAAGGCGGCGGCGCCGGCATATTCTTCCTCCGACTTGCCTTTCAGGACCCAGAGTGCACCGCCGCCGATGGTGCTGTTCTTCGGCTGGATACCCTCCTCATGCGGCAGGAAGGTCGCGCTCCAATTGAATTTCGCACCGCTTTCGACAGCAGCATGCGCCGCGGTGGAGGCCACATAGGTCGAGCAGGTGCCCGAGGTGAAAAACTGGTCGGGCGAGAGCCCCTGCCCGGCGATCTGCAGGATGCCGGCGTCGAGCCACGTCTTCAAGCGCGTCACCTGGCCGACGACGAGCGGGCTCTTGTTGAAGATGAATTCGATGTCGAGGCCGCCGAAGCCATTCGCCTTGGTGCCGTAAGGCTGGTCCTGGATCGCCGCGTAATTCTCGATCAGGCTCCAGTAGAAGTCGTTGGCCAGCGCCATCTGGCACTTCGAAACGCCCTTCTCCTTGATGGCGCGCAGCTGCTTGTCGAGCTCCTGCCAGGTCTCGCCCGGCTTGTCGAAGCCGGCTGCCTTGAAGTGATCGGCATTGTACCAGAAGATCGGCGTCGAGCTGTTGAAGGGCATCGCCGCCGGCTTGCCGTCGACCAGATAGAAACCGGCGACCGGCGCGACGAAATCGTTCCAGTCGATCTTGTAGCCTTCCTTCTCCATCAGTTGCGGCACCGGAATGATGGCGCCGGAATTGTACATGGTCAGGAATCCCCGCTCGGCCGCCTGGATCAGCACCGGCTGCTGGTGGACGCGGTAGGCGGCCACCATCGCCGCCATGGTCTCCTCGTAATTGCCTTTGCCGATGCCGACGACCTCGTATTTGTCCTGCGAGGCGTTGAAGTCGGCAATCAGCTTGTTGGTGATCTCGGCGAGGCGCCCGCCTGCCGCATTCCACCATTCGATCTTGACGCGATCGGCCGCGCTGGCGTCACCCGCAGCAGCCAATCCGAGCGTCACCAGAGCCGCGCCCGCCGCGAACGAGCGGATCGTCCGCCGCAAGCGGGCGCCCATCGAAGACTTTGCCGTCATTTCGTTTTCCTCTCCATAGCCGTTGTTCGCCGACCGGTGCGTCTGCGCCGGTCAACCCCTCCCAGAGTGGCGATAAAACAAGGTTGGGGTTACTTGTTACAAATGTCAATAGCGTGTTACAAATGTATGACGACAGCGAAGGAGGATGCCATGGCAGCGATCGAACTCATCGATCTGAAGAAGAATTACGGAGCGGTCCCCGCGGTAAAAGGGATCAATCTCAGCGTCGCCGATGGCGAGATGATCGTGCTGGTCGGCCCGTCGGGATGCGGAAAATCGACCCTGCTGCGGATGATTGCCGGCCTCGAAGCCATCAGCTCGGGCCACCTCAGGATCGCAGGAAACGACGTCGGCCATGTCGATCCGGCCGACCGCAACATCGCCATGGTCTTCCAGAACTACGCGCTCTATCCGCATATGACCGTTCGCCAGAATCTCGAATACGGCCTCAAGAACCGCCGCGTGCCGCGCGGCGAGATCGACCGGCGAATCGCCAACGCCGCCGGCATTCTGGAGATCGGCGAGTTCCTCGAGCGGCGCCCCCGCCAGCTCTCGGGCGGCCAGCGCCAACGCGTCGCCATGGGCCGCGCCATCGTCCGCGATCCCGCCGCCTTCCTGTTCGACGAGCCCTTGTCCAATCTCGATGCGAAGCTTCGCGTGCAGATGCGCGTCGAGATCCGCAGGCTGCAGCGGCAGCTGAAGACGACGAGCCTCTATGTCACGCACGACCAGCTCGAAGCGATGACGCTGGCCGACCGGCTGGTCGTCATGAACGGCGGCAGGATCGAGCAGATCGGCACGCCGATCGAGGTCTATCGCCGCCCCGAGACCGTGTTCGTTGCCGGCTTCATCGGCTCTCCGCCGATGAACCTGATCGATCTCGATGAGCTCGGCCCCTGCGACCTCCCGCTGCCGCGGGATACGGATCTCATCGGCATCAGGCCGGGCGCGATCAACCTCGGCGATGGTTCCGCCCAAAATCTCCAGTTCGACGCTTATGTCGAATTGATCGAGACCGTCGGCGACGAGAACAACGTGCATCTGCGCATCGACGGCAGCGATAAGCGCATCGTCGCAAGCGTGCCCACCGATCGGCACCTGCAGGAAGGCGAGCGCATGTCCTGTCGTGTGCGAAAGGATGATCTGCATCCCTTCAACAGGACGACGGGGCGGCGAACCGATTGACCGGCTGACGGCAGGCCCCTGCGATTGACAAGCGCCGGGGATTTGAGATCCATGGCGTCGAAGCGGAGGCGCAGTTTATCGCATGTCACAGAACAGAAGTGCTTCTTTCGCGTCCGTAGCGCTGCCCGACGAGCAGATGCAGGTGCGCGTGGTCTGGCTCTATTACATGGAGGGACGCACGCAGGGCGAAATCGCCGAAGCGCTGTCGACCAACCGGCTTCGCGTCAACAAGATCATCGCCGAGGCGCGCCGCTCCGGCCTGGTGACGATCACCCTCAATTCCCGGCTGACCTCCTGCGTCGCCCTGGAGCAGCTGCTGGCGGCGGAATTCAACCTCAGTCGGGCGATCATCGTACCGACGCCGGAGGATGCGGAACTCATCCCCGTCCTGCTCGGCCAGGCGGCCGCCGATTATCTCGTGCAATTGCTGAACGGCGGCAATATCCGCGGCGTCGGCGTCGGCTGGGGGGCGACGCTGCGCGAAATGGTACGCCACATGCCGTCGCTGAGACGGCCCGATCTCTGCGTCAACTCGGTCATGGGTGGGCTGACCCACGGCATCGAAATCAACACGTTCGACATTGCGAGCGATCTCGCCCGCCAGCTCAATGCCGAATGCGCCTATCTCGCAGCGCCGATCTATGCCGGCAGCCCGGAGTCGCGCACCGCGATCATCAAGCAAGACGTCTTCGAAACGGCCTTTCGCCAGATCGAGGCCAATGACGTCATCGTGCTCAGCATCGGCGACATGACCGAACGCTCACTGCTGATGCGCTACGGCCTGTCGAGCAACGTCAACATCGAGGAACTGGTCGCAGCCGGCGCCTGCGGCGATGTTCTCGGCCAATTCGTCGACAAGACAGGGCGGCCGATCGAACATGCGATCAACAGATGCGCGATCGCGCCCGAACTCGAGGCCCTGCGCGCCATTCCGAACGTCATTTTCGCCTCTGGCGGCCTGAACAAGGCGCAGGCTATCGCCGCCGTGCTGCTGTCCGGCCTGGGCAACGTGCTGATCTGCGACGAAGACACGGCCCGGCAGGCGCGACAGCTTGCACTCGATCTCCGGGCAGGCAGCGGTTCATAGAACCAAGTATGCGCGGCATCGCCAATCTATGACGCCCTGGCGCAACCGGTCGGGATCGAGAGAGGCTCCACCGGCATCGCCTTGCCGATCGCATAGAGCTTCGCGAAGCCGGCATCTTCGATAAGCGTCAGTCCGCCCGGCATCGAAGCGCCGACATAGCGGTCGGGAATATCGGCATTGACGACGAGGATGAAATCGAAACGCCTGCGCCAATCCGACAGATAGGGCGTAAAACCCTTATATTCGCGCATCATTGCGGGGCATGAAAGCACACCGATCGATACCAGATTGCCCTCGGGAACCGCGATATCAGACCATGGCGGCAGAACGGACAAAGGCTGTTTGCCTTTGGCAGTGAAGATTGTCGGCACGAAAGCATGCGAGAAGGGTACGACGAGCGCCGGCAGATGTCGGAACGTATCCAATCCCCAGGCAAAGTGCCGGTTAGAGTGCGCAAGGCTGCTGGCGGTCTCCGGTTCATGCCCCAAAGGCAGCACGGCCGCACCGGCTGGCACCTTTTTGAGCACGGTCTCGACAGCGGCGACATCTTTATGCGCCAGCCACCAATTCCACCCGATCCAGCCAGCGCGACCGAAGACCGCGAGATTGATCATCAGCGCCAGCGACAGCGCCTGCCGGCGCGTCAGATTGGCAAATGGGGACACCATCGCCATGCCGACAAGCGCCGCCATGATCGGAAAGCGCCAGCTGATCCAGCCGGTGCCGAGCATGTGACGCGGCGAAATACAGGAGAAAAGCAGCAAACCGCAAGCGGTAACGGCAAGCCCGGCATGAATGCGGATGTCGCCGGCGCGTGCGGCGCGCGTGCAGATGAGGATCAGTGGCAGAACCAACACCACATCCACGACCGGGACATAGGTGGTGATGGCGGAAAGCAGGTTCATGACGATCAGCACGATGCCATCGTTCCAGACCAGCCCAAGGCCATCGCCGCCGGCATTCGGCAAGGCGGTGGTGCGCAGATAGAGCGCGAGCGGCGGCAGAGCGCAGGCGCCGATCGCCAGCGCCAAACGGCCGGCGAGCCGCATCAGCCCCGCCTTCGACCGCAAGATGTCGAAACGCCAGGAAAATTCGAGGCCGCAGACAACAGCCATATAGAAGCCGAGCGAGAAGATGTGCATCACCGTCAGCATCAGGGCGGCGGCAAGCCGCCAGGCAAACAGCAATGCCGGATTTCCACGCTGCAGCCGCAGATCGGCGCAGGCGAAGAACAGGGCCATGCCGAGGCCGATCTGGAAATTGATGAAGCCGCCGACCATCGTCGCGCACCAGCCGAGCGACAGCATGGCGATCTGCCAATAATGCCGGCCGCCGAACAGCGCCCGGTGCAGCGCAATCGCGCCGAGCGGCGGCAGCACGATTGCCAGGAAAAGTAAGGCGCGCGCCAGCCTGTCGGCGCCGACGAGCGGCCCTATCCAGGCCGCCAGAAGATCGATCCCGACATTGGTGAAGGTGCGGCTCCAATCGATCGCATAGATCTCGGGAAAGGGCTGCTCGCCGATGCCGCCCGAAAGCAGCCAGATGCGGGCGTAGTGATTGGCGTAATCGAGAATGGGCGGAAAGCGGAACAGCACCACCAGGGCCGCGGCAAGCGCCACGAAAGCAATGATCGCAACCGTGGAATCCTGCCGGACGGTGAGATCCTCAGGTCCGGCTGCCGCATGAACAGGCGCAGCGATCCGGTCCATCATCCGGCCCGGCTGTTCTTCTTCGGGCGTGGTTCGCCTGAGGCAAAGGCCGCATCCAGTGCTGCGCGCTTGTCACCGGCGCCCATCTCCGAAAAAGCGGTCGGCAGCTCGGCCTGTTCGCCGCCGCGCAGGATCGTCTCGATCATGAACATCGGCCGCTTCTTGCTCTCCTGCACGAGACGGCCGAGATATTCGCCGATGATGCCGATGCAGATCAGCTGGATAGCGCTGAAGGCGCTGACGGCGGCCATGATCGACGACCAGCCGGTGACCGTCTCGCCCTGGAGCCAGCGCACGAAGGTATAGACGAGCAGCGCCATCGCCACACCGGCGCTGATCATGCCGAGCCATGTGGCGATGCGTAGCGGCGTCGTCGAAAAGCTGGTGATCGCGTCGAGCGCGAAGTTGATCATCTTGCGCAGCGGATATTTCGTCGTGCCGGCAAAACGGGCGTCCCGCTCATAAGGAAGAGCCACCTGCCGGCCGCCGATCCAGCTGACCATGCCGCGGATAAAGCGGTCGCGCTCCGGCATAGCCAGCAGAATATCGACGACGCGCCGGCGCATCAGCCGGAAATCGCCGGTATCGCGCGGAATGGTCACGGAAGCGAGCCTGGAAAGCGTGCGGTAGAACAGCGAAGCGGTCGCGAGCTTGAACCAGGTTTCGCCCTCACGGCGCGTGCGCTGGCCGTAGACGACGTCGGCGCCGCGCTCCATGATCGGCATCATCATCAACAGCAGTTCGGGCGGGTCCTGAAGATCGGCGTCGATCAGAAGAACGCGCTCGCCGCGCGAGGCGGAAAGACCCGCCGTCGACGCCAGCTGGTGGCCGTGATTGCGCAACAGGCGAACACCGAGCACCTGCGGCACTTTGGCCGCCAGCTCCGAAATGATCTCCCAGGTGCTGTCGGAGGAACCGTCATCGACGAGGATGAGCTCGAAGGCGTCGCCGGCAACACTCTGCGCGGCGGCAGAGGCGCGGCGGCAGAATTCGCGCAAGCCCTCTTCCTCATTGTGACAAGGCGCGACGATGGAAAGAAACGGTGCTTGCGTCATACGGACGGCGGTGCCTGCTTGATTGATGGCTCCAGCCTAGCCGGGAAAGGTCAAGCATCCTTTAATACAGGATGGCGGCCGCCGATCGCTCCCCGCGCGCTATTCCGCCGCAATGATCTCGCGCCCGCCGTCGACGTCGCGCGCCGGTGAAGCGCCGTAGAGGCGGCTGTATTCGCGGCTGAACTGCGACGGGCTTTGATAGCCGACGCGGTGGCCTGCCGTGCCGGCATCGAGACGCTCGACGAACATCAGCCGGCGCGCTTCATGCAGGCGGAGCTGCTTCTGATACTGCACCGGCGTCATCGCCGTCACCGATTTGAAGTGGTGATGGAAGGACGAGACGCTCATATTGACGCGGTCGGCCAGGTCTTCGATGCGCAGCGGCCGCGCGAAATTTTCCTTCAGCCATGCGACGGCGCGTGCAATCCTGTTGCTGTGGCTGTCCGACGTGGCGATGTTGATCAGACGGGCGCCATGCGGCCCGGTCAGCACCCGGTAGAGAATTTCCTGCTCGATCAGTGGCGCCATGGCGGGAATGTCGCCTGGACGATCGAGCAAGCGCAGCAGGCGGACGGCGGCATCCATCAGCTCCGGCGGCGCGACGTTCACCACCATGCCGCGCTGCCCGTCGGTATGAGCGGCCGGGCGGGGAATATCGATGCGGCTGAGCAGCTCCAATAGCTTTTCGGAATCGATTGCCAGCCCCAGGCAGAGATGCGGGACCTCGGGGCTTGCCTCCGTGACGCGCCAGGCGACCGGAAGGTCGAGCGAGGTGAGCAGATAGTCCCCCGTCCCGTAGCTGATAAGCTCAGTGCCGAGCTGCAGGCTTTTGGCCCCCTGCAGCACGAAGCCAAAACAGGGCCGGTAGCTGCTGTACGAGGGATCGCTGGGCTTGGAGCGGCGGCTGACGTGAAGATTGCCGATGGCGGTCGAAAACTCGCCGTCATCGGGCGCGAAGCGCATCGCGATATCGACGATTTCCTGATAGGGGCTGAAGGGCAAAGTCATGCGGCAACTCTTTCTGCCGGCTGTCTGACGCCGACGCTACCGCCCTTATCTAGAGTGCCTTTTGCGATTTCGCAAACAGGTGGGCGCCGCACTTTTGCAGGATCGTGCAAGAAGCTGAGAGGATCGCTCTAACGCCCTTGCCAACATCCGGGCAATAGTCCGCCATCCCGCTCAACCCCTCCCAACCCCAAAGGAAGCTTCAGATGGCTATCGCAAAAGGCTATGCCGCAACCGACGCGTCGCAACCGCTGACCCCCTTCACCTTCGAGCGTCGCGAACCCAATGATGACGACGTCGTCATCGCGGTTCAATATTGCGGTGTCTGCCACTCCGACATTCACCAGGCCCGCAACGAATGGGGCAATTCCATATTCCCGATGGTGCCGGGCCACGAAGTTGCCGGCGTCGTTTCCGCCGTCGGCTCCAAGGTGACGAAGTTCAAGGTCGGCGACCGCGTCGGCGTCGGCTGCTTCGTCGATTCCTGCGTCGGCTGCGCCGCGCGTGATCTGGATTACGAACACTACCTGCCGGGCCTCGTCCCGACCTATAATGGCTATGAAGCCGATGGCACGACCCCGACCTTCGGCGGCTACTCCGACTCGATCGTCGTCAAGGAAGGTTATGTGCTGCGCTTCCCAGACAATATTCCGCTCGATTCCGGCGCCCCGCTGCTTTGCGCCGGTATCACGCTTTATTCGCCGCTCGCGCATTGGAAAGCCGGTCCTGGCAAGAAAATTGCGATTGTCGGCATGGGCGGTCTCGGCCATATGGGCGTGAAGATCGGTGCTGCGATGGGTGCCGACATCACCGTCCTTTCCCAGTCGCTGTCGAAGAAGGAAGACGGTCTCAAGCTCGGCGCCAAGGACTATTATGCAACGAGCGACGCCGAGACCTTCACCAAGCTCGCCGGCAGCTTCGACCTGATCATCAACACGGTCGGCACGGCAATCGATTGGAATGCCTATCTCAACCTGTTGAAGTCTGACGGCACAATGGTTCTGGTCGGCGTTCCTGAGCACCCGGTTCCGGTCCACGCCTTCTCGGTCATCGGCGGGCGCAAGAGCCTGGCGGGGTCGATGATCGGCTCGATCAAGGAAACCCAGGAGATGCTCGACTTCTGCGGCAAGCACAACATCGTCTCGGAGATCGAGAAGATCGACATCCAGAATATCAACGAAGCCTACGAGCGGGTCGTCAAGAGCGACGTCCGCTACCGCTTCGTCATCGACATCGCCTCGCTGGCGGCTTGAGGAATAAGAGCGGCTCCTTCGGGAGCCGCTTTTTTTATGACGACACACTTGAGCTTCCTCATGCTGAGGTGCGATCCGCAGGATCGCCTCGAAGCGTCCCCCGCCAACACCGCTCCAATCCGCCAACCGGAGCACCCGCCCCGTGCTTCGGGGCTCCGGCCTTCGGCCTGCGCACCTCAGCATGAGGCTCTCTTGGCCTGCAACCGCAACAGATATTCCACCGGATTGAACGGATCAGGCCCCGAACGCGGACGCAGGCGCGGCGGCCCTGATATCGGCGCATAGTGATCGAAAGCCGTTTCCATCGTCCCTGCCCCGCTCGTCAGCCCCGGCAATTGCTGCTGGACGCTCTGGACCGTCTGAGACGCCAGCGTGCCTTCGAGACGGGCGACGCCATCGGCGATCACCGAATCCGTCGTCGTCGCGGCGGATTTCGCCAGCAGGGCCAGTATGCCGCTGAGGCTTTCGGCCGGGGTTTCGAGATGAAAGCGGTCGACCGGTTCGCAGAGCACGGTTTGCGCGGCCGAGAGCGCTGACGCCAGAACCCAGGGCGTCAGCTGCCGGAAATCGGCGGCGGTGCTGGCCGGTGAGCTGTGGCGCGCCGCCGTCATCGCCACATGGCAATCGATGACCTGCCAGCCGAAAATGCCCTGCTTCAGCGTTTCGAACACGGTTTCCTCGACCGCCCGGTAGAAGGCGACCGGCATCTGGCCGACATCCACTTCGAGCGCAAAGCTGTTGCCCGTCCCGGCAGGGCGCGGCTCGACCCGCAGGCCGATGGTGGCGAGAAACGGATTGGGCTCCTTGAAGAGGATCTGCAGGCCGTTTCCTGTTGCCGCCGGCCTCTCGGCTAGGATGACCGTGCTTTCCTCGAATCGCGCCTCAAGGCCGAAATCGGCCAGCAGGGTCGCTTGGATCACCTCCTTCTGCACCTCGCCGTAGAGCGAGACGAAGACCTCGTCGGTCTCTTCGTCCCGGTGCAGGTTGATCAGGGGATCCTGTTCGGCCATCTGGCTCAACGCCAGCCACAGCGCCGCCCTCTCCGAAGGCTGCCGCGCAAGGACGCGGGTTTCGAGTGTCGGCGGCGCGAAGTGAGCCCTGCCGGCCGCACCCTGATCGCCGCCCACGGCATCACCGATCCGGGCGCCGGCAAGCCCGCTGACGCGCGCGATCTGTCCGGCAGCAAAGCTCTCGGCGCCATGACTGCGCCCGGCCTGAAAGAGCTGGATTGCGGTCACTCTTTCCGGGCCTTTCGGCAGATCGAGATATTGCCGCAGCCGCACCGTGCCGGATGTCAGATACACATAACACAGCTTCTCGCCGCCCCAGCCGCGCTCGATCTTGAAGATCTTGCCGGCGACCGGCCCGTCCGGGTCCGGGCGCCGCTCGGGCAGGATCGCCGCGATGGCCGAGGCCAGCGCCGACACGCCGGCGCCGGTTATCGCCGCGCCGGCGAAGACCGGATGCACCAGACCTCGCGCCACCTGATCGGCCAGAGCGCTGCCGAGCCTTTCCCGCGTCAGGCGCTCGGGGGCGAGCACATAGTCGTCGAGCAGCGCCTCGTCGTTTTCCCCGAGCGCCTCGCAGAGCGCCGAAAAAAGCGGTTCGTTTCCCGGGCCCAGCGCCTCCACCCGCGCGAGCTTGCCGCCGGCATCGATGACCGAAGACATGGCGATCGGCCGGACCGAAAGCTGCGCGGCCAGCGCCTCCATCACTTCCCCGTAGCGGGCGCCGAGGCGATCGACCTTGTTGACGAAGAAGACGAAGGGAACGCCGAGCCGCCGCAGCGCCCGCACCAGCACGCGCGTCTGCGCCTGCACGCCCTCGACCGCCGAAACCACGACCACCGCCGCATCCAGCAACCCGAGCACCCGCTCTACTTCGGCGATGAAATCCGGGTGGCCGGGTGTGTCGATCAGATTGACGGTCCTGCCGTCGATCGCAAACGACACCACCGCGGCCCGGATCGTGATGCCGCGCTGCCGTTCGAGTTCGAGCGTATCCGTTTGCGTATCGCCGCTATCGACGCTGCCGGGCTTGTCGATGACGCCGGCGTTAAAAAGCAGTCTTTCGGTAAGGCTAGTCTTGCCTGCATCCACATGGGCGAGGATGCCCAGATTCATAGTGCGCATGAACCACCATCTTCTCAGAAATTCGGATGTGATTTTCGTGAGAAGTGACTCGGCGCATTGGAACCTCTGTCCGTTGTTACGGCTGGATGCGGCATCCCGGAGATGGGAGACGCGGTCGGGATGCTAAGGGCGGGCGGGGAGATGTGTCAAGCTTGGGCCTTGGCTTACCCGCGTATCGCAAAAACCAAGTCTCATTTCGGCGGTAAATCTAGCGCGCGGACGTCCACCCCACTCACCCTCATCCCTGTGCTCGTCACAGGGACCAGCAAGCCCAAGTCCTTGGGCGCGAAAGACCTTCGTTCATGAAAGTCATTCACGGCGCGGACGCGCCGTGGCTGGATTCCTGTGACAAGCACAGGAACGACGGAGGAGAAGGTGCCCCCGTGTGACACCCCCTCTGTCCTGCCGGACATCTCCCCCACAAGGGGGAGATCGGCAAGTGGCCTAAACTCTGCGCCTATCTACCGTTTCGTCAGGCTGTGACTCTCGTTGTTGGGGGAAGACGTCGCGCCCAGCCAATCTCCCCACCTGTGGGGGGTCCGAAGGACGGGTCGAGACCCGTGGCTCGACCCCGGGTCAGGCAGGACAGAGGGAGGCCACACGACACATCCTCTCCCCCGTCCTCCACCTTGAGCCTACCCCTCCTCCCGCATCGTCTCCCGCTGCGTGATGAGCCGCGCGCTGTGCTGGCCGCTCAGATAGATCCACAGCCAGCTCCAGGCGACGGAGAAGCGGGAGCGGGTGCCGATCAGGAAGTAGATGTGGGCGATGCCCCAGATCCACCAGGCGATCCAGCCTTTCAGCTTGACCTTGCCGAAATCGATGATCGCCGCACTCTGGCCGATCGTCGCAAGGCTGCCCTGGTGCCAATATTTGAAAGGTGCCGGCGCCGGTTTGCCAGACAGGCGGGCGCGGATGACCTTGGCGACGTAGCCGCCCTGCTGCTTGGCCGCCGGCGCGATGCCCGGCACCGGCTTGCCGTCGTCGCGCATGACCGATGCGGTATCGCCGATGACGAAGACGTCGGGCAGGCCGGGCGCGCTCAGGTCCTTTTCGACGACGACGCGCCCTGCCCTGTCGGCCGGCACATCAAGCCACCGGGCCGCCGGCGAGGCGGTGACGCCGGCCGCCCAGACGATCGTGCGGCTGGCGACGAAGGCCTCGCCGATCCGCACACCGTCGGCGCCGCATTCGGTCACCGGCTTGCCGAGAAACACCTCGACGCCGAGTTTCTCCAGCGCCTTTTTCGCATAGGCCGAAAGCTCGTCGGCGAAGGCCGGCAGCACCCGCGGGCCGGCTTCAACCAGCACGACGCGGGTCTTGCGCGTATCGATGTTGCGGAACTCCTTCGGCAGGGTGGAATGCGCAAGCTCGGCGATGATGCCTGCAAGCTCGACGCCGGTCGGCCCGGCGCCGACGATGGTGAAGGTCAAAAGCGCATCCCGCACGGCGGGATCGGCCTCCATTTCGGCCTTTTCGAACGCGAGCAGCACGCGCCGTCGGATGGTCGTGGCGTCTTCCAGCGTCTTCAGGCCAGGCGCCACCGGCTCCCATTCGTCATGGCCGAAATAGGCATGCGTCGCCCCGGTCGCCAGCACCAGCGTATCGTAACGCAGAGTCATGCCGTTACGCAGCGACACGGTCTTTACGCCGCTGTCGACATCGGTGACCTCGCCGAGCAGCACCGTCACGTCGGGCCGATCGGCATAGAGGCGGCGGATCGGCCAGGCGATCTCCGAGGTGGAGAGAATGGTCGTCGCCACCTGATAGAGCAGCGGCTGGAAAAGATGATGATTGCGCCGGTCGACGAGCGTGATCTTCACGCCCGCGCCCTTCAACCCGTTGACGAGCTGCAGCCCGCCGAAACCGCCGCCGACAACGACGACATGATGATCGCTCATGACCTACCCTTTTGCGCCATTTTGCTGAACGTCAATTTGGCCTATGCCGCGAACCTTGCAAGCGCCGTTTCGGCATGCCTGCCCTGCGCCTCCGGCAGTCAAGCGAAGTCTGCAGGGCGGACATCAGACACAGTTTCGCCCGTCCGGGCCGAGCTTCGGCGGTCGCAAGACGTTCATGCATATCATCGGGAAGTGTGCGGCGGTTCCGGGATAACGCCACAAGTAACTTCGAGCGCGTCGCATGATGCGGCGCGCTTCAGTCAGCCTGGAACCCGTTCACAGCGCGGGATGCGGAACTGCCGATCAATAGGGACCGATGCACTGGCGGCGCGGTCCGTTATAGGGCTGGAAGGTATTGTCATAAGCCCTGTACGAACGATAGCGCGAGTAGCACCAGGCCTCGTGGCCACCCCTTCCATAATAGGCGGGCGCTGCATAGGTGCGATAGGGCCGGCCATAATAACGGCCGTAATAACGGTATGGCGGACCATAGCGGTAGGGCGCGCCGTAATAGCGGTAAGGCGAGCCATAATAGCCGTAGGGCGAACCGTAATACGAGCCGTAATAGGGCTGGGCCAATGCGCCGCCGATGATCGTGCCGACAGCCAGACCACCCAAGGCCCAGCCCCAACCCGATCCATTATGGTGGTGCCCCCCGTGATATCCGCCGCGGTAGTAGCCGCCTCGGCCACGCCATTGCACATGCTCTATCTGCTGCTGAGCTTCGATCCTGGGTGGATTGATAGCCGGAAACGCCTGAGCCGGGGTGATGCCGGGAATCCCGATGATCAAGCATAACGCGGCGACGGTTAGCTTTCTCATGACTGTCCTCCTCTACTCCTCAGGAGGAGGACACATCTTCCCCCTCTTGAACCAAAGGTGAACGCAATTTGCCGAAAATCGTTCCGTATCGGAACAAATTATTTGCTGTCGATGGCGCCGAGGATTGACGGCTCTTCCTCCAGACGATGGCTCACCGGACATAACCCACGGGTATGCCCAATCCGTGTTTCAATTCTTCCATCGAGATCGACGCCGAGACGTCGAAGAGTTCCAGCTTGCGCACGATCTGCTTATAGATGACGTCGTAATGCTCGACACGCGGCAGCACGATCTTCAGGATGTAATCGTGATTGCCGGTTAGCCGGTGCGCCTCGACGATTTCGGGGATGTCGCCGATGATCCGGCGGAAGGATTCCGTCCACTCGTCGGAATGGTGGGCCGTCTTGACGAGCGCGAAGACCGTCGTCGGCACGCCCATCTTTTCGCGGTCGAGCACGATGATGCGCCGCAGGATATGGCCGCTCTCCTCCAGTCGCTGGATGCGCCGGGAACAGGCCGAGACCGAAAGCGCCACCCGCTCGGCCAGGTCGGTCACGGATATGCCGGCATCTCTTTGCAGCATGTCGAGAATGCGTCTGTCGCGATCGTCAAGCATTGTGTGAAATGAACCTCGCGCCCGAAATTTGCGCCATTTCGCCAAACCGTGCAAAATAATAGCACGCTCTTCTCATGAAGAGCAAACAACGCAAACACCCCGCGCGGCCATTGCGGCATCATTTTCGAAACTCGCAGCATGGGAGCATGAAGAGATGGAAACGATCGGCCTGATCGGCGGCATGAGTTTCGAAAGTTCGGCGGTCTATTATCGCCTGGTCAACGAGATGGTGCGCGCCCGCAGAGGCGGCCTCGCCTCGGCCGAGCTCATCCTGCATTCGGTCAATTTCGAGGAGATCGTCGCGCTGCAGAAGGCCGGAGACTGGGCCGGAGCCGCTCGCCGCCTCGGCGATGTGGCGGAGTGCCTGCAGGCCGGCGGTGCCGGCTGCGTCCTCATCTGCACCAACACCATGCACCTGATCGCCGACGAGGTCGCCGCCAGGGTGTCCGTGCCGCTGATCCACATCATCGACGAAACGGCGAAATCGCTGCATGCGGCCGGCCGCAAGCGGCCGCTGCTGCTCGCCACGCGCTACACGATGGAGCACGGTTTCTATACCGACCGCATGAAGAGCCTCGGCCTCGACGTCATGGTGCCCGAAGCCGCCGACCGCACCACCGTGCACGACATCATCTTCAACGAACTCTGCGCCGGCAGGGTGCACGACAGCTCGCGCGAAAAGCTGATCGATATCATCGACCGCGCCGCCGAGCGCGGCGCCGACAGCATCATCCTCGGCTGCACCGAGATCTGCCTGATCCTCGATCCCGACCGCCTGCCGCTGCCGGGTTTCGACACCACGACGATCCATGCGCGGGCGGCCGTCGATTTCGCGCTCGGCGCGGAGGAAGAAGACGCAGAAGAGGCGGCGTGACGGCAGCTACAATTTGGTTGACTCAGTCAACTAAATGCGTGACAAAGGTCTTCTATCCGCAGACCTCGGTTGGTTCGCGAGCCTGATCTTCTTACTCGACGTCATCCTCGGCCTTGTGCCGAGGATCTGCTGCCCTATCGACCGGAAGCAGATGCTCGGGACAAGCCCGAGCATGACGGAAGGGTGGGCGGCCAACTTGCCATCAGCATGGGTCTTCTTCCGGAGATCACCATGTCCGACACCGCCCTCATCGAAATCGCCCGCGATTTCAACCGCTTCTACACGAATTTCCTCGGCCTGCTGAACAAGGCCTATCTCGACTCGCCCTATACGCTGACGGATGCCCGCATCCTCTTCGAGATCGGCTCGCATCAGGGCATCAGCGCCGCCGCTCTTGTCCGCGACCTGCATCTCGACCCGGCCTATCTCAGCCGCATCCTCAAGCGTTTCCGCGCCGAGGGGCTGATCGAGACCAGCCCCGATCCGGCCGATCTGCGCAGCCAGATCATCACTGTCACCGAGCGGGGACGAGGAGAGTTCGAAGAACTCGGCCGGCGCGCCAATGCCCAGATCGCCGCGCGTTTCGACACCCTCGCCACCGGCGAGCCGCAGGCGGTGGTCTCGGCCATGGACACGATCCGCGCCCTGCTCGACCCGGCCGCCAAGCCCGCACCCGCGATCATCCGCCCTCACCGCGCCGGCGATATCGGCTGGATCGTTCAGAGCCAGGGCCGCTTCTATGCCGAGGAATATGGCTGGGACCTGCGCTTCGAGGCGCTGGTCGCCGAGGTCGCCGGCAAATTCCTCGCCAATTTCGATCCCGCCATGGAATATTGCTGGATCGCCGAGCGCGGCGGCGTCAATGTCGGCTCGGTCCTCGTCGCCAATGGCGGCGATGGCATCGCCAAGCTGCGGCTGCTCTATGTCGATAAATCGACCCGCGGCCTCGGGCTCGGCAAGCTGCTGGTCGACGAATGCATCCGCTTTTGCCGGCAGAAGGGCTATCGCGAGCTTTCGCTCTGGACCAACGACATGCTGGAGACCGCCCGCGCCATCTACATCAAATCCGGCTTCCGCCTTGTCTCCGAGGAGAGACATAGGATGTTCGGCCCTGAGGCGAACGGTCAGACCTGGGTGCTCACCCTCTGATTTACCGCCTCGCGGAAATTCCGCTTGATTTGGAAACGATCATTCCCTAATTAGGCGTCATGACCGACGCCAGCCTCAAATTGGATGAAACAACCCGCAGCCGTGGCCGTCCGCGCGCGTTCGATATGGATGCGGCATTGGATGCGGCCCTGCGGGTCTTTTCCGAACGCGGCTACCATGCCACCTCGATCAGCGACCTGACCGAGGCGATGGGCCTCGCCTCCGGCAGCATCTACAAGGCGTTCAAGGACAAGCGCGGCGTCTTCCTCGCCGCCTTCACCCGTTATCGCCAGCTCGGCCGGCGCCGTCTGGAAGCGATGATTGCGTCCGCAACGACCGGCCGCGAAAAAGTCTTCCAGATGGTGATGTATTATACCGAGCTTTCCCATGGCGAGGCCGGCCGCAAGGGCTGCCTCGTCGTCGGCGGCGCCAATGATTTCGCCCTGCTCGATGAGCAAACCGCCGCCCATGTCGCGACGGCCTTTGCCGCGGACGAGAAGCTGATGGCCGATCTCATCCACACCGGCCAGGCCGACGGCACCATTCCCCAGACGGTGGACGCTGACGCCGCCGCCCTCGCCTTTCTCTGCTTTACCAAAGGCTTGCGCGTCATCGGCAAGACGGGACGCAGCCAGCAGGAAATGATCGCCGCGACCGAAGCGGCGATGAAGCTCGTGACCTAAAGCAAATCGCGCAGCGGTTTTGTGCTGGCGAACGATCGAAATGGCGGCATCCGGTCAAGGATCGGGTGGCCGCAGCCAGCATTCCCACATTCCATTCTCATGAATCCGAATACCGGAGTTTCTGATGAGCATCTCAGCCACTACGCCGGATAATGCCATTCCACGCGCGCTATCCCCCTGGCTCACCTTCCTTTTCGCCGCCGCCTGCGGGCTGGTGGCCGCCAATCTCTATTACGGCCAGCCGCTGGCCGGCCCGATCAGCGCCGATCTCGGCTTCACGCCGGCCGCCACCGGCCTGATCGTCACGCTGACGCAGATCGGTTATGGTCTCGGCCTTCTGCTGATCGTACCGCTCGGTGACCTCACCGAAAACCGCCGCCTGGTGCTGCTGCTGATTTCCGTCTCGGCCGTTGCGCTCATCGGCGCCGCGCTGTCTTCGACGCCGGCCATGTTCCTCACCGCCTCGCTGTCGATCGGCCTTGCCTCGGTCGCCGTCCAGGTGCTCGTGCCCTTCGCTGCCAACATGGCGCCGGATGCAACGCGCGGCCAGGTCGTCGGCAATGTCATGAGCGGCCTGCTCTGTGGAATCATGCTGGCCCGCCCCTTCGCGAGCTTTCTCGCCGAGGCGTCATCCTGGCACATGGTCTATTACGTCACTGCGGCATTGATGATCGTGCTTGCCATCGTGCTGCGCGCCAACCTGCCGGTCCGCGTGCCGAAGACGAAGCTCGGCTACGGCGAACTGCTTGCCTCCATGGCGCATCTGGCCCTGACCTCGCGCGTGCTGCAGCGCCGCGCCCTCTACCAGGCCGGCATGTTCGGCGCCTTCAGCCTGTTCTGGACGACGACGCCGCTGCTGCTCGCCAGCCCGGCCTTCGGCCTGACGCAAAACGGCATCGCCCTCTTCGCGCTGGCGGGTGCGGCCGGCGCCGTCGCCTCGCCGATTGCCGGCCGGCTTGCCGACCGCGGCATGACGAAAATCGCCTCGACGATCGCCATGCTGCTCGGCATGGCGTCCTTCCTGATCAGCCATTTCGCGGCCGACGGCTCGCTCACCGCCCTGATCCTGCTGACGGTCGCCGCGATCATGCTCGATTTCGGCGTGACCACCAATCTCGTCTGCGGCCAGCGCGCCATCTATGGGCTGAACCCGGAACATCGGAGCCGGCTGAACGGTCTCTTCATGGCCACCTTCTTTGCCGGCGGCGCGCTTGGTTCGGCGCTCGGCGGCTGGGCCTATGCGACCGGCGGCTGGACGATGACCGCCTGGATCGGTTTCGCCTTCCCGGCGCTCGCCTTCCTGCTATTTTTGACGGAAGGACGCGGCAGGTAAGACAGCCGGACGCAAAGCCCTGCAAATCGGATTCGATTTCGGGGCGATACGCGGGTTAAAATGAGAAGTGACAGGATTCACTCATTTTTACAGGGATGCTTCCGGCATGGAAATGGATGAAGAAAAGATCGACGATGCCGTGCTCGCTTTGCTCTGGCTGACGCTGCATGACGGCGATCGCGCCTGGAAAGGCTTCGACTGGGACGTCATGGATCGTCTGTACAAGAAAGGTCTGATTGCCAATCCCGCGGGCAAGGCAAGTCGGTCGTTCTGAGCGACGAAGGGTTGCAGCGGTCGGAGGAACTGTTTCGCGCGCTGTTTACGCGCGCGAAGTGACAGAGCTCTAGAACAGGATGATTTTAGGCCCGGTTGGCCTAAAATCTGAATCCTGTTCTAAATTAAAGAGTTAGAGCATGATGTCGCCCGAAAACCGCTCACACTTTTCGGCATCATGCTCTAGCTTTCGGCTGAATCGAAACGCGAGCGGGCAGCGCGCACGGCATCGTGGTTCGCCTCCGCCCAGTTCAGGAGCTGCGACAGCGGCTGGTAGAGCGAGCGGCCCAAATCGGTCATCGAATATTCGACGCTCGGCGGCTTCGTCGGGAAGACCTCGCGGCCGATATAACCGTCCCGCTGCAGGTCGCGCAGCGTCTGCGTGAGCATGCGCTGCGAAATATCGGGAAGCATCCGCCTGAGTTCGCCGAAGCGGCGGGGCTCGGCCGCCAGCACTTCCAGCAGCAGCGTCGACCATTTCCCGCCGATCTGCTGCATCATGTCCCGGACCGGGCAATTGGAAAAATCGAGGCCGGCAAGATCGATCTCGCGCCGCGCCCCCGGCATCCTGTTCTTCAGACTGAGGACTGCGCCGCTCATCTGCTGGTTCCCTTCTGGTAACTTACAGCCGAAAAACTGCCTTCTTTACACCGCGAGGTCAATTCCCAATCTAGCGTTAGTCTCTTTTCGAGACCAGCTAAACGCAAAAGGAAACGACCTATGAGCGAAACCATCCTGGTCACCGGCGCCGCCGGGCAGCTCGGCCAGCGCGTCATCCATCACCTCATCGAGACCTATCATGTCGCCCCCGGCAAGATCGTCGCGGCGACCCGCAGCCCGGAGAAGCTCGCCGGGCTCGCCAGCAAGGGTGTCGTCACCCGCAAGGCCGATTTCGATGATGCCGCCGGCCTGGAACAGGCTTTCGCCGGCATCGACCGGCTGCTGATCATCAGCACCGATGCGCTGGATACCCCCGGCAAGCGCCTCGCCCAGCACAAGGCCGCCGTCGCCGCTGCCGCCAAGGCAGGCGTCAAGCACATCGCCTATACCTCGATGCCGGCGCCGGACAATTCGCTCGTCACCTTCGCGCCCGACCATCTCGGCAGCGAAAACGCCATCAAGGCAAGCGGCATCGCCTATACGATCATCCGCGACGCCTGGTATCACGACAATTACCTGCACAGCATGCCGCACAACCTGCAGGGCGGCAAATGGTACAGCGCCACCGGCAACGGCAAGGTCTCGACCATTTCGCGCGACGACTGCGCGCTCGCGATCGCCGCAGCCCTTGCCTCCGGCACCTCCGAAAGCGCCACCTACACGCTGACCGGCGCGGTATCGCTGAACAATCGCGAGATTGCCGCCATCGTCTCCGAAGCATCAGGCAAGCCGCTCGAAGTGGTGGACGTCAATGACGAACAGCTCGGCCAGGGCATGCGCGGCGCCGGCCTCCCCGGCTTCATCGCCGACATGCTCGTCTCCGCCGACGCCAACATCCGCGCCGGCAACTTCGACATCGTCACCGGCGATTTCACCAAGCTGACCGGCAAACAGCCACAGCCGCTGAAGGATTTCTTCGTGGCGCACAAGGCGGCGCTGACGACGGCTGGAGCTGGCGGGCACTGATACGGTTGGGGCGGCGGCTTGCGTCACCCCCCTCTGCCCTGCCGGGCATCTCCCCCACAAGGGGGGAGATCGGCAGGAGGTTGGAACCTCGCTCCCTCTCCACCGTATCGGCGTAGACGGGCGATAGTTGTCTGGGCAAAGCCGTCGCCCCTATCCGATCTCCCCCCTTGTGGGGGAGATGCCCGGCAGGGCAGAGGGGGTGGCCCCCGGGACGGCCAATTGCTTCCTTAACCCCCCTGCCCGCAAGCCCGGCAGAACCGCCGCACCGTCTCGGCCATCCCATACTCCAGCGCATCGGCCGTCAGCCCGTGGCCGATCGAGACTTCGGCAAGCGCTGGAATGCGCTTCACCAGATCGGGCAGGTTCGCGACCGTCAGGTCGTGGCCGGCATTGACGGCAAGGCCGATGGCGAGCGCGGCGTCCGCCGTCTGACCGAGCGCTTCGAGGATCGGCGCTGCCCGTTCCGGCGCATCGTAGCAGCCGCCATAGGGGCCGGTGTAGAGTTCGATCCGGTCGGCGCCCGTCGCCTTGGCCAGCTTCACCGCCTCGGCATCGCCGTCGCCGTCGGCAAACAGCGAGACCCGGCATCCCATCTTCTTCAGCCGCGCGACGACATCGGTCAGGAACGCCTGATGCTTGCGGAAATCCCAGCCGTGATCGGAGGTCGCCTGCGCGGGATCGTCGGGCACCAGCGTCACCTGCTCGGGTGCGGCGCCGGCGCAGAGTTCGAGGAATTCCTCGGTGGGATAGCCTTCGATGTTGAACTCCGCCTGCGGGAATTCGTCGTCGATCAGGTTGCGGATGACGGGTAGGTCGGAAAATCTTATATGGCGCTGGTCGGGGCGCGGATGCACCGTCAGGCCGCTCGCGCCCGCTGCAAGCGCGATGCGCCCGAGCGCTTCGACGCTCGGCCAGGGCAGATCACGCCGGTTGCGCAGCATGGCGATGGCGTTGAGGTTGACGGAGAGCTTGGCTGGCATGGCGGATTATCCATCGATCTCGGAAACGGGAGGCCCCGCTTTTAAGCCAAGTGCCCGGCAATGGCCAACGAGAATCGCAGATGAATGCGATGCCCGTCGCTGATGGATCGGCATTTTCAGTACCGTACGCGTACCGTAAATAGTAGTTTCCGTCGCCTCTGAAGAAGGCCGGCCGCGGCGGCGGCGCAGCGCGTGTTTTTTCCGCAGCATGTGGGCCGGAGCCCGCAGAACACGCCGTCACGTTGCTATCCCATTTAAAAGAGATTATTTTTAGCACTTATAAAAAAGATCGTTCACGCATAACGTGGACATTGTATCGCGTAAACGTAGGCCGCGTACTGCTTCTTTGCCCATAGAAGAACGCCTAGAGGAAACCCCACTCGCCGCGACCGGGAAGCAACTGGCAAGACCGCATGAGGTGCAACACGATGCCCTAGGAGGGTTCATGCCAGACGGTTCCAAACGCCTGTTTGCTACCGCCGGTATCGCTTCGGAGGCCCGGTCCAGATACCGGTTTCTGCCTTCGGCCGCGCTGCCGCCGGATTTGCCTGATGGCCCCGTGCCGATTGCCGACATGGCAAACGCATTCGGGGTTACGCACAGGACACTGCATTTCTACGAAGAGAAGGGATTGATCTCGGCCAATCGCATCGGCCTGATGCGGGTCTATGGCGAAGACGACGTGATGCGCATGGCCGTCATCACCGTCTGCCGCGAGACGGGCATGCCGATCGCCGTCATTCAGGAATTGATGCACGAGCTTCGCGCCGCCGATTCGCAGGAATCGGCCGAGGCGATGTTCCGCGAGGCCCTGCAGGTGCGCAAGCGCGAGCTGACGGCCGAAATGTCGACGCTCCACCGCCAGCTCCAGCAGGTCGGCGACCTCCTGGATTTCGACGAGGGCATCGGGACGCAGCCGCTCAACGACAATCAGGACAATTCCAGCCTGACCCCGCAGGAGAAGCATTGCCTGGAACTTATGGCCGAAGGCTACTCCACCCAGCGCATCGCCCGGGCGCTCGACCTGAAGCATGACGAGACCAGGGATCTCGAGGCCGGAATCATCCTGAAATTCCGCGCCAACAACCGCTTCCAGGCGATCGCCAAGGCCGTCCTGCTCGGCATCGTCCAGGCGTAATCCGGCACGCCCCCGACGGCCGCCACCGTCCCCTTCCCCGTTTGAGCATGACAAGACCCCTCCCCAACCCCTCCCCACAAGGGGGAGGGGCTAACCTGCCGCGCCCGTTGCCTTCCATTCACGGTTTCATCCGCAGAAGGCTTGATGCTTGGCGCAGCCGGCGCACCGCGTTAGTCCCTCCCCCTTGTGGGGAGGGGTTGGGGAGGGGTAGCAACAGCAGACCAAACAGCCCGTGCGCTCGACCGAAGTCACCACGCACGATCACAATCAGCGCACGATCGTCAGTGTCTCCGCCGCGCGGGTGATCGCCGTATAGAGCCAGCGTTCGCGCGTATCGCGAAAGGCCCAGCTCTCGTCGAAGAGCACGACGTCGTTCCATTGCGAGCCCTGCGCCTTGTGGACGGTCAGGGCATAGCCGTAGTCGAACTCGTCGTAGCGCTTGCGGGTGTTCCATGGGATCTCGCCTTCGACATCCTCGAAGGCCTGTTTCAAGAGCTTGATCTTGGCGGCGCCCCGGTCCATGTCGTCGTCCTCGGGACGGACGAGAAGATTGATGCCGGGTTTCGTCGTTTCCTTCGACGAGGTCATCACCTGCCAGAGCGAGCCGTTGAGCAAACCCTTGGCCGGATCGTTCCGGAGGCAGACGAGCTTGTCGCCGGTCTGGGGATAATCGGCGCTGAAACCCTTCAATTCGCGCAGGCGCTGATTATAGCGCCGCCGCGTCCGGTTGGTGCCGACGAGCACCTGGTCGGCATCGAGCACCAGCTGCTGCGTCACCTCGTTCTTCGGGATCACCTTGGCGGTGCCGTAGTCGCCATACATGATCTCGTTGCCTTCGCGCACCTGCATGGCAAGCTTGATGATCGGATTGTCGCGCGCCTGCCGGTGGATATCGGTCAGGAGGTAATCCGGCTCCTGATTGGTGAAGTAGCCGCCGCCGCTGACGGGCGGCAGCTGGCCGGGATCGCCAAGCACCAGGATCGGCGTGCCAAAACTCATCAGATCCTTGCCGAGCGCCTCGTCCACCATCGAGCATTCGTCGACGATGATCAGCGCGGCTTTCGCGACCGGGCTCTGCCGGTTGATCGAAAACATCGGCGCGATCGAGGTCTTGCCGGTCTCCTCGTCCTCCACCGCTTCTTCGCCGCGCGGGCGGTAGATCAGCGAATGGATGGTCTTGGCGTTGGAAGCGCCGCGCGAGCGCAGCACCTGCGCGGCCTTGCCGGTGAAGGCGGCAAACAGCACGTCGCCATCGACATTCTCGGCGAAATGCCGGGCAAGCGTCGTCTTGCCCGTTCCGGCATAGCCGAACAGGCGAAAGAGCGGCGAGCGCCCTTCGTTCAGCCATTTCGAAACAGCCTTCAGGGCTTCGTCTTGTTGCGGCGCAAATTGCATGATCGCAGGACTTGGCAGGATTCGCCTGATTTAGGCAAGGCGGAAAACGGCAAATCGCTTGGGCCGGGCGATCATCCCTCCCACGGCCGGTCCGCGCCGCTCGCGCACATGGACGGGTCCTGCGCCATGGCGCCGATGAGAAAATCCAGCACCGTCTTGACGCGCAGCGGCATGTTGCGCCGCGAGGGATAGACGACGGTGACCGGCAGCCGGCTTGGCTGATAGTTCTCCATCACGGGGATCAGCCGGCCGGCGGCGATATCAGGCCTGGCGATGACGTGCGAGAGCACGGCGAGACCCGCTCCGGCAAGGGCCGCGCGGTGAATGGCCACCGCATTGCAGGCCGTCAGCCGCGGCGAAATCCGGACCGATATGTCTTCCGAGCCATTCGAGAAGGACCAGCTATTGGCCTCGCCTGCCCTGTTGTAGCACAGGCATTCATGGTCCTTGATATCCCGAGGCGCGCGCGGAGTGGATTTCCGCGCGAGATAGGCGGGAGACGCGACGAGGAAGGCGGTCGTCCAGCCGATCCGCCGGCAGACGAGGCTGCTGTCGGCGACCGGACCGAGGCGCACTTCGAGATCCAGCCGCTCCTCGATCATGTCGGAGCTCTCCTCCCTGAAGAGCAGCTCGACCGAGAGTTTCGGATGGGCGGCAAGCAGATCGCCGAGCCGCTCGCTGAGATAGAGGCCGAGCGGCGCGGGAACGCTGAGCCTGACCTTGCCGGAGGCCATGGCGCCCTCCGAGCCGGCGGCATCGCCGAGCTCCTCCACCGCTTCGAGGATCCGGAGCGCCATCGGCAGCATCCGCTCTCCCTCCGCCGTCAGCGACAGGCCGCTCGTCGTACGGTGCAGGAGGCGCGTGTTGAAATGGCCTTCGAGCGCCGCGACCTGCCGCGAGACCGCCGGCTGCGTCACGTCGAGATCGTGCGCTGCCGCCGAGAAGGACCCCGTCTCCACGACGCGCTGGAAGGTCCGCAATGCCGAAACGATATCCATCCCTGCCCCCTCATACTTTTGCGCATAGGCTTTATGCGGGCAGACTAAGCGAGAATGGCTTTACAGTCCAGCAATTACGGATATCTTTTATCCATAAGGATACATAATATCCTTAATTGAAGGAGGCAGACATGACCCAGCGATTGAACTACGCCCAGCAGTCCCCCGAGCTTTTCAAGAAATTCATGGAATTCAGCATGGCGCTGAAGAGCAGCGTCATCGACGAGAAGCTGCAGGCGCTCGTCGAGATCCGCGCCTCGCAGATCAACGGATGCGGCTTTTGCCTCGATATGCATGTGAAGCAGGCAAAGATCCATGGCGAGAGCGAACTCAGGCTCTATCACGTCGCCATCTGGCGGGAATCGAACCTGTTCATCCCCCGCGAGCGCGCGGCGCTGGCCTGGACCGAGGCGCTGACCAGGCTGCCCGAGGGCGGCGTTCCCGACGAAATCTACGAGCGGGTGCGCGGCCAGCTTTCCGAGAAGGAAATCTCCGACCTGACCTTCGTCGTCATGGCCATCAATGCCTGGAACCGCGTCAATATCGGCTTCAAGACCGTGCCCGGCACCGCCGACAAGGCCTATGGCCTCGATAAATCAGGCCTGAACTAACCCTTACAATTCATTGAGAAGATTCAACTTTGACGCCGTCGGCATCCCGGCGACGAAAGGAGATCCGTTATGAAAATCGTCGTCATCGGCGGAACCGGCCTCATCGGTTCGAAGACTGTCGAACGCCTGCGCAAGCGCGGGCATGAGGTGATCGCCGCCTCGCCGAACTCGGGCGTCAACACGATCACCGGGGAAGGATTGGCGCAAGTGCTGACGGGCACCGACGTCGTGCTCGACCTCGCCAATTCGCCCTCCTTCGAGGACAAGGCGGTGCTCGAATTCTTCGAGACGTCGGGGCGCAATCTTCTCGCCGCCGAAAAGGCCGCCGGCGTGAAGCACCATATCGCGCTTTCCGTCGTCGGCACCGAGCGGCTGCAGGAAAGCGGTTATTTCCGCGGCAAGCTCGCCCAGGAACAGCTGATCAGGGCATCGGGCATTCCCTATACCATCGTGCATTCGACGCAGTTCATGGAATTCCTGAACGGTATCGCCCAGTCCGGCACGGTCGGCCAGACGGTTCGCCTGTCGCCCGCCTATGTGCAGCCGATCGCTTCCGACGATGTCGCTGACGCCATGGCCGACGTGGCGCTTTCGGCCCCGGCCAACAAGACGATCGAAATATCAGGCCCGGAACGCGTCCGTCTCAGCGAACTCGTCGCCCGCTATCTCCAGGCGATGAAGGACCCGAGGACCGTCGAGGCCGATGCCGAGGCGAAATATTTCGGCGCCAGGCTGAACGACCAGTCGCTCGTGTCCGACGACGATCCGCGGCTCGGCTCGATCACTTTCGAACAGTGGTTCGCCACATCCGCCCGGCCGAAATGATCGGCCTCTTCACCCCAGCCAATAAGGAGATTGCCATGATCAAGTTATCATTCCTCGCCGCCGCCCTCGCCTTTCTGGCGGCCACCGGCGCTTCAGCCCACGACAGCAGCAAGTCCGCCAAGGTGACGCTCGTCTATGAACACGAACTGCCGAACGTGCCGGGCAAGAGCATCAAGGGCGTGCTGGTCGAATACGGCCCCGGCGGCTTCTCCGAAGGCCACACCCATCCCGACTCGGCCTTCATCTACGCCACCGTGCTGGAAGGATCGATCCGCAGCCAGGTCAATGACGGTCCGGTCAAGACCTATCGGGCCGGCGAGAGCTTCTCGGAAATGCCGGGCGACCGCCACGGCGTCAGCGCCAATGGCAGCGAAACTGAGCCCGCCCGCCTGCTCGCCGTCTTCGTCGTCGACACCGACCAGAAAGAGCTGACGTTCCCGCTGCAGAACTGACGATCGCCGAAGGCCGGCCGCGCGGGCTCCATGCTTGCGCGGCCGGCCGACATGCACAATCATGTGCCGCCCGCCCTTCCCGGAGAAAGAGTGAGATGATCTACGACGCGCTCTTCGGCAAGCCGCTGATATCGCTCATAACGGTCGGCTTCGCCGGCATCGTCGTCTGGTATTTCCTCTCCAGCCAGCGGCCGACGACGCGGCTGGTGGTGCAGATCCTCTTCTTTGCGGTGATGACCCTGATCCTCGTCGGCAGCGGCATGGAACCGCATCGCTTTCAGGGATATCAGTCCGAAGACCCGCAGGCCCTGCTCGTCATCGTCGCCAAATCGCTCTGGTGGGTTCACCTGGCATGGGCCGTCATCGGTTTCATCAGGCTCTACCTGGTGCTGGAAGGCAGCCCGCGCGAGGCCCGCCTGCTCCAGGATCTCGTCATCGGCGTCGTCTATATCGGCATGATGCTCTCGATCCTCGCCTTCGTCTTCGGCGTGCCGATCGGAACCCTCGTCGCCACGTCAGGCGTCGTCGCCATCATTCTCGGTCTCGCGCTGCAGAACACGCTCGCCGACGTCTTCTCTGGTATCGCGCTGACACTCGGCCGGCCCTATGTCATCGGCGACTGGATCCTTTTGAGCGACGGCACGGAGGGGCGCGTCGTCGAGAGCAACTGGCGCGCGACGCACATCCTGACCCCCGGCAACAATATCGTCGTGCTGCCGAACAGCTTTCTCGCCAAGCTCGGCCTGACCAATGTCAGCCGGCCGGACGAGACCCACCTCCTGATCCTCACCATCCGCATCGCCCCGACGCGCATGCCGGCATCGATCCGTCAGGTCATGCTGACGGCGCTGACGAGCTGCAATTCGATCGTGCGCGACCCGCCGCCGGTGGTCGCCCTGAAGGGGCTCGACACCACTGCGCTCGAAGTCGAGCTGCAGTTCCGGGTGACGAGCCCCAGTCAGCGGGTGCCGGCGCGAAACGAGGTGCTCGATCTCGTCTATCGCCACTGCAAATCCGCCGGCCTGCTGCTCGCCGTCCCGCCCTCGGCCAGCATCCTTGCCGCCGACCTTCCGACCGAGGAAAACGCCAAGCCGCCGAGCGTGACGCCGCTTGCCCTGATCGAAGCTATTCCGGTCTTTGCGACGCTGACGGCGGAAGAAAAGGCAAAGCTCGCCGAAACCACCGCTGCCCGGCAGTTCCGCAAGGGCGATATCATCGTGCGCGAGGGCGAAATGCTGCCCTCGCTGATGATGGTGCGCGCCGGCATCATCGCCGCCCGGCATGCGGACGAGGAGCGCGGACGGCTGGCGCCCGGCGATTTCTTCGGCGAGACCGGCCTGCTCGCCGGCATGCAGGAAGTCTGCACCCTGGAGGCGCTGACACCGGTGACGGCCTATGAAATCGACCAGGAGGCCTTCGCGCCGCTGCTTGCCGAACGCTCAGGCCTGGCCGAAGAAATCGCCGAACACCTCGCCGGCCGCGCCGAACGCTTCCGCGACGGCGCCGCCCTGCCCCCGGAACAGATCCGCAGCGCCCATGCCATCCTGAAGACCATCAGGACGATTTTCAGGGCCTAGGATTTCGCACAGACCTCAGCCGGCTCGCTTCAGCACCCATTCGAACGTGTCCCGCCAGATATCGGGCGGAACCTCCTCGGACAGGGTGCCGACGAGATCGGAGAGGCGGACACACCTCAGCGTATTGCGCCAGGCCTCGTCGGCTTCCCACATGACGCGGGCGACCGCGCAGGGCTTGCTGTCGCAATAGCCGGCCGGCCGGCATGGATTGTTCTCCCGGATATTGGTGCAGGTGAAGCTGCGCGCCTTGCCCTCGACCGCCTCGACGATGTCGAGGAAATTGATCTCGGACGACGGCCTGGCAAGCCTGTAGCCGCCGCTCGGGCCGAGCGTGGTATCGACGAGAGAAGCCTGCGAAAGGTTCTGCAGCGCCTTGGAGAGATATTCCTTCGGCAGGCCATGAAGCTCGGCGAGCGCCTTGGTGGAGAGATACCTGCCTTCGGGCAGGCCCGCGAGAACGGCGCAGCAATGGAGCGCCCACTCGACCTGGCTTTTCAGGATCATTCAGCAACTCGCGTGATGGCTGGTTCTGCGAACGGAATTAAGGATATATATTATCCGCAAACCGGCATGATGTAAATGACCATGAAAGCGCGGTGTTGTGTGGCGAATGATCATCCGCCCGGCATAAAACTTTCCTGCTCGGGAATAAAACCGCCTCGCCTCGTGTCTCATCTCAGGTAGCGCGAAACCGCGTGCCCAACCCGAGGAGAAACATCATGAAGTCCGTGAAATTCCTGTCCGCCGTAGCGGCCGGCGCCTTTGCCGCGACCGCTGCCTTCGCCGCCGCCCCCGTCACGGAAGTCGATTCCGCCAAGGGCAAGGTTCTGGCCGGCGAAAACGGCATGACCCTCTACACCTTCAAGAAGGACGCCAAGGGCGTTTCCAACTGCTACGACGATTGCGCCAAGAACTGGCCGCCGCTGATGGCCGCTTCCGATGCCAAGGCCGATGGTGCATATTCGATCATCGATCGCAAGGATGGCACGAAGCAATGGGCCAAGGACGGCATGCCGCTCTATTACTGGGTCAAGGACAAGAAGGCCGGCGACATCACCGGCGACGGCGTCGGCGGCAACTGGGATCTTGCCAAACCTTGATCGTAAGGGCCCTGACATCAAGAGAGCCGGCGTGAAGACACCCGCACCTGAAAGTTTCGAGGGCCAGATCCTGGCCCTCCTCCCCTCGCTCAGGCGCTATTCGCGCAGCCTGACGCGCTCGGATGCCGATGGCGAGGATCTGCTGCAGGACTGTGTCGAGAAGATATTGACGCGCCGCGGCCAATGGCGCGGCCTCAATCTGCGCGGCTGGGTCCTGACGATCATGACCAATCTCTACCGCAACGGCCGGCGCGGCAAGGCGCGTGGCGGCCTGGTCGAGCTCGATGCCGCCGAGGATATGGCCGCCCCCGAACCGGTCGCCGATCCGCTGGAGCGCGCCCGGCTCAACGATGCGCTGAACAGCCTTTCGGAGGAACACCGCGCCGTGCTGATGCTGATCGTCATCGAGGGATATAGCTACAGCGAGGTCGCGACCGCGCTCGACATCCCCATCGGCACGGTCATGTCCCGCCTGTCGCGCGCCCGCCAACGCGTCGCCGAACACCTGAAGGCCGACAACATCATTACGCTTCGGAGACCGAAATGAACGACGCCAACCCGATCGTCACCGAAGCCGATCTCCACGCCTATGCCGACGGCCAGCTGCCCGAAACGGCGCGCGCCCGCATCGCGGCCTATCTCGCCGACAATCCCGACGAGGCGGCGATGGTCGCCGGATGGCAGGCGCAGAACGCGGGCATCCGCGCGCTGTTTGCAGGCTACGAAAAGGCCAGGGATAGCGATCCCATGCTCGTCTCCCCGGCGCGCACCGCCTCGCCGGCGGTAAAGCGCTTGGCGATCGCCGCGGCCGCCCTCCTCCTCTTCGCGCTCGGCGCCGTCACCGGCCATTATGGCCCGGCCCTTGTTCAGAAGCCGGACTTGCAGCTTGCCGGCTCCGAGACCCTGCCGAAACAGGCCGAAACCGCCTTCACCGTCTATGCCGCCGAAGTCCGCCATCCCGTCGAAGTCTTCGCCGACGAGGAAGCCCATCTCGCCACCTGGCTCGGCAAGCGGCTGGCGATCCAGAACCTCAAGATCCCGAACTTGCAGCCGCTCGGCTTCAAGCTGGTCGGCGGCCGACTGCTGCCGGTCGACGGCAGGCCGGGCGCCATGTTCATGTACGAGAACCAGGCGGGCGAGCGCCTGACCGTCGTCGTCGGCCGCAACAAGGAAAACCGCACGACGAGCTTCCGCTTCGCCTCGTCGGGCAATCTCGAAACCTTCTACTGGATCGACGGCGAACTCGGCTACGCCGTCACCGGCGAAATCTCACGCGAGTCGCTGCGCGCGGTGGCCGAGGAATGCTACCGGCAGTTTCCGTCGTGAGGATCAGCGCAGCGGATCGTTGGCAAGCTCGATCGGGTGGCCATGCGGCGTCGCTTCGGCGGCCCGCAGCCAGCTCTGCTGCAGGTCGAGGATGGCGGCTGCATCGGCCACGCCGCGGCTGACCAGCAGCTCCGAAAGCGCCGCCACCCAGCAGTCGAAATAATCGCTGCCGTCGTCAGCCCGTCCGGGCTGGTGCAATTGCCGCGAAAGGCTTTCCGCCCATTCGCTCCAGGAAAACAGCCCCTTCTCATGCAGATGCACGGTCATGGCGAAAGCCTCGGCCGCCCAGGGCTCGGGAAAGACCGGCGCCCCCTCCGGAGATTTCGGCAGACCGGGCGACTGGCTGAGCTCGGAGGGTATTTCACACACGCTCAAGATAGCTCTCCCACGCATCGATCGAGACCATCAGCGACGGGTCGGCGCCCTCGCCCCAGATCTCGCCGCCGTCGAAAACGACGGTATAGAGCCATTGCGGGTTCTCGCCCTTGCCATGCGCATTGTCATCGGGAAAGACGAAGGAACCCTGCACCGCTTCGACGACGCCGGTCTTGGCGCGGGCATAACGCGGCAGCCGCGTGTGGGTCGCCGGATTGAAATTCTTCGTCTTCACGGCCTCGCCGACGGCAAAGCGCGGCGCGGCTTCGACGGGCCGGTCGCAAGGGCCGCCCTTGGCCAGCGCGGCCGGCACCATCTCCGCCTTCAGCACCCGCTTCGGCGCAGCACCCTCCTGCAGCTTGTGGCCGGACAAGAGCTCCTCGCGCGTCGCAAAGCCGTGGCGCGCAAGCAGCGTCTCGACGCCGCGGATCCAGATCTCGTAATAGCTCGCCGAGAGGTAATCGGCCGGCGGGATATTCTCGCGCGCATGCCGGCTTTCATCGATCGTCCATGCACCGAAAGCGCCGCAGGAAAGCGTGATGCCGAGCGCCCGCTTTTCCCATTCCGCATGGAAATAGGGCTCGTCCTTTTCGGGCGCGACGGGCCCGAAGCCCATTTGCCCGCCGAGATCGTGCGGTCCGTTCATGACAAAGCCTCCGGGCTGCCGGCGACCGCCGTGCCGATCATCGCGTCGCGGCTGACGAGACCGGCAAGTGCAGCCTCGTCCATTCCCTCCGTGCCCTCCGGCCGTTCGGGGATCACGAGATAACGCAGCTCCGCCGTCGAATCCCAGACGCGGATCTTCTTGTCCTCCGCCAGCGTCAATCCGAATTCGGCAAGCACGCCGCGCGGATCGACGACCGCCCGCGAACGATAGGCCGGCGCCTTGTACCAGACCGGCGGCAGCCCGAGCACCGACCAGGGATAACAGGAGCAGAGCGTGCAGACGATGAGGTTATGGGTGTCTGATGTATTGAAGACGGCGCGCATATGCTCGCCCTGCCGGCCGGTATAACCGAGGCTCGCGATCGCCGCCGTCGCATCGCGCCTCAGCCAGTCGGCGAAATCAGGATCGCTCCAGGCCTTGGCGACGACATGCGCGCCATTCCTCGGCCCGACCTTCGTCTCGTACGTCTCGACGATCGCATCGATCGCCGCCGGGTCGATCAGCCCCTTCTCCGTCAGCAGCGTTTCCAGCGCCTTCACGCGGGCCTGCATGTCGGAGTAGTGGTTGTCGTGGTGGTGATGATGATGGTCGTGGTTGTGATCGTGATCGTCGTGCAAGATAATATCCTCCAAAACGGCGGTCTAAGAATCGCAAGGTCGGCGGCTTGCTCCCTCTTCTCCCCAGCGGGGAGAAGGTGCCCGTTAG
>NZ_NWSX01000036.1 GCF_002531825.1 Rhizobium sp. J15 | reverse complement strand
TTGACAACGAAGACAGTCGCTCTCCCCGAGGGGAGAAGAGACCAAGCCGCCCTGCCTCCGTCCCTCGCGATGCCTTTCGACGCAGGTCTCCTCCATTTCCGCAAGACGTTTCCGACCGCAGGGCCAGCCGCCCTACTGCCTTCGCATAGGGTGACAGCGACGCAGGGAGAATGGTTCGCCGCTGCGATCCGGCGCATTCTCCTGCGCATCGGTGGCGACCGCCCGCAACCGGAATTTCGCGCGGTGAGGGCCCATACCGATGAAATTGCCTGCCTCGCCGAGGAGGCGATTTCGGCAGCCATCTTCCAGTCAACAGAGGAAAACCTCACAGCGGACAAGGAGACTATCCATGAAGATCGTCATTATCGGCGGCACCGGCCTCATCGGCTCGAAGACCGTGGAGAGATTGCGCAAGAAGGGGCATGAGGTTCTGGCCGCCTCGCCGAATTCGGGCGTCGACACCATTACCGGCAAGGGTCTGGCCGAAGCGCTGGCGGGCGCTCAAGTGGTGCTCGACCTCGCGAACTCGCCCTCCTTCGAGGACAAGGCGGTTCTCGAATTCTTCCAGACCTCAGGCCGCAACCTGCTGAAGGCAGGGACTGACGCCGGTGTGAAGCATCATATTGCGCTTTCGATCGTCGGCATGGAGCGGCTGCAGGGCAGCGGCTACATGCGCGCCAAGATGGCGCAGGAACAGCTGATCAAGGGCTCCGGCATTCCCTATACGATCGTGCACTCCACGCAGTTCCACGAGTTCATGGCCGGGATCGCCCAATCCAACACGCTCGGCCAGACCGCGCATCTGTCGCCGGCCTATCTGCAGCCGATCGCCTCGGACGACGTTGCCGACGTCATGGCCGACGTGGCGCTTGCAGCACCCGTCAACGGCACGATCGAAATCGGCGGGCCGGAGAAGATCCGCCTCACCGAGATCGTGACGCGCCTGTTCAAAGCGACGAACGATCCGCGCCAGGTGGTGACCGATCCGCACGCCCGCTATTTCGGCGTCGAACTCGAGGACGACTCGCTCGTGGCCGGCGCCAATGCGCGGCTCGGCCGGATCCGCTTCGAGGACTGGCTGAGCCAGCAGCCGCCCCAGAAGAAGAGTGCCTGATCGCAAAGCGGCACCTGTCCCATCAACGGAGGAGACCAGACATGCTCGGAAAGATCATCTCGGCGACGGCGCTCGCCCTCGTCTTGGCGGCCGGCACGCAAGCGCAGGCCAAGGACAACAGAGCGAAAATCACCGTCGTCTACGACCAGAAGCTTCCCAATGTGCCCGGCAAGAGCATGAAGGCCGTGCTGGTGGAATATGCGCCCGGCGGCATGTCGCCCGGCCATACCCATCCCGACTCGGCCTTCATCTATGCCACGGTTCTGGAGGGGGCGATCCGCAGCGCCGTGAACGAAGGCCCGGAGAAGACCTATAAGGCCGGAGAAAGCTTCTCCGAATTTCCCGGCGACCACCACAGCGTCAGCGCCAATGCCAGCAAGACCGAGCCGGCGAAACTGCTGGCGGTCTTCGTGCTGGACACCACAGAGAAAGAACTGACGATCGACGACAAGTAAGCCGCCCGCGATGCCCGGCGCCGCCGGGCATCGTTTCCCCGCGCGGCGTCAGGCCGCCTGCAGCGCCAGCTCCAGATCGGCGATCAGATCATCCGGATGCTCGATGCCGATCGACAGGCGGATCGTCGATTCCAGCACGCCGATCCGCTCCCTTATCTCGGCGGGCACGCCGGAATGGGTCATGGCGGCCGGGTGGCTTGCCAGCGACTCCGTGCCGCCCAGGCTGACGGCGAGCTTGAAGACCTGCAGCGCATTCAGGAATTTGAACGAGGCCGCCTGGCCGCCGCGGATATCGAAGGAGAAGGTCGAGCCGGCGCCGGAGCATTGGGCGGCGAAGGTGCGCCCGGACGGCGAGTCCGGATCATGATAGGGCAAGTAATGCACCCTCTCGACCTTGGGGTGATCGCGCAGGAAATCGGCCACCGCCCGGGCATTGCTGTTGGCCCGCTCCATGCGCAGCTGCAGCGTTTCGAGCGAGCGGCCGAGCATCCAGCAGGAATGCGGATCGAGCTGCGTGCCGATCGCGCCGCGCAGCGCCTTGACCTGCTTGATCACAGCCTTGCGGCCGAGGACGGCGCCGGCGATCAGGTCGGAATGGCCGCCGACATATTTGGTCAGCGAATAGAGCGAGATATCCGCGCCATGCTCGATCGGCCGCTGGAAGACAGGCCCGAGCAGGGTGTTGTCGCAGACGACGATCGGCGTATGCCCCTGCTTCGCGCCGATCGCATCGGCGACACGGCGGATCATCGCCACATCGACCAGGCTGTTGGTCGGATTGGCCGGCGTCTCGATCAGGATGACGGAGACGCGGCCTTTCGTCATCGCCTCCTCCGCCGCCTTCTGCACCGATCCCTCGCTGACGCCATCGGCAAAGCCGACGGCGGCGACGCCGAAATTGAGGAAGGTCTTTGCCAGCAGGGTTTCCGTGCCGCCATAGAGCGGCTGCGAATGCAGGATCGCATCGCCCGGCCGCACGAAGGCGAAGAGGGTCGTGGCGATCGCCGCCATGCCTGAGGAAAACAGCGCGCCGCTTTCCGTCCGCTCATAGACGGCGAGGCGATCCTCGACGATCTCGCTGTTGGGATGGTTGAAGCGCGAATAGACGAGGCCGGCGCCCTTGCCGGCCGGCGGCTCGCGCCGGCCCGAGACATAGTCGAAGAAATCCTTGCCGTCCTCGGCGGTATTGAAGACGAAGGTGGAGGTCAGGAATACCGGCGGCTTGACCGCCCCTTCCGAGAGTTCGGGATCGTAGCCGTAGTTCAGCATCTGCGTTTCGGGATGCAGCGCGTGATTGCCGATATGGGTTTTGGAAGGATGCGGGGCGGTCATGATCGTCTCCTCTGTCGAACCAACCTGAAGTAGGATACATCAATTCGAAACGCAGTCACCGAGAGCGCATCAGTTCACCGTCTCGCCCAAAGTATCGGCGACATAGGCGCCGCGCGCGCCCATCGGCAGCGGATGGCCCGTCGTCGTGTCCCGCGCAGTCTGGTGCTCCAGCTCGGCGTTGAGCTCCGCGCCGACGATAAGAATGACGACGGAAAGCCAGATCCAGATGAGGAAGCCGATCAGCGCGCCGAGCGCGCCGTAGGTCGCGTTGTAATTGGCGAAATGCTCGAGATAGAAGGAGAAGCCGAGCGACATGGCGGCCCAGGCGAGCGCCGTCAGGGCCGCACCCCAGGTCATCCACCGTACTCTCGCCGGCTCGCGGCTCGGGCCGAAGCGGTTGACCAGCATGACGGCCGCCGCCACCACGAACAGCAGCAGCGGCCATCTCAAGAGAAGGGCCATCTGCTCCTTGAACTGGTCGAGCCAGAGATAGGAGAGCACGACAGGCATCACGCCGACCAGCGCCACCATGAGGACGGCGAAGAAGATGGCGCATAGCGTGAAACAGAAGCCGATCAGGTTCAGCCGCACGAGGCTGCGCTTCTCGTCCTCCTCATAGGCGACGTTCATCGCGTCGAAGATCGCGAGCGTGCCGTTGTGCGTGCTCCAGAGCGCGATGGCGAGACCGACGAAGAAGGTGAGGCCGAGCGTGCTTTCGCGGTTTTCGACGAGCGCCTTGATCTGATCGGCGAGAAGATCGAAGGCACCGGGCGGCAAGAGAATGGCGAGCTCGCGCAGATGTTCGGAGATGGTGACGGGATCGGCAACCAGCCCGTAGAGCGAGACGAGCGCCGCCAGCGCCGGGAAGATCGCCAGCAGCAGATAGAAGGTCACGCCGGCGGCAATGAGCGTGACGCGGTCGTGCAGGATTTCATGGAAGACGCGCCAGAACACGTCGCGAAGACCGCTCATCGGAATGGCCTCGGGGGTCGCCGCGCTGCGCCCGTGATCGTCACCGCTCCAGCCGGCCGCGGCAGGCAGCCCCTGCGACCCGCGCTGCCTTGCCTGCAGCACGACAAACGCACCAATCGCCGCTGCCATCACCGTCGCGGCGACGGAGAACCTCTTGAGCTGGAGCGCATCAGCCATTACCCTATCCTCCGATTTGCTGCGTGGATAACGCCGGGCGCCGCTAAAGGATGCAAGCCATTGCTTTCTCGCGGAGATTTGCTGCGGGGGAGGGGCCTCGGCGCCCTGACCAGGCCGGGACCGCGAGAGTTTTGCAAATTGTAAGCTGCTGATTTTGCTGGAATAGATTTACGGTACGGAACCAAAATTGGACTTTGGTTTCGTTACTGCTGCGTGAGGAATCAAGTCGACCGAGCTGCCGGTTGGCGCTTTCAAGGTCCTTGGAGGCGGAATTCTGCCGAAAAACCGCGATCCGGCCTGAATTCCGGCAAGCGAAAAAGTGCCTGCACACATCAATATCGCTGCCGGCGAGGTCCGTCAGCAATAGCGTTATCCACGACAAACATGGCCCCGGCAGGACGGCCGCCCCTACTATCCCTGGCGCCCGAGCGGCTGGATCCGACCGATGCATGATGAGGGTCAGGCCGGGAATCCTTATTCCGGAAGTCCGGCCTTGCGCAGCGCCGACGCCAGCCCCTTCATGAGCTGCGGCCGCACGACATCCATTCGCACGAAACCGCCTATCGTCCAGTCCGGCGCAATCTTCAGCAATCGCGCGGCGGCCGCGCGCGCAGCCTCCAGACGATCGAGATTGGCGTAGCTTGCCACCAGGCTGGCGTGAAGAATGCTGAAACCCGGATTTACCTGAATTCCAAGGGCCGAGTATTTCACGGCATCCTCGAAGCGGCCGGTAAACAGGCTGACCCAGGCCAATGCGAGATAGGAATGATAGTTCATCGGATCGAGCGGACTGAGCCGAAGGGCCTTGAATGCGTGATCTCGGGACCGGTCATAGGTCTCGTTGAACATATGCACCATCGCGCTCAGCCCGTAGGCGAGCGACGAATTGCCGTCCAGCATCAAAGCCCTGTCGAGCGCATTGATCGAACGCTCGTAGTCATGGGTGATCGTGGCGAGGACGAAGGCTCCGAGGCACAGAGCCTGCGGATCGTCCGAGCCGGTGGCGAGCGCCGCATCGGCGTGGCTGAGCGCCGCGGCCCTATCCATGGGATCGAAGCCGCCGCGCAGGAAGCGCTGCTCGTAGCCCCAGGCGGCATAACCGTGCGCGGCGGCATAGTTGGGATCAAGACGCAAAGCTTCGGCCAGCAGCCGCAATGCTTCGTTGGTTTCCGCGGGGGTGTTGGCATAGCTGTGCGGCAATGCGCGAAGGAATAGATCATAGGCGTCCAGGCTATCAGGCCGCTTGCGGCGCGCCCGCTCTATCTCCGCACGCCTGATCGTCGGCTCGAGCGTCCCGACGATGCGCTCGGTCAACTGATCCTGCAAATCGAAAATGTCTTCGGCCGCACCCTCGAACTTGTCGGCCCAGATATGGGTGGCATCCTTCCCTTCGATCAATTGCGCGCTGATGCGCACCCGGCTTGCCACGCGCCGGATGCTGCCTTCCAGCACATAGCGGACGCCAAGCTCCCTGGCGATCTGCCTGACATCGGTCGCCCTATATTTGTAGGCGAAGGTGGAATTTCGCGCGATGACGAACAGGCTCGGAATCTTGGAGAGATTGGTGATCACATCCTCGACCAACCCATCGGCAAAATACTCCTGCTCAGGATCACCGCTCATATTCGCAAAGGCCAGCACGGCTATCGACGGCTTATTCGGCAGGGCGGGCGGCCTGGAGAGCCGTTCCTGCGGGGAGGTCCCTTCCTGCACGAGACGGTGAACCGTGATCGGCTCGGCAATGTTTTTGACCTGCTGCTCACCCATCGCCTCAAACCCGAAGGCGAGCGTCTTTTCGACCTCACGCGCGACTTTGCCGGAGATGCAGACACCGCCGGGATCGGCGAGCTGCTGCAAACGCGCCGACACGTTGACGCCATCGCCATAACAGTCGTCGCCATCGACGATGACTTCGCCGAGATTGAGCCCTATTCTCAATTCGAGGCGCTCATTCTCCTTCACCTCCGCGTTGCGCTCCTTGAGCGCGCCCTGCAGAGATACCGCGCATTCGACGGCATCGACAACGCTGCCGAACTCGGCGAGCAACCCATCGCCCATGAGCTTGAAGATACGGCCGCGCCGCTTCGCGATTTCCGGCTCGATCAGTTCTTTTCGAAGCCCGACGAGACGCTCGAACGTCCCGGTCTCGTCACGCTCCATCAACGCCGAATATCCAACGACGTCAGCCGCAAGGATGGCCGCAAGCTTCCTCTCCATGGCCCCCTCACAAGACGCCGCGCCGAACGTTAACACACAAGCGGGTGGCGACCTATAGATCTCCCCATCAAGCTCATCGCCGCGCCGACCTGCGACGGCGCAGCGAACCGAGACGTTGATCGGCAACAGCGGCTGCATGACACGGATGTGAGAAGGGTCGATTCAGCCGGTTGTCCGCGGACAACGGAGCGATCGTTTTCGAGATCAGCTGGATCGTGCCGACTCATAGAAGCTCGCTGGGTTACGCGAGAGGCTGCAGCAGATTGGAGAGGAGAAAATCGAGATTCACGGACTCATGGCGCGCTTCACCACAGAGACCATCCCTCTATTACATTTCGGTTCCATTCAGATTTCGATCGTAGATTGGGGCCACTTTAATTTGATTGCAGAGGAGCACACAGTGAGGGTGTTTATGCTATTCAGCATCATTGGAGTGCTCATCCTCGGCGCGATGGCCAGTTATTATTGGGAGGGAAACCTATTTGGCTTCCGCTACTGGAGTTGGCGGCAGAAGCTTACGCTGTCGGTTGAGACTCCTGATGGGACAGTAACCGGCAGTTCGGTGACCGCCGCAAGTTGGGATATGCCACCTGAATGGTTCAGAATCGGCGATTCGGGAGGCGGGCACGGTGGCCCGCACAAACTCACCGGGGAAGCTGTTACATTGGAGGTGGCGCCGAATAAGTATCTGTTTGCGCTGGTTGACGATGCCGCGACAGAACTGGCGGTCACGCTCTTCGCCAGCCCGCCACCTCGATTAGCTGATCGAGACGAGTACGCACGTTCCCTTAATCGAATTCAACTCATCGCAGAGACAAAAAGGCTGACACCAAAACAATATCCTCGCCTGATCACATTTACCGACATCAATGATCCGACCACGGTCCGAGATGTGAAGCCATCCGAGCTGGAAGAATTCTTTGGACCTGGAGTTTCATTGAATTCCATTACCTTGTCGGTGACGTCAGAGCCAATGACCGACGGACGAGTCGACACTGCTCTTCCCTGGCTATGTGACTATGAGTTTCGGCCGAGCGGAAAGGGACACTCATCACATCGAGCCATTGGCCCGTCCTCGAGGGCACTAAAATCGAACAGATGCCCCTGGCGAAATTTCGTTATGGAGGCTCGGGGAACGGATGTTGATGACAAGATAAAAAAGGGTCTATGTTGCCCTTCCTAGCGGCAATTCGTCAAAGAGTGCCGCAATCGAGGCTGCATCAGTATCGACTTCGACACGCTCCTCCCAACGCCGGACTGAAGCGGCAGGAGTGACGGGAATTGAGATCAGCGGCTCGCGATCCGAGGCGGATAGGCTCGTTTAATCGGCTGATGATCCAAGGCCGCACGACGAGCCTCCTTCACGCAGTGCTATTGAATTGAGGCACATCCACGGATCGATCGGCAAGCGCATCTGGCACGTTGTCCGCGGACAACGCCGCGCCCAATCCCGACACGGCGCCGCGCCCGCAGCAACATCTGTACGATATCGACACCGCGGCTTGAATTCGCCGCCTTGCCTCCCTACCTCGTAGCGAGCCGACGCGCCGTACCTCTCCCAGGCTGCGTCGGTCCGATGGACAGCACTCCTCCTCCCATGCTGTCGGTCACTATTGAAGCCCGGCGCCGTCTCCCGCGCCAGGCTTCTGCCCCTCCGAAAAACACCAGCGCTTCCGCCCTCCCTTCGAGCACCTCAGGTCGGGCTCTCCTGAGCGCCAGGCGCTATACCCTCCGACATCTCTGATCGGATGCCCAGCGGACATCGAACAGAACCAACAGCGAGCAAGCGAGCGAGAACATGGAAAGACTTGCGCAATGCCACTGCGGATCCCTCCGCGCGAAGACGGCAAGTGACCCGCTCATGGTCAGCCTATGCCACTGCCGCGACTGCCAGCGCAGAACGGGCGCTGCGGCGGGAAGCGGTGCGATCTTCGAGAAGGCCGAGGTGACGATCGAGGGAGAGCGCAAGCTCTTCGAACGCGACGGCGCGGAAGGGCGCAAGGTCCGTTTCCACTTCTGCCCGAACTGCGGAACCTCATTATATTGGGAGGGCGATTTCAACCCGGATCTTTGCGTCGTCGCCGTCGGCGCTTTCGCGGACCCGACATTTCCTGCACCCCTGGTTTCCGTCTACGAACAATCCAGGCATGACTGGTTCCAGCTTCCCGACGGTATGAAGCATGCACAGCGCGGACTGGTTTCGCCGGCCGTTGCTATCGATGACCGGCCGCCCCGCAGCTGAAGTCTCAAGAGCATCGGCGCGGCATCCTCCAACCTTCCTCATTCTGAGGCGCGCAGCCCATAGGGCGGAGCCTCTGAGGACATGCCGCAACGCTGCTCCTTGCATGAATGAACACCGGCGCACCCGCCTCATCCTTCGAGGTTCCAGCCTTCGGCTTCCGCACCTCGGGACGAGGCTCTCTTAAGCACGCGTATCGCCTCCTTCGCTACTGATGCTCTCGCGGGGTGGGTTCATCAACTGATACGAGTCGTGCGGCGGTCGCAGAAACGCGACCAAGCAAAAATATGACAAACGGCAGCGACGGAAACAAACCCTTATATCACTTCTGCAACGCAACCAACGAAAACAAAATCAATTCGTTATCCCACCCCCTCACACCACCAGCAACCCCTGCCTCTCCGCCAGCGTCACCACCGCCCGCGTCCCGGCATTGAATTCCAGAAAATCCGCCTCGATGCCGTCGCTGAAGATGACGCCGTGTTCGGGCATTTCGGAGACGATGGTCAGGGGTTGGTCCTGGGATACGAGGCCGGCGACGATGGTGGTGCCGGTGGTGCGGCTGGGGAAGGGTTCGCGAACGAAATAGCGCAGGTAGTCGGCGTCCCAGGCAAACGACATGTCGATCGTTCGCTCGGTGGGTTCGAGGCCGAGGGCGCTCGCGGCTCCGAGCCAGCCGGAATAGAGGCTCTTCAGCCAGCCGGTCGAGCCCATGCCTGTCGAAACGATGATGCCGCTGGAGGACTGGCGTTCCTCGCGCTCCTCGGCCTGCAGGAGGTAACGGGCCGAGACATGGCTTTGCGGGCCGATGAAGAGGTCGTTGACCGCGTGGATGACGGCGCCGGTGTTCAGCGTCGCCTTGGCCATGCTGACGCGCTTGATCGGCCGCTTATTCCTCAGCGCCTCGCCGATCACCCTCGGAAGGCTCTTCGGGTTGAAGGGAAGCAGCAGGCCGTCCCAGCGCATCGGGTCGGGGTTGACGCCGAGCACCGGCTGGCCGTCGAGATATTTCAGCGTATTGGCGACCAGCCCGTCCTGGCCGAGCACGACGACGACATCGTCGGGGCCGAAGACGAAGTTCGGGAGGTAGCGGCGGTCGAGGCGCTGGACGCGGGCGACCGCGCGCAGGCTCGCCTCCACCTCGGCGATCGCCGTTTCGTAGCGCTTCTTCTCGGCGAGGTAATCGCTGAAATCGGCGCCGAGATGTTCGACATAGAACTGCGCCTGCTGCACCGTGTTGAACCGGGCGATGAGTTCGTCGAGGCGGGTCGGGCGGACGACCAGGATGATCTTGCGTTCGTCAGAGGCCGGCACGATCCTTGCCCTCCTGCGGCTGCAATATCTCGCGCAGAAGATCGGGCGAAACGTTGAGCTGGCCGATCTTCGTCGCATTGTCGGCAAGGTCGCGGAAGGCGAGCGCCATCAGCTGGCCGGGCTTCATGCCGACCGAGGCGAGCGCCTGCAGCACTTTCGGATCGGCCTGCTCGAAGGATTTCATCATCGCCGTCAGGGCATAGGCCTGGGCATCTGCCTCGGCCTTGGCGTTGGTCGCGGCAAGCGTCACCAGATCGCGGTTCTGCTCTTCCAGCGCGATCTTGCCGGCCATCTCCTCCCGCCGGATCTGCAGCTGCCGTTCCTGCACGGCGCGTTCGGCTTCCATCTGCGCCTCGCGCACCTGCCGCCTCTTGTTCTCCAGTGTGATCTCGGTGGCGATCTCGTTTTCCTTGATCGTCCGCTCCTGTTCGATGGCGGCATTGCGCCTGCTGTAGATGGCCTCGTCGGCCTGGCGGAGCAGGGCCTCGCGGGCCTGCGCTTCCAGCGCCTTCGCCGTCTCGGCCTTCGGCATGACGGCGAGCAGCGACAGGCCGAGGATTTCGAGGCCGAGCGCTTCGATCGTCGGGTGTACCCTGAGCGCTTCCGCCACGCCGGCGACGAGCGCCTCGCCCGAGGCAAGAACCTCCTTCAGCGACAGCATCTGCACCTCGGCGCGCATCGCCACCTGCACGCGGTCGATCACCCGGGTCGAAAGCTTCTGCGGATCCTCCGAGACATAGCGGCCCTTGCGGTCGAGCGTGAAATTCAGCAGTGCCGCCGTGCGGCGCGGCTCGGCGATACGGTAGGTGATCTGCCCCTGCACGGTCACTTCCTGGAAGTCCGACGTCACCAGCGGAAAGATGAAGGGGTCGTTGACGCTCGCCGTCGGCACCAGCACGAGCGAACTCGACGGCGCGAAATGCCAGAAGGCGAGGCCCGCGCCTTCGCGGATGGCGGTGCCGTTCTGATATTGGATGACGTATTGCGTGGGTTCCGTCTTGATGAAGCGCAGTCCGAACATGACCGTTTCCTTATTCCTGGCGCGAGCCCCTGCTCGTGTCGGAATGGAGAAAACATGACTTAGTGATAAATGTCAACTAACTTAGTTGAAGATTTACACTAAGACTATCACATGCTATGTTCGCATCATGACATCGCATGACAATGACGCCTTCAAACCGATCGCGACCGTCGATCTCGCGATCTTCTCGCTGTCGCCGGCGGGTCTCTCCGTGCTTCTCGTGCGGCGGGCGAACGCGCCCTTCTCCGGCGGCTGGGCCTTGCCCGGCGGCTGGATCCATATCGACGAGGATGCGGATCTGGAGGCTGCGGCGCGTCGCGTGCTGAAGGAAAAGACCGGGGTCGAAACGCCCTATCTCGAACAGCTGCAAAGCACGGGCAGCCGCAACCGCGACCCGCGGGGCTGGAGCATCAGCATCGTCTATATCGCGCTGCTATCAGCCGATGATGTCGCCGAACGGCAGGATGCGCTTGCCGGGGAGGCCGAATGGCGGCCGATCGAGGGCGAGGGCGTCGGCTTGTCCCTTGCCTTCGACCATGCATCCCTGCTGAAGGAGGCGATCGGCCGCATCAGGAGCAAGGTCGAATATTCGAGCCTGCCCGGCCATCTGCTGCCGGTGCATTTCACCTTGAGCGAGCTGCAATCGGTCTATGAGACCCTGCTCGGCCGCAAGCTCGACAAATCGGCCTTTCGAAAGCGCATGGCCGAGGCCGATTTCCTGGAGCCGGTCGAGGGCGAAATGCGCCGGGCGAGCAATCGGCCCGCCCAGATGTTTCGCCTGAAGGACGCCCAGTCACTGGCGCTCTTCGACCGAAGGATTTAGAGCGTGTCGCGCAAAAGTGTGCGCGGTTTTGCGATAACGACACGCGGGAAAATAAAGACCTAAAGCACGGGGAGCGAATCTGAAAGATCGCGACGTGCTTTAGAGCCCTTCCGCGGGATCAGGCGCTGAGACGCTGCTGCGTCTGCTGGTCGAAGAAATGCACCTTCGACGTTTCGAAGGAGAGCTTCACCGGCTGTTCCGGGGCGAGATCGACACGCTCGCGCACCACCCAGGTCAGTTCCCTGCCGTCGACGTCGACGGCGACATGGGTTTCCGATCCTGTCGGTTCGACCACCTTGACCACGGCATCGACGCCGGTCTCGCCGCCGAAGGCGATGTCTTCGGGACGGATGCCGAGCGTCAGCGGCCGGTTGGCGGAATGGGCCGGAGCGCGCGAAAGCTTCACGCGCGAGCCGCCGTTCAATGCCAGCGCCGGGCTGCCGGCATCGGCGATGGTGCCTTCGAGGAAATTCATGGCGGGGGAGCCGAGGAAGCCGGCGACGAAGATGTTGCGCGGCTTGTCGTAGAGCTCCAGCGGGCTGCCGATCTGCTCGACGCGGCCGCCATGCAGCACGACGATCTTGTCGGCCATGGTCATGGCCTCGATCTGGTCATGGGTGACGTAGACGATCGTGGTCTTCAGCCGCTGGTGCAGCGCCTTGATCTCGGCGCGCATCTTCACCCGCAGCTTCGCATCGAGATTGGAGAGCGGCTCGTCGAACAGGAAGACCTTCGGATCGCGGACGATCGCGCGGCCCATGGCGACGCGCTGGCGCTGGCCGCCGGAAAGCTGCGCCGGCTTGCGGTCGAGCAGCGGCTGCAGGCCGAGGATCGCGGCCGCTTCGCCGACCTTCTTCTCGATCTCGGGCCGCTTCGCGCCGGCAAGTTCCAGCGCAAAGCCCATGTTCTGGGAGACCGTCATCTGCGGATAGAGCGCATAGTTCTGGAAGACCATCGCGATGTCGCGATCCTTCGGCTGCAGATCGTTCACCACCCGCCCGTCGATGCTGATCTCGCCGCCGGTGATGTCTTCAAGACCGGCGATCATGCGCAGCAAGGTCGACTTGCCGCAGCCGGAGGGGCCGACGAGAATGGTGAATTCGCCATCGGCGATCTCCACGTCGACGCCGTGGATGATATCGACCGCGCCGAAGGATTTCTTGACGTTTCTGATGCTCAAGCCAGACATGGACTTACCTCTCAACGTTTCCTGCGCACGCGCAGCGCCTGGAACGGCTTGCGCGGGATTTTCACGCCGAAGGCGGCGTCCGGCTTGCCGCCGCGCACGACCGAGCCGTGGCGCGTCGGATGCGGAACGGGTGCGGCCACCTTCTCGGCCGGGGTGATCGTCATCTCCCAGGTGTCGATGATATCGACATCGTAATCGTCGCCATCGACCGGCAGGCCGGTGGACCAGACGACCGGCTGATGCTCGCCGAAATAGATCAGGCGGAAATCGCCGTCGCCGTCACGCGCGCCCGACACGCGCGACCAGGGCCATTCGCCGATGACGCCGAGCGGCTCGAGGCCGTGCTTGACGTCGGCCTCCAGCAGATCGCGCAGGAAGCCGATCCGCTTCCAGGCTTCGCCGCGCAGTTCCCCGCCCTTGGCCCACCAGATCAGATCCTCCGGATGGGAATAGGTCTCGCCATGGCCGGCATAGCCGCCGCGCGCCATGGTGATCCAGAAGCGGTGCACCAGTTCCCCGGCATGGAGATTGCCCCAGGACTGCAGGATGTCGCCCTCATATTCGGGCTCGTCGTTGACGACCGGCTTGCCATAGGCATTGCGCCATTCCTGGGTGCGCTTGACGTCGGGGTTCTGAATGCAGGTGTGGGTGACCCACGGCTTGCGGTGATCGAAATTCGCCGTCACGTCGCCATTATGGATGGAGCGGAGGTGCTGGTAGGGATCGTTTTCCTCCAGGATGTGGAAGTAACGGTCCCACTGCGCCATCGGCTTGGTGTCGATCAGGAAGTCATATTCGTTGGCGAGCGACCACCAGACGTTCCGGTAGGCGGCAAGACGCGCGGCGAGATATTCGACATAGCGGAAATCCTGCTCGGCCGACATGTCGGCATAGCCCCAGCGGTCATAGGGATGGAAGATGATGATATCGGCTTCGATGCCGAGGCCGCAGAGAGCCGCGACCTGCTGTTCGAAATGCCGGAAGGCGGCAGGGTTCGGGCGGTTGAAATCTTCCTTGCCGTCCGCGCCGCGCTCGAAGCAGGCATGCAGCGGTTCGTTGACGTTATAGGGATAATCCTTCGGAAAAACGCCCATGCGCATCTTGTTGAAGCGGGCCTTCTTCAGCGTCTCCAGCGTCTGCCTCTGCATGTCGAGCGGCTGGTGCGTCCAGGCGTAGCAGGTCGTTCCGAAGGAGAGGAAGGGCGTGCCGTCGGCATAGGCGAAGTGGAATTTGTTGCGCACCCGCACCGGGCCGTGATTGCCTGATGAAGGGGCGGTCGCGGCTAAAGTGCCGGTCCTGCCGTCGAGTGCCGCGGTCTTCGACCGCGTCCTGAACGACCACTCGCCCTCGCTGTCTGGCATGAAGCGGATGCGGTAGGTGCCGTTGCCGTCATAGAATCCCGGCACCCGCACTTCGCGGCTCTTATGGGTGAAGACGGCATCGAATGCCACGTCGAGATAGGGATTGCCGCCGGCGGGCCCTTCGAAGGCGGCCTCGAACACGCCCCATTTTTCGACTGCTGCATCGGACATTCTGTCTCTCCTCGTAAAATGATTTCGCGATCAGCCCTTGACGGCGCCGGAGGTGAGGCCGGAGACGAAGTAGCGCTGGAACATGAGATAGACGATCGTCGCCGGAAGCACGGTCATGACGATCGCGGCGTTGAGCTGGCCGTAATTGCTGGAGAACTGCCCCTGGAACGACATCAGGCCGAGCGGCAGGGTCCACATGTGCTGGTCCTGCAGCAGCACCAGCGCCATGGCGAATTCGTTCCAGGTGGAGACGAAATCGAGGATAAGCAGCGCGGCGAGCACCGGCAGGCAGACCGGCAGGAAGATCCTGCGGAAGATGGTGAAATGGCTTGCGCCGTCGATGAGCGCCGCTTCCGAAAGCTCCTTCGGAATGCTCTTGAAGAAGCCGTGCAGGATGAAGACCTGATAGGGCACGCCGAAGGCGATATAGGGCAGGATGACGCCGGGATAGGTGTCGATCAACCCGAAGGAATTGACGAGCGTGAAGAGCGGCGCCAGCATCACCTGGAAGGGGATCATCGTGCCGAAGACGACGAGAAGCAGCAGCGCCTTCGAGATCCTCAGCCTGATCTTGGCCAGCGCATAGGCGGCCATGGCCGAGAGGAACAGGCCGAGCGGCACCTTGATGACGGTGATGATGACGCTGTTGAGGAAGGAGTTGGCAAAATTGCCGCGGCTCCAGGCAGCGCTGTAATTGTCATAGGCAAGCTCGGTCGGCGGCATGAAGGCGCCCGTGCTCGTCACCGCCGCCGGCGTCTTCAGCGAGGTGAAGACGATGAAGATGAAGGGCGCGACCCAGACGAGCGCCACGAGAACGAGCGCGATCCAGAGACCGATCAGGACGGGATCGCGCTTCATCGACGACGGCTGGACGTCGAGATCCACGGCGGCGGTATCGCTCGGCACTGCTGTCACGATTCGACCTCCTCATGCCTCTGGGTCCATCTCAGATAGGGGATGACGACGGCCATGGTGATCAGCAGCAGGACGACGGAGATGGCCGCGCCCCGGCCGAAATCGAAGATCTGCATGGCCTGCGTGAAGGCCCAGAGCGCCAGCATCTGGGTGGATTGGGCCGGCCCGCCGCCGGTGAGGCCATAGACGATGTCGAAGGCCTTCAGCGACGAGATGACGGAAAGAACGAGAACGATGGTGATCGTCGGACGCAGCGCCGGCAGCGTCACATGCTTGAACACGGCCCAACGGCCGGCGCCGTCGATGCGCGCGGCCTCGACCAGCGTCTGCGAGACGTTCTGCAATCCGGCGAGGAACAGCACCATGGAGAAGCCGACCGTCTGCCAGAGATAAGCGACGAAGACGGAGTAGAGCGCGATATCCTTGTTCCCCAGCCAGTCCTTGATCCAGCCCTGCATGCCCCAGGAGGTCAGCAGCTGGGCGAACAGGCCGAAGAAGGGATCGTACATCCACTTCCACATGGTGGCGACGGCGATCGGTGCGATGATGACGGGCAGGTAGAAGATGGCGCGCAGGCCGTTGCGGCCGAAGATCTTCTGGTTGAGGCTGAGCGCCAGCAACAGGCCGACCAGCGGCGGGAAGATCAGGCTCATCAGCGTCCAGATCACCGTGTTGCGGAAGGCGACCCAGAAGACAGGGTCGCGGGTGAAGATCGCCGAATAATTGGCCATGCCCACGAACTGCCGGTTGGCATCGAGCCCGTTCCACTTCTGGAAGCTCAATATGACGACGTTGAGCATCGGGTAGAGCGCGAAGACCGCGTAGATCGCCAGCGCCGGCACCAGCAGGATGGCCGCCTGCATGCGCGGATCATGTGTCGATTGTCGAAGTGACATGCTTTCCTCCTACAGCGCCGCGCGTCCTTCAGACGCGCGAAGGACGCTGTAGCGCTTTGAATCTGCGCATCGGGCTTTCCGAAAATCGATTCCGATTTTCGCGCCGATGCGCTGGCAGGGCCTTTGCAGCCGGCTCGCGAAAGAAGGTGCCAGCCGATCAATGTGGTCGATCGGCCGGCGCTTGGGAGGAATCAGGTTCTGCTGGCGATGAAGCTCTGCATCTGCTTGGCCGCCTCGGCCGGCTCGGTGTTGCCGGAGGCGACGTCGTTGATGACGCGGAAATATTCCGTCGTGACATCGAGCGGGAAGGCCTGGTCGCCGTTCATGTAGACCTTGCCGTATTTCTGGAAGATGCCGAGCCATTCGGCCTCGAGCGGCTTCTGGTTGGCATACTGGACGTTCTTGTTGACGGAGGTCGAGCTCAGCTGGCCGAGCAGATCCTGCTGCACCTTGGTCGACAGGAAATAGTCGAGGAACTTGGCGGCGATATCCGGATTCTTGCTCTTGGTGCTGATGTAATTGTACTCGGCGAAGCCATAGAGACGCTCGGTATTGGTCGGGAAGGGGAAGATGCCGTAATCGTCGAGATTTGCACCCGAGCCGTTGAGCTGGCTGACCAGCCAGTCGCCTTCGAGCATCATCGCCGCCCGGCCTGCCGTGAAGAGGCTGTAGGACTGCTTGTTGTCGATGCCCATGAAGGGCTGCAGCGTGTAGTCCTTCGTCCACTTGGCGAATTCGGCGAAGGCGTCCGTCGCGCAGGCCTCCTTGGTCCAGTCCAGCGTCATCGCCTTCAGCGCATCGTGCTTTTCGGCGCCGCACTTGGTTTCGAGGATCACGTCCATCAGGCGCATGACGTGCCAGTTGACCGTGCCGCCGAAGGTGAAGGCGGGGATGCCCGCGGCCTTCAGCTTCTCGGCGGCGGCGAGAAGCTCGTCATAGGTTTTCGGCTCTTCGGTGATGCCGGCCTGCTCGAAAAGCTTCTTGTTGTAATAGACGGCTTCGCCCTTGAAGGTGAAGGGAACGCCGTGCTTGCCGCCGGGATAGAGGTCGGCGAAGGCGGCTGCGGACGGCAGCAGTTCGTCGGTCCACTTATATTCGGTGTAATACTTGTCGAGGGGCAGGGAGAGACCGGCCTTCACATATTCGCCGCCAAGGCCGAGGCCCGCCCAGCTGAAATAGATGTCGGGACCCTTGTCGGAGCCGGCCGCGACGCGCAGCGCCGTCTTGTGCTCGTCGACGGCGCGCTGAACGATCTCGACATGCGTGCCCGGGTTCGCCGCTTCGAAATCGGATGCCACCTTTTTCAAGGCCGTATTGGCGGCATTGTTGTCGAAGTTGAGGGTCCAGAGCGTGATGTCTTCGGCAAGAACCGGCGTCGCGGCGAAAGACGCCATGGCGATCGCGACGATGCTCGCCGTCTTCAATTTCGCGGATAGGGTCAGCATTACCGTCCTCCTCTTGATAAGCCGGCCCCTTGTCGCAGATGATCATTTACATGTCAACTGGTATGATGAGCTAACCATCACGATGCTGTGCGAATTTCGCGAGGGAGGCGATGACGATCGCGGCCGATGCCGCGCCGGGGTCGATATGGCCGATCACCCGTTCTCCCAGACGCGACGCCCGTCCCTTGGCGGCCGTCATATCCCTCGTCGCTTCGCAGCCCTGGCGCGCCGCCTGCTCGGCCAGATCGAGACATTCGAGGAGGGAGGCTCCCGATGCCCAGGCCTCAAGCGCCGCATCGGCCGCGGGCTTCCAGGCATCGACCATGGTCTTTTCGCCGGGCTCGGCCTTGCCGCGCTCCCGAATGCCCTCAGCCATCGCCGCGAAAGCGCGCACAAACTCCTCGTCCGCGAGTGCCGGCCTGCCCTTGACGGCGGCGCCGGCGCGCATGAAAGCGGTTGCATAGAGCGGGCCGGAGGATGCGCCGACCGCATTCAGGAATGCCTTTGCAGCCGCGTTGAAGACGGCTGTCGGCGCAGCCTGCGCGGGGTCGAGTGCTGCGACCGCCTTGGCCGCGGCCTCACAGCCGGCATCCATGGCAAGGCCGTGATCGCCGTCGCCGATCGCGCCGTCCAGCTCGCAGAGATGGTCGCGCTGCGCCGCGATATCGGCGGCGATCAGGGCAAAGAGATGCTGCAGGTCCTTGGTCGTGATCACCATCGATCACCTCCTGAACATGGCGCAGTCGCAGGGATGGTCGATCAGCCGCTGAAGCTCGTCGTCGAGATGCATGATGGAGACGGATGCTCCGGCCATTTCGAGCGAGGTGCAGTAATTGCCGACGAGCGAGGTATGGAGGACGAGCCCGGCCTCGTCGAGCCGCGCCTTGACGCGCCGCATCATGATGTAGAGCTCCATCATCGGCGTCGAGCCCAGCGAATTGACGAGCACGGCGACACGATCGCCGCGCTCCGCCTTCATCTCGCGCAGAATATTGCCCATCAGTTCGTCGGTCACCGCATCGGCCGTCTTCAGCGGCCCGCGCGCTACGCCGGGCTCGCCATGGATGCCCATGCCGATCTCCATCTCCTCCTCGCCGATCTGGAAGTTCGGTTTCAAGGTCTGGGGCAGCGAGCAGGGCGAGAGCGCCACACCCATCGTATAGGTGCGCGCATTGGCATGGCGGGCGGCGCGCTCGACCTCGTCGAAGGAATAGAGAAGATCGCAGGCAGCACCGGCGGCCTTGAAGATGAAGACATTGCCGGCGACGCCGCGCCGCCTGTCCTTCTGATCGGCTGGCGCGGACGCAACATCGTCGGTGGTGAGCACGGTGCGCACCGCGATGTCGTCGAGCGCCAGCATTTCCGCGGCCATGTCGAAATTCATCACGTCGCCGGCATAATTGCCGTACATGAAGAGCACGCCGACGCCGCCATCGACGGCTTTGGCGCAGGCCATGATCGGATCGGGCGGCGGCGAGGCGAAGACATTGCCGATCGCGGCGGCATCGGCAAGCCCCTTGCCGACATAGCCGAGGAATGTCGGTTCGTGCCCGGAGCCGCCGCCGATCACCAGCCCGACCTTGCCCTTGCGCGGGCCGTTCCTGGCAATGATGGCGCGCGGCACGCCATCCACGGCATAGAGGTGCTCGGGATGCGCCGCGAGAACGCCCTGCAGCATCTCATCGACGGCATCCGCGCCTGCATTGATAAGCTTCTTCGTCTTCACGCCGATCCTCCCAGAACGAACTCCCACTGCATAGATGCGGCGGGCGGGCCGGAGGTCAATCCGCTAGAGCATGATGCCGAAAAGTGTGAGCGGTTTTCGGACGACATCATGCTCTAACTCTTTAATTTAGAACAGGATTCAGATTTTAGGCCAACCGGGCCTAAAATCATCCTGTTCTAGCGGCAAGACGGCCGTCGCAAACGGCGCGAGCCGCAGCTCTTCGGCCAATGCGCTGCCGCCGACCCTTCGTTCTTCGCCCGTGAGATTGACCACGTAGAGCCTGGCGCCAGCGGCGTCCCGCGCCACGAATGACAGAACTTCGGAGGGCGAAGACGAGAGGCATTCCTGCCAGGACGCACCCGCCAAGGCCGACAAGGTCCGCACCGTGTTGAAGAGCGGCCGCCACCCGCCTTGCTCGACCGGTTCATCGGGACCGGCGATCAGGCCGAAAGGACCGGTCAGCGCCGAAAGCGTCAGGCATTCGAGACCGGCCTCCAGCACCCGGATCGCATAGCCGAGCGCGAAGGCCTCGGCGAAACGGCCGTTGTGGCGCGGATCGCGGTTGGCCATCGGAATGCGCCCGCCGGACGGATTGGCCATCGTGCGGCTGCCATATGGGTTCTGCCGCATCGGGATCGTCGAGGGGCCGATGCGATAGGGCTTGTCGCCGTAGATCGCGCGGACGGAGCGGGTGATGAAGGGCAGCGCTTCCAGGGTCTGCATGACGCTGAGATCGTCGGCCGCATGCACGATCGGGTTGGTGCAATGGCTGACGAAATCGATCTCGCCCGCCGGCACGCGCTTGCGGTTGAGCTCGGTGAAATAGCTGAGCATGCCGCCGCCGATGCGAATACCGGGAAAGGCGGCGCGGGCCGCGGCATAGACCTCCTCGAGGGGAGGGCAGTCCGGCCATTTGCTGCCGGGCGGCGTCGATTGCCGGTCGACGGAAGGCGAGATCAGGATCGCGTCGGGCTTGAAGCCCGCCTGCTGCATCTGCCGGGCGATCCCGGCCGCCTCGCCCGCCGGCGACGATTTGCAGGGAAGCGCGATCTCCAGCGTCGAGCGGCCGCGATGGAGAGCGGCGAGCGCGGCGAAGTTCTCTAGCGCGTCGAGGCCGTGCCCGGCATCGGGATCGAAATGGAAGAGCAGGTCCCGGGGCGCGATCTCCGAGAGGAGGGACGCGGCCGCGCGCGTCGCCTCGGCCCCCTCGGGCGTCACGATCACGCCGATATCCGGCATGGTGCCGGTCCCCATGCCAAGTTCGAGCCTTATGACTCCGCTCTGCGTCGCGACTGACGGCGCGACGGAACGGCTGATATCCGTGATGATGAGCGACGTCTTCTGCCGGACGGGCTGGTTGGCCGGGATCCGGTAAGGCCAGGGCAAAGAAAGCGGCCTGACATAGGTCTTGTAGGAGGCATCGGACCAGTTGCGCTGGTCCTCCATTTCGAAGGTGTCGCCCTCCATCCGGCATTCCGCACTCACATCAGACATGACCTGATGGGTGATGGCGCGCATATCCTTGAAGGGCTGCCACGGCTCGATGACATTGGGAAAACGCGTCGCCGCGATCTGGCCGTCGACATGTTCGACCGCCGCCGGCGAACCGGCGACGCCGACGATCGGATGCAGGATGCAGAAGCCGCAGCGATTGGTTTCGAAGCCGGTCTCTGAGACGGCTTCGGCCTCGAAATCGAGCCGGTCGCGATATCCGGTGATGCGCACATCGATCACGAGCTTCGTCGCATCCGGTCCCTCGCAGCGGGCGAGATAGGCGACCTCGAAACGATCCTCGCCTTGCTCGATCCTGAGGTCTGTGATCTCAGGGCTGTAGGTGCCCCAGTCCCGGTCGCGGACGAGATAGGAAATCGCCCGCAGCACCTCGGTCCCGTCGTAGCGGATCGTACGAAGGTTGCCGTCGGCGAGATCGGCCGTCAGCTTTCCCGCCGTCAGGCGGACCGGCGGCCTTTCCGCAGCGCGGGTGCCGTAGAGCTGGAACGCATCGGCGGTCATCGCAGCAGAGCCCGGATATCGATCGTCTGGCCGCGGGCGGCACTGTCATAGGCGGCCTCGACGAGGGCGAAGGTCTTCAGATTGTCGGCGCCCGAGGTCGAATGCTCCGCGCCGCGCCTGAGCTGATCGACCCAATGCTGCTCGATCGCATAGACGCTTTCCTGGATGTTGTGCCAGGGCCGCGAGGCCCAGGACAGCAGCTTCGGCGAGACATCCATGACGGTCGTGCCCTTGCCGTTGGTGATCTCCAGGCCGTAGCCCTGGCTGAGCCGGATCGTGCCTTCGGAGCCGTCGAGTTCGATCAAGGTTTCGGGGAAGGGCTCCTTCGACAGCCTGGTGGCGTAGCTGACGTCGACGACGGAGGTGGCGCCGTTCTCATGATCGAGCAGGATGGTCGCGACATCCTCGCCCTTGATCCTGGGGTTGACCCGCTTGGTGCGGGCGGTCAGCGCGCTGACGTCGCCGAGGATATAGCGGGCGATATCGAGCGTATGGATGCCGAGATCTTCGATGATGAAGCGCTCGCCTTCGGCGAGATAGGGCTGGCCGGAAAAGACGTCGTAGCCCGAGCGGAAGGAGAAGCGGCCCCAGAAGGGCGCGCCGATGGCGCCGGCATCGAGCGCCTTGCGCACCGCCTGGATCGGCGTCTGCCAGCGAAAATTCTCATGCACCATCAGCGCCACGCCGGCGGCCCGGCAGGCCGCGACCATCGCCTTGGCATCCGCCAGCGTCCTGGCGAAAGGCTTCTGGCAGATGGCCGGCACCTTATTCCTCGCGGCCATTTCCACCAGGGCGCGGTGGCTCTGGACTGTCGTGGCGATATCGACGAAATCGAAGCCGCCATCGGCAAACATCGCCTCGGCATCCCTATAGCGCCGCTCGATTCCGAACTGGTCGCCGACGAGCCTCAGCCGCTCGGGATCGCGGTCGCAGATCGCGACGATCTCGGCACCGTCGACATCGTTCCAGCCATGCATCTGGTTGATCGCGAAGAAGCCGCAGCCGATCAACGCGCCTTTCAATCCGGTCATGTCAACCTGCCTTTGCCATCTGCATGAGGGTGACGCGCTGCTGCAGGCGGCGCTGCGCCTGGTCGACGACCACGGCGATGATGATGACGAGGCCCTTGATGACCATCTGCCAGAAGGAGGAAACGCCCATCATGACAAGCCCGTCGGAAAGGATGCCGATGACGAAGGCGCCGATGATCGTGCCGCCGATCGTGCCGCGCCCGCCCGACATCGAGGTGCCGCCGAGCACCGCTGCGGCGATCGCGTTGAGCTCGAAGCTTTCGCCGGTCGCCGGATGGGCGGCCATCAGCTCCGAGGAGATGACGACGCCGACGATCGCTGCGCAAAGGCCGGAGAACATATAGACGAAGATTTTCACGAGATCGACGCGGATGCCGGACATGCGCGCCGCCCGCTCATTGCCGCCGACGGCGAAGATGTGGCGGCCGATCGGCGTCGAACGCGCGACATAGGCGGCCGCGAGCGCCAGCACGATCAGGATCCAGATCGACACCGGCAGGCCGAGAATGCGGCCGGCGCCGAAGAAGTCGAAGCCGGTCGTGGCATATTCCGGCCGGCCGACGAGGTTCGGAAAGGTCTGTCCATCAGACGACAGCAGCGCCAGGCCGCGGGCGATATAGAGCGTGCCGAGCGTGGCGATGAAGGGCGCGACGTTGAGCTTGGTGATCAGGAGACCGTTGATCAGGCCGATGGCAAGGCCGATCGACAGCGTGATCAGCACGATCTCGAAAAGGTTGAAATAGATGGTGTAGCCGATCGGCAGCTCGATGCCGTAGAGGATCAGCCCGCCGGCGACCATGCCGCAGAGCCCGACGATCGAGCCGACCGAAAGGTCAATGCCGCCGGTGATGATGACGAAGGTCATGCCCATGGCGAGGAAGGCGTTCAGCGCCACATGCTTCGACATCAGGATCATGTTCGCCGTCGAGGTGAAGTTCGGCGCGAAGATCGCGAAGAAGATGATGACGGCGAAAAGCGCGATGAAAGTCCTGAGCTTCATCAGCGTCAGAAGCGCCGAGCCGTTGGCGCCCTTCGGCGCAAGAGTGGTTGAGGTAGCCGCCATCATGACGCGAGTTTCCCTTGATGTCCGTGTCCCTTGGCCGAAGCCGCGATAATGGCGTCTTCCGTCGCCTCGTCCCGATCGAAGACGGCGACGAGCTGGCCATTGCTCAAGACCGCGATGCGGTCGGATAACGCCATGACCTCTTCGAGGTCGGAGGTCGAAAAAAGGATGGCGAGCCCGTTTGCCGCCAGCCGCCGCATGGTGCGGAAGACGTCGGCCTTGGCGCCGACATCGATGCCGCGGCTCGGCTCGTCCATCAGCAGCACCTTCGGATTGGTCATCAGCGCCTTACCGATGACGACCTTCTGCTGGTTGCCGCCGGACATGGAGGTGACCTCGAAATCCGGGTTCGGCGCCTTGATGGAGAGATCGCGGATCGCCTCCTGAATGGCATTCTTTTCCGCGCCGCTGTCGATATGGAACAGCCGGGTGAAGCGCGACAGGCTTGCGAGCGTCAGGTTGGAGGCGATGGAGAGCACTTGCACCAGCCCCTCGCGCTGCCGGTCCTCCGGGATCAGCGCAAGGCCGCGGCGGATGCGCCGCGTGGTGTCGCGGGCGCGCACTTGCCTGCCGTCGATGAAGATCTTGCCGGTCGAATGGGTATGGCGTCCGATCACGCATTCGAAGAATTCGCTGCGCCCGGCGCCCATCAGGCCGTAGATGCCGAGGATCTCGCCTGCCTTGACCGACAGGGAAACGTCGTTGACCGCAAGCCCGCCGGTCGGCCGGGGAAGGCTGATGTTTTCGGCGCGGAAGACTTCCTCGCCGACGGAATGGGTGACGGATTTCGCGAAATCCTTGGCGTCCGAGCCGATCATCGAGCGGACGATCCAGCGCGTGTCGATGTCGCGCACCATGGCATGGCCGGTGATCTGGCCGTCGCGCAGCACGGTGATGTAATCGCCGATCCGCATCAGCTCCTCCAGCCGGTGCGAGATATAGACGATCGCCACGCCTTGCGCCTTCAGCTCGGCGATCACCTTGAACAGGATCTCGACCTCGGCCGCCGACAGCGCCGAGGTCGGCTCGTCCATGATCAGGATGCGGGCATCAAGCGACATCGCCTTGGCGATCTCGACCAGTTGCTGCTGGCCGATCGGCAGGTCCTCGACCATCGTATCGGCCTCGATGCCGGCATCGAGGCGCCGCAAGAATTCGTTGGCCTTTTCGACTTGCGCCTTGTGGTCGATGCCGAGCAGGCCGCGGGTGATCTCGCGCCGGGTGAAGATGTTCTCGGCGACCGACATGTTGGCGAAGAGATTGAGCTCCTGGAAGATCATGCCGATGCCGTTCGCCTGCGCGTCGGCCGGGCTGTCGAAGGAGACGGGCTTCCCGTCCAGGATGATGCGGCCGAGCGTCGGGCGCTCGACGCCGGCGATGATCTTCATCAGCGTCGATTTGCCGGCGCCGTTTTCGCCGACCAGAACATTCACCGCGCCGCGGCGCAGCTCCAGATTGGCGCGCTTGACGGCGACGATGCCGGAATAGACCTTCGACACGTCGTCGAGACGGAGGATGATATCGTCCTGATGTGCGTCTGTCGCCGTCATGATCCCACCTTCAGTTCCGAAGGTGTGACGAGTGGCAGCTCGCCGCTTCTCGGCAGCGGGAAGGCACCGATCACCGTCACCGTCTTGCCGGTGAGATCCTCGCGCGGGACGGCGGAGAGGAAGGCGGTATTGGCCTTCTCGTTGAACGCCTTGCCGAACTGCGCCCATTCGATCTGGTTCTTGAACTCGTTGAAATTGACGAAATCGAGCGTATCGCGCAGTGCTGTGCCGCGCAGCGCCGGGCCGATCTGCACCTTCGCATCGGCCTTTCCGTCGCCATCGGCATCGACATCAAGTGTCGCCGCGCGCGAGGCGGTGTCGGCCGCGACGACCGTGCCGGTGATCTTCACCGCATAGGTCCAGGGCGAGCTGCTCTGCTTGCGCGGATTGCCGTATTTTTCGCCCGCAGCATCCGGGCTCGTCGCAACGAGCTGCATGACGTCCTTCAGCTCGCCGGCGCGCTTTTCGAAATAGGGCACGACCTGAGGCTGCCAGATCGCCTCGACCTTGGCATTCGGATCGAAAGCGGTCTTGGCCGCTGCCGCCGCCTTCTCCTCCGCGGTCGGCGTCTTGATGATCTTGCAACCGGGCAGGGCCGCCGCCACGACGGCAGCCAGCAATGCGCCCTTCATTCTCAACATGCGGGTGAACCTCGGCGTCTCGCAAAATGCATTGCGGAGGGCGCAACATTGCACCCTCCGCAATTGGGCTGATCAGTTCGTCAGGGCGAAGGTTTCGAGCTTGCCGGCATTGTCGGCATTGATGAGAACGCAGTCCATCAGCTGCTTCTCTTCCTTCGGCGTCGTCTTGTTCTTGATGTAGGCGTCGGCCTGCTCCACCGCGAGCTGCGCCTGCGCATAGGCGGGCTGCAGCACGGTCGCCTTGATGCCGCCCGACTTGATGGAGTCGCGCACATCGTTGGACCCGTCGAAGCCGACGACGATCACGTCCTTGCGGCCGGCGGCCTGAAGGGCGGCGATCGCGCCCATGGCCATGGTGTCGTTACCAGAGATCACGCCCTTGATATCGGGATTGGCCTGAAGGATGGTTTCCATCTTCGAATAGGCTTCCGTCTGGCTCCAGTTGGCCGACTGCTTGGCGACCGACTTCAGCTCCGGATAATCATCGATGACGTCGTGATAACCCTGCGAGCGGATGCCGGCATTGGTATCGGACTCCTTGCCGACCAGCTCGACATAATTGCCCTTCTCGCCCATCAGCTTGACGAATTCCTGCGCCCCGAGCTGCGCGCCCTGATAGTTGTTCGAGACGATCTGGGCGACGGCGACGCCGGTCGCATTGATTTCGCGGTCGATCAGGAAGGACGGGATGCCGGCATCCTTGGCCTTCTTGACGGCGGCGACGGAAGCGTCCGCGCCCGCATTGTCGAGGATGATCGCCTTGGCGCCGCGCCCGATCGCCGTATCGATCATTTCCGACTGCTTGTTGGCGTCGTCGTCATGGGTCATGACGAGCGTCTCGTAGCCGAGCTCCTTCGCCTTGGCCTCGGCGCCGACGGCTTCGGCCTTGAAGAACGGGTTGTCGTGCGCCGGCGTGATGATGGCGATGAGATCGGCCGCGAAGGCCGGCATGGCCGTGCCGAGCGCCAGCGCGCTGGCGAAGGCTGCAAGTGTCAGTCTGCGTGTCAGTTTCATTCTTTCCTCCCTGTTGTGAATGACGCCCCGTTCTCCCGGAGCGCTGCTCCGTCTCCCCGGAGCGGTAGCGGGGGGAGGGCTTGCCTCCCCCGGGCCGGTTCAGGTGATGCGCCGGATGCTTTCGGCGATCTCCTGCGGTTCGAAAACTTTCTTCCAGTCGTCGCGCATCAGCGCCGGGATGCCGAACTCGATCGCCTTGTTGCAGGCATCCGAGAAGACGCCGTCGACCTCCTTGAAGATGACCGCGCCGAGCACGTTCATGTGGCCGAGCAGGAAATCGCGCGCGGCTTCGGCTGGCACGCCGCGGGCCACGCATTCGTCCATGGCCTGGCGCATGATGACGAGCAGCGAGGCGCAGACGGTTTCGGAAAGGCCGGGTTCGAGCATGGCGAGCTGATCGACCGTCACCCGGTGCGAACGCATGACCGGCGCCCAGATGACCTTGGCGATTTCCTCGCCGAGCGCATAAGCGCTTTCGGGACCCTGCATCAGCGCCGAGACGATGTGCTGCTTGGCGAAGAGGCCGCCGAAATGATCCTTCTTGGCCTGCATATCCGTTTCGTCGTTGAAGATCGGCGGATGGCAGGGATGGGTGACGAAATAGGTGAGGTCGTCGCGCTTCGGCAGATGGCCGGCGAAGGGCGCGGCGGCATCGAGCGCCACCACCATGGTGCCGGGCGCGAGCTTGTCGACGATACCGGCCGCGACCTTGCCGATCGCCGTATCCGGCACGGCGAGGATGACGACGTCGGCGCCGTCGAGCGCGGCGTCGACAGGCACGCAATCGAGGCCGAGATCGTTCTTCAGGCGGGCCTTGCCGGCATCGCTCACCTCGACATGGCGCACTTCGAAGCGCGAGCCCTTGAGATTTTTGGCAAGCCGGTATCCCATTTTGCCGCCGGCGCCGAAGAGAGCAATCTTGGTCATGTTTTCCTCACCTTTTCAGTTCTGGATAGGATCATATACTGGTATGATGAGTCAATCACCATATCATTAGTTAGGCGCTTAGGCCCCATGTTTTTCCGCATCGAGCCGGTCGATCGCCTGCACGTTGCCGGCCGACGGGCCATCGGGGTCGAATTCGGAGGCAAGCCAGACGTCGACGATCGATTTCGCCAGTTCCGGCCCGATGACGCGCGCGCCCATGGTGATGATCTGGGCGTTGTTCGATTTCGCCGCGCGTTCGGCCGAATAGGTGTCGTGGGTGAGCGCGGCGCGAATGCCCGGCACCTTGTTGGCGGAGATGCACACGCCGATGCCGGTGCCGCAGAACAGGATGCCGCGCTCATGCTCGCCATCGACGATCGTCTGCGCCAGGCGCTGGGAGAGATCGGCATAAAAGCCGGACTGGCTGAGATCGTGCACTTCGACGTCCGCCTTGCCGGCGAGATGGGCGGCAATGACATCCAGGAGCGGTTTGCCGGCGCTGTCGGCGCCAATTGCGATCTTCATGGCAGTTTCCTTTCACTCGCCGTCTGGCGTGGAGATGAGCGGTCGATCGCCGCGCTGACGCGGGCGAGAATGTCGAGATAGCCTTCGACGGACCAGGCGGAGCGGCCGATGAACAGGCCGTCGATATCAGGCTGGCCGATCAGTTCCTCGCAATTGCCGGGATTGACGCTGCCGCCGTAGAGAACAGGCACCGGGCGGGCGAGAATGGATTTCGCCACCTCGGCGATCCCTCTGTGCCGCTCGGAGGCGTAGTCGGCCGTCGCCGGAATGCCGTTGACGCCGATCGCCCAGACCGGCTCGTAGGCTAGCAGGATCGGAGCCTCGCCGGCCTCGGTGTCGACACCCCGCAGGGCGGCCTCGACCTGCCGCCGCAGCACGGCGTCGGCCCGGCCCTCGTTGCGCTCCTGCAGGGTCTCACCGATGCAGATCAGCGGCGTCAGGCCGTGGCGGATCGCGGCGGCAACCTTGAGGCCGACGGTCTCGTCGGTCTCGCCGAAATGCTCGCGCCGCTCGGAATGGCCGAGCTCGACGAGATCGAGCCGGCAGTCCTTCAGCATCAGCGGCGAAATCTCGCCGGTCCAGGCGCCGGCATCCTCCCAATGCATGTTCTGGGCGCCGACCTTCACCGAGGTCTCGGAGAGCACGCGCTTGACCTCGCGCACCGCTGTGAAGGAGGGGATGACGAAGCGCTGCACGCGGGGATCGCGTTCAAGATCCGCATCGGCGAGGCGGCGCGCGAAGGCGAGCGCTTCCTCAAGCGTCTTGTTCATCTTGAAGCTGGTGCCGACCCAGACGACCATCTCAGTTTTTCCTCCCGTCGCGGATCTGCGCGAAATAGCCGTCCGTGCCGACCTGGCCGCCCTTCAGCGCGATCTGCAGGCCGTTGGTCGGCGCATAGTCGCCATGCGCCAGGCAGAGCGGCGAGCCCGGCGTCTGGGGCAGCGGCAGCAGCGTCGTCAGCGCGTCGATCTTCAATTGCCGCAGCGCGTGGCTCGACGTGTCGCCGCCGGCGACGACCGCGCGCGGCAGTGCTTCCTGCTCGATCAGCCTGCGCAGGATCGTGCCGAGGGCGCCGCCCAGCCGGTGGCGAGCGCCCGGAAGCCGGTCGATATCGGCGCCGAGGTCGGCGGATGGGCCGAGCGCCGTGTAGAGGATGACGCTCCGGCCTTCCTTCAGCTTGCCGATACCGGCCTGCACCGCCGCATCCACCGCAGCCTCGCCATTCGAGACCAGCGCAAGCGGATCGAGTGCGATGCTTTCGAAACCGTTTTCGACGGCCGTGCGGATCTGGCGCTCGGTCGTCGGCGAGACGCTGCCGGAGACGACGGCAAGCCGCTCGACCGGGCCGATATCGGGAAATTCGGCGCTGCCTCCGCCGATCGCGCCGGCCTGCCGCCAGGCGCTGAGCAGGGCGTATTCGACCCCCGAGGAGCCGGCGACGAAGCCTCCCGAACGGGCAGCGACACGCAGCATCTGCCGGCCGGCTGCCGCCTGCGTCGCCTCGGAATCGACATCGAGCAACAGAATGCCGTCCGGATGGGACGCCAGCTCGTCGATCCGCCGGTCGGCATCGGCCGCGGTGATTACGACGAGATCGGCAAGCAGCACGGGAAGCGAGGTCTGCTTCGACAGATGCAGCGCAAGATCCGCCTCATCCATCGGCGTGACGGGATGGCGGCTCATCACCGGATGGCGGTCGATGCGGAAGACGCGGCCCTGATAGGCGGCGAAAAGATTGCCGAAAGCGGTATAGCGCTTCAATTGCGGCGCGCCGACGATGACAGGCACGATGGATTGCCCGAAACCCTTGCGGCCGATTTCGATTGCCTTGCCGATATTGCCGATGCCGGGGCTGGAATCGAAGGTCGAGCAGACCTTGTAATGGCAGATGGCGGCGTCGAGCGAGTTCAGCCATTGGAAGGCCGGCGCAAGATGCTCGTCCATCCATGCCGGCGTCTCGCTGCGGCTCGTTCCGGCAATGCCGATCGCGCGGCAATGGCCGAAGCGGGCAAGCAGCTCCGGCTTGGGGATGTCGAGGAAGAGCACGGTCTCGACGCCGTTCGAGGCGAGCGCCTCCATGACGTCGGTGGAGCCGGTGAAATCATCCCCGTAATAGCTGACGAGACGTCCATCCATCGCCGTCACGCGCCCTTGCCGTCGCTGAATTTGGCAATCGAGGCGGCAAGCTCCGGATGATCCTTGGCATAGACCTCCAGCGGTATGCCGGCGACCGCCGCCTGCCAGGCCTGCTGCACGGCGCGCACACCGGCTGCCGGTCCGCCGGGATGGCTGACGATGCCGCCGCCGCAGAGATAGAGAAGATCGACGGTGCGGCCGGTGCGCTGATAGGTCTCCGGCGCCTGCCCGCCCCACTGGCCGGAGCCCGCCACCGGAAGCGGGCAATCGGCGGCATCGAAGAGCGGCGTGCTGACGGCCTCGAACGAGGAGACGAAGCTCTCGTCCGGCTCCCAATATTTGACCCGGATGCCGTTGATCTGGAACTGGTCGACGCCGAGCAGCCGCCAGAACTGCTGATAGACCTTGAAGTCCATGCCGGCGCCCGGATCGCGGGTCAGCACGTCCCAGCCGTTGCGATGCGCATGCAGCACCAGGCTGGAGCGCTTGCGCAGGAAACTCATGCCGCCGAAGCCGATCGAATTGATATTGACGACGGCGCAATTGCCGCCGGCCGCAGCGACGATATCGTGGTTGCGCATCATCTCGTCGGGATCGGCATGCGAGATGCCGAAGGCATACATGACCTTCTTGCCGGTCTTCTGCTCGTGATCGAGAATGCGCGGCATGATCGCGGCGACGCGCTCCTTGAGCGGCGAATAGGCCGGGCTCATCAGCTTCTCGTCGTCCTTGATGAAGTCGACGCCTGACTCAATCAATTCGCCGACGAGTTCCGCCGTCTCGTGCGGCCTCAGCCCCAGCGCCGGCTTGACGATCGTGCCGATGATCGGGCGGCCCTCGACGCCGGTGAGGCGGCGGCTGCCCGGTATGCCGAACTGCGGCCCGGGATGGGCGCTCCGGAAAGCTTCGGGCAGCTTCATGTCGACGATGCGGATGCCGGTCATGCCCTTGATCGAATAGACGCCGCCGATCGCGATGGTCATCAGCGCCGAAAGATCGGTGCCGATCGCCTCCAGCGGGAAGGCGATGTCGACATCGGCGCGATGGAGCAGCGTGCCGGGCGCGGCCTCGGGCCAGGTCGGATGGCGCGCATCCTCGAGCGGGCGGATCGCCAGCACCCGCGCGGCGACGCGCGATTTCAGCTCTTCCGTCTCGCCGGGAACCGGCACGAAGGTTCCGGTCGACTGGTCGCTGGCGATCTTCTCCGCCATCGCCTCGACGCTGCCGGGCGTTTCGATGCGGTAGGTCAGGGTTATCATCATGAAACGGACGGTTGCTCCTCTCGCCATGGAGATTGTCATGGCGTCAACTCGTGATCTGGTATAATGAGTATTCCAACTAATGAAAAGCGGAATCTTCGGCGGCGCAAATTTTCGGCCGCGAGCTTTGTTCTCGGCGCGGAAAACTGTTAGGAGGAAGCATTTTGAGCCAGCGAGATCTCATGACCCAGCCCATCGAACAAATCGTCCGCCGGAAACTCTCCGACGAAGTGTTTGATCGACTCGAGCGGATGATCACCTCAGGCGAGCTTCAGCCCGGCGATGAAATGCCGTCCGAGCGGGTGCTGATGGAGCGCTTCGGCGTCGGCCGGCCGGCGATCCGCGAAGCCATGCAATCGCTCGCCAACAAGGGTCTCGTCAGCATTTCGCACGGCGAGCGGGCGAAAGTGCTGCGGCTGACGGCAAAATCGATCTTCCGCCAGGTCGATCTCACCGCCAAGATCATGCTGTCGCAATCGGCCGATTCGCTCGAACATCTGAAGAGCGCCCGCATCTTCTTCGAGCGCGGCATGGCCCGCGAGGCTGCTCAGCGCGCCTCGGCCACTGATATCGGCGATCTCAGGGATATCATCGAGCGCCAGCGCGCCTCGCTCGGGCGGGCCGAAGAATTCATCAACGCCGATATGGAATTCCACACCCGCATCGCCCAGATCTCCGGCAACCCGATCTACGTCGCCGTCAGCGAGGCGATGCTCGCCTGGCTGAAGGAATATCATACCGAAATGCTGATCTGGACCGGCAAGGAAAAGTTCACGCTGGCCGAACATGACGAAATCGTCGACCGCCTCGAAGCCAACGACGTCGACGGCTCGGAAACGGCGCTCCTCAAGCATCTCGAACGCTCCCGCGCGCTTTACGCGAAGTAACCTCCAGCTTTACCGAGAGCGGCGCCCGCTCATCCTCCTGCGCAACGCCACGACGCGGGCTTCCCGGTACGCGGACGCATTTCGCGCCGGCGCCGGAACAATGGCCTGCCGTCGAGGTTGTGAAAGGGTCAACCACGCAGCGATCCCCAAGGAGGACATCAGGATGCGTATGAAACTCGTAGCAGCTTCGCTTTTCGCCCTCGGCATGGCCACATCGGCCTTCGCCCAGTCCAATCCGGCGCCGGCCGGCTCCACGATCGACAAGACCCAGGCCGATCAGGGCGGCGGCGCCACCACCGACACCAAGACCAAGAAGCCGATGGAAACGGATTCCACGATGACGAATTCCACCACCAGCGGCACGATGAAGATGGATAAGACCAAGTGCCCGAACCCGGTCAACAATTCCGACAACCTCCAGACCCAGGGCGGCACGAGCAACGCCACGCCGATGGACGAGGCCTGCGCAGCGCATAACAACTGATCGGCTTCCCCCAACCCAAGAACCCCGCTTCGGCGGGGTTCGGCCTGCTGTTCGGCCGCTGCCTCCCGTCGAAGATATTTACCGAGCAGTCTCGCCGTTCATGCAGGCGTCTTTTTGAACACGATGGTGCGTCTTGATCACTCTTCTCTCCGGCGAGGAGAAGGTGGCCCGAAGGGTCGGATGAGGGGGCCACACGGCACGTCATTCATGGCATTTGATTTGCGCTCAGCGCACTCGCGCCCATCGCCGCTGGCCCCCTCATCCGCCTGCCGGCACCTTCTCCCCGATGGGTAGAAGGGGATATGCCGCAACGTCGCCATCCCCCGTTACGCTTCCCCTTTTCCATATTCCCGCTTCCAAACATTCACAAAAATTCTAGTTGAGATTGCAGCCGGAAGATGGTCCCATCTCTGTCAGCGTAGACTCAAAGCGTCTCGCCCTCCCACCGATATTCGAACCCCGAGCGGCCCATGTCGATCTCAGATGCGATCTATCGTCCCTTCGAAACGCTGATCCGGCCGCTCGACATTCCCTATCGGCCGCTGCCGTCGAAGGGGCCGGTGACGGTGTTGCTGCATTTCATCTCGATGTTCCGCGGCGTGCTGATCGCGCTTGCGCTTTGCTCCATGCTGTTCGAGGTGATCAACCTGACGATCGTCTGGGGGCTGTCGGTCATCGTCGACGGCGTGACGCAGCAGGGTGCGGCCGTCTTCCTGGAGAAGGAATGGCGGCTGCTTGCCGTCCTCGGCTTCCTGATCTTTCCGGTGATGCCGATCGTTTCGTTCACGCTCAACACGCTGAACTCGCATACGCTTGGCATCGCCATGCCGGCCGCCATCCAGTGGCAGGGCCACAAGGCGGTGGAGCGGCAGGACCTCGCCTTCTTCCACGATCTCTATGCCGGCCAAGTGTCCTCGCGGCTGCAGCAGGTCTCCTCCGCCGTCCAGCAGCAGATCCTCGCCGGCTTCCAGTCCATCCCGCGCTTCCTGATGCAGCTGGTCGGCTCCGTCATCCTGCTCAGCGCGCTCGCCTGGCAGCTTGCCGTGCCCGTCGTCGTCTGGATCGCGCTCAACGTCGCATTCACCGCGAGGATCGTGCCTGTTTTCATCGAGCGCTCGCGCCGCACCGCCAAGCAGCGCAGCCTGGTCGCCGGCGCGATCACCGATCTCTACGCCAACATGCAGATGATCAAGCAGTTTGCCGCCGAAGACAGCGAAGCGGGCGCCATCCGCCGCATCATCGGCAAGGCCGTGCAGACGCAGCACAGCGAGCAGCGCATCTACCGCTCGTCGGAAGTGACTGTCGTCATCTTCAACACGCTGCTGTGGCTGACGATGCTGACGATCGGCTTTTCCGGCCTCGTCAAAGGCTTCCTCACGGTCGGCGAATTCGTCGGCGCAGTCTACATCCTCCACCGGCTGTCGTCGCAGATCTACGTCTTCCTGCAGATGGGCCAGCAGATCTTCCAGGCGATCGGCACGATCAAGGACGCCATGCCGGTCATGACGACGCCGCCGACGATCACCGACCGGCCGGATGCGGCCGAGCTTGCCGTGCCGCGGGGCGAGATCCGGTTCGACAATGTCCGCTTCGCCTACAAGTCGGGCAAGCCGGTGATCGACGCCCTGTCGCTGACGGTGCGGCCCGGCGAGAAGGTCGGCCTCGTCGGCCTTTCCGGGGCCGGCAAGACCACTCTCGCAAACCTGCTCCTGCGCTTCTACGACATCAGGGACGGCGCGATCGTAATCGACGGGCAGGATATCCGCGCCGTCACCCAGGCAAGCCTGCGCCGCGCGATCGGCGTCATCGCCCAGGATGTCGCGCTGCTGCACCGTTCGGTCGGCGACAATATCCGCTATGGCCGGCCGGAGGCGACGCAGGAGGAGATCGAGAGGGTGACGAAGATGGCGAGCGCCGATGCCTTCATCGCCGATCTTGCCGACAGCGAGGGCCGCAAGGGCTACGACGCCTTCGTCGGCGATCGCGGCATCAAGCTTTCGGGTGGCCAGCGCCAGCGCGTCGCGATTGCCCGCGTGCTCCTGAAGGACGCGCCGATCCTGGTGCTCGACGAGGCGACTTCGGCCTTGGACAGCGAATCCGAGGCAGCCATTCAGGACCGGCTGAACCTCGTGATGGAGGGAAAGACGGTGATCGCCATCGCCCACCGCCTTTCCACGATCGCCAGGATGGACCGCATCGTCGTGCTCGATCACGGCCGCATCGTCGAAGAGGGTAGGCCGGAAGAACTGGTCGAGCAGGACGGACTGTTTGCCCGACTGTGGAAACGCCAGACCGGCGGCTTCATTCCCGAGGAAATCGATTAAACAGGGCAGGGGATTTTCACCCGCTTGACTCATCGGAAAGGGATTGGTACCGATATGGGTAATCGATAACCCAAAGCGAACCCAGTGACCGCCTCGCTCAACGATATAGCCGCACGCGCCGGCGTTTCCGTCAAGACCGTCTCGGGCGCCTTGCATGGCGGCTCGGCGCGCATGTCGGAGGAAACCCGGCAGCGGATCAAGGAGATCGCCGAGGAGCTCGGCTATGTCACCAACTTCGCCGCGCGCAGCATGCGACAGGGCTGGATGCCGCTCGTCGGCCTCGTCGCCGACGATCTGATCACCTCGCCTTTCGCCACCGAGATTATCCGGGGGCTCGACGGCGCCGTGCGCGCCGCCGATATGGCCGTCTTCGCCATGACGCTCGGCGGCCACCGCAGCATAGCCTCGATCCTCGACGAGATGCGGCGCTTTCGCCCGCGGGCGATCGCCTATGCCGCCATGTATCACAAGAGCGTCGACCTGCCGCCCGAATTTGCCGATGCGGTCGGCGTCATGATCAACTGCCGGGATGCCAACGACCGCGTGACCTCGCTGGTGCCCGATGAAACCGGGGCGGCACTCGAGATCACCAACTATCTGATCGATGCCGGCCGGCGCAACATCGCCTTCATCAACCTGCCCGGGCTGCTCGCCGGCGAACTGCGTGAACTCGGTTTCCGCCAGGCGCTCGATCATGCCGGCATCGATGGAGCCGGCGCTATCGTGCTGCCCGCCGTCAGCAAGGCGATCTACAGCGACCGGGCGCACAGCCTCGTCGCCGAGCATGTCCATGAACTGATGAACGGGCCCCAGCGCCCCGATGCCATCCTGTGCGGCAATGACCGCGTGGCCATGGAAGTCTATGCCGCGCTGCGCCGGGCGGGTGCCGCCATTCCCGATGACGTCGCCGTCGCGAGCTTCGACAACCAGGTCGAGATCGCCTCGCGCCTCGACCCGCCGCTGACCACCATGGCGCTTCCTCATCGCGCCATGGGCCGTCAGGCCGCGCAAATCCTGCTTGCCGAAGACCGGGTCCCGGTCGGGGTGCAGAAACTGCCGTTCCAGCTGGTGGAGCGGGCATCCGTATAAATTGAAACAGGCCCATTCAATGGAGGAGGAATTCTAATGGGTAAACGTTTACTTTGGACTCTGGCCCTGTCCTCAGCGCTCCTTGCGCCATGGGCGCAGGCAGCCGAGAAAACCGTCATCCAGGTCATGCATCAGGGCGACCCGGGTTTCGTCGCCGCCTATGGCAAGGTCGCCGAACGCTTCGAGGCCGCCAATCCCGATGTCGACGTGCAGTTCATCTATGCGCCGCACGATGCCTATAACGAGAAGTTCAGCGCCGCCGTCATGGCCAAGCAGCTGCCCGACGTCATGGAGCTCGATGCGCCGTTCCTCGCCAATTACGTCTGGTCGGGCTATCTTCAGCCGATCAAGCCGCTGATCGACAAGGATGTCGTCGAAGACATGACGGAGTCCAACATCGCCCAGGGCACATACCCGATCGACAAGGACCTCTATGCGATCGGCCTCACCGACTCCTCGGTCGTGCTCTACGGCAACAAGAAATATCTCGAAGCGATCGGCGCCCGCATCCCGAAATCCGTCGACGACGCCTGGACGCGGGAGGAATTCGAAACCTATCTGGAGAAGCTTTCCAAGCTCGACGGCGTGAAATGGCCGATCGACACCTTCCGCGGCTACGGCATCAAGACCGAATGGATCACCTATGCCTATGGCCCGATCCTGCAATCGGCCGGCTGTGATCTCATCGACCGCAAGGCCTGGAAATCCGAGGGCACGCTGGACAGCGACGCCTGCGTCGATGCGCTTGCCATGATGCAGAAATGGGTCAAGAACGGCTGGGTCGTGCCGCAGTCGGCCGGAACCAATCAGTTCTTCGCCGAAGGCAATCCGGCGGCCCTCGCACTCGGCGGACACTGGGTCTATGCCGAGGCCGCCGCGACCATGAAAGACAATATCGTCGTGCTGCCGCTGCCGAAGTTCGGCGCCAAGGGCGCGAGCCCTGACGGCACCTGGATCTGGGCGGTCACCAAGACGTCGGCCCATCCCGATATCGCTGGCAAGTTCATCAGCTTCCTGCTGAAGGACAAGGAATACAGGGCCTTCGTAGCAAGCCAGTCCGGCTATCCCGGCCTGAAGAGCTTCGCCGCCGAATCTCCGCTCTATGCTCCCGGCGGCCCGATGGCGATCGCCTTCGAACAGGCGTCGAAGACGGCCGTCGCCCGCCCGCCGCACCCGGCCTATCCCACCATCACCGCCGCCTTCATGCAGGCCGTCGACGAAGTGTTCAATGGCGGCGATCCGAAGGAGGCGCTGACATCGGCCGCCGAGAAGATCGACCAGGATATCGAGGACAATGACGGCTACCCGCCGTTCGGCGAAGAGCAATAGGCGTGATCGCCCTGCAATGTCCCCGCCGGGCACTGCAGGGCGAGACCGGCGTCCCGGCTGGAGAGGAGGAACCACATGGCCATGCAACAAGCGACATCGTCACCACTCGTCCGAAAGGCTCCGGCACGCCGACATGACAAGGGACGGCTGATGCAGGAAGCGGCCATGCTGGCACCCGCCGTCATCCTGCTGACCCTCTTCCTGATCCTGCCGTTCCTCCTGTCCTTCTGGACGGCGATGACCAACCAGCCCCTGGTGCCGCGGCCGACGCCCGTCCGCTTCGTCTGGTTCAACAATTTCATCCGCATCTTCCAGGACGATCTGTTCTGGACCGCCCTTTGGAACGTCTCGCGCTTCACCTTCTGGATCATACCGGCGCAGTGCGGCCTCGCTTTCGCGACGGCTCTGCTGCTTCATCAGAAGCTGCCGTTGCGCAATCTGCTGCGCGGCATGTTCTTCCTGCCGGCGATCACCTCCATGGTCGTGGTCTGCGTCATCTGGGGCACGCTGTTCCAGTATCCCACCGGGCCGTTCAACCAGATCCTCGGCTTCCTCTCCGGCGGGGCGATCCAGCCGATCGATTGGCTCGGCGATCCGCAATGGGCGATGTTCTCGCTCGTGCTGCTCTCGGCCTGGCAGGCCTACGGTTTCCAGATGATCGTCTATCTCGCCGGCCTTCAGGGCATTCCCGACGAGCTCTACGATGCCGCCAAGATCGACGGCGCCAATGCCTTCCGCCGCTTCTGGCACGTGACCATGCCCGGCCTCAGGCCGACCCATGTCTTCGTGCTCGTCATCACCACCATCCAGGCCTTCAAGCTCTATACCCAGGTCGCCATTCTCACGCAGGGCGGGCCGAAGAGCAGCACCGAAACCGTCGTGCATTACATGGTCCGCGCCGGCTTCGAAGAGCAGAAGATGGGCTATGCCTCCGCCGTCTCGGTCATCCTGTTCGTGATCGTTCTCGTCATCGCGCTGATCCAGCGCCAGCTCCTGAGGCGCTTCGATGTCTGATATCGCTCTCTCGATCCCGCAGGCCCGCGCCGCGCGGCCGCGTTCCGCCACCAGGGTTCTGCGCACCGTCCAGACCGTCTGCATCTTCATCATCGCATTGGTGATCGTCTCTCCGTTGCTGCTGCTCGTCGTCGCCAGCCTCAAGGACGACCGGTTCCAGATCCTGGCCGACATGGGCAGCTTCCGGGCCTTCTGGGTGTCGAACCCGACGCTGTCCAACTATGCCGAGGTCGGCCATCTCTCCGGCGAGCTCGCCTTCGGGCGCTACCTCATCAACTCGCTGATCATCCTGATAGCCACGGTCTGCTCCGGCCTGATCGTCAATTCGATGGCCGGCTTCGTTCTGGCCTGGGGCTCGCTCAAGGGCCGCGCCGTCATCCTGTCGATCGTGATCGCGCTTTATGTGATCCCGCAGGAAAGCATCATCATGCCGCTGGTGATCATGGTGTCCAGGGCGGGCATGTCCGACACCTTCGCGGTGCAAATCGTGCCCTGGGTCGCGAGCCCGCTCTATATCTTCCTGTTCTACCAGTTCTTCGCACAGTTGCCGAAGGAACTGCTGGAGGCCGCCGAGATCGACGGCGCCTCGTTTTTCCGGGCCTATCGCTCCATCTTCCTGCCGCTCAGCCTGCCGGCCCTTGCCACCGTATCGATCCTCATGGGCATCGAGACCTGGAACCAGTATCTCTGGCCGATCCTCGTCACGCAGACCGATTATGCCCGGCCGATCGCGGTGGCCATCGCCACCTTCTTCGGACAGGACAGCATCTACTGGGATCGGGCGATGGCGGCCTCCGTCTTGATGATGATCCCGATCCTGGGGCTCTACCTCGCCTTCCAGCGCTGGTTCGTGAGTTCCTTTATCGGCTCTGCCGTGAAAGGTTGAATTGATGACAAGCCAAGCGATTTCTCCCTCCGATGAAATGCGGCTGGAGACGATCAGCGCCGTCCTGCCCGCAGGCGCCACGATCCACGCCTGGATCAGGGCCGCGCACGGCGACGCACTGGGAAGGCTGACGGCGCATGTCGACGGGGACCCGGCCGGCGCTGTCGAAACCTCAAATCATGACGAATTTGCGTTTCGGCCGCTGACGCTGGAACGCGGCGGAGAGACCGCCTTCTCCTACGATCCCGCGACGACCGAGGTCTCGGTCCTCTACGCCTTCCTTGAGCCCCGCGTGCTCGAAGAAGGCATCCGGCTGCTGCATGTCGGCCCCGCCAATGCCGCCCCCGAAGTGCCGGGCGGCTATCATTTCCGCCCGCCCTTCGGCTGGATGAACGATCCCAACGGGTTCGGAAGGTTCGGCGGCAGGCCGCACCTCTTTTACCAGCACTATCCCCATAGCCTGCGGTGGAACAACATGCATTGGGGTCATGCGGTCTCGGACGATTATCTTCGCTGGACGCATCTCCCGATCTTCCTTCCGCCTTCGGATGAGATCTCCACCCGGGCCGACGGGCGGGGCGGGGCATTTTCCGGCTCCGCCATCGCTCTTGCCGGCGACGAAGCCGGGCTTCGCATTTTCTTCACCGAGCATATGAAGGACCGGCAGCCGGAGGAGCAGGTTCAGTTCACCGCCACCAGCCGCGATCTCGTCAGTGTCGAGCCGGCGGATCTGATCCTGCCGGCGCGTCCCGAAGGTCTCGGCCTCACGACCGATTTCCGCGACCCGTACGTCTTCCGGGGTCCCGACGGCAAATGGAAGATGCTGCTCGGCACGCGCGACCGCGAGGGCGGCGTCATCCTGCTCTACGAAACCGACGATCCGGCCGCGGCGGCGGGATGGACCTTCCTCGGCACGCTGCACCGCGAGAACCGCTTCGGGATGACGGCGGCGGAATGCCCCTGCATGCTGCCGCTCGACGGTCCCGCCAACGACCCGGCGACGCGCTGGGCGCTGATCTTCGGTCTGCTGACCAGCCGCGATCCGGCGACCGGCCGGCGCAACATGACGCTTGCGACCGTCGGCCGTTTCGATGGCCGCAGCTTCTCGGTGGAATTCGAACAGGAACTGGATTTCGGCACCGACGCCTACGCCTTCCAGGCCTTCGTCGACGAGACCGGCCCGATCGGCATTGCCTGGCTCGCGAACTGGACGGATATCTCGAGAGAGATCGACATGCCGACGGCCATGACCCTGCCGCGCCGGCTGGCCTTGCAAGACGGCGCGCTGATCACGCCGCCGGTCTCGGCTGTCGAAAGCCTGCGGCAGCGCCGGCTGAATGCCGGAGGCCTTCTCGATGGCCGGATCGTCGATCTCGCCAACGGCTCGGTCGAAATCCTGCTTACCCTCGGCCAGCCCGGCAACGCTTTCCGCCTCGATCTCGAACATTGCGCCGCGACGGTCGCGGTGCAGCTGAACGAGGATGGGCTGAGCATTCCCTTCTCGGCGGCGAATACCAAGCCATCGCCCCGCTACATCGCCGCCGGCGCGCGCCCGTCGACCATCCGGATCTTCCTCGATGCAGGCTCGATCGAGATCTTTGCCGACGATGGCCGGTGGACGGGAACCAAGCGCCTGCCCGGCTTCAAGGGCGTCAGTGCCGCGCGTCTTGTTGCGCCGGAGGGAAATATTATCGCCGCCGAAATCTGGCAGCTCGGTCTTTGATCTGGAGGGAACCCAGGAAAAAAGCACGGCCGCCACGAGGCGGCCGATGCTGGGGTGGGCGGCTCAGGCCGCCTTGCCCTTGCCCTTCAGGTTGGCGGAGGACTCGGCGATCTGCGTGAGCTTCTTGTCGGTTGCTTCTTCTTCGGCGAGCGTTGCCTGCAGCAGCGGAACGGCGTCCTTCAGGCCGAGCTGCTTGGCCCAGGCGATCAGCGTGCCGTAGCGGGCGATCTCGTAATGCTCGACGGCCTGCGCGGATGAAATCAGGCCGGCGTCGAGGGCGACCGTGCCCTTGAACTCCTCCATGATTTCCTCGGCTTCGGCGATGATGCCCTGGATGGCCTCACAGGTCTTGCCGCGCGCCGGCTTGCCGATCATCTCGAAAACCTGTTCGAGGCGCTCGACCTGAGCCTGGGTCTCGTCGCGGTGCTGCAGAAAGCCGGCCTTGCCCTCTTCCGATTGCGCGGCGCGGGCCATCTTCGGCAGGGCCTTCAGGATCTGCTTTTCGGCGTAATAGATGTCCTTGAGAGTATCGAGAAAGAGGTCGTTCAAAGTCTTCTCGGTTGCCATTTAGTCCTCCTATGGCGCGTGTCGTGACGACAAAAAACTCTCGCCTTCGCCGGATGTTCCCGTGAGGGAAGCGTGACGCATCCGGCCAAGGTAGAGGCCGGCCCGGCAGCGCCGGGACCGGCGACGACCGAACCGCTGCGCAAAGCCGTTGTTCCCGCTCGCCGCGGGGGCCTGTCGATCGAAAGGAGGCGTTTGTCCGATATCGTACCGCAACGATTAGGATGCACGGAACTTTCCTCTTCATCCCAGGAGAGAAAAGATGTCCTTGTCTTCCGTACGCCCAGCGTCACACAGCAAAAAAACCTCCGTGATAGAATCCGAAATCGTCGAGCTGACGCCGGCGCTCCGCGCCTTTGCCCGGCGGTTCCTGCGCAATGACGACGACATCGACGATCTCGTGCAGGAGACTTTGCTGAAGGCATTGAACTCGCTTCATCTCTATCATCCCGGCACATCTCTCAAATCCTGGCTCTTCACCATTCTGCGCAACACCTTCTGCACCAATTACCGCCGCCAGAAGCGCGAGCCGGCCGGCATCGACGCAGCGATGGAACAGATCGCCACCGCCCCGACACAGGAATGGGCGCTACGGGAGCGCGAGCTGCAGCATGCGATGACGCTTCTGTCGGACGACAGGCGCCGGGCGCTGACGCTGGTCGCCGCCGGAACGAGCTACGAGGATGCCGCCAAAATGTGCGGCTGCCGGATCGGCACGCTGAAAAGCCGCGTCAGCCGCGCCCGCGAATGCCTGCAATCCCTGCTCGGAAACCAGCTCATTGACTAGAGCAGGATGATTTTAGGCCCGTTCGGCCTAAAATCTGCATCCTGTTCTAAATTAGAGAGTTAGAGCATGATGTCGTCCGAAAACCGCTCACGCTTTTCGGCATCATGCTCTGAGCTCCGAGACCGAGCTTCAATGCAGCCCGAGAAACTGCTTCAGCTCGGCCGTTTTCGGGTTTGCGAAGACCTCCTCCGGCGGGCCGATCTCGTGCACCTTGCCCATATGCATGAAGACGACGCGCGAGCAGACGTCGCGGGCGAATTTCATTTCATGCGTCACCATCAAGAGCGTCATGCCTTCGGCGGCGAGCTCGCGCACGACGGCGAGCACTTCCGACACCAGTTCCGGGTCGAGGGCGGAGGTGATTTCGTCGCAGAGCAGGGCGATCGGCTGCATGGCGAGCGCCCGGGCAATAGCGACACGCTGCTGCTGGCCGCCGGAAAGCTCGTCCGGATAGGCATCGAACTTGTGGCCGAGTCCGACGCGGTCGAGCATGCGCCGGGCCATGGCTTCCGCCTCGCTCTTCGGCGTCTTCTTGACCACGGTCTGCGACAGCATGACGTTGCCGCCGACGGTGAGGTGGGGAAAGAGATTGAACTGCTGGAAGATCATGCCGACCTTCTGCCGCAGCGCCTTCAGATGCATCTCGTCATCCATGAGCTGGGCTCCGGCCACCGAGATCGAACCCTGAGTGATCGATTCCAGCCCGTTGATGCAGCGCAGCAGCGTCGATTTTCCCGATCCGCTCTTGCCGATGATGGCGATCACCTCGCCGGGCTCGACATCGAGATTGATGCCCTTCAGCACTTCGTTGTCGCCGTAGCTCTTGCGGACCTCAGTGATTTCGATGAGCGACATTGAGCTTCCTTTCGAGGATCTGGCTGCTCTTGGACAAGGGCCAGCAGAGCGCGAAATAGAGGAGGGCGACGAGGCCGTAGACGGTGAAGGGCTGGAAGGTGGCGTTGGTCACGATCGTTCCGGCCTTGGAAAGTTCGACGAAGCCGATGATCGAGGTCAGCGCCGTGCCCTTGATGACCTGGACGGAAAAGCCGACCGTCGGCGGAACGGCAATCCGCATGGCCTGCGGCAGCACGACGTAGCGCAGCTGCTGCAGCCAGCCCATGCCGAGGCTGGCGGAAGCCTCCCACTGCCCCTTGGCGACGGCTTCGACGCAGCCGCGCCAGATCTCGGCGAGAAAGGCGGCGGTCCAGAGGATCAGCGCCAGGCCCGCCGCAAGCCAGGCCGGCACATCGATGCCGAACAGGCCGAGGCCGAAGAAGGCGATGAACAGCTGCATCAGCAGCGGCGTTCCCTGAAACAGCTCGATGTAATATTTCGCCAGCACGCGCAGCCCCTTGCGCTTGCTGATGCGCAGGAACAGAAGGCAAAGCCCGACCGCGCCGCCGCCGGCGAAGGAAACGAGCGAGAGAAGAATGGTCCAGCGCGTCGCCAGCAGCAGATTGCGCAGGATGTCCCAGGTGGAAAATTCGATCATCGGGCAAGCCTTCTCGGAAAGACGATCCCGCCGATCATCGCCAGCACCTGCCGGAGCAGGATTGCCAGCACCAGATAGATCACGGTCGAGACCATATAGGCTTCGAAGGCGCGGAAGGTCCGCGACTGGATGAAATTGGCGGCGAAGGTCAGGTCCTCGGCGGCGATCTGCGACACGACGGAGGAGCCGAGCATGACGATGACCACCTGCGAGGACAGCGCCGGCCAGATACGCTGCAGCGAGGGCACGAGCACCACATGGCGGAAGGTCTCGAACGGGCTCATCGCCAGGCTGGCGCCGGCTTCGAACTGTCCCTTCGGCGTCGCCTGGATGCCGGCGCGGATGATCTCGCAGCTATAGGCGCCGAGATTGATCACCATGGCGATATTGGCCGCGGTCAGCTCGCCGAGCTGCAGCCCGAGCGAGGGCAGGCCGAAGAAGATGAAGAAGAGCTGGATCAGGAACGGCGTGTTGCGGATGAGCTCGACATAGGTGGCGACGACAGGCTTCAGCCATAAGGGGCCGAGGGCGCGCACCCAGGCGCAGACGATGCCGAGCGAAATGCCGAGCACGCCGCCGATCGCGATGAGCTGCAGGGTGATCAATATGCCCTTGACGATCTGGGGGTAATATTGGAGCAGCCAGCTGAATTCGAAATGATAGCTCAAGGACGTTCTCTCTTTTGCAGAGGGACGGTTGGCGCCATCCCGTCAGAACCGGGATGACGCACTTTCTCCCGTGCGAACGGGAGGCGAGTGGCTTTAGAGATCGACGGGCAGGTCCGTCTTCAGCCACTTCTGCGAAATGGCGTTGAGCGCGCCGTCCTTCTTTGCCGTGGCGATGATCGTATTGACCTTTTCGAGCAGGGCCGGCTCGTTCTTGTTGAGGCCGATATAGCAGGGCGAATTCTTGATCAGGAACTTCAGCTCCGGGCGCTTGGGCGGGTTCTTGGCGAGGATCGCGGCCGCAACGACGTTGCCGGTGGCGATCGCTTCGACCTGGCCGGAGAGGAAGGCCGAGATCGTGGCGTTGTTGTCCTCGTAGCGCTTGATCGTCACGTCGGAGGCGGCGATCTTGGTCAGCTCCAGATCCTCGACGGCGCCGCGGGTGACACCCACCACCTTGCCGGAGAGATCCTCCACCTTGGCGGCGGCGAGTTCGGCCGGCGCGAAGATGCCGTTGTAGAAGGGTGCGTAGGCAGAAGAGAAATCGATGACGGCTTCGCGTTCGGCATTCTTGCCGAGGCTCGAAATGACGAGATCGACCTTGTTGGTCTGCAGGTAGGGAATGCGGTTGGCGCTGGTGACGGGCACGAGTTCGGTTTTGACGCCGAGCTTTTCGGCGATCAGATTGGCGACGTCGATGTCATAGCCCATCGGCGCCATGTCGGTGCCGACGCTGCCGAAGGGCGGGAAGTCCTGCGGAACGGCGATGCGGATGGTGCCGCGCGCGGTGATATCAGCGAGCGCATCGGCGTGCGAGGCCGAGCCGAAGCCGACAGTGGCGGCGAGCGTTGCGAATGCGAGGAACAGGCGTCTTGAAAACATGTTTCTGGTTCTCCTTTAAGTTCAGGTTTTTCTTGCGCCGGACCGGCGGGATGTCTTGGGAGCGGTATCGGCAGGCAGCGACAGGGAGAGGCGCAGATCCGACAGCGGATCGGCGCGCGCCGTCAGGTCGAGCCCGGTTTCCACCTCGTCCAGATGTTCGATGGAGAGTTCGGCCGCCCTTACGAAATCCCCCTTGGCCATGGCCGCGAAGATGCGGCAGTGGCCGCGATGCGACTGGGCCGCATGGAATTCCGATTGGTAGAGCATCGAAATGAGAATGGTCCGCGCGGTCAGGTCGCGCATGATCTCGACGAGAATGGGATTGCCGTGCAGCTCGGCGATGCGGATATGAAAATCGCCCATCAGGCAGGTCAAGCGCCGCCGGTCGCCTGCGGCCATGGCGGCCTTTTCCTCATCGAGATGCGCGGCGAGCACCTTGCGTCCTTCATCGGTGAGCCCGCGCATGCCGCGCAACAGGCCGGACTCGATGACACGCCGGGCGGCATAGACGGTCATCGCCTCCTCGGCCGAGGGCTCGACGACGAACCAGCCGCGCCGGGGGCTGACCTGGACGATCCCGCGGGTTTCGAGGCGCATCATGGCTTCGCGAACGAGGGTCCGGGAGACGCCGAAAAGCGTTGCGAGCTGGTTTTCGCTGAGCCTCGTGCCCGGCCGGATGCGGGCGGAAAGCACGCCGGAGACAATCGCCTCCTCGATATTCGCCTGCCGGTTCTGCTCGGTATGTAAATCTTGCATACAAGCAGGAAAAGCAAAGGCCGTGCCACCCGTGCCCCCATGCCGGAAATCGCCGGCCGGACCGGTGCAGGATTCTCTAAAATGCTCAAATTCTGGTCTGCCGGGAAGGCAGATGCTGGAAAAATGGAACCGAAAAGAGTGATCCGCCGGCTTTTGAAAGCAGGCCGCCGCCGTTCCGCATCCGGGCGGCCCGGATCATCTTCGGGCCGTTCGAGGGCTCGTGGGCCGGCCGTTTGCGCGCTTCACGCCATCGCGACGCCGAACACGATCACGAGCCCGACCAGCATGACGGCTCCGATATAAATCATCAGGGCGTGACGATCTGCTTCGTGGTCCATCTCTCCTCTCCTTCAGATCTGGCGTTTCGATTTTCTCAGGGGCCCGATCAGCCGCTCATACTCCTCCTCGGCCTTGCCGTAGGCGTCGGAGGCGAATTCTTCGAGGCCGGCGCGATCCCTGACGATCACCATGCCGCGGAGGGAGCGGATGAAATGGTTTCCTTCGAGCACATGCAGGGCCGTGGTGACGCTCGGGCGACGGACCGCCAGCATCAGGGCGATGAATTCATGCGTCAGGGCAAGCTTGTCGCCATCGATCCTGTCGTGGCACATCAATATCCAGCGCGCCAGGCGCTCGTTGATCTCGTGGACGGCATTGGAAAGCGCGGTAAAACCTGCCTGGGTCGCCAGGACATGGACGCCCTTGTGCAAGAGGTCGGCAAGAACCGGTTGAGTCCGCATCAGATCCGGCAGTCTGGCTTGCGGCATCCGGTAGGCGAAGCCCGGCACCTGGACGGTGACTTCCGAGACGCTGACGCCGGCATCGATCGCCGAGGCCGTCGGCGCAAAGCCGTCGCGGCCGAACAATCCCGCTTCGACGCGATTGCCCTCGGGCGAGACGTTGATGACGGAGCCGATCCCCGTGCACGGGAAGTAGACATAGTCGATCGGCGCATCCGCCTCGACGATGAGAAAGCCGCGCGGGGTGTCGCAAGGTTCGAGATGGGGAACGATGGCGGCGTACTCCTCCTCCGGCAAGAGGGCGAGCAGGCGGTTCTCCTTGGGCTGCGTCGTTTCTGCCATGTTCGCCCTCCGTCGTCGCGGGCCGTTGAGGCAGTATCGCCAGTCAAATTGCGACGGCCGGCTTGCCGGCCGCAATCGCTAAGCGGAAACTCGCGGAACTCTCTTTGGTTCCTCTCCGGGCGGGGGTTGTCGGCGGAAGATCTCGTCGCCCGTCTTGCCGGCCTTGCCGGATTTCGGATCGCCGGCGCGGCGAAGCGGGCGGCAACGGCAAACGGCGTCGGCACATCCGGCGGAGGCGCGGGCGGACCACGGGCGCGGGCGGTGGCCGAGCCTGCGCCGCGCCGCCGGTCTGTACGCTATTGCACAATGTATTGCTCAATGATTCTAGATGGTTAGGTTCGCCCGCAGCAAGGGCAGCATCATCACCGATGCGGGATGGACATGGACGATCAAGAATTGAACTTTCGGAATGAACTTTTGCGCGCCATGGGGCCGCGGGAGCGCGAACTTCTACTGCCGCATCTGGAGCCCGTCGATCTCGAGGTGCCGTTGATCCTCGAAATGGAAAACAGCCCGGTCGAAGACGTCTATATTCTCGAATCGGGGCTTGCCTCGATCGTCGCGAGCTTTCCGGGCGGACGCGATATCGAGGTGGGCATCGTCGGCCGCGAGGGCATGACCGGCGCGGCCGTCATCCTCGGCGGCGACCAATCGGCGAACCGGACCTTCATGCAGGTCTCCGGCCATGGCTTCAAGCTGCCGGCATCGGTGCTGTCAGCCGCGATGGAGGAAAGCCGTCCCTTACGCAGCCTGCTTCTTGCCTATGTCCAGGCGCTGCTCGCGCAGACGACCTCTACGGTGCTCGCCAACGGCCATGCCAAGCTGGAGGAGCGGCTGGCGCGCTGGCTGCTGATGGTCCATGACCGCACCGATGGCGCGACCATCTGGCTGACGCATGAGTTTCTGGCGGTGATGCTCGGCGTGCGCCGCGCCGGCGTTACGGTGGCTCTGCACCTGCTCGAAGGCAAGGGGCTGATCCGCTCGACGCGGCGGCAGATCGTCATCCTCAACCGGCGGGGACTGATCGAAGAGGCGCATGGGTCCTATGGCGCGGCCGAAGAGGAATACCGGCGGCTGATCGGCAAGGATCTCGCACGCTGACAGGCGGTCGCGGGTGCGGCGGAGGTCAGCCCGATCCGGGGTTGACGCTCTGCTCGTCCTTCTCCGGCAGCGAGCCGGCCCCCGGCGTTTTGCTTTGGTCTATGAGATGATCCTTGGCGTGAGGACCGGCCGGCGGGTTTTTTCCTGTTTCGGCGCGTTTCCTGTCGGTTCCCTCGACATCGGCCCGCGCCTTTTCATTGTCGTTCATGCGCTGCCCCTCGTGAGCTTGGCCTGACGGGCCGGCCGTTTCGCTCTTCGGCCGGCGGCGCCGGCCGTGACTCGGGAGGGCGCTTTCTGCGCCGACGCCAGGCGGCCGACCGACAGCAGCTTGTCCTCATCGGTCACGCCATGGCGATAGAGGCGGATCAGCAGCGCCGCGATTTCCTGGATGTCGGGCGCGCGCAAGGGCCTGCCGGCCTCGCGGCAGATCACCTTCAAAACGGCCTGCAGTCGCTCCAGATCCGCTGAATCGAGCGCCTTCAGATGGATGGACTGAGAATCGAGCATACGTCTTCCCTGGTCCCGAGGCTGTCTGTCGTGCCTTTCAATAATGGGACTCAAATGGGGCCGAGACAACGCCCCGCCGCCAATTGTACGGAACCGGACAGTTAATGATAATAGGATGGGTCCCGCCCGAACAAAGCGGCGATCATCGCGTCGATATCGGAAGCACGCCCGCTGACGACGAAGCCGCCGGGCGGCGTTGCAGACCCTTCGTCATGGGCGAAGATGAAGGGAATCCGGCGCGTCTCCAGCCATTCGTTCATCCAGAGCATGGCTTCGTCGGAGATCGCGATGTCGATGATCACGGCGTCGAACATCAGGCCTTCGCTCAGGCACTCCATCGCGCTGGAGACGACGACGGGACCGGCGAGCGATGCCTGACGCGCACGCAACGCTGCCCTGGCATCCTCCGAAAGGAAGCCGGTCTCACCGATAATCAGAATCGTCTTGCCGGCGACCGGGCTGAGGGACTTCATGCGGACGCCTATCCTAATCCTCGTTCTGGGGCGATCATGCTGTTCAGTGCGGTTCGAAGCATCAGGCGGTCCGCGCCTGCACAGTGCCTACCATATTCGAGCCTGTCATGCGACGTTGTTGTGCCCTTACCGCCGAACCCCGGCAGGCCGGCCTTGTTCCCGGCGGGCCGGAGCGAATGCCGACCGTGCAGTCCGTACGCTTCCGCACCAGCAGTTGAAATCGAGGACCCGAAGTTTAGGATCATCGCATATAACGGGGAGGGAGGAACCCGAATGATCCAGCATGCGGGAATCACCAAGCCGGCGCTGCAGCCCGATGATCTGGCGATGCTGACCGCCGTCCTTCACGGATGGTGCCGGGAAAGATCATGCCCAATCGCCAGCCCGGCGGCCGAACATGTGGCCAGGGAACTCGTCTCCTGGTTCGAATGCGGCATCCGGGACAGGCACAGGCTCGCAGGCCTGATGCGGCACATGCATCTCGATCTGCCGAACCCGCCGCCCGCTTCGGATGCGGCCTTCTGCGCCGCCGCGCGCGGGAATGCAGGACAGGCGGCCTGTCACGATGGATAGAAGCCGGCAAAGCGCGTCGATCAGGGTGGTTTCTTCCGGCCTCGGTTTCGCGGACCGGCAGATCGCCCTGCGAGAGATCGTCGACGGTATCAGGAGCCTGCGCGAAGGCGCGCCGGACGGCGCCTTCGATCGATCCCCGGCGCTGGACCGCCTGTTGCAGATGATCGGCGCTGCGATCATCCCGATCGCCAGAGCGGATGACGACGACTGGGAAAATATTCTTATGGAGCTTCTTGACCTTCGGGCGGCGATGGCGCGCCTTGGAACCGACGCCGGCGAAACGCCCCATTGAGTCGATATTCCTGAGGAAAACGAGAGGGATCAGAAGGCTTTTCGGGGGAACCTTACCGCACGTTATGGCATTGTTTCTTCAACGATGAGGCAGCTGATGCCACGATTTTACTTCAACGTCGTTTCAGAGGCCGGCACGGTCTCTGATCTGGAAGGTTCGGAGCTGGCGACGATCGAGGATGCCAGGCAAGAAGCCGTGCAGGATGCCAGAGCCCTCATGAGCCAGGCGGTCCTTGCCGGAATGGATATTTCGGCACGAAAAATCCACATCTGCAACGAAGACGGAACCCTCATCCTGATCGTTCCCTTCACCGAGACGATCAGGCGTTCCGAGTGAAGGGTCGCCGGATCGGCAGGCCGATCAGGCGCTCGTATTCCCGCTCCGGAACGCCGTAGCTGCCGGCTGCGATCTCCTCCAGCCGCTCCCTGTCGAGAATCCGCACATTGGCGCGGGTCGATCTGATCACTCTCAGCCCTTCGATGACGTGCAACTCGTTCGTCACGCCCGCGCGGCGCACGCCGAGCATCAGCGCCAGGAATTCATGGGTCAGCGGCAGATCGTTACCATCAAGCCGGTCATGGCACATCAGCAGCCAGCGGGCGAGGCGCTCATGCATGTTGTAGCGCCCGTTGGCGAGCGCCGACTGGGCAAGCTGGATGTCGCAGCAATGCACATAGTTGAGGAACAGATCGTTGGCGGCCGGAAACTCCGCCAGCATGCGTTTGAAATTTCCGACGGAAACCTGCAGGCCGGAGCCAGCGACCTGAATGAAGGTCCGGTTGGGCGTCGTATCCGTCTTCAGGACGACATGCGCTCCCGACATGCCCTCATAGCCGATATGGCCGACCTCGACAGCCTCGTCCTCGCTGTTCGACGCCACCATCGATGCGAGGCCGTTCTCGATGAAGCAGACATGTTCGTTCGACTGATTGGCTTCGACCAGGACATGTTTGACAGGCAGGTCGATGAGCTCGGCATCAGCGACGAGCATATCGAAAGCCCTGGCTGGAAGAGCTTTCAACAGCAGGTTCTGGATATCGCGCTGACCTGGTGCCACCATTGACCGTCTCCTGCGGGAGGGAGCCCGCGCTCATACCGACAGTCCCCGTGATCACGGTAGTAATCAGCTTATGCGCCAAAACGGCAGGCATGGCCATATTCGCGAAAGGCTCTGTGCGGTTTTGACAAAAGGTGGATGGGTGGAGAAAAACGAATGCCGCGGATGTTTGAGAGGCAGCTCTCATTGCGGCGAAGGCGCAGGAAAGCTGGAATGGATGCACCGCGCAAACCCCGATCAGACAAGGGCCGTCATCCCTCTCTCGGCAAGCGGATCACGAAGCCGGTGCCGGGCTGCCGGTCCTCGACATGGAACTCGGCCTTGAGCTGCTGCACGAGCGCGCGGACCACTTTCATCCCGAGACTTTTTCCGCCGTTCTCGGAGGTCAGCACGTCCGCGGGCAGGCCGCGTCCGTCGTCGGCCACCTCGAGGCGGATCGCATCGGCGATGCTGCGGGCGCGGACGGTGACGGCGCCGCAGGCATCGGGAAAGGCGTGCTTGAAGGCATTGGTCACCAGCTCGTTGACGAGAAGCGCGATCTGGATGGCACGGTCGGCATCGACCACGCAGGGATCGGCGTCGACCGACAGGGTGTGGCGGGAGCTCGTTTGCTGCAGGCGCTGGCAGAGGCTCGACAGGAAATCGGCTAGATCCACCGTTTCGATATGCGGCTGGCGCCACAACTGGTCATGCACCTCGGCAATGGTTCCGACCCTCGCCTCGGCGTCTCGAAGGGCCTGTCCGACCTCCTCCTGTTTGGACGACCGGGCCTGCATGGCGAGCATGGCCGCGACCAGCGTCAGGCTGTTCTTGACGCGATGGCTCATCTCCCGCAGCATGATCTGCTGGTGCTCCTCGGCGCAATGACGCTCGGTATCGTCCCGCAGCACCTTGATATAGCCGGCACGCTGGGCGCGCAGCGGCATGGTCAGGCCGCTGCCTCAGAATGTCGATCCGTCCTTGCGCAGGTGAAGCCTTTCGTTCTCCGCCCGGCCGCGCTCGAAGGCCGACTTCATCTCGCGTTCCAGCACGCCTTCTTCACGGTCCTCGGGAAGGAAGAGAATGCGTGCGTCGCGGCCGAGGATCTCGGCTTCCTCATAGCCGAAGATGCGGCAGGCTCCGGTGTTCCAGCTGATGATCCGCCCATCCCGGTCGAAAGCGAAAATCGCATAGTCGATCGCGCTTTTGAGGATGAGCTGAAGCCGCTCCTCGCTGGCGCGCAAGGCCTCGTCCTGATGAAGCCTTTGCGTCCGGTCACGGACGATCTTCGTCAGGCCGTAGGTCTCGCCCGCGTTGTTGCGAAGCGGCATCATCAGCCCCGAAGCCCAGAACGAACTGCCGTCCTTTCTAAGATGCCAGCGATCGTCGCCGGCCCGGCCGGCGGTGAGCGCCAGCCGGATTTCCTTGAGCAGGACGCCGGCGAGCTGATCCTCGAACGAGAAGAGGAGGCTGCCGTTCTGGCCGATGATTTCGGCGGCCGGATAGCCGAAGAGTTTCGCGGCGCCGGCGCTCCAGGTGAGGATGGTGCCATGGCGATCCATCGCAAAAATGGCATAGTCCGCAGCACTCTCGACGATGTGCCGATAGATTTCCGTTTCCTCGTTTGAAAGAGGATATTGATCCATGCCAGTGCGCCCTCGAACTGCCGTCAATGACATTAGCACTTGCTAAAGCATTTGCACTGCGATGTGCGGTTACGCACAAAACTCGTCACGGAACCTTTTGTCGGCCCATCGAGTTTAGGTCTAGGCGCCTTGCAATCGGCCGTCTCCAATTCATGATTTTCCTGCGGCCGAGCGGACTATGGCGCTGGCGGCTGGACACGGTGTGCTCTTGCCAAACAAAGAGCAGAGCGATGCGCGCTTTCGAAAGCGAAAATCTCATCCTGTCGCAGCTGGCGGATCCGGAGCTTCTGGCTCTGGAACGCATACTGGAACCGCTTCCTCTTCCGCGCGATTTCGAGCTCGTCCATCTGGGCATGCCGGTCAGCCATTATTATTTCCTGGAAAACGGCATTGCTTCCATGGTGGCGACGAGCCCCGAGGGCAGGAAGGCCGAGGTCGGCGTGCTCGGCAGGGACGGAATGTCGCCGCCGGCGCTGACGGTGGGCGCGGAACGGTTTTCGTTCGACGTGATGATGCAGGTCGGCGGCTACGGACGCCGTGTGGAAGCCGGTGCGCTGGCGGGCTTCCTGGCCGAGCGGCCCGCCGTGCGCCGGCTGCTTTCGCATTTTCTGCGCATCTTCTTCACTCAGGTCGCCAACACCGCGCTTTCCAACGCCGTTCACAAGATCGACGTCCGGCTGGCGAAATGGATCCTGATGTGTGACGACCGGCTGGAAGGACAGGAGATCGAAATCACCCACGAATATATGGCAACCATGCTCGGCGTGCGCCGCTCCAGCGTCACCGATGCCCTGCATGTGCTCGAAGGCCAGCATCTCATCTATTCCACCCGCGGCCTGGTGATCATCCGCAATCGCGCTTCGCTCGAAGCCTTCGCGGCGGACGCCTACAACGTTCCCGGCATAACCGGCCGCGACTGGCCGCAAACCAGCCGCCGGCCTCTGGCCATGTGCCGCTAGCCAAGGGGATCAGTGCCGGCACACGTCATCACGCATCGTCGCGTCGGCGTTTACGCGCGGCAGGCCCTTGGCTACTACTTCTGAAATCGTCACCGGAAATGGACCAGGCAACATGGCGACCGACAGCACCCCATCCTCCAGCCTCTCGATCCCGCTTGCGGCGATCGAGGATTTCTGCAGGCAGATCCTGATTGCGGCGGGCGCCGACCGGCCGACCGCGGAGGCCGCGACACGGGCGATGATGCACGGCACCCGCCACGGCATCGACAGCCATGGCGTGCGGCTGCTTTCCCATTATGTGAAGGGACTGGTCGAGGGCCGGCTCAATCCGCGCCCGAGGCTCACGCTCGCCAGTGCCTTCGGCGCCATCGCCTCGCTCGACGCCGACAACGCCCATGGCGCGCTCGCGACCTACACGGCCATGGAGCATGCGACGCGTCTTGCCGGCGAATTCGGCATCGGCGCGGTCGCGGTACGAAACTCGTCGCATTTCGGGCCCGCCGGCGCCTATGCGATCGACGCCGCGGATCGCGGCTTCATCGGCTTTGCCTTCTGCAATTCCGACAGCTTCGTACGGCTGCATGACGGGGCGATGCGCTTCCACGGCACCAATCCGATCGCCTGCGCCGTGCCGGTCAAGGGGCAGGACCCGTGGCTCTTCGACATGGCGACGAGTGCGGTGCCCTATAACCGCGTGCAGCTCTATCGAAGCCTCGGCCGGGAGCTGCCGGCCGGCGTCGCCTCCGACGCGCGGGGCTACGACACCAGGGATCCCGATGTGGCCGACATGCTGGCGCCGCTCGGCGGCGAATTCGGCTTCAAGGGCGCGGGGCTTGCCGGCATTTCGGAAATCCTGAGCGCGGTACTGACAGGCATGCGGCTGAGCTTCGACATCGCGCCGATGCCGGGCCCCGATTTCTCGACGCCGCGCGGCCTCGGCGCTTTCGTCATCGCGCTGAAGCCCGGCGCCTTTGTCGATATCGACACCTTCGACGCGGCGATGAGGCGCTACCTCGATACCTTGCGCAATTCCCCGGCGCGCGAGAGCTTCAAAGTGATGGCGCCCGGCGACCGGGAATGGGCCGTCGCCGCGCAGCGCGAGAGAGACGGCGTGGAACTCGACCCGGCGACGGTCGGCGCCTTCAGGGCGCTCGGCTCCACCTATGGCGTGAACACGCCTGCCTGAGTTTTATGCGGCGCATTGACGCACAAGCCGTGCGGTGATATCCATGGGTCAAGTGGTCAGGCCAATTGACCAGCTGCGTGCTTGAGGAGAAGCCGTCGGGGAGGCCAGGATGTTTTCGCCTGTGGAATCGCGCCGCCTCTACAGGCAGGTCGCGGATCAGATCCGTTCGATGATATCAGTCGGCGAGCTTGTCGTCGGCCAGAAGCTGCCGGCCGAGCGCGAGCTCGCCGAGCAATTGTCCGTATCGCGCCCGACGGTGCGCGAGGCGCTGATCGTTCTCGAGGTCGAAGGGCTCGTCAACATTCGCATGGGCTCGGGCATCTACGTGGTACGCCGGCACGCCGTCAGCATGGCGGCGAGCGAAAGCGAGCCGGTGGAGGGACCTTTCGAACTGCTGCAGGCGCGCGCCATCATCGAATGCGCCATCGCCGAGGAAGCGGCCGGCCGCGCCAGGCCTGAAGATATCGCCGTGCTCGACGAGGCGCTGATGCGCATGAGCGGCGGCGTCAACGATGCGGGCACGGTGCTCGCCGCCGACCGCGCCTTTCATACCGGCATTGCCGCCATCGTCGGCAATGCGACGCTGATCCGCGTGACCGGCGAGATGTTCGACATGCGCATGACCCCTTATTTCGAAAAGCTCGCCAGCCATTTCGAGGGGCCGACGACATGGCGCAGCGCCGTGGACGAGCACCGCGCCATCCGCGATGCGATCGCATCAGGCGATGCGGCGGGCGCGAAGGCTGCGATGCGCGCCCATCTGACTTTATCGCAGAAGAGATTTTCCGAGAGCTTCGGGGAGGAGTTTTCGGGAGAGGAGGAGCGCGGCCGCGACAAGGCGGCCGCGAGAGGAGCCAACAAGACTTAAACCCGAGCTCGGGAGGAGCAAGCAATGAAGACGAGACTGGCAACGATACTTTGCACCGCAGCCGCGATCATGGCGACGACAGCGGTCGCGCACGCCCAGACGGTATTGAAATGGGCGCATGTCTACGAAACCTCGGAGCCCTTCCACACGGATTCCGTCTGGGCCGCCGAAGAGATCGCCAAGCGCACCGACGGGCGCTACAAGATCGAGGTCTATCCGGCCTCGCAGCTCGGCAAGGAAGCCGATATCAACCAGGGCCTCAAGCTCGGCACGGTCGACATCATCATCTCGGGATCGAGCTTTGCGGCACGCGACTACAAGCCGATCGGCGTTACCTACTTCCCCTATATCTTCCGCAGCCCGGATCACCTGATCGCCTATACCAAGAGCGACGTCTTCCAGCGCCTCGCCAAGGGCTACGAGGACAAGACCGGCAACCACATCGCCGCCGTCAGCTATTACGGCACGCGCCACACGACCTCGAACAAGCCGATCGCCAAATGCGCCGACATGCAGGGCCTGAAGATCCGCGTGCCTGATGTGCCGGCCTATCTCGCCATGCCGCGTGCCTGCGGCGCCAACACGACGCCGATCGCCTTCGCCGAAGTCTATCTCGCCTTGCAGAACGGCACGGTCGAGGCACAGGAAAACCCGCTGACGACGATCGAGGCGAAGAAGTTCTTCGAAGTTCAGAAGAACATCATTCTCACCGGCCATATCGTCGATCATCTGAACACGGTTGTCTCCAAGCAGCTGTGGGCGAAGCTCTCCGACGAGGACAAGAAGATCTTCGGCGAAGTGATGCAGCAGGCCGCCGAGCGCACCACCAAGACGATCGCCGGCAAGGAAAACAGCCTCGTCGCCACCTTTAAGGAGAAGGGCATCAACGTCACCGAAGTCGACAAATCAGACTTCGAAAAGAACGTGATGGAAAAGGTCAAGTTCGAAGACTTCGGCTACGAGAAGGCCGACTGGGAAGCGATCCGGGCGATCCAGTAAAGTCCGTTCGGTTCGCACCGGCGACTGCCCCTCACCCTAACCCTCTCCCCGCTCGCGGGGAGAGGGGACGTGCCAAACGCAGCGTTGAAATTCAGGCAAGCCGGTGTGGCACGTCCCTTCTCCCCGCGAGCGGGGAGAAGGTGGCGGCAGCCGGATGAGGGGCCGCGCCGCCCAGCAAGGAGCGAGGCTCGTCAACAGACCAAAGGTCGCGCCGGCTACGCCGCGCCCTCCTTCCCCAACAGGAACAAGGCCGATCATGTCGCAAGAAATTCACACGCCGATCACGGCCGAGGAAATCGGCCACGAATTCGAAGGGCACGCGCCGACCGCCAATGTCGCAGACTACGGCATCGAGGACTGGATCACGCTGATCGTCTTCTGGCTGATGACCGGCTGCGTTTTCCTGCAGTTCTTCACCCGCTATGTGCTGAACGACAGCTACGCCTGGACCGAGGAGATTGCGATCAACTGCCTGATCGGCGTCGTCTTTCTCGGCTCCGCCATGTGCGTGCGCATGTCGCGGCATATTCAGGTGGACGTGTTCTATCACTATATGCCGGCAGGGCTGGCGCGCGTGCTCGCGACCTTCGTCGATATCGTCCGCATCGGCTTCTTCGCCTATGGCTGCTATCTGATGTGGCGTTACGTCGAGGTCGTCGCCGACGAGCAGATGGTCACCGTCGAGCTGCCGCGCAACATCGTCTTCTACTCCGTCCTTGCTGCCTTCGTGCTGATGCTGATCCGCGCGGTCATCGTCTTCATCGCCAATATGCGCCGCGGCTACTCCGTGCTGGAGCGGCCCGAAGAATTCCAGACCGTCGAGGGTTGATCCGATGCTGCTGCTGCTTGGTTCGTTTCTGCTGCTGATGCTGGTCGGCGTGCCCGTCGCCATTTCGATGGCCGTCGCCTCCGTGCTCTATATCGTGCTTTACGGCGTGGCGCCCGACATCATCGTCGCCCAGCGCATGATCGCCGGCGTCGAAAGCTTTCCGCTGCTCGCCGTGCCCTTCTTCATCCTGGCCGGCAACCTGATGAACTCCGCCGGCGTTACCGGCCGCATCTATTCCTTCGCCGTCGCGCTCGTCGGCTGGATGAAGGGCGGGCTGGCGCAGGTCAACATCATCGGCTCGGTCATCTTCTCCGGCATGTCCGGCACGGCGCTTGCCGATGCGGCCGGCATCGGCACGATCGAGATCAAGGCGATGAAGGATCACGGCTATCCCGTCGAGGCCGCCGTCGGCGTCACGGCGGCGTCGGCCACGCTCGGGCCGATCTTCCCGCCATCGCTGCCTTTCGTGATCTACGGCATGATGGCCAATGTCTCGATCGGCGCGCTCTTCATGGCCGGCATCCTGCCCGGCGTCGTGATGACGCTCTTGATGATGGTCACCGTCGCCGCCTTCGCCTACAAGAAGCGCTGGGGCTCCGACGCGCCCTTCGATATCAGGCAGCTGCTGTCGGCGGGCTTGGAAATCGTCGTGGTCCTGCTGGTGCCCGTGGCGATCTATCTGATGATGCGGGCAGGCCTGTCGATGAACGCTGCTGCCGGCATCGCCCTTCTCGCACTGCTGGCAGCCGATTGGTATTTCGGCTTTTCCGCCGTCATGGCGCTGATGACGCCGGTCATCCTGATCGGCGGCATGACGATGGGCTGGTTCACGCCGACCGAGGCTGCGGTCGCCGCCGTGCTCTGGTCGCTGTTCCTCGGCCTGGTGCGCTACCGCACGATGACGCTCTCGACGCTTGCCAAGGCAAGCTTCGATACGATCGAGACGACGGCCTCCGTTCTCTTCATCGTCACGGCGGCTTCCGTCTTCGCCTGGCTGCTGACGGTGAGCCAGGCCGCGCAGCTGCTCTCCGATGCGATCCTGTCGATCACCGACAATAAGTGGGTGTTCCTGATCCTGGTGAACCTGCTGATGCTCTTCGTCGGCTGCTTCCTGGATACGATCGCGGCAATCACCATCCTCGTGCCGATCCTTCTGCCGATCGTCGCAAGGTTCGGCATCGATCCGGTGCAGTTCGGCCTGATCATGACGCTGAACCTGATGATCGGCCTGCTGCACCCGCCGCTCGGCATGGTGCTCTTCGTCCTGTCCAGGGTGGCGAAACTCTCGGTCGAACGCACCACCATGGCGATCCTGCCCTGGCTGGTGCCGCTCTTCATCGCGCTGATCCTGATCACCTTCGTCCCTGCCGTATCGCTCTGGCTGCCGCAGCAGCTCGGGCTACTGAGATAGGAGGGCAGGATGCAGACGCGTCTGGCACGGCTTTACCAGAAGGGCGATCTCAGGCTCGAAACCGACAGCGTTCCGACGCCCGGTCCGGGCGAGGTGCTTCTGAAAATGGCGGCCGCAGGCATCTGCGGCTCCGACCTGCATTATTACCAGGATGGCGGCTTCGGGCCGGTGAGAGTCCGCGAGCCGATCATACCGGGCCACGAGGCCTCGGGAAGGGTGAGCCAGGCGGGCGAGGGGGTCGATCTCAAAGCCGGCGCGCTGGTCGCGGTCAATCCGAGCCAGCCCTGCGGCCAATGCGAATATTGCGCGAAGGGGCTGCCAATCCATTGCCTCGACATGCGATTCATGGGCAGCGCGATGCGCCTGCCGCATGAGCAGGGCATGTTCCGGGAATGGCTGGTGGTGCCGGCCAAACAGTGCTTCGAAGTGGGTGCCGCGACGACACCGGCGGAAGCGGCCTGCAGCGAGCCGCTCTCCGTCTGCCTGCATGCGGCTTCGCGCGCCGGCGAGATATCGGGCAAACGCGTGCTCGTCACCGGCGCCGGCCCGATCGGCTGCCTGATGGTTGCCGCTGCCCGCCATCACGGCGCGGCCGAGATCGTCGTGACCGATCTTGCCGATGCGGCGCTGGAGCGGGCAAAGGCGATGGGCGCCAGCCGCACGATCAATGTGTCCAGGGATGCGGCGGCCCTTGCGCAATTCGAGGCGGGCAAAGGCTATTTCGATCTCGTCTTCGAATGCTCGGCCGCCGCACCCGCCATCCGCAGCGCCATTGCCGCCATCCGGCCGCGCGGCACGATCGTCCAGGTCGGCGTCACCGGCGAGATCCCGGTCCCGCTCAACGCCATCGTCGGCAAGGAGCTTCATATCCACGGCACGCAGCGCTTCCACGAGGAATTCGCCGCCGCCGTCGAGCTGATCTCCAGCCGCGAGATCGACGTCCGGCCGATCATCAGCCACAGCCTGCCGCTGGAAGAGGCGAACGCCGCCTTCACGCTTGCGGGCGACCGCACGGCCGCCTGTAAAGTACAGCTTACGTTTTAGGGCGCGGTGACGATTTAACGATTTGGGATTCC
>NZ_NWSX01000035.1 GCF_002531825.1 Rhizobium sp. J15 | reverse complement strand
AGGGAAGTTACAAAGGTGCCGGCAGGCGGATGAGGGGCTCTCTCTGTGAGGCCCCTTGCCAGCACCGCCTCCCCGAAAAACAAAAAATCGATTTTCATTAAGCATCACGCGCAAATTCAAGACCGCCGGCGCCTCCCGCCGGAGATGCGTTGTTGTTACCGGACTTAGCGCCTTGCACTCGGTCGCGCGGTCGGGCAGGTTGACGGCGCGATGACCGATTCAGGGAGGCCGATGTGGCGCGAAGCTACAGCGTCTATGACGTGTTCACCGATCGAAAGCTTGCGGGCAACCCGCTGGCGGTGATCTTCGACGGAGACGATCTCAGCGACGAGGCGATGCAGGCGATCACCCGGGAGATCAATCTCTCGGAGACGGTGTTCGTGCAGCCTGCGAGCAATCCAGCCTATGCGGCCAAAATCAGGATTTTTACGCCGGGGCGCGAGCTGCCCTTTGCCGGCCACCCTACAGTCGGCACCGCGATCGCGCTCGCCGAACGCACGCATGGCGCCACCAACCGCGATCTCGTCAGCGTGCTCGAGGAAAATGTCGGGCCGGTGCGTTGTGCCGTCAGGCTGAGGGAGGGCGAGGCGAGCTTTGCCGAATTCGACCTGCCGCGCAAATCGCAGCAGGCCGTCATGCCGCTCGACAAGCTCGGCATGGCCGATGCGCTGTCGCTGAAGGTAACCGAGATCGGCTTCGAAAATCACGTGCCCTCGGTCTGGAGCGCCGGCGTTCCCTTCCTGCTCATTCCGGTGCACGATGTGGGTGCGGCCCAGCGGGTCGATTTCGATCCGCAGCTCTGGGAGAAGATCGTGCCTTTCGCCGACGGCGCGCTCGCCTCGGCCTATGTCTATTGCCGCGGCGGCGTCAACCATGTGGCGAAGTTCCATGCCCGCATGTTCGCAAGCGGCATGGGCATCGTCGAGGATCCGGCGACGGGTGCTGCGGCGGCGGCACTTTCCGGCGCCATCCACCATTTCGACCGGCTGACCGATGGCCATCACCCGATCATGATCGAGCAGGGCGTGGAAATGGACCGGCCGTCCTTCATCCACCTGCATATCGATATTGACGGCGGGGTGATCTCCAACGCCCGGATCGGCGGCCAGGCCGTGCGGCTGGCGAGCGGCACGCTCGACCTTTGAATCGATGGAGCGTCCCTCGCGCTTCCGTCAGCCGCGCTGAGGACGCACTAAAGCGTGTCGCGATCTTTCAGATTCGCTGATCACGCTTTAGATCTTTGTTTTTACGCATTTCTTTCTCACAAAACCGCTGCACACTTTTGCGAGACATGCTTCATCACTTTGAATCGGCGCATAATCCCTTCGGAAAATCTCTTCCGATTTGAGCCTTTCTGCGCTGCATATCAGCCATGCGCAAAAATCTTTGAAATTAACCAAAGAATTTTTGCCGATGCGCTGGACAAGCCTGCCGATCCTGTTTATACGCCCCGTCACACCGCGCAGCCAAGCGCGAACGGGTGATTAGCTCAGTTGGTAGAGCAGCTGACTCTTAATCAGCGGGTCGTAGGTTCGAGCCCTACATCACCCACCAAATCTCTTGAAAAGATCAATATATTAGAATTCAGGCCGAACCTTCGGCCTGTTGAAAGTCTTCGGCGACGAGCGGCTTATTTCGATTATCCGCCGCACTGGCCGTATCGAACCGCGCGCCCTATCTCCTTTCTGCAAAAACGGGGACTTCCATGAAAAGCGTCATCTTCGCGCTCGCCTTGTTGCTGCCGCTGCCGGCTTTTGCTGCCGGGGTGAGGGAAGTCAAAGCGAACGAACATAGCTGCGGCGAGATTGCGCAGATCATCCGTGAGAACAAGAAGGTCTTCGTTCGGGTCGGTTTCGGCGGGCGCAGCTTTCGTTTTCCGCCGGCGCAATGCGGCCCGGGCGACAAGCGCGCCACGACCAGTTTTCGCGATGCGGGCGGAAAGCAATGCGTTCTCGACTATGCCTGCGTCTACGATCCGGCGTCGCTCTACAATTTTCCCTGACGCATCGCGCGTTGAGGCCGAGGCCTCTTTGAATCCTGCGGTTGAAAATTTCTATTTTGGCGCTTGACTCTTTCGCGCTTTAGAACAAAATGAGAACAAATCCAGCGGGAAGCGGCTGGGCTAAAATGTGCCGGAGACGAAGGAAAGGTCGTATTACCGTGGCAATCCGCCTGCTTTTGCAGCGGCCGCGGGCGCGATGGCTGACATCGGTCTCTGAGATCAGGGGTTGTGTATGAAAAGCGTCGTTCTGGCTGTTGCCCTGTTGTTTCCGTCGGCGGTTCTTGCCGCCGAGGCGGTGGAGGTCAATGCCAGGGATCACAGCTGCGAGCAGCTTACGCAGATCATCCGCCAGGAGAAGAGGGTCTTCATCCGCATGGGCCTCGGCGGGCGCAGCTTCCGCTATCCGCCGGCACGGTGCAATCTCGGGGACAAGTACGACGTCGCGCGGGTGAGGGATGCCAGCGGCAGGCTCTGCATCCTCGACTACCAGTGCGTCTACGACCCACAGTCCTTCTACAACAGAATTCCCAAGTAGTCCTTCCGCGAGCCAAGCATCGCCAAGCCAGTCGAGCCTGAGAAGGCGCGAACGCGACCGGCTTGCCCAATGGCGCGAGGGCAATGCGGGAAGGCCGGGTGGGAACGAATGAAATCAGAGCTTTGGCAGAGGTTGAATCCTTCGACCTCCATTTTGGGAGACTATCATGCGTAAGTTGGTTTTTGTGGTAGCCATGCTGATGTCGGGCCCGGCTTTTGCCGGCTGCGAACTCATCTCCGGGCCGTGCTGGACCGAGGGGCGCAATACCTACACGATGGAACGGAATTCCGGCGGCAGCTACAATACCTATCGCAACGGCGATCCCTATTCGCAGACGCAGCAGACCCTCGGCGGCACCTACCGCGAGACCGTCTACGGCGGCGGTTCGCGCACCTACAATTACGATCCCTATAAGGGGGCCGACGGCAAGAAGGGCAAAAACGGCTGGTAACCCGCAGGCTCGGCATCGGTGCCGCGGGCAAGAAAAAAGGCCGGGCGAAACTCGCACCGACCTTCCTCGATTTGTCTCAATGACGGCTGCCAGTACCTCCGTGGTCAGCCGCCAGAGACAATCTCTATGACCTGTAGATAAGCGTGGATTGCGGTTATTCAAGGGCCGGCCGCGGAAAAGAAGCTGCGCCGGCTGCGTGGCGCTGAGATCGGGATCGCCGCAAGAGGAGGGGTGTGTTCAAGACATAGATCCTCCTTGGCGTGTCCCGTCGGATACGCCAAGGAGGCATCTAACGCGGCTTCCCTCGACCGGGCAGCGGTTACTGCTGGGCAGGAGCAGCCGGCGGAGTGGCCGGTGCGGGTGCCGGAGCAGGCGTTGCGCTGTTATCGGCCGGAGCCATCGGCGTTGCCGGGGCCGGGGCGGGGGCCGGTGTGGACTGGGTCGTGGAGGCTGTCGTATCCGGCGAAGTGCCGGGAGGTGTGCTGCTCCACTGCGAATAGGCGAATGCAGCAACAGCGATCACGGCCAATGCAGCGACCCAGACAACCCACGTATTGCTGGTGCGCGCAGTCGGCGTCGTGCGCAGATCCAAATTCGGATTCAGCGGGCGGTTGGGATCGTTGGCATTATTGGGGTCGTACGTCATGGTACTTTCTCCTCTTTCGGTGACTAATAAATGAGCGAACGAGGTTTTTGTTCCATTCTGGGGCCGGAGGCCCTTGTTATCAGGGCTTTCCGGCGGTTGGTGGCTCGATTGGGTTGAGCAAAGTCAAGCAGCGACCTATGTGCCGTGCGGCCCCCTCATCTGCCTGCCGGCATCGACCTGGGTCGAGCCACGCGTCTCGCCCCGTCCTTCGGACCCCCGCTGGGGAGAAGGGACTCGTGGCGGCGTCTTGCCCTTCTTGAAGGCATCGTTTGTGGACGCAGAGTTCTCGGCTTGTCCGCTTCTCCCCTCGGGGAGAAGATGCCGGCAGGCAGATGAGGGGGCTACACGGCACGTCCTCCGTTGCTGTTCGCTTCGCCTTGAGCGGCAAGCGAAAGGTGGAAGAGGTCGGTGGCCAGCACGCGACAGCATCGCCGTACGCGCTTGACACAACGGCGGCAGTTTGCGCATGATTTTCTTCTGGGGTTGCGATCACCCCACGAGGCGACATGCCGAAGAATCGCGTCCGGTAAAACCCGATCAACGGAGGGACGCGTCATGCCGTCATTTCTCGAAATATCTCCCGACAAGCTCAGCCGCCTCATCGGAACCCCGGCTGCGCCCTGCATCATCGACGTCCGCACCGAGGAGGATTTTACGCTCGATCCGCGCCTGGTGCCGGGCTCGATCCGGCGCGGCCATGCCGACGTTGCGTCCTGGGCCGGCGAAATCGATGCCGATGCCGTCGTCGTGGTCTGCCAGAGGGGCGCCAAGCTCAGCCATGGTGTCGCCGCCTATCTCAGACATGCCGGGATCGAGGCCGAAACGCTCGAAGGCGGTTTCGAAGCCTGGGCCGCGGCCGGGCCTGCGGTGCCCGAGAAGAAGCTGCCGCGCCGCGACGGGCAGGGGCGCACCGTCTGGGTGACGCGGGCGCGGCCGAAGATCGACCGCATCGCCTGTCCCTGGCTGATCCGCCGCTTCGTCGATCCGAACGCCGTCTTCCTGTTCGTGCCGGCGCCGGAGGTCCTGGCCGTCGGCGAGCGCTTTGCAGCCGAGCCCTTCGATATCGAAGACGTGTTCTGGAGCCATCGCGGTGAGCTCTGCACCTTCGATGTCATGGTCGAGGAGTTCGGGCTGGCGCTGGAGCCGCTGCTGCGCCTGGCGAAAATCGTCAGGGCGGCGGATACGGCAAGGCTCGACCTTGCGCCGGAGGCGGCGGGCCTGCTGGCGGCCTCGCTCGGCCTTTCCAGAATGTATTCCGACGATCTGGAGCAGCTCGAGGCCGGCATGCTTCTCTATGACGCCTTCTTCCGCTGGTGCCGCGACGCGACCGAGGAAACCCACAACTGGCCCGCGCCGAAAAAGAGGGCATGAGATGGTCGAGATGGTAGAAAATGCGCCCGCCGGGCAGGCGGGGAAGAAAGATGCGGGCAAGGGGCATCATCACGGGGTCCCGTTCGCAGAAGCGTTGCGCGTGTGGCTGCGCGTCGCCGCGCTCAGCTTCGGCGGCCCGGCCGGCCAGATCGCCGTCATGCACCGGATCATCGTCGACGAGAAGCGATGGATCGGCGAGCACCGTTTCCTGCATGCCCTGAATTACTGCATGCTGCTTCCCGGGCCCGAGGCGCAGCAGCTCGCCGTCTATATCGGCTGGCTGATGCACCGGACATGGGGCGGGCTCGTCGCCGGCGTGCTCTTCGTGCTGCCGGGATTCCTGTCGATCCTCGCCCTCAGCTATATCTATGCGGCCTATGGCAGCGTCGGCATCGTCGCCGGCCTGTTCTTCGGCCTGAAGGCGGCGGTGCTCGCCGTCGTCGTTCAGGCCGTCATCCGCATCGGCGGCCGGGCGCTGCGGAACCGCGTCATGCTTGCGCTTGCGGCCGCGGCCTTCATCGCCATCTTCTTCTTCCATGTGCCGTTCCCGCTGATCGTGCTTTCCGCCGCCATCTCCGGCTATCTCGGTGGCCGCCTCGGGCTCGAAGCGTTTACCCCGGGCGGCGGCCACAAGGCCGCGGGCGGCCCGGTGCTGTCGGATGCCGAGTCGGCGCTCGGCGAGGGCATTCCCGACCATGCCCGCCCCAATCTCGTCTGGTCGCTCGGCGTCTCGGCGGCGCTGCTTGTTCTCTGGCTCGCGCCCGTCGCAGCGCTTTACGCCTTCTTCGGGCCGGGCGACGTCTTCAGCCAGATCGGCCTGTTCTTCAGCAAGATGGCGGTCGTCACCTTCGGCGGCGCCTATGCCGCGCTCGCCTATGTCGCGCAGGAGGCCGTGCAGCATTTCGGCTGGCTGAAACCGGGCGAGATGCTCGATGGCCTCGGCATGGCCGAGACGACGCCGGGGCCGCTGATCATGGTGCTGCAGTTCGTCGGCTTCATGGGCGCCTTTCGCAATCCCGGCTCGCTCGATCCGATGGTGGCCGCCACGCTTGCCGCAATCCTGACGACCTGGGTGACCTTCGTGCCCTGCTTCCTCTGGATCTTCCTCGGCGCGCCCTTCATCGAAAAGCTGCGCGGCAATGTGGCGCTCGCCGGGGCCATGTCGGCAATCACGGCGGCAGTGGTCGGCGTCATCCTCAACCTCGCCATCTGGTTCGGCCTGCACACGCTGTTTGCCGAGGTCGCGTCCGTCAGTGTCGGCAGCCTGCGGCTCGATATTCCGGTGCTGCAATCGGCCGTGCCGGCGGCAATGGCGCTCTCTGCCGCCGCTGCCATCGCGATCTTCCGCTTCAAGACCTCGGTCATCACGACGCTGATGGCCTGCGCCATCTCAGGCATGCTCTGGACGCTGGCAATGGGTTAGCTAACGGCCCCGTCCGCCGGGACGCGCGTCGCCAGGATCTTGTCGATGCGCATGCCGTCCATGTCGATCACCTCGAAGCGCCAGTCTTCGAAGAGGAAGATTTCGCCGGTTTCGGGAATATGCTGGAGCTGATGCAGCGCAAAACCCGCCAGCGTGTGGAAATCGGCGTCGGGACGGTCCTTGAGGCCGAGGCGCTCGAAGGCGTCGAAGGCCGGCATCATCGCGTCGATCAGCAGCGAGCCGTCGTCGCGGATGATGATGTCGGGTTCCTCGTCCGCCCCCGGCAGGTCGCCGGCGATGGCTTCCAGCAGGTCGGTCTGGGTGACGATGCCTTCGAGGCTTCCATATTCGTCGATGACGATGGCAAGGCGCACGGGCGAGGCCTTGAAGGCGTCGATCACGCGGACGACCTTGGTGCCCTCGTGCAGCACCAGCGGCTGCTTGATCACCTCCATCGGCCGCACCTTGCCGCCGTCCAGCACCTGGTCGAGAAGGTCCTTCTTCAGCACCATGCCGATCGGCTCGTCGATCGAGCCGCGGGCGACCAGCAGTTGCTCATGGCTGCATTCGCGGATGGTTTTCAGGATTTCGGCCTCGCTGTCGTCAGCGTCGAACCATTCGATATCGAGGCGCGGCGTCATGATGTCGGAAATCGGCCGGTCGCCGATGTTGAACACCCGCTCCACGAGCTGCTGCTGCACCGGGTTCAGAAGGCCGGCCTCCTGGCTCTCGGCGACGAGCAGCTTCAGCTCCTGCGGCGAGTGGAAGGAGGATTCGCCGGTTCCGGCGCGAAGGCCGACCGCCTTGAGAACGAGATTGCCGAGGCCGTTCAGCGTGAAGATCGCCGGCTTGAACAGCACGAGGAAGAGGCCGAGCGGGCGCACGACGGCAAGCGAAGTGGCTTCGCTGCGCTGAAGCGCCAGGCTTTTCGGCGCGAGTTCCCCGAGCACGATATGCAGCGCGGTGATGATGACGAAGGCGATGACGACGGCAACCGTATGCGCCCCGGTCGTCGCCCAGGGCTGAGGCAGGAAAGAGAGTAGGGGCTCGATCAGATGGGCAAGCGCCGGCTCGCCGACCCAGCCGAGCGCCAGCGAGGAGATGGTGATGCCGAGCTGTGTGGCTGCGAGGTTGGAGTCGAGATTGTCGACGGCGCGCTGCAGGGCGGTGGCATTCATCCGGCCTGCCGCGACGAGCTCGGCGACACGGCTGCGCCGGACGGAAACCAGGGCGAATTCAGCGGCGACGAAAAAGCCATTGGCGGCCACGAGAAAGAACACGGCGAATACCCCGACGAAGTCGAAGAGCCCACCCGCGGATTCGGACATGTTTTCCTTACCTCTGAATTGACGCGAGTCCGAAACTACACGCTCGCACACTGCTGACAAGGCGCAGCCGGTATTCTTTCCGGCGGGGAAGGGGTCGGCCTAGCCGTGTTTTGAGGCCTGGTGTTCCATTAGATATCGCTTCGGCGTGCCGCGCCACCGATCGCAGTTGCCGGCGCCCTGAGGTCTCCGGCGAACGAGGCTGCGACCTCTCTTCGACGTCATGCTGAGGTGCCCCGCAGGGGCCTCGAAGGACGAGGCCGGCCACCGGCGCCTGCGGTAGACATTGGGGTGTATAAGATTAATCTAAATTATAAACCGGGACCCGCAGGCCTCAGATTCCATTACGAAAGTTTAATTTAAATTTCAGTTTCGGTTCATCTTTCCGGCCCTAATTTGCTCCCGTGCCCCACACAAGGAACCCCCACATGAAAAAGATCTTTGCAGCTCTTCTGTCCGCCTCCTTCCTTCTCTCGCCGATCGTCGCCTCGCAGGCGAGCGCCGATGATTTCCGCCGTCCGCCGGTCGTCGTCAAGAAGAAGGTGATCGTCGAGAAGACGGTGGTTCGGCCGCATTGGAAGAAGGGATACCGCGTCGACGCCGGCGAGCGCCGCCGGTTTCACGACGTCAACGACTACCGTCGCTACCGGCTGGCGCCTCCGCCGCGCGACTATCGCTGGGTGCGCGCCGACAACGACTTCCTGCTGATCGGCGTCACCAGCGGCGTCATCTCCAGCATCATCGCCGGGCGGTGATGGCAGGATGAATGAGGGCGGCTTCGGCCGCCCTTTCCAGTTCCGGGAGAAAGATGGTCGCACCGTCCGGCATAAAGGTGCCGTCTAAAATAGACACTCCGTATCGATAAAGCACCGCCGTTCCCCACACACTCCTCATTCCTGTCCTCGGGCTTGACCCGAGGGATGTCACAGGAATCCAGCCACCGCGCGTCGGCGCGGTGAATGACGCTACGCGACTGAAGAAGAGTCTTCCGCGCCCAAGGACTTGGGCGCGCTGGATCCCTGTGACATCCCTCGGGCGAAGCCTGAGGCCACAGGGATGAGGGTGGATGGGGAGTGGTCAGCGCCTAATTTTGCCCCCGTACCGCCGTTACCCGCTTGTAAATCATGCCAAGCAATCCCTTTGGTGTTCGATCAACCTTAGCCTCCCGCTCATGCGTCAACGGATGCAGCCCCTCGATCGGCGGCAGCGGATCGCATTCCTCGCAGACGCAGCGGTAGCGCTTGATCGCCGTCGCCTTCATGCGGCCTGCCTGTTCCAGCTGGCGAATGGGTCGGGGAGGTTGCGCCAGCGTTCTGGCGTGAAGGCATCGCCTTCGATCAGACAGGCGTCGAGTTCGCTGCGGATCCAGGCCTCGTCCATCGGATCGGCGCCGATGAAGACGATTTCCTGGCGGCGGTCGCCCCAGACGGCGTCGAGATAGGGGCCGATGGCGTTGAGGAAGCCCGGTTCCCGCGGCCATTGTTCGCGCGGGACGGCCGCCCACCACAGGCCCATCTTGCCGGTGCGCACGATCGCACCCGCCTGGCTGATCTCGCCGACATGGTGCGGGCGGGTCGCAAGCCAGAAGAAGCCTTTGGCGCGCACCACGCCCGGCCAGCTCTTGTCGAGAAAGGCCTGGAGCCTGGCCGGGTGGAACGGCCGCTTCTCGCGGTAGACGAAGGAGCGGATGCCGTATTCCTCGGTCTCCGGCACATGGTCCCTGAAGCCGTGCAACTCCTTGTACCAGAGCGGATGGGTCTCGGCCTTGTCGATGTCGAAGCGGCCGGTGCCGAGCACCTCCGTCAGCGCCACCTTGCCGAAATCCGCCTCGATCAGCGTCGCATCCGGGTTCAGGCCGGTGATGATCTTGCGCGCGGCGTCGCGTTCATCCTCGCTTGCCGTGCCGATCTTGTTCAGCACCACGACATCGGCGAATTCGATCTGCTCGACCAGCAGGTCGACGATGGTTCTGTTGTCGCCGTCACCTGCCGTTTCGCCGCGGTCGGCGAGGAAATCGGCCGAGGCGTAATCGGCAAGCAGATTGGCGGCGTCGACGACCGTCACCATCGTATCGAGCCTTGCCATGTCGGACAGGCTTTCGCCGTTCTCGTCGCGGAATTCGAAGGTGGTGGCGACGGGCAGGGGTTCGGCGATGCCGGTGGATTCGATCAGCAGGTAATCGAAGCGGCCCTGGTTTGCGAGATCGCGCACCTCCTTCAACAGGTCGTCGCGCAGCGTACAGCAGATGCAGCCATTGGTCATTTCGACCAGCTGTTCCTCGGTGCGCGAGAGATTGGCGCCGCCATCGCGCACCAGGGCGGCGTCGATATTCACCTCGCTCATGTCGTTGACGATGACGGCGACGCGCATGCCCTCGCGATTGGCGAGCACGTGGTTGAGCAGCGTCGTCTTGCCGGCGCCGAGAAAGCCGGAGAGCACCGTGACCGGAAGTCTGTTGTCCATGGAAACCTCATTGATGATAATGTTATATCATTACATGCGTGGTGCCGAAAAAAGGCGGAACGGGGTCATCCGCCTCTTTCCGCCTCAGCTCTCTCTGCGAGATCGCACGGCAATCATGCGCTGGAGAGGCAGGCCTTCATGCTGTCGGCGATGCCACGCATGAGGGTGAAGTAGAGATCGGGGCCGGCCTTCAGCGTCGCCGCTTCCGGATCGAGCACGCCCGATTTGGCGCTCGTGCCTTCGATGACGACCTTGACGAGGCGCGGCTCGAATTGCGGCTCGGCAAAGACGCAGGTTGCGCCGAGTTCGCCGACCTTGCGGTGGATTTCCGAGACGCGCTCGGCGCCCGGAATGGTCTCCGGGCTGACGGTGATCGAGCCCGCGACGCGGATGCCGTAGCGGTGTTCGAAATATTGGTAGGCGTCGTGGAAGACGACGAAGGGCTTGTCCTTGACCGGGGCGACGGTGGCAGCGATCTCCTTGTCCAGCGCCGTCAGCCTGTCGTCCAGCGCCTTGGCATTGGCCTGATAGGTCAGCGCATTGGCGGGATCGGCGGCGACCAGAGTCGTGGTGATCACGGCGGCCATCGCCTTGGCATTCATCGGATCGAGCCAGAGATGCGTATCGAAAGCGCCGTGCTCGTGCTCATGTTCCTCATGATGGGCGTGCTTGTCCCCATGTCCGTGGCCATCGTCATGGCCGGAGCCGGCGGCCTCATGAACGCCGTCATCATGCGGCTCGAAGGCGCCGCCTTCGCGGAAGGGCAGCTTGACGAGGCCGGGGGCGTTGTCGAGCTCGACGACGCTGGCATCCGAGCCCAGCGCCTCGAGCGGCTTTTCGAGGAAGGCCTCGAGGCCCGGGCCGGTCCAGAAAACCACCTTGGCCTCCTGCAGCGCCCGCGCATTCGACGGCTTCAGGCTGTAGGTGTGCGGGGAGGCGGCGCCATCGACGATCAGCTCCGGTTCGCCCACACCCTGCATGATCGCCGAAACCAGCGAATGGATCGGCTTGATCGAGGTGACGACGACGGGCGCGTCCGCCGCCCGCATGGTGCCGGCGAAGAGCAAAGCAGGGACCGCCAGGGCCGGGATGGCGAGGACGGCCGGAATTCTGAGGGCCAGGGTTTTAAGGGTATGGCCGGGGGCGCGTTTCATCATATGCTCCGCTTGAATTGCAGATGTTATGTTATTACATCAATTGCGTTATGCTATAACGTGTGCAATAGCAGGATGCAACAGCGCTGTCGGAAAATTTGATGCTCTCTCCCGCAAATACGAAGGGCGAACGGTTGGTTTCGCTCGACAATGTCGGCGTTCTCAGGAACGGCCGCTGGCTGGTGCGCGGCGTCGAGTTCTCCGTTTCGCGCGGCGAGATCGTCACGCTGATCGGGCCGAACGGCTCCGGCAAATCGACGAGCGCAAAGGCCGCGATCGGCGTGTTGAAGCCGGATGAGGGCAGGGTGGAGCGGCTGGCCGGGCTGAAGGTCGGCTATGTCCCGCAGAAGCTTTCGATCGACTGGACGCTGCCGCTGACGGTGCGCCGGCTGATGACGCTGACCGGCCCGCTGCCGCAGCGCGACATGCAGGCGGCGCTGGAAGCCGCCGGCATCGCCCATATGATCGATGCCGAGGTGCAGCATCTCTCCGGCGGCGAGTTCCAGCGGGCGCTGATGGCCCGGGCGATCGCCCGCAAGCCCGATCTTTTGGTGCTCGACGAGCCGGTGCAGGGCGTGGATTTCTCCGGCGAGATCGCGCTCTACGATCTCATCAAATCGATCCGCAACGCCAGCGGCTGCGGCATCCTGCTGATCTCGCACGATCTGCATGTCGTCATGGCCGAAACCGATACGGTAATCTGCCTCAACGGCCATGTCTGCTGCCGCGGCACGCCGGAGGCCGTCAGCCGCAGTCCGGAATATGTGCGCCTCTTCGGCAGCCGGGCGGCCCAGACGCTCGCCGTCTATAGCCATCACCACGACCACACGCATCTGCCGGATGGCCGCGTGCTGCATGCCGATGGCTCCGTGACGGATCATTGCCACCCCGATGACGGTCATCACGCACATGACGGGCATGAGCACGCACATGCCGGGGATGGCCACACACATGCTCATGATCACGATGATCATCACGGGCACGATCATGCGCATGAACATGCCCATTCCCGCAGCGGGGAGGGCCGCCATGCTTGACGATTTCTTCGTGCGCGCCATCCTTGCCGGCGTCGGGCTGGCGCTGACGACGGGGCCGCTAGGCTGCTTCATCATCTGGCGGCGCATGGCCTATTTCGGCGATACGATCGCCCATTCGGCGCTGCTCGGCGTGGCGCTGTCGCTGCTCTTCGAACTCAACCTGACGCTCGCCGTCTTCGCGGTCGCCGCTCTCGTCTCGGTGCTGCTGCTCTTCCTGCAGAAGCGCCAGGCGCTGTCGGCCGATGCGCTGCTCGGCATTCTCTCGCATGCGACGCTGGCGATCGGCCTCGTCATGGTCGCCTTCATGAGCTGGGTGAGGATCGATCTCATCGCCTTCCTGTTCGGCGATATCCTTGCCGTCTCCACGACCGATATTGCGCTGATCTGGGGCGGCGGGCTCTTCGTGCTGGCGGCGATCGCCTGGCTCTGGCGGCCGCTGCTGGCGGCCACCGTCAATGCCGAGCTTGCCGAGGCCGAGGGGCTGCGGCCCGAGCGGGCGCGGCTCTTCTTCATGCTGCTGATGGCCGTCGTCATCGCGATTGCCATGAAGATCGTCGGCATCATGCTGATCACCTCGCTGCTGATCATTCCGGCCGCCGCGGCGCGGCGCTTCTCGGTCACGCCGGAGATCATGGCCGTGCTCGCCTCGCTGATCGGGGCGGCCGCTGTCGTCGGCGGGCTGTTCGGCTCGCTCACCTACGACACGCCGTCCGGCCCCTCGATCGTGGTGGCGGCGCTCGTCCTCTTCATTCTCAGCCTGCTTCCCGTCAGGCGCCGCGCGGTCATGCAAGGACAAGGCTCATGACAACACCGCAACTCACCAAGAACCAGTCGCTTGTTTTCGACGTGCTCGAAAAGGCCGAAGGGCCGCTCAGCGCCTACACCATCCTCGACAAGCTGCGCGACCACGGTTTTCGCGCGCCGCTGCAGGTCTACCGGGCGCTGGAAAAGCTGCTCGAATACGGCGTCGTGCACCGGCTCGAAAGCATCAACTCCTTCGTCGCCTGCGCCCATCCCGGCGACAACTGCCACAGCCACGGTATCGTCGCCTTCGCCATCTGCGAAAGCTGCGGCCAGGTGATGGAATTCCACGACCACGAGGTCGACCACCGGCTGATGGGCTGGGTGCGTGGGCAGAAGTTCAAGCCCGAGAAGACGACGATCGAGATCCGCGGACTGTGCGAGGCTTGTGCGGCGTAAGTGGCATATCCTATCGCGCCGATGGGGTTTCGTTCGGGGCGCTAACCTCACCGCCCTCATTCCTGTGCCCGTCACAGGAATCCAGCCACCGCGCGTCCGCGCGGTGAATGACTTCTCCCGTAGAAGAGTCTCTCGCGCCCAACGACTTGGGCGCACTGGATTCCTGTGACGAGCACAGGAATGAGGGCGAGTGGGCTAAGGTCGCCTAAAGATTTTCCGTCGGCGGATGGAGATGGTCTTTGCCCTTGTAAACTAGACGATCGCCTCGCGCTCGGGCGTACTCGCCACTGGCAAGCGCGATTCCAGCGCTATCTCTGCCGCGACGCTGTAGGCAAGCCAGGAGCGCGCCCGTGACCAAGACCGAACTCGAAGACATCTACCGCGGCTACATCGCCTGCCTCAACCGGCAGGAATGGGCGGATCTCGGCCGGTTCGTCGATGACGGCGCTGTCCACAATGGCCGCCGGCTCGGGCTTGCAGGTTACGTCGCCATGCTGGAGCGGGATTTCGACGAGATTCCCGATCTTCATTTCAATGTGCTGATGCTGGTTGCCGATCCGCCTTATCTCGCCTGCCGGCTCCAGTTCGACTGCCGGCCGAAGGCACAGTTTCTCGGCCTCGATGTCAACGGCAGGTGCATCTCCTTTGCCGAGAACGTGATCTACGAATTTCGTGGCGGCAGGATCGTCGAGGTCTGGTCGGTGATCGACAAGGCAGCGATCGAGGCGCAACTTGCTGGCGGAAACTGATGGCCCGTCGTCGTGTCAGATGATGGCGGTGCGTTCGCCGAAAGGCGTGTCGTCGTCGAAATTGCGGGTGCCGATCCGCTCGCTTTCACCTGACAGCAGGGGCCGTTCCGCTGGTTCGCCGGCCTGTTCGCCGTCTTCCGATGCTGAATGCCTGCGCCGCTTTTGCGCTTCTTCGTCATCGACGATCAGATCGGCATGCGGGATGAGATCGCTTGCGGTTTCTTTTTCCGCAGCCCGCTTCGACGCCAGCTGATCGGCGGTGATCTCAGACTGGCGGGCGGCGATCCAGGCATTGTCGGGTTCGGTCTCGATCGAGGTGCTGGTGCCGATCCTGGTCGGTTCGGAGGCGGCGGTAGAGGTGATAGGGCTGATGGCGTCGACCATGAAATTCTCCTGCCGGCGGTTCCCGGGGGCGGCGGCTTCGGCCGCCATGGAGACATATTGGGGCTGACGGGAAAACCGCAAGGGGAGGCGGTCGCCCCTCGAGAAGAGCCGAAAACCGGGTGCGGCTGGCCTAAATTCGACGAAGAATTGCATGTCCGATTCGCTGCGTGACGCGTGCAAGATGTAAGAATCAGAAACACTTTGTGACTAAGTCCCTACAAAAGCAGCGTTTTTCGACTTGCGGCGCAAGAAGAGATGACAGATATTGCTCAAATGTTGAGGACCCTGTCATGATCCGAATGATAGAAAACCCGGCCGAGCTCGCCGGTGAAGACATCACTGGCAAATATATTCTCCGCAAGCTCAACTATCATTGGTTCGCTTACGGCAAGGCAGCCATCGTGACCGCCTGCAAGGGAACGATCCTCCATCTCGATCGCGAGGAAACGGTCTATTCCGAGCGCTGGGGCCGCCGCGCCTATACCGGCACCGGCAAGCGCTATCCCGGCGGCATTTGTCCCATTTCGGCGGTCGCCTGTGTCTGCGATACGCCCGACGACGTCAACGCCGTCATTCAGCTGGATGTCGAGGCGCAGGACGAATTCTATCAGCTGATCGCCAAGACGGAGGCCAGGGTTCGTGCACTCGCCGCCTCGTCGGGCGCGACCCCGTTTCTGGAAGCGGCCGAGTAAGCCTGCCATTTCTTGCGTGCTAGCGGCTTGCTGTGCGCCTTTCACCTCCTAAATCCGGCCTGGGGCTGTTAGACCCGGACGAGATCTGCCGGCAGCGGGAGCGGAGAACGGTGATGACGCAGCAGCAGACAGGGTTCGGCCAGGCCGTCGCGCCTTCGCTCGGCTCGCTCGCCATAACAGTCATCATCATGTTCGCCGCGCTGTTCTGGCCGGCCGGCCGGCTCGACTGGCCACGCGGCTGGATGTTCCTCGCTTCTTCATCCTGCTGACGGCGGTTGCGATCGTCTGGATCTGGCGGACGAATCCGGAGCTGTTTGCGGCGCGCAGCCGATATCAGAAGGGCACCAAGCCCTGGGACGCCGTTGTGGCGACGCTGACGATCATCCTCTTCGCCGCCATCCTGCCGGTCGGCGCCTTCGACGACGGACGCTTCCATTGGGCGCCGCAGCCGGGCTGGATCGTGCTGATCGGCTATATCCTGATGACGGCGGGTTATCTCGGCCTCACCTGGGCGCAATCGGTCAACCGCCATTTCGAGCCGACGGTGCGCATCCAGACCGACCGCGACCACAAGGTCATCGATACCGGCCCCTATGCCGTCATCCGCCACCCGGGCTATGCCTTCGCCATCGTGCTCGCCGCCGGCATGGCGCTGTCGCTCGGCTCGCTCTATGCGCTGATCCCTGCGGGGTTGCTGGTCGTCGTGCTGTTCGGGCGGACGCTCGGGGAGGAGATGGAATTGCGCCGGGGGCTCGAGGGATATGTGGAATATATGGATCGGGTGCGGTGGCGCTGGGTTCCGGGTGTGTGGTGAGGGGTGGTTGTGGTATGTCTATCTTGCCCTTCGCTTGGGCTCAGGGCACTCGCTCCTCGCGTCGCTCACCCCCTCATCTGCCTGCCGGCATCGACCTGGGTCGAGCCACGCGTCTCGCCCCGTCCTTCGGACCCCCGCTGGGGAGAAGCGGAATCGCAGCGGCGTCTCGCCCTTATCGAGCGGATCCTCTGTGACGCGAAGCCCTCCGCTTGCTGCCTCTTCTCCCCAACGGGGAGAAGGTGGCCCGAAGGGTCGGATGAGGGGGGTGAGGAGCGAAAGCGACGAGCGCCTTGAGCGGCAAGCGAAAGGCAGACGGAGGATATATTTCCCGGGAAGGAGCCTCCGCCAGTTCACCCGATCTGCTTCAGATCCCGCGCGAACCGCTGCCAGTTCTTCACATAATTCTCCGCCGAGCGCCTGATGCCCGCGACGGCCTTCTCATCCAGCACCCGCACGACGCGCGCCGGCGCGCCGACGATCAGCGAATTATCGGGAAACTCCTTGCCCTCCGTCACCAGCGCATTGGCGCCGACGAGGCAGTTGTTGCCGATTTTTGCGCCGTTGAGGATGGTTGCGCCCATGCCGATCAGCACGTTGTCGCCGAGCGTGCAGCCGTGCAGGATGGCGTGGTGGCCGATGGTGCAGTTTTCTCCCGTCTTCAGCGGAAAGCCCATGTCGGTATGGGCCATGACGCCTTCCTGGATGTTGGTGCCGGCGCCGATGGTGATCTTCTCATTGTCGCCGCGCAGCACCGAGCCGAACCAGATGCCGACATTCTCGCCGAGTTCGATATCGCCGATGACATGCGCATCCGGCGCGATCCAGTGGAGGCCGGCGGGCGGCAGTTTCGGGGTCAGTCCGCCAAGCGCGTAGATGGGCATCGGCCTCTCCTCACACGACGTCGACCGACAGCGTCGCCACGCCGTCGATGCCGCAGGTGATGCGGTCGCCCCTCGCAACCGCGCCGACGCCGGCCGGCGTGCCGGTCATGATGATGTCGCCCGGCGCCAGCACGAAGAGCTTGGAGAGTTCGGCGATGATCTCCGGCACCTTCCAGATCATCTGGTTGAGGTCGCCGTCCTGCATGCGTTTGCCGTTCTGCTCCAGCCAGATCCGGCCGGCGGCGGGATGGCCGAGACGGCTTGCCGGCATGATCGCCGAGACCGGGGCGGAATGTTCGAAGGCCTTGGCGAGCTCCCAGGGCCGGCCGAGCTTCTTTGCTTCGCCTTGCAGGTCGCGGCGGGTGAAATCGATGCCGACGGCATAGCCATAGATGCAGTCGAGCGCATTCTCGGCCTTGATGTTCGCGCCGCCCGCCTTCAGCGCCAGCACGCATTCGACCTCGTAATGCACGTCGTTCGACAGCGGCGGATAGGGAAAGCCATTGCCTGCCGGCAGCAGGTTGTCGGCATTCTTCTGGAAGAAGAAGGGCGGCTCACGCGTCGGGTCGTGGCCCATTTCGATCGCATGGTCGGCATAGTTGCGCCCGACGCAATAGACGCGGCGCACCGGAAAACGATCGTCCCGGCCATCCACCGGCAACAGAACCGGGGCGGGAAGCGGGATGACGGTGGCGAGATCGGACATGGGCGAGCCTTCCTGTTGACGAGTCTTTGGCGCATCTTAGACGCAAAACGGCGGGGCGGGGAAGCATTCTTGCCGGATTGACGCTGCCGCGGCCGGGCGCTACGCTGACATCCATGAACAGGAATTTCGCAGTCTCCACGACGTCTACGACCACCGCCTGGCGGTGGGCTACGGACGCGTGAACTGAATTCAGTTCATTCTGCCGAGACCCAACCCGCCGGAAACGAGCGGGTTTTTTGTTGCCGCTCGTCTCCCCATTCGAGGACGAGATCGTGGACGACATCCAGAAACAGATCGTTGCCGAGCGGGCGTTTGCCGCCGCCCGCCGCGCCCTTGCCAGCCGCTATGCCGGGGCCGCCTTCGCCTATGTCTCCGGCTCGATCATGCGCGGCGAGGGCACCGTATTTTCGGACATCGACCTGGTCGTGGTGTTTCCGTCGCTGGAAAGAGCCTGGCGGGAATCCTTCACGGAAGAAGGTTTTCCGGTCGAGGCCTTCGTCCATGATGAAGAGACGCTGGCGCATTATCTTCATGCCGATGCCGAGAGCGGCTATCCCATCATGGTCAATATGGTTGCAACCGGCAGCATCGTCGGGCCGGAGAGCGGTCGCGCGCGCCTGATTCAGGCAAAGGCGGCTGAAGTGCTGGCCGCAGGGCCGAAGCCGCTTGCCGGCGCAAACTACGACATGCTGCGCTATCAGGTCACCGATCTTGCCGATGACCTGCGCGGCGACCGCCCGCCGGAAGAAATCGCCGCCATCGCCGCGGCTCTCCACCAGAAGCTTGCCGACCTGATGCTGCTCGGGCGCGGCGCATGGACCGGCCGCGGCAAATGGGCACCGCGCCTGTTGTGCAGGCTCGATGTGCAATTAGCGGACGATTTCGATGCTGCATTCAGGCTGGCGGCGCAGGGCGATGGCGGCCGGCTCCTCGCATTGGCCGACCGCGAGCTCGCTTCGCACGGCGGCCGCCGTTTCGACGGCTTCAGGCAGGAGGCTCCGCTGGAGGCGCGGCGGCGGGAATAATCATGCCGCCAGGGCGCCGGCGCCCAAGGGAGCCTCATTCTAACCAAGAGCCCCTTGCTCGGCGCAAATCCTGTCGATCAGGGCATCGAGCTCGCCCCTCGGCGGCCGGCTTTTGGCCAGGCGCTGCTTGAGGTGCATGATCGAGTCGGCGAGGATTTCGTCGAGGCTTTCGGCGCAGGTGAAGTCGCCTGCGACGCGCTTGACCTTGGAATTGTCGAAGATGGCGGTCCAGGCCTTGTCGCCGAGGAGCGGGCCGATCCATTCCTCGTTGTAGCGGATCAGCGTGTCGGTCGGCACATGGACGATCTTCGCCTCGACGCCGAGCAGCCTTGCGATCGTCTTCTGGATATCGTCCCAGATATGGGCGCGGTCGGAGGTGATGTGGAAAATCTCCTTCAGCGCCGCCTGCTTGCCGAACAGGCCGACGAAAGGCACTGCGAAATCGACCGAGCGGGTGAGCGTCCAGGGCGTGTGGCCGTCGCCGGCGACGATGATGGGCTCGCCGTCCAGCATGCGCCTTGCCATGATGTCGCTGTCGCCCATCATGATCGGCAGGCCGGTGCGCACCGTGTGGCTGGGGCGGACGATCGTCCAGGCGAGATTGCCGGACTTCTTGAGCAGCTCCTCGCAGGCGATCTTGGCCTGGCTATAGGGCCAGTAGGGATTGATCGCCGGCGTCTCCTCGGTGATCACGTAGTGACGCGGCGGCTTTTCATAGACCGAGGCCGAGGAGATGAAGATGTACTGGCCGCAATTGCCGGAGAAGACCTCGATGTCGCGGGCGACCTGATCGGGCGTGAAGGCGATGAACTGGCAGACGACGTCATATCCGGCCTTGGCGAGATCGGCGTAGGCGCTCGATCCCAGTTCGCCGACGATCGAGGTGACACCGGCGGGCAGGGCGGCATCTCTCAAGCCGCGATTGTAGACGCTGACATGGTGGCCCGCGGCCACGGCGCGTTCGACGCAAGGGTAGGAAATCTGGCCGGTGCCGCCAATGAAGAGAACGTTCAAAGCCATGGGGGTGACCTCGGGGTCTATGGGCGGGGACTGTGATCACCCTTCATAGCGCGAAAGAATGTCATCGTCTTGCGCAAATCTTGCGCATCGCCGAGATCTTGAATGGCCCGCATGCAGGCTTCGGCGGCGGCAAGTTTGCCGCCGCAAGAACCGGATAGCGCCTATGCATGCGCCTTGCGACGGGCCGCGACGGCAAGCCAGATCGAGGAGAGCAGGAAGTAGAATGCGCCGAAGCCCGCATAGGGCACGATATCGAGGATCGTCGGCGTGGCGGAGCCGAGCGATCGGCCGATCATGAAGCCGCCGGCAAGGGCGGATTGCGCGCCGCTCAGGATCATCACCCATTGGGCGCCTTCGCTGCGCCAGCGCCTCACGCCGGTATAGAGCTGCAGCAGGCCCGAGAGGATGGCCCAGGCCCCGAAGACGGCGAGGACGGCATGGGTGCTGACACCGAGCGCGATGATGACGGCGAGCGCCGTGACCGTGCTGACCGCGACATTCAGCGTCTGCGACGGATTGGCCCGCAGACCGCCGTTGACCCGGGCGTCGACTAGATTGGCGAGCGCATCCCACAAGGGATAGATCACCAGCAGGAAGGCCGCAGCGCCGGGCTGCCCGGCAAGGAGAATGGCGGCAGCAATCCAGACGAGCGAGAATGCGGCGCGGGTGAAATAATAGGATCGCAGCCAGTCGGACTGGTTCGAAGATTGAGCTTGCATGGACAGGTTCCTCGTTTGTCTACCTACTAGTAGGAAGGCAGTGAAAAGGAGTCAATGCGGTTCGCGGACACCTTCTTGTGAAGGGAGAGCGAAGCGCCAGGACTTGACAATCTTCCTACCAGAAGGTAGGCGGCACTATGAAATCAACGGCTTCGACCTCGGACAAGATCCTCGATATCGCCCAGTCGCTCATCGTGGCGGGCGGCTATAACGGCTTCAGCTATGCCGACATCTCGGACGCGATCGGCATCCGCAAGGCGAGCATCCACCATCATTTTCCTGCGAAGGCCGAGCTGGTCGCGGTGCTGGTCGACCGTTACACCAGGCAGGCGGCGGCGGGATTGCAGTCGCTGCGCGAGCAAGCCGCAAGCCCTGCCGATCAGCTGCAATTCTACATCGACTACTGGCGTTCCTGCATCGAAAACGCCTCGCAGCCCTTCTGCGTCTGCGCCATGCTCGCCAGCGAAATGCAAATGCTGCCCGACGAGGTGGCCTCACGTGTGCGCGCCCATTTCCAAGGGCTGGCGGCATGGCTGACCTCGGTGCTGCAGGCCGGAGTAGAGCAGGGCCTGTTCCGGCTGGACAAGCGGCCGGAGGAGCAGGCCCAGATGCTGATGGCCTCGGTCCATGGGGCGATGCTCTCGGCCAGGGCTCTCGGCGATCCCGGATTGTTTATCGCGGTGGTTGGGCCCGAGATTGTGAGGCTGCGGGCAGCGGGTTGTTAGGAACCGCCCTGTGAGTCTATGGTTTCGTTGCAGACCCAACAGCTGAATTCGGGCACACGTCGCTTCTTATAATTTGTCGGCCATAAGATCTGAAAGATTATAATGCAGGGCGATCGCAGTGCGCCTTGTTTGCGTTCATCGTCTAGATGCCAAGGGTCAGGTATGGGGACAGAAGCCGACGTCCTCGAGCGGGAGGCCGGTTGGCCGAAGTGGACATTCACCGGCGCTACCCCTAGGCCAGCCCTTTGCCTGCCTCTCCGTCAGTGCCACCACCCGATGAGCAGGCGTCATACTTATGCCGGCCGCAGGAGCATCGACCCGTCACTTAGGTTCATGCCTCGCTATCGTCTTCCTCAAACCATTTCGCTTCTCGTTCAGCCGCCCTTCGGCCAGGGTAAAAACCCGGGATGCTCATGTTCGCGAGTTCTAGGACATGCTGCCTGAGGGGTCTACGCACTTGGTCGCCCTTTATCTCGGTCAGAATGGCTGCTGTGAACGCTAAGTCCGCTGTTAGCGTCGGCGGAGCAACTCCTACAAGCGAGTGAGATGCACGCCATACCTGCTTATTTGGTTGGTAAGGTCCGAAGGTCAGCGCTTGCAGACTTCCGTTCCATCCAACGTTTTTTGCCTGTGAGTTCATGACTATGATTGCTCTTGTTGGTCTACCCTTGAGGGGGGCGACCTGCGCAGTAGCGACAAGCTCCGCATCGTGACCGAAGCGTCTAACCTTCATCGTGAGACTTGTGCGCTGCCCCACAGAGTAGTTCAACAGAATTGCGTACTGGTTTTCAGGAATGAGTTCGATAGGCAAAGCAAGTTCCCCACCAGCGCTCGCAGCGAAGATGAAGGACTTGCGTGTACCGTCATAGCGTATCGATCCAAACTTCTCCTGATCAAACAGGTACCAAGAGCGCAGTGCATTCGTCGCCACGTCAGCGTCAGGAATCACCTTAAGGAAGACATGACCATCAGCGCCGGTACCTTGACCAAAGATAGTTAGCTCTTGGTTCGGTCTATCTGCCGAGGTCAATGATAGTGCGACCTCGCGAAGGCTTCGTGCGTGTATTTGCGCTCTGTCTAGGTCGTACAGAAGTGGCAAATCCTCACTTACGATACCGGCATGGTATTCACACGCGACCGCAGCCAAGTGGTTGTCATGATCCGAAACCCCATGCACTACAGTAGTGGGCAATTTTGCCTGAATTTCTCCGTTGCTGAGTAGCAAATCTACTAAGGGCGACAAGTCGCACAAGCTCGCACGCCCACGCTTAAGTGTCCGCTTAACCTCTTCAATTGCGATCGTCGTCGTGAGCAGAGTGAAACCGCGTCGACGCAGGCCGCGCACCACAAAAAAACCAAGTCCATCAACAATTAACAAGAGGTCTAGCAACACGTTGGCATCCAGCACTAAACGGCCTGGGACACTGTCAAGTGGGCGAAAGAGCCAGTTGTTGGGAGAGCAATCACCGAAGTAGCGCATGAGATTGTTCGTTATCCGATAGATGACTGATGAGGTTAAGCCATCCGTAGCCAGCACTATCAAGTCGCGGTTGTCAGCTGTGTGAAATTATTGCCGCTTGTTTAGCGGGAGGGGCGCGATGTCTATGTTCCCCACTGATTTTGCTACTATAGCCTTGCATGGAACGGAAGTGCGGCGTGTCCGATTTCAGGAAGCCGCCACGGCCGGTTTGGTGGGATGAGGCGCGAAGCGGTCGTTCGCAAAGATGCAGCCGGACGGCTGGATTGGGCCGAAGTGGCCATCGGCGACATCGCTCTTTACAGATAACAATCATTCCCCGCCTTCTGTCAACGCATCCCGCACGGCGGCGTAATAGGCGGCAAGCTCTGGAATATCAGCAGCCAGCGTGTCGAAGACGGCATCGGATGGCGCCAGCGTCCCGGCATATTTCGCCTCGATGAAGGCCTGATGCGCGGCCAGTGCTGCGGCGTCGGCCTTGTGCACGACGGTGAAGACGGGCGAGGGGACGGTGCGGCCTTTGACGATGATGCGGTCGAGTTCGACGATGGTGTAGTTGGCGGCGACCAGCCTTGCGGTTTCTTCGCCGAGCAGCAGGGCCACGCCGTAATTCTTCGAGGCGCCTTCGAGGCGGGAGGCGAGGTTGACGCTGTCGCCGAGGCAGGAATAGTCGAAGCGGCGGGTCGAGCCCATGTTGCCGACGATGCATTCGCCGGTGTTGATGCCGACGCCCATCTTCAGGACGTGCGGCTTGCGGCCGAAGGCTGCCGCCTCCCGCTCCAGCTGGCCGTTCAGCCTCGAAATCGCCGACTGCATGGCGAGCGAGGCGCGCACGGCGTGGAGCGCGTGGTCGGGATCGTCGAGCGGCGCGTTCCAGAAGGCCATGATGCAGTCGCCCATATATTTGTCGATCGTGCCGCCGTGGTCCATCACCACGTCGGAGAGCGGCGTCAGCAGCCGGTTGATCAGGCCGGTCAGCTGCTCCGGATCGTCCTTCAGCGTCTCGGCGATGGTGGTGAAGCCCCGCACGTCCGAGAACAGCACCGAGAGCGTGCGCCGCTCGCCGCCGAGCTTCAGCTGCGAGGGGTCGTTCGACAGGCGCTTGACGAGATCGGGCGAGATATACTGGGCGAAGGCGCGGGTGATCTGGCGCTTGTTGCGGCGCTCCTCGGCAAAATCGAAGGCAGCCTGTCCGAAGACGACGGAGATATAGGCGACGGTCGGGCCGAGCGGCGAGACGAAGACATGGGCAAGCCGGATACCGGCGGCACTGACGGCCGCGAAGGCGAGGAGCGCCGCGGCACTGGTCACGATCGTCAGCCATCCCGTCGAGCGCCAGACGGTGGTGGCCGCCAGCAGCACCGATATCAGGATGCAGGCGGCGACCGTCGGCAGCCTGGCTTCGGCGATCGACAGGCCGCGGCGGATATTGTCGTAGATCGTGGCCTGGATCTCGACGCCGGAGACGAGCTTGCCGGTATGAACCGTATAGGGCGTCGCAAAGGCGTCGACGCCGCCCTTGTCGATCGCGGGCGCATTCTGCAGGCTGAGGCCGACGAGCACGACGCGATCCTTGAAATAATCCGGCGGCAGCAGGCCCTTCGGGTCGAGCGCCTGGTAATAGGAGACCGTGGGATAGCTGCGGGCCGGGCCGAAGGACTGGATGAGCCGGCCGGCCGGCAGGGCTTCGGGAGCCACGTCGGCGGCTTTCGCCAGCATGGCGGCAAAGCCGTCCTCATAGCCCGGAATGCGCCGGAAGATGCCGTCGCCGCTGAGATCGATCGAGGCGATGCCGGTCACGGCGCCTGCTTCGGTCAGCTGCGGCAGCGGCGTCGCGCGGATCAGCTGCGAGGCCTGCGGCGTCTCGATCAGGGTTTCGTCGCCGGCCAGCACGATGTCGGGGCCGACGGCCCTGGTGATCGCCGCGTCATTTTCCGGGTTCGAGGGCTCGGCCATGATGATGTCGAGGCCGATGACGCGGGCGCCGGCGGCGCGCAGCTGGCTGATGAGCTCGGCATGCAGGCTGCGCGGCCAGGGCCATTGCGCGTTGATATCGGCCAGCGAGGGTTCGTCGATCGCGACGATGACCGGGCCGCCGGGCGGCGGACGGGGATCGTCGACGGTCGAGAGATAGTCGAAGCTTCTGAGCTCCAGCAGCGACCAGGCGGGCAGGCGCGACAGAAGCGAGATGGCGATCAGCGTCGTCAGCGACAGCACCAGGAGCCGGAGATGGCGGCTGCCGGTCTGCCCTGCCTGCCGGGGCTTTTCCTGCGCCCGCATCAGAAGCGGACTTTGAGCGTGCCCTTGAAAGCGCGGCCCCAGCCGGGCACGCCGGGCGTGATCTCGAACTCCTCGTCGAGCAGGTTATAGGCGGCCGCCTCCAGCTCGATGCGCTTGTCGAACGGCTCCCAGACGAGGTGAGCGTCGAGGCTCCAGTAATCGTCGAGCTTGGTGCCGAAACGATCGCCGTCGCGTTCGCCGATATAGTTGGCGGCGAGCGTCGTCTTGATCTTGGCTTCGTTGACCCAGGTCAGCGCAATCTGCCCGGAATTCTGCGGTATGAAGGGAAGAGGGCCGCCATAGATCGGCTCAAGCGGATCCCGGTTTTCCGAATCCATATAGGCATAGGTGGCCGACAGGCCGAAGCCGTTGCCGAGCGCCACGTTGGCGGTGACGGCAGCGCGATCGATGCTGCCGCGCGAGATCGGCAGGCTGGTATCGGAGGGAAGCGAGATCAGCGGAAAATCGACCGAGAAATCATGCAGTTCCTGATGCTGGTATTCGACCGAAGTGAAGAAGCGGTCGGTCCATTCGGCATCCCATTGCAGGGCGACCGTATCCGTATAGCCCCGCAGGTTGTTGGAAAATTGATTGGCCTGCAGCCCGAGTATGCCGATCGGCGCAAGGGTCGGGACGGTGGTGTCGAAGCTTTGCCGCATGAAGGCGGCGCGCAGCCAGTGGTTTTGAATCGGCGTCCAGGCGAGGCCGAAGCGCGGCTCCAGGCGGCTGACATCGATGCCGTCACCCTCCAGGCGCGTGGCGAACAAGGCGTATTCGCCCTTGAGATCGGGGGTGATCTCGTGCAGCACATCGACGTAGGCGCGGCCGATATTGATGCGGTTGCTGAATGTGTCAGGGCCGTCAGTGGTTTCGGGAATGAGCGGCAAGAGCGGGAAGAGTTCGTGAAGGCGAGAGAAGGTGGTCGTGCTGGCATCGATCCAGCCACCTTCAATACCATACCGCCAGGTCAGTGGTCCGCTGCCAATGGAATGGCTGAGAGCGCCGATATAGGTCTTCGAGGACACTTCCTCGGTTGCATCCAAGAACGGAATAATGTCGGGGTCTGGCAGACCTAGAACCGGTGCATCATCGACCTGCAGGGAGTTTGACGTTTGCGACTTGCTCTCCGAATAAAGGAGGGCACCGTTCAATATGTTTTCGTAACCGAAGGTGTGGCTCCAGCCTAGGCCGGCATTCGTCGCCTCGTTGATAGAGCGTCGATAGCTATATTCCGAAGAGATTTCAGTCCGCACCCCGAAGCCCAAGAGGTTGAGAAAATCAGTCAGTGTCGAGCCTTGGGATAGCGCGTTCAGCGTTCCATCATTCTTGCCATGGTTGACGAAGGCCACCACGCGATCGTCAGGCGTGACCGTCGCGGTCAGATAAGCGTTGGCGCTCAGCAACTTGTTGTCCGTCTGAACGCCGCCGAAATCCCGATAGTCGCGATCGAGCGCCAGCTCTTCCCAGGTCAGATTTCCATAGAAGCTGATCGGGATCGTCTCGTTGGAATAGCCTTGGATATCGGCCTCGCCGATACGTCTCGTATGGCCGTCGACGCTATTGATGCCGCCGCCGAGCGAGCCTTCGATGAAGGGCACGTCGAACAGCGTTGCCGAGCGCGAACGGCCCGACAGCATGTGCGGAGAGAGCAGCAGGCCCTGGATGAAGGATGAGTAGCTCGACGCATTGCCGCGGTTCTGGATGATGTTGTCGTCGCTGAAGCTCGTCGCGTTGACGAAGGGAAAGATGCTGCCCTTGATCGACTGGTCGATATAACCGGTGCCCTTGAAGGGATCGAAGACGGCATCGCCGTAATAGCGGCCCCAGGCATCCAGGCCCTGCAGGCGGAAGGCGTTGTTGAGCGTCGAACCGGCGCTCGCATTGGCGCCGAGCGAGCCGTAATCGCCGCCGCGGGCGCGCGAACGGCGCAGATATTCCTGAGCGTTGCGGATCGCGCCGTCGGCGTCGTAATCGTCGATATCGACCGCAGTACGGAAGGCCGAGATTGCCGGGTCGTTGTCGTCGAGCCGGTCGGCATTGTCGAGTGCCTGCTGGGAGGGGATGCGGTCGCCTTTTTCGTAATGGGCGGCGGCGAGCATCATCTGCGACTGCGAATGACCGGGATTGGCGGTGCTGGCGGCGAGCAGATCGGCCAGCGCCTTTTCGCGCTCGCCGGTTTGCAGGTAATAACGGCCGCGGGCGAGCAAAGCGAGATCGAAGGAGGGATCAAGCGCGATCGCCGTGTCGATCTCGCGCTTGGCTTCCTTCATCCGCCCCTGGTCGAGATAGAGGATCGAGAGGTTTGCGTGCAGCAGCGGGTCCTGCGGATCGAGCTCGATCGCCTTCTTGAAGGCCTTTTCCGCTTCGCCATTGGCATCGCGCGAACTCTGCAGCAGGCCGAGCGAATTCAGGGTGCCCGACGCCCCGGGGGCTAGCGCGATGGCGCGGTTCAGGTCGGCAAGCGCGCCGTCGATGTCGCTTTCATAGGTCGCCTTGTAACCGGCACGGGCCGACAGCGCCATCGGATGATCGGGGTCGAGCGACAGCGAGCGTTCTATCGCCGCCTTCATCTGCTCGCGGTCATCGGTGAGCTCCGCCAGTTGGGCGCGGACCGCCGGCAGGGTCGGATCGTCGGGATAGCGCTGTTCGGCTTTTTTGATGATCTCGATCGCTGCGCGCGGGTCTTTCAGGAAGCCTGTCGTATAGGCTTCCATGATTGCGCCATAGGGGCCGCCGGTGGCGTTGGCCGGCGGCGGTTCGGCATGGGCGGGATCGGCGAGCGAGCGGGCGAAATAGCCGCCGAACTGCGCCATGTTGCGGCGTGTCGGGTCGAGATGAGGCAGAGCCTTCTGGAACAGCCTGGCGGCATCGGAATAGCGCTTCTCCGAGCCGGCGATGGTGGCGTCGATCAGGTCGACGCGCGCCTGCTGGGCCGCCGTCAGTTTGCGGCCGCGGATCTTCTGCAAGGTTGCGGCCGCGGCCTGGCGGCCGTCGAAGGCGCTCTGCACTTCGGCGAGCTCCAGCCAGTCCTCGGTCGTGCGCCGCTCCGGAGGCAGCGCCAGCAGGCGGCGGCGCTCCGTGGCCATGCGATCGGCCCGCAGCGGCGAGGTCGGCATCAGGTCGAAGCCGTCGCGCAGGTCGAGATAGAACAGCATCTGCTCGCGGTCGTCCGGATTGACGCTGATGATCTTGGTCGGCGCCTGGCCGATGGTGGCGACGGCCCCTTCGCCCTGGTTCACCTCGACGCTGCCCTGCGGGTTGGAGAGCGCGACGCGGCCTTCCAGCACGATCATCGAGGTCTTGGCGCCTTCGACCGTCATCGTCCAGTCGGTGCCGCGGATGGCGGCGGCTGCCGCAGGCGTCTCGACCGTCAGGCCCTGGCCGCCGCGCTCGGCGCGCGCCCAGATCGTGCCGGACTGCAGATTGAGGATCGTGTCGCCGCTCGCCGCCATCTTCTTGACCTGCAGCGAGGAATTGCGGCCGAGACGGACCTGGGTGTGATCGGAAAAGACGATGGCGAGCTGGCCGTTGGCATTGGTGCGCAGCACGTCGCCGGTCAAAAGATCCTGGTTGATGTCGACGACGCGCCAGTCCGACACGTCGATGAAACGGACTTCCTCGCCGGTCTTGCGGGCGATGACGGAGCCGGCCACAGGCGTTGCGCGCGGCACGGGATCGGCCATCGCCGGCAGCCCGAAACCAGGCACCGCAAACGCCAGCGCCACCCCGACGCGACAGATGTTACTGGAATAACCCCGCATGACTCCGCCCCATACCCCGCTTCCCCTTTGTCCGTGTAGAGTGGAAAAGTCAAGCATGTTGCACACGTGTTCTTGCTTTCGTTCCAAAGTGTACTATCAGGGATACACTTTGGGGATGGAGTATTCAGGTGAGCGAATTCGAAAGTGCCACGGAGGTTATGCTGAGCCGGCCGTCGACTGGTGACGTCAGCGCCGAGTATTTCGACCATATCAAGAAAATCAACGACATATTTTATGATCAGATCAAGATATCCGATCAAAAGGCCGCCTATATCTTTACTTTCATGCTCGCCTTTCTGGTCAGCTCCAGCGAGGTGAGGGCCGTCTTCAGCATGGCACGCTATACCGGCAGCACGTCGGGCAGCGTGCTGTTCTCCGGCCTGCTTGCGGCAGCCTCGGTCTTTTCCATCCTGTCGGCGATCCTCGTCGTGTTGCCGCGACGGCTCGGCACCTCCACCTCGCTCTTCTGGGGCGCCTGGCCGAAGCATCGCGACATGTTCTTCGACGCCGCCCTTCGCCGCGACGAGCGCTACCTCTTCGACCAGTATCTGGAAAACGCCAACATTCTCTCTGCCATCGCCCGCAACAAATACCGCTGCGTCACCTTCGCCTTTCGCGGGCTGATGGTGAGCGTGATCGCGTATGTCTTGCTTTTGATTGCGGGGTGAGGGAGCAGCGGCGGAAAAAATGCAGGGCGCGCCGAGGCGCGCCCTGTGTATTCAGTCCTCGACCTCAAGAATGAGCTCGAGCTCGATCGGCACGCCCAACGGCAGGCTGGCGACGCCGAGGACGACGCGGCCGGAAAGCCTGTCTTCGCCGAAGACCTGGAGCAGCAGTTCAGATGCGCCGTCGGCGACCGTCGGGTGGTCTCGAAAATCGCCTTCGGTGGCAATGTAGACACCGAGCTTGGCGACCTTCGCTACCCTGTCCAGCGAGCCGAGATATTCCCTGGCGGCCGCAAGGGCGCTCAGCGTCGCCGTCTCGGCCGCCTTGCGGCCGTCTTCGGCAGTCAGTGCGCCGCCGACGCGACCGATATAGCGGGGCTTGCGGTCGACGACCGGTAGCATGCCGCTGAAGAAAACCAGCTTGCCGGTCGTGACCGCCTCGACATAGGCGCCGAAGGGCGTCGGCGGCGGGGGAAGGGCGATGCCGAGATCCTGCAACCGGCGTTCCGCGCCGGCTGCCTTCGTTTCGAGCGGGTTTACCATTTGCCGAGATGTGCGCCGCCGTCGACGTGCAGCACCTCCCCGGTGACCCGCGGCGCTTCGGTCAGGAAGACCACCGCATCGACGATCTCATCGACATTGGAAATGCCTGCCATCGGCGAGAGCGTCTTCAGGAAATCCTTAGGGTTGTCCTTGTGCAGCGGCGTGTCGACGACGCCAGGAGCGACCGTGTTAACGCGGATTCCGTCACTTGCATATTCCATCGCGAGGTTCTTCGAGATGGCGTCGATGCCGCCCTTGGTCATCATCGAAACCGAGGCGGAGAAGCCGGCGATCGGATGGTCGATCAGCGGCGTGGTGATGCTGACGATGCTGCCGCCCGTCTTCTGCGCCAGCATCTGCCGGATGACCTGCTGGGTCAGGTGGATGAAGCCTTCGAGATTGGTCGAGGAGAGCTTGCGGAAATCCGTCATCGTGTAGTCGATGAAGGGCTTGGTCAGGAAGATGCCGGCATTGTTGACGAGCGCGTCGATCGAGCCGAAGCGGTCGATCGCGGTTTTGGCCACGCGCGCTGCGGTCTCGGCGTCGCCGATATCGCCGTCGACGAGGGCCAGCCTGTCGGAAGCCTCGAGAGCTTCCGAGGTGCTGACCTGACGCGAGGTGGCGACGACGTTGTAGCCGCGCTCGACGAAGGCGTTGACGAGGCCGGCTCCGATACCCTGGGAGGCGCCCGTGACGATGACAGTCTTTTGCTTGGTCATGTTGAACTCCATTAATCTGGTTCGGGCAACGCGGGCCATGCACAGGCGGGGTCGCTCGAGATGGGGTCGCCGCGATCGCGCCGCCATCGGGTTGTGGTTGTGTTCGCAAAGTGAATATGGCGAAAACTCGATTGCGCGATTAGATGGAAATATCTGGATTCTCTTTTGCGCTAATGCAAAAGTCTGGACATGGCCGATCTCAACGATATCGCTGTTTTCGTGAAGGTAGCGCAGTACGGCAGTTTCAGCCGTGCGGCGCGTTCGCTCGGAATGCCCGTTTCGACCGTCAGCCGGAAGGTGACGTCGCTCGAAGAGCAGCTTGGCGTCACGCTCATCCAGCGCACGACGCGTAAGCTCAGTCTTACCGCGCAGGGGCAGGCCTATTACGCCCGGTGCAGTGAGCCGCTCGCCCACCTGCTTGATGCCGAGCAGGCGCTTACGCAAACGCAGAGAAAGCCGGAAGGTCTGTTGAAGATCTCCGTTCCCGTCATCTTCGGGCAGGAAGCCTTTTACGAATTCGTCTCTTCCTTTCTGAAGGCCTATCCCGATATCCAGATCGATCTCTTCGTCACCAACCTGTTCCTCGACCTGGTGGCCGAGAATATCGATCTCGGCATCCGCTTCGGCGAACTGAAGGATTCCTCTATCGTCGCCCAGCGGCTCGGCAAGAGCGTCCGATATCTCGCTGCTGCCCCGGACTATCTGAAGGGCAGGGCACCTCCTTCGAAGCCTGAGGACCTCAAGGATCATGACTGCGTGCTCCTGAACGGCCGCAACGGCGAAGCGGAATGGCATCTGGTCAGCGGACGGAAATCGATCGACGTCAGAGTGTCGGGACCGGTCTCCAGCCGAGATTTCGATGCGGTCAGCGCGTTCACCCATCGCGGTCACGGCATCGGGCTGCTGCCTTCGACCTATTGCGACGAAGAGTTCAGAAAAGGCGATCTCGTCCGCCTGTTGCCGGACTGGTCGTCGGAGGAAATCTTCGTGCATGCCGTCTATCCCACGCGGCGGTTTTTGCCGCTGCGCCTGCAGGTCTTTCTCGCAGCGCTGAAGGAATGGAAAAGCCCCTTGTGGCTGCCGCTGCATTGATGGGTGCGGATTTGGCGCTTGGACAGGCAAGCCCCGGCCAACTCAGGGGCGCCCAGTTTATGACAGCCTCGAAATGGCGAGCCGAGCGCTTGTCCATCACCGAAAATTGAAGCCGTGCGCGTGGCGGTGCGTCCTTCCCAGGCCAAGCTGTGATAGAGTTGCGCGGCTTGAATGCGTGGGGATCTGCCGATGCTGACGACGCTTGCGGTGCTCATGGGTCTTTCCGGTGTCGCTCCGGCGGCGCAGGCTGCGGCAAACGAGGTCGATGTGACGCTGGTGCTTGCCGTCGACACCTCTCGGTCGATGGATTTCGAGGAGATCAGCATCCAGCGCGAGGGCTATGTCGAGGCGCTCAAGCACAAGGAATTCATCGCCGCGGTCCAGAGCGGGCTCACCGGGCGCATCGCCATCAGCTATTTCGAATGGGCGGGCTATGTCGTCCAGGATTCGATGATCGGCTGGCAGGTGATCGAGACGGAAGCGGACGCGATCGCCTTTGCCGACAAGCTCGGCGCCCGGCCGATCGCCACCCAGCGGCGCACCTCGATCTCCACCGCCATCGACCAGGGCGCCAGCATGATCGTCACCAGCCCCTTCGAGGGCCGGCGCGAAGTGATCGATATTTCAGGCGACGGCCCGAACAACTCAGGCGATCCGGTGACACCCGCCCGCGACAAGGCGGTGGCGTCAGGCATGGTCATCAATGGCCTCGCCATCATGCTGCGCCCTTCCGATGCGCCGGGCGGGCTCGACAAATATTACGCCGATTGCGTGATCGGCGGCCCCGGCGCCTTCGTGCTGCCGGTCCACAAGATCGAGGATTTCGCCATCGCCGTGCGCCGCAAGCTGGTGCTGGAGATCAGCGGCCTTTCCCCGCCGGCAACGGTGCAGAAGACCGCCGGACTGCCGACGACGGATTGCCTGATCGGCGAAAAGCAGTGGCGCGATATATTCGATCGGTGAGCGGGCGGCGGTGCCTTGCCGCTATCACCCGCGTTCAGTGCGAAGCGGGCGCGGCCGACAGGCCGTTTTCGCCGTCGCCGCAGACCTCGAACAGCAGCGAGCGGAACCAGCGGTGGCCGATGTCGCGGTGGGTGCGGTCGTGCCATGCGGCGATCTTGGTGAAGCCCCGTATTGCGAGCGGCGGGTCGGCCGGCTCCAGCCCCTCGGCCCCGGCCATCAGGCGGCGGGGAACGACGGCGACGAGGTCGCTGGCGCGCAGGACATCCAGCAGGATCAGGAAGCTCGGGATCGACGCCACCACCCGCCGCGAGCGGCCGAGCCGGGCAAGCGCCTCGTCCGTCGCGCCGTGGAAAACGGCGCCGCTATGGGACATCAGCGCATGGTCCAGCGCGCAGAACCGGTCGAGTGTAAGCCGTCCGGCCACGGCATCGGGATGGCCGCGTCGCATTGCACAGACGTAATCCTCATCGAACAGGCGCCTGCTGTGCAGCCAGTCCGGCGTCGTGTCGGGAGTGAGCAGGGCGAGATCGACATCGCCCTTCTCGAACTGCGCCGGCAGGCGGTCGCTCTCGACCGGGCGCACCGCCACGCGAATGCCGGGCGCCCGCTGCCGCAGCGCCGCCAGAAACGGCACGACCGCCGCCTTCATCGCATAGTCGGTCGCCGCCAGCGTCACGGTCAGCCGGGCATTCGCCGGGTCGAAGAGCGACGGCTGAAGCAGGGCCTCGATCTCGGCCAGAACCTGTTTGACGGGTCCCGCCAGTTCCAGCGCCCGGGGCGTGGGAACGATGCCGCGCTGGCTGCGGATGAACAGCGGATCGGCGAAATTCTCGCGCAGCCGGGTCAGCATGCCGCTGACGGCCGGCTGGGTGAGGCCGAGCCTTGCCGCCGCGCGGGTGACGTTACGCTCGTCGAGCAGGGCGTCCAGCGCCTTCAGCAGGTTGAAATCGAGGGTTCTGATATCACTCATTCTGATGACGGAAATACAGATTTGCGATTGGATTTATTTCTGGCGCGGCTTCATCTGTCAACCTTTCGAGGCTGTCGGTTTCGGCCGGCGGCGAGACAAGGAAGGAACAAGATGAGCGAAATCATTTGGCCCGCCGGCTATATCCCCGGCTTCACCGACAATTACTGCTCCAACGAGGTCATCGTTGCGGGGCTGACGGTCGCGGATCTGTGGCCCTGGCTCGACACCGCGACGCTGTGGCCGAGCTACTATGCCAATTCGGCCGATGTGGAGTTCGATGACGGCCTGGGGCCGGAGCTGCGCCAGGGCATGCGTTTCCGTTTCAAGACCTTCGGCTTTCCGGTGGAAGCCCGGGTGGTTGAGCGCGTTCTTCCTGTTGCCGGCCAGCCGGCGCGCCTGGCCTGGCACGGCTGGGCCGGAGACGAGGGCGACGCCGAACACCGCCTCGACGTCCATCATGCCTGGCTTCTCGAAGACCTGCCGGGCGGACGCGTGCGGGTTCTGACCCAGGAAACACAGGTCGGCAAGCCGGCGAGGGAGCTCGCCGCCGCCAGGCCCAACCCGATGATCAACGGCCATCAGGACTGGCTCGAAGGCATGGTGGCGGCGGCGAAGGCAGCCAAGGGGTAAACCCCGCAAGGAGCGATGCTGGAGCGTGTCCTGCATCCGCGAGCCTCAGCGGCGACAATCCCGCTGTTGCCTATAGCGGCAGCTCTCTGCCGGCCTGTTCGCTGACCATGTATTCGGCGTACCAGTCCGGCCAGTTCTCGTCGTGTTTGCCGCCGTTGCGTTTCTCGTGTTCGCCGTGGGCGGCGGCTGCGCGGCGGAGCGCGGAGGCGAGGTCGCTCGAGGTCGAGAAGGCCGTTTCTTCGGCGTCGATGCGGCCGGGCAGGCGGGTGGTGACTTCCTGGAACAGCCAGCCGTTGCCGTCGGGATCCTTGAAGGAGGCGAAGGAGCGGTAGCTGCGGTGCTCGGGATCGCGGCCGGCGATGCGCAGGCGCCCGAAGAGATAGGGTTCGTCCTTGCCGGCATAGACGCCCGATGCGTCGTGGAAGACCTCGCTCACCGCGACGCCGCGGGCGATGAGATCGCGGCGGGCGGCCTCGATGTCGGAGACGACGAGATAGAGGCCCTGGGCGGAGCCGGGGGCGGCGGCGGTCACGTTCCTGCCGAAGATGATGGCGCAGCCGGAGCCGGGCGGGGTGAACTGGATCACGCGGAAATCGGCGTCATTGGCGAAGTCGGCATCGAGCCGCCAGCCGAGGCCGTCGTAAAAACGTTTGGCGCGGTCGACGTCGGAAACGGGAATGACCACCACTTCGAGCTTGGTGTCGGCAGGCCGTGTTCCGATGGATTTCGTGGGGGTTTCACTGCGCATTGCATTGCTCATCTTCAGCTCCCTCAAGGTTTGGACGCGTTAAGAATGGCGATACATGTCGGGGGCGAGTGGACCACAGCGCCGGCAGGGCGTCGAATCAATTCTTCCCTTGGCAAGGAGAAGACGGCGGGCTGGTCCCGCCGTCAGCTGTGCAGTTCCTTACGCCGCAAGAGCGGCACGCGTTTTGCCGATCATCAGGGCGGCGCGGGCCGCCTCGCGGCCTTTCTCGACGAAATGCGCGCGGTAGATCTGCGTGTGGTGCTCGGTTTCCTGATAGTGATGCGGGGTGAGCGAGACCGACAGAACCGGGACGCCGGTATCCATGCCGGCGCGCATCAGGCCATCGACGACGGCCTGGGCGACGAATTCGTGACGGTAGATCCCGCCATCGACGACGAAGGCAGCGGCGATGACGGCGGCATAGCGGCCGGTCGCGGCAAGATCGCGCGACAGCAGCGGCATTTCGAATGCGCCAGGAACGTCGAAAACGTCGATCTGCTCGGCTGGAATAAGCTGCTGGAAACCTTCGAGCGCACGGTCGACGATATCGGCGTGCCAGCCGGCTTTGACGAAGGCATAACGGGTGGGTGTCATAGTAATCTCCTTTGGCGTACAGACACGTCACCCAAGGCGATCACGAACGTTCACCGGCTGCCGGCGAGGGCAGCAGGAACGCGCGTTCTCTTTCATCCGGACTATGACCGTCGGCTCAGGCATCTCACCTGATCTGCTGACCCTTCCCTGGAGAAGGCGCTCGCGGGCTCGCAATCGAAACTGCATACCGCCGGTAGGGACTTTCACCCCGCCCTGAGAACGGCGCGACAATAGGGGCAAGGCGGCGGGCTGGCAATAGGGGGAATTGGTTTGGTGGCGGGGGTGGCCGCAATCTCAGGGAGGCATGCTTCGGCTGATCGTCTTCCACCCACCTATCCATAGGCGTGATGGAAGCCGCTTGCCTTTCGCTTGCCGCTCAAGGCGTTCGTCGCTTCGCTCCTCACCCCCCTCATCTGCCCTAACGGGCATCTTCTCCCCGCTGGGGCGAAGGGGGAGCAAGCCGCACGGGTCTTCATTCCATTGCGAACGTTCCAAAGGGAGCGAGACGTTGCGGTGATTCCGCTTCTCCCCGGCGGGGAGAAGATGCCGGCAGGCAGATGAGGGGGTGAGCGGCCGAGCCGCGAATGCACGGAGCGGAAGCGAAGTGCACAATGACGAGTGGCGTTGCGACGTTTAGTAGCGGCACCGGTGCCGACGATGCGAGGAGCGGCTTCCATCGCCCTTGCTCAGCGCGCACCTCCGCCTACATGCCTCCATGAGGACATTCACGCCGAAACAGCATGACGCGCCGTTCCTGCATGAGGCGGGGCGGGCCGTGGCCATCATGGGAGGGAGGCATGCCAGAGTCTTTCGTCGTGCGCCGCGAGGCGCATATTGCGGCGCCGCCGGCGGCGGTGTTTGCGCTGATGACCGATCCGGAGAAGATTCTCCGCTGGATGGGAACGCAGGCGGAGATCGAGCCGGAGCCGGGCGGGCTCTATCTCGTCAATGTCACCGGCGCCCGCTTCGCCAGGGGCTCTTTCCGCGAGGTGGTGCCGGTGCATCGCCTTGCCTACAGCTTCGGATGGGACGGCAGCGAGGTGGTGCCGCCGGGCTCCAGCCTGGTCGAGATCGACCTGATCGAACAGCCGGATGGGACGCTGTTGCGACTCACCCATAGCGGCCTGCCGAGCGAGGAGCAGTGCGCCGGCCATGCCGAGGGCTGGGCGCATTATCTCGGGCGGCTCACCGCGGTCGCCGCCGGGCGCGATCCGGGTCCGGATCCTTTTTACGGCAGGACATGAACGATTTTCCGGGCGCGCGGGGCGCTTGCCAAGCGCTTGCCGCTGCGGGAAAAACGGCCGGACGGCGCTGCGATCGGCCGTCGAAAAGCACGGTTTTTTCTCCTGCAAACATGAATGCCCGGTTCATCTCCAGTTCAATTTGGCAGCCCTAAGGTGAGTGCGGCTGGATGAAATGGAGTTTTCGATGAAGGCACTTTCTATCGCGGCTGCCTTGCTCGCTGGCAGCCTCTCGATCGGCACAGCGCAGGCGATGCCGATGGGAACAATCGACGTCCCGAGCAAGATCGCGAGCGATGTCACGAAGGGCGATGTCACCAAGGTCGACTACGCCTGCGGCCGCGGCTGGCACCTGACGCGCTGGGGCGAATGCCGCCGCAACTGGCGCCGCCCGCCGCCGGTGGCTTTCTATGGTGGTCCGCCCCGCTGGGGCTGGGAACGCCGCCACCGCGACTGGGACGGCCCGCGCTGGCGCCATGAGCGGCGCTGGGATCGCGAGCGCCGTTGGCGGGACGACTACTAAAAGCCTCGGCATGAGGCTGACGAACGAAGGCCGGTGCGATGTTTCGCCCGGCCTTTTCTTTTGGAAACTGTAATTGCGCCCAGGTCAGATCCGGCTGACCAGCCAGTGCTTGCCGTCAATCAGCTCTTCGAGCTCGATCGGATCCTTGACGCCGAACTCGAACCATTCGACGAGTTCCTTCGCCTTCCGCTTGCTCTCTTCCGCGGTGAACTCGATCTCATAGCGCGCGCACCACCGCCGCAGGATCGTCGTCAGCAGCGTCATGTCATTCCCGTCCAGCGGATCTTTCGGCCAGAATGTCGTGCCCATAGCAACCCCTCAATCGCTAAGGACAGGCTGGCACATAATGAAACGAATGTCCCGCAATCCAAAGGTGTATATCTGGTTGTTTTCCACCGAAGAGGCGGGTTTTCAACAGGGTTTTTCGGTGGCGGGGTTGACAGGGGTGACGGGGTGACTCCGGGAAGAGATTCGGGGATGCGGGAGCGTCGCGGCGAATGGCCTGGGGCTGGCGCCGATAGGCCGCGGTAGCATCCGCCCGCGGATGCCTGGGCGCTGTCCTGCCGGGCTGCGGAGTGTTCACTTGCGAACACTCCATGGCGATGCGATGTTAACATATGGATTTGCCTTCCTCCCTTGCCTGGCTGGTTGACGAGGCTGCGGTGTCGCCCGGTCCCGAACGGTTTCTGGCCGAGCTCGGGCGCCGGCTGCTTGCCGAAGGCCTGCCGGTTTCCGGCGGCGCGCTGACGCTTTCGGTGCCGCATCCGATCATTGCCCGGCGCACCTGGCTGTGGCGGGCCGAGACCGGGGCGGTCATCGAGGCGCTCGCCTTTGCCGCAGCACCGCGCAGCGATGCCGGGCGCGAATGGCTGGCCGGGCTCGGGCCGGTGTGGGAGGAGCGGATCGGCGCTTCCGAGGACGGGCCGCTGCTCGGCTGGGCGGGCATAAGCAACGGGGCAGGGGCGGACGCTTTTACTCCTGACGCCGTCGCCCGGCTGCGGGAGGTCGCGCGTTTTGCCGCCGCCCCGCTTGCCGCGCTGGCGGCGCGGGAGGCGCGGACGGCGCTGCTCGAAGCCTATCTCGGCCGGCGCAGCGCGGCCCGGGTTCAATCGGGCGCGCTCGCCCGCGGCACCGGCGAAACCATCCGCGCCGCTCTTCTCTGCGCCGATCTGCGGGATTTCACCGCGCTTTCCCAGGTCACCGAGCCGCATGCGATGATTGCCGCGCTCGACGCCTATTTCGACCGCGTCGCCGGCGCCGTGCATGCCTTCGGCGGCGAGGTGCTGAAATTCATCGGCGACGGCGTGCTGGCGATCTTTCCCGTCACGACAGGCGCAGATGGGCGAGGCGATCACGAGGCTTGCGAGGCGGCGCTGAGGGCGGTCGCGGCCAGCCGCGCCGGCATGATTCATCTCGACCGGATGCGTGAGGCCGAGGGGCTGGCGCCGCTGCCCTTCGGCGCCGCACTGCATTTCGGCGAGATCCTCTGGGGCAATATCGGTGCGGCCGACCGGCTGGATTTCACCGCCATCGGCCCGGCGGTCAATCTGGTCAGCCGCCTGGAAGGGCTCTGCAAGCCGCTCGGCCGCAGCGTGCTGATCTCGGGTGCGGTGGCCGAAAACACCGAGGCCACGCTGGCGCCGCTCGGCGAGCACGCCCTGCGCGGCATCGCCGAGCCTTGCGCGGTCTTCACCTTGGCCGAGGTGTGAGGCCGAAACATATTTTCGCAAAGAAAGCTTTGCAAAGATATGTTTGCAGTTATATGCTTGGCGCATGAAACATCCGCACCATGAACCTGCCGCAGATGCCCGCGCCGTCAGCCGGGTCGTGCCCGAACCGACCGCGCTGAAGGCGCTGGCGCATCCCATGCGGCTGCGCATGCTCGGCATGCTCCGGATCGATGGGCCTGCCACGGCGACGCAGCTTGCCGCGCGGCTCGGCCTGAACAGCGGGGCGACGAGCTATCATCTGCGCCAGCTCGCCCAATACGGCTTCATCGAGGAGGCGCCGCATGGCTCGCGGCGCGACCGCTGGTGGCGCGCCAGCCACGAGCTGACCTCGGTGCCGCCGAGCGAGGCCGAAGGGGAGGCGCTCGATCTCGACATCGCCTTCAATCAGGCCGCACTCACGCTGCAGGTCGGCCAGATGCAGCAGGCGCTGGAGGAATATGCCGAGCTGCCGGCCGAATGGCGCAAGGCGACGGCTGCCGACGACATCATCATCCCGATGACGGCTGATCAGGCCGAGGCTCTGACGAAACGGCTGAGGGAGATCATTCTGGAGGCGATGCAGGCGGCTCCGCGGCTGGGGGAGGCGGCGTCGCAGGAAGCCGGCATGGTTCCCTTCTATGTCATGCTGCACGCCTTTCCCTATCCCGGTCGCCTGCCGCATCGCGAAGGCGAGGGCGAACCGTGAGACGGGGCGGGCCGTTCCTGGCGCTTGCCGCCGCCGAGACATTCTCGCTCTCCGGCACGCGGCTTTCGACCATCGCCATTCCCTGGCTGGTGCTGAGCACGACGGGCAGTCCCGTGCTGACGGGACTGACGGCGATGGTGGAGATGCTGCCCTATGTCGTCGCCAAGGCGCTCGGCGGGCCGCTGATCGACCGCGCCGGCGCCAAGCGCGTCGCCATCATCTCGGACACCGCCTCGGTGGCCGTGGTTGCCCTGGTGCCGCTTCTCGATCTCTTCGGCCTGCTTGGGATGCCGGTGCTGCTGCCGCTGGTCTTTGCCATGGGCGTGCTGCGCGGCCCTTCCGATGCCGCCAAGCAGGCGATGGTTCCCGATATCGCGACGCTCGCCGGCGTGCCGCTCGAACGGGTGACCGGCGTCGCCAGCGCCATCGAGCGGCTGGCCTCGACGGCGGGAGCGGCCGGCGCCGGCGCGCTGATCGGGCTGATCGGCCCCGGCCAGGCGCTGCTCGTCAATGCCGCCACCTTCGCCGCCTCCGCGCTGATCGTTGCCGTGGGCATACCCGGCACGCGGCGCGCGCCCGATACGCGACCGGCCGAACGGGCTTCCTATCTCGACGATCTTCGCGAGGGCTGGCGCTTTCTGCGCGGCGATGCCGTGCTCGTCAGCATCGTCGCCATGGTGGCGGTCACCAATCTCTTCGACCAGGCCTATCATGCGGTGCTGCTGCCGGTCTGGACACGCGAGAGCGGCCAAGGCCCCGAACTGCTCGGGGCGATGTTCGCCGCCTTCGCCGGCGCTTCGATCGCAGGTGCGGCGATTGCCGCGGCGATCGGCGAGCGCATGCCGCGCCTGACGGTCTATACCGTGGCTTTCCTGCTGACCGGCTTTCCGCGCTTTTTCGTTCCCGCGCTGGACGCGCCGATCGGCTTGGTCTTTGCGACGCTCGCCATCGCAGGCTTCGCGTCGGGCTTCCTCAACCCGATCCTGTCGGCGGTGATCTTCGAGCGCATCCCCAAGCCGCTGACCGGCCGCGTCACCGCCTTGAACACCGCCCTCTGCTTCGCCCTCATCCCCTTCGGCGGCCTCGCCGGCGGCGCGCTGATCAGCACGCTGGGCCTTGCCGCGGCGCTGTTTCTGATGGGGCTCGGCTATCTCGCGGCAACGCTTGCGCCGCTGGCGCTGAAGAGTTTTCGCGGGTTTGACAGGACCTTGCCTGAAGCATCCGGCTCTAGCTGCGCGCAAGCTCCTCAGCCATCAGGTCGATGAAGCCGCGCACGCGTGGTTCGAGCAGGCGCTTGTCGGGATAGAGCGCCACGATCCTGGCGTCATCGGTTTCGAGTTCGGGCAGGATCTGGCGGAGGCGGCCGGCGGTAAGGTCGCCGGCGATGAGGAAGTCGGGGAGGAGGGCGATGCCGAGGCCGGCGAGAGCGGCGTCGCGGATCGCCTCGCCATTGTCGAGCCGCAGCCGGCTGCGGCCCTGCGCCTTGACCCAGGCGCCGCCTTCGCCGCGAAAGCGCCAGCCCTGCCTTTGATTGCGGCTCACAAAGAACAGGCAGTCATGGGCGGCGAGATCGTCGAGATCGCGTGGCTCGCCGCGCTCGGCGAGATAGGCGGGCGAGGCGCAGAGCCGCGCCTTGTCGCTGGCGATGAGACGCGAGACCAGCCGGCTGTCTGCCGCCGCCGGGATCGCGCCGATCCGGATCGCCAGGTCGAAACCCTCCTCGACGATGTCGGCAAGGCGGTCGGTGAAGCTCACCTCTGCCTGCAGGTCGGGCCAGGCCCGGAGATATTTTTCGAGCAAGGGCAGCACGACGAGGCGGCCGAAAGCATCGGGAGCGGTAAGGCGGAGCACGCCGCGCGGCGCGCCGCTCTTGCCCGAGACACTCGCTTCGGCCTCGTCGACCGAGGCGAGGATCTGCAGCCCGCGCTCGTAGAAAAGGCGGCCTTCCTCGGTCAGGCTCAGGCTTCTCGTCGTGCGGTTGAGCAGGCGGGCGCCGAGGCGGTCTTCCAGCCGGATGACGGCTTTTCCCGCCGCCGAGCGCGAAAGCCCCATCGCCTGCCCGCCGCCGACGAAGCTCCCGGCATCGACGACGGCCATGAAGATCAGGATGTCATTCAGGTTCGTGCGCGGCATGAGGCAACTCGAGCGGTTCGGGCTACGCCTTAATTCGGTCGGGCTGCGGCCGATTCAAGGTTCGCACCATCAACGCCCAGCGAGGCAGGAAGGTCCCGAGGCTTGGTTTATGCGGTGGAGGGGTTGCAGATGGGCTCTTCTGCGCGCGTGATGAGTATGTGGGGCACAGGTGATGAGGAGAGGGTGTGCCGTGTCACACGGCACGTCCGCTCCTCGCCGTTCCGCGACTGGCGCTGATGCCTCGCTCGACGGTCACGCCTTGCGCAGCCGTCACCGCCAGCCGAGCGCCGGCGCGACGTGGGTCAGGATCGCTTCGATGACATGGGCGTTGTATTCGACGCCGAGCTGGTTGGGCACGGTGAGCAGCAGCGTGTCGGCCTCGGCGATCGCCTCGTCCTCGGCGAGCTGCTTGATCAGTCGATCCGGCTCGGCGGCGTAGCTGCGGCCGAAGATTGCCCGGGTCTTCTCGTCGATGAAGCCGATCTTGTCGCCTTCGTCGCCGCCATAGCCGAAATAGGCGCGGTCGCGCTCGTCGACGAGGGCGAAGATGCTGCGGCTGACGGAAACGCGCGGCTGGCGGGTATGGCCGGCCTCCTTCCAGGCTTCGCGGTAGGCGCGGATCTGGGCGGCCTGCTGGACGTGGAAGGGTTCGCCCGTCTCGTCGTCCTTCAGCGTCGAGCTCTGCAGGTTCATGCCGAGCCTGGCCGCCCAGACGGCGGTGGCGTTGGAGCTTGCGCCCCACCAGATCCGCTCGCGCAGGCCCTCCGAATGCGGCTCCAGGCGCAGCAGGCCCGGCGGGTTCGGAAACATCGGCCGCGGGTTCGGCCTGGCGAAACCTTCACCGCGCAGCACTTCGAGAAAGACTTCGGCGTGGCGCCGCGCCATGTCGGCGTCGCTCTGGCCTTCCGGCGGGCCGTAGCCGAAATGCCGCCAGCCGTCGATCACCTGCTCGGGCGAACCGCGGCTGATGCCGAGCTGCAGCCGCCCGCCGGCGATGAGATCGGCAGCACCCGCATCCTCGGCCATATAGAGCGGGTTTTCATAGCGCATGTCGATGACGGCGGTGCCGATCTCGATCCGCTTCGTCCTGGCGCCGACGGCCGACAGCAACGGGAAGGGGGCTGCGAGCTGCCGGGCGAAATGGTGCACGCGGAAATAAGCGCCATCGGCGCCGAGTTCTTCGGCCGCCACGGCAAGGTCGATCGATTGCAGCAGCGCATCACCCGCCGAGCGCGTCTGCGACTGGGGCGAGGGCGTCCAATGCCCGAACGAGAGAAATCCGATCTTCTTCATGCCGCGCCTTTATCCGTTGGGTTTGTGGTGGATCGGTCATGGCATGGTTTGGGGCCGCAAGACAATCGGGAGCGGAGGGATGCGGCTTTCTTGAGCGCGCGTGGTTGGATTCTTGCCTGCGTATCGCGTGCGGCCCCCTCATCCGGCTGCCGCCACCTTCTCCCCGCTGGGGAGAAGAGACTCGTGGCAATGCCGCATTCTCTCCCACCCCCTGCTATCCGAGGGACTGACGAGACCCCCCACGATCTCCCTCTTCTCCCCAGCGGGGAGAAGGTGGCCCGCAGGGTCGGATGAGGGGGCTACACGGTATGCCCTCTCTTCCGGTATCCTCGTGTCTCTAGCACAGAGGGGCGGGGTGAACCACCATCACCGTTTCATGCCCCACCCACCAACAAGCCGCAACCACGGCGCCAGGTGGAAGCCGGTCATCAGCAGGTACATCGATGTCATCCCGGTGAGCGGAAAGGCGTCTGACGTGGTCATGCAGAGCATATCCGGGCTCCCGGCCGTCAGCAACGCCATGATCGCGAATGTCGGGGCAGCGGCGAGCGACAGCCAGTTGGCGGCGTCGAGGGAGGGGCCGGCGTCGTCGGCCCGTTTCGAGGCGTGAGCGAAGAGCGCCATTGCCGTCACTCCTTGCCGTAGCGGTCGTGGTGGCGCCACCAGATGCCGGTTTCGTTGCGGCCCTTCGGGGCGCGGTCGAGCCATTGATACATGCCCCAGAGCCCGTCCAGCCCGCGTGCATAGCTGGAATAGCTGTGATGGACCGCGCCGTCGATCAGTTCGAAGGCGCTGACGCCGGGGCGGTCGCGGGTGTAGGTGGTGACGTCGGTGCCGGTCATGGACGCGATCTGGACGATCGGCGCTTCGCTGCCGCGCAGCTGCCATTCCTGCACGGTGCTGCCGGGCGCCGGTTCGGGGGCGGGCGGTTCGCGGCGGTAATTGTATTCGATGCCGCCGAGGCGCTGTTCTTCGGCGCTGAACCAGACGCTGAAATCGCCGTTGAAATCGCTGCCGGCCGAAGAGGCCCAGGGAAAGCTCCAGTCCATGCGCCGCTTGAAGGCGTCAAGCTTGGCAAGCGGCGCCCGCGAGACGGCCCAGAAGGCGACGTCATGGTTCTGCAGATGGACGAAGAAGCCGTTGAAGCCGTCGGCGATCGAGGAGCAGGAGGGGCAGCCGGCGCTGTAATCCGGCCCGAACATGAAGTGATAGATCAGAAGCTGCGAGCGCCCGCCGAAGAGATCCTTCAGCGAGACGCTGCCGCCGTCAGTATCGAAGCGATAGTCCTTGTCGATCCGCACACGCGGCAATTGCCGGCGTTTGGCCGCCAGCGCATCGCTTTGCCGCGTCAGTTCCTTCTCTTCCTCGAGCAGATCGAGTCTCGCCGCCAGCCATTGCTCGCGGGTTGCGTTCAGCATTGCCGTCATGGTCTTCTCCTTTGCCTGTCTCTCGTCGTAGCATCCGGCGCGGTTGCCTGAAGTCGAGGGAAGATTACGGCCGGGCGGAGGAATGGCGGGAGTGACAAGTGTGACGGGATTTGAATGGACTCGCTGATCACGGCCGCGGCACGGGCGCTGGCGTCGGGCGATGTGCTGGGTGCCCTGAAACGGGTGGCGCTGCGCGAGGATGCGGCGGGGCTGGCGCTGCGCGGCATCGCCATGGCGCAGCTCGGCGATCTCGTGCGCGCCAAGGCGCTGTTGAAGAGCGCCGCCCGCGCCTTCGGCCCGCGCGAGGCGGTGGCCCGCGCCCGCTGCGTGGTCGCCGAGGCCGAGATCGCGCTCGTCTCGCGCGATCTCACCTGGCCGGTCAAGGCGCTGGATGGCGCGCGCAAGGTTCTGGAGGCGCATGGCGACCGGGTCAATTCAGCCCATGCCGGCAATATCGCCATCCGCCGGCTGGTGCTGATCGGCCGTCTCGACGAGGCAGAGCAGGCGCTGGCGGCGCTCGATCCGGCGCCGCTGCCGCCGCCATTGCGGGCGGCCCACGAGCTTGTCGCGGCCGGCATCGCGGTGCGGCGGCTGCGCACGGAGGCGGCGCGTGCCGCCCTCGACCGGGCAGGGCTTGCGGCACGCCACGCCGATATGCCGGTGCTGACGGCGGAGGTCGAAGCCGCCGCCCGCGTGCTCGATCTCCCGGCGGCGCGGCTGGTTTCGCTTGGGAACGAGCGCCCGCTGCTGCTTGCCGAGGTCGAGGCGCTGTTTGCATCCGGCACGCTCGTCGTCGATGCCTGCCGCCATGTCGTGCGCGCGGCCGGCGCGGCGGTGCCGCTCGCAAGCCGGCCGGTGCTTTTCGCGCTTGCCCGCGCACTTGCCGAAGCCTGGCCGGCGGATGTGGCGCGCGGCGTGCTGATTGCGCGCGCCTTTCGCGGCAAGCATGCCGACGAATCCCACCGCGCGCGGCTGCGCGTCGAGATCGGCCGCTTGCGCGCCGAACTTGCGGGGCTGGCCGAGGTCTCGGCGACCAAGCGCGGCTTTGCACTTTCGCCGCGCGGCGCCGGCGAGATCGCGGTCTTGGCGCCCCTCGTCGAAGGGCCGCATGCGGCAGTGCTTGCCCTGCTTGCCGATGGCGAGGCGTGGTCGAGTTCGGCGCTGGCGATCGCGCTCGGCGCGAGCCCCCGCACCGTGCAGCGGGCGCTGGACAGGCTTGCTGGCGAGGGCAGGGTGCGAGCGCTCGGGCGCGGCCGGGCGCGGCGCTGGATGAGCCCGCCGCTCTCCTCATTCCCGACGATCTTGTTACTCCCCGGGCCGCTGCCGAGCGACTAATATGGTTCCATCGACAAGGAGGAAGAGATGAAGAATTCGGCTGCTCAGATCCTGCGCGAATATGGACCTTTTCCGGATGCCGAGCGCGTCCACGGCGTCACTTTCGACGGCCGGCACGTCTGGTTCGCCTCGGGCGACAGGCTGAACGCGCTCGATCCCGACAGCGGCGAGGTGGTGCGCGTCATCGAGGTCGCCTCCCATGCCGGCACGGCCTTCGACGGTGAATTCCTCTATCAAATCGCCGAGGACGTCATCCACAAGATCGATCCGAAGACCGGCAGGATACTCACCACCATCCCGGCCCCCGGCAATGGCGGCGATTCCGGCCTGGCCTGGGCCGAGGGCACGCTCTGGGTCGGCCAGCATCGCGGCCGCCGGATCCACCAGATCGATCCCGAGACCGGCAAGATCCTGCGCACCATCGACTCCAACCGCGTCGTCACAGGCGTGACCTGGGTCGACGGCCAGCTCTGGCACGGCACTTGGGAAGGCGACGACAGCGACGTCAGGCGCATCGATCCCGAGACGGGCGAAGTGCTGGAACGGCTCGATATGCCCGAAGGCACCGGCGTCTCCGGCCTCGAATCCGACGGCGGCAACCGCTTCTTCTGCGGCGGCGGCAGCAGCGGCAAGATCCGCGCGGTGCGCCGGCCGTGAGCATGGGCCATTGGTGAGCCCTTGCATCCGGCGATCGCGGAGCCTCGAAGCACGCGCTCCAACGCTGCTTCTTGCTTTCTCCGGGGTAGGGCGTCCAGCTTGCCTTTAGCGATGTGCCCGTGGCCCCCTCATCCGGCTGCCGCCACCTTCTCCCCGCTGGGGAGAAGGTGATGGGGCGCTGCTCCGAGTCTCTTCTCTTCTCCCCATGAGGGGGCTGCTTGGCGAAACGGCGAATGCAAGCACGCCAGCAATGACGAAAGATGGGCAATTTCTCTCCGAGAGCAATTCATCGTCCGTCAACCTTTGCGTGTCAACTTCTCCGGTAGCGAACGCCGTCAAAAGGTTGCGGGGATTGAAGGTCGGGCTCACATCGCACATCACGTTCGTCCTGGTGGCGCTCACCTCTGCGGCGGCGGTGTTGCTTTGCGGCTTTGCCTGGCTCGCCTCCGTCAAGGTCGATGACATCTCGCTGCGCCGCCAGTCCGATTTCGTCGGCCAGGGGCTGGAAGAGCAGATCAACGCGCTTCCGCGCGAGCAGGAAAGCATCACCAAGTGGGACGATGCCTTTCTTTACGCCAAGCAGCGCAACCATGATTGGCTGGTCGACAATGTCGGCCGGTGGACGAGCCAGTATTTCGGCCACGACCGCACCTATATTTTCGACGATACCAACCGGCTGATGTTCGCATTCCGCGACGGGGCCGACACCATGCCGCCGCGGCTCGGCAGCGACGACGCGGGCGAGATGACCGCGCTTGCCGGCGAGATGCGCGCCGCGCTCACCGACGGGGCCGGAAAGCCCGGCGCCTTGCCGCCCGGGCAGCTGGCGCACGTGCGCACGGTCATGATCGGCAACAGGCCGGCAATCGCCAGCGCCCGGCCGATCCTGCCGAGTTCGGCCAGGATGCAGATCGAGGCGGGCCAGGAGTTCATCGCCGTCTCGCTCAAGTTCATCGATGGAAAGGTTGCCGAAAACATCGCCCATTACGCCAGGCTCGACGGCCTGCGGTTTTCGCTTTCGAAGGGCCCGGACGCGCGGGCGCAGGTGCCCGTTGCCTCGCATGAGGGCGGCACGATCGGCTATCTCGTCTGGCGGCCGATCCGGCCCGGCTTCATGCTGCTCAAGCAGATTGCGCCGGCCGGGCTCGGCTGCCTGGCGATATTGATCACCGCCGTGTTCTGGCTCGGACGCGGGCTGCACCGCACATCGCTGACCCTGCTCGACAGCCAGGCCGAGCTCACCCATCACCGCAGCCATCTGGAAGAGATGGTGGCCGACCGCACCGCCGAAATCGAAAGGCAGAGGGAGGAGCTGGACCGGCTGCTCGCCCACGAACGCCACGTCAACGCGCTCCAGCGCCAGTTCGTCGCCATGGCCTCGCACGAGTTCCGCACGCCGCTTGCCATCATCGACGCGGCCGCCCAGCGGCTCTGCCGCTCGACCACCAATGTCAGCGGCGATTACGTGCTGGAAAAGGCGGGCGTGATCCGCAGCGCGGTTGTGCGCATGGTCGGCCTCATGGAAAGCATTCTTGCCAGCGGCAGGCTGGAAACCGGCCAGATCATCCTGAAGCGCAGCGAAGGCGACCTGAAGGCGCTGCTCGTCGAGTGCTGCGAGAAGCAGCGGCCGCTCAGCCGCGCGCATGTGCTGCATCTCGATCTCGCGCCGATCCCCGAGCGCCTGAGCTTCGACCGCAGCGCGATGGAGCAGGTGTTCACCAACCTGATCTCGAACGCTGTCAAATATTCGCCAAATGCGGGAGATATTCATATCCGCGCGCGAGCGGACGAAAAGACGGTGGAGATTTCGGTCGCCGACAGCGGCATCGGCATGGATGCCGAGGATCTGCCGAAACTCTTCCAGCCCTATTACCGCGCCCGCAGCGCCACCGGCATTGCCGGAACCGGCATCGGCCTCAACGTCGTCAAGCAGGTCGTCGAACTGCATGGCGGCAAGGTCGAGGTGGCGAGCGAGCTCGGCAAGGGCACCACTTTCACCATTCTCCTGCCGATAGAGCGTCTATTGCAGGATCAACAATTTGCAGCTTGAGGAATAGCTTATGGTCACTGTCCTGTGCATTGAAGATGAAGTCGAGATCCGCAACCTCCTCGTCGAGGAACTGAACGAAGCCGGATACAGGACGCTCGAAGCCGCAAACGGCGCCGAGGGGCTGGAAATGATCCTGTCCAAATGGCCCGACATCGTCATCAGCGATATCTCGATGCCCGTCATGGACGGCCACCAGCTGCTGGCGGAAATCCAGATCAACCACCCGCAATTCTCCAACATCCCCTTCATCCTGCTGACGGCACTGACCGACCGTGAAAACACGCTCGCCGGCCTGCGCGCCGGGGCCGCGGATTACCTGACGAAGCCGCTCGATTTCGATCTGCTGCTTGCCAAGCTGGAGGGCTGCGTGACGCGGCTGGAGAATGACAAGGCGGTCAACCGGTCGTTTTGATGGGGTGGTGGCGAGAAGGGCGAGGGCGTGCCGTGAGGCCCCCTCATCCGGCTGCCGCCACCTTCTCCCCGCTGGGGAGAAGGGGATGTGGCGAGGCCTCGCCCAGCTTGAGACTCGTGCTGTGGGACGGTGGCTGGGCGGCCTGCTCTCTCTTCTCCCCAACGGGGAGAAGGTGGCCCGAAGGGTCGGATGAGGGGGCTACACGGCACGCCTTTCATCATTGCCCTTCGCTTCCGCCCCATGCATTTGTGGCGTTGCTGCTCACCTTTCCTCCGGCCGCTTTCGCAACACATCCCCCAACACCTCGAACACCCGCGCATCCAGCGTCTGCGACACATTGAACCGCATGAAACCCGTTGCCGTCTGCGACAGGCTGAAGGCATTGCCGGGCGCCAGCACGATGCGCCTTTCCAGGGCCGCCCGCGCCACATCAGCCGCGTCGATGCCCTCCGGCAGGCGGCACCAGAGGAACATGCCGGCCTGGGGTTCCAGCCAGGGCGTGATGCCGAGGACCTTCAGACGGGCCGAGACTTCGGTCATCGCGCGGGCGAGGCGCTGCCGCAGCGTTTCCATGTGCTTGCGGTAGCCGCCGTCGCTTAAGACGGCGAGCACCAGTTCGGCGGTCATCCGGCCGCCGCCGAAGGCGGTGGCGATCTTGAGGTCGGTGAGGCCGTCGATCCATTCCGGCTTCGCCGCCACGAAGCCGCAGCGAGCCGACGCCGAAAGCGTCTTCGAAAAACTGCCGATATGGATGACGCGGTCGAGCCCGTCGAAGGCTGCGAGGCGAGGGGCCGCCGCATATTCGAAATCGGCGAAGATATCGTCCTCGATGATGGTGAAATCGAACTGGTCGGCGAGTTTCAGAACGCGGTGCGCCGTTACGGGAGAGAGCGCGGCGCCGGTCGGGTTGTGGATGGCGGAGTTGGTGATGTAGAGCCGCGGCCGCTGTTCGGCGACGACCTGGGCGAATTGCTCGATGTCGGGACCGGAGGGCGTATAGGGCACGCCGACGATCTTGGCGCGGTGGGCGCGCAGCAGCGCATGGAAATTGAAATAGCAGGGGTCGTCGACTAGTACGGTGTCGCCGGGTTCGAGCAGGAAGCGGCAGATGAGGTCGATCGCCTGCGTGCCTGACTCGGCAAGCATGATCTGATCGGGCGAAGCCTCGATGCCGTGTTCGCCCATGCGCCGCGAAATCAGCTGGCGCAGCGGCGGCAGGCCGAGCGGCGAGCCGTAATCGGCAAGGGCCGCCCCATCGCTGCGGGCAAGCGTTCGGAGCGCCCGGCGCATGCCGTCGCCCGGCAGCCAGGAGGGCGGCAGCCAACCGCAGCCGGGCTTGAGATCGGCTTCGCCGGCTTCCAGCGACTGCCGCGAGATCCAGAAGGGATCGACGGCGCGGTCGAGCTTCGGACCGGCCTCGGTGAGCGCGAAGGGTGCCGCTTGGTTGGCGACATAGAAGCCCGAGCCCGGCCGCGACAGGATCGCGCCCTCGGCGACCAGCCGCTCATAGGCATCGACGACGGTCGAGGTCGAAAGCTTCATGCTCGCCGCCAGCCCGCGCACCGAGGGCAGCTTTGCCCCGGGCGTCAGGCTGCGCCCGGCGATGCGCTGCCGGATCGTCGCGATCACCATCTCGACGCGCGTGCGTCCCGCCAGTTCTTCATCCATCCGTACTGCTTTCCGCACCATAACAGTTTTGCGAAATCGTATCAGACCGTCACTGTCATGGCCATCCGTACAGGCCGATAAAGGTGAGCGGCGCGCCGCTTGCGAATTTGATTCAAGGGGCGCGCTTAGGTCGTTGTTTTTATGCATGTCGTTCTTCCCAAGGCCGGCATGGACTTTGGAAGGAGTGCATGATGGAGCGCATGACGGCGGGATGGATCAATGGCTTGATCGGGGTGGTGATCTTCAGCGGTTCGCTGCCGGCGACCCGCGTTGCGGTGGCGCAGTTCGATCCCGTCTTCCTGACCGTTGCGCGTGCGGCAATCGCCGGGCTTCTTGCGCTCTGCCTGCTGATTGTCTTTCGCGAGAAGCGGCCCTCCGGGCGCGATATCCTCTCGCTTGCCGTCGTCGCGCTCGGCGTCGTGGTGGGCTTTCCGCTGCTGACGGCGCTGGCGCTGCAGCATGTCACGTCAGCCCATTCGATCGTCTTCGTCGGCCTGCTGCCGCTCGCGACCGCGACCTTCGCCGTGATCCGCGGCGGCGAGCGGCCGAAGCCGGCCTTCTGGCTTTTCTCCGTTCTCGGCAGCGCGCTGGTGGCGGGTTTTGCTCTGGCGCAGGGGCTGACCGCCTCGCCGGTCGGCGACCTGCTGATGCTGGCGGCAATCCTCGCCTGCGGCCTCGGCTATGCCGAAGGCGGCCGGCTGTCGCGCACGCTCGGCGGCTGGCAGGTGATCTCCTGGGCGCTGGTGCTGTCGCTGCCGCTGATGGTCACGGTCGCGTTTCTCTACCGCCCGGCCAGTTTTTCCGGCATCGAAACGCCGGCGCTCGTCGGCCTTGCCTATGTCTCGCTGTTCTCCATGCTGATCGGCTTCATCTTCTGGTATCGCGGCCTCTCCCAGGGCGGCATCGCCGCCGTCGGCCAGCTGCAACTGCTCCAGCCCTTCTTCGGCCTGGCGCTCGCAGCCACCCTGCTGCACGAGCCGGTGACCTGGGCGATGCTCGGCGTAACGGTCGGCGTCATCGCCTGCGTGGCCGGGGCGAGGCGGTTTGCGCGGTAGCGGCCGAACTCCCGCCGCCGGTCACAAAGCAGCCGCTCAATCGTCAGCAAATGGCCCCGTTACTGCCGCATCGTGCCCTTTTCAGGCTTCATCGTCGCGACCTCGCCAGCCTTTTCAGTGGCTGAGCGATCGACCGAAATCACCGGAAAAGGAATGAAGATGATCACTCGTTACACATCCCTTGCAACGATGACCGCCGCGGTTTTCAGCCTGCTTGCTCTCAGCCCGGCATCCGCTGTGGAGATGGCCCAGGCGCAGCAACAGCCCGCACAGGGCGAGGCGCCGATGCAAGGACAGGGCGGGGGCAGCGGTGCGGCCGCACCCGTCAGCGATCAGAAACTCGAAGCCTTTGCCGTCGCCTATGTGCAGGTCGACAAGGTGCGTCAGGAATATTCGGCCAAGATCGACGCGACGAAGGATCAGGCCGCAAAGCAGAAGCTGCAGGAGGAGGCCAAGAAAGAGATGGTCGACACCGTCCAGGCCTCCAAGGATATTTCCGTCGAGGAATATTCCTCGATCCTGACGGCGGCGCAGAGCGACCCGGCTCTCGCCAAGAAGGTTCTGGAAAAGGTCGGCAATTCGGCGCCGGCGCAGCCGCAACAGCAGCAATAGACAGCCTGCCCAGGCGCGGCGCAGCGGCGCGATGCGTTCGCTCCGGCAATGCTCGCCCTTTGGCAGGGCATTGCCGGAGCGTGCGGTCTTCCCTCAGAGCCGGTCGAAAGCCTCGGGGCTCAGTTTCCCGATGCGGAGCAAGTGCTGCAGCGTGTAGGTCAGTGAAAGCGCATCGTCGAGGCCGTCATGGCCCCGCAACGGCGGATGTTCGACGCCGTAATAATCGGCCAGTTTGCTGCTCGGCGTCCTTGCCAGATCCTCGATCGGCATGCCGGCGGCGAGCAGCAGCTTGACGGCATTGTCGAACCTCTGGGCCGGGATGGGGGGCTGGATGCCGGCGACGTAGCAGCTGATCGCCATCATGTTCATCTCGTCCTTGCCCCAGGACCAGAACCGGGCGCTCTGCGAGAAGCGGTCCATACTCGACAGAGCATCCTCCAACGCCACGCCATGAGCGTCGATATCCGCTTCGGTAATGCCCGTCAGATCGGTGAAATAGGGATCGAGCGGATATCGTCTGCCGAAGCGGTCGGCGGGCCTGATGTAGATCCTGCGCGTATCGAGGATCGGAAATTCGCCTTCGAGGCCGAGCTTGACTGCGCCGATCTGCGCTATGACGGGATCGGGGTCGTGTGCTGCAGCCCAGAATCTGCGCTGCGATCCTTCGCGGCAAACATATTCACAGTCGAATAAGATGGCGGTCTTCATCTTCAGTTCTCCGAGGATTTGTCAGGGGCGACCGTTGCGGGCTGTATTAGTTGCCCTCACTCCGTATCGAATTTGAAGATCGGCCGGCCGCTGAGCGTGAAGGCTTCGCCCGGATGATAGAGATAGGCGGCGCAGGCACGGTCGAGGCGCATGGCGAAATCATTGGCGACGGAGAGGCGGGCTTCACCGCTCGGCGCCTGCCGGACGAAGGCCTGCAAAGCCGCGGGATCGCCCTTGGCAAAGAGCAGCTCCGTCACGATGCCGAAGGTTTCGAGATCGGCGGCGAGGATCGGCGAGACAGTGCCATCGCGCACCTTGGTCGCCATTTCAGTCCAGCGTGGCCAATCGATCTTGTCGGATAGATCCTCGGGTTTGGACGGCATGGCGTCCGTCTTGCCTATCACGTAAGGCTGCAGCGCCGCGACGGCGAGCAGGCGATCCATGACGTCGCCGATGGTAAAGACGTCGGATGTCCTGACATAACGGTCGCCGGAGTAGGCCCTAGTCAGATCCTCTTCCAGAGCCGGTCGCCCGGCCAACTTTACGGCAGCTCGATAGGAAAACAGCCAGGCGACGTCCATCGTGCCGCTTCTGTTGATCGCACCGCTCTTGACCTGCTGCGTCAGTTGTTGGGCAACGAGATCGCCGATCTCGAAACCACTCTCGAGCATCAGAATATGCTCTAGAAAACTCTGCTCCGGTTCGAAAGACGTGCCGATAACGTTGCTGTGGAGTTGCGCCTTTTCAGGCGATCCGCCTCCCTTTACTCTGGGTTGGCCCACCATGGCTCGGGCAAAATCGGCGTTGAACTCCGGCCGAAGTTTGCTGCCTTTCGTGCTGCCGCGCTGAATGAAGCGGTCCCATGCCGCAGGGTCGTTTTCGCTGGCTGCCACGTAGTTTGCGATATCGGGCAAGCCATTGGCTTCCGCGGCGCGGACGATCCGTTCCTTGAATTCGTCCGATTGGTCGACGATCGATGCCGAAATCACGCCGCCGGCATTGGTGAACGGGCCGGCGGTATTGTCGAGCGGCACGAAGGGAAAAGCGGCGAACCGTTTCATCAGCAGGTCTTCGCCTCCATCCAGCAGCAGCGCGCGGATGCCGGATATGCGAAGCCCCGACATTATCTCATCGAACTTTTCGGCGCCGGCCGCGCCACGGAGCGCCTTATGACCCAGGCGGTGGAGATACCAGGCTGAGACAAGGTCGTTCGCAGCCTGAGATCTGGGACTCCGTTTAAGCACCGTGGCCAGCAGAATGCGGGTTTCGTCATCGCCAAACCCAGCATAGCGGATCTTGAGATAGGCCGCCTCGGGCCCAAACCTATCGGCAACCGACGGCGTCAAGGCGTCGTCGCCGGCAAGCACGATATCGCTGAAAGCGAGGATTGTTTCCCTTTGCGGGCAGAACTTATCCGCGGCAAGGGCCGGGGAGGCGAGGCTGGACAATAGAAGAAGGCTGAAGAAACCGGTCACTCTGCGAAACATCGTCATTCCTTTGCGATGCAAAGCATCGTCAAATCCTCGGCGGTCCCCCAACGCAACCCCTGACTCGGAGCGCGGCCGCCGGCCGGAGGATAGGCGGCAGCCGGGTGCGCGGCAAGGGGATGACACGGGAAGGTGGTGGGTTTCTTATGGTTCGGCTTTCGAAAGCTGTGCCGCAGAAAATGACCAGTTGCTGTGGCGCGCCAGGAGCGAGGTGACCGGCGTTGATGGGGCACGTGGCAGATGGTATTGCATGCCGGATGAAGCGGCTCCAAATTTCAAATATTGTAGCTCCCGACTTGCCTTGCGATGCCTGGATGGTGGATGTTGATGCCGCCGATAGCCACATCGGCGTCAGCAATGTCTGCTTTGAGATTCAATTCGATGTCGGGCCTGTCGACGCCGATTGGGCCGAGCACTTTTTCGTGCAAATCGTCACTCCCGACAGGCGTAACTCACGCGGACAGGGGAAGTATCTTGTCCTTCGCGAGTAAAGCGTCGCCAACCTTAAGCAATATCTGTGTGCCGCGGTATCAGCTTGCGAAATGGAAGACTGGGAGCGGTCCTTGATGGAGTTGCGAAAGCGATTTCGGTGGGAATGGGATTTGCCCAACGGCTGACTGGCCCCGCAGCAGTTGGCTGCGAAAGTGTGCTCCTAGTGCGAAAACCTCCTGATGCAGCGCACCGATTCTCATCAACTGCTGTCGATGCTGCCTTCACGGATTATTCTGAGCAATTTGAGGACGAATCCAACGCATGGAGCGCTCCAGACAAAGGCTACGAACCAAGCCATCGCCGTCGCTCCCAAACACTCCTCCTCATTGATCCGGCAACTCGGCTCAAGAGCGAAGATGTATAAGAAGATTGCACCAGCTAAAACTGCCGCACCTGCGATGGCGATGGATATCCAAAGCCTCGCCCCTTGCGCCATGATCAAGGCGGCAACGAAGACCGCTGCGAAAGGCAGGGCCATCAGCCAAAGTACCAATGTCATTTGCCTTTAGTGCCTCCGGAACAGGAAATTATCAACGAAGTCGAAAGATGCAGATGAATTGTTCTTTGCCCCTCTCACTCCGTATCGAACTTGAAGATCGATTGACCGTCAAGCGTGCCGGCTTCTGTCGGATAGAAGAGGTAGGAGGCGCAGGTGCGGTCGAGACGGATGGCGAAATCGTTGGCGACGGTGATACGGGGCTCGCCGCTCAGGGCTTGGCGGACGAAGGTCCTCGGAGCCTCCTGATCGCCTTTGGCGAACAGAAGTTCCGTCACGATGCAGAAGATCGCGGGATCGGCGGGAATAGTGAGGCGAGGGAGACGGTGGCCGGGTGCGCGGCAGGGGGATGACGCGGGGGAGTGGTAGGTTTCTTATGGTTCGGCTTTCGAAAGCAGTACCGAACGAAAAGGATGCGCTGCTACGATCGGATGGCGTCGGCCGAAACCGTTGAAATATCATCGGTGTCCGCGTTCAGTTGCGGCACCCTGGCGGACAGTCATCCGCTATAGCGTCAGCGTTGCGCGCGGCGGCATCCGAAACCCGCACTTGTATCCATTCTGCGCTGGATAGTCGTGGCCCGGCAAAGGCGTTTACCCTCTGTAAACCATGTGGCTATCAATTCGAGTTTATCCGAGGGGCGCGGGCGCTGCACGACAGGCTGCTGCAAATGGGATTCTGAGGCAGATCCCGCGCCCGCACCGTTTGCGACATTGTGTTTTCAAGAGGTTATTCATGCAGAACTTTTCCCATGCGCATAAGGGTCAGGCCGATGCTCGCTCGAGCAATCAGCATATCGAGCGCCGGCTCGATTTCATGGGGCTCGACGAGCAGGGCCGCGCCGGCATCCGTTCGCTGAAGGGCCTGATCGAGCGGGAGCTGCCGCATGGTCTCGACAAGTTCTATGCGCAGCTGCGCAACAGCCCGGAGGTCAAGCGCTTCTTTTCCTCCGACGAGCATATCGCCCGGGCCAAGGGCGCCCAGATGGGGCATTGGGTCAATATCTCAGACGGCAATTTCAGCGAGGATTATGTCGGGAAGGTCCGCACCATCGGCTCGGTGCATGCGCGCATCGGCCTGGAGCCGAGATGGTATATCGGCGGCTACGCGATCATCGTCGACCATCTGATCAAAAGCGCCGTCGAGGAAATGTTTCCGCAGGGGATGTTTTCGCGCAAGAGCATGAAGCCGGCCGAGTTCGGCAAGGCGCTGGCAAGCCTCGTCAAGGCCGTCATGCTCGACATGGATCTCGCCATTTCGGTCTATATCGAGGAAGCGGAAGTCGCCAAGCAGAAGGCGCAGGCCGAAGCGATCGAAAGCGAGCAGAAGCTGGTCAGTGACTGTTTCGGCAAGGCGATGGCCGCGATCGTCGCCAAGGATGTCAGCTACCGTATCACCGACGAGCTGCCGGCCGCCTATCACCGGCTGCGCGACGATTTCAACCATGCGCTCGAACAGCTGACGGGCACGATCCGCGAGATCGATTCCGCGGCCTCCGAGATCAATGCCGGTTCGCAGGAGATCCGCTCGGCGGCCGACGACCTCGCCAAGCGCACGGAGCAGCAGGCCGCCTCGATCGAGGAGACGGCGGCGGCCCTCGAAGAGATCACCACGACGGTCAAGGATTCCAGCCGGCGCGCGGAAGAGGCGGGCCAGCTGGTCGCAAGAGCGCGCATCGGCGCGGAAAGATCCGGCCAGATCGTCGAGCGGGCAGTGACCGCGATGGGCGCGATCGACAGTTCCTCACGCGAAATTTCCAGCATCATCGGCGTCATCGACGAGATCGCCTTCCAGACCAACCTCCTGGCGCTGAATGCCGGCGTGGAAGCGGCACGCGCCGGCGAGGCCGGCAAGGGCTTTGCCGTCGTCGCTCAGGAAGTGCGCGAGCTCGCCCAGCGTTCGGCGAAGGCGGCCAAGGAGATCAAGGGCTTGATCAACACCTCCGGCGAGCACGTGAAGACGGGCGTGTCGCTGGTCGGCGAAACGGGCGAGGCGCTGAGCGTCATCGTCGACGAGGTCAAGGAGATCGATCGCCACATCGGCTCGATCGTGGAGGCCGCGCGCGAACAGGCAACCGCGCTCGCCGAGATCAACATCGCCGTCAACGCCATGGACCAGGGCACCCAGAAGAATGCCGCCATGGTGGAGGAATCCACCGCCGCAAGCCATGCGCTGGTGCGCGAGATCGGCCGGATCGCCGCCATGCTCGGCGAATTCAACATCGAAAAGACCAGCGCGTCCCAGGCACGGCGGCAGGCGAAGCCCGCGGAGACCGGCTCTCCCGCGCGCGATCTTCGGGCCAAGGTCGCCAGGGCCTATCAGACCCAGGGCAATGCGGCGCTGGCCGGCGGCCAGTGGGATGAGTTCTGAGGGTATGGTTCGGGGCGGATCGGTTTGCGTTAGTTAGGGACGGGTAGCCGAGGGGTGCCACACGGCACCCCTTTGCGGATGATATTACGTCGCGGCCGCGTCACGGCCAGCTCCTGGCCGATAGCGCATTTACGGATATTGGGCTAACCTGCCTTGAGGCGATGTCGAACGTATGTCCGCTCGCCGGGCAATACATTTGGTCGAGGGTAGTTCAGTGCAGATCGCGAGATTTTGCTTCTGTTTTGCCATCTGTCTCGGCATCGTGCCGCAGGCCGGCCCGGTGCATGCCGAGGAGTTGGTGCGCTTCGAAGGCGCTCCGGTAAAGCTCAGCCCCTTTCGAATACGCAAGGCGAAAGAGCAGGCGGAAACTCTCCTTGAACCGCAAGGGACGCCATTGCTCGGATACTTGTCTCGCCCGCGAGGGGACGGCCCGTTTCCGGCAGTCGTGCTGCTGCATGGATGCGAGGGCATGCGTTCGAGCGTCAAGGAGCTTTGGCCGAAACGGCTGGTTTCCTGGGGTTACGTGGTGCTGGTGGTCGACAGCTTCACCACCCGCAACATCGCGGACGCGTGCCAGAGCTTTCTTCCCGAGCGTGTCTTCGATGCCTATGGCGCCCTGGATTATCTGTCGAAAGCGCGCTTCGTCGATATCGGGCGCGTCGCCTTGATGGGCTTTTCAACGGGCGGCACCGTCACGCTGGACGGGACGAAAATCCAAGGCAACGAACAGCTTATGGACCGGAAATTCAAGGCGGCGGTTGCCTATTATCCGCGCTGTGCCGCAACTCAGGGCGAGGCGACGGTGCCGACCCTGATCCTGACCGGCGATCGGGACAATTGGAGCCCGGCCGACCAATGCCGCAAGAGGCTCGCCTCTCTTGGCGACGACGGCGCGCCAATCGAGCTCGAGATCTATCGGGGCACCTACCACAATTTCGACGCGCCGGAATTCAGGGCCGGAAAGAGAGTGCTGGGCCATATCGAAAAATACAATCCGAACGCCGCCTTAAAATCGATCGGCAGCGTTCGCACCTTCCTGCGAAAATACCTCTAGCACGCCGCCCAAGGCTCACTTGGCGGGCACGACCAGCGCCTCGTCCTTGCGCACGATATAGGTCGCCAGTTCCGACGCTTTGCCGCTGCCGACGTTTTTGGCCGAGTGCACCACGCCGGAGGGAATGAACAGGGATTGGCCGGCTTGAAGCGTCACCGGTTCCCTGCCGTCGAGCTTGTATTCCAGCGTGCCTTCGAGAACGTAGGCGATCTCTTCGCCCGGATGCGAGTGGTTCGGCGCAAGAACGCCGGGCGCGAAATCGACGCGCACCTGCACGGCCTCGTGGCCGGGCACGTCGATATCGCTGCTGACGAGATCGGTGCGCTGCAGCGGCTGTTCCGCATGCGCTGTTGCCGCGCCGCCGATAGCGAGCGCGAGCGCCATAGCCTGGATCATTTTCATCATGTCATCCTTCCTGAATTGACCATTGCCGGCTCGTTGGCCGCGATGACATTTCAGTCGATGATTGAACCAGGGATGTGTCTGGAAACTCCCGTTTTTGTAAGCGAATGTATCTGCGGGTTACGCGAACCGGACCGCGCTTTTGGCGCGCGCCTTCGCCGCCACTTCCTCGCGATCGCGCGGCGGCTGGGATGTCTCCAGTGAATCGATCAGTTCGCGGGCGCAGGCAGCGATCGAACCGACCGCACGCTCGAACGCGGCCTCGTTGCGCTTCGACGGCTTGGTTGCTCCGCTGAGCTTGCGCACGAACTGCAGCGCGGCATCATGAATCTCTTCGTCCGTCGCCGGGGGATCGAAATTGAACAGCGGTTTTATGTTTCGGCACATGGCTTGCTCGCGGTCGTTTTTCTGGGGAGTGGCCTGATACCGCAGAGGTAGTTGGGCGGGCGTGAATTGCAACGGGCAGGGGGAGCGGCGCGTCAGTATTCAATGAGCGTTGTCAAACGCTCTCGGCGTCGCGGGGAATGGCCGGCTTCGTACTTCTCGACAAGATGAACGCGGCACGTTCTCTCACCGAAGGACTACGATCAGTGCTCAATGTCGAAGCGAGTTCCTCCGCCTCACAGCTTCCATGCCAGTGCTGAATGAGGACCGTCAGGGCGGCGCGCCGGACGATTGGTGACGTATCGGACGCAGCGGCTCTGACAACAGCGAGTTTGTCGAGTGGAAGGTCGACGTTTCGGAAATTGAATTTAGGTTCCCGTGCCCGTCTTCCCATGGACTTGTCTATCCACTTCCACTCCCAGCCAACCTGCCAGCCTGCCCGCGCATCAGCGATGGCTTTGACCGCCACGGCGCGGACCCAGGGTTGTCTCGCGGTTGCAGCCAATTGCGGCGTTGAAATGCTGGTATGAGATTCGACAGCAACCGTGGCCCCCTCATCCGGCTGCCGCCACCTTTGTAACTTCCCTTTACCCGCTATTGGCGT
>NZ_NWSX01000034.1 GCF_002531825.1 Rhizobium sp. J15 | reverse complement strand
CCTCAACCTCGCAAGGCGGCCTTCACCGGGGGCTTACATTACATCAAGCTCGCGACGAGATCTAAGAGCCTCTTAGCAACATGAGCAAGGCCGGCACCAAGCGCCTCTTCAGCCTTCTTTTTGGCCGTTCTCTCAGCAACCTCTTTAGCGAGGCGGGCAGTCTTCTTCAAAAGTCCGGGCTCGACCATCGGAGCCTTCAACACCGCGAGCGCCGTCTCCAAGATGGCTATGAGCTGCGCACGCTCGATGTTGGTCAAGGCGGCCTGCTCTTCAGGCAAGTTTGTGGTTTTGGCTAGAAGCACTGCCTCGTCAAGCAGTTCCGAGACGGTGGCGATGATCTCTTTCGCGCGTGATCCACGCTTCACATAGACCCATTGTTCTGTCCAAACTTGAATTGGCTGGGGCGGATGTGCATCGGCAAGCTCTTGAATCAGAAGATCCTGGTTTGCCGGATGCTCTGGAGAAGGTTTGCCACCGCCGTGATCGCTTTCCAACGTTCGAAGGTAGCTGCGAGCCCTGCCCAGCGCGGCTATCATTACGGGGGCTCTGAGCTTCGCGTCAAAGTTCTTCAGTTTGTTCACCACTGAGGGATTGATCCCGAGGCTATGGAGAACGCCATTCATCTCGAGTTCCATAAAGACAGAGACCGCCTCTGGAATATATGTCATGGGCATGTACTTCTGGTGGAGGGTTGCAGCTTTCAGCCTGCTAAGGCTTTGCTCAATGCCGTCCAACATCTCGTGGATTTCTTCAAGGGAGAAGCCGGGGTCGGTCAATCTGTTACCATAATGGCGCGGGCTGTGCTTCTTGGGAGCGTGACATACTGAGGTTGAGCCTGCAAGCTCTCGGAAGAAAGCCGTCCATTCTCTGACCCCATCCTTCACCGACAGCCGCCTAGTGGAATGATCTTTCGGTCTCCCGTTAGCTTACGCAAAGTGTGGCTTTGAGGCATCGGAACGGTGATGGGTCGCCTATCATCATCTCTTCCCCAAGGCAGCACGGGAAGGAAGCATGAGACCCCCTCGTGTTGGTCACTTTGAGATACAGCCCCCAGGTTCCTCTAAGCAACTTGAAGCCGCCATTGAGCTAAAGGTGATGATTGGGTCTAAAGCAATACAGCCTCCCCCTCTGAGCCAGCCCTAGAGCTCCATAGGGGGGAGTTATTTTGCGGCGGCCTACGGATTGGCTTTTCGACAACCGGCAGCGACCGTCCCACCTTCGCAGCACTTACATTCTGCATTGTCGCGATGGCTAATTCCCTCTGGCTGGCTGCCACCATGATACCATCGTGCATTGGCAAGGCGGCGACGCCCTTTGAGCTAAGCTCAAGGAGAATGCCGACAAGGATTTCGCTTTCTACCGCCATCAATTGAAATCCCACAGCGGTATCGAAGAGGGAAGCGATTGCAGGATGGTGGGCGCGCGCAGCCTCTTTGAACCTCCCCATAGTCCACCCAGGAGGGAGCGCTTCCTTGCTTCCGACCGGCAACCGCCGCGCCGCCGCGTTTCGAAAGAACAGCGAGACCATCAGCGATTTGACGGCCTTTCGGTGGTCCTCCAGTCCGGGAATTGCGTACAGATCGCCAGTGGGCGGCTCTATTCCTACGTGGCAATATGCGAGTTGAACGAACATGGAGGCGAAATCCAGATCCACCACCGGCTCTCCCCCAATCGTGAGCAAATGGCGTTGCTCCTTCGGAAGGTCTTCCCAGAAGCCGCCGTAGAGCCTGCCATGCCGGTCAAAGGTTTGGACGCGTTCTGCCTCCTCAATGCGGAACTTTCGCAAAAGCTGAGTTGGGCCAGTTTGTTCACCACCAAGGCGGATATCAGCGTCGACGAGGATCCCGTTGATTGCCGCCATCTGGGCTCGCATCGCGTTCGCCTCTGGGCAGTCCACGTATTCAACCGGCGTCTTGTGTCCGCTCCGTCTGCTGCCTGCCCACAGCTCGATTGTCTCGCGGCCTTCTAGATGGTGGATATCGGCGAGGGATACCCCATGGGCGGCAACGAGCTGCCGGAAGCGCGGCGTCGGGGTAACGACTGTTCGGCGTTCCTTGAAAATCGCCTCTTCGACCGAAGCCAGGCCTGCGTTTTCAGCCTCCTCAATCACAAGCCTCAGAACATCAGCGTTGAAATCTTTCCGATCGTATCGGCTGAGCTTACCGTTCCTCAATGGCACCGCCAGACCCGCGTAGCGAACGGGGCTTAGAGCGACCATCACGAGGTTTGTTACTAGCGTTGCGCAGCAAAACTTTCGGCGCTCTGCCGCGTCGGCTCTGGGTTTTCTTCCGGGCGATATGATCGGAGGCGCAAGCATTTCAAAGACGCGTTCGGCTAATGCAACGAGCCGACCCTCACCAGCGGTCAACCATGCGTCGTAGTGGAGGACGTGGTGCAATACCTTCTCGGCAGCCAACTTCTGGGACAGCAAGATAAAGCTCCGACATGTGCGTCCCCGCCTTGGCCAGGTGATCAGACGGTGGCGAGGACTTTTTGTTGATTAGGACGCCTTAGCGATAGGCGAGTGAGAGGGATGCGGGCCGAAGCGCTCCGTTCGCATGGCGATAATCTCAGGCACGGCTGTACGGGCTAATTCATCGCAAGCCTTCTCCAGTGCGGCCCCAATCTTCCTCAGGACATGCCCGGAAGAGCGAGGGTAGGCGTGAAGCTCGGCCTGTCGGGTGCCGCCCGTGCGGGGCTCCCACACGTCCCACTTTCGGTGCGTGCCGCTAGCCAGTCGATGGACGGCCTTTGCTGCCTGCACGATCCGGAACTCGCGGGTGCGGTGGCTCCCAAAGTCATCCTCAACGAGGGCCGCAACGCCAAGATAAATGGCGATGAGCCTACGCGTGGGGATGTTCGCAGCCCTCAGACGCGCAAAGGCAATCCGAGTACGATGCTCAGCAGACAAGCCCCGTAGACTCGTTGCCGACTCTACCCGACTAGCTCCCGCCATCAAGTGCTCTAGCTGCCAATACGCTGCCTGATAGGCAGGGTCCTCTCGGTGTTCCCTTATCCAAAGCTCAGCGCTCCGAGCATACGGCTGCAGTTCGGATGCCTTGTAGGTCGGGTGCCAATGAGAACCATGTCGCGACTTGTGCTGGACGTGGTAACGACAGTGGTAGCGAGCCAAACCCGACCCCTCCGAGACTTCCGCCCGCCGGCTGCAACCCGGAACCACGCAGCGACATTCGGCTGCTACATGACCGCTCCTGAGTAGCTCAGTCACCATTGGTCCCGCCATTCAGAAATCTTTTACTGGCTTCGGCTGTTGCCAGATCTTCAATCTCGCTCAGTATTGGCTTTTCTTCATCAAGGGGCTTTCGAAACGTAGTCGGGAAGTGTGTCGCCATCACGCTGTCTTCCAGCCACACGTCGATGTTATCCGTGGCCTTGGTTTCTCCCTTGATCGCCCTTTCGAAGAGGCTGTCGTCGGCCTGCTCAAATCTAATTCTCATATTCGGTTTTCTAACTACAACCTCGACGGCCGGCTTGCTGTTTACGCCGGTGTCCTCGATCTCGGACCAGAGAAAATTATAGGCGGCGTTGAGGCCGATAGCATACATTGCCTGCACTTCCGCTTGCGGGCCGCTAGCTTTCAATACTTTATTGATCCCGTTCCCTAGAACTCTGAGTGCGTAGCTGGCGTACACCTTTCCGTTGCGATATGCGCCCTGATGAGTTGCCGAAATGTAGATGCGAAATGGTTCGATGCCCATTGTGGTCTCCGTGAGTTGAGACTTACAGGTGGGTGGCCTCTCTAAGCGTTCAAGAGATGCTCCGAAAGAAAATGCAATCTCGTCAATGCGTTAGATAGGACATGACCGAAGTTTCGAAACTCAATGGTTGAAGTCATGTCCTACCGGGAGGACACGACAGAAGACGGCTATCTTCAAGTCAGTGAGCAAGCGGGTAGATATATTTCAACTTTCAGATGCCTCCCACCTCAAGGAGATTCTTGCCGATTCGTCGCAAGGTGGATAATGATTGATATTGAGCGCAGACGCGGCGCTCCGGGGCGTGGAAACCCTGAACTCGGCGGTATGATCCCCACCGGAAGGGAGATCGATCCTTGACCTTCTCTAGGTCGGGGAGCCTGTGGCGTATGTCCAGGTTCACCGAACTAAAGGCCTCAGGGACCGACCGAGTCGGTTTTCCAACTCCCCGATCCAGGGGTCACGGAGGCAAGCTTACGGGGGCGAACCGTAGGCGAAGGCCTCAGGGGAAGCCGATGAGTGTTGATTCGCTTGAACAAAGACCTGGTGTCCACCACGAGAGCCGGGGCAGCCCCCCCGCCAGCCACACTATTCCCACCTCACTCTCACCTCTTGCCATTGTGGCGTTAAGCGCGCTCGGCATCGTCATTGGTGGAGCGATTGTGTTGCAGTGTTCGCCGCTAGGTTCTCTGGGCCGCTATCAGGCCGTCCTTCTCAGGAACACCACGATAGTCCGAATGGACACTACGACTGGCGCGATGTCCGCCTGCTACTATGATCACGGCAATATCGGGAAACCTTTGACATGCTTTCCTTGGAGCCAAAACAGCAGAGATTTCTTGCTGGCTTCGGACCCCAGTGCGGCTCAGTAAACGCGAGAACAAGAAACTTTAGCCTATAGCGGAGCCAGACCCAACAGACTGCGGCCTTCGGCAACGCTCACCCAACGGCGAAACCGGGAAATCATCTTGTGAAGCGTTCGGTGACAACAGGCACACAAAAGCGCCATGTCGGCCACGCGTGTTTCGCTCTCGTGTTCCGCCTCGGCAAGGGGGATTCGGTGGTGAGCCTCGTATCTGCTCTCCTGAAGCTCGCGGTCAATTGGGGGCGGTGAGACACTGCACATCTCGCATTGCAATTCTTTGCCGCGCAGCTTGGTTAAAAGCCGCTGGCGAAGGCGCTGGTCCCTCTTCCGATGCCGAACGGTCAGCCATTTGCCCTCAACGAACACCTCATCGTCGGGTAGCTCTTCCGCGCCATCACGCAAGATGAATGAGGCTCGAAGCGAATTCGCGAGCGCGGCCAACTCTTCCTTTCGCGATCTAGGATAGTCAGAGACAGCAGCTTTATCGGCGTTCGATACGCCATAGCCATGGTTGCTCTCAACGGCTAACAGAAGATTATCTATCTTTTTGGCAACGCCGTGGGGCTCGCGAAAGTTATTCCGTCGCGTTTCTGGAGGATGAATGGGCGCTTTCTGTAACAGTTCCGAGAGAGCGATGACCTCCTTATGTTCGCGGCCAAGCCGAATGTTGTACTGGTAGAGGAGATCCAGGGCCAAAAGCGTCTCCTCGCGTGTCCACTTCGGATTAACCGGCATCAGTCCCTCCCTAGTTCACAGGCCTGACGCCTCTCCTTCAATATTCTAAACACACTCGCCCTGCTTATGCTCAAGGCCTCCTGTATGTCCCGCACAGTTTTTCCTGCGGCCTTTAAGCTCAACACTTGCGCGGCCTGGTCTCGTGCCGTTGGTGCTCGTCCCTTATACTTGCCTTCTGCTTTGGCCTTGGCGATGCCCTCGCGTTGCCTCTCCAACATCAGCTCGCGCTCAAACTCTGCGATAGACCCCAAGAGATTGAGCATCAGCTTTCCGGTAGGCGTGGAGGTGTCCAGATTGAGCGCTAGGATACGCAGCTCGACGCCCTTACGCCTGAGCGTCTCGGTGATCGCCATGAGGTCCGCCACCGAGCGGGCAAGACGGTCCAGCTTGGTGACCACCAGCAGGTCACCTTCACGCACGAAATCCAAGGCGCGCTCCAGCTCTAGCCTTTCGGTGGCGACGGAAGAGAGCTGCTCTTTGAAAATCTTGGTGCATCCAGCCGATTGAAGGTCCCGGAGTTGGGCCTCTAGCCCTGCCTTCTGGTCGATGGTGGATGTACGAGCATAACCAATCATCACTGCTGCCATGGCGTCTTCCTCATGGTCTCACATGAATTTACGACTATGAGATACATAAAGTCTCAAAATGTCAATGGTATTTATGTGAGACTCTTGAGGCGACTTCGCGACAGACTCACAAGGGCTTGCCCCTGTGAGACAAATAGCGCGGGAACCATATTAAGTTGATTAGCCCAAAATGGATTCATCTAATACTTGCGAAGCCATCAGCGAGGGAAAATAATAAGGCTGCACAAGCTGCAATAGAGAAGGAGGACAGCAATGATTGTACGTATACTTGGTTTGGGAGCACTGGCAATTTTTCTTTTTCAGCTACCGGCGGCTGAGGCAAAAACGAAACCAAAACCGCATTACGTCACGGCGAAGATCATCGGCTCTAAAGAGCTTAAAGCATCCTCGGGCGGCCAAATGTCGACCAATACTAGCCGCTCTTCCGAGTGCCTTACGCCCCAACACGGAGGGTCGCTGGTGCTAGGTAGCGGCAATGTCACCGAGGTTAATGCCAGCGGTGATTTCCTTTATGACGGCAAACCACTTCCGGGACGTCCTCCCGAAGTCGGCGACCCATCATCAAAGTATAACATCGGATGGTGGGTTCGAGAAAACTCAAAGCAGCAGATTTGCATTGAGATCTTTGCGCGGACTAGCGCCAAGGAAATAAACGTCTTTTACAATGCGAAGGCGGTCGCCACTGAGAGCTACAGGAAGTAGCGAGCCCCATCGAAAATGATGGAGTAGTGTCACCCGCTTATTTAGCCGCAAACCGCCTCGCTCACCCCACCCCGGGGGGAAACTCGCGGTCACTGCCACGTAGGTGACCTCTCGGGTGTGTGACTCTAAATTTCATTGAGAATATCGAAGGAGGGCGCTATCCGTGAACAGTGCAACGGAAAGAATGAGGACGGATGCTTGAGTTATTTGGTGCGCTGATCAGCGATTACATGTCCAGCCGCGACCTTCCCATGGACTCAACGGTCTCTGCTGCCGGGGTCATTGTGTTGCGAGCACTTATTCGAAAGCGTGCCCAAAAGGCTAGGGATATACTCCTCGAAGAAATCCGGCTCGGAAACCGCCCCATCACGTTCGAGAATGCCGACGAGGCGGCTGCGATTACCTACAGATACATGCGTGCCGCCGAGGAAGGAACAGCAAGGACCAACCTGCGGCTTCTTGCGAGGGTGATTGTAGGGAGCGCAGAGGGGCCAGGGCTATATGCTGACGACTTCCTGCGGTGGGCGGACGTTCTTGCTGGCTTGAGACGTGAGGAAGTCATTGTGCTTGGCGTGATGCAACGCCTCAACGATCAGCCTCCCAATCCTGATCACGCTGAAAATCCCGCCTTTTTGTCTTGGAGGGAATGCAAAACTATCCTGAATGCTGACTATGGTATAGAACCACACGTGTCTGACGCCTATGCCAACGCGCTGCTGCGCACTGGTCTCGTGCAGCTCGTCTCAGGCTCGATGGAAACCCCAATGGTTCCACTTCCTACGTTCGCGCTGCGGCATCTTTCAGCAATCCTTTCTGTCGAAGGAATCATTCAGTCGGAGCAGAGCGCCGTCGTTCCTTAGCCACGCCGCGCGGCTCGAAAAAGAAGGTTACCTGGTCCCATCCAGGGGTACTCGGGGGGGGAATCGCACGGTCACCGGCACGTAGGTGACCTCTGATGTACGTGACCCCAAATTTAGTCCGGGAGAGATTGTCAGCGCTAAGCGGCTTAGTTGTCCGGCCGACCGAATTACCTTAACGTCGGGTAGCAACAACGGGGACTCAAAATGCTTTCGGGCCTGATTTCAGCTTTAGCGCTGTTTACGGTATTTCCTCAACAGTCTTCGACGCTCTCAACACCGCCCCAAGTTCAGACCGCCATGATGTGCATGAAGTCGGGGGAGCAGTCCAGCGGGATGAACAAGATCTGTTATTATGACTGCATGGGCTCAACTAAGGCTATCACGGTTCGAGCTATCGACCTGTGTCCACTCACCATCAACGATTAGCTTAAACATACCGCATTCGGTCCCGCCGAGATGGCCGGGTGGCACGAGTCACTGGCACGCAGATGGCCTCTGAGGTGCACGACCCCTAACTCAATAGGGGTTCCTCAAGCCGGCCCTGAGCACGACAAGTAGGCGCCCTATATGGACGCTTCTCTACCCTTTTCAGTCGGGCTTGCGCCATCTGCTCTGGACACGAAGATTAGCACGCCAACGATGAGCGGAGACTCGATGCGAAACAATCTGATTTTAATGCCGATCGCTTTGTTGATCGTTGCAGTGTTCCCCTTGCCATACGGCTACTATTCCTTTTTACGATTAGCAATCACCGCGAGTGCCGCCTACCTGGCGTGGCAGGACTACAGGAAGAAGAACGCCTTCAACGGCTGGTCGCTTACTCTCTCGATGGTGGCCCTACTGTTTAATCCACTCATCCCAGTGTATCTCGATCGCGCGAGTTGGTTTGTGATCGATCTTGCCGTGGCCGGCATCTTCGCACTGCGTTGGCATGCTAGCTCGGACGGCGACAACGAGGAAAAATCCGCGCGCTAGGCGACCGTTTTACGATTAAGGAGCCCGAGCGATGCACGAGGGCCGCTCGCGTCCGCCTTATTGACAATATCGCGATTGGCGGGCGCCGGGCTGGCGGCAGAAAGCCGTATGGCGCCGGGTGGCAAACGGTTGGTCGGCTGGGACAGACGCTAATTGAAAGGTTCGCAACCTGCCGACCCAGCAGTGTGTCTGCGAGCACTACCCCACAGCTCGCGACAAAAGGGAACGGCCCGAATGATTGCAGCAGTAGTGATGTGCACATCGTTGACCGCAGTGGATGGTGACACTGTGCGGTGCGACGGACAGCTCATGCGGCTCCTTGGTGGCGGCATTCCTTACGTTTGGGGGATAGACACTCCCGAGATTGGCAGTCATGCGAAGTGTCTTAAAGAGCGAAAGCTAGCCCTGATAGCCAAAGGGCGGCTTCGGGAGCTGCTGGCGGAGCGCGGCTTGCAGATCGAAATTAAGGGGTATGACAACACGCCTATGCACCGTCCCCTCGTGAATATTTATCGGAGCGATGGGCGAGAGGTCGGCGCAGTGCTCCTCAGCGAGGGCTTTGCTCGTACCTGGAGGCCGCGCCACAAGAATGATTGGTGCAGTACCGACGTAGATCATCGGTGATGCTTAGACCACCCGCAGCCGGAATTGGTGCCAAGCAATAGGGCGTAGTTCATCCGATCTGCCGGGGCTGGGCGCGACGAGCAGCTTTGGGAGATTTCCTTGGAGGCTGAGCTACTTTCAGATATTCCTTTTGAGGTTCTTTGCGTGTGTGGTCGGCAAAGGTTTTCACGAAACGGTGCCCCACATTGTCATACGCCACGCAGCCCATTAGGCACGCGGCGGCCACCTCTGGATGGTCCCTGAGGAGGCGCACATAGTTCTTGGACGCCCACCGAGCAGCAAGTGCTTGAAGTGGAGAATCTTCTTTTCGGTAACCTCGACGCCGATTGATGGGCGAGAGCCCCAAAACCAACAGACAGAAACCGAGAGCACGTGCGCCCTTGAAATTCGGCCACTCGTCCATTCTCCGGATCTCATTGTACAGGAGACGGCTGACTTTCTTGCGAATAACTCGGCTCGCTCGACTGTCGCTGAACCCAAATATTTGTCCCCAGACAGCATTATGCTGGATTGCCCAAGCCGTCCCATCTGGAGACTTAACCGATGACACGGCCATCACAACTTCGATGATGAGATCTGCGATGCCGTCATACACATCATGCCATCGCTCGTGTGGCTTTATGCTTTCCGGTGGGTCTGCGTGTTCATCGATAAGGCTTATTGCCTTGTGTACAAAGTCAGTCACCGCCTTGAGGCGATGATAAGAGGGATGCTCATAATAATCGGTCTTACCATCAAGCACATGCACCCCGCCCGCAGTATGGCCAAGTGCCGCTAGCAGCCTATGAAGCGCATAGGAGTGACTGTGTCGGCGGCCTTTGGTTGCCTCAAGATACCCCTTCAAGAACGCCAGGCCGGCCCTGCAGGCCCCCTGAGTCTGCTCTCCAGTCAATTCACCGTGTAGATCAACCTCTAGCGGCGACGCGCCGCTCTCAGCGCACTGCTCGATGAACCTGTAGTTTCCGAACACGGCCCGAGTAACGGGCTGGTCATAACCGAGAAGTCCGCTGTAGTAGCCGCTGTCCTCTTGATAGTAAGATGAAGAGAGGTTGAGGATAAATTGCTGGCCAATATTTCTTGCGAATTGGAATACCGGAAGATCTGCCCTGGGATGCTTTTGGAATTCATCGAACAGCACAAGGGGGAGGCTTGGGACCTTGTCGACCACTAAGCGGCAAAAGCGCATATCGCCTATCAGCAAAAGAAAATTGTAAGCAAATTTTGAGTCATCGGAAACCTTGCTATCCGGCGTCTTGCCGATCTTGGATGCCGAGCTGACTAATCGGCCCGCTGACCTGCGCAATTCCTCCGCGACGATAATTAGCTTTTCTGCATTTCCCTCGTGGATGAGGCTATAGTGAACGGAAAAGAAACGTTTAGCGTTCCACCTGTTGAACACGGGTGGGGAAATGAGTGCGACATGAAACACTCTAAGAAGCAACGCCATAAAAGCCGCTCCCAGAGCCGCCTTTAAGTCCGCTTGGTTCGAAAACAGCTTGGGGACAGGCAGGCCATTAGCAAACCAGATGTCCACCAGAAGCAAAGACGCGCCGATAAGTGCGGTTACCCAGAAGCCCGCTCGTTGGAGATTTATCCGAGTTAAGGACAAGCGGTACCGATAACGGTAGTCTGATGTGGTGAGAATCACTAGGAACATCGCGAGCGCAGCTAAATATTCCGCTAGCCCAAAAATGTTGTTTGGGGTGGCAGCAGCAGGGTATTCGAGCTTAAAGTGAGCCCACCCTTCCCAACTTGTGAAGTCCGCGAAAATCCCCTTCCAACCTGGCATCCCGAGCCCCCACAATGAGGCCGTAGCTTAGGGTGTATAGGCTGATGGTTTCAACCTAAATGCTTCTCTGTCCACAGGCGGGGCTGGGCTGCATTAAGCTCACATTGAGTCCCCCTCTCACGCCAGGTTCCAGCCGTTGGAATGCCGCTCTCCCGATAGTGCTAAGATTCGTGCCGAAGCAGACCCAGTCGTTATGCAGGCGTGACGCTGGAAGTTTGATCTCGGGCAAGGGGGAACATTTGGGTGCTGCAGCTGGGTACCTTCTTGGGTACTTAGCCAGCGCCCGCGCCTCGGCAACACCTTGTTTCTAAAACTAAATCCATGATAAAAGGGAAATTGGTGGAGCTAAGCGGGATCGAACCGCTGACCTCTTGCATGCCATGCAAGCGCTCTCCCAGCTGAGCTATAGCCCCATCAATGGTGGTCCGGTTTTGGGCCGGTCCTGGGATACTCCGGAGGGCGTTTCCTCTGGAGTGGCGGCTTATTACTTGCGGTTTTCGCAGATGGCAAGCCTAAAAAATCGGCCCGGGAGATTTTTTATCGTCCGGGCCGAAAAGCGGTCGTCAGACTTCGTCTTCGTCACCGGTCACGCCGATGATGTCGCTCATGTCGTCGTCATCGTCATCTTCGTCGGCTTCGAGGAAGGTGTCGTCGTCATCGCCTTCGATTTCGACATCGTCGTCGCCCATATCGGGAATATCGTCGCCGCCCGCGCCGTCATCGGCATCTTCCAGCGAAACCAGTTCGACTTCGGTGTTTTCGGTATCGACTTCCGCCACCTCGTCTTCCTCGGCAACGTCGGCGGCTGCCGAGGTTTCCTCGAAGAAGGAGAGAGGATAGGACTTGCCGGTATAAGGGGAGACGATCGGATCCCGGTTCAGATCGTAGAATTTCTTGCCGGTTTCCGGATCGGTACGCTTGGTTCCAAGTTCCGCTTTCGCCACTATAAGCCTCGTGAGAATGGCCGAATGCAAGATTCGGCAAATGCCGTTCAAGCCGGCTTTCCATCGGAATTTATAAGCCGGTCCCCTTAATCGCTGCGGCTTCCCATGTCAAAGCCAAACTTTATCATCGGCGTCGCAGGCTTTTATCGCATCGGCGGATGACCGGCCGCAACGTCTATGGTAACCAGCCGCGGCGGCCGCGGAAGCGGGCGAAGATTATCGCCGAAAAGAACGAGGCAGCGAAGGGAATGCTACGCGTTTACAGAGGATTACGCCAAGCACATCTCCGCGCCGAGGCCCGCCGCCGCCTGTAAATTCGCCCTCTTGCGGGGCAGCATATGCATTGCCGGCGAAAATCGGTCCGCATATGCTCGAAACCGAGATCGGCCGCCGAAACGGCCCGCTTCCCCAGGATGGATCGCATGACGCCCAAGACTTTCACTATCGCCATCGACGGACCGGCGGCGGCCGGCAAGGGAACGCTGTCGCGCCGCATCGCCGAGCAATACGGCTTCCATCATCTCGATACCGGCCTGACCTATCGCGCCACGGCCAAGGCGCTGCTCGATGCCGGCCTGCCGCTTGACGACGAGGCGGTGGCGGAAAAGATCGCGCGGGAGGTTGAATTGGCCGGCCTGGATCGCGATATGCTTTCCAAGCACGAGATCGGCGAAGCCGCCTCGAAGATCGCCGTCATGCCGGCGGTGCGGCGGGCGCTGGTCGAAGCGCAGCGCCGTTTTGCGGCAAGGACGCCGGGAACGGTGCTCGACGGGCGCGATATCGGCACGGTGGTGTGCCCGGATGCGCCGGTGAAACTCTATGTGACGGCATCGCCGGAGGTGCGCGCGAAACGCCGCTACGACGAGATTCTCGGCAAGGGGGCGACGGCGGATTTCGATGCGATCTTCGAAGACGTCAGGCGACGCGACGAACGCGACATGGGACGGGCCGACAGCCCTTTGAAACCAGCGGTCGATGCGCACTTGCTTGATACGTCGGAAATGAGTATAGAGGCCGCGTTTCAAGCCGCTCAATCGATCATCGATGCGGTCTTGAGCCGAAATGCCTAAATTCAAGCGATTTTGCGTGCCAAGAGCCACGCGTCGCTTTTAAGACAGCAGCCTGAAATTCCGTCCAAGCGCCGGATTGCCTTCGTGAGAGAGGGCGGACTGGGTTCAGGCCCGTTCAACGCAAACCAACCGGCGCATACGTGTCCGCTCCAGTTCAGGACACGCAGGAGATTTTATGTCAGTAGCTACCCCCTCCCGCGAGGATTTCGCGGCTCTTCTCGAAGAGTCCTTTGCCAAGAACGACCTGGCCGAAGGCTATGTCACCAAGGGCATCGTCACCGGCATCGAGAAGGACGTCGCCGTTGTCGACGTCGGCCTCAAGGTTGAAGGCCGCATCGCGCTGAAGGAATTCGGCGCACGCGCCAAGGACGGTTCGCTGAAGGTCGGCGACGAAGTCGAAGTTTATGTCGAGCGCATCGAAAACGCGCTTGGCGAAGCAGTTCTGTCGCGCGAGAAGGCTCGCCGCGAAGAAAGCTGGATCAAGCTCGAAGCCAAGTTCGAAGCCGGCGAGCGCGTCGAAGGCGTGATCTTCAACCAGGTCAAGGGCGGCTTCACGGTCGACCTCGACGGTGCGATCGCCTTCCTGCCGCGTTCGCAGGTCGATATCCGCCCGATCCGCGACGTTACCCCGCTGATGCACAACCCGCAGCCCTTCGAAATCCTCAAGATGGACAAGCGCCGCGGCAACATCGTGGTTTCGCGCCGTACGGTTCTCGAAGAATCCCGTGCCGAGCAGCGTTCTGAAATCGTTCAGAACCTCGAAGAAGGCCAGGTTGTCGACGGTGTCGTCAAGAACATCACCGACTACGGTGCGTTCGTCGACCTCGGCGGCATCGACGGCCTGCTGCACGTCACCGACATGGCATGGCGCCGCGTGAACCATCCGTCGGAAATCCTGAACATCGGCCAGCAGGTCAAGGTTCAGATCATCCGCATCAACCAGGAAACCCACCGCATCTCGCTCGGCATGAAGCAGCTCGAGTCCGATCCGTGGGATGGCATCCAGGCCAAGTATCCGGAAGGCAAGAAGATCTCCGGTACCGTCACGAACATCACCGACTACGGTGCGTTCGTCGAGCTGGAGCCGGGCATCGAAGGCCTGATCCACATCTCGGAAATGTCCTGGACCAAGAAGAACGTACACCCCGGCAAGATCCTGTCCACGAGCCAGGAAGTCGAAGTCGTCGTTCTCGAAGTCGATCCGTCCAAGCGCCGTATTTCGCTCGGCCTCAAGCAGACGCTGGAAAACCCGTGGGCAGCATTCGCCCGCAGCCATCCGGCCGGCACTGAAGTCGAAGGCGAAGTCAAGAACAAGACCGAATTCGGCCTGTTCATCGGCCTCGACGGCGATGTCGACGGCATGGTTCACCTCTCCGACCTCGACTGGAACCGTCCGGGCGAACAGGTCATCGAGGAGTACAACAAGGGCGACGTCGTCAAGGCTGTCGTTCTCGACGTCGACGTCGAGAAAGAGCGTATCTCGCTCGGCATCAAGCAGCTCGGCAAGGACTCTGTCGGTGAAGCTGCTGCTTCCGGCGACCTGCGCAAGAATGCAGTCGTTTCGTGCGAAGTCATCGCGATCAACGACGGCGGCATCGAAGTGAAGCTCGTCAACCACGAGGACATCACTTCCTTCATCCGTCGCGCCGACCTCGCCCGCGACCGCGACGAGCAGCGTCCTGAGCGCTTCTCGATCGGCCAGGTCGTCGATGCCCGCGTCACCAACTTCTCCAAGAAGGACCGCAAGATCATGCTGTCCATCAAGGCTCTGGAGATTGCGGAAGAGAAGGAAGCCGTCGCTCAGTTCGGTTCGTCCGACTCCGGCGCTTCGCTCGGCGACATTCTCGGCGCGGCTCTGAAGAACCGCGGCGGCGAATAAGCCTCGCATCTGCCTTTGAATTGAAGAACCCGCCGGAGCGATCCGGCGGGTTTTTGTTTTCGGGCGATGAAACCTGCTATTCCCAACCGACCATGCGCTGATAGAGCGCGTAGACGGGATCGGCGGCCGCGCCGGCGGAATGCGGCGTCGGATCGGAATCGATCATCCTCGGCGTTCTACGCGCCGGCTGAGCCTCGACCTCTTCGTCGGCATCGGACTCGGCATCCGCGCCGCCCGCCTGCGCCTGCTGCTCATCCTCGGGAGCATCGCCGCCGTGGTGCTGATGCTGGTGGTGCGTTTCGCCCGCCGTCTCGTTTTCCGGCGTATCCTTGGCGAATTGATAGGGCAGCTGGGCATAGGGAAGGCCATCCGGCATTCTGGCCTGCAGCGGCAGATAGGAAGCTTCGGGCGGCGCGGGCATCGGCAGCAGTTCCGGCTGCGCGGCGATGTCTTTCGGCTGGCGGGCGGCCGCGGCCGCTATCTCCATATCCATCTGTGGTGGGCGCAGTACCGCGGACTGACGGGCATCGGGCGCGGTGAATTCGGCCGGCTGCCTCGTCAAGGTCTCGGTGGCGTCGCTGATGACCGCTTCATCGAGAATCGCGTCGATCTCCACCGCCGCCTCGACCGGGCCATCCTCCAGCACCGCGTCGATATCCTGCTCGCGGATGATGGTGGCGATCATCTCGGCGACCTCTTCGGTCATAGAAGCGACGATACCCGCCCAGTTCCTGGGAATAACCGGATCGAGCTTTTCCGACGCCGCGCGCGGTTGGGCGGGAAGCGCTTCCGCCGTTTCCGGCGTGTCATCGGCCGCAGCAGTCTCTGCTGGCAAGGGTTGGCTTGCTTCGATCTCCCGCGCTTTGGATCTTTCCGGAGCAGCCTCCCTTACCGCCGCCGGAGCGGGCTGAGCCCGGCTTTCCAGCTGCGGCGTTTCCGGATCGGCAGCTTCCACGGTTTCGGCGATGACCGCTTCTTCGGCAGTCGCGCGTGGTTCGGTCTCGGTCGGCCGATCGGCCGGCACCGGCGCCTTCTCTGCCGGCTGGCGCATGGCGGCCGGCAAACTATTCTCATGCAGTTGTATTTCGGGACGCGCTTCGGCGCGCATCGGCGAAGCGTCGTTCTGACCGTAGGAGCGCAGAACAGCGCGGGCGGCGAGATCGCGATCCTTGTAGCGGACGATTTCGAGATAGGCGATGATCCGGGCAGCTTCCGGCCCTGTCGGGTTCTTCAGCGCTTCGGCGATCAATCGGAGCGGCAGGCTGTGGCCCTGCGCGCTCAGCTGGCGCTCGACCTCCTCGATCCTGGCCGCCGGCAGCCGCCGTATGGCATCGGCAAGCCGGGAAGCAAAGGCAAGATTGGTCTCATCCTCGCTGCGATCCAGCGAAATCGAGCGGCCTGCCGCATCGATGACATCGAACAGGGCTTCGACCATGCGCTCGCGCGCGGCGAGAAGCAGGATATTGAGCTTGCCGGCGATGGCGGAATTGAGGTCCGTGGCTTCAACGGCGTTGACGGGCGCAGGCGCGATCACCGACCGGCCGAGACCGCCCGCGACGATCGCCGCAGTCTGACTTTGGGACGAAAAGCTTGCATTGGACGCTGCACGAACGGGAGACAACATGGAATGCCCTTTCGTAAAGTGACGATGAAAGCAGGCTCTATAAAAGGACCGCGCTCATCCGGCCCCTTGCATTCCAGCAGATCCTCCCGTCCGCATGACGCAATTCCGGCGTCATCGAATGCATAAAAATTAAGGTGAATTTTAATAAAGAGACCTTAATGAAACCCTAACGGCCGCGGATAGCCATTCGTTCAGCTGTGAGCGAAGATATCGGCCTCTTCCCAGCCGAGCAGATCGAGCTTGGCGCGGGTCGGCAGGAATGCGAAGCAGGCCGTGGCATGGTCGAAACGGCCGTCGCGGATCAACCGTTCGGTCAGCTTGTCGCGCAGGGCATGCAGATAAAGCACGTCGGAGGCGGCATATTCGAGCTGCGCCGGCGACAGCGTCTCGGCCGCCCAATCGGAGGATTGCTGCGCCTTGGAAATATCGACCTCGAGCATCTCCTTGAGATTGTCCTTCAGCCCGTGGCGATCGGTATAGGTCCGGCAGAGCCGCGAAGCGATCTTGGTGCAGAAAACAGGTGCGGTGGTGACGCCGAAGGTATGGAAGAGCACGGCAATATCGAAGCGGCCGTAATGGAAGATCTTCTGGTGGGTGGGATCTTCGAGCAAGGCGACGAGATTGGGGGCCTCTTTCTGGCCGGCGGCGATGCGGATGACGTCGGCAGTACCGTCACCCGGTGACAGCTGAACGACGCAAAGCCGGTCGCGCCGCGGCACCAGACCAAGCGTTTCGGTATCGATCGCGACCGCGCCGGTATAGCGGGCGGCATCGGCCGCGGAAATATCGCCTTCGTGATAACGTATGGTGGCCACCATGGGACTGTCTTTCGTTCGAATGCTTCCCCTACGGCGCCGGTGTCTTTTCAGACGCGTGAAGGACGCTGTAGCACTTTGAATCGCTGCATAATTCAATCCCTAAACCGCGTCCGATCAGAGATAATTATGCGGTAGCGCTATAGCGCAAAGGCGCTCATTGCGAAACCGCTTTCCCTGCGGTGAGCCACGGCTTTGGCCGCGTGCCGTCAATAATGCGGCGGGCGGGTAATCGCGGGCGCTTCCAGCGACTGTTCCTCGAGCGACAGGAAGCGTTCGGTCAGCCGGTCGAGCTTGGTGCGCATCTGCTCCACGATCTTCCACTGCTCGGCGAGCTGATCGGACAGTTCCTCGATTGTCTTTGCCTGGTGGGCCAGCATTTCTTCCAGCCGGGTGATGCGGTTCGTCTCGTCGGACATCGATCCTCCTTTGCCGAAACCGGCAGAACAGATGGTTCTCCCCAAAGCGGAAATAGGTCGCTTCGTCAATGTTTTCGACGGCCAATACAGCCGCGCGCAAAACGGAACCGTTTGGTTACTAAAAGACCTTGCCGTGTCTGATGTTGTGGGGTAGGCCCTTTATCCATCAGGGAGGAATACTGATGGATGCAGGAAACGGCTTTCTTCATCCGGACCGGCTCTTTCCGGCCGACCCGGCAACACGGACCATTGCGCGCGACCTCTATGAGACGGTGCGCGGTCTTCCGATCGTCAGCCCGCACGGGCACACCGAACCGTCCTGGTTTGCCGACGACAAGCCGTTCGAAGATGCGGCTTCACTGCTGGTCATTCCCGATCACTATCTCTTCCGCATGCTGCATAGCGTCGGCGTCGCATTGGACGAACTCGGCGTGCCGCGCCTCGACGGCAAGCCGGTGGCCGAGGGCCGCGCGATCTGGCGGACCTTTGCCAAGCACTACCATCTCTTCCGCGGAACGCCGTCGAGCCTCTGGGTCGATCACGCGATGTCGGCCGTGCTCGGCTGCACTGAGCCGCTGACGGCTGATAATGCCGATGCGCTCTACGATCACATCAACGCGCAGCTCGCCCGTCCGGAATTCCGCCCGCGGGCGCTGCACCAGCGATTCGGGATCGAAACGATTGCGACGACGGAAGGCGCGCTCGACCCGCTCGCGCACCATCAGAAAATGGCGGCGGACGGCTGGATCGGCAAGGTCCGCACCACCTACCGGCCGGACAGCGTTACCGATCCCGATGCCGTCGGCTTCCGCGACAACCTCATAAAATTCGGAGAGATCACCGGCGCCGACGTGACGCGCTGGGACGGGCTGATCGAGGCGCATCGGCGCCGGCGCGCCTATTTCCGCCAGTTCGGCGCCACCGCCACCGATCACGGCGTGCCGAGCGCCTTCACCGCCGACCTTCCGCTTGCGGGAAAACAGGCGCTGCTCGACAAGGCGCTGAAGGGACCGCTCTCGCCTGCCGACGCGGAGCTTTTCCGCGGCCAGATGATGACCGAGATGGCCGGGCTTTCGGCGGAAGACGGCATGGTGATGCAGATCCATGCCGGCTCGCGGCGCAATACCGACAGCGGGCTCTTTGCGACCCGCGGCCCCAATATGGGCGCCGATATTCCGACGCGCACCGACTGGGTCGGCGGCCTGAATGCGCTGCTTTCGAAATACGGCCACGCGCCCGGCCTGCGCGTGCTGCTCTTCACGCTCGACGAGACGACCTATGCCCGGGAACTCGCCCCGATGGCAGGCCATTGGCCCTGCCTGATGATCGGCCCGCCATGGTGGTTCCATGACAGCCCGCTCGGCATCCGCCGCTATCTCGACCAGGTGGTGGAGACGGCCGGCTTCGCCAATATGGCGGGTTTCAACGACGATACGCGCGCGCTGCTGTCGATCCCGGCGCGGCACGACGTCTGGCGCCGCGAAGTCTGCCGCTTCCTCGCCGGGCTCGCCGCAGAGCACCGGCTTTCGAGGAAGGAAGCCGAGATCGTCGCACGCGAGCTCTCCTATGACAACGCGAAGAAGGCCTATAAGCTGTGAGCGATAGACTGCAGAACGTGACCGGCCTTGCGCCGACGGCGAAGCTTCCTGCCTATGACAGGAATGCCCTGAAGGCCGGTATCCTGCATCTCGGCCCGGGCGCCTTCTTCCGCGCCCATTTCGCGCCCTTCACGGATGGCGCGCTCGCAGCCGCGGGCGGCGACTGGGGCATCGAAGTGGCGAGCCTGCGCACGCCTGATGTCGCGGACAATCTCACCGCCCAGAACGGGCTCTATACGGTCCTGATCCGCGATACGTCAGGCACGACGGCGCATGTGATCGGCTCGATCCTGAAGGCGCATGTGGCGCCGCGCGATCCCGCCGGCCTGCTGGCGCGGCTCGAAGACCCCGATATCCGCATCGTCAGCATGACGGTGACGGAAAAGGCTTATGGCTTCGATCCGGCCACGGGCGGCCTCGATCTCAAACATCCGGATATCGTCGCCGATCTTGCCAACCGGCATGCGCCACGCGGCGTCATCGGCTATCTCGTTGAAGGTCTTGCGCGCCGCCGGCAGAAGGGCATCACCCCGTTTACGCCGCTCAGCTGCGACAACCTGCCGAGCAACGGCGCGGTGCTGAAGCGCCTCGTGCTGGAATTCACCTCCCGCATCGACGCCGATCTGCATCGCTGGATCGAGACGAATGTGCCCTTCCCCTCGACGATGGTCGACCGGATCACGCCCGCAAGCACCGAGGCGACCTATGCCGATGCCGAGCGGCTGACCGGCCGCAGCGATATGGCGGCGATCGAGACCGAGCCCTTTACGCAATGGGTCATCGAAGACCATTTCGCCAATGGCCGGCCGGCCTGGGAAAAGGTGCACGGCGCGCTGATGGTCGAGGAGGTCTCTGCCTACGAAAAGATGAAGCTCCGGATGCTCAACGGAGCCCATTCGCTGCTCGCCTATCTCGGTTATATCGGCGGCTATGAATTCATTCGCGACGTCATGGACGATGCCGGCCTGGCGGCACTTGCCTACCGCCACATGCATGCGGCGGCGCGAACGCTCGATGCGGTGCCGGGAATTGATCTCGATGAATATGCCAACGAATTGATAGCACGCTTTGCAAACAAGGCGATCGCCCACCGCACCTATCAGATCGCCATGGACGGCACGCAGAAACTGCCGCAGCGGCTGCTGGAACCGGCATGCGAAGCGCTGGCGCATGGCGACCGGGCGGAGACCTATGCAATCGCCGTCGCGGCCTGGATGCGTTATGCGATCGGCGAGCATGGCAACGGCGAACGCTACGAGCTGCGCGATCCCAGAGCGGCAGAAATCGCCGCGCTGATCGCCGATGTTCCCCGCACGGGCCTGGCGATTTCGGCGGCGCTTTTCACCCTCCCCGGACTTTTCCCGAAGGCTTTGACGGAACATAGGGCGTGGACGCAGGATGTGTCGGACAAGCTGGAGATCCTGATCCAGGACGACAGGCTGCCGCTGTTTTGATGTTTTTTCTCTTTCCTCCGACTCTCCTTGCTCTGACTGAGGGAGGGATAGCAAGGCGCGTGCTAGACGTCTCTTCTCCCCAGCGGGGAGAAGGTGCCGGCAGGCGGATGAGGGGGTGAGCAGCGAAGCCGCGAATGCGCTGAGCGCAAAAGAAGGGCAATGAACCGTGTGCCGTGTGGCCCCCTCATCCGACCCTTCGGGCCACCTTCTCCCCGCTGGGGAGAAGAGGGAGCCAAGCGGCGGCTGTCCCGCTTCGACGCAGAGGCGCAATTCCGCACCACATGGTCAAGCCTTCACCCGCACCATATCCGGATCGTAGAGCGGCGCCAGCGACACCTTGCAGGGGATGCGTTCCCTGGCGATATCGAGTTCGTAACTGCCGGAGAGGACGAAATCCTCGGTGACGCCATCGGCATTGCGGATATAGCCGTAGCCGATCGGCTTGCCCAACGTGTAGCCGAAGCCGCCGCTCGACAGCCAGCCGACGCGCTTGCCGTCGCGATAGATCGTTTCGCGGCCGAGCAGCACGGTATCGGGATCCTCGGGAACGAAGCAGGCGAGGCGTTTCTTCACCCCCTCCTTAAGCTGGCGCTCGATCGCCTCGCGGCCGCGGAAGGGAATGTTCTTCCTGATCTTCACCGCCCAGCCGAGGCCGGCCTCGATGGGCGTATGGTCGGGGCCGATATCGGAGCCCCAGGCGCGATAGCCCTTTTCCAGACGGCAGCTCTCGATGGCGCGGTAGCCGGCATTGACGAGACCGAACTCGCCGCCTGATGCCATCAGCGCGTCATAGACCGTCGTCGCATATTCGACTGGGACATGCAGTTCATAGCCGAGCTCCCCGACATAGGTGATGCGCAACGCCCGCACCGGGTAGCCCGATATGCCGATGGTCCTGACCTGGCCGAAGGGGAAGGCCGCGTTCGAGACGTCGCTGCCGGTCACCTTTTCCAGCACCGCGCGTGCATTCGGTCCCATCAGCGACAGCACGGAATAGGCCGAGGTGACGTCGACCAGCTCGGCATGCATGTCGGCCGGAATATTGCGGGCGATCCAGTTGAAGTCGTGGGTGGCGAAACCGGTGCCGGTGACGATGTAATATTCGTCCTCGGCGATGCGGGCGACCGTCAGGTCGCATTCGATGCCGCCCTTGTCGTTCAGCATTTGCGTGTAGATGAGCGATCCCACGGGCCTCGCGACGTCGTTGGCGGCAATCCAGGAGAGGGCATGCTCAGCATCCCTGCCCTTCAGCACGAATTTGGCGAAGGAGGTCTGGTCGAAGATGACGGCCGCCTCGCGCACTGCCTTGTGCTCGCGGCCGACAGCGTCGAACCAGTTCTGCCTGCCGTAGCTGTAGATATCCTTCGGCTCCTCGTTGGCGAAGAGATCGGCGAACCAGTTCGGCCGCTCCCAGCCGAGCTTTTCGCCGAAACAGGCGCCTTGCGCCTTCAGCCGGTCGTAGAGCGGCGACTTGCGGCAGGGGCGCCCGCTCGAATGCTCCTCGAAGGGCCAGGCCATGGTGTAGTGCTTGCCATAGGCTTCGAGCGTGCGGGTGCGCACCCAGTCGGTATCGAAATGCGGACGGCCGAAACGGCGGATGTCGACCGGCCAGAGATCGTAGGGCGGCTCGCCCTTCGTCACCCATTCGGCGAGCGCCATGCCGGCGCCGCCGGCCGAGGCGATGCCGAAGGCGTTGAAACCGGCGCCGACGAAGAAATTTTTGAGCTCCGGCGCCTCGCCCAGAATGAAATTGCCGTCCGGCGTGAAGCTTTCCGGGCCGTTCAAGAGCTGCTTGACGCCGACATTCTCAAGCGCCGGAACGCGGCCGAGCGCCTGTTCCATGATCTGTTCGAAATGGTCGAAATTGCTGTCCAGCAGCGTGTAGTGGAAACCTTCGGGTATGCCTTTCTCCGCCCAGGCAATGGGGTTCGGTTCATAGCCGCCCATGACGATGCCGCCGACCTCCTCCTTGTAGTAGGTCAGCCGATCCGGATCACGCAACGTCGGCAGGTTGGAGGGCACACCGAAAGATTCGGTGATGATGTATTGGTGCTCGACGGAGACCAGCGGCACGTTGACGCCGAAGCGGGCGGCAAAGGCCCGCGTCCATTGGCCGGCGCAGACGACGACGCGCTCGCATTCGATACGGCCCTCAGCCGTGACGACGGCATGGATCTTACCCTTGTCGATTTCCAGATCGAGAACCTCGGTATCCTCGAAAATCGAGACGCCCGACATGCGGGCGCCTTTCGCCAGCGCCTGGGTGATGTCGGAGGGATTGGCCTGGCCGTCGGTCGGAAGAAAGGCGGCGCCGACGAGATCGTCTGTTGTCATCAGCGGCCAGAGGTCGAAGGCCTCCTGCGGCGTCAGCAGTTGCATTTCGAGGCCGAAGGATTGGGCGGTGGTCGCCTGGCGTCTGACTTCGGTCCAGCGCTCTTCGTTGCAGGCAAGACGCAGGCCGCCATTCATCTTCCAGCCGGTGCCGAGGCCGGTTTCTTCTTCCAGACGCTTGTAGAGATCGACGGAATAGCCGAGCAGCTGGGTGATATTGGCGCTGGTGCGCAGCTGGCCGACGAGGCCGGCGGCATGAAAGGTGGTGCCCGAGGTCAGTTTCTTGCGCTCAAGCAGCACCGTATCGGTCCAGCCAAGCTTGCCGAGATGATAGGCCGTCGAGCAGCCGATGATGCCGCCGCCGATGACCACGGCCTTTGCCGTCTTCGGTAATTGTCTCGTCATTTATCGATCCTGTTCAAAGGCTTGATAGGCGCGCTCGAAGCGCGCGAGATTTTCCGCCGTATAGGCGGCGTAGTCGAAATCGATGGTGGAATGGATTTCCGAAATCATGCTCCAGAGCGTCTCGCGCAGCAGCGAGGCGCATTTCATCGCGCCGTAGCGGCGGCTGAGCTCGTCGGTGAGCGGCCGGTCGAAATAGCTCTCCAGCATCGTTTGCTCGGCCGCCTGTGAGAACTCGTTGTTGGAGGCCAGCCCTCCGAGATCGAACAGCGGCGTGTTGAAGCCGGCATAGTCCCAGTCGATGAGCCAGAGCCGCTGGCCGTCGTCGAGAAAATTCGCGGCCAGCAGGTCGTTATGGCCGAAGGCGATTTCGAAAGGCCCCGCCGCTTGTTCCAGGGTCTCGGCGCTAGCGAGCAGCTTCGGCAGCAGCGGAAGATGGGCACTTCCGGACTCCTTCAGGCTGGCGGCATAATCGCGGATGACATGGAAGACCCAGAATATCATCGCCGGGCCGCGGAAATGCCGGGCAATGTCGCGATGGCAGGCCCGCACCAGCGGCACGATCCGCGCCAGCATGTCAGGCGCCCTGACATCCTCCGGCGAAAGCGCCCGCGCTTCGATATAGTCGAGAACCAGCACGCCCGGCGAATGATGGATCACGGCAGGCGATATGCCGGCGGCATGAGCCGCACGGCTTGCGGCAAGCTCGTTCTGCCTGATGATGTGATGGATCGGGATATCGGTGCCGAGCCTCACCACGCAACGCGCGACGGCATCGCTGACCAGATAATTCCTGTTGGTGATGCCGCCTGAGATCGGCGAGATTTCGATCGGACCCTGCCAGATGCCAAGCGCATGAATCCGATCTTCAGGCGTCATGCTCATCCCCCTCGCCCATCTCGAAATGATGGGACAGAGGAGGATCGGCTGTCAAGCGGCGCGCGCTTCCGCACACGCGCAGCGCCACCGGGTCAGATCGTCTTGCCCGAAGCATCGAAGACGTGGCAGCGGGCCGGATCGAAAAAGGTCGTCACATTGGTGCCGCGCTCGACCTTCTGCTGGCCGTCAAGCGCAATGGTCAGCAGCTGGCCGTCCGGGGTCGTGGCGTAGAGCATGGTGGCGCCGCCGAGATTTTCGACGAGGTCGACATTGACGGTGGAGAGCGAAATGGCGCCGCCGGAAAGGGAAAGATGCTCGGGGCGGATGCCGAAGGTGACGTCCTGGCCGGCCTCGCCTTTCAGGCGGCGCGGCAGGTGCACGGAATTGCCGCAGACATTGATGCTGGTTTCGGCTTCGCCCAGCTGCTCGATGCGGGCCTTCAGGAAGTTCATCTTCGGGCTGCCGATGAAGCCGGCGACGAAGCGGTTGGCGGGGTTGTTATAGAGATCGAGCGGTGCGCCGACCTGCTCGATGCGGCCGGAATTCAGCACCACGATCTTGTCGGCCATCGTCATGGCCTCGACCTGGTCGTGGGTGACGTAGATCATCGTGTTGCCGAGCTGGCGGTGCAGGCGGGAGATCTCGACGCGCATCTGCACGCGCAGCTCGGCATCGAGGTTCGACAGCGGTTCGTCGAACAGGAAGATGCGCGGCTCGCGCACGATGGCCCGCCCGATCGCCACGCGCTGGCGTTGACCGCCGGAGAGCGCCTTCGGCTTGCGCTCCAGGAGCTTCTCGATCTGCAGGATCTCGGCGGCGCGTTTGACCTTCGGCTGGATTTCAGCCTTCTTGTAGCCTGCTGTCTCCAGGCCGAAGGCGAGGTTCTTGTAGACCGACATGTGGGGATAGAGCGCATAGGACTGGAAGACCATGGCGATGCCGCGCTTGGCAGGCGCCACCTCGTTCATGCGTTCGCTGTCGAGCAGCAGCGCCCCGGCCGAAATCTCCTCGAGGCCGGCGATCATCCGCAGAAGGGTCGACTTGCCGCAGCCCGAGGGACCGACGAAAACGACGAATTCGCCGGGATCGATCGTCAGGTCGATGCCATGGATCACATCGAAGGCGCCGTAGCGCTTCTCGACCTTCTGAAGAACGACACTGGTTGCCATCGTCTCAAAACCCTCTGTTGCCGGTTACTTTGGCCGGTTACTTGGCCGTTTACCTGGTTCTTGCGCGCCAATCGGCGTATTTCGGACTGTCGGGACCGACCGGCAGCGGCACTTCGGCACCACTGTCGGAGGATTGGTAGATAGCGGTGACAAGCTCGAGTGCGCGGCGCGCATCCTGCGTTGTCACCGGCAGCGGTCCATTGCCGCTGAGGAAGGCGTGGAACTGGGCCATCTGGGTGGTGAACCGCGGCGCGACCGGCTGCCAATCGCCGACCACACGGTCGATCTTTTCCCTGACGTCATCATTGGCCGCGATGATCTTCCAGGGGTCCTTGCCCGGCGTGTAGGGCTCGTGCGTGCTTTCGAAGGTGACGTTCTCGAAGTGCAGCCTCAGCCGGCTCAACTGTTCCTGCGATCCAAGCGTGCAGGACAGCGAGACGAAGGCACCGTTTTCCATCAGCAGGCTGGCGGAGGCGCAGTCCTCGACCTCGATATCGTTGACGCGGGTGGCGACGCGGCCGAAAACCCTTGCCGCCGGGCCCATCAGATGCATCAGCATGTCGTGCAGATGCAGCGCATGGGTGACGAGCACGCCGCCGAGCTCGGTCGCCCATTTTCCGCGCCAGGGCACGGCGTAATATTCCGGTTTGCGCAGCCAGAAGGTTTCGACGGAAGCCGTATAGGGCTTGCCGGCAATGCCGGCATCGATGATCCGCTTGGCCTTCTGGATGCCGTCGCCATAGCGATATTGGAAGATCGGCATCAGCACGCCCTTGGCGTTCTTTTCCGCTTCCATGATCGTATCGACGCCGGCGAGCGAGCCGGTCAGCGGCTTTTCGCAAACGACATGCTTGCCGGCAGAAAGTGCTGCGACCACCTGCTCCAGATGCGCGCCGGGAGGGGTGCAGATATCGATGATGTCGATCGTATCGTCGGCCAGCAGCTCCGCAAAGGAGGTGGTGCGGCGCTCGATGCCGAACTCATCGCCGACCGCAGCCAACCGCTCAACGTTCAGATCGCAGATTGCCACGACCTTGAACTTGTCGGCATGCGGCAGGTAACCTTCGACGATGTGGGAGCGGCCGATGCCGCAGCCGACGATCGCGACCGTCTTGATGCTCATGTCACTCTTTCCCATTGCCGCCATCAGCGTTTCATGCCCGTCGTGGCGATGCCTTCGATCAGCAGGCGCTGGAAGAACAGGAAGAAGAAGAACACCGGCACGAGGGTCAACGTCGACATGGCGAAGAGTCCGCCCCAATCCGATGCGCTGGTGGAATCCACAAAGGTGCGCAGGCCGAGCTGGATCGTGTAGGTGTTCATGTCGTTCAGGTAGATCAGCGGACCGAAGAAATCGTCCCAGGTCCAGATGAAGGAGAAGATGGCGGCGGTCGCCAGCACCGGCAGCGAGAGCGGCAGCATGATCTTCCAATAGATGCGCCAGGCGCTGCAGCCGTCCATCATCGCCGCCTCGTCGAGTTCGCGCGGGATGCCGCGGAAGAACTGCACCATCAGGAAGATGAAGAAGGCGTCACTTGCCAGGAACTTCGGCACGACGAGCGGCAGGATGGTGTTGACCCAGCCGAGGTTGAGAAAGAGCACATATTGCGGGATCAGCGTCACGTGATAGGGGATCATCAGCGTGCCGAGCATGATCGCGAACCAGAAGTTCCGGCCAGCGAAACGCAGCCGCGCGAAGGCGTAGGCCGTCAGCGAACAGGCGATGACATTGCCGGTCACCACCAGCAGCGAAATGACGAGCGAATTCCAGAAGAACCGGCCGAAGCTGACATCGAGGCCGACCCAGCCGCGCGCATAGGAGGAGAAATCGATCGACGACGGAATGAGCGAGGTCGACGAGAATATCTCGGTTTCCGGCCTGACCGATGCCGAAACCATCCACAACAGCGGATAGACCATCAGAAGCGATGCGGCGATCAGCAGGGCGTGGATGATGAGCGACGCCGGCAGGCTGCGTTTGGTGATATCCGATGGCGGCCTGGCCGCGGTGACGGAAGCGGTCATCTCAGTCATCGTAGTGCACCCAATAACGCGAGGTCAGGAAAGAGAAAGCGGTGAAAACGGCGATGATCAGCACCAGGATCCAGGCGAGCGCCGAGGCATAGCCCATGCGGAAATTGCCGAAGGCTTCCTGATAGAGGTAGAGCGTGTAGAACAGCGTCGAATTGATCGGACCACCGGTGCCGCCTGAGATGATGAAGGCGGGCGTGAAAGCCTTGAAGGCATCAATGGTCTGGACGACGGCGTTGAAGAAGATCACCGGCGTCAGAAGCGGCAGGGTGATCTTGTAGAATTGGCGGAATTTCGAGGCGCCGTCGAGGCTTGCGGCCTCATACATATCCTGGGGAATCTGGCGCAGGCCGGCGAGGAAAATAATCATCGGCGAGCCGAACTGCCAGACCGACAGCGCCACCAGCGTGTAGATCGAATAGTTCGGATGCGAAATCCAGCTCGGACCTTCGATGCCGAACTGCGAGAGTGCGGCATTGACGAGACCATCGCTAGCGAAAAGCTGGCGCCAGAGCACGGCGATCGCCACGCTGCCGCCCAACAAGGAAGGGAGGTAGAAGACGGCGCGATAGAAGGTCAGGCCGCGCAGGCCGCGGTTCAGCGCCATAGCGACCAGCAAGGCGAAGGTCAGTTTGAACGGCACCGAGAAGACAACATAAGTCAGGGTGACGTGCATGGCGGCCGAGAATTTCGGATCCGCCGTGGCGATGCGCACGTAATTCGCCATTCCCACCCACCGCGGCGACTGCAGCATGTCGAAGTCGGTGAAGGAGAGGTAGAGCGAAATCAGGGCCGGCCCGAGCGTCAGCCCGAAAAAGCCGACAAGCCATGGCAGGAGGAAAAGATAGCCGGGGGCATTGGCATTCCAGAGACGCCGGAAGCGTCCCTCGGCCATGGCCCCCTGATATCTTTCCACATTTATGGCCCCTGCGGGCGTGCGCATCGCATTGCTCATACGGGATCAGCCTCGTGCGAGAATCTGCGTGATTTCGGTGACCAGCTGTTTGCCGCCGTCGGCGGGAGACAGTTGTCCGAAACCGACCTGTTCGGCGATGTTTCGCAGCATCAGCTCGCCTTCACCGGCGCCGACCGGCGGCGGCGGCGGCAATTTGCCGGCGAGATCGCCGAGACCGCTGACATAGGCCAATGCAACCTTGCCGTTCTCATCGAGCTTCGCCGCGACGACCTCGCGCATGGCCGCCGATTCCGGAATGCCGCGTTCGACATCCAAGAGCAGCACTGCCTCGGGATTCTTGACGAAGAAGTTGATGTAGTCCACGGCCAAGTCGATCGCTTTCGACTGGGCCGAAACAGAGAAGAACATCGAAGGCTTGCGATAGTGGCCGCCCTTCGAATCCGCCTTGATGCGCATGTAGTTGGTGAGCGCCAGCTTGTCCTTGTTCATCGCCTGATAGGCAACGAACTGATTGGAATGGGCAAAACCGGCCGCAGATTTGCCGAGCGACACTGTGTTCGTTTCGATATCGTTCTTGTCGAGAGCCTGGATATCGGCTGGAACGCAGGCGCCGGCCTCACGGAACTTCGCCCACATGTCGTACCATTCCGATGCGTCGTCCACGGCGAAGCCGATCTTGCCGTCGGCGGTATAGAGCGCCTTGCCGCGCTGGCGCAGCCAGTTTTCGAACAACGGTTCGCCGCCGCTGCCGTCGGCGAGGCCGAACATGCCCTTGCGCTTGCCGGCCTTGGTGATTTCCGCACCCATGCGGGCGAATTCATCCCAGGTGGTCGCCTGCGTCGGCAGATCGACGCCGGCTTCCTTGAAGGCGGTGGTGTTCAGCACCGTGGCGGCGGAATTCGCACCAAGGCTGACGCCATAGAGATGGCCGTCGACGCTGCCGCCCTCGATCTGGGCCTTGTCGAAATCGTCGAGGTTGAGCTTGGCCGGCATGTAGGATTCGAGCGGAGCAAGCGCGCCGCGCCGCGCATATTGCACGATGTAGCGGTAGTCCATCTGGATGACGTCCGGCGCATTGCGGCCGGCGACCTGGGTCGCAAGGCGCGGCCAGTAATCGCCCCAGCCGAGGAATTCGCCGGTGATCGACGTGCCGGGATTCTTCGTCTGATAGAGCTGCGACACCTTGTTGGTGCGGTCGGCGCGCGGCTGCGAGCCCCACCACAGGAGACGCAGGCGCGTTTCCTGTGCCAAGGCGCTGGTTCCAAGCGCCGAAAGCGACAGAAGGGCTGCGCCTCCGGCCACGAAATTACGTCTGTTTACACGCAGAGTCATTTTTTCCTCCTCCAAAGGGAAGCGCCTCCACACGCTTCCAAACTAGTTTTGCTTGCGCAAATAACTAATTGGTTACAAGCTACGAGCAAAGCGGCAAGCCTGTCAAGCGGTGTCGGTCAGAGCATGGTGGCGAAATGCGTCAGCGGGTTCGGGCGACATCATGCTCCAAGCATTCTGTTCCAGCGGGCAGCCCTTCCAAATTCGGTTTTTACAATTTCGCACCGAAGGCTTATGAGCGCAACATGTGAAGACAGGGATGGAACGATGAACGACGGCGGGGGAAATAGCGGAAAGAAACAGGCGCGGCGGCCATCCACGGAACGGACGGCCCAGCGCGATCCGGAGCGGACGCGCGCGGCGATCCTTGAAGCGGCGACCCGGGAATTCGCCGAAAACGGCATGGGCGGCGCCCGCGTCGACGCCATCGCCGAACGGGCCGGCACCAACAAGCGCATGCTCTATCATTATTTCGGCGACAAGGAGCAGCTCTACCTCAAGGTGCTCGAGGAAGCCTATGTCGGCATCCGTACCGCCGAGCGGGCGCTCCATATCGGCGACCGCAGCCCGGAGGAAGGCATCAGCGAGCTTGCGCTCTTCACCTGGCGCTACTTCCTCCAGCATCCGGAATTTCTGAGTCTGCTCGGCACGGAAAACCTGCATCGTGCCCGGTGGCTGCGCCAGTCCATCCGGCTCAAGGAGCTGCATTCGCATCTGATCGGCGAGCTTTCCCAAGTGCTCGAGCGGGGAAAGAAGCAGGGCGTCTTCATCGAGACCGCCGATCCGCTGCATGTCTACCTGACGATCGCCTCGCTCGGCTATTTCTACCTTTCCAACCAGTACACGCTCTCGACGATCTTCGGCCGCGACCTGATCGAGCCGGCCAATCTCAACGCCTGGGAAAGCCATATCGTCCACGTCACGCTCGCCTCGATCAAGCGCTGAATAGCGAAAGCAGGATTTGACTATTGACAGGCTCGCCGCTCTTCTGCCATCAAGTAACCGTTTAGTTACCGACTTGGGAGGGCCGGGCCAGGACGCCCGCTCCCGCCGCAAAAGATTGCAGGGAGGAAAAAATGGCACGCTTGGGTATCATCTTGCACGGCGTCACCGGCCGCATGGGTTACAACCAGCACTTGGTGCGCTCGATCCTGGCCTTCCGCGACCAGGGCGGCATCACGCTGAAATCGGGCGAGAAACTCGAGATCGATCCGATCATCGTCGGCCGCAACGGCGCCAAGATGGAAGAGCTGGCGAAGAAGCATAACATCAAGCGCTGGTCGACCGATCTCGATGCTGCGCTCGCCAATCCCGACGACACCGTCTTCTTCGACGCCGGCACGACGCTGATGCGCGCCGAGCTTCTGTCCAAGGCGCTCGACGCCGGCAAGCACGTCTATTGCGAAAAGCCGATTTCCGACGATCTGCAGGTGGCGATCGATCTCGCCCGCAAGGCGCGCCGTTCCGGGCTCAAACACGGCGTCGTGCAGGACAAGCTCTTCCTGCCCGGCCTGCGCAAGCTGGCGCTGCTCAGGGATTCCGGCTTCTTCGGCAAGATCCTCTCGGTGCGCGGCGAATTCGGCTACTGGGTCTTCGAGGGCGATTGGGGCGTGCCGGCCCAGCGCCCCTCCTGGAACTACCGCAAGGGCGACGGCGGCGGCATCATTCTCGACATGCTCTGCCACTGGCGCTACGTGCTCGACAACCTGTTCGGCGAGGTCAAGGCCGTCTCCTGCCTCGGCGCCACCCATATTCCGCAGCGCATCGACGAGCAGGGCAAGCCTTATGACTGCGACACCGATGACGCGGCTTATGCGACCTTCGAACTCGAAGGCGGCGTGATCGCGCAGGTCAACTCCTCCTGGGCGGTGCGCGTGCGCCGCGACGATCTCGTCACCTTCCAGGTCGACGGCACGCATGGTTCGGCCGTCGCCGGCCTGACGAAATGCTGGAGCCAGCATCGCGTCAACACGCCGAAGCCGGTCTGGAACCCCGACCAGCCGCAGACTATCGATTTCTACAAGACCTGGGACGAAGTTCCGGACACGCAGGCCTTCGACAACGGCTTCAAGGCGCAGTGGGAAATGTTCATCCGCCACGTCGTCGAAGATGCGCCGTGGCCCTACGGGCTCGAAGCCGGCGCCAAGGGCGTGCAGCTGGCCGAGCTCGGGCTGAAATCCTGGGCCGAACGCCGCTGGCTCGACGTTCCCACACTGGAGTTCTGAGCCGTGACGACGATCAATCTTCCCTTGGACGGCAAGATCGTCCCCTACACGCTCACCGGCACACCGATCGAACTGAAAAAGCGCGACGCCAAGAGTTTTCCGCGCATCGCCTTTGCGGCGGCGCATGTCGTCGCCGATCCGCTTGCCGACAACGATCCCTGGCTGACGCCGGCAATCGATTGGGAGCGGACGCTCGCCTTCCGCCACCGGCTCTGGGATCTCGGCCTCGGCGTTGCCGAAGCGATGGATACGGCGCAGCGCGGCATGGGCCTCGGCTGGCCGGAGGCGCGCGATCTCATCCGCCGGGCGCTCGGCGAGGCGGCCGGGCGCAAGGATGCGCTGATCGCCTGCGGCGCCGGCACCGACCATCTGTCGCCCGGTCCTGATGTGACCATCGACACGATCATCAAGGCCTATGAAGAGCAGATCGAAACGGTGGAGGCGGCCGGCGGGCGCATCATCCTGATGGCGAGCCGGGCGCTTGCCGTCGCCGCCAAGGGGCCGGACGATTATATCAAGGTCTATGACCGCATCCTCCGCCAGGTCAAGGAACCCGTCATCATCCATTGGCTGGGAGAGATGTTCGACCCGGCACTCGAGGGATATTGGGGCAATGGCGACCACCTGAAGGCCATGGAAACCTGCCTTGAGGTGATCGAAGCCAATGCCGCCAAGGTCGACGGCATCAAGATCTCGCTCCTTTCCAAGGAGAAGGAAGTGACCATGCGCCGCCGCCTGCCGAAGGGCGTGCGCATGTATACCGGCGACGATTTCAACTATGCTGAACTGATCGCCGGCGACGAAGAGGGCCATTCCGACGCACTGCTCGGCATTTTCGATGCGATCGCGCCGGCAGCGTCGGCCGCGCTCGACGCTCTCGACCGCAAGAGCAATCACGAATTCTTCGATCTGCTCGAGCCGACGGTGCCGCTGTCGCGCCACATCTTCAAGGCGCCGACCCGCTTCTACAAGACCGGCGTCGTCTTCCTCGCCTATCTCAACGGCCTGCAGGACCATTTTGTCATGGTCGGCGGCCAGCAGAGCACGCGCTCGCTCACGCATCTGGCCGAACTCTTCCGCCTGGCCGACAAGGCGCGGGTGCTGGCCGATCCGGAACTCGCGACGGCGCGCATGAAACAAGTGCTTGCCGTTCACGGCGTTCACTGAGCGCCAGCATGGCAATGGGAGGAGAATGAGATGCAGGTCGAGGGACTTTCGATCAATCTGGCGACGATCCGCGAGCAATGCGGCTTTGCCGAAGCCGTCGACATCTGCCTGAAGCACGGCATCACCTCGATCGCGCCGTGGCGCGACCAGGTCGCCAAGGCCGGTCTCGACGAGGCGGTCAGGATCGTCAAATCCAACGGCATCAAGCTGACCGGTCTTTGCCGCGGCGGCTTCTTTCCCGCGGCAACCGAGGCCGACTGGCAGAAGAACCTCGACGACAACAGGCGCGCCATCGACGAGGCGGCTGCCTTTTCCGCTGATTGCCTCGTGCTCGTCGTCGGCGGGTTGCCGGGCGCGTCGAGGGATATCGTCGCGGCCCGACAGATGGTGTTCGATGGCATCGCCGCCGTGCTGCCGCATGCGCAGGCATCAGGCGTGAAACTCGCCATCGAGCCGCTGCATCCGATGTATGCCGCCGACCGCTCCTGCGTGAACACGCTCGCTCAGGCGCTCGACATGTGCGAACCGCTCGGCGAGGATGTCGGCGTCGCCATCGACGTCTACCATGTCTGGTGGGATCCCGACCTCGCCAACCAGATCGCCCGCGCCGGACGCATGAAACGCATCTTCGCCCATCACATCTGCGACTGGCTGGTGCCGACGAAGGATATGCTGCTCGACCGCGGCATGATGGGCGATGGCGTGATCGACCTCAAAGGCATAAGACGGATGATCGAGGCGGCCGGTTTCTTCGGCGCGCAGGAAGTGGAGATCTTTTCGGCCGAGACCTGGTGGAAACGCCCGGCCGACGAGGTGATCGCCACCTGCGTCGAGCGCTTCCGAAGCTGCTGCCAGATCTAATTTTCAATATTCGTTTCATCACGCGTGCAGGAGAATCATTCGATGGAGAAACGCCGTTTTGCCCTGATCGGCACCGGAAACCGCGGCACCACCATGTGGGGCAAGGACCTGCTTACCGGCTGGCGCGAACATGTCGACCTCACAGCTATCGTCGAGAAGAACTCGCTGCGCGGCGAGCGCGCCCGCAACATGATCGGCAGCAACGCACCGCTCTATGAGAACATCGATTCCATGCTCGCCGAGCAGAAGCCGGATCTGGCCATCGTCTGCACGCCCGACCATACGCATGACGATATCATCGTGCGGGCGCTGGAATCCGGCATCGACGTGATCACCGAAAAGCCGATGACCACCTCGATCGAGAAGATTCGCCGGATTCTCGATGCCGAGAAGCGCACCGGCCGCCGCGTCGACGTCTCCTTCAACTATCGCTATGCGCCGACGGCCGCCAGGATCAAGGAACTGCTCAATGCCGGCGAGATCGGCCGGGTGACCTCCGTCGATTTCCACTGGTATCTCAACACCAAGCACGGCGCCGACTACTTCCGCCGCTGGCATGCCTATACGGAAAATTCCGGCAGCCTGTTCGTTCACAAGGCCACCCACCATTTCGATCTTCTGAACTGGTATCTCGACAGCGATCCCGAGGCCGTCACCTCCTTCGCCGATCTGCAGAACTACGGCCGCAAGGGCCCGTTCCGCGGACCCCGCTGCAAGCTCTGTCCGCACGCGCATGAATGCGACTACTATCTCGATCTCGAAAAGGATCCCTTCCTCGATCAGCTCTACGAGGATCCTTCGAAGATCGACGGCTATTTCCGCGACGGCTGCGTCTTCCGCGAAGACATAGACATTCCCGACACGATGGTGGTTTCCATCCGCTACCGCAACAACGTCCATGTCTCCTACTCGCTGAACACCTTCCAGCCGATCGAAGGCCATCACCTGGCTTTCAACGGCACCAAGGGCCGTATCGAAATCCGCCAGTATGAGGCGCAGCCCTGGGAAGAGCCGAAGGAGGATACGATCCTGCTTATCCGCAATTTCCCGCACGGCAGGGAAGCCGTGGAGCGGATCGTCGTCCCGCATTTCACCGGCGGCCATTACGGCGGCGACGACCGGATGCGCAACATGATCTTCAAGCCCGGCATGGAAGACAGGCTCGGCCAGCGCGCCGGCACGCGGGCGGGCGCCATGTCCGTTCTCTGCGGCATTGCCGCGCTGACGAGTTCGCGCACCGGCAAGGTGGTCGATATCGCCGATCTGATGCCCGAGCTTGCCAATGACGGCTCGCCCAATTCGTTGAGGAAACCGCGCTGACGCACGCCACTGGTTGCGTCAGGCGATGTTTTCGAGGTCCTGCCGGCGGATCTGGTAGAACAGCGGCCGGCCGGTCGTAAAACGCTCGATCTCATCCGCCGCCATCTCGCCGAGACGCGCCCGTTCCAGGCCGATGGCGCCGGCAATGTGCGGGGTCAGGAAAACGTTCGGCAGGTCGTAAAAGGCCGAACCCGTCTCCGGAATTTCCGGATCGGTGACATCGATGACGGCATCGATGCGGCCGGTCTTCAGCTCCGAAAGCAGGGCCACCTCATCGATAAGAATGCCGCGCGCGGTGTTGATGAGCGTCGCCCCGTCCTTCATCAGCGATAGTCTTCGCGCATCGATCATATGCTGCGTCGAGGGCAGCGACGGCGCGTGCAGGGAAACGATATCCGCGCGCCGCATCAACTCGTCGAGATCGACCTTCTCCGCCCCCAGTCCGGCTGCCCCGGCGGCATCGACCATGGGATCGAACAGCAGCAGCCTGTAGTTAAAGGGTTTCAACAGCTCGATTACCCGCCGGCCGATGCGCGAGGCGCCGATGATGCCGAGGGTGCGGCCATAGTTGCCGATCGCTTCGCGCTGCAGCGGGTAGGTTCGATCGCGGTGGCGGTCGGCGACATAGAGATCGCGGAACCGGAAGGCGCGCTTGCCGGCGAAGAGGATCGCGGCAAGTGTGAATTCGGCAACCGGCACGGCATTGGCCTCGGCCGCGTGGCTGACCGCTATGCCGGCTTCGAAGATGGCCTCGTCGATGATGCCCTTCACCGTGCCCGCCGCATGGACGATGAGGCGAAGACGCGGCGCGGCAGCGGGAATCTCGGGCCCGACATAGGGTGCGCCCCAGCCGGTGATCAGGATTTCGGCTTCGGCCAGCAGGCGCTTGGCGCGTTCGTCCTCGAAGTGCTGCAGCGGCTCGGAATCCAGCAGGCGGCCGATCGTATCGAGCCGGCGCAGGATCTCATCGGGCAGGACATGTTCCGTGCGCGACGGCTCCATGGCAAGGACGATGGCCGGGCGGTTCATGGCATCTGACCCGGTGCTTCGATGGCGCTGACGGTCACGCCCTTTTCCCGCACCAGCGCCTCCAGCGCCGCAATATCGGGCGCTTTTGGCGGCTGCGTCCAGGCTGATGCGACGGCAGCGGGATCGTCGAGCGCCAGCACCGCCGTCATCAGGATGGTCTCGCCGGCCGGTATCTGACCGCGCAGCTGCGGCACGATGGTCTTGGCGACGATCACATTGGTATTGGGCTGGGCCTTCTGCGCGAGCCCGGCACGTCTGATCGACGATCCCAGGTCGAGAATGCCGGTGAAATCACCTTCGCCGATCGCATAGGCGGCGCCATCCGAAGCCGACAGTTTGTCCAGCTCGAAATCCCGGCGGGCGATGGCAAAGCCGCCTTCGGCGACCCTCAGCGGCCGGGCCGCCCTGATCCGGTGGAGGCGGATATGCCAGGGGGCCGCGGGCGCCAGCCAGCTTTCGACGCTGACATCGGGGAAAGGTGACCATTTCGCATAAAGCACATCGCCCGCGAGCCTGGCTTCCTCATTCGTCTCGCGCACGCGGTAATGCAGGCCGTCTTCGCTGAAAGCCAGCATCGAATCGAAGACGGCGAGCGCAAAGCCGCGTTCGTCGGATTCGACGCTGAAGCCATAACGGGTGGAATAGGCGAATTTCGCGTATTTTTCCGTGCCGAAACGCATCTGCAGGTTTTCCTGACCTGATGACAGTGCGACGACATCGCCGCCCGCCCGCATGATCACCATGCCGGGATGGCGTTGCGGGACGACTGCTGCCGTCTGCTCCGGCGCCTTTTCCTCAGCGGTCCAGAAGGGATGATCCTCGGCGATCGCCAGCGGCAGGAAGGCCTTGAGCGCCCAATAGGGCGAGCCGGCGGAATTATAGCTCTCCGACATCAAGAGGTTCGGATAGCCGAAACCGATCGACAGCACGCCGTCGCGGTCGGCGATCGGCTTGTCCTTCCACCAGCGCAGATGCTGCAGGCAGAGATGCTTGACCTCGCCCCACGGCAGCGCCTCGACATCGGCAAAGGCGAGCGCCGACCAGAAGCCGGCGCAGGCAAAACGGTAGGTCAGGCTGCGGCCGAAGGGGATCGTCGCGCCGTCGGCGGCAAACCAGTGGCGGAAATCCCGGGCGAAGAGGATGGCGCGCTCGCGGTAGCGTTTCGCGTAATCGTCGTCGACGAGCTTCGAATAGATCAGCCCGTAAAAATGCATGGCGAAGGGGATGTAGTGGTCGATACGGCGCACGTTTCCGTCGCGATACCAGCCGTCACCGATATAGAAGCCTTCGAGTTCCTCCAGATACCGCCGTGTCAGGCTGCGGTCGAAATCCGCGCCGAGGCGATCGAGCGCGATATCGACGAAAATCCGGAAGAATTTCCAGTTGTTGTCGGCATAGTCGAACTGCCGGGCATGTTTGAGATAGGCGACGACATTGCCGCGGGCGCGCGCATCGAGCGGCTCCCAGATCTTTTCCGGCACCAACGCCAGGGCAAAACCGAGGGCAGCGAGCTCGACCATGCGCTGGTCGCGGCCATTGACCGTCCCCCAATATTCGGGATGGGCGGGGTCGGTGCCGTTTGCGAGGCCTTCGGCAAAACGATGCCAATGGGCAAAGTCGCCCCCGCCGGCGCCGAGCGGCGCCAATCCCCAGAGCGGCCGGGCGAAACCTTCGAGATCGGCGGCTGCCCGATCGAAGTGGGCGGCAGCGCCGCTCAGCCTGACGCGGGCATTGCCCCTGGAGAAACAGGCAAGCAGCGGGTCGAAGAGATCAAGCAGCCCGCGGCCCATATCGGCGCGGGTTTCCAGCGGATTGCCGGCAAGCGGGTTGGCGCTGGCGGGATCATAGGTCATCGGCATCTCTCACGGGTTCGGCATTCGGAACGGTTCCTCCGGCAACGGGGACGACCGCCTGGCAGATGTGGCGCGCCGCACCCTTTCTGTTGCGGAACCGGGACAGCATCAGCGAGACGGCCTCGCGCCCGAGAGCGGCGCGGTCGACGCGCATGGTGGAAAGCCGCGGATTGGTCATCAGGGCGCAGGGCAGATCGTCGAAGCCGACGATCGCGAAGTCCTCCGGCACACGCAGGCCAGCCTCGGTGACGGCCTCGAGCACGCCGACGGCGATGAAGTCGTTCATGCAGAAAGCGGCGGTAAAGCCGGGGTCCTCGGCAAGGATCGCGGCTGTGCGCTCATGCGACTCACGGCTGGGGCTTCCCTGGAGGACCAAGGGCACGAGACGGCCCTCGGCGCCTGGCACGGCGGCGATCGCCGCTTCGAAACCGCGTATGCGCTCGCGGATCGTGTGGCGGTGCGAGGCTGTCAGATGCAGGATGCGGCGATGGCCGGCCTTGGTCAGCCGGCTGGTCGCCTCATAGGCGCCGAAGAAATTAGCCGGAGAAACACCATCGAAGTGCATTCGGGGATCGGTGCCGTTGACGAGAACGGTCGGCGTCATGCTCTTTTCCAGCCAATCCCGCAGCACCTCGTTCGGATCGATGCCGACGAGAAAGAGACCTTCGGCGCCGGCCGTCTGCATATAATCGCGCACGGCATCCGGCACGGCTCGATCCTCGCGGACCAGCCGGACCTCGAAAGGCATGCCCGCTTCGGCGGCGCCGGCGCGCAGGCCCTCGACGATCGACTCGTAGAAGACGCTGAGCCCGCCCGTGACGCCGTCGCTGGCAATCAGCGCCAGCCCGCCGGCAACGGCCTCGGCGGCCGATTTGACGGGATAGCCGTGCTCGGCCGCCACCTTGAGGATATGGCGGCGGACGGTCTCGCTGATGCCGGGTTCATTGGCAAGGACGCGCGACACCGTGGAGACGGAGACGCCGGCCAGCGTGGCGATGTCGGCCTGACGCGGCCGTCTGGTTTTCTGCTCGTTCATATGGCAAACATTATGCAAATAATGCAAATTTGCAAGGTAATCATTATTTCTTGCAATAGAAATATTTTTGCGTACTCTATCCGCCGAAATGCCCCGGCACGCCGTTGGAGGATGGCAGAGGGCATATTGGGAACAAGGAGGATATCATGCAGGTCAATCGCCGTTCATTCCTGATGGGGTCAGCGGGTGCTGCCGCCGGTCTCGCCTTCGGCGCGGGAAGCGCCATTCCGGCCTTTGCCGAGGACGCGTCGCTGCGCGCCATGTGGTGGGGATCCAACGACCGCGCCAAGCGGACGCTCGACGTCGCCAAGCTCTACCAGTCGAAGACATCAGGCGTCACGATCGTCGGAGAATCGCTTTCGGGCGACGGCTACTGGACGAAGCTCGCCACGCAGATGGCCGGCCGTTCGATCGCCGATATCTTCCAGCTCGAACCGGGGACGATCTCCGACTATTCCAAGCGCGGCGCCTGCATGCCGCTCGACGAATTCGTCCCCTCGACGCTGAAGGTCCAGTCCTTCGGCGCCGACATGCTGAAACTGACCACCATCGACGGCAAGCTCTATGGCGTCGGCCTCGGCCTCAACTCTTTCTCCATGTTCTTCGACACGGTCGAATTCGAAAAGGCGGGCATCCCGCTGCCGACGGCCGATCTTACCTGGGACGAGTATGCCAAGCTCGCCGTGGAACTCACCAAGGCCTCCGGCAAGGCCGGCGGCCCCTATGCGGCACGCTACGCCTATGTGTTCGACGCCTGGCTGCGCCAGCGCGGCAAGAGCCTCTTTGCCAAGGAAAGTGTCGGGCTCGGCTTCACGGCCGACGATGCCAGAGAATGGTTTGACTATTGGGAGAAGCTGCGCAAGGCGGGCGGCACCGTTGCCGCCGACGTCCAGACGCTCGATCAGAACACCATCGACACCAATGCGCTTGGTATCGGCAAGTCGGTGATCGGCATGGCCTATTCCAATCAGATGGTCGGCTATCAGCTGATCATCAAGAACAAGCTCGGCATCACCATGCTGCCGCGGGAAAAGAAGGGCGGGCCTTCGGGCCACTATTACCGTCCCGCGCTGATCTGGAGTGTCGGCGCCACGACGAAGAACGGCGAAGCGGCCGCGAAATTCATCGACTTCTTCGTCAACGACATCGAAGCCGGCAAGATCCTCGGCGTCGAGCGCGGCGTGCCGATGTCGCCGACCGTGCGTGAGGCCATCCTGCCCCAGCTCAACCCGACGGAGCAGGAAACGGTCAAATACGTCAATTTCCTCAAGGATCAGGTCGGTGAATATCCGCCGCCGGTGCCGATGGGCGCAACCCAGTTCGACCAGCGCGTGCTGCGCCCGATCTGCGACGAACTCGCCTTCGAACGGACATCGCCCGCCGATGCGGCAACCCGGCTCATCGAAGAGGGTAAGGCAACGATCAAGGGATGATCGCTTGCCTGACATGAGAGGAGAGGCCCGCAAAACCCCGGCGGGCCTCTCTCTTATTTTGGTTGGAGCATTTCCGTCTGCTGAGCCGCTTTGCCGGAACTGCTCTAATTGCTGGCGTTCTGGACCACGCGCCAATCCGGCCGGCCGAGATCGAACGGCCAGGGATTCACATCCCGATCGTTGAAATAGACCACTTCCTCCAGCTTCGGGAAGGCGCTCTGCTTCAGCGTGACGATTTCCATCCAGGGCTTCATGTAGCCGTCGCTCCCCTCATAGCCGAGCTCGGCTACCCAGATGGGCTTTCCGTAGCCGGCGACGAGATCGTAGCCCTGCTTCAGCGCCTCGGAGAATGTCCGGTGCCCGTTGTGGGCAAGCTCGTCATAGCGCTCCAGCCCGAAGACCGAGAGCCCGACGAGATCGACATAATCGTCGCCGGGGTAGTAGTCCTGCAAGCCCGGCTCGCCCTTCGGCGACCACATGATCCCGGTGCCGGGCGCTTCCTCGCGAACGATGTCCATCATCCGCCTATAGGCCGTGATATAGTCCTGCGGGTTCCAGCCGGCCCAGGAAAACCGGCCCGACTTGTCTTCCATCTCCTGTCCCCAGCGGACGATCACCGGGCTTTTCAGCTGGGTTATCATCTGCGCGATCGCCCGCATGTTGACATCGTAGTCGCCGCGCAGGACCTTGGCGCGAAGCTGGGCGGAGGTCAGCCGCCAATCCACGTCCCAGGACCAAGGCTCCACCGTTATCAGCAGGTTGCGGCCTCTCGCCAGCGCATAGGCATCGGCAACGCGCAGCGTCTCCAGGTCGACGTCTTCCCACGGCAGGAACAGGGCTTCGGTCGAGACGTTCGCCTGTGCGCTGAAGTCTCCGTGCGGGTCGTAGGCGCCGAACTTGATGCCCTCGGCATGAAGGACGGGGCGCTTATCGAGGATCGTGCGCACGCTCGCCGCCGGATTCGGGGCAATGCCCGCATATTGCACCTCGCTTCGGCCGGGCAGATCCGCGACCGACAGCAACAGCAGCGCCATCGCAACGGTCGAGAGGTTTTTTTTCATCAGCTTCTTCATGGCTCACCCTCCTTTTCGGGCTACTTCCTGGTTCAGCAGGTCCTGCTTCAGGTCACGCGCTTTCGCGCTGACCGTGTCGGTGGAAACGAGCTTGCGGAACTCATCGCCCTCCAGCACCGATGCATGGCGGAAGATGTACCAGTTGCCGTCCGGCTGGCGCCGCTGATAGATCGTGTTGCCGATCTTGCGGTGGCCGAAACAGGTGCTGGCGCGGGCCGCACCTTCGGCATTGGTCCAGGTGGCGCGCATGCAGAGCTGGCCGAGATCATCGACCACCCATCTGCCTTCGGCGAAGGACTGCTTGCCCTTGTCGTTGGTCCAAGCGACGAAACGCCGGCCGTTGTCGAAGAAACGGCCGCCGCCGGTATTCCAGACCCAGGTCTTGTCGCCATAGATCCGATAGAGCTCGAAGGCGCTGAGCGGCGTCGGCGCAATCTTCTTTTCGGCTGTCTCGGCGCCTTGTGCCGCCAGCGGCAGGCACAGGCCGAGCGCAAGAGCAGCTCCGTATAGTCTCGATCCGATACTCATTACATTCTCCTTCTCGACACTCGCCGGTTCCGCCGGCTCACACACCCTGTTCGGCACGTCCCGTGTTTCCGAACCCATTCCATCTGAAGCGGAACTTCACGATCCTGGTCTTGCCGCCGCCAAGCCCGGCGCCGGCCACGGTAAATTGCGATTGGCTGAAGCTGACGATCGTCTGGCCATGGGAAAGGGCCTCGAGGCTGCGCAGGCCATGATTGCCGGCCTGCATGCCGCCGGTGACGCAGATCGCAAGTCCCATGGCGGTGGCGAACCACAGCCCGCGCGATTGCGGCAGCATCGACAGATCGTTTTCGATCGCGTGGCGCACGACGATCAGCACCGTCAGCGCCAGGTAGATCGAGAGGTTCATCGCGGCAAAGATGTAAAAACCCTGAGCGGCAGCGGCCTCGGTGGCGAGCACCATGGCGGTGGCGCAAAGGCCGGCGAGCCCGATATAGGGAGCGATGACGCGCAGCGGCAAAGAGTGCTGCTGCTGCTTTCCCTTCGGCGTGATGCGGAAATCGACGAAGGAGCCGGAGATATGATCGCGAACGGCGGCGAGGCTGCCGGCAAGTGACCAGGGCCAGCGCAGGAAGATGAAGGCCAGCCCCTCCCAACCGAAGAGTTTCGCATTGTACGGCCTGAAGGTTCCCGTCGCGCGCCAGAAGAAGGCAAACAGCAGCAGCACGATCGACATCGGCGCGAAATGGAGCAGGAAATCCGGATAGGTCACATCGACGAAGATATGGCCCGTCAGCAAGGCGGCCACCGGCAGCAGGAACATCACGGCCATGAAGGCGGAGAAGAGCGGATACCAGAGCTGCGAGAAGACGAACTGGAATTTCAGCCGCCAGGGCAGAGGAGCGACGTAGCGGCGGGAATATTGCAGCAGGATGGTGACGAGGCTGCGCGACCATTGGAATTCCTGGACGACCAGATCGGCGAAATTCGCCGGGCCGTCGCCATGGGCGATCGCATCGACGGCATGCACACCGCGCCAGCCGCCGGCATTCATCATCAGTGTCGTCGAATGATCTTCGGCAAGCTCGGGGCCGAGGCCGCCGATCTGACGGAGGGCGGCGGTGCGAACCGCATAATGCGAGCCGATGCAGAGAGGCGCCCAGCCATTGTTGTAGCCGGTCTGCAGCGAACCGTGCAGGCTGGCCTCGGCATAGAGTCTGCCGCGCGCCGCCCAGCTTGCGCTGGCGTTGGCGTCGCAGATGCTGGGCGCCGAGACATAGCCGATCCCGGGATCGGCGAAGGGCCGCAGGATTTCCCGCAGATAGGTCGGCGTCGGCACGTGATCGGCGTCGAACTGGGCGACGAAATCGTAGCCCTCATAGCCGAAATGATCGTAGAAATAGGCAAGGTTGCCTTCCTTGCAGCGCGTCCGGCGCGGCCAGGTCGTGCGGTGATAGTCCGCCACCCCTTTCCGGGTGGAGATCCGCACGCCGTGCTCGGCGCACCAGCGCCTGGTTTCTTCCGAAGGGTCCTCGTCGGCCAGCCAGACGTCGAAATCGACGCCGACCTGATTGAGCATCGCCTGAAGTGTCGCTCGAACGACGGCGAAGGGCTCGGACGGCGCCTTGGTGACGACCATCGCCACCCGCCCCTGCGGCAGCCGCGCCAGCGGACTGACGGTCCTCGCGTCGAGGAAGATCAGGATGAAATAGGCCGGCACCAGCGTGATCCAGGCCAGAACGGCGGTGATGAGCACGAAGACCGCCCAGGAAATGATATGGGCGGACTGGCACCACCAGATCCAGAAAAACCCGAGCGAGACCAGCCAGCAGACAATGCCGAAGCCATAAACGGCGCGTTTCCAACCTGCAAAAACAGGATCGAACATATCCGTGGCGGCAGCGGCCCTGGCCGTCCTGATGCCATGGCCCGTGTGCAGCGCATCGCTCATGCCGTCACCTCCAGTCCGAAGGTGGGGCCGGCGGTGCGGATGATCGTATCGATATCCGAAAGGGCCGGGGTGAAGCCGAGTTCCATCTGTGCCCTTGCGGTATTGGCAAAGAGGATCGGCGGATCGCCGATGCGGCGCGAGCGATAACGGACGGGAACTTCCCGGCCGGTCGTGCGGTGGATCGCTTCGAGAATTTCACGGACCGAGGTGCCGCGGCCGGAGCCGAGATTGAGGCTGAGCGAGCCGCCGCCCGCCATCAGATGATTGACAGCGGCAAGATGCGCCTGCGCGAGATCGCTGACATGGACATAGTCGCGGACACAGGTTCCGTCCTCGGTCGCATAGTCGGTGCCGAAGATATCGAGTCTTTCGAGCTTGCCGGCGGCAGCGAGAAGGGCGCGAGGAATGAGATGGGTCTCCGGGAAATGACGCTCGGCGAGCTCGCCGTCGGGATCGGCTCCGGCCGCATTGAAATAACGCAGCGCCGCAAAGCGGATGCCATAGGCGGCGGCGAAGTCCTCGAGCGCCATCTCGAAGATCAGCTTGGTGCGCCCATAGGGATTGACCGGATGCTGAAGGCTTTCCTCGCATATCGGCAGCGTCTCGGGAACGCCGTAGGTGGCGCAGCTGCTCGAAAAGACGATCCGGTCGATATCCTGATCGAGGCAGGCCTCGAGCAGCGTGAGGCTGCCGACGACATTGTTGCGGTAATATTTCCTCGGCATGTCGACGGATTCGCCGACATAGGCATTGGCACCGCAATGAATGACGCAGTCCGGGGAAAATTCCGTCATCGTCCGCCGCAGCGCGGCGGCATCGGCGAGTTCACCCCGAATGAGCGGGCCCCAGCGGACGCTGTCGGCATGCCCCGTCGAGAGATTGTCGTAGGTAACCGGCACCATGCCGGCGCGCGACAATGCTTTGCAGATATGACTGCCTATGAAACCGGCGCCGCCGGTAACCAGAATGTAGCGGGGCATCTCATATCGCCTCCGCCTTTTCCTCGCCGGCAAGCACGCCGTCGAAATAATCGACGGTGCGCGCCAGGCCGGTTTCGAGACCGACCAGGGGCTGCCAGTCCAGTTCGGTCATGGCCTTGGAAATATCCGGCCGCCGCTGGCGCGGATCGTCGGTGACCCTCGGCAGGTGAACGATCCTCGAGCGCGAATTCGTCAGCTCCAGGATGATTTCCGCCAGCCGGCGAACGGTGATCTCGAGCGGATTGCCGAGATTGATCGGGCCGATGCATGCGCTGCCGGCGGCCGAAAACCGAAGGAAACCTTCGACGAGATCGTCGACATAGCAGAAGGAGCGGGTCTGCTCGCCATCGCCATAGATCGTCAGGTCGTCATTGCGCAGGGCCTGGACGATGAAGTTGGAGACCACCCGGCCGTCATCCAGACGCATGCGCGGCCCATAGGTGTTGAAGATGCGGCCGACCTTGATGTCGACGCCGTAGGTCCTGTGATAATCGAAAAACAGGGTTTCGGCGCTGCGCTTGCCTTCATCGTAGCAGCCGCGCGGCCCGATCGGATTGACGTTGCCGCAATAGGATTCGCGCTGGGGGCTTTGGTTCGGGTCGCCATAGACCTCGGAGGTCGACGATTGAACGACCGTCGCGCCGGCCTTGCGCGCGCAATCCAGGGTGTTGACGGCACCGAGCACATTGGTGAGCAGCGTGCCGACCGGATCCCGCTGATAATCGGGCGGGGAGGCAGGAGAAGCGAAGTTGAAGATGAGCGACGCTTCGATATCGAAGGGCTGGCGAACGTCGTGATCGACGATGTGGAAGCGGGCGTTCGACAGAAGATGAGCGACGTTCGAACGACGGCCGGTGGAAAAATTGTCGAGGCATATGACGCGGTGGCCGCGGTGCAGAAGTCTCTCGCAGAGGTGTGAACCGAGGAAGCCGGCCCCGCCATTTACAAGCACCGTACGCACCCCCTGCAGCGCCGATACCTTCGATATTTCAGAATAGCCTTCGCTGGGAACGAAACTACGCATTACAAACTCCTTCCCATGTATTTAGTCTTTTGATTTGTTATGCACTCATATCTCCCTTATCCGCCCTGGATATTCATTTTACTGACTATCCAAAAATGAATAACTTTTGAGTTATTCTTCGGATAACTGATTTACTATTAAAATGATAAGACGTTTGCCGCCGCGGTCAACTTTAAAAATTACAAGTATCCAAAATAATTACGCAACTATTCTTAAAAGTAACAAATGATTAATCATTCCGAACCATCTTCTGCTATAAGGTCTTCCAGCCTCATCTCCAGCTTCACTCAATGAAGCTAAGATACGAAGGAGCGTGAGGGGGCGGCCGGTCTTGCATCCGGAAGCGCCATGTGCGAGGGGATTTGCCATGTTGAAAAATCAGGATGAAGCGCGACTGAAAAGCCGGCGCCTCCGCTTGGCGGTGTGCGTGTGGGGAACGGCCCTTCTTGCGATCGGACCGATGTCATGCTCGGCCGTCAACGACGATGTCGCCGTGGTCGCGAAAAAGGCGATCGTGGTGGCCGAAGCGCCGCGCGTGACGAAGGCCTATGCCTATCCCGCCAACCGGGCCGCACGCCCGGCTACGGCCGTCACCTATCACGGCTCCGCGCCCTATATCTGTTCTCCAAGCGGCTTCGGACAGAAGTCGCGCTGCTTTGCGCGTCCTTCGATCTGAGCCTGCCGCAGGGTCCTTAAAGCGGATTCGATCCAAGGACCGGTCCATGCAACGGCTGGAGATGCCTCAGCATCTCTTGCGCCGCCGGAAAGCATGCGGCGCTGCCAGGCGTTGCATCAATTGCGCCAGCGGGCCGACATGTCGTCTTCGCCGACGGGATGCTCGTTGAAGAAGCGGGAAGCTGCCTCCGTGCGGTTGCGAACGTTCATCTTCTTATAGATGTTGCGGACGTGAACCTTCACGGTGTTTTCCGAAAGGTGCAGCTTGTCGGCGATGATCTTGTTCTGGGTTCCCTTGCATATGAGATCCAGGATCTGAACTTCCCGGGTCGTCAAAGCGGAGATGCTGTCGCGCCGCAGCTTGAGCGCATTGCTGCGCGCCGCATCGACCGATTTCGTCTGATACAGAGAAGGCTCCAGCTGAGCATTCTTGTTGGTCAGGCGATTGAGAAGCGCTGACGGAAAATGCTCGCCGCCCTTCATCAAGAGATCCACTGCGGCCATGAAGACATCGAGCCGCAGATTGAGCGGCAGCACGCCGTCGATGATCCTTGCTTCAACCAGCCGGCTGACATAGGGTTCGAGCATATCGATTGCTTCGACGACGAGACCGATCGAGGTTTCCGGGTGGTTTTCGCGGACGGCCTGCAGCGCTTCGTGCAGCTCGGGACCGGGTATATGGTAGAATAAAACCAGCTTCATATCACTGGTATCTTTTTCCAGCACCGGTTTTGTACTCGATATGCTTGCCACTTCACAGTTCGGAAATTTCTTTGCCAGTGCTTCTACCATGCATTCTGAAAACAGATCTGCTTTGGCGACCACTGCGATAGTATCTCCTGAGGGACCCAACTTCCTCCCCTGGTCCGCATTCTCGATTCCTGAGCCTGTCATGAACATATACGCCTCCCCTAGCGTTACACTTTACTCAGACGTGCAGCGATGGCGGGTACTCAATATTATGAAATGTCAGACCCGGACGTCACCGCCTTATTTTTTAGACATTTCTTAATTATGTTAATACGGATTGAGAAGGAAGGAAATGGCCCAAAATAATTAGTTTTTGGGAGTGAAAACGACGAAATACAATGCATCGGTTGCATTTCTACTAGAACGAATACTTTATGGTTACATACAACCCTCTTAAAGAGTAATCGGCAGGATGTAATATTTCAGTACATTTCGTCATGATTCCGTCATATCGGACGAGATTCAAATCAAGACAGAAGCGCTCGAGATCGTTCTTCGTCCGGGCCACGACCGCTACAACTCCGGGTTCTTCTCGGTTCAAAGTACTCCCGGCTCATCAAGGAACGGCCTCCGGGCGGCTGAAGGACGACTGGATCATCAGGCACTATAGGGCCGCCTTAGCCCGAATTGATATCTATCGAAACCGTAGTTTTTCCAGCAATCTGTGACCGTCTCCAAGTGGCGACATGGAAGAGCCAGGTATCGTCATGTGTTTTTTCGTACCCGGCCTTCTCTGAGGGAAGTCAACAAAAAGTAAGCATGAAAATTCCATATCCGCTCTTGGATGTGGGACTGGATATGTGCGGCATTGTACTGAGTACGTATGTTCCTAATGCCGATTTAATCAACAAACCGCGATGAAAACCGCAGATGATTAGTATCGACTCCATCTGCCGATTTTAACCGTATCGGAGCGAGCGCGAGCAAAATCCCATTTGAGATGAGAGGGATTTCGAAAAGCTGCTCCGGTTTTTCTGGAGAACTGCAATGTCTGACGTGTACAAGCATGACAAGATCGGCGCGCTCGCCGACGGCTTTGCCAACAGCGCCGTCAATTCCACGGAAGTCGACGACGGAGCGACCGGCTATGTCGGCGTTGCCAATGGCGACAACCGCGACAATCAGGACAACAGCCAGGACAACAGCGTCGACGTCGATGTGAAAGCCGAAATTTCCGCCAACAACGGTGACAACCGCGACAACGACTACGACTGGAGCTACGACAGCGACGACGACACCAAGACGATCACCGACACAGACACGAAGACCATCACGGACACCGACACGAAGACGATCACGGACACCGATACCAAGACGATAACGGATACCGACACCAAGACAATCACGGATACCGATACCAAGACCATCACGGATACGGACACCAAGACGGTCACCGACAGCTACAACACATCCGACAGCTTCAACAAGACGGACACGGACTTTGCCGTTCTCGAAGACGTCAAGGACTTCGACAATCTCGGCATTGCCGGAGGCGATCTTACCTTCAACCTCGGCGACGATTTCTCCTTCACCCTGGACGTCGACAGCATCCTCAACAACTCGCTCGGCGGTGCAGGCAACGACAGCGGCTTCAGCGCCGTACAGGCCAACCATCTGGCCGACCAGGACGACGCCTGGAATGTCAGGATGGACAACGCCGGAGCCAATAACAATCTGAATTCCAATGGCGGCACCGCCGACAGCGCAGAAGGCATGGAGATGGACGGCAGGGGCTGGGATCTCAAGGCCGGCGACGACGCCAGCGGCTCGAGCGCAGCCGATGCTTCGGCAATCCTTGCCAATTCCGGCTTCCACCTCGAGTTCGTTCAGGGTGCGAACCTGCTCAGCAATACGGTCGACTCCAGCGTCATCGGCGGCAATTCTCATGTCTCCGACGTCGGCGAAGATACCGGCACCTGACATTGACCTCCAAAGACCAAGACCAGCTGCACCGGCTCCAGCCGGTGCAGCTTGACTGCTTGAGAACGTTTTGACGACCACACCGCGGCTCCCGCGAGGAGGCGCCCCAAGGCCGATCGTCATCGCGAATGGGAGGGCCGAACCATGCATATCGAGAAGATTTCGGAGATCATTGCGCATTTCATCGGTCTCTTCGAGATGACCACCGATGAGATGAGGGCGCGTATCAAACATGCCGAGGGACAGGGTCCCGACGTGGATGGGCCGGCTCTGCCGGATCAGGAAGCTTTTACGACTGCCTTCTCTTCGGTTTTTCAGCTCAAGGATTACGATCCCGGCATCGCCTATAAGAGCGGCAGCTACGATGTCGATTTTAGCCCCTCGCGCCATGGGGGCCGCGTCTTCGAAGAGAGCCTCGAGAAGCTGGCGGCGATTGCCGCGAAGGATATTCCCTTACCGCATTTCGGCTCGCCCGACGATATCGAGCTGTCCGAAGAGCCGGAGCTGACCGTCCATGCCGGGCCTGGCTCGTCGATCAGCCATGTCCTGCAGGTCAACGTGCTTTACGATGACGACTATCTCGACATGACCGACGGCGTCCATGCTGCGCGAGACACCAGTTTCGTCATCGAGCGGCTTGCGGATTTCAGCAGCGAGGCCGAAATCTTCACGCCTTTTGCGAGTCTTCACCGGACCGATACCTATGAGGGCGCTCTGAAGATCGCCGAGGATCTCCAAACTTATATTCAGAATGCCAAGAACAGCGACGTGACCTCGCTCGATACGGACGCGACGCATGATTTCGTCACCGTCGATCCCGAGGTCAACGGCGCCGTCTACATCAACGGCAAGATCGAGACCGAAATACCCGTCCTCGAAGATTTCTTGCCCGACCGCGGTCTCGCCAAGCCCGAGGAGGAGCCCGACGACAGCAATTCGTCCGTCGAGCAGAACGATCCTGCCGGCAACAGCCTTGAGGTGACGGCCGGCGCGAACGTCGTCGTCAACATCGCCTCGGTCATCAATACCGGCGTCATTGCTTCAGTATCTGCGGTGATGGGCAACTATCACCAGATCGACGCGGTCTCCCAGGCCTTCGTCTACACCGACAACGACGAGATCGACGCGGCGCTGCGCTCATCCGGCCATTCGGCCGACGAAGCGGGAACGATCGCCAAGAATATCGCCGTCTTCGAACAGAGTACCTTCGAACCGTCGATCCATGCCGTGCCCGATCCTGCCGATCCGACCTTCCCGAACAGCTGGCGCGTCAGCGTCATCGAGGGCGACGTCTCCTTCGTGCAGTGGATCGAGCAATATCAGTTCGTCACCGACAACGATACGATGACAGTCACCACCTCCGGGTCGGAAGCCACGGTTCTGACCGGCGGCAATACCGCGATCAACTTCTCCTCCTTTTTCCAGATGGGCCTGCAATATGATCTGGTGATCATCGGCGGCAATGTGCTCGACATCAACAGCATCACGCAGATCTCGCTGCTTTACGACAATGACTGGGTGCGGGCGGAGGACGACCTCGATCCCGGCGCCGACATACAGACGGGCAACAACCTCATCTGGAATTTCGCCTCGATCCACAATGTCGGGACGGGAGAGCCGTTCGAGGTCATGCCCGACTACATGTACGAGACGCAGAAGGCGATGGAGGACCGCGATCCCAATATGCCGGAAGGGTTGCCGTTCGATGCCAACTTCCAGGGATATGCCGGGCTCAACGTGCTCTACATCACCGGCAATCTCTATGACATGACGATTGTTAAGCAGGTCAGCATCCTCGGCGATTCCGACGACGTCACTCAGGCGGCGTCGACACTTCTCCACAACAATCCCGATGCAACGATTACGATCGACACCGGCAGCAATGCGATCGTCAACATCGCCGAGATCGTCGACTACGACAGTTTCGGCCAGACGACCTACCTGGCAGGGCAGCTCTATTCGGACGCCATCCTCATTCAAGGCGGGCTGGTGGAGCATGACACGACACAGCCGCAATCGATCGGCGACAGGCTCGCCAACGAAGTCATCGCCTTCCTCGACGACAACGATCCGTCGAGTTCCGACGATGCAGTGATCAATGCAGGGAATGACCTCTCATGGTCGGCGGCGCACCCGGCCGACGTCATGCAGGCCATGGTCGCCTGACCTTAAGAGTATTGCGAAGGAATGATGATGAATCAGATTTCGAAACAAGTCTTTGCGACAGGCAGCGCGTTGGATCTGAGGTCCGGCAATATTCCCTCGGCTGCCCGATCGGACGAGGCGACGAGCGATCTGTGTCTCTCCGCGATCAACGAGGCTGTCGAGAATCTCCGCAGGCTGAGCGGCGCCGGCTCTCCGCCCGCCCATCGCCGCAAAGAGACGGCAGAAATTGCGGCAGGCGAGACTGCCGATAGCGAACAGGCAGGCACGATACAGGCGCAGATCCCGCAAAAGACGGCAGCGCCGGCAGCATCGGATGCGGAAACGGCGCGCCCCGCCCCGGCAGCAGAGAGGCAGGCGGCTGAAACGCTGGAAGCACGCGCCCAGCCACAGAATGAAGCGAGAGCGGTACCCGAACTGCCGAGAGAGAAGACCGAGCTCAAATCGAGCCCGGCGATGCCATTCGGCAAGACCATCGAAGGCGAGAGCGGCCCTGTCGGCAAAAACGACCGGCGCGTCCGGGCGGGGGGCGGCGGCAGCGGCAAGGATACCGATCTCGGCGGCGGCGGCGGGGGAGGAGGCAGTGGCGGCGGATTTCACAAGCGCAGCGAGCCTGTGAATTTCGCCGCCAGCCTCGCGCGCGGCATCGCGGCAGTGCGAAAGAACATGGTGATCGTGATGACGTTCACGATCGCAATCAACGTGCTTCTTCTGGCAATTCCGCTCTATCTGTTCCAGATATCCGACCGGGTACTGACCAGCCGATCCATCGATACTCTCGTCATGCTCTCGGTCGCCGTGCTCGGCGCCGTGCTGCTGCAGGCCTTCATGGATTCCGTGCGGCGCTTCATCCTGATGCGCACCGCGGTGGAGCTCGAAGTGCAGCTCGGCGCACCGATCCTCAGCGCCGCGGCAAGGGCATCGCTCCATGGCAGCGGCAAGGACTACCAGACGCTGCAGGATCTGCAGCTGCTGCGCGGTTTCCTGACCTCGGGCACGCTGATCGCCTTTCTCGACGCGCCGCTGATGCCGTTCTTCGTGATCGTCGTCTATTTCGTCCACCCGCATCTCGGCATCATCATCTTGACCTGCTGCGCGGTGCTTTTCCTCATCGCCTATCTGAACCAGAAGTTCACCGCCCGGCAATTCGCCGAATCCAACGGCTATCTCAGCCGCGCGAATTTCCATCTCGATTCCATGTCGCGCAACTCACAGATCATCAATGCCATGGCGATGATCCCCGAGGCGGTGAAGATGTGGGGCCGGGAGACGGCGGGATCGCTGAAATCGCAGGTCGAAGCGCAGGATCGCAACATCATCTTTTCCGGCATTTCGAAGGCCTGCCGCATGGTGACGCAGGTGACGCTGCTGGGCTGGGGTGCGCATCTGTCGCTCTCCGGCGAACTGACCGGCGGCATGGTCATCGCGGCCTCGATCATCTCGGGACGGGCGCTGGCGCCGATCGAAGGCGCAATCGAAGGCTGGCACCAGTTCAACAAATCGGCGGCCGCCTATGGCAGAATCAAAGGCTTGCTGCTGAACTCGCCGTTGAACTTCCCGCGCCTGCGGCTTCCCAATCCCGAAGGCCGGCTCGATGTCGAACGCATTCTCTTCGTGCCGCCGCCGCAGAAGAAGGTCATTCTCAACGGCATCTCCTTCTCGCTCAAGAAGGGGGAATCGCTGGCAATCATCGGCAATTCCGGCTCGGGCAAGACGACGCTCGGCAAGATGCTCGTCGGCTCCATCGTCCCGACATCGGGGAATGTGCGCCTGGACCTGATGGATCTGCGCAACTGGGACCAGCGCCAGTTCGGCGAAAGCATCGGCTACCTGCCGCAGGACGTGCAGCTCTTCCCCGGAACGATCAAGGCGAATATCTGCCGCATGCGCGACGACGTCGAAGACCACCAGATCTACGAGGCCGCCGTGCTTGCCGACGTGCACGAGCTTATCGCCAGCTTCCCGCAGGGCTACGAGACAGTGGTCGCGGCCGACGGTGCTCCGCTTTCCGGCGGCCAGAAGCAGCGCATCGCGCTGGCGCGGGCTTTTTTCGGCAACCCGAAATTCGTCGTTCTCGACGAGCCGAATTCGAACCTCGATACCCAGGGCGAGGCAGCGCTTGCCAAGGCGCTGCTCCACGCCAAGAGACAGGGCATCACCAGCGTGACGATCACTCAACGCCCTGCTCTTCTCCAATGCGTCGACAAGATCCTCGTGCTCAAGGAGGGGACGGTCGCCATGTTCGGCGAACGGATCGAGGTGCTGCAGGCGCTTTCCAAGAACAACAGCAATAACGGCCAGCCGGCGCCGCGCATCGAGGGATGAACGACATGGGACGGAAAAAACAGGAGACGGCAGGTTCGTCGCAGCTCGAATGGTATAGCGACGTGCCACGCTCGATCCGCCTGCACAGCATCGTCGGCCTGACGGTTCTCTTCACCTCGTTCGGCGGTTTCGGCTTCTGGGCGGCGACCGCGCCGCTTGCCTCGGCGATCATCGCGCAGGGAAGCTTCGTCGCGACGGGTAACAACAAGATCGTCCAGCATCTGGAGGGCGGCATCATCAAGGAGATGCGCGTCAGCGAAGGCGACACGGTCAAGGAGGGCGATATCCTGCTGACCCTCGATCCGACCGCATCACGCTCGAACGAGCGTATGCTGCAGCTTCGCCGCCTGCGCCTCGAGGCTGTCGTCGCGCGCCTGCGCGCCGAAGCGCAGGGTCTCAAGCAATTCCACGTTCCCGACATCGTCATGAAGGAAGCGAGCGATCCCGATATCTACGCGATCATCCAGAGCCAGAACGTCGTCTTTCACAGCAAGCAGATCAAGCTCGAAGAGCAGCTCAACCTGATCGAGAAGAACATCAAGTCGCTGGAATATCGCTTCGACGGCTATAAGGGCCAGCGGGAATCCTTCGAAAGGCAGCTGGCGCTGCTGACCGAGGAACGCGATGCCAAGGCCCGGCTGGTCAAGGTCGGCTATATGCGCAAGACGGATCTTTTGGCGATCGAGCGGGCGATCGCCGATGCGATGGGCGACATTTCGCGCCTGAACGGCGAGATCAACGAGAGCGAGGCTGAGATCGCCAAATTCCGCCAGGAAGCCGTCATCGCCGTCAACTCCAACAAGCAGGCCGCACTCGATGCGCTCGAAACCGCCGAATCCGATCTGGACAGCGTGCGCGAGCAGATGCGCGAGGCCGCCGGCGTGCTCGAGCGCACCGTCATCCGCTCGCCGGTATCCGGCACGGTGGTGCGCTCCTATTTCCACACCGCCGGCGGCGTCATCACCACAGGCAAGCCGATCATGGAAATCCTGCCGGCGCATGTGCCGCTGATCCTGGAAGCACAGGTGCTGCGCACTTCCATCGATCAGCTGCGCGAAGGCGAAACCGCCTCGATCCGCCTGACGGCGCTCAACCGGCGCACAACGCCGGTTCTGGAGGGCAAGGTCTTCTACGTCTCGGCCGATTCGATCGAGGAGAATGCGGGAATGTCGGTCAAAGACGTCTATATCGTGCGCGTCGAAATACCGGATTCCGAGATCGCGCGGGTGCATAATTTCCATCCCGTTCCCGGCATGCCGGCCGAAGTGCTGATCCAGACCTCGGAACGCACCTTCTTCGAATATCTGAGCAAGCCAATCACCGACAGCATGTCCCGGGCCTTCAAGGAGCGCTGATCGTGCCTCATCCGAGCGATCCGTAAATCTCACGGATCATCGGCGGTTCTGATATAATGGCGGCAGCATCCCGTAGGGATGGGTCGTCCCCTTCGGGGAGAAAGGTCGAGCATGGCGGCGATGTCCGATGTCCTGTTGCGGGTCGGCCGCCTGAACTATGTCTGGACGAACACCGAAAGTCTGCTGATCTATATCATCGCCCATCTTCTCAAGGTCGAGAAGGATGCCGCCATCGTCGTGTTCCTGACGCTCAACACGACGCGCGCCCGGATAGATCTGGTCGAGCGGCTTGCCAAGCTCGCTTCGACCCCCCCTGCCGACCGAAAAGCGATCCTTTCGGCCATGGCGCGGCTGAAGAAGGAATCCAAGACGCGCAACAAATACAATCACTGCATCTATTCCTTCGACGAGCGGGGAGAAATATCGAGCACGCAGCTAATGCGGCTCGTCGAGGATGACAATGAGATCCGCTATGGCAAGGTCGAGCAGATGGACGAGCGGGAGATCGAACTTCTGGAAAAATCGATCGCCGAAATCGTCGCCATCAGCCGGACGCTCTGGGCCTTCATTCATGCGAGCACGCGGTTATCGGGAGAGCTTTGAAGGCGTTGTCCGCGCTGCGCTATCGCATTGAATCCGCACGCGATCTTCCTCGACAGGATTCGCGGCTTCCCGGTTTATGCGCCGGCTAAGAAATAACCCTATTTGAGCGATGCAAATCACCCGGAGGGTTTATTTGAAGATCGGTGTTTCCCACTAGAATGAAACCTTCCCGAGTGTCGTATGGGGTATTGGGAGGGGGCCGCATGCGCATAGATATCATCGACACCATCGCCGAGTTCGATGCGATCCGCGACAATTGGGATCAGGTCTTCATGGAAGATCCCGATGCGCAGCATTTCCTTTCCTGGACCTGGCTCAAGAATTATCTCTCGCGCCGGCGGCGCTGGTTCATCCTTGCGCTCCGCGAGCGCGAGCCTGATGCACCCTATGTCGCTTTCTTTCCGCTACGGCTCATCACGCATCTGAACGAGAAGACGGGGCTCTTCTACGACGAGATCATGATGGCCGGGAATTTTACGGCCGATTATACCGGCTTCATCACCCGGCCCGACTACGAGCATCATGCCATTGCCGGCTTTGCCTCGTTCCTCAAACATCAGAACTGGACCGAGCTGAAACTTGAATATTTCAGCGGTCCTGCCGGCCGGTGCGAGAAGATGATCCAGGCGCTGCAGGGGCCGGACGTGACGTTCCGAGACAGCTCGCCCAAGAACAGCGAGAATATCGACAATACGATCTGCCCCGTCGTTTTCCTGCCGGCAAGCTTCGACGACTATCTAGAGCAGCGCATGAGCAGCCAGACGCGCCAGAAGCTGCGGCGGTTCCTGCGCAAGGTCGAAGGAGACGATGTCTATCGGATCACGATGGCGACCGCCGAAACCATCGACCGCGACCTCGACATCCTCTTCAATCTCTGGCGGATCAAATGGAGCGCCCGCAAAGGCGCCGAGCGGACCGAGCGGCTGATCATCACCACGCGCGAAATGCTGATGGACTGCTTCAACAGCGGCAATCTCGACGTGCCGGTCCTCTGGTATGGCGACCAGCCGCTCGGCGCGCTGGCAAACATCGTCGACCGACAGAAGAAGGCCATCCTGTTTTACATCACCGGACGCGACGAAAACTGGAAGACGCCGTCCCCCGGTCTCATCCTGCATGGCTACTGCATCCGGCGGGCGATCGAAGGCGGCTTCAAGACCTATGATTTCCTGCGCGGAAACGAACCTTATAAGTACATGTTCGGCGCGGAGGAAAGGCGGATCAGCTGCACCCTGTTCCGCACCCGCAGCGGCCTGAACCTGCACGGCGTGCTCAACCCGCGCAGCATCCGGTTCGTCTACGGGCAGGCGCTCGACATGTATCGCAACGGGGCTCGAGGCAAGGCGGAGATCGCCTTCCACCAGGTGCTGCAATCCTCTCCCGGCCATGCCGGGGCGGAATTCGGGATCGCCAACCTGCTGTTCGACCGGGGCAGGCTGACGGAGGCGCTGAGCGCCTATAAGGCGCTCGTCGAGCAGGCGTCCGATCCGACGCCGATCCGGATGCGGCTTGGCGACACGCAGCTTGCCCTGCATCAATACGACCAGGCCGCAGAGACATTCCGTCAGATCGTCGAGACGGGACCGCATCTCGTCGAGGCGCATTACAAGCGCGGAATCGCCCTGGCAGCCAGCAAGCGGCTGGAGGAAGCGAAAACGGTCTTGGCTGCGATCTGCGAGGTGCATTCGGACGACCCGACCGCCCTCGACTATGCCGCCAAGGCGAGCGCTGCACTCGAACGCATCCGCGCGGCCGCCGAGCCGGCTCCGCACAACACCGATATCCTGCCGCAGACCATCGGGCGCTGGAACCGGGGCCGCCATTTCAGCGAAAAGCGCCGGCCGCGCCTGCATTGACGAAGTTTCGCCTGTTGCGCACTGCGCTCGGGCAGTTCCGGACGCAGTTTGCATGGTCTTTGATTTTGCGCTGCGATCGTTGTTAAAAGAGGCGTGAGCCTATTTTTGCAACTGCTCAGCGAGAAGCGATGCCGGTGAATACTGATGGCGCCGAAAAGGAACGGCTTCTGGCCATTCTCGATTTCTGGCACAAGATCGAGTTCTTCATTCCCTACGATCTCTCCAGTCGCATCGTCTCCGGCGAAGGCAAGAGTGTTTTCTGGCTGCATGCCGCGACGCTCGAGGATGACGGCGTAGCGCTCAGGCGTCCCGTGATCCCAGAGGAAAAGCAGATTGCGGGCTTTACCCTGTTCCTCGGCGTTTTCAGCAAATCCGAGATTGCCGAAGCGCGCAGATACTTCGACGGCGTTGCAGACGATATCAGCGAATATGAGGACGCCGAACGCAGCGATCTCGATGGGGACACCTGCTTCGCCAGCCTGCAGCTCAACCCGGCCGGCCAGCCGATTTTCGAAACATTCTGCATTTCCACGCTTCCCTGGGCTTTGGGACGGATCCGAAAATCCGGGCTTTCCTCGCTCAGCTCCGAAGCCTTTGCCGACGGCAAGCGGCAGCTCCTGGAGCTGCTTCAAAACTTTCGGGCGCAGCGCCAGCTGCGTTCTTCTTCCGAGGATATGGCCGATCAACCGATCGAGGCCAACGAGATCCTGACGCTCCATCAGATGCTCTGCGACTGGGCCGGCTTTGCCTCGCGGCAGGAAAAGCCCATCGCCGCCGTCGAAATACGCTACCGGGACAAGCGGGAAAAACCCGAAGTCATCGCCTTGCCGGCGCCGCAGGACAGCAATGCGCTGGATGCCGAGGAGGAGGAGATTGCAAGCGCTGAAGAAGAAATCGGTATCCTGAACAGCTTCTTCATCGAGGACATCGAGCAAGCGATGGCGAGCGTCAAACAGGGCGATATCCCCGAACCGCTCCGGCGTTATCTCACGGCGCTTGCGCAGGAGAAGCGGATCGACCTCTATTCGGAGGACGGGCGCCGCGCCATTCTCCGCGCCCTGCATCCCGGCAATCTCAACCGCGGAAGATGGCTGAGCGAGCCTCATCATGCGATGAGCCTGATGCAGCAGTTCGCGATCAATTCGGCGATCGGCGAGCTATCGGAAACCGGCCTCTTCTCGGTCAACGGTCCGCCGGGCACCGGGAAGACGACGCTGCTGCGTGATGTGTTTGCGGATAATATCGTTCGGCGCGCCCGTGTCCTCGCCTCCTTGAAGACGGCGCGCAACGCCTTCGACGGACCGCCGCGCCGCGTCATCTTCACAGACCGGAGTACCGCTTCAATATCGATGCCGATCCCGGCCCTTGCGGGATTCGAAATGGTCGTCGCCTCGTCCAACAACGCCGCCGTCGAAAATATCTCGCGCGATCTTCCCAAGCGAAGCTCGATCGCGAGGAGTTCTTCGTTCCGATACCTGCAGACGGTCGCGCACAAAATCGCCTGCCAGAAGGACAATGGCTCCGCCCTCAAACTTTCCGAGGATGACCGCCCATGGGGGCTGATCGCCTGCGCGCTCGGCAACTCGCGGAATCGCAGGGCTTTCAAGGAACGTTTCGCCTTCATGGAAATCGCCGACGGGCCAAGGCCCGGCTGGTCCGGCGCCGAGAAGCCGCAAACCATCTGGGAATGGCTGAAGAGCTATGACGGACCGGCATTCACCGAGGCATCGGCGGCGTTTCGTACCGCTGATACTGCAGTGCGCGACAAGATCGGCCAATTCGAACGCTACGCCGCTCTTTATGGTGAAATCGCATTCGTTTCGCAGGATGCATTCTGCCGCGAGGCGCGTATGGCGGTCGAAGCCGCCGCAGCCGAAATTCGACCGGCACAGAAGCGATGCGATGCGCTCGCAGCCGAAATGCGCAAGCTCAGGGAAGGATTGTCCCAGCTGAAGGAGGAGGAACAGCTGCTCGACCGCAGTGTCCCGGCGTGGTGGGAGAGATTGCTGTCGACCGGACCTGCCCGGCTGCATCGGCAGAACGTTGTCGCCAATGCCCGCGCGCAGTTGGAACTGCGCAAGGCCCTTGCCGCATGCGAAAGTCAGTTTGCCGGACATCATCGGCTTGCGTTGGAAAAGGCGTTGCGGAAGCAAGAACAGGCCGAGCAGACGCTGCGATCGCAACGCGAGATCTGGTCCAGGAAAAGAGAAGAGCTCGATCGCCTGGGAGAAGCTCTCGGCCATCCCGCCTTGCCGCGGCGTCTCGCCGATCTCGAGACCGACCGTTTTCAGATCGACGGCCTGTGGCATCAGGACAAGCTGGCCGACCTGCGTTCGGCATTGTTCGAAGCGGCCCTGGCGCTGCATGAGGCATGGCTTGCGGAGGTCGGCAGGAAGGGTGGCGGTTTTGGCGGAAACATCGTCGCCATCAGCAAGCTGCTGTCCAACAACAGCCCTGCGGATGGCGAGCATATTGCGCCGATCTGGCAGAGCCTCTTCATGATCGTTCCGATCGTCTCGACCACCTTCGCATCCTTTGCCCGGCAGTTCCGCGGTCTCGGCGCTGCTTCGATCGGCTGGGTCTTCATCGACGAAGCCGGTCAGGCGGTGCCGCAGGCAGCGGTCGGGGCCTTGTCGCGGGCACGCCGCGCCGTGGTGATCGGCGATCCCCAGCAGATCGAACCGGTCTTCACGCTTCCGAGCGCGCTCATCTCCACCGCCGCGGCGCTTTCACCCCATACGGCGGCGGGGGAGTATTCGCCGAACAGGGCGTCGGTGCAGATGCTGGCCGATGCCGCCAACCGCTATGGAACGATCATTCCTGGCGAAGAAGCGGACGGGCTCTGGATCGGCAGCCCTCTCAGGGTGCATCGGCGCTGCATCGATCCGATGTTCAGCCTTGCCAATCGGATCGCCTATCAGAACAAAATGGTCTTCGCGCTCAAAGAGCGCCGGCCGGCCGGCGATACATCGCCATTTTACGGCGACAGCGCCTGGATCGACGTCAAGGGCAGGGTATCAGGCAAACAAAACGTTCAGGAACAGACGGACCTCATCGTCGATGTCCTCACGGCCACCTATCGCCGCGACGGCGCGCTTCCGGATCTCTATATCATCTCGCCGTTCAAGGAGATCAAAAACGGCCTGAAGCAGGCCCTGGCCCGTGCGGCGTGGATCGATCCGGACGGCAACAACCGCTCGCCATCGAAACTGTCGAAGTGGCTGCAGGAGCGCATAGGCACGGTGCATACCTTCCAGGGCAAGGAAGAAGACATCGTCTTCATGGTGCTCGGCGCCGACGCCGACCACCGGGGAGCGGCCAGCTGGGCCGCTTCGAAGCCGAACCTGCTGAACGTTGCGCTGACGCGCGCCGAGCGCCGCTTTTATGTCGTCGGCGACCGCAGCCTTTGGGAGGCCCTGCCTTACTTCAGGGAGACAGCGAGCGCCCTGGATACCATCAAGGTGACGGAATTCCTCGCCCGGAATGGATTGGATTGAGGTGTTGAACCCGCTCAAGACTACGTCCTGATCCAAAGGCCGATTCAGCGTTCAAGAACGCAAAAAGCCCGCTGTGCGGCGGGCTTTGATCAGATATTGGAAGATTGGTTGCGGGGGCAGGATTTGAACCTGCGGCCTTCA
>NZ_NWSX01000033.1 GCF_002531825.1 Rhizobium sp. J15 | reverse complement strand
ATAATGCACCATCAAATGCCGGGACTAAACACTTTTTGGAGCACGATGCCGAAAAGTGTAAGCGGTTTTCGGGCGACCTCATGCTCTAACTCTTCAATTTAGAATAGGATTCAGATTTTAGGCCAACCGGGCCTAAAATCAGCCTGTTCTAGCGAAAACCAGCTTGCACGCGGCGGAAGGCTCTCTCCGCCGCATTTTTTGTGTTCAAACCATTTCCACAATCATCCGCCCAACCTCGGCGAAGATCGGATTGAGATCCTTCGCCGGCGCGGTCGCTTCGGCGATATAGACCGCGGCGACAATCGGGCCGCGATCCGGCGGCCAGATGACGGCGATATCGCCGAGCGAGCCGTTCTGGCCGGTGCCGGTCTTGTCGCCGACTTTCCAATCCTGGGGAAGACCGGCCCTGAGCCGTTCCTTGCCTGTGGTGCTTGCCACCAGCCAGGCGATCAGCCTGTTGCAGGAGGTTTCCGTCAGCACCGAGCCGAGCGTCAGATTGCCGAGCGTGTCAAGCATCGCATCCGGTGTCGTCGTATCGCGCGGATCGCCTTTCCTGCCCTCGTTCAGCGTTGGCTCGGTGCGATCGAGACGCGTCGTGCCGTCACCGATCGAGCGCAGCCAGTCGGTCAAACCCGGCGGTCCGCCGAAGCTTTCGAGCAGCAGGTTGCCGGCCGTGTTGTCGCTGACCGTCACGGCTGCCTCGCAGAGTTCGGCGATCGTCATGCCGTCCGCGCCTGCATGTTTTTCGCTGATCGGAGAATAGTCGACGAGCTTCTCCTTGCCGTAGCTCACCCGCCGATCGAGGCTCTCGTCACCCTTGTCGACGCGGGCAAGGGCGAAGCCCGCGGCCAGCGCCTTGAAGGTGCTGCACATCGGAAAGGCCTCGCTGCCGCGATAGCCGAAGGTGATGCTCGTCTGGGTGTCGAGCACCGAGACGCCGAGGCGGCCGCCGGTGCGTTTCTCCAGCGCGGCAAGGCGGCGCTCGACATTGTCGTCGCCCTCCCCGCTCGTTTCCTGAGCCCTGACGGGAAGCGTGAGCGCAGGCAGGCAAAAGGCCGAGCCGATCAGCATGCGGCGGGTAAGACTGAGATCCATGAAATCCTCCGGCGGTGAGGAGGACAGAGCTAAGGCGCGATTGCGGCGGGATCTCGTCCCCGCGGCGACTTCGTCGTCCGTCTAGGGATCATATCGTCCGGACGCGGCAAACCTGTCGTCCGCCGCACCTTTCATGCGGCGCGCGTGACCTCGACCGTCACATGCGACAATTCCTCGAGCGCCGACAGCCTGCCCTTGTAGAAGGCCGGCTCGCGCGGCTGCGAGGTGACGACGGCGACGATGGCGGCATGATGGCCGGGGCCGACCTGCCAGACATGCAGATCGGTGATCCTGTCCTCCTCCGTCTCGATGGCCTCGCGGATTTCCGCGGGCAGCGTCTCCCCTTCGGGCACGACGTCGAGAAGGACACCACCCGAGGCTTTCATCAGGCTCCAAGACCAATTGGCGATCACCAAACCGCCGACGATTCCCATAATGGGATCGAGCCACAGCCAGCCATAGAGGCTGCCAAGCGTCAGCGCCGCAATGGCGAGGACGGAAGTCAACGCATCGGCGATGACGTGCAGATAGGCGGCGCGGATATTGTTGTCGCCGGCCTTTCCATGGTGCTCGTGGTTGTGGCCATGGTGATCGTGACCGCCATGGGCATGATGGTGATGGCCGTGGTGATGCGCATGATTGCCATGCGTGTGATGCGCATGATGACCATGCGCGTGATGACCGTGCGCGTGGCCACCGCCGCCGAGCAGCCAGGCGCTGGCAAGATTGACGGCAAGGCCGATGACCGCCACGGCGATCGCCTGGGCAAAACCGATCGGCACCGGATTGGTCAGCCGGAGCACGCTTTCCCAGGCCATCAGCAAAGCGATCAGGGCGAGGATAATGGCGCTGGCGAAGCCGGCGAGATCACCGAGTTTGCCGGTGCCGAAGGTAAAACGCGGATTGCGCGCCTGCTTCCGGGCGAAGAGATAGGCGAGCGCCGAAATCAGCAGCGCGCTGGCATGGGTCGACATGTGCCAGCCGTCGGCGACGAGCGCCATGGAGCCGTAGACGGTGCCGGCGGCAATTTCGGCCACCATCATCACGGCCGTCAGGGCGATCACCAGCCAGATACGCCGCTCGTTCGCCGCGTGATCGGCGCCGAGGAAAACATGATCGTGTTCCAGGGCTTCCATTCCAGCCTTCTCGATCCCGGCACTCATTGCAGGCTCCTTTATGCAAACACTCAGCGGATATAGGTTCTCAGCACTTCCGATATTTCCTCGACCGCCTCCGCCCTGGCCGCATCGTTTTCGGCATTCAGCACATGTTCGCGCAGGTGGTCGTCCAGCACCTCGCCGGTCAGCCCTGTCAAGGCGCCGCGCACCGATGCGAGGAGCTGCAGGATTTCGCCGCATGGGCGCTCGGCCTCGAGTGCACGCTCGACCGCTTCCATCTGCCCCTTGAGGCGGCTGATGCGGGCGATGAGCTTCTTTTTCTGAAGGGTGGTGTGAGACATGGCCGATTTCCTATAGGATAGGGGGGTATATTATCAAGCGGAAAAATCCAGGCAATGCCCTTGCATGCCGATCCGCCATTGACAAACGCCGCGTTTGCGGCGATTGATGCGCCATGATCAAGAACGCGCACCAGAGCCGCTCGTATTTTTGGCTGTACCTGTAAAGGGCGGCCGGACAGATCATATTGTCAACAAGCCGCCGTCAGGCGGCTTTGTTGTATCGGCAGCGTCCTGACGGCAGAATATCAAAGGACGCGAAGACCATGACCGACATCGAAGACAGCGAAATTTCACTAATGCGCCCATCGGTGGTGACGATCCGCGCCGCCAAGCCGCGCGACCTGCCCGAACTCAACGAGATGATCGCCCTGCTGGCCGCCCATCACGGCGACCCTTCAGGCACGACGCCGGAGCAATTGGAGCGCGATCTGTTCGGCCCCCTGCCCTGGATCCATGCGCTGGTCGCGGAAACCAGCGAAGGGCTGATCGGCTACGCCATTCTCGTGCCGCTCTACAGGGCGCAGGAAGGCAAGCGCGGCATGGACCTGCACCATCTCTTCGTGCGCGACGGCCATCGGGGCCACGGCACCGGCCAGTTGCTCGTCGACCGCGCCCGCGAGACCGCGCGCAATGCCGGCTGCGGCTACCTCTCCGTCAGCGCAGCGACCGGAAACGTGCTGGCGCATCGCTTCTACGAACAAATGGATTTCACGCCGCGCCCCGTGACCGGCATGCGTTACATGCAGTCGATCGCTTGAGCTGCGACCGTCTCAGCGTCCCGGCACGGCCTTCAGATAGGCCGCGATCGCCTCGCGGTCGGCGGCCGGAAGATGGGCGATGTTCTGCTGCACGTCGACCATCGAGCCGCCGACACTATCGAAATCCGGCGTGAAGCCGGTTTCGAGGTAGCTGGCGATATCCGCTTCGCTCCAGCTGCCGATGCTCTTGGAGGCCGGGGTGATATCGGGTATGCGGCCCTCGCCTTCCGGATTCGGCGCGCCGGCCAGCCACATATTGGCCTCGAAGCCGCCGAGCGCATCGCGCGGCGTATGGCACTCGCCGCAATGGCCCGGGCCTTCGACGAGATATTGCCCGCGCTTCACCTTGTCGTCGCTCTTTGCCAGCGCCACGCGCGGCTGATCGTTGAAATAGAGGAACTTCCAGCCGCCGAGCGCGAGCCGGATGTTGAAGGGGAACGGCAGTTCATGCGGCGGCGTGACGTTTGCGCTCTTCGGCAGGGTTTTCATGAAGGCGAAGAGATCGTTGACGTCCTTGTCGCTCATGCGGGCATAGGAGCCATAGGGAAAAGACGGGTAGAGATGCTGGCCATCGGGACCGACGCCGCGCTTCATCGCATTGCCGAACTGGGCAAGCGTCCAGGCGCCGATGCCGGCTTTTTCATCCGGCGAGATGTTCGGCACGTGGAAGGTGCCGAAGGGGCTCTTCAGCGCGAGACCGCCCGAAAGCGTCAGCTTGGCATCGCCTTCTGAGCCGGGCGCGGCATGGCAGCTGACGCAGCCGCCCGTCCAGAAGACCATCTCCCCATTTGCCGTGTCCGGCGCACCGAGACCGGCCCAATGGCTCTCCGGCAGGGGATCGGGCGCGGTGACGAGATAGAAGGCGCCACCGCCGAGGACGGCGACGCCGATCAGACAGAGCAGAACTCGGATGAACCTGCGGACCATGCGCCGCCTCCCCCTTTGAAGACATTTTTGCCGGTCCAATACGCGACCGGTCCGCACGGGCGGAGAACTAAGACGATCCGCGCCGGCGGCAAGGCTGGCGCGGATCGAGAGTTCCTATCATTTCCGCTTTCCGCAATTCCGCATGCAAAACTACTCCGCAGTTCTGCGGGAATTGCCGGGACGGCCTATCGCTCATTTGCTGAGACGATAGGCCTTGTGACAGCCGCCGCAATTGGCGCCGAGCGTGTTGACCGTGGCGCCGACAGCCGCGGTATCCGCCGGAAGCTGGGCAAGCGCGATTTCGGCATCGGCGGAGAGCTTTTCAGCGCGAGCCTTGAAGTCGTCCATGTTTTCCCAGATCTTCGGGCTCACCGCGGGATCGTTCTTGTCGCTGTCCGGCTTGAATTGATCGGGGAAGACCTTGGATGTAGCGGCAATCGTCGTTAGCGCCGCCTTTACCGCCTCGGCGTCATAGGGCTTTTCGCCTTTTGCGATCGCTGCAAGCGCGCCGGTCGAACCGCCGATCCGCTTCATCAGCGCCACACGCGAATCATGCGTGCCGTCAGCGGCATTCACCGCACCCAAGGCTATGCCGGCCATCGCTGCGGCGGCAGCTACTGCTTTCCAATTCATATTTCCTCTCCATTTTCCTCGGCCGGGACGGCCGCTGGCCAATCTGCACCGGGAGCATGACAAAATCCATGCGTCCAGGTGGTCACGTTTTGCCGGATGACCATAAAAACAATGTGATAAGCAGCGAAAGCGCGTCGCATCGAATTTGCTTCATGCGACGCGCTTTTGGATGAGAGGCATCAAGGCTCAAGCGGTTTTCCAGCCCTGCCAGAGGCTAAGCGCGGAGACTGCCACCAGCAGCAATCCGGCGCAGCGTCCCACCAAGGCCGTAGCATGAGGGTTTGCGACAAGAAGATCGCGGCTGCGCCCGGCCGTCATCGCGAGCGTGCCGTAGATGGCGAACTGGGTGGCGACAGTCATGGCCCCCATGATCAGGCCCTGCATCCAGACCGGCCCGTATTCCGGCCTCAGGAACTGCGGGTAAACCGCAAACATGAAAATATAAGCCTTTGGATTGACGAGACAGGTGACTGCACCCTGGCGGAAGGCGCGCCAGCTGGAATGTGCCGTTCCCGGACCGATCGCCTCGACGGTGATCGAGCTGCGGATCAGCGAAATGCCGATCCAGATCATGTAAGCGACGCCGGCAAAGAGCAGCACGTTGAAAAGCTGCGGCAGCATGGTGACGAGCATGCCGACGCCGGCTGCGCCATAGGCCGAATGGACGGCGCCGCCCGCCATGATGCCGCCGGTCGCAGCCAGGCCGCGTTTGATGCCGCCGGTCAGCGAATTGGCCAGCACGAAGAGCATGTCCATTCCAGGCACGATGATGATGCCGAAAAGAAGGGTGAAGAAGAGCCAGAGGTTTTCATGGTAGTTCATGTCAGTTATCCGCCCTGCGTCTTTTTGGATCTTTGAAAGACTGTGATTGATTTCAATTCGATAGGCGGCTCTATAGCGAAACCCAACTGACAGTGTATTGTCAGGAGCGTTGGGAGCGGAGTCAGGAAAATGCGCAAGGCCTCACGGCTTTTCGAGATCATTCAGATCCTCAGGCTGGCGAGAAAGCCGATGACGGCGGCAGCGATGGCCGAGACGCTGGAAGTGACCGTTCGCTCGATCTACCGCGACATCGCGGCCCTTCAAGCGATGCGGGTGCCGATCGAAGGCGGGCGCGGCATCGGCTACATCATGCGGCCGGGCTTCGATCTGCCGCCGCTGATGTTTTCGATCGAGGAGATGGAGGCGATCGTGCTGTCGCTGGCGCTGCTCGAACGCACCGCCGACGAGGAACTCAAGCAGGCCGCCCGCCGCGTCAATCAGAAGATCGCCGGAGCCGTGCCGGCGCCGCTGCGCCAGGCGATGGACAACAAAGCGCTTTATGCCTGGGGCGCGATCGCCCAGCCGCCTGTTGGCTTCGACCTCGCAATCGTACGGCGCGCGATCCGCGATGAGCGAAAGCTTGAACTCGGCTACCGCGACGAACTCGGCCGCGCGACCGAACGGACGATCCAGCCGATCGCGCTGATCTACTATTCTGAGACCGCCAACATCGTCGCCTGGTGCGAGCTGCGCCAGGCGATCCGCAATTTCCGCAGCGACCGGGTGGAACGCTGCGCGACAAGCGAGATTTTCTTCAAGGGCGACGGCGACAGGCTGCGGGAACTCTGGACCAGCGGCTGGACGGAAACGGCCGTGCCTGCGTGATGCGGCTTAAAGCGCGTCGCAATCTTTCAGATTCGCTAGCCGCGCTTTAAGTCTTTGTCTTTTTACGCGTGTCGTTATCGCAAAACCGCGCACACTTTTGCCTGACACGCTTTAGTAAGGCAGCGTCCGGCTCTCCTCACGGCCGAAGCCGCGGATTTCGATGCGGTCGGCATGGACTTCGACGATCGCGAAAGTGTTTTGCGTCTCGGTGTCGACCACGCCCTTGAAATTGACGAAGTGACAAGCGCCGGCCACGCCATAATTGCCGACATGGTCATGGCCGTTGAGATAGGCGACGACATTGCCCTGCGAGGCGAGCAACGCGACGATGCGCTCGCTGTCCCACATGCCGTGCTCGCCGGGCGGATGGACCGGATAGTGATTCATGACGATCACCTTTTCGCCGGCCGCCGCCGCGCTTGCGATCTGATCGCCGAGCCAGGCGAACTGCTCGTCGCTCAGCGCCGCGTTCCAGCGGTGGGCATTGCGGGCGCCCTTGGCCTGCAGCTCCGCCAGCATCTGCGCGGCAAGGGCGCGGTGGTGATGGCCTTCGGGCGGGGCGAAGATGCTGACCTCGTTGCCGTCGAGCACGACGAAGCGCCAGCCATGACGCGAGAAGCTGTAGTAGGGCGACGGCATGCCCAGGCGCGCAGCGACTTCGGAGAGATGCCCCGCGGAAACCGAGAAATCGTGATTGCCGAGCAGGAACAGCGCCTCGTGTCTCAGCTTTGCATAGACCGGAAGAATATCGTCGAAGCTCGCGAAGCTGCGGTCGATGACATCGCCGAGCGTCATGACGAAACTCAATTCGCAGCCGTTGAAGACCTCGATCGCTTCGGCGACCTTGGCGAGGCTGTTGGCGTAATGGCGGTCCATGGCCGCATGCGGCGCGATCGCCGCATATTGCGGGTCGGCGATGATACCGAAGCGGAACAGGGGAAGAGTAGAAGAAGACATGGGACGTGATTAGGAGCGGCCGGTGACAGGGATGTGACGGTGTCCCAACGCATGATCGAACTGCGTCAGCTGCCGAGATTCCCGAGTGTTGATGATGGATCCGACGTGCTCATTTTGCCTGGAGCCTATCGATCAAGACAGCAAGAACATCGTGTAAATTTGGTGCGACATATGCGCAAAGACTTTGAATATCCAGCGTTGGCTGAACGAGGTCGGGCACCATTATGGTCATCAGACCGGCACGAGACGCCGAAAGAACGCCGCTACAAGAATCCTCGAGTGCAACACACCGGCTCGGGTTCACCCTTAACCGGCTTGCGGCTTTCAGATACGGCTCTGGATGAGGCTTCGCTGCGGTATAATCTCCGTGGGCAATAATGTGCATGAAGCGATCCTTCAGATTCACCGCAAGCAGATGGCTAAGCACTGTGTCATGGTCTGAGGAAGTGACGATAGCCCACGGAAGTTGAGTTTCTTCCAGCCAGTCCAAAATTTCAATGACCCCAGGCTTGAGGCGTAGCTCTGTTGCGACCATCGTCCGGAACAGATCTGAGGCCTGTTTCCACAAGTCCTCAATGGGAAGTTCTCCGCCAATATGCATGGCCAAAAGCGCTCTGGCCGACGTGCTGGGTAATCCAATCGTTTCCAGATAGACGGACACTGGGATGTTAAACCCTTTTTCCTCAGCGGCCTTGATAACCGCGTCCCGATACAATGCTTCGGTATCGAAAATTAGGCCGTCCATATCGAACAGGACGGCTTCGGGCTTGAATGGAAGCTGCTTCATCCGTTGAGGATACGACAGAGGCATAACAAAGCCATGTGGAAAGGTGAAACAGGAGCACAGCTGTCACCAAAGGCGGAAGTTCGCGCGTATCGGATCATCGATTTTCGGACGCTCAAAACTTAAAGATTTCGCGACTGGTGCAAAAAAACGAAACACCCGGCGTTTGGGCGCCGGGTGCAGAACTAAAAGCAGATGCCGCTTACTTCGTGGCTTCTTCGTAGCGTTCCAGGACGTAGTCCCAGTTGATCAGGCTATCGATGAAGGCTTCGAGATATTTCGGGCGGGCGTTGCGATAGTCGATGTAATAGGAGTGTTCCCACACGTCGACGCCGAGGATCGGGGTGGCGCCGTGGACGAGCGGGTTTTCGCCGTTCGGGGTCTTGGAGATTTCGAGCTTGCCGTTCTTCACGGAAACCCAGGCCCAGCCGGAGCCGAACTGGGTGGCGCCGGCATTGGCGAAATCGGCCTTGAACTTGTCGTAGCCGCCGAGATCGGAGGTGAAGGCTGCTTCGAGCTTGCCGGGCAGCTTGTTGCCGCCGCCGCCCTTCTTCATCCACTTCCAGAAATGGATGTGGTTGTAGTGCTGGGCGGCATTGTTGAAGAGGCCGGCATTGGTGCCGAAGGACTTCTTCACGACGTCTTCGAGCGAGAGATCCGAAAGGCCGGCTTCGGCGGCGAGCTTGTTGCCGTTGTCGACATAGGCCTTATGGTGTTTGTCGTGGTGAAACTCCAGCGTTTCCTTCGACATGAAGGGAGCAAGCGCTTCGTAATCATAGGGAAGTTCAGGCAATTCGAAAGCCATGTCAGATCTCCTCTTGGCAATAGATTGCGTCATCGGCAGGTGAGCCGGAACATAGGAGGGGAACGTGGGAGAGGCAACCGGCGAAATATCAAAAAACGATCGGCCGGAGGAAAATTTGCCTCAGTTGTAGGGCTGGAATCGCGCCTGCAAATCGCCTGACATACCCGCCGCGAAAATGGCTTTGCCAGCGGCCCACAGCAACGGAGAACCGAGATGAACAGGAATATAATCCAGCTTCTGGCCGCGGCCGCGCTTCTTTCCGCTGCCGGCGCCGCGCACGCCTCCTCCGACGAGGCCTGGCAGCAGCTTGCCGCCGATGTGGAAGCCAAATGCAAGAAGGCGGCGGTCGCAATCGAGAAGCCCGTCGCTGCCGTCGATCCTTTCGGCACTTCCCATTACGGGCTCGCCGTGCTGACCGGCAAGCCGAAAGGCGCCAAGGGGCTGGTCGCCCAGATCTGCGTCTACGACAAGCAAAAAAAGACCGTCGAGATCGGCAGCGAGCTGGACGCCGGGAAGCTCGGGCTCACGCCGGAGAAATAGGCGGCCGCAGCGCCGGTTTGGTGCCCCTCGCCATATCCTGACGGAACCCGAACACACTCTTGGGAGTTGAAGATTGGGTTTATAACGCCGGGCGTTGTGGCGGGATGCACGAGGCGCTCTAATTTTGAAATGGCGCGTAATCTTTTCCGGGCACCGATTCGGACTTTCGAGGTTATGCGGTAGGGAGGTGCCGGATGCCAGAGCTTCGCAACAGCGCGGAAGATCAGCAGAAAATCTATCAGCGCTGGGCACCAGTCTATGACCGCGTCTATCGCGGCATATTGCGCGATGGCCACCGCAAGCTTGCCGCGCTTGCCGCTGCGGCCGGCACCGATATTCTGGAAATCGGCGTCGGCACCGGCCTGACGCTCGGGCACTATCCCAGCCGTTGCCGGGTGACCGGCATCGACATTTCCGAACACATGATCGCCCGCGCCCGCGAAAAAGCCAGACGTGAAAACCTGCAGCATGTGCAGGCGCTGGAGGTGATGGACGCACATGCGCTCGCCTTTGCCGACCGGTCCTTCGATGCGGTCTGCCTGCCTTTCGTCATCACCCTCATCCCCGACCCCGAGCGGGCGCTCGACGAATGCGCAAGGGTGCTGCGGCCGGGCGGCGAGATCATTCTTGCAAGCAAGCTCGGCGACGGCGCCGGCCTGCAGGGCAGGATCGAGGCGGCGGTGGCGCCGCTGGTGCGCCATATCGGCTGGTCCTCCGCCTTTCGCATCCACCGCATCCTTGCGTGGGCCGAACGCCGCGGCGATTTTGCCGCTGCCGATATCCTGCCGGTCTTTCCGAACGGCTTCTTCAAGATCGTCCGGCTGAAGCAGCGCGGATTTGCCGCCTGAGACCGAAACTTCTCTTCCCGCGTCGCATGTTCTGGTGGTACCGTTCGTCCGAGGGGACTGTATGACATCGGATTTCTTCTTCTTCATCGCCGTGGGTTTCTGCGCACAGATCGTCGACGGCGCACTCGGCATGGCCTTCGGCGTGCTGTCGACGACCAGTCTTCTTGCCTTCGGCGTGCCGGCCGCCAATGCCAGCGCCATGACCCATGTGACGGAAATGTTCACGACCGCCGCCTCGGGCCTCTCGCATGCCTATCATCGCAACGTCGACTGGCGGCTGGTGGCGCGGCTTGCGCCGGCCGGCATGATCGGCGGAGCGATCGGCGCCTATCTGCTCGTCAATATCGACGGCAAGACGATCGAACCCTACGTGTCGGCCTATCTCATCGCCATCGGCCTGCTGATCCTCTACAAGGCCTTCCGGCCGCCGCTGCAGCGCGAGGTGCGCGACTGGGCCGTGCCGCCCGTCGGGCTTTGCGGCGGCGTGCTCGATGCGATCGGCGGCGGCGGATGGGGCCCGATCGTCACCAGCACGCTCGTCGGCCGCGGCCACGATCTGAAGCGGGTGATCGGTTCGACCAATTTCACCGAATTCGCGGTGACGCTGACGATTTCCGTGACCTTCGTCGTGACCCTCGGCTGGTCGGAACTCAATTCGGCGATCGGCCTCATCATCGGCGGCGTCATAGCCGCCCCCTTCGGCGCCATCCTGGTCAAACGGCTGCCGGTGCGGCCGCTGATGGTGGCGGTTTCGATGATCATCATCGCGACCTCGGCGATACGGCTCCTGTAACGCGTGGCCGCCTTGGCCGGGTTACAGATTCCGGCCGAAATAGACCTCGACGGACGCGATCTTCTCGCCGCGGAAATGAAAGCTCTCCATGTTGTGGAAACTGCCGCCGTCGAGTTTCTCGGCCCGGTAGCGGACCACCGCCTCATCACCGCCAACCGCCAGGAACTCGATCACGATATCGCGGAAGAGCGGCTCCTTCGGCCAGCAACGGTCGAAATAGGCAGCCCGGTCGATATGGTCGTCGCGCGGACTGGAGAAAGTGAAGTCTTCGGTCAGCATGGCCCCGACGATCTCCTTGCGGTCGCCGAGATAGGCGGCGTAAAGATCGCGGACGGTCCGCTCGCGAGATGAGTCCATGGCGTTCAAGGCGATGTCCTCCGATTAACCGATTGCGCGTCGCAATCGGTTATGTTCTAGCACTTTTATTTGAGATGATCCAGGTTGCGGTGCAACTGCGCTGCAAGTTCGATGCCGAGGCAGGGAATGACAGACACGCAATGGGACGCCGCAAGGCCTGGTTCGATCTACTGGAAGCGCAATCTCGCCATCTCGCTGATCGGCTCCTTCACGACGATCGTGGCGATGACGCTGCTGCTGCCCTTCCTGCCGCTCTATGTCGAAGAGCTCGGCGTCAGCGACCATGCCGCGATCGTGCAGTGGTCGGGCATCGCCTATGGCGCCACGTTCTTCGCCGCAGCTCTCGTCGCGCCGCTCTGGGGGCGGCTCGGCGACATCTACGGCCGCAAGCTGATGCTGGTGCGCGCGAGCCTCGGCATGACCCTGGCGATCTCGCTGATGGGCATGGCCGGCAATGTCTGGCAGCTGGTGGCGCTGCGCCTCTTCGTCGGGCTTGCCGGGGGTTACTCCTCCGGCTCGATGGTGCTGGTGGCGACGCAGACGCCGAAGGATCGCTCCGCCTGGGCGCTCGGTGTTCTCTCGTCCGGCATCATGGCCGGCAATCTCGTCGGGCCGCTGGTCGGTGGGGCGCTGCCTGAGATCATCGGTATCCGCGGCACGTTTCTCGCCGCCGGCGGCATGATCTTCCTCGCTTTTCTCGCGACGGCCTTTCTGATCAAGGAGGAGAAGTCACCGGCCCGCAAGCAGGCCGCAAAGGCAAGCGGCGGCTGGAAATCCGTTGCCGACAAGCGGCCTGTCATCGCCATGCTGGCGACCGGCATGCTGCTGATGTTCGCCAACATGTCGATCGAGCCGATCATCACCGTCTATGTCGCGCAGATCGTGCCTGAGCAAAGCCGGGTGACGATGATTTCGGGTCTCGTCATGTCAGCCGCAGCGCTCGGCAGCATCCTTTCCGCCTCATGGCTCGGAAAACTTGCCGACCGGATCGGCCATTGGCCGGTCATCGCAGGCGCGCTCGCCATCGCCGGGCTGCTGCTGATCCCGCAGGCCTTCGTCACCAGCTCCTGGCAGCTCATCCTCCTGCGTTTCCTGATGGGCGCAGCACTCGGCGGGCTCCTGCCCTGCATCGCGGCCGTCATCCGCCACAGCGTGCCCGATAGCGCCGCCGGCAGCATTCTCGGTCTTTCCATCTCCTCGCAATATGTCGGCCAGGTGGCCGGCCCCATCCTCGGCGGCTTCATCGGCGGGCATATTGGCATGCAGGCGGTCTTCCTCGGCACCTCGGTTCTGCTTCTCGCCGGCGCTGCCTATGCGTGGCTGGTGCGGCCGAGGGAAACGGAAACCGCAGCCGCCTGAGGACGATGAAACCGGCGCATGCAGGACAGACGACCGTCAGAGAGCGTTCACGGCGACCGGCAAAGCGCGCTTGTGGGCAGTCGCGCGATAGGCGGCAAGAATCCGGCGGCGGGAGATCTCGCCGACCGGCTTGCCTTCGAGGAAATCGTCGATCTCGTCATAGGTGACGCCATAGGCCTCCTCGTCGGGGCGTAGCGGCCGCTGGTCCTCGAGATCGGCGGTCGGGACTTTGAAGACCAGCTCGTCAGGTGCGCCAAGTCGCTTTGCCAAGAGGCGGACGCGGCGCTTGTTGAGACCGGCGAGCGGCAAGATATCGGCGGCGCCGTCGCCGAACTTGGTGAAGAAGCCCATGACCGCCTCGGCCGCATGATCCGTGCCGATAACGAGGCCGCCAAGCGCGCCGGCAAGGGCGAACTGGGCGATCATGCGCTGGCGGGCCTTGATGTTGCCGAGGATGAAATCCTGCCGGCCGGCATCGGCAAAGGCAAGGCCGCCGCCCTGAGCGGCGGCAAGCATCGCATCGGCGGCCGCCTTGATATTCACCACCATATTGCGGTCCGCGCCGATCGTTTCCAGAGCCCTCTCCGCATCGGCCTCGTCCGCCTGGACACCGTAGGGAAGCCGCACGGCAATGAATTCCGCCGTATGGCCGCTGTCACGCAGCTCGCGCACGGCCTTCTGGGCCAGCAGGGCCGCCGTCAGCGAATCGACGCCGCCGCTGATGCCGAGGACATAGCTGCGCATGCCCGACGCAACGAGGTAATCCTTGAGAAAAGCGGTGCGGCGGTCGATCTCGTGCTCAGGATCGATCTCGGCGGCAACGCCCAGTTCGCGGATGATCTCGCCTTGTTCGTCGGACAGCACGGTCATGGGTCTTTTCCTCATTGTGAAGTCTATGGATAACCTCGGCGAAGATAGGGGAAAGAAAGACGTGTGGTACCCTGTTCATCGGGCAACCCGTCTATCTTCTGTCGGCAGGCCGGTCCGCAGCACGCCTACCGCACAATCGTAAACAGCTCCACCGGCTCCGCAAAACCCTTCAGCCGATGTGCCCCGACAGAGACCGCGTTTCCCTCCCCCGCCTCCTGGCGGAATGGGTTCGACATCAACAGGGCCTCTCCGAGCTCGCTGCAGGCGGTCTGGATGCGGCTGACCAGATTGACGTCGCGGCCGATAAGAGTGAAGTCGAGGCGGCGGCCGGAGCCGACGTTGCCGTAACTGACCTCGCCGTAATGAAGCGCGATGCCGGCCTTCACGCCGACGCCTTCGTATCGGAAATCATCGATCTCATCGAGGATGGCGCCGGCCGATGCCAGGGCGGCACCGCAGGAATGGGCGGCATCGTAACCCGGGAAGAAGGCAAGGACGGCGTCACCCATGAATTTCAGCAATTCGCCGCCCTCGCGGGTGATCGCCGGCACGATCCTGTCGAAATAGGCATTGAGCAGACCGAGCACGGTGCTGCCGGGCAGCCGGTTCGACAGCTCGGTAAAGCCGCGCAGGTCGCAGAGCAGCAGGGCGGCCTGCATGGATTCGATCTCGCCCTGGCGGATGCGGCCGGCCAGGATCCGGCTGGCCGTCAGCGGGCCGATATAGGTGTCGAGGAGGCTGAGTTCGACCTGGCGAAGAGTGCGCAACTCGCTGGTGTTTCGCAGCGCCGGCAGGATGCGTTCGATCAGCTGCCGCTCGGAAGCGGTGAAGCCGCCCGGCCGCCTGGTGCCGAAAACGGCGGCGCTGACCGGACCTTCGCCATTGCAGAGCGGCGCGATGACGAGCTGCATCAAGCCGCGATCGGCAAAGACATCGATATGCTGCCAGCGGCCGTGGACGCTTTCGCCAAGGCCGACGACCAGCGGTTCGCGGGTGTCCATGACCTTGCGCAGCGGCGTATTGGCGATCGCGACGCGGGCGCCGTGTTCGCGATCATGGATCTCGACCGGCTCGCCCGGCGCCCAGGCAATGGTGCGGCCGATGAACTCGGGATGCAACGTCATCAGATGCAGGGTCAGCCGGTCGACCGGCAGGCCAAGCGCCTGAAGCCTGCGGCCGAGACCGGACACCAGGCCCGCTTCGTCGAGCGCGTGGCATTCGTCGCCGGAGAGCCATTCGATGATCGAGAGCAGCGCGCCCGTGCTGACGGCGTTGCCGGTGGCCTTCGGCGGAGACCGGTCGAGATCGGGAGCATGGATCGCTGATGTCATGGCTTTCTCCTCCTTGAGGGCACGGCGTTAGTGAGCGCCGCCGCCGGAGAGTTGACCGGGCTTGCTGAGCAGCAGGCTTGCCAGCAGGGCGACGACGAGCGCGACACCGAGCAGAAAGAAGGTGTCGCTGAAGGCCATGATATTGGCCTGCCTGCGTATTTTGAGCGCGATAGCGACGACGGCCTTGTGGCCGGCGAGAGCCTGATCGCTGACGCCGTGGTTCATGAAATAGGCTGTCAGCCTTGCAAGGCGATCGCGCGTGGCTTCCTCGAAGACCGAGACCGAGTTGGTCAGAATGTTCGAGTGGAACTGCTCGCGCTTCGACAGGAAGGTCTGCAGCGAGGCAATGCCGACCGCGCCGCCGAGATTGCGCATCATGTTAAAGAGCGACGATGCCGTTCCGGCATTCTCCTGCTCGATACCTGATGTGGCGATGGCCGACAGCGGGGTAAAGACGAGCGCCTGGCCTATGGCGCGCACGATGTTCGGCCAGAAGAGCTGGTCGCTCGCATAATCGCCGGTCATGTGAACGTTCATGAAGTTCGAGGCGGCAAAGAGGGCAAAGCCGACGACGATCAGCAGCCGGACGTCGAAACGCTTCATCAGGCGCAGCACCAGCGGAATCAGCAGCAGTTGCGGAATGCCGGTCCATGCGAGGACCATACCGATCTGTTCGGAATTATAGCCCTGGATACGGGCGAGATAGATCGGCAGCACGAAAACCGAACCATAAAGCGCGATGCCGAGCAGGAAGTTGGCGACGATGCCGAAGCCGAAATTGCGCCGCAACAGCAGACGCAGGTTCAGGAGCGGATGGGCGGTCTTCAGCTCGATGATGATGAACAGCGTCAGCGAGACGGCGGCGACAACAGCCAGGCGGAGGATGAAATCGGAGCCGAACCAGTCTTCCTTGTTGCCCTCTTCCAGCACGGTCTGCAGGGCTGCCAGCCCGATCGCCATGGTGACGATGCCCGGCCAGTCACCCCTGGCGAGCAGCTTCAGGTTCATCGGCGCCCGCTCCAGCGAAGCAAAGAGCAGGCCGATCATCAGCGCGCCAGGGACCAGGTTGACGTAGAAAATATATTCCCAGCCCCAGTTCTCGGTAAGATAACCGCCGATCGTAGGGCCGATGGCCGGTGCGAAGGTGGCCGAAAGGGCAAAAAGTGCGAGACCGACCGGCTGCCTCGCCTTGGGCAGCAGCGTGATGATGATGGTGAAGGCCATCGGGATCAGCACGCCGCCGGAAAAGCCCTGAATGGCCCGCAGGATGATCATCTGCTGCAGATTGGCCGCAAAGGCGCAGGCGACGGAGAAGATCAGGAAGAGGATCGCGTTGACGAGCAGATAGTTGCGCAGTGAGAAGACCCGCGTCAGCCAGCCGCTCAAGGGAATGACGACGATCTCGGCGATCAGATAGGAGGTCGAAATCCAGCCGCCGTCATCCGTGCCGGCGCCGATGGCGCCCTGGATATCGGCAAGCGAGGCGTTGACGATCTGGATGTTGAGGACCGCCATGAAGGCGCCGAGCGTAGAGCCGACGACGGCCATCCACATGCGGAGCGGGCTGATGGCGGCGGGTTGGGCGGACATCGCGGCGGGATGCGTGAGCGAATTGCTGTTTGCGGCGATCTGAAGAGTGGCCATGGCTGATCTCTTTCCGGTTCTCACGGAAAACCTTCTCATGACGGGGTTCGGGCGGTATTCGGGGAAGGATCGGGATTATCCAGCCGAGCTGAATAATCCCTCCTCGGCCGCGGAGGTCTGCGCGGCTTTGGTATCGATTTCAGGTTCGACCGACATGCCCGAGCGCAACAGGCCACGCAGAGCCTCGTCGTCGATGACGATCTTGACCGGAATGCGCTGGACGATCTTGGTAAAGTTGCCGGTGGCGTTATCAGGCGGCAGCAGCGAGAATTCGAGGCCGCTTGCCGGCGAAACGCTGTCGACATGGCCCTTGATCGTCGCGCCGGGAAAGCTGTCGACCTTGATCTCGACCGGCTGGCCGGGGCGAACGTAGGTCAGCTGCGTTTCCTTGAAATTGGCGACGACATAAACGGCATGCAACGGCACGACGGCCATCAGCTGCGTGCCCGAGGTGACATATTGGCCGACGCGGATCGAACGGGCGCCGAGTGTGCCATCGACGGCCGCAACGATATCAGTATAGGAAAGGTTGAGTTCCGCCTGACGCGCGGCAGCCGCCGCCCGATCACGCTCTGCGACCGCCTGCTGGCGCTCCGTCTCAAGCACCGGCACCTTGTTTTCAGCCGCGACGAGAGCGGCCCGGTCGCGCTCGACGGCGGCTGCGGCCTGGTCGCGGGCCGACTGGCTTTGTTCGGCGCGGGACTGCGTGCCGGCTCCGCTGGTGATCAGTCTGGCCGAGCGCGCCGCGTCGGAAACGGCAAAATCCAGCGAGGCCTGCGAGGCCTCGATCGTTGCCTTCGCCTGTCCGATGACCGACTGCTGCAAGGCGATCTGGGCATCTATATTGGCAATGGCGGCTTCAGCCGCCTTCACATCGGCTCGTGCCTGCGAAAGGGCGGCCTGGAAGTCGCGGTCATCGATGCGGGCGAGAACCTGACCGGCCTTGACCGGGTCATTGTCGTTGACGAGCACTTCCTTGATGTATCCCGCGACCTTCGGGGCCACCGTCGTGTAATCGGCCTTCACATAGGCATTGTCCGTGGATTCGATGAAGCGGCCAACCGTCCAGTAGCGGTAGCCGAAATCGCCTGACAAGGCGACGCCCGCAAGCAGCGCAGCGGCGATGACCGCGCGCTTGACCGCCCTGCGGCCGGTTTTCTTCGGCGCTTCCGCAGCCGGCGCTTCGACGACAGGCGCCTCGGCAACAGGTGCGGCATCGGCCTGCCGGGCGGTGTCGAAAACATCCTTGCGCGGTAACTCAACCATCGTGCTTCTCCTTCAATCCAGCCCCTCGGTACGAGGTCCTGTTCGTTGCGAAGAAAATGCACCCTGCCGTTCATCGTGATAATCTGCTTATATCGGGAAGGATCATCAACTCTCAGCGGATAATCCGAGGGTAATATGGATCGGCTGACAAGCCTCACAGTCTTTGGCCGCGTGGTGGAATGCGGCGGCTTCTCCGCCGCCGCGCGCCGGCTCAACATGTCCGTCACCATGGTCGGCAATCACGTGCAATCGCTGGAAGATCGGCTCGGCGTCAGGCTGCTCAACCGCACGACGCGCAAGGTGAGCCTGACGGAAACCGGTAAATATTATTATGAACGCTCCTCGCAGATCCTTGCCGAGCTCGAAGAGGCCGACCGGACGGCGGGCGCGCTGAGCACCACGCCGCGCGGCACGCTGAAGGTCTATACCAGCAGCGCCATCGTGCGCTTCCTGCTGCCCGTCGTCAGCGAATATATGGAACTCTATCCATCGATCGCGCTCGATTTCAGTGTCGGCGAACGAATGGTCGACATGATCGAGGACGGCTACGATCTGGTGATCCGCACCGTGCCGCCGCCGGATTCCTCGCTCGTCGCGCGCAAGCTGACACCCTGGCGTCATATGCTCGTCTGCTCGCCAGCCTATTTCGAAAGCCATCCGACGCCGCAAAGGCCGGCCGAGGTCGCCGATCACAATTGCCTGCAATATGCCTATTACCCCTATGGCGAGGAATGGCGCTTCGAGGATGGCGAAGGCCGGCAGGAAAGCGTCAAGATCGCCGGCAATGTCGTCTCCAACAGCGCGGAAATGCTGCGTTTCCTGACGCTGAACGGACAGGGCATCTTCCTGGCGCCGAGCTTCGTGGTCTTCGACGACATCGCCGAAGGACGGCTGGTGAAGATCATGCCGGACTACAGGCCGGTCGAATTCAACATCAATGCCGTCTACCCCAACCGCAGCCATCTGGCGACCAAGGTGCGTTTGTTCATTGACCTCCTGGCGGAGAGATTTGCGGAGCATCGCAAGTGGATGACGTGAGGGGGTGTATCCCGATCTCAATTCTGCCGACTGGACCGCCCCAGCCCTTCGCTTGCGCTTCGGGCGTTCGCAGCTGCAATCGATTCACTGGATCGATTGCTTCGGCTTCGCCGAACCGCGCCAGCCCTTCGCTTGCGCTCCGGGCGTTCGCCACTGCAATCGATTCACTGGATCGATTGCTCCCGCTTTGCGGGATCGTGGCTCACTCCTCGCTCTCGCTTCTGCCGTGGGCCCAGTCCATGTAGAGGTCCAGCGCCTTACGGGTGACCGGGCCTTCCTGAAAGTCGCGGCCGTCGAGGCGGGTGACGCCGACGACCTTGGAATAGTTGCCGGTGGTGAAGATCTCGTCGGCCTGCATGAAATCCTCGACGGAGAGCGTCGTCTCGACGACATCGAAACCGGCCTTCCGCAAGAGGCCGATGACGCGGGCGCGGGTGATGCCGGCAAGGAAGGTGCGGTTGGCGGCGGGCGTCATCACTATGCCGTCGCGCACCAGAAAGACGTTGGACGAGGCGGTCTCGACGACATTGCCGTTCAGATCGCGCACCAGCGCATTGTCGAAGCCGCGGCTGCGGGCTTCGGCGATCATGCGGCCGCTGTTCGGATAGAGCGAGCCGGTCTTCGCCTCGGTCATTGCGGTTTCCGGCGACGGCCGGCGATAGGGCGAGACGGTGAGGCTGGTGCCGCCGTGGCCACCCATCGGCGCCTCGAACAGGCAGAGCGCAAAGCGGGTCGATTCGGCATCGACGGAAACGACGCTGCCCGGCGAACCGTGTTCGCCCCAATACATCGGCTTGATATAGATTGCCGTCGCGCCATTGAATTTCTCAACGCCTTCCCAGGCGAGCGCTGCGATCTCCTCGGCCGATTTCACCGGCTTCAAACCCATGGCAAGCGCCGAGCGGTTGACGCGCTGGCAGTGCAGGTCGAGATCGGGCGCGATACCGTCGAACCACCGGGCGCCGTCAAAGACCGAGGAGCCCAGCCACATGGCATGCGACGTCGGCCCGATCAGCGGCGGATTGCCGGGAAGCCACTCCCCGTCGACATGCGTCCAGGTGGTTGAGCGGGGTGATGTATCGACGGCCATGTTGCCCTCCCTTTTTGAAGCCGGAAAAGCAAAAACCGCGGCGGCAAGCCGGGTCAAGAAGAAATCCGGGCGCGAAATGCGGAAGCAAGAAAATACCGGAGGACGGCGTCAGGCCGCAATATTCCTGCGCAGCGGCACGCGCTGAAGCGATAGGTGCATCAGCAAAAGTGATGGAATGGACGGTTGGAACGGCGGCCGGCCGCATGCCATCATGGGGCAGTCGCAGGTAGCAGCAAGGGAAGACGCCGATGAGAGCCATGTATTACGAAGCCTTCGAAAAGGCGCCCGAGATTCGCACCCTGCCCGACCCCACGCCTGCCGAGGACGGCGTCGTCATTGCGGTCGGCGCCAGCGGGCTCTGCCGCAGCGACTGGCACGGCTGGATGGGGCATGATCCGGATATCCGCCTGCCGCATGTGCCGGGCCACGAACTTGCCGGCCGGGTCGTCGCCACCGGTCGCGGCGTAATGCGTTTCAAGGTGGGCGACCGGGTGACAGTGCCCTTCGTTTCCGGCTGCGGCCATTGCGGCGAATGCCATTCCGGCAATCAGCAGGTCTGCCCCAACCAGTTCCAGCCGGGCTTCACCCATTGGGGATCCTTCGCCGAATATGTGGCGATCGATTATGCCGACACCAATCTGGTGCACCTGCCCGACACGATCGACGATGCGACGGCGGCAAGCCTCGGCTGCCGATTCGCCACCTCATTCCGCGCCGTCGCCGACCAAGCGCGCACCGGACCCGACGAATGGATCGCCGTGCATGGCTGCGGCGGCGTCGGCCTGTCGGCGATCATGATCGCCACCGCTCTCGGCGCCAATGCGATCGGCATCGACATTTCGGATGAAAAGCTCGCCTTCGCGCGCGAATGCGGGGCGGTGGCGATAGTCAACGCATCAGGTGTCGCCGACGTCGCGGAGGCGGTGCGCGAGATCACCAAGGGCGGCGCGCATGTTTCGATCGATGCGCTCGGCCACCCCGCTACCTGCTTCAATTCGATCAAGAATCTGCGCCGGCGCGGCCGGCATGTGCAGGTGGGGCTGATGCTCGGCGAACATGCCGCGCCGCAAATCCCGATGGCGCAGGTGATCGGCCACGAGCTGGAGATTTACGGCAGCCACGGCATGCAGGCCTGGCGCTACGACGCCATGCTGTCGATGCTTGCCGCCGGCAAGATCGCTCCGCAGAAGCTGATCGGACGCCGAGTCAGCCTGGAAGAAGCCGTGCCGGCGCTGATGGCGCTCGACAAGGCGGAAGCGACGGGCATCAGCGTGATCACACGGTTTTCATAAGGCAGCGGCACAGGCCGCCGGCCTTATTCAGCCACGCCAACGTATTATAGGCGCAGAGCCTTCCGACACGGTGCGGCCGGCGCACATTTGCAGCCGCCGGACAGGCCTTGCGAAACCTGTCCGCCGCACCGATATCGGGGCCATCGGCTTACCACCGACTGGATCGCGGTGGTTGCCAAAGATGGCGCAAGGGTCTAACGGCTGCGGCCGAAGAAAGGCCAACAAGAAAAGCCTGCAAGAAAAAGAAAGAGACATGATGTCCAACTCATTTGTGAACATGCATGCCGGTGACGAAACCGGTGATAGGGCGAAACGCTTTTTCGTCCTCGGAGAACGGATCGAGCGACGGCTTCGGACCCGCGGAAACTGGCTCAATATCTTCGACGTCACCGTACCATCAGGCAGCCGGACGCCTAGACATGCGCATGCGAGCCCGGAAGTGTTCCGCATTCTGGAAGGTCGCCTGACGATCTGGCGGCTGACCGACAGCGGCCCCGAAGAGATCGAGGCGGGCGCTGGCGACATCGTCAGCATCGCGCCCTTCATGGTGCATGGCTACGCTAATCGCGGCACCGCCCCTGCGGTCTTTTCGGCGATCGTCGACCGCGACATGGCCGAATTCATCGAAGCGGAAGGCGCAACCGAGCCACCCAAGGCCAGCCCTTCGCCGGAGACCGTCGCCCGCATGACCGCGGCCGCCAATGCCTACGGGATTACGATCCTCGCCGCCTGATGCGCCCCCTCCGCCTGGGGCAGCTTGCCGCCTCGGGAAATTCCGAAGGCTGATGGAACCTATGCTGATGTTAAGACGATGATGGAAAGACGATGGGTGATGCGTTTATATAGCGTCTCTTCGAACGCTTCGCGTCACCTCTCGGCGTCGCATCAAAACCTCAACGAATAGGGTCCCTGTGTTTCTGGAAATTGGAATTGTGGCGTTTCTCACCATCCTCAATGGTGTGCTCGCCATGTCGGAGCTGGCAGTCGTGTCTTCCAGAACCGCCCGCCTGAAGGTTCTCTCCGACAATGGGAGCAAGGGTGCGGCTCAGGCAATCAGACTTGCCGAAAACCCCGGTCGCTTTCTCTCCACGGTTCAGATCGGCATCACGCTGGTCGGCGTCCTTTCGGGCGCCTTCTCAGGGGCCACCCTCGGGGGCCGCCTGGCGGGCTGGCTGGAGACGCAAGGCATGTCGTCGACGGCCGCCGATGCCGTTGGCGTCGGTTCGGTCGTCGTCGCAATCACCTATCTTTCCCTCATCGTCGGCGAGCTTGTTCCAAAGCAGATCGCGTTGCGAGAACCGGAAGCAGTCGCGGCGAAGGTCGCGCCCGCCATGGCAGTGCTTTCGAAAATTGCGCTGCCTCTCGTATGGCTTCTGAACGCCTCCGGAAATCTTGTGCTCAAGCTGCTGGGCCAGACAGGAAAAGGCGGCGATAACGTCTCCGACGAAGAAATCAAAACCGTTCTGGCCGAGGCGCAGTCGGCCGGCGTCATCGAAAGCGAAGAGTCCGCGATGATATCGGGCGTCATGCGGCTGGCGGACCGCACCGCCCGAGCGCTGATGACGCCGCGGCGCGACGTCGAAATCATCGATATCGACGACAGCCTTGATGAAATTCGAGCTCAGCTGCACCGGACGAAGCGGTCTCGGCTGCCGGTTCGCAAAGGCAGTTCGGACGAGGTGATCGGCATCCTTCCGGTCAAAGATTTCTACGATTCGATGTCCGAACACGGCAGCGCCGATATCAAGGCGCTGACACAGGACGTTCCGGTGGTTTCAGACCTTTCAACCGCCATTCATGTGATTGAAGCAATCAGGAAATCGCCCATCCACATGGTGCTGGTTTTCGACGAATACGGCCATTTCGAGGGGATTGTTTCGTCAGGCGACATTCTGGAAGCGATCATGGGGGCTCTCCAGGAGGGGCCTGTCGACGAGCAGGCCATCGCACGTCGGGACGACGGCTCCTATCTGGTGTCGGGCTGGACGCCGATCGACGAATTCGCCGAGTTCTTGAATCTCAAACTCGATGACGATCTCGAATATCAGACGGTGGCCGGCCTAGTGCTGGAAGAGCTGAAACATCTGCCGGAACTGGGCGAGAGCTTCACGAGAGACGGGTGGCGCTTCGAAGTCATCGATCTCGACGGCAGGCGCGTGGACAAAATACTCGTGTCTGCGGAGTGAACCGGCGAGTGCCTTCCTCGCCCGGGGGATCGTCAGGCGCTGACGGCGGCAAGACCGCCAAGATCCGAATCCGCCACATGAAAGATGTGGTTCGACAGCAGGAGTGAATGCCATGGCATGGTCCGCCCACCAATATGTGAAATTCGAGGACGAGCGCACGCGGCCGGCACGCGATCTTCTGGCGCAGGTGCCGCTGCAGAGCATCCGCCGCGCCGTCGATCTCGGCTGCGGGCCGGGCAATTCGACCGAGCTCATCATCGACCGCTACGGCGCCGAGGGCGTCTCGGGCCTCGACAGCGATTTGAACATGCTGGAGGCAGCCCGAAAACGGCTTCCTGGCACCGCTTTCGTCGAGGCCGATCTCGCCAGCTGGCAGCCTCGGGAACCGGTCGACCTGCTCTTTGCCAATGCGGTGTTCCAATGGCTGCCGGATCATCTCGATATATTCGACCGGCTGATGGACGGGCTTTCCCCAGGCGGAGCGCTGGCGGTGCAAATGCCGGATAATCTCGGCGAACCCACCCATCTGCTGATGGAGGAGACCGCGCATGCCGGCCCCTGGAAAGCCGCCTTCGAGGAAAAGAGCGTGCGCCGCAAGGGCCTGCCGGCACCCTCGACCTACTACTCCAGGCTGATCGCCAAGGCCTCGCGCGTCGATATCTGGCACACGATCTACAACCATCCGATGGCGGACGCGGCTGATATCGTCGAATGGGTGAAGGGCACCGGGCTGATGCCCTATCTCGCCCATGCCGGTGAAGCGCATCGCGAGGCATTTCTGACGGATTATCTCGCACGGGTGGAAAAGGCTTATCCGAAGATGTCGGACGGGCGGGTGCTGCTGCGCTTCCCCCGGATCTTCATGGTGGCGGTGAAGGGGTAAGCGGTACCCAAGACGTTCCACGTGCTGTCAAATGCCTGTTATCCCTCGCCCCATATGTTGCGGCAAAACCGGCGCGCATTATAGTCGGCCGGAAAATCTCAGGGAGACGACACATATGGACGCTGCCCCTACTCCACCGGTCACCCTCGTCATCTTCGGCGCCACGGGAGACCTGACGCGCCGCCTGCTGGTGCCGGCGATCATCAATCTCACCCGCAGCCGTCTCGTCGGCGAGGATCTCCATATTCTCGGCGTCGGCATCGAACCCGGCGACGACGAATTCCTGCGCAAGCGGCTCGACGAGTTCCTGCACCATCTGCACGGCGAGGAGCAGACGGTGAAGGACGAAGCCTGGGAGAGCCTGCGCCGGCGCATTTCCTATATGGCGGGGGATTTCACCAAGGAGGATATTTTCCTCGCGATCGGCAGGCGGCTGGGACCGGATGCCAATGCCGCCTTCTATCTCGCGGTGCCGCCATCCTTCTTCGGCACGATCGTCGAAAAGCTCGCCGCCCATGGGCTGACCGATGAAAAGGAGGGCACCTTCCGCCGCGTCGCCATCGAGAAGCCGTTCGGCACCGATCTCGCCTCGGCGCGGGCGCTCAATGCCCAGATTCTTGCCCAGATCGACGAAAGCCAAGTCTACCGGCTCGACCATTTCCTCGGCAAGGAGACGGTGCAGAACCTGATGACGGCGCGTTTCGCCAATATGATCATCGAGTCTTTGTGGAACAGCCGCTATATCGACCACGTGCAGATCACCGCCGCCGAAATCGTCGATGTCGGCAGCCGCGGCAAGTTCTACGATGCGACCGGCGCGCTGCGCGACATGGTGCCGAACCATCTCTTCCAGTTGCTGGCGATGATCGCCATGGAGCCGCCGAACAGCTTCGATGCCGAAGCGATCCGCAACGAGAAGAGCAAGGTGCTGAAGGCGCTGCGCATCTATACGCCCGAAGAGGCGAAGACGCATGGGGTGCGCGGCGCCTATGCCGCAGGACCGCTCAACGGCGCCGAGCTTCCGGCCTATCGCGATACCAAGGACGTTTCGCCCGATAGCAGGACCGAAACCTTCGTGGCGCTGAAGCTCTATGCCGATACCTGGCGCTGGGCCGGCGTGCCCTTCTACTTGAGAACCGGCAAGGCGCTGACGGCGCGCGATACCGAAATCGTCATCACCTTCCAGCCGGTGCCCTTCGCGCAGTTCCGCGAGACGGAGGTCAACCGCCGCCTGCCGCCGAACCGGCTGGTGATTCAGGTGCAGCCGGACGAGGGCATGAGCATGGAAATCTCGATCAAGTCGCCGGGGCTTTCGGTCGATACCACGCCCGTCTCACTCGATTTCCGCTATGCCGACAAGTTCGATATCAGCAAGACGACCGGTTATGAATCGCTGCTCTACGATCTCTTCATCGGCGATCAGACGCTGTTCCAGCGCGCCGACGGCATCGAGGCAGGCTGGGCGGCGGTGCAGCCCTTCCTTGATCTTTGGGCCGGGGATGAGAGCGTACCGGACTCCTACGCGCCGGGAAGCATGGGACCTGCATGCGCCGACCGCCTCATCGAACGCGACGGGCGGCAATGGCATGAACTCGGTGTCCTGATGCACCCGGACGGGAAGAACGGCAAATAGCGCCGTTCTTCCCTGCTCCCGCTTAGTTTCCGCTGTTGTCGCGGCAGGCAGGATTGATGGAGGCACCGCTGTTGCCGCCTTCCGTGGCGAGCGCGCCGCGCGGTTTGCGTGGCGGGCATCGCGCCCAATCCACGGGACCGCTGGGGGCGCCATCGTCGATGCTGCCCGTTTCGATCGAGTCGAGCGGGATCGTCAGTCCGCTTTGCGTCTCGGCTCCCGGCGCGGTGCCGAGCGGCGGCGTGCCGTCGAACCGGCCGCTGGCGTCCATGCCCATGTTCGACTGGGCAAGAACCGGGGCGGCGAGGCTGAGGAAAGCGATCGAAGTTGCTGCAATAAACCTGCGCATGATGCTGTTCCTTCTGGTTTGAGCGATGCCGATAATAACAGAAATTCGATCGTCCTTGTTCCGCTTGAACGGGGCTGACGATCAAAGTTTGGCGACCAGAATTTGAGCCTCGCGAGAGCCCTTCTTGCGTCTCAGCATTCCCAACGAGACAGCATCTTTTCGAGACCCGTCGGATAGAGCTCCATGCCGGCGTTCCGCAGCATGTCGCGGCCGAACCAGCGCGCCGTCGCCGCCGTCTCGTCGTGCTCGGAATAGTGGATTTCGTCGCGCTGATAGAGCGCTGAATCGACCAGCTCTATCTCGGCGGCGAAAATGAACTCGTGACCGATCGCGCCGTGATGCTCGAAGATGTTTTCGAGAAGGTGCCATGGGCCGACGATGCGGATTTCCGTCTCCAGCTCCTCCCTGATTTCGCGATGCAGCGCCTCTTCACGCGTTTCGCCGAATTCGATCGAGCCGCCGAGCGGCCGGACGCCCTTGATGCGCCCGCTGTCATCTTCCACTTCCGCGGCAAGCAGCCGGTCCCCTCGCCAAGCAAGGCCGATCACCTTCACTCTGATCTGCTGCGATGGGCGCCAGACGGTCATGCGGCTTTCCTTTCCGGACAGCTTATTCAATAAGCACGGTTTGCAAGAGGCAGCGGCGAGAGGTCCGCTTGCGCGCACGTTCCGCCTATCAGCCGCTAACGCGCATAAAAAAGCCCCGCAGCGAATACCGCGAGGCTCTTCTGTTTTATGCGTCCCTCAGACGAACTGGCTGAGGCCGGGGACGGAAGCGACGACCTCGTCGACGACTTCTTCGCCGGCATATTGCTTGGCGACTGCGATGGTTTCCTTGGCGAGCGTGGTGATTTCGCCCATGCCAAGGCCCTCGCCCATCAGCTGCTGGCCGAGGCCCATGATGCCGCCACCGCCGAGCGAGCTCATCAGCCCGCCGAGCAGGCCACCGCCGCCAGCGCCGGCACCGTTGAACTGGGCGACGAGGTCGGCGCCGCCGGGGATCGCTTCGATCATCCGGGCGACCGGACCATCGGCGGCCTCGCGCTGCAGGAAGCCAAGCATCATACCGAGCGCCTTTTCCGCCAGATCCGGCGCAATACCCACGCGATCGGCGATCTGGGTCACAACTTCATTCATCGTCAGCCTCCTATTTTTGACGTTAACGTCAACGTTAATCGAAATTCGGCCGCAACTCAAGCGACCCTCTCCCGCCGGCACTTTGTCCGGTTTCGCTTTCAATGCAACCAGTTGTTCGCATCCTCCTCCCTGCTTATAACAGGGAAACGATGGTTCGATGAAGGCGGCGGGAGAACCCATGCCTCCGACACAAACGGCGCCACGCCGAAGGGAGATACTCCGAATGCTCGAGGAAGGTAAGATTTTCATCGGCGCAAGCCGCAATCCCGATGACAGCATCAACAAGCCGGAATATCTCGACCTGAAGTTCGGCAACCGTCACGGTCTGGTCACCGGCGCCACCGGCACCGGCAAGACGGTGACGCTGCAGGTGCTGGCCGAAGGCTTCTCGCGCGCCGGCGTTCCGGTCTTTGCGGCAGACATCAAGGGCGATCTTTCCGGCATCGCCGCCAAGGGCGAGGCCAAGGATTTCCTGACCAAGCGGGCCGAGCTGATCGGCTTTTCCGACTATGAATTCGATCAGTTTCCGGTCATTTTCTGGGATCTGTTCGGCCAGAAGGGCCACCGGGTGCGTACCACGGTCGCCGAGATGGGGCCGCTGCTGCTCGCCCGGCTGATGGATGCTTCCGAGCCGCAGGAAGGCGTGATCAACATCGCCTTCAAGATCGCCGATCAGGCCGGGCTGCCGCTGCTCGACCTCAAGGATTTCACTTCGCTCCTCAACTATATGGGCGAGAACGCCAGCGAGCTTTCCAACCAGTACGGCCTGATCTCCAAGGCTTCGGTCGGCTCGATCCAGCGGGCGCTGCTCGTTCTCGAACAGCAGGGCGCGGAACATTTCTTCGGCGAGCCGGCGCTGAAGATCACCGACATCATGCGCACCAGCAATAACGGCTACGGCCAGATCTCGGTGCTTGCCGCCGACAAGCTGATGATGAACCCGCGCCTTTACGCCACCTTCCTGCTCTGGCTGCTGTCGGAGCTCTTCGAGGAACTGCCTGAGGTGGGTGATCCTGATAAACCGAAGCTCGTCTTCTTCTTCGATGAGGCGCATCTGCTCTTCAACGACGCGCCGAAGGTGCTGGTCGAACGCGTCGAGCAGGTGGTGCGGCTGATCCGCTCCAAGGGTGTCGGCGTCTATTTCGTGACGCAGAACCCGCTCGACGTGCCGGAAACGGTGCTCGCCCAGCTCGGCAACCGCGCCCAGCATGCGCTGCGCGCCTATTCGCCGCGCGAGCAGAAGGCGGTGAAGACGGCCGCCGACACCTTCCGCCCGAACCCGGCCTTCGACTGCGCCACCGTCATCACCAATCTCGGCACCGGCGAGGCGCTGGTCTCGACGCTGGAAGCCAAGGGCGCGCCCTCGATCGTCGAGCGCACGCTGATCCGCCCGCCGTCCGGCCGCGTCGGTCCGCTGACGGATGACGAACGCCAGCAGGTGATGGACAGGAGCCCTGTTCTTGGAGTCTATGACGAAGACGTCGACCGCGAATCCGCCTTCGAGATGCTGGCGGCACGGGCGAAGAAGGCGGCGGAAGCAGATGCCGCCAAGCGTGCGCAGGAAGAAGCGCAACAGCAGCCGGGCAGCACGAATTCAGGCTGGACGATACCGGGCTTCGGCGGCGATGCTGACAGCCAGCAGGGCCGCGGACAATCCCGCGGCCGGGCCTCCGGCTATCAGCGCGAAACGGTGATGGAAGCCGCGATGAAGAGCGTCGCCCGCACCGTGGCCACCCAGGTCGGCCGGGCGCTGGTGCGCGGCATTCTGGGGAGCCTGAAGCGGTAAGGCGGCGCACCGCCGGCAACGGAAAAGGATGGCGGGATTACCGTCTGCCATCTGCGGCCGGCTATTTTACCTTGAAGCAAAGAGCTTCACTCCCTAAATTCCTCGCCATCGACCATTTCTACAGGATGTGTGCCGCAATGGATTTCAACCCGATCGCAACGCCAATTTGCCTTGCCAACGGGGAAATCCAGATTCATGCCTGCATCCATCACCCTTTCTCACATCTCCTGGGCCGCGCCTGACGGACGGCCGCTTTTTTCCGATCTCGACCTGAGTTTCGGCGCGGAACGCACCGGTCTTGTCGGCCGCAACGGCGTCGGCAAGACGACGCTGCTGAAGCTCGTCTCCGGTGATATCCGGCCGCAATCGGGAACGATCTCCGTCAGCGGCAGTCTCGGCGTGCTGCGCCAGAGCGTGCAGATCACGGCTGGCGAAACCATCGCCGATCTCTTCGGCGTGGCCGAGGCGCTTGCCGTTCTCCGCCGTGCGGAGGCCGGCGAAGCGAGTGCCGAGGAGCTCGCATCCGCCGACTGGATGCTGGAGACGCGCATCGCCGCGGCGCTCAATCGCACCGGGCTCGAGGCAGAACCGCAGACGCCGCTTGCCGTGCTTTCCGGCGGGCAGCGCACGCGTGCGGGGCTGGCCGCACTGGTCTTCGGCGAACCAGATTTCCTGCTGCTCGACGAGCCGACCAACAATCTCGACCGCGACGGCCGCGAAGCCGTGATCGCGCTATTGTCGGGCTGGCGGGCCGGCGCGATCGTCGTCAGCCACGACCGGGAGCTGCTCGAAAGCATAGATGCGATCGTGGAACTGACCTCGCTCGGCGCCACGCGCTACGGCGGCAACTGGAGCCACTATCGCGAGCGTAAGGCTCTCGAGCTTGCCGCCGCCCGACACGATCTCGCCGATGCCGAGAAGCGGGTTGCCGAGGTTGCCAGAAAAGCCCAGGCGACAGTGGAGCGGCAGGCGCAGAGGGACAGCGCCGGCCGGAAGATGGCTGCCAAGGGCGGCATCCCGCGTATCCTGCTCGGCGGCATGAAAGAACGCAGCGAAACGACGGGCGGCGACAATGCCCGCCTTGCCGAGCGCCGGCGGACCCAGGCGGCCGAAGACGCAAAGGCAGCGCGCGAAAAGATTGAGATTCTTCAGCCGCTGTCGGTCACTTTGCCCGCGACGGGACTGCCCGCCACCAAGATCGTGCTGAGGATCGATGGTGTCACAGTTGGCTATCGGCCGGGCGATCCCGTCATCCGCGATCTCTGCTTCGAGATGACAGGACCGGAACGCATCGCCGTCACCGGGCCGAACGGCTCCGGCAAGACGACGCTGCTGTCGCTTATCACTGGCGCGTTGAAGCCTTGGACCGGCACGGTCGGCGTCATGACCGCTTTTGCAATGCTCGATCAGACGGTGAGCCTTCTCCATCCATCGGACTCGATCCGCGATAATTTCCGCCGGATCAATCAGCAAGCCGACGAGAATAGCTGCCGCGCCGCGCTTGCCCGCTTCATGTTCCGGGCCGATGCGGCGCTGCAGACCGTTTCGACGCTGAGCGGCGGGCAATTGTTGCGCGCCGGCCTTGCCTGCGTTCTGGGCTCGGCGCCGCCACCGCTGCTAATCCTCGACGAGCCGACCAACCATCTCGATATCGACTCGATATCGGCGGTCGAAGCGGGACTGCGCGCCTATGATGGCGCGCTCATCGTCGTCAGCCACGACGAAACGTTTCTCGAAAACATCGGGATAAGGCGGCGGCTGGAACTGACCGCCGTCGGCGCGGGCGTATAGATCAGAATTATGCCTGCTGCCGGCTACGAAGGCTGCGGGAGCGGCAGACGGCGACCGCCAGCGCCGCAGCGCAGATCAGGAGCTCTACACCGAAGGTCCAGTGCAACATGAAGCTTACAACCCAATTGCTGTAGGTCGCCGGCACCGTGGTCAGCTCGAATTTAGACCGGTCGAACGGCGCCAGCCAGAGCATCGGTGCGGCGACGGTATCCATGACCATATGGAGCATGATGGCTGCGAAAAAGACGGCAGCCATCAGGAACCGTCCCGGCGCCAGCCGGCCGATCGCGGGCAGAACCACAGCGGCGAGTGCCAGCCAGAACAGCGGCCAATGGGAGATGAAGTCGTGATGATGAACCCTTCCGCCGGTCACGAAGAAATAGACCATATCGAAATCCGGCAGCACGCTGCCGATCAGGGCCGCGGCCATGATGCCGGGTGCGGCGGATCGTTGTCGCGCAGCGCTTCCCAGAAGGTAGCCTGCCGGCAAATGAGCGATGAGCATCCTGTCTGGTCCTCCCGGTTGGCCCGGAAAATCCTCTAGGAACGATTCATGGCTAGAAATCGGCCGTTTCCAGCTCCCTTGCCTCTTTTTACGAGCAATGCTATTTGCTTTCTGCAACCTTTCGAGAAAGGAGGATCACGCTATGCAATATTATTTCCGGCATCATCGCCAGCGTGGTCCCGTCAACGCCCTGCAAATGCGTTTGCAGGGCTGACCGGAGACCGTTTCTCGACATCTCTTCCTGGTCTGCCCTTCGTGGCCAATGCGGCGCCGTATCCCAAGGTTCGCGCCCATTCCTGTAACTTCCCGGGTCCGATACGTGTAATCCCGTGATGGCTGAACGCCCCGGATCGCGTCCCCGGTCAAGACCAGAGAACGATCATGACCCTCATCAATATCCGCAATCTCGGCGTGACGCTGGGCAATCGGCTGTTTTCCAACCTCAATCTCGTCGTCAATGCCGGCGACCGCATCGGCCTCGTCGCGGCCAACGGCCGGGGGAAATCCACCCTGCTTGCCTGCATCACCGGCGCGCTCGAACCGAGCGAGGGCGAGATCACCAAGGCGCGCGGGCTCACCGTCGGTCATGTCGCCCAGAATGTGCCGGCAGCCCTTTTCGACACGCCATTCTACGATGCCGTGCTGCAGGCGCTGCCGGCCGATCAAGCCGAAAGCGAGGCCTGGCGCGTCGATGTGGTGCTGGAATCGCTCGAAGTGCCGGAGGAAATGCGCCGCCGGCCGCTCAAGCAGCTGAGCGGCGGATGGCAGCGGCTGGCCTTGCTGGCCCGTACCTGGGTCCGCGAGCCCGACGTGCTTCTGCTCGACGAGCCGACCAACCATCTCGACCTCGAAAAGATCGCACAGCTGGAGGGCTGGCTGAACGCCCTGCCGCGCGACGTTCCGGTCATCCTCTCCAGCCATGACCGCGCCTTTCTGGACGCGACGACCAACCGGACGCTGTTCCTGCGGCCGGAGCAATCGCCGGTCTTTGCCCTCCCCTATACGAGGGCGCGCGCCGCCCTCGACGAGGCCGACGCCTCCGAGGCCCGGCGCTACGAGCGCGACATGAAGACGGCGGAACAGTTGCGCAGGCAGGCGGCCAAGCTCAACAATATCGGCATCAATTCCGGCAGCGATCTGTTGGTCGTCAAGACGAAGCAGCTGAAGCAGCGGGCGGAGAAGCTGGAAGACGCGGCAAAGCCCGCGCATCTGGAACGCTCGGCCGGCGCCATCCGGCTTTCCAACCGCGGTACGCATGCCAAGGTGCTGGTGACGCTGGAAGATGCGGCAGTGACGACGCCCGATGGGACCCTGCTCTTCCGGACCGGCCGGCAGTTCATCTGCCAGGGCGACCGCATCGTGCTCCTCGGCCTCAACGGCGCCGGCAAAACGCGGCTGGTCTCAATGCTGAAGCAGGCGATCGGAAGATCGGATGCCGGAGCAGACGGCATCAAGGCGACGCCCTCGGTCGTCCTCGGGTATGGCGACCAGGCGCTCGCCGATCTTGCCGACAAGGATACGCCGATCGGCACGATCATCCGCCGCTTCGATGTCGGCGATCAGGGGGCGCGGGCTCTGCTTGCCGGCGCCGGCATGACGATCGACATGCAGGCAAAACCGATCGGCCAGCTTTCCGGCGGGCAGAAGGCGCGGCTCGGCATGCTCGTGCTCAGGCTGACGGAACCGAACTTCTACCTGCTCGACGAGCCGACCAACCATCTCGATATCGAGGGCCAGGAAGCGCTCGAAAGCGAGCTGATGGCGCAGGAGGCGAGCTGCCTGCTGGTCTCGCACGACCGCAGCTTCGTGCGGGCGGTGGGAAACCGCTTCTGGCTGATTGAAAAGAAGCGGCTGCTGGAGGTGGAGAGCCCGGAAGGGTTCTTTGCGTCGGTTGCGGGGTGATCGTGAGGGGGTGCCGTGCAGCCCCCTCATCCGCCCTACGGGCACCTTCTCCCCGAGGGGAGAAGGGGGAATCGAGACGTCGCCGCGAGTCTCTTCTCCCCTCGGGGAGAAGGTGCCGGCAGGCGGATGAGGGGGCCGGCGGCACACGTCAAAAACAGCCCAAACTACCGCTTCGGCGCCACCAGGCAGAAGAAGGCGCCCTGGGGGTCGGTGGCCTGGATGATCCAGCTGCCGCCGGGAACTTCCATCGGGCCGTTGACGACCTTGCCGCCGCCTGAGGTGACGCGTTCGATCGCGGCATCGATGGCCGGTACGATGAAATAGTAGCACCAGAAGGTCATCGGCATATCCGCCGGCTTGGTCATCATGCCGCCGATCTGCCGGCCGCCATGCGAGAAGAGATGGTAGACGCCCATCGGGCCCATGTCGAAATCGCTGTCCTTCTTCCAGCCGAAGAGCTTGGAATAGAAGGCCATCGCCTCCTCGCCATTGCCGGCATAGAGTTCACGCCAGCCGATATTGCCGGGCGCGTCGAAGGCCAGTTCCGGCCAGGTTTTCTCCATCGGCGCCGGCGTCATGATGCAGAGCACCGCGCCATGCGGATCGGCGACGACGGCAAAACGGCCGATGGTCGGGATATCTTCCGGCGGGCGGCGCACCGAACCGCCATTGGCGGCGAAATCCTTTGCCGACTGGTCGACATCATCGACGTCGACATAACCCGTCCAGTTCGGCGGAATCCCCTGCCCTTCCAGTTCGGCCGGGAATTCCATCAGACCGGCGACGCCGATGCCATTGGCCTCGAAGACCGTATAGGTGGGCATGCCTTCGACGGTCATTTCGGAGGTCGTCCAGCCGACGACCGAGCTGTAGAATTTCGCGGCGGCTGATGTATCGGGTGTCATCAGCTCGCACCAGATGAACTTTCCATGCGTCTCAGACATCAAACTCTCCCTTTTTCGACGTTTGGCGCGACAATGTCAGATCTTGCGGGCGTAATGCGCTTCCATGAACTGCTTCCACGAGCCATCGGGCTGTCTGGCGCTGGAGGTGAACGTACGGTGATCGGCATCGACGAAGGTGATCCGCTCGCGGTAATCGGCAAGCCCTTCGCCGTTGAAATCTGGGCCGGTGGTATAGAGGTCCAGCACGTTGCCCGAAGCATCGACCTCGCCTTCATAGACCCACATATAGTCCATCATGCTGCCGATCCAGCTTCCGACATACTTGCCTTTCTCGGCGTTGTAGCCGAGCGTCAGGACGGTTGTGGCTTGCTTGCCGTCGGGCATGCGGCCGGTCCCTTCGGCAACGAACCAGATGCCGTGCAGCGAGCGCACGGTTTCCGTCCAGTCATCGCCGCCGCCCATCTCGGGTGCGGTGACGTTCCACTTTCCGACGAGTCTTTCCAGGAAGGAGTGTTCCTTCAGCACTTCTGCAGTCTTCATCATCCTTCTCCCTTGGGTGATGTTGGCGTTCTTCCGCATCGCGGAGAGCGTGACGCCGTCCGAAAACCGCTGCATATCTTCCGGCATCATGCTCCGGCTCAGTGACAGCAGGATGGCGCCTTCGGGACCTCCTGATATTCGTCATGGCGGCGCACAAAGTTCATGATGCCGTCCTCGTTACGGCCCTTCGGGGCTCGGTCGAGGATCATCAGCGTGCCGATCAACTCTTCCGGACCGCGGGCGTAACTCGAATAGGTATGGAAGACCTCGCCCTTTTCATTGCGGTAGAAAGCGCTGAGGCCCGGCAGTTCGTCATGGGCGTCGGCCGGCTCCATGGCAGTGAAATTGTAGAAGACCTTGTCTTTGGCAAGATCCTCGGGGCTGAAAGAAACGTGATAATCGAAATTAAAATCGCTCCCGAAGGAGGAGACCCAGGGAAATTTCCATCCCATGCGCCTTTTATAGGCGGTGATCTTGTCGAGCGGCGCGCGCGAGACGGCAACCCAGGTGACGTCGTGATGGTTGAGATGCGGCAAGGCTCCATCCACATGATCCGACAGGAAGGAGCAGCCGGTGCAGCCGGCATCCCAATCCGGACCGAGCATGAAATGGTAGATCAGCAACTGGCTGCGGCCGTCGAAGAGATCGGCGAGCGACTTCTTTCCCTCGGGTGCATCGAAGATATAATCCTTGTCGACCTTCACCCAAGGCAGCGCCAGACGCTCGGCATTGATGCTGTCGCGCAGCTTCGTCGCCTCCTTTTCCTTCAAGAGCAGGGCACGGCGGGCCTCGAGCCATTGCTCGCGGGAAACAACTTCGTTCTGCATCGGATGCGCCCTCCTCCGGCGCTGCCGGCGAGCCGGCCCATCTCCTTCTCCTTGACTAAAAAGATTGATATCAATATAAAATGGTCATGTCAAATTCGGTTGAAATTCCTTTCTCTACAACGCTGCTGGTGCGCGACACCTGCCTTTGCCTGCATGCGCAACGAGCGGCGCGGGCACTCGCCCGCCTGTTCGATGACGCATTGCGGCCCGCGGGGCTGACCAATGGGCAGTTTTCGCTGATGATGTCGCTGAACCGGCCGGAGCCGCCGCCGATGGGGCCGGTCGCAACCCTGCTCGCCATGGACCAGACGACGCTGACCGCGGCCCTGAAGCCGCTGCAACGCAAGGGCTGGGTGAGCGTGATGGAAAATCCCAAGGACAGGCGCGGCCGGCTGCTTGCCCTGACCGGCGAAGGCAAGGCGGTGCTGGCAAGAGCGCTGCCGATCTGGAAAGAGACGCATGCGGCGCTCGACCAGAAGCTCCCGGATGGAAGTTCCGCGCGGCTGCGGCAGGATCTGCAGACGGTGTCGGGGATGACGGATGAGACGCCGAAGACGGCCGCTCGCCGCGCCAGCGGAGCTACAGCGCGGGTGATGGCCGAGTAGAGTTAACTCAGCATGCCCCGGATTCGAGAAATCGCTTTGTTTCCAGCGATGCGACCGGAGTGTGGGTGCTCGGGTCAAGCCCGAGCACGACGGAGATTGAGGAGCAGGGTCGGTTGGAGGCGATAGGCCTCCCCTTGCTCTGCCGTCCTCGAGCTTGACCCGAGCACCGTGCGATAAGCACTGCGTTCATGTCAGCAGCAAGCAAGCGACAGCCCCGACCGAAGCCGCAGGCAGTCGTCCGCAGCTTGCTGAACGCGTTTGGATCAGGCAACTGTGACCGGAACTTCGGTCGAGGTGCGCATGGCGTGGCTGTAGGGGCAGACGATATGGGCTGCGGCTGCGAGCTTTTCGGCCGTTTCGCGGTCGAGACCCGGAATATTGACCGTCAGCGCCACTTCGATGCCGAAGCCGGTGCCGTCTTCGCGCGGGCCGATGCCGACCTTGGCGGAGACCGTCGTGTCCTCGGGAATCTTGACCTTCTGCTGGCCCGCGACAAATTTCAAAGCACCGAGGAAGCAGGCGGAATAGCCGGCCGCGAAGAGCTGTTCGGGATTGGTGCCGGTCGCGCCGTCGCCGCCGAGTTCCTTCGGAACGGTCAGCGTTACGTCCAGAACGCCGTTGTCGGAAACGGCGCGGCCCGCGCGGCCGCCGGTAGCAGAGGCTTTGGTCGTATAGAGAATAGGCATCACGATCTCCTTTGATTGGCCCTTCGACTGGGTTGGATTTTTAATATCGCGCAATTAAATTGTACGCAAGTGAATTTTGCAAATTGCATTCGGAATTCGAAAAGAGGACAATCGGCGCCTCAGGGATGATGGATATGAAAGCGCAGACGACGAAGACGATGGAGATACCGCAGGAGGAAAAGCGGCTGGAAAAGCAGTTGTGCTTCGCAGTCTATGCCACGGCGCATGCTTTCACCCGCGCCTATAAACCAATTCTGGAGCGGGTCGGCCTTACCTATCCGCAATATCTCGTGATGCTGGTGCTGTGGGAACGCAGCGAACTGCCCGTGAAGACGATCGGCGAGCAGCTGGATCTCGATTCCGGCACGCTGTCGCCGCTGTTGAAGCGGCTGGAGCAAAGCGGGCTGATCAAGCGTATGCGCGACCTGCGCGACGAGCGGCAGGTGATCGTGTCGCTGACGCCGAAGGGTCAGGCGATGAAGGGGGAAATCGACACGATCATGACAGCGATCGGGCAAGCCGTGGGCTGTACGCTGGAGGAAATGGCTGAGATGCGCAACATGCTGCACCGGCTGCGCGATAATCTCGGGCGGGCCGGCCTGGGCGACGGCGGCTGAACGCAGCCGCCGGAGAGAAATTATCGGGATTTACCCGGCGACCGCTTCTTCTTTGCAGGCGCTGCTTCGGGTTCGGCTTCGGCCGCCTGTTGCAGGCGCAGCGCTCTCAGCTTCTCCGTCTTCTTTTCGCGGGCCGAGGCCTCGGCCTCGATGATGGCGCGCGCCGTGTGATCGGTGGCTTCCGCCTTGTCGCGAGGCGAAAGCTTGGCGGGATTGAAGAATTCTCCCTTGGTGGCGGTCATGTGCCCCTTCCTGAGTGATGGAGATGCCTCAGCCATTGCTCCGCGGCCGAAATCAGCGGGCGCGGATCGCTTTCTTCGGCGCCGGCAGCAGGCCTTCGCGCTGCAGCTTCTTGCGGGCGAGCTTGCGCTGGCGGCGGATCGCCTCGGCCTTTTCACGGGCGCGCTTTTCCGACGGCTTCTCAAAGGCGCTGCGCGCCTTCATCTCCCGGAACAGGCCTTCCCGCTGCATCTTCTTCTTGAGCACACGAAGCGCCTGATCGACATTATTTTCTCTGACGAGTACCTGCAAAATGAACTCCTTCCTGTTGGCGGCAAGGCCGCATTATCGATAACGAAACATCGGGTTGTCCGCGTAATGCCAAGGAACGGGCTCGCCACAACCAAAACAAAAAGGCCGGGCTTGAACCCGACCTCTTCCAGTCACTCAGCCTTTCCGCTGCCATCTATGGTCAGCCCGCTGCCATCCATGGTCGGCTCGCTGCCAGTACATCCGTGGTCAGATCGTCGCCAAATCAGTGCGCGGTGGGCGAATGACAAATCATGCAGCCTGAAGGTTATCAGCCGAATTCTTGCCGGACCGCTTGTCACGGACAATATCGTAGGTGACCTTCTGACCCTCGGCGAGTTCACGCATACCGGCGCGCTCTACTGCCGAGATATGGACGAAAACGTCCGTGGAACCATCGTCGGGTTGGATGAAGCCATAACCCTTGGTGCCATTGAACCATTTGACGACGCCTGAATTCATAACGATTTCCTTTTCAACCGCTTGAGTGCAACCGGGGAAGGATTTCCGCCGGCAATATCGATGTTGAGAGGAGATCTGACGAAGCGCTTCAGCGCGTAGACAAAGGTCACAAGCAATATTCGATACGCCCCATGTAGGCATTCTATCGAATTGAGCAATGGTTTTTCGAAAATAAATCCCTTCCGCGAACGGAAGAGGAAGCCGTCTGCCGTGCGAAAATCACCCGAGGCGGCCGTATCACGGCCGCCTCGGCGAGAATTACTGCCAGACGACGATCGGCGCCTTCGTCGGAACGCGGTCGTAGAGATCGATGATATCCTGGTTCATCAGCCTGACGCAGCCCGATGAAACGGCCTTGCCGATCGAGCGCCAATCCGGATTGCCGTGCAGGCGGTAGAGCGTATCCTCTCCATTCGAGAAGATGTACAGCGCGCGGGCGCCGAGCGGGTTCTTCAGGCCCGGCTCCATGCCGCCGTTCTCGATCGAATATTTGACGAGTTCCGGCTGGCGGGCGACCATCTCATTCGGCGGCTTCCAGCGCGGCCATTTCTGACGCCATTGGATGACGCCCGATCCCTGCCAGGCAAAACCTTCGCGGCCGATGCCGACGCCGTAACGCATCGCCATGCCGTCGGCCTGGACGAGATAGAGGAAACGCGACGGCGTATCGACGACGATGGTGCCGGGCGGCTGGCCCGTGGGATCGACGACGCGCTGACGATAATAGCGGGGATCGATCTGCTCGTAGGGCACGGCGGGAATAAGGAAGCCGCCGTCTTCGACGGGACCATACATGACGGCAAGCTCGGCGTCGCTCGGCACGCTCGATGTTCCCATGGACTGGAACAGGCGGACGGGCGAACGGTAGATGATCCTCGTGTCGCCTGCCGTCACAGTGTTGGCTGAGGAAGCGCAGCCGGTGAGCGCAGAAGCTGCGGTCAGTGCCGATAAGGAAAGAAAGCTGCGGCGGGAAAGATGTCTATCGAAGCTCATGACGCGGGACTGAGTTCCTTTTGATGCGGGAAGCCGAACGAGGCACCTGATAACCGATGATTCGTTCATTGCCGATAACGACAAGAGAAAATCTATCGGCTTGCGCCAAATAAACCATAGCTTCACGCAGACGTGTCCGGCCGCGAGCGGACGAATGGGTAGCGCTGTTGCAGCGCTACATCACAACGATCTCGGCCTTTGCGGGAACGCGATTATAGAGATCGATCACATCCTGGTTGAGCATGCGCACGCAGCCCGACGAGGTGGCCTTGCCGATCGATTGCCAGTCGGGCGTGCCGTGGATGCGGTAGAGCGTATCCTGCCCGTCCTTGAAGATATACATGGCGCGCGCGCCGAGCGGGTTCTGAAGGCCCGGATTCATGCCGCCGTTTTCCGCCGCAAAGGGGCGAACCTCAGGCTGGCGCGAGACCATTTCGACCGGCGGCGTCCAGTGCGGCCATTTCTGCTTCCACTGGATGACGCCGCGGCCCGACCAGGCATAACCGTCGCGGCCGAGGCCGACGCCGTAGCGCATCGCCTTGCCGTTGCCCTCGACCAAATAGAGAAAGCGCGTCTTGGTGTCGATGACAACGGTGCCGGGGCGCTCGAGCGTCTGATATTCGACTTCCTGGCGCAGGAACTGCGGCTGTATGCGGCTGACCGGGATCGACGGCAGGGTGAAATCCTCGTCGCGCAATTCGCCGTACATCGTCATATTCACCGGATTGCTGACCGGCAGGCCGTAGGTCTGGTTGAACTGGGTCCTGTAGAGCTCGCGCGTCTGCGGCACCGGCTGATCGGGAATGGGCCGCACCCGGCGCGGATCGACGCCGGGCGGCTGATAGAAGACCGGCGAGGTTTCCTGCACGAAGCGGGCCGGCGAATCGGCGGCGACGTCGGGAATGAGGATGTTGCAGCCACTCAGCGACGCGGCGGCCGTTACAAGCCCGGCAATCGGGAAAACCCGGCGCAGAAAATTCATGGAACCACCCCTATCAACGATCGGCAAGACAGTGACATCTGCCTGAACGATGGCATTCGCGGCTGGCGCGAGGCTGGCGTCAGGGTGGAAAATCAAACTCGCAAAACGGTGAATCCGCCGTCGCTATCGGCGACGGCGGCCGGTGTTGCCGGCCGCTGCAAACTCAAGCCGCCACTCCGTGGAAGAAGCGTATGCTCTGCTCGATCTCGGCGGGCAGCGCCGAGGTGTGGTTGCCGGTGACGGTATCCGTCTCGATGTGCGTGCCGGCGGCACGGGCGCGGCGGGCGAGCAGATCGGCGCGGTCGTTGAAATGGGACTCTTCCGTGCCGTGGACGACCCGGACCGGGCATTTGAAGCTATGGGCGTAGCACAGCGCTGAGCGCACCTCGAATTCATGCGCATTGCTGTCGTCGAAGCGGATGTCCTCGGGATAGCGGCTGAAGAACCGGAAAGCATTGGGATTGCCCGAGATCGGCGCGGCGGCGCGGAATTTATGCGTGCTCATTGCCGTCAGCATGGTCAGCGTGCCACCGATGCTGTGGCCGGCGATAAAAAGCCGCTGGGGATCGACGCCCGGCAGATGGGCCAGACGCTCGGTGGCGGCAAGGACGTCGTCCACCTCGTCGTAGAAGCCGGAGAAATTGCCCATCTGGCCGTTTTCGCCGCGTAGCGACGGCATCATCACCACATAACCGGCATCCATATAGGGCTTCATCAGCTGCCAGTGGCCGATGCCCATGGCATTGCCGCCGTGGAGGAAAAGCACGGCGGGCTTGGCGGTGCGCTCCCGCTTGTATTTCGAGACCCAGGCGGCGAGTTCCAGCTCGCCGCCATAGCCGGAGCGATAGAAGATCTTGTCGGCATCGGCAGGCGCATTCAGCGGTTCGTATTTATCGGGCGCCGGACCCTTTTTCAGGAGTTTCGTGCGGAAATGACGGCGGACGGCGGCATAGTCGTGCTTGGCAAGGCGCGGCTCGTCCGGAACGTCGAAAGCGGCGGCCATGCGCGGCAGAAAAATTGCACCGGCGAGTCCGGCCAGCACGGCGCGGCGGTGGCGGAAAAAAGAATTTCGTTCATGCGAACTCATGACGCAGCACCCAAATCAATTCCCCGGCACATAAGATTTGCACCGGAAACCGCGTTGCCGCCAATACACATCGTGTTGAAAATATCGTCCTGCGTCATTGTTGCGCAGGGGATCGGATTTTACTCCAGCTTGGCGTCGATCATGGCGATCAGCGTCCGCAGCCTGTCGGCCTCATAGGGCGGCTTGTCGGGGCGCAGGCGGGCGATGCGGGGAAAGCGCATCGCCACCCCCGATTTGTGCCGCGTCGAGCGGTTGATGCCCTCGAAGGCCACTTCGACGACGAAGCCGAAATCCTTGTCGGCGCGCACGGCGCGTACCGGGCCGAAGCGATCGGTGGTGTTGTTGCGCACGAACTTGTCGAGCACCTCGAGTTCGGCATCGGTGAAACCGAAATAGGCCTTGCCGACGGGGACGAGCTGTTCGCCATCCTCGTCATCGGCCCAGACTCCGAAGGTGAAATCCGAATAGTAGCTGGAGCGCTTGCCGTGCCCGCGCTGGGCATACATCAGCACCGCATCGACGTTATAAGGATTGCGCTTCCATTTGAACCAGGGCCCCTTCATGCGGCCGGCCTGATAGATGCTGTCGCGACGCTTGATCATCACACCTTCGATGACGGGATCGGGCGGGGCGGCGCGCAGATCGTCGAGCTCTTCCCAGGATGAAAATGGGACAAGCGGCGACAGATCGAAACGGTCATGGGGTGCGCGCTCGATGATTTCGGCCAAGCGGTCGCGGCGATCGACATAGGTGCGGCCACGGACATCCTCCTCGCGATCGAAGAGCAGGTCGTAGGCACGGATGAAGGCCGGGTAGTCGTCGAGCATCTTCGCTGTCACCGTCTTGCGGTTCAAGCGCTGTTGCAGATCGGAGAAGGTGCGGGTCGGGCTGTTGGAGCGCGCGGTGCCGCCGACCAGCAGCTCGCCATCGATGACGCCGGAAAAATCGATCGACTCGAGAACATCGGGAAAGGCGCCCGAAATGTCGTCGCCGGAGCGCGAATAGATCTTACGTCTGTCGCCGGAGCGGGAGAGCTGGACGCGGATGCCGTCCCATTTCCATTCGGCGGCATAGTCGGCCGGATCGAGACCGTCGAGATCGCCCTCCTCCACAGCATTGGCCAGCATGACGGAATGGAAGATCGCCGGCGTCGCCAGCACCGGTTTTTCACCGCCGCCCGTCAGCCATTCGAACAATGTCTCGTAAGGCGGCTGCAGCCCATGCCACAGGGTTTCGATCTCGGTGACGTCCTTGGCCCCGAGATCGGCGAGCGCCTGCTTGGCGAGACGGGCCGAAACGCCGATACGCATGGCGCCGGTCGCCAGCTTGATGAAGGCGAAACGGCCGGAGGAATCCAGCCGGTCGAGCAGGTCGCGGACGTAGCCGCGCACCTCGGTGCGGCCGAGCGCATTCATGCGGGTGACGACCTCGCCGAGACGCGGCTGGGCAAGGGCCGAGCGGTCGATATCCCTCTCATTGTCCCAGACGAGCGAGATGGTTTCAGCGAGATCGCCGACATAGTCATAGGAATAGCGGAACAGCACCTCGTCCATGCGCTCCAGCACCAGTTCGCGCAGCATGGCGGGCTTGACGTTGCGCACCTCCAGCGTGCCGGCGATGGCGGCAAGGCCATAGCCTCGATCGGGATCAGGCGTGTCGCGGAAATAGTCGGTGAGCAGCTTCAGCTTGCCGTTACGGCTAGGGGTCAGCACCAGGCGGTCGAGGAGATCGGCGAAGGCTTTCATGGGCGCCTCCCCACGCTAGGAAAAGACCCCTCCCCAACCCCTCCCCACAGGTGGGAGGGGCTAACCCGCGGCGACGCCCCGCTCTCTTTCGGCCGCGGCGTTTTCGGCGGTGATTTTGTGGTGGGACGACGCAGCAGGTTGAGCCCCTCCCCCTTGTGGGGAGGGGTTGGGGAGGGGTTTTCGGGCAGCACGCAGCTCATCTCAATCCCCCTCATCCTCGTAGCCCACGAGATGCAGCGGCTTCGCCTTGATGCCTTGCAACTGGCACCAGCGCACCAGGGCTTCCTCGCGGCCATGCGTCACCCAGACCTCGGCCGGATGCAGTTCCCGGATCGTTTCCGTCAGCTCCGGCCAGTCGCAATGGTCGGAGATGACGAGCGGCAATTCGACGCCGAGCTGTTTTGCACGCTGGCGCACCATCATCCAGCCGGAGGCGAAGGCCGGCAGCGGCTCGTTGAAGCGGCGGGCCCAGCGGTCGGCGAAGGCCGATGACGGGCCGATGACGACGGCGCCCTTGAAGGCGGATTTGTCGCGGCTTTCGATCGTGGCCGGCAGCAGTTCGCCGAGATCGACACCCTGCCCGATGTAATAGTCGCAGAGCTTCTCCATGGCGCCATGGATATAGATCGGCTCGGCATAACCGGCATCGCGCAGCAGCCGGATGACACGCTGGGCCTTGCCGAGCGCATAGGCGCCGACGAGATGGGTGCGCTCGGGAAACTGCCGCAACGAGGCCAGCAGTTTGCCGGTCTCGTCCATCGGATCGGGATGATGGAAAACCGGCAGGCCGAAGGTCGCCTCGGTGATGAAGACGTCGCAGGGAACCGGCGTATAGGCCGCGCAGGTCGGGTCGGGACGGCGCTTGTAATCGCCGGAGACGACGATGCGGGTACCGTTCTTCTCAATGGCGATCTGGGCCGAACCGAGCACATGGCCGGCGGGATGGAAGCTCACCTTCACGCCGTTAACCCATAGTTCCTCGCTGAAGGAAACAGCCTGCTCGCTGGCGCAGAAACCGTCACCGTAACGCAGGCGCATGATATCCAGCGTCTGGCGGGTAGCGAGCACGTTCACATGGCCCGGCCGGGCGTGATCCGAATGACCGTGGGTGATGAGCGCCCGCTCGACGGGACGCACAGGATCGACATAAAAACCGCCTTCCGGGCAGTAGAGTCCTTCCGGGGCGGGATAAAGCAGCGCATCAGCTCTCATGAAGCTAGAGATAGCGAGAAATGAACGCGAGGCTAGAGGGAGCGATTCAAGACGGGAGCCCGTCGAGGAAGGACAACACTGCGGCGTTGAACTCGGCCGGCCGCTGCAGTGGCGCAAAATGGCTGACGCCATTGAGATAGATCATCTGAGCGTCCGGAATACTGCGGGCGAGATATTCGGCATGGTCGGGCTTGATGAACTCGTCATGCTCACCGAGCACGATCGCCACCGGCACGCGGATCTGGCCGAGATCGGCGGCATCATAGTTCGGTTCGGTCCTCATCATCAGGCTAACCGCTTCGACGAAGCCATTAAAATCGTCCGGCGTCGCCGACAATGCCGCATAATCCTTGCCGTGCCTGCCGAAACAGCGGTCGATGACCGGCGTCGGTACGAATTCCAGAGTTCCGCTCGGATCCATGTTGCAGGCGAAGAAGAAGACGCCCTCGATGCGGGAGGGTACCGTCATCGCGAGAACGAGAGCGATACAGGCGCCGTCGCTCCAGCCGACGACGGCCGCCTTTTCCAGGCGCAGTTCGTCCATGACCGCGAGCACGTCGGCGGCCATCAGTTCATAGGTATAGGGACGGGAATCGCGGGTGCTGCGGCCGTGGCCGCGGCTGTCGATCAGCACGACACGGCGGCCGCTAGCGAGCAGCGCCGGGACCTGATAGCCCCAGTTGCCGCTATGGCCGAGGCCGCCATGCAGCAGAATGACGGCAGGGCCGCTCCCATAGCTCGCAAACCAGATGCGGGCGCCGGCGCGCTCGACATGGCCCTCGACGGAGGCTGGCGGCAAGGGCGCGGCGCCCTGTTCTTCGAAACGGATGAGATCGTCGTCCTGTGCTTCCATGGCGATGCCACTCCTTTTCCGGGGATTAAACACCTGCATAGAAAAGCCGGAAAACAGCCCAAGAACAACCAGAATCGCTTTCTAGCTGTTGCCTCGTTCGATGCAATCAGGGGGAGCAGGATGGGCAGGAAGCTTTTATATGGCGCAGCGGCGATCGCGCTCGCCGCTGTTGGCATCTATCTCAACAATACCAGCCTGCTTGCCGAGCATCGGCCGGGAAAGCCGGTGCTGCTTGCCCATCGCGGTATCGCCCAGCGCTTCGACGAGACCGATCTGAAGAATGATACCTGCACGGCGAGCCGCATGCTGCCGCCCAAACACGGCTATCTGGAAAACACCATTGCGTCGATGCAGGCAGGTTTTGCAGCCGGCGCCGATATCGTCGAGATCGACGTACATCCGACGACGGACGGTGAGTTCGCCGTCTTTCACGACTGGACACTCGACTGCCGCACCGATGGGCACGGTGTGACGCGCGAGCATTCGATGGCGGAGATGAGGAAGCTCGACATCGGCTATGGCTACACCGCCGATGGCGGCAAGAGCTTTCCTTTCCGCGGCCGGGGCATCGGCATGATGCCGACGCTGACGCAGGTGCTTTCGACCTTTCCGGACCGGCGCTTCCTCATCAACGTCAAGAGCCGCGACCCTTCCGAAGGCGAAAAGCTCGCCGCCGTGCTCAACGGGCTTTCCGCCGAGCGCCGGGCAGAGATCATCGTCTATGGCGGGGACGAGCCGATCGACGTCCTGCGCCGGCTCGCGCCCGATATCAGGACCGCATCGCGCAAGAGCCTGAAGGGCTGCCTCACCGGCTATATCGCCTATGGCTGGACCGGTCTACTGCCGGATGCCTGCAAACATGGGATGATGCTGGTGCCGGTCAATATCGCGCCGTGGCTCTGGGGCTGGCCGGACCGTTTCCTCAATCGGATGAAGGATGCCGGGACCGACGTCTTCGTGCTCGGCCCCTATCGCGGCGGCGATTTCTCCACCGGCATCGACGATCCCGCGCAGCTGGGCCGTCTGCCGCAGAACTATGCGGCGGGCATATGGACGAACGAGATCGAGGCGATCGGCAAGCTCGTGAAATGAAGCTCAGAGGCCGCCTGCCTGCAGCAATGCGGCGATCCCGTCGGGAGAGACCGGCTTCGAGAAGCGGTAACCCTGCGCCTCGTCGCAACCGGCCTGGCGCAGGAAATCCAGCTGGGCGTCGGTTTCCACGCCTTCGGCGAGAACCGACAGCTTCAGCGTCCGCGCCAGCGAAATGACGGCCGAGACGATGGCGACGGCGGTCTTGTCGCCCGGCAGGGCTTCGACCAGCGAACGGTCCATCTTCAGACGATCGAAGGGGAAAGTCTTCAGCGCCGCGAGGCTGGAATAGCCGGAACCGAAATCGTCGATCGACAGCCGCACGCCGAGCGCACGCAGCGATTCCATCATGGCGAGCGCGCGTTCGGCATCCTGCATCACCACGCTCTCGGTCACTTCCAACTCCAGCCAATGGGAATTCAGGGCGTGGCGTTCGAGCGCTTCGGCGACATGTTTTGCGAAATCCGGATCGGCGAACTGTTTGGCGGAGACGTTGACGGCGATCGTCAACGGCGTCAGGCCCATGTCCTGCCAGCGGCGGGCCTGGCGGCATGCGTCGTTCAATACCCAGAGGCCGAGGTGAACGATGAGGCCCGTCTCTTCGGCGAGCGGAATGAAATTGACCGGCGGCACCCTGCCCTTTGCCGGATGGTTCCAGCGCACCAGCGCCTCGAGGCCGGTGATGCGGCCGGTCGCGACGTCGACCTGCGGCTGGTACTCCAGGAAAAGCTGATTGCCGACGATCGCCTGATGCAATTCCTCCCGCTCGCTGAGCGGCATTCCGACGGGCGCGCTGCCGACGCCATCGTGATATTGCAGCGTGCTGCGGCCGAGTTCCTTGGCGCGGTACATGGCGCGGTCGGCATTGGCGAGAAGCTCTTCCGACGTCGCGCCATCGAAAGGGAAGGAGGCGACGCCGATGCTCGAGGTGACGGCGAACTCGCCGTCCTCGCCGCGGACCGGCCGGTTGATCGCCTTCTGCAATTCGCGCAGGCGGCGCATGATGCCGGCATCATGGCTCGACTGGTGGACGAGAACCACGAGGAATTCGTCTCCGCCGAGACGCACCACCATATCCGAAGCCCGCACGCTGTTGACCATGCGGACGGCGATTTCCTTCAGCACCTCGTCGCCGGCGGCATGGCCACGGCCGTCGTTAATGTCCTTGAAATTGTCGAGGTCGATATAGGCGACGGTGACCTTGCGATTGTTGCGCCGGGCCTGGTCGAGGATATTGGCCAGCCGTTCCTTCAGGAAGGCACGGTTCGGCAGGCCCGTCAGATCGTCATGATGAGCCATGAAATGGATGCGGTCATCGACACGCTTGCGCTCGATGGCGATGCCGGCGATGTGGGTGGCGAGCGCCACCAGCTTCATCTCGCGCTCGGTCGGTCTGCGCACTTCCCTGGAATAAAGCGCGAAAGTGCCGAGCACATTGTTCTGCGAGGTGGCAATCGGCGTCGACCAGCAGGAGCGAAAACCGAACGGGGCAACCAGGGCCCGGAAGTCCTCCCAGAGCGGGTCGCTCATCACGTCCTCGACGATCACGGTCTGGCCGCGCCAGGCGGCGGTGCCGCAGGAGCCGACTTTCGGGCCGATCGATACGCCATCGATCAGACGGCTGTAGCCGCCGGGCAGGTTGGGAGCCGCGCCGTGATAGAGCCGGGTGCCCTCGCTGTCGAGCAGCAGGACAGAGCCGTCGATACCGGTCAGCTGCGCCTCGATCATCAGCACCAGCGCTTCGAGGATCATCGGCAAGGGCTCGTTGCGGGCGATCATCTCGAGCAGGTTCGCCTGGCCGCGATAGAGATCCTCCTGCAACTTGCGTTCGGTGATATCGCGGGAAACGCCGATCAGGCCGATGATCTCGCCGCGATCGTTGCGCAGCGGTATCTTCGAGGTCAGCCGGACGATCGGCTTGCCGCCGCCGGGCAGCACGACCGTCTCTTCCATGTCGATACGGGCTTGCCCGGTCGCCATGATCTGCTGTTCGATATCGAAGTGGCGGCGGGCCGTCTCAAAGTCGAACAGGTCGAAATCGCGCTTGCCGGTCAGCTTTTCAGCACTTTCCAGGCCAAGGCAGCTCGCCGTGACGGCGTTGGCGAAGACGAAGCGGCTATCGCGGTCCTTGACGTAGAGAAAGTCGGGAAGTTCGTGGACGATCGCCTTCAGGCGCAGGTTCTCGATGCCTTCGGAGAGATGGTGGGCGGTCGATGCCATCATTGCCTCCGTCGCGGCGACGATACGGCGCGTTTCAGTGGTCAGGGCATCGGCTGATTCCCATCGCCTGGCACTCACTTCAGGCATGACCCCATTCTCCCCGGCGGCCGAAGGCCGTATCCCCGCAATATCCATCAGCGAAACTCTTCGTTTCAGAGTATTCGGCATTTCCTTCGGCTTGCTTAAATGAAAGGGTGAATGAGACGCCAATATCCGCGGCGATTTCCTGCCTTTGTCTGCGGCAGCAACTGCAATATCGGCCGCTTGTGCCAAAAAGATACATGCCGGGTTGGCATATTTCCTGCTTCGGGCGCGCCATGACAAGAGATATCGGGATGCCTTCACGCCGTGACATGCTTCTGCTTCTCGCCGCCTCGGCTGTTGCCGGATGGACGGCGCCGCGCGCCCTCGCCTCGCCGCTGACGGCGGCCGCCGAGCCGGATCTGCGCGGCGCGACCGACGCGGTCGAATACCGCGTCATTCCCGAAAGCGGCGATCGCAAGACCCGCAACCTGCAGCAGATGATCGAACAGGCGGCGCGCGAGAACGTGCCTGTTTTCCTGCCGCCCGGTACCTACCGGATCTCCAATCTCACCCTGCCCGACAATACGCGCATATCAGGCGTGCCCGGCGCATCGCGGATCGTCTATACCGGCGAGGGCCACCTCTTTGCGGCCGAAAACGTGCGGCGCATCGAGCTTTCCAATCTCGTCATCGACGGCGGCAACCGCTGGCTTGGCGACTATGCCGGCGGGCTCGTTCAATTTACCGGCGTCGACGAGGTGCTGATCGACAATTGCGAGATCGGCGGCAGCCGCAAGCACGGCCTGCAACTGGAGCGCTGCGGCGGGCGGATCGAGCGCAGCCGCATTTCCGGCGCTGCCCAATCCGGGCTTTACGCGGTCGATTCCGCCAGTCTTTCGATCGTTGCGAATAAGGTCTCGGATTGCGGCAATGGCGGCATCCTCGTGCATCGCTGGAAGAAGGCGGAGGACGGCACGGTCGTTTCAGGAAACCGGATTTCCAACATCCGCGCCAATGATGGCGGCACCGGCCAGAACGGCAACGGCATCAATATCTTCCGCGCCGATGGCGTGATGGTGGTGAACAACCACATATCCGACTGCGCTTTCACGGCGATCCGCGCCAATTCGGCCTCGGACATCCAGATCAGCAGCAACCAGTGCCGACGCTCCGGCGAGACGGCGATCTATGTCGAATTCGCCTTCGAGGGCGCGGTCGTTTCCGCCAATCTGATCGATGGAGCCGCGAACGGCATTTCGATCGCCAATTTCGACGAAGGCGGGCGGCTCGCGAGCGTCACCGGCAATATCGTGCGCAACCTGACGCTGAAGGGCCCTTACCAGCACGAGGTCGGTTTCGGCATCGGCATTGCGGCGGAGGCCGACACGCTGGTTTCCGGCAATGTGATCGAAGGCGCACCGCGCTGGGGTCTGCAGATCGGCTGGGGTCCCTATCTCCGCAACGTCATCGTCAACGGCAATGTCGTGCGCAAGGCGCCGGTCGGCTGCGCCGTCTCGGTCGCCGACGGCGCGGGAACCGCCGTCATCACCGACAATGTGTTCCAGGACACCCCAAAGGGCGCGGTTCTCGGCTTTCAATGGGAGAAGAAAGTTTCCGGCGAAATGGCAGGCGGCGGCTCGCCCTATGCGCAGCTCACCATCGAGAGAAACCGCATCTCCTGACAAGCAGCGCCGGAAACGCCTTGGGGATTGCGCCGCCGGCGATCAGGGGCGACCGCTTCCCTTCCTATGCTCGCTTTCCTGATTGACGCCGCGCACCATGTTGCGATCCTCGTTTCCGGTGTCCGGGCCGGCCTTCAGGTCGCTTCCTTTTCGGTGCGCTTTCCTCGCCTGTTCGTTGCGGTGCAGGTCGGCCGAAGCGTCGAAGGACCCATCGGCATTTGCGGTTTTCTCGCGTTTTTCGATGACGCGAAGCTGCTGTTCATGCGTCTTCTTCCCCGCCATGACATTCTTCCTTTCCCTGGTATCTGTGCTTCGCACACGGCTGGTGGCCTTGGAGCCTCGACGGCTCCGGTCTCCTGGTCGAACCTGCCGGCGTCGCCATTGTTCCCCGGACACCGCCACAGCATCAAAAGCTTTCATCGTCCTATCAGCGGCGAGGACTTTTCCGAGGGCGAGCTGGCGTTTACGGTTTCTCCGAAACATCGGGGGATCTTGTCGTGCTGACAATTTACGGAGTCTATCGATCGCGCGCATCACGCGTCTACTGGATGGCGGAGGAGCTCGGGCTCCAGTTCCGGTCGGTGCCGGTGCTGCAGGCAAGACGGCTGGTAAGCCCGCTGTCTGACGAGGCGCCTCTCAACACCCAAGCGCCGGATTTTCTCGCAGTCAACCCGATGGGCCAGATCCCTAGCATCAAGGATGGCGACGTGGTGATGCACGAGTCGCTGGCGATCAATCTCTACCTCGCCCGCAAACATGGCGGACCGCTTTCCGGCAAAACCGTCGAAGAAGACGGATTGCTGACGATGTGGACGATCTGGGCGGCATCGCAGGTCGAACCCGAGACGGTGAGGATCGTGCTCACTTATGATAACGGGCTCGAAAACAGCGAGGGCGGCAAGCAGACGATCGCGGCGGCCTGCCGCTCCCTGCGCAGACCGCTTGCGGCGCTTGAAAGCCACCTTGCCGGCAAGCAGTGGATCGTCGGCGACCGCTTCACCGTTGCCGATCTCAACATCGCCGAGGTGCTGCGCTACGCCCAGAGCGAAGGGGCCCTTTTCGACGCCCATCCGAACGTCAAGGCCTGGATCGAACGCTGCCAGTCCCGTCCGGCCTATAAGGCGATGCAGGCGACCCGCGGCAAGGAGCCGATGGAAGTCTGAATTATTTAAACAAAGCGACGGTGCCGGCCATTTCCTCACGGATCCACGCCTTGAAATCCTTCACCTTCTTCGGCTCGCGCACGCCTTCCGCCGTGACGAAGTAATGGCCGAAGCCGGTTCGCGCGCGAATACCGAAGGGAGCGACCAGCCGGCCCTCGGCAAGCGAAAATGCGGCAAGGGTCTGCCAGGCAAGCATGACGCCCTGCCCGGCGATGGCGGCATCGAGGCAGAGCGAGGCATCGTTGAAGACATGGCGGGTCGCAAGCGTGGCGCCTGACAGACCCGCCTCGCGCATCCAGACTTCCCAGTTGAACATCGCGCGGCCGTCGATGACGGCGGGCAGTTCCAGAATATCGGCAGGCTCCTTCAATCTCGCCGCCATCTCAGGAGAGCAGACGGGAAAGACCTCCTGTTCCAGCAGCAGCTCCGCCCGCACATCCGGCCATTTGCCGACGCCGACGCGAATGCCGATATCGACATCGCAGAGAGCAGGATTGACGAGATTGTGCGTCGCATCCAATCGCAGCTTGATATCGGGATGACGTTCGGCAAAGCGATCCAGCCGGCAGACGAGCCAGCGGGCGGCAAAAACCGGCGCCACGGAGATTGTCAGGATCGTATCGTCCTTACGCTGGGCGATCGAGACGGCGGCCGAAAGACGGGCAAAGCCCTCATCGAGCGCGAAGAGCACGGGCCGGGCCGCTTCGGTCACGATCATTCCCCTGGCGGTGCGCTCGAAGATCACCTGGCCGAGCTGCGCCTCCGCCTTGATGACCTGCTGACTGACGGCGCCGACCGAAACGCCGAGCTCTTCGGCCGCCGCCTGCAGCGAGCCGAGACGCCCGACGGCTTCCAGCGCCCGAAGGCCGTTGAGATGGACGGAGTTCAAGTTCTTCATATAGTTTTTCTATAGCGGCGCCACGGCAATCTCAATTGAAAACTGAGCCGCCGGGGCCGATATTGTCACATGCAAGCTCGATGGCGCCAGCCACCGACGATCATATTTCCATTGAAGAAAGCGAGGCATGCCATGTCATTGCTGAAGTTTTTCTTGAAGCCTGCCCTTAACCTCGCCAATACCGACAGTGCAGATCCCCCATGGAAGAGCGATCCGCTGCAGCATCCGGAGGTCGAGCGCATGTCGATGCGCGAAATCGCCGATCTGCCGCTCGGCATTCAGGCCGGCCTTCCTGCCGAGGCCAATCCGCCCTTGGCGAAATGCGCGTGAGAATATGCTAGGCTTCGCCCCGAGAAGAAGGGCGAAACAATGACGGGCCATGTCGATGCGATCTTCGAACGGCTGAAGCGGCTGACGGTGGAAGCCGGCCTACCCGGCGTCGAAGAAAGCACCTCCTATGGCAATCCGGCGCTGAAGGTCGGCGGCAAGAGTTTCGTCGCCGTGAAGAACACTGAGACGATCGTGATTTCGATCGCGATCGACGACAAGGAACATCTGCTCGAAATGGCGCCCGAGATCTATTTCCAGACCGATCATTATGTCGGCTGGCCGTATCTGCCCCTGCGGGTCACGATGATCGGCGACGAGGAACTGCGGTTCCGGCTGATCGGCGCCTGGCTTTTCCGGGCGCCGAAGAAACTTGCGTCACGTTTCGGAAATCAGGCCTGATCGTAGGCCAGCGCCCGCTGGACGGCGGGGCGCTGCAGCATGCGGGCGTGGTGGTCGCTCGCCTTTTCGAAGCGGGCGGGATCGACGCCGTCCGACGGCAGCCAGCCCGTCATGGTGAAGAGATAGGGATCGGCGACCGTATAGGTCTCGCCCATCACCCACGGCCCCTCGAACATGGTCTGCTCGATCAGGGTGAAACAGTCGGCCATGTTTTGCGGCACCTTCGCCTTCATCGCCTCGATTGCCGCGGGATCGTCGGACCAGCGGGAGCCGCGCGGGCGATGGGCATGGTTCACATGCACGGTCGAGCAGATATAGCTGTTGAAGGACAGCAGCCTGGCAAATTCGAAGGCGTCGTCGAGCGGAGCCAGCTTCGCGACGGGCGCGCGCTGGGCGATGTAAGCCAGGATCGCCGGCGTTTCCGTCAGCACGCCGCGATCGGTGACCAGCGCCGGCACACGGCCCTTCGGATTGATCTTCAGATAGTCCGCCGAACGCTGCTCGCCCTCGCGGATATTGACCTTCTTCACTTCGAAGGCCAGGCCGGATTCTTCCAGGGCAATGAGGCTTGCGAGCGCGCAGGTTCCCGGCGCGTAAAACAAAGTCAGCATGGTTTCGACTCCCTTTCGGCAGGTTTTATAGCGCAGGGGTGGGCGAGCCGGAACTGAGGAAGATCGGGTTTGCAGACAATGATTGGCTTGCAGCGCGGCTCCTCTCAACCGACCGAAGGGTCGGTTGAGAGCGTGAGCAGCACAGCCTTGAATGCGCTGAGCGCAAGCGAGGCAAAGCAGAGGACGCCCCCTCACCCGCAGCCCGGCACATCTTCCAGCCGGTGCCAAACCGGGATGCCGCGTTCCCTGGCGGTGCGCACGTCGTTATCCGCACCCTTGGAATCGCCCGGCAGGCGCAGTACGCCCTCGCAGAGCTGCAGCAGCCGGCCGGCGACCGGGTGGAAGATTTCCTCGTAAAGCGCATCGCCGACCGACCTGCCGCCGGCGGCATGCCAGATCGGCAGCGCCACCCATTCGCCGATCATCGGCACGTGGCCTGCGGCAAACAGCTTGTGCGAGGGTTCCTCCAGCCGCTTCAAGTTGGCGGCCATCTTTTCAGGGTCGTCGCCCGTTCCGGACCGATACGGGCCGGCAATCAAAATCAGCATGATCCACTCCATCGCTGAGCATTCCCGGCCTCATGCACGGGATGTCACGAAAATGCACGATATTTCTTGAATGTCGAGTCTATTCGTGCAACATCATGCCATCTCGTTCAATTTCGTGCGGAGAGACAATGCTGACGACACAGCGCAAGAGCCTCATCCTCGATATCCTGCGCCGCGACGGCCAGGTGATCGCCAAGCGCGTGGCCGAGGAATTTGCACTTTCGGAAGACACGATCCGGCGCGACCTCAGGGAAATGGCGGCGGAGGGGCTGTTGAAGCGCGTGCATGGCGGGGCAATGCCGCTTTCGCCCGACTTGCCCGATTTCACCGCGCGGCGCAGCGTCTCGTCAGAGATCAAGGCACGGCTCGGCGCGAAGGCGGCGGCGATGATCAAGCCCGGTCAGATGATCTTCCTCGACGGCGGCACGACCACGGCCGAGATCGCCCGGCAATTGCCGCGCGACATGCCGCTGACGGTTGCAACCCACAGCCCGACGATCGCCGCCGAGCTGGAGCACCACCCGACGGCCGAGGTGATCCTTACCGGCGGACGGATCTACAAACATTCGATGGTGGCGGTCGGGGCAGCGGCAGTGGCGGCGATCTCGCAGCTGCGTCCCGATCTGTTTTTCCTCGGCGTCACGGCGGTGCATCCGGTGCACGGGCTTTCCACCGGCGATTTCGAGGAAGCGGCGATCAAGCGGCATATCGCCCGCTGTTCGGCGGAGACCCATGTCTTGCTGACCGAGGAAAAGTTCGATCTGGTCTCGCCCTGCCCGGTGCTCGCAATTTCCGAGGTGGCGGGGCTGATCGTGCCGGCGGAGATGGCGGCCGAGCGGCTGAAACCCTATCGCGATCTCAACGGCACGATCGCCGTGGCATAGTCATTCGGTCAAAGCCGACGTGGCCCTGATATCGCCGACATGGATGCCGTTCCAGTTGCGCATGGACGTCGCAGCGAAGGCCGTCAGGGCGGCATGTACCTTCTCTTCCGTTTCGAAGAAGCGGGCGAGTGTGGCAGCGACCATGGCTTCGGCGGCGCGCGTCGCGCCATCCTCGCATTTCAGCGCGATGGCGATGCCCTTTTCCGGGATGGCAGCGCAGAAGACGCCCTCGGCGCCGGTCTTGACGAAGATGCGGTTGGGGGCGATCTGCATCATCACCGTGCAGGCGCGCCCGGTCCCGGCGACATAGAAGGGTTCGGCCATGCAGGCTTCGATCAGGCGGCGGGATGCCTTGGCGCGCAAGGGCTCCAGGCCGGTCCCGGTCGCCATTTTGGCAAAGCCGTGGGCAAGGCTCCGGAGCGGTACGGCATAGGTCGGAATGGAGCAGCCGTCGGTGCCGCAGCTCTCGGCGCCGAGCACGGCGCCGGTCAGGCTTTCCATCACCGCGCGGATTTCGACCTGCAGCGGGTGCCCGTAGCCGACGTAACCCTTCGGATCGACATCCTGATGGCAGCAGGTGCAGATGAAGCCGGCATGTTTTCCCGAGCAATTGTTGTGCAGCGCGGTCGGCGCATCGAGCGTACGGGCCTGATGGATCAGAACCTTCTGGCTCATCGACCAATGGGCGCCGCATTCCAGCGCTTCGGCATCGCGGCCGGCGCGCGCCAGCATGGAGGCGGCGAGCGCCACATGCTCGTCCTCGCCATTGTGCGAGGCGCAGGCGAGCGCCAGCTCCTTATCGCCGAAGCCGTAAGCGTCGGCCGCACCGCTTTCGATCAGCGGCAGCGCCTGCATCGCTTTGCAGGCGGAACGCGGGAAGACGACGGCTTCGACATCTCCGGCCGAGAAGACCAGCTTGCCATCACCATCGACGACGGCAACCGAGCCGCGATGGCGGCTTTCGACGAGCAGGCCGCGGGTGACTTCGACGGTGACGGGATTGGTCATGGGTTCTCATCCGGATGCTGGCGGGATGCGGCAGGCATACCGCGTCGGGGCGCGAAAGCCAACTCGGCTGATGAAGAACGGCGCATGCTCGGATCGCGCCCGGCTTTATCCGCCTCGGGCGAAAGGCCTTGAGATCGGACGCATCGAGACGCTATCCTGCAGCAGCGTTCACATTCCAGGGAATTATCTTGCAATCAGGCCTACCCATTTCAGAATCCATATTGTGGGTCTTTTTCACGGTCGTCTCTCTCATCCTGGCGTGCTGGCTGGCGCGCAAGCCCCAAAAGGCAAGCGTTGGGATCATCCTGGGAGCGCTTCTGGGATTGGTGTTGATATCAATTGCCTCAGCTCTCACCGGTTTCCTCGGAAACGTTCTTCCCCTTGGACAGATCGATTTCTGGCTTGCCAATCTGACAGCGCAAATCTGAAGCGCACAATCATCACTGGAATTGACCGAAACGATCGAAAACTATCGTTTCTCTGATATGTCCGATCCGGTTAAAGGTGGTTCATCAGGAACCGCCCCATGTCATCCAGTTTTGCCTTGATCCTCGGCGACAACAGGATCCGCATTCCCACCGTGACACTCGTCGCGCTCGCCTTCACCTATGCCTCGACCGTTCCCTATCAGTCGATCATCGGCATCAACGAACTGGGCTTGAGCAACGGCACCTATTCGGGCCTCGTGTTCTTCTCGGCGATCGTCAACGTCACCACGAGCCTGACGCTCGGCATCTGGTCGGACAGGCTGAAGGAGCGGCGGCAGCTGGTGCTGACGCTTTCGGTCGCCGGCATCCTCGGCTTCGGCTCGATTGCGATCATCCACAGCCCCGCCGTCTTCATCTTCTCGACGCTTCTGCTGGTGCCGATGAGCAATTCCACCTATTCGCTGCTATTCGCCAGCCTGCGCGCCAGGACCAACCAGATGGACCGCGGCCGGGCGGCGGCAATCACGGCAACGGTGCGGGCGCTGTTTTCCGGCTCCTGGGCGCTGGCGCCGGGGCTGATCGGCCTCTATCTCGTCAATTCACCATCGATGACGCCGGCCTATGGGATCGCGGCCGTCGCAAGCCTCATCTGCTTCTGCCTCTATTTCTTCTTCGCGCCCGGAAATGGCACCGCCGGTCCCGCCCCCGATCAAACCGGCTTCTTCGCTTCGCTGAAGCGGATCTTCATGCCTTATGTGCTGGCGCGCGTCGTCGTCATATCGCTGCTCTTCGGACTGCAGCGGCTGAACGGCATGCTCTCGCCGCTGGTCATCACTCATGCGGCCGGCGGCACCGTGGTCGATGTGGGCTTCATGGCCGGACTGACGGCCTTTCTCGAAATGCCGTTCATGGTGATGTGGGGCATGGCGCAGCGGCGCTTTCGCACCGCGCATGTGCTTGCCTTCGGCGCGCTGATCTATTGCAGCTATCTGATGCTGCTCGGCTTTGCCTCGGCGCGCTGGCATGTCTATGCGCTGCTGCTTCTCAACGCCTGCGGGGCGGCGGCGATCCTCAGCGTGCCGATCACCTATCTGCAGGACCTGATCGCGGACCGGCCGGGGCTCGGAAGCTCGCTGATCTCGCTCAACAGTTTCATCGGCACCGGCATCGCCGCCGGGCTCTTCGCCTTCGGCACATCGCTCACCGATTATTCCGGCACGGCCTTCGTCGGCGCAGCCGCGGGTATCGCGGCGATCGGAGCCTTGCTCTATCTCGAAAGCAGCAGACGCCAGGCGCGACAGCCGGCTTGACGCGCGGGTGAATAACGAGGTTGAGGGAGCGACAGGCCTCAATGCGGCGTGATGCGGTAGGCGCAGCGGCGCGCGCCGGCGAGGATGTGTTCGCTGCGCTCGACGTCGGCGCCGAGGGCGGCGCGGAAGGTTTCGAGTTCGGAACGGCAGAAGCCGGCGCAGGCAGCCGCTGCCGCGCAGATCGGGCAGTGGTTCTCGACCAGCATGAACGAACCGTCCTGCTGCTTCCAGCTGTCGGCCATGTAGCCCTCGCGGGTGCGGATGGCTGCGAGGCCTTCGACACGGGCCGCGAGATCGCCGGATTTTTCCAGCTCCTCCCGATAACGCTTCAGCGTCTCGGCCTCGCGGGCGGAGATGACGGCATCGAGCGCGGCGGGCCCGAGCTGTTCGACCAGCGTGCCGAGCAGGTTTGCCGTCAGCTCGGCATGACCGTCCGGAAACTGGCGATTGCCGGCGGCAGTCAGGTGCCAGAGCTGGCGCGGCCGGCCTCTGCCGGTGCCGGCAATGGTGACCGGTTCGACCAGCCCCTCCTCCGCCATCTTCGCCAGCTGTTGGCGAGCAGCCTCACCCGAAATGCCGAGCGCATCGCCGATCGCGGCCGCAAGCTGCGGGCCTTCGGTCTTTATCAGGATCAGAATCCGGTTGGCTGGGGATTGGCGCATATTTTCCAAGTCATATCTTGTTTTAATCGCATCGTCGTGTAATTTCCAATTTATAACTTGGAAAATAATCGCTCGCCAGCAAAAACATCGAGGACCATCGCATGTCCGATATCGATCAGACCATCGCCATTCCGAACGCCAGTTCGCTCTTCCGGCTCTTCCTGCCCGAACACTTGGCTGCAACGATGATGCTTGCCGGCGGTGTCACGCTTTATGCGGTCGAGAGTTACATCACAGCCACCATCGCGCCCTCGATCGTCCGCGATATCGGCGGCCTGGCCCTGTTTTCCTGGGTCACGAGCCTTTTCGTGGCCGCAGCCATACTCGGCTCCATCTTCGTCGCCATGCGGCCGCGCGGGATCGGGCTTCGCGCCGTCTATGTGATCGCCGCTCTGGTCTTCGGCGTGGGCAGCCTGATTGCGGCGGTCGCACCTTCGATGCCGGTGGTGCTGATCGGCCGCGCCGTGCAGGGCCTCGGCACGGGTGCGCTGGCGGCGCTCGGCTATGCCTTCATCCGCTTCGTCTATCCCGAGCCGCTGTGGCCGAAGGCCTCGACGCTCTATGCGGCGATCTGGGGTATTTCGACCGTCATCGGGCCAACGCTCGGCGGCTTCTTTTCATCGGGCAGCAGCTGGCGCTACGCCTTCATCGTGCTGGTGCCGCTCGGCTTGCTGATGGCGGTGCTGGCGCCGCGGCTATTGCCTGACGTCAAGGACGACCGTGATCAGGTGAAGACGCCGGTGGCGCAGATCGGGCTGCTGCTTGCCGCCGTTCTGTTGATCAGTGCGGCTGGCGCCAGCGAGACGACAGCCGTGAAAGTCGCGCTGATCGCCGCCTCGGTCATCGCGGTATCGGCCATGTTTCTCATCGAGCGGCGAAGCCGGAACCGCCTGCTGCCATTCGGCGCAGTGACCTTTTCCAAGCCGATTTCCCGAGTCTACCTGGCCATGCTCGCCATGACCATCGTGCTCGTCAGCGACGTCTTCATTCCTTATTTCCTGCAGACCCTGCATGGGGTGACGCCGCTGGTGTCGGGCTATCTCGTTGCGCTGGTCGCCGTCGGCTGGACGTTTGCCGCCTTTCTCAGCAGTTCGCTGACCGGCAGACGGGCCTATCTGGCCATCGTCGGCGGCGCGCTTATCGAGGCGGCCGCGACCGCTTCGCTCACGGTGTTCCTCGCCAGGGACAATCCGCAGGCGCATATGCTGCTTCTCGTGCCGGCGGCGACCGCCATGTTCATGATGGGCTTCGGTATCGGCCTCGGCTGGGCTCATCTCGTCGCCATGGTGCTGAAACTCGTTGCCAGCAACGAACAGGACAAGGCGTCGGCGGCAATTCCGACCATGAGTTCACTCGGCGGCGCCTTTGGTACGGCATTTGCCGGCGTCATCGCCAACAACGCCGGCCTCGTCGAGCCGGGCGGCATATCGGGCGCGCTGTCGGCGGCGCACTGGCTTTATCTGCTGATGGCGCTGCCCGGCGTGCTGGCGGTCGGCGTCTCGCTGACGCTAAAGCGCGTCGCATGAAACTTGATCATGCGACGCGCTTTATCCGAAAACCTCTCACACTTTCCGGCATCATGCGCTAACCCAGACGCAGCATGATCTTGCCGACATGGCTGCCCTCTTCCATCAGGCGGTGCGCCGCGACGACCTCCTCGAAGGCAAAGACCTTGTGGATGACGGGAGCGACGGCGCCGGCCTCCAGCAGCGGCCAGACTTCGGCGAGCAGATCGTCGCGGATGGCGCGTTTTTCCTCCGCGGTGCGCGGGCGCATGGTGGAGCCGGTGACCGTCAGGCGCTTGACCATGATCGGCGAGAGATTGACCTTTTCGGCGACGGCGCCGCCGAGGAAGGCGATGATCGACAGGCAGCCATCTTTGGCCAGCGAGGCGATATTGCGCTCGAAATAGGCAGCGCCGATCATGTCGAGGATGATGTCGACGCCCTGGCCGGTCTCGGCCTTGATCACCTCGGCGAAATCCTCGCTCCGGTAATTGATCGCGCGTCTGGCGCCGAGCTTTTCGCAGGCGTCGCATTTTTCCTTCGATCCTGCCGTCGCGTAGACCTCGGCGCCGAAGGCGCGGGCGAGCTGGATCGCCGTCGTGCCGATGCCGCTGGAACCGCCATGGATCAGCACCGTCTCGCCTTCCGTCAGCCCGGCCATCTGGAAGAGATTGGCCCAGACGGTGAAGAAGGTTTCAGGAAGGGCCGCTGCCTTCACGGCGTCATAGCCCTTCGGAAACGGCAGGATCTGGCCTGCCGGCAGCAGGCAATATTCGGCATAGGCGCCGCCATTGGCAAGGCCGCAGACCTTGTCGCCGACCGCATGGCCGCTGACGCCAGGCCCTACGGCGACGATTTCGCCTGCAAGCTCCAGCCCGAGGATCGGACTTGCGTCCTTGGGCGGCGGATAGCTGCCCTGGCGCTGGGCAAGATCGGGACGGTTGACGCCGATCGCCTCGGCGCGCACGAGAACCTGCCCCTCTTCGGGCACCGGCAGCGGGCGCCTGCCGATCGTCATAACCTCCGGCCCGCCGAAGGAGTTGAGATCGACGAAACGCATTTCCTGAGGCAATGGCATGGCGCGATCCTCCCTGATCCGAAACAGGGAGATAAATCAGCCCCCTGGGCTTGGGAAGGCAGGAAGTGGCAAAGGCGTCAATTCGCCTCGCCCAGGAGATGGAAGACGAGGCCTTCCTCGCTCTCCTTGGCGGCCGACTTGATGACGGCGATCTCGGCGCTGACGCGGTTGATATCGTCGATGACGAGACCTTCCGGCAGCTCGATGACGCCGATCGAGCAGCGCATCAGCGGGAACAGGGCTTCCACGCCGGCGCGATCGTGACCGAGGATACGGCCGGCGGCGCGGTGCTCGTCGGAATAGAGATCGAGCACGTCGTCGTGGAAATCACTGATCAGCCGGTCGAGGATTTCCGTCAGTTCCTCCTTGGTCCAGCCGACGACGCCGATGAAGAAGTCATCGCCGCCGACATGGCCGAGGAAATGACGCTCGGCGAAGAAATAGCGGCGCATCAGCGCGGCAAACAGCGAGATCGCATGGTCGCCGAGATGGAAGCCGTAGGCATCGTTGAACGGCTTGAAATTGTCGAAGTCGCAATAGCAGAAATGGCGGACCTCATCGCCGTCGCGGCCGGACTGGCGCATGAAATCGCGGATGGCGCGGTTGCCGGGCAGGCCGGTCAGCGGGTTCTGGTCCTGCGCCGTCTTCAGCTGCTTCTCGTTGATGACCTTGATCAGCGAGGCGGCGGAGACGACGCCGGCATAGCGCATATTGTCGGTCAGGATCAGGCAGTTGCTGCCTTCCATATTGGCGAAGATCGCCATCAGCTGCTCGGCGTCGCTGTCGAGACCGACGATCGGCGCCATCTCGACGAAATGCGAGATGCTGCGCTCATACATCTTGTTCTTCAGGAGATCGCGGCCGAAGGGCTGATAAATATATTCCTTGAGGTGGTGCTCGTGGATGATGCCCCGCGGCTCGCTATTGGCGTTGAGAACGGGAAAGAAGGCCTGGCGCGGATTGCGGCGGAACAGTTCGAAGACGCTGTCGATGCTGTCGTTCTCGTAAACCGCCGGCAGAAGCTCGATCTGCTTGCGGATGAGGATCTCGTCGAGCGACTGGTTGTTGCGCTTGCTCTTGTCGAGCTCCTGCAGATGCGGAAAGCACGGCGCCAGTTCGGAAACATGCGTCGTCGGGCGGGAGATGAACCAGCCCTGGACAAGATCGACGCCATATTCGCGACAGGCAATGAATTCAGCCTCGGTTTCGATGCCCTCGGCAATGACGCGCGTGCCGAGCACATGGGCAATGTTGACGATGCTTTTCAGCAGGTGGCGCTTGCGCGGGCTGCGATCGATATCGGCAACGAAGTGACGGTCGATCTTCAGGTAATCGACGGGATGATCGCAGAGCAGCTTAATCTCGCCGTGGCCGACGCCGAAGTCGTCGATTGCCAGCTTGAAGCCGGCCTTGCGCAGTTTGGAAACGAGGGCGGAAAACTCCGGCACGCTGGTATTGTCGAAACGTTCGGAGAATTCGAAGCACACGGAGGATGGCGGAATATTGGCCGTCCTCAAATGCTGCAGCAGGTTCTCGACCAGGCGTTCGCCATGCGGGATAAGCCGGACATCGAGATTGAGGAAAAGTGTGGAGGTGGAGAAGTTCGACAGCGTTGCGAATTTCGCAAGCGCGCGGCTCGCCACCATCTGTTCGAGCTGCAGCAGCTGGCTGGCCTGGTGGGCTTCGTCGAGAATTTCCATCGGCGTGTCGAAGCCGATGCGCTCCTGCCCGCGCATGAGGGATTCGTAACCGAAAACCGTGCCGGTGCCGGCCTCGACGATCGGCTGGAAGGCGTTCTCGATGACAAGCTTGGCAAGCGTTACGATCTGATCGCTGGCATAGCGGCGCAAAACACCCGGCTCGACGGTGGCCAGGGACATTCCAGTCTTCATGTGGGCCGATCTCCACTGTGACTTGTTCTTTTTCGCCTGGAACATGCCGCAGAAGGATCAATGAACTCTTTCGCCAATATGAAAGTTTTATGAAACGCGCGAGGCGCGCCCACGCGTTCCACGATTATCAGATTTTACAATGCAATCAAAAGCTTGCTTAGGCGGAGCGGCGGCGTTCCGCTTCGTGATCGGCAAACATGTCGGCGACGCATCTGCCGCTGGAAGGGACGTCCTCGTCATCGAGAACATCGCCGCGAAATTCGCCCATCTTGCGAGCGGTATCCCAGAGGCGGAGCGCCTCGCGGACGACCTCGCTGCTTGAAGCATAACCGCCATTATCGACGGCGGCACGAATGCCCGCTGCTTGTTGCGGAGAGATGGAAACGGTGACCATCGGCATGGACTTCCTCCCTATTTTCAATCAGGCAGAATCCTGCCTCATGGGGGACGCATGACCATTTTCGGCATTTTCGACGATATCTCGCCGATGCCTTGTTGCACTCGCACGCGCTGGCGTTTCGCGTATCGAATAGCCTTAACCCTTAAAGTCTAATCCCCTGCCATGCCCTTGTCAAAAAAGAAACGGCTGGAAGGCGGCGCCGGGACATCGTTCTCCACTGTTTCAACTGCGGATGCCGAAGCCGAAGGCGATCATCGTCCAGCCCTGGAGGATGAGATCTGCGGCCAGGAAAAGGCCAAGGATCCACAGGCTGTTCACTGGCCAGCCGAGCGCGATGACAAAGCCGGCGAGCGCCGTGATGACACCGCTTGCGACGATCCAGCCCCAGCCCTTGGCCGGCTTCATCCGCCTGCCGACCCACGTGCGGAAAACGCCGGCGATGAGAAGGGCGATGGCGAGAAACAGCGTCAATGCCGCCGATGTCAGGATCGGATTGATGAAGGCGCAGATGCCGGCGAGCACATAGAGCAGGCCGCTCAGCGCCCAGAAGAGCACATGATCCCAGCCGCGCACCTGGAAGGCGTGGACGAGATAGATCACACCGCCGAACAGCATGAGCATGCCGACGTAATAGACCGAGACGACGGTGGCGAGCATCAGATTGCCGAGCGCGATCAAGCCGCAGATGAACAGCAGCACCCCAAGGCCGACGAACCAGATCCATTTCGACCGCAACTGGGATGTCGGCATTCCGTCAAAGACATCTGTCATAACGCACCTCCCCGGGTGATTTTGAATATGTTGCAGCAAAGCTTCGGGAAAAGATCCGAATAGCTGCCAAACGCGAAAGATTTTTATTGATTGATCAGTCAATCAAAATTAACATGGCGCCGTTATCAGGGAGATGTGGCCTTGCCCAAAGTCGGAATGGAGCCGGTGCGCCGCAAGGCGCTTGTCGATGCGGCGCTGCGGGTGATCGGCGATCACGGCTCGCTTGCCGTCACCATGTCCGATATCGCCCGCCAGGCCGGCGTGTCGCCAGCCCTTGCGCATCATTATTTCGGCAGCAAGGAGCAATTGCTGATCGAGACGATCCGCTCGCTTCTGCGGCAGTTGCGTCGCGATGCGGTCGTGGCGCTCAAGCAGGCGCGGACGCCGCGTGAGCGGCTTTCGGCCATCGTTCGCGTCAGCTTCCATGCCGACCAGTTCGCGCCGGAGACGATTGCCGCCTGGCTTGCCTTTTATGCCGAAGCGCAGCGTTCGGAGGAGACACGCCGTTTCCTGGTGATCTATGCCCGCCGACTGCGCTCCAACCTGCTTGCCGATCTCAAGGCGCTGCTGCCGGCCGACGCCGCAGAACGCATCGCCGAGGGCGCAGCGGCGATGATCGACGGGCTCTATATCAGGCAGAGTTTGAAATCAGCGCCGATCGGCATCGAAGCCTCGATCGCGCTGACGGAGGATTATCTGAATGCGCTTCTGGCCTCCACGTCCCCTTCTCCCCTGAAGGAGAAGGGAAAACCACTTCGCACCATCCAAGGACAAATGACATGAAAGCCCAGCCGACAGCCTCGCACTTCATCGACGGCGAATATGTCGAGGATACCGACGGCACCGTCATCGAGAGCCTCTATCCCGCCACCGGCGAGGTGATCGCCCGGCTGCACGCGGCAACGCCTGCGATCGTCGAGAAGGCGATCGCGGCGGCCAAACGCGCCCAGCCGGAATGGGCGGCGATGAGCCCGATGGCGCGCGGCCGTATCCTCAAACGCGCCGCCGAGATCATGCGCGAGAGAAACCGCGAATTGTCGGAACTGGAAACGCTCGACACCGGCAAGCCGATCCAGG
>NZ_NWSX01000032.1 GCF_002531825.1 Rhizobium sp. J15 | reverse complement strand
CATCGTCAAATGCCCGCTGCTGGAGTTCCGCAACCATAGTGCGGAACATGAGATCAATCTGCTTAATCACGGGGCCCTCTATATCATTTTCACAAATATAGTATAGGCACCAGCTGCAAGCAAGCTCGGCGGCTTTTACCCCGTGGACGCTGCCCCGCCCTCTCCTCGAATAACAGTCATTCCCACCCCGATCCTAATTATACTAATATTCGAAATCTAGTATAGCATTGCTGTTGAGATGCCCGCCTTGATGGGAGCAGAATCGATAGCCCTGCATTTGCCGCAATCAGCGAGAGCAAATCTTGAGAGGTTTCCGGCTCTTGATCGTCGACGAACCGAAGTGAAGAGCCGGCACGAGCAAATCCCTCGCTTGGACGGAGGCACTGTTTCTCGTGACTGAACGGCCGCTCCAGAAGTGCCCACCAAGCAGAAGCGAGATCGAAAGCTCGGTCGATCTTTACGCGCGGCCTCGTCTGACTTATCTATTCTCCGCAAGGAGAATGATTATGACCAATACCCCACACGCCTACACGCCCGCCGAGGCTGCGGCTGTCAGCGAGATCGCTGTGAAGTCAGTGCACAATGCGATCGACAAGCGCATCATCGAGACTCATCTCATTGGCAGCCGGGGTCGAGCGCTCACCGATGAGGATCTGCTTCGGTTGAAGCTCTGGTACGGCGTCGGATCGATCTTGTCTGCCGAGCGCCGCAAACGCTTATTCGATACGATCGACCAGAACCCCGATGCCGAAACCGTGAGAGCAGACGACTATCTCATTATCGACGTTGCGCGGGCACGAGAACAACTATCCGCGCGGGCCGAGGCGCTTCGAGAAGCCGAACGACTGATCGAAAGTGTGAAAGGCGTCGTGGGCGTTGAGCCGGTATTCAAGAGAACCCGTGTTCCTGTGCGGACGATTGCCGCGATGAAGGCGCAGGGCGCAAGTACAGCGGAAATCGTTGAGGGCTATCCTTCGCTCACTGAGCGCATGGTGGAACTTGCCGAGATCTGGGTTGTGGCCCATCCCGCAAGGGGACGTCCGAGGAAGCTTTCGGAGCAGGGCCTGAAGGTGAAATCCGCGAAGCGCCTGAGCCTTCGGAACGCGAACGTCTCCAAACCCTCTAGCTCGACCTCGTGAGGTTTCTTATCGATGAATGCCTTCACACGTCTCTCGTGGCCGTGGGGCAAGCGCGCGGGCAACGACTGTTTGTATCTGAACAGGCCGGCGGCGAGCGGCATACCGGATCTCGTGCATATCGCCATGCGAGCTCAGCACCAATAGCCTGAGAAAGTGCGTGCGAGACAGAACTGCAGAAACGCGTGGACTGGCAGCAGTTGTCTTCGGCGCCAAGCAGGGGTTGAACAAAGCCGAACCGTTGAGCTGTCAGGTGGAAGCCTCAAAGTCGTGCGTTAATCTAGTTTTGATTCGTAAGCAGATTTATGGAACTGCATTGAACTGCATCATTAGCGGCTTGGCGTTTAGCCGCTGTCGGGTGCAGGTATTGGCCGACATTTACGCTGGCTCCGAGAGGCCGCTATAACCGATAGAGGCGCGCTGCGTTGTCGTGAAACAGTGCGAAGCGCTCGTTTTGAGAATAACCGGCCGTGATGATCTTGAACGCGTCCATGATCTTGTCGTAGCTGCCGAACAGCTTGTCGACCGGGAAATTCGAAGCGAACATGCACCTTTCGACGCCGAACGCTTCAATCGCCGCTTCGACATAGGGCCGGATGCTTTCGACCGTCCAGGTCCAGTCGCCCATTCCGAGGCCTGAGATTTTGCAGGCCATGTTGGGCGCCCGCGCGAGCACGCGCATCCCACTTCGCCACCCCTCGAAATGGCTCGGGCCGTCGACCTGCATGCCCGTGTGGTTCAGCATGATCTGCACGTCTGGAAAGGCGCGGGCAAGATCGAGAAATTCTTCCATCTGCCAGTAGTAGAGCTGGAGGTCGAAGCTCAGACCCCGTCGGGCAAGTTCCTTGAAACCGCTGCGCCATTCCGGCGTGCGGCTAACGCCAGCTTCGGTGAGATAGGTCTTGGCGGGATCCTCGTGATAGTTCATCGACTGCCGGATGCCGCGGAAGTTCGCATAAGTCATGTGCTCGTCGAGGAGATTGCCGACGTCGGGTCTGCGGAAATCGGCATATCCCACAATGCCGTGAGGAAAGCCGTGCTTGTCGGCCACGCCCTGCAGCCACCGAGTCTCGCCGGCCGGATCCTTCGGGTCGTATCCGACGTCGAGATGGACTGCCTTTACCAGGTTCTGGTTCTTTGCATCCGCGAGGAAGTCGTCGATCAGATACGTCTTGTTGATGGCGGTGTAGTCGCCGAAGGCAGATGGTTTCACGCCGTCCGATAGCCAGGGATAGTAGTTGTTGTCGAGATCCCACAGATGAAAATGCGGATCGATGATCGGGAGGTCTTTCATGCCTGCTGCCCTTCAAGAGATCGCTGAAAAGGACGCCGGCCAGAACAGCCGGCGTCCGCATCACCTTAGTTGGCGGGCGGGAACACCCGTGCGATGACGGCCTTCGCTTCCGGCGAGTCAACCTTATCGGCCGTCACCAGCGGCATGACGAGAGCGAGGTCTTTCTTGACCGGCGCACCCGAGATTGCGTTGAACACCTGCTGCGTCCCGTCGATTCCTTGTCCGACCGCCTCCTGGAAGAAGATGCCCTGGATGGCGTTCGACTTCAGCAACGAGATCGTCGTCGGGCTACCGTCTGCAACCGCAATGCCGACCTTGCCGGTAAGGCCGCGGGTCTGCAGCACTTTCGCGGCACCTGTGCCGGCCTCATCATACATGCCGTAGATGGCCTTGATGTCAGGATGGGCGGTGAGCATGTCATTGGCCTGCGTGACCGCCTCGTTGACGGTAAGGCCCCTGGTCTCCAGCATCTGCGCCAGATCGCAGCCGCTCGCCTTGAACGCCTCTTCTGCACCCTTCAGATATTTCTGGGCGTTCTCGCGGTCCTGCGGCAAAGAGAGCATGCCGACCTGGTTGCCGCCGCGGTCCTTGGCAAGCTTGCAGACGAATTCGCCCTGCGCCTTGCCGGTCTCGTAGTTGTTAGCCGTAACCGACGACGTGTAGTCGGTCTGGCCGGGCTGCGGGCCGATGCCGGCGAAGGCGATCGGGATGTTCTGCGATTTCAGATATGCGAGAAGCGGCGGCGTGCTCGTCGAGCTCACGGGGCCGATCACGATGGCGTCGACACCCTTGGTCACGGCGGTGCGGGCATTGTCCATCTGCTTGGCCGGCGAATTTTCCGACGTGTACTCGACATAGTCCATGCCGAGTTCCTTGGCCTTCTCCTTCACGCCGTAGCCGACCCACTGCCAGTAGGAGATGTCAAGCGACGGCGCTAGGTAGGCCACGGTCTTCTTTTCCTGAGCTTGTGCGGCGGCCGCAAGTGAAAGGGCCGCCATTGCGACGCCGGCAAACAGCCCCACTGCCCGTATCGATTTTGTCATTTTCATTCCTCCTCCAAAAGCCGGCTCTCGGGCCGGGTTGTTGTCAAACGGCCCCCCGCCGCGACTTGCTGAAGCGGTCGATGAGGACCGCGATGAGAATGGCGACGCCGGTGACCGACCCCTGCCAAAAGCTGTTGATGCCGATGAGATTGACGCCGTTCTGGATGACCGTGATCATCAGAGCCCCCAGCACGGCGCCGACCGCGGTGCCCGTGCCGCCGAGCAGGCTTGCACCGCCGATCACGACCGCCGCGATGGCTTGGAGCATCAGGCTCGACCCAGCCGTGGATTCCGCGTTCAGAATGTAGGAGATCGTCAGGAGGCCGGAGAACGATGCCAGCAGCGACGACGCGACATAGGCCATGAATTTTGTGCGCTTGACGGGAATGCCGAGCAGATAGGCAGCCGTCGAACTGCTGCCCACAGCATAGAACCAGCGGCCCGCCACCATCTTCTTCAGGAAGAGCTCGATCGCGATCAAGAGGATTACGCAGAAGAGGATGTAATTCGGAACGCCTGGTATCAGGCTGCCGCTGTTGAGGAGCCAGAAGTCCGGATCGCCGATCGGCATCGAGCGTCCGTTGGTGACGATGAAGGCCAGCGAGCCGGCAACGGCAAAGGTGATGAGCGTCACCACGAACGGCGCCAGACCGGCGATCGTGACGAGGAAGCCGTTGATCGATCCGAAAACAAGTCCGACGCCGAGACCGATCAGGCCTGCCGAGATGCCGCCAAACCCGTTTGCCATCGCCTGCGCGGTCACCATCCCGGTCAAGGAGAAGACCGAGCCGACGGATAGGTCGATACCGCCGGTGATGACGACAAGCAGGACGCCCAGCGACATGATGATAAGAGGTGCACCGGCCTGGGTGATATTGGCGAAGTTGCCCCAGGTGAGCGCCTGCGGAACCTGCGAGCCGACTGCAAGGGCCAGCAGCACGATGGCCAGAGCGATCGCGATCTCGGTCCTGTAGGCGCTAAAGAGGCTTTCCCTCTGCCTGATTTGTGTTGCCGGCGCTTCTGTCGGCGCGATGTGTGCCCGGGTCCCAGTCATGCGGCCATTCCAGTCAAGGTTACAAGTTTCTCTTCACTGAAGTCATCGCGGTCCATCACGCCGGCACACCGTCCCTCGGTGTCGAAGGCAATGACGCGGTCGCAAACTTCCAGCAGTTCGACATTTTCGGTGGACCACCAGACGATCACCGTGCCTGAAGCGGCCATCTGTCTGATGAGCTGATAGATCTCTCGCTTGGTCCCGATATCGACACCTCTGGTCGGTTCCTCGAGGACCAGCAGCCGGGAGGGCACGCCTAGCCAGCGGGCAAGCAGCAGCTTCTGCTGTGTGCCGCCGCTCAGCGTGCTCGGCGGATCCCAGACGGAAGCGGCCTTCACCTTCAGGGCCTTCAGCAGATCGAGGCATTCGCCCCCTTCAGAGCCGCCGGTGAGGAGCGCGCCTCTGGTCACACGGCGGGACGCCATGACGTTATCGATGATCGGAAGACTGTGGAGGACTCCCTTGTTTGCGCGATCGCCGGTCACATATCCGGCTCCCAGGCGGGCGGCCTTGCGCGGCGAACGGAGCTGGTCCGGCCATCCTGCACGCGCAACCGTCCATCGCTTCTTCCGAGCGGCGCCCGTTAGCCCTTCGATCAGTGCTGCCGGGCCAGCCGGCGCGCCGGCCACGCCGAGCACTGTGCCCGGCTGCAGTTCCAGCCTGAAACCTGCCTCCTCGAGTGTGATGGTGTCCGTTGCAGCGGAGGCGTCCGACCGGTATGCGACCCGCGGCGCCCCTCCCGGTGCATGAGAGGCTGCTACCTGCCCCATCTTTTCGATGATGCCGGCGTCCGTCAGCTCGTCCATCGGCTGACGATCCACCACCGTGCGGCCGTCGCGGATGATCGTGCAGACAGCGGCGATCTGCCGGATCTCTTTCATTCGGTGCGAGACAAACACAACCGACAGACCGGTATCGCGGGTAAGCCGCCGCAGGACCGCAAACAGTCTCTCCGTCTCAAGAGCTGTGAGATTGGCAGTCGGCTCGTCGAGGAGGATCAATTCCGCACCCGATGAAAGAGCCCTGGCAATTTCAACCATCTGACCTTCGTGGAGGCTGAGGCTCCCAACCAACCTGTGCAAGGACCTGGCAGCAAAGTCCTGGTCGATCATCCGCAGTGCGTCATGGGCCCGTGCCGCTGCGGCCGTACGCCGAAACAAGGCGGCACCTCTCCTGTGATGCGGCAGAGCAATGTTTTCGGCGACAGTCAGATGCGGCAGAAGCGCAAGTTCCTGATGCACGACAGCGACCTTCACCCGGCCCTCGGCCTCGCTCCGTTCCTTGCCCTCGCTGTCGAAGAAGCGGATCTCTCCATCATTGCGCGAGGCGGCGCCCGTGATGATCTTGATCATCGTCGACTTGCCGGCGCCGTTACCGCCAAGCAGCGCATGAACCTCCCCCCGCGCAACAGAAAAGTCGACGCCTTTGAGGACCGCGGTCGCACCATAAGACTTTGTAAGTCCTCGGACGGTGATGACGTTCTTTGACGCTTCACTCATCGAACGCCCTCAGTAGATCGTCAGCGCGGGCACGAAGCTGACCGCGAGAAGGAGGAGCATGGCCATGCCGAAAAACGGCCAGAGCTCGTTCGTCGTGGTGCCGAGCGGCGCCTTTGCGATCGACGACGAGATGAACAGGGTGGTGCCAATCGGCGGCGTATAGAGACCAATCCCCAGATTGATCACCATCATCAGGCCGAGCTGGACCCGATCCAGACCGATGGAGTCAGCGAGAGGGACGAAGATCGGTCCCAGCAACAGGATGGCCGGTGGCATGTCGAGCGGCATGCCGACAACGAGCATGATGACGTTCATCATGAGAATGATGACGATCGGGCTGGAGATGTGCGTCGAGACCCACTCGGCCATGTGCTGCGGAGCCTGATCGAATGTCAGAACCCAGCCCACCGCCGCGCTGCCCATGATCACGAGCATGACCACGCCGGTCGCGACACCCGCCTCCACCATGTTCTCACAGAAGCGTTTCCAGGTCAGGTCACGGTAGAATAGGACGCTGAGCAGCAGCGAGTAAACGACCGAGAGGACCGAGACCTCGGTCGGCGTCGCCAGGCCGGATCGCAAAAAGACGATGATCAGGATCGGCAGCAGAATTGCCGGGAAACTTTGCATTGCCAGCCGCGCCAGCTCGCGCTTGCGGACCTTCACGGCATCAATGGCATACCCTCGCCGTACCGACACGTACCAGCAGACGAACATGAAGCTCGCCGCCATGAGCAGCCCCGGAACAATGCCGGAGATGAACAGGTCGCCGACGCTGACGCCGCTGATCAGAGCGTAGAGGATCATCGGGATCGAAGGCGGGATAAGGACGTCGATGACAGCGGAGGTCGCGTTGTTGGCGGCGCAGAGCGCCGGTGGGAACCCATGCTTCTTCTGCCAGGGGATGAGAACGGAACCGAGCGCGCTCGCATTCGCCACCGCCGAGCCGGATACGCCTCCGAAGACAACGGAGGATACGACCGTGGTCGAGAGCGGCCCGCCCCGCCACCGCTGCATCGCGCGAGACGCGAGCTCCAGGAGCTGACGCCCAAGTTCGCCACCCAGCATGAGGGTGCCCGCGAGCATGAAGAACGGAAGCGCCAGCATCGGGAAGGACTGGGTCTGATCGTAGACCTGCTGAGCGACGACCGAGAGCGGGATATAGCCGTTGAACAGGACGCCTAGGCCGGCTGCGATGATCAGCGCATAGCCGACGGGAACGGCGAGGACCATCAAGATGCAAAAGGACACGATCATGACAAGTGTCATAGCGCGATCTCCTCGGGCTTGATTTCGAGGCGGTGATCCCAGCCCAGCCGGAGAACACGGGCGGTTGCAGCGATGGTGACGATGGACACGAGTACCGCGCCGATCGACAGCGAATAGTAGCCGATGCTGTTTGGAAGCTGCAGAACGGGGCTGCGTTCAGCGCCGGCGATCTCGGCCACCACGGTCGCCTGATACGCCAGCACCACAAATGCGGCGACGCTGATCGCGTTCGCTACGATCAGGGCCGTCGTGCGAGCGCCCCCGTCAAGCTTTTCGTAGAGCCATTCGACGGCCATGTGCCCACCCGCATGGGCCGCGATGATGATCCCCGCGATGATGAACCAAGGGAACATCAACATCGGCAATTCCTGAGCGAAGGACAGCCCTCCGCTCGCCGAAGCATATCGGGCAACGACATTGGCCGTGGTGACCACCGTCAGCGCGATGCCACTGACGGTGATGACCATGCGCGCAAAGATAACGATGATGCCGGCGACCAGATCGACGGCTGAATAGAACCTGCTCATGGGGCCTCCGGATTGTGGGTAGAGCGTTAGCCCCTCGCAGCGGCTTCCACCTGGGTGACGAAGTCGCCGAATGGCTTCTTCTTCCAACTGTCCGCGACGGATGCGGTCGCCTTGACGAAAGCATCGTGATCGACGCCCACGACCTCGACGGCGGCGTTCTTCTTGAAGTTCTCGAGCACCTCAGCGGCCTTCTCGCTCGAGAGCTTCCGCTGCAGAGCACCCGCCTCCTTTGCCGCGGCCTTGACCGCCTCCAAATCAGACCCCAAGCGGGCCTGCGCGATCTTCGACATCAGGAACGGAGTGGATTCCCATTTGTGAGCCGTCAGGCTGATATACTTGTTGACCTCGTGAAGCTTCGAACTCTCGATATTGGCGAGTGGATTCTCCTGCCCGTCCACGACGCCCTGCTGCAGGGCGATGTAGAGCTCGCCGAAGGCAATCTGTTCGGTGCCCGCTCCAAGCGCCTGGAAAATGTCAATCGTCATGGGATCGGCCGGCGTCCTGATTTTCATGCCCGCCAGGTCGGCAGGCGAAGTCACTTTGCGCTTCGAGTTCGTCAGATGGCGGATGCCGTTGTCCCACCAGTCCAGGGGAACGACGCCGACCGCTTCGAAGCGCCGGTTGAGCTCGGCGCCCACTGGACCGTTCAGGACGACCATCGCCTTGTCGGTGCTTTCGAACAGAAACGGCAGGCCGAGCGCGCTCAGCTCCGGTACGATCGCGGATGTGGCGCCCTGGCTGTTGGCCGTGAAATCCAGCGCTCCCGTCCTGAGGCTGGTGAGCATCGCGGAGTCGCTGCCAAGCGTCTCGGCGCCTGCGACGTTGATCTGGATACGACCTTCGGTCTTCTGCTTGACGAGTTCCGCGAATTTAGCGGCAGCGACGGTTCTGGGATTGCCGGGCGCGGCGCCATGGCCAAGCGTCAAGGTCGTGGCGGCAGCGCTGGCGGATCGGCTTGAAAGCACGATTGCCGGGGCCGCGAGCGCAGCAGCTGCGGTCGCCAGGAAAAATCTTCGATTGATCTGCAAGCTCATTTCATCCTCCATCATAAGCTTGTTTAAACGGCCGGCATCTCCTCAACCGGCCGAGGTCGTCAGGTCGAGAGCCAAGCCTTCACCGCCTCCGTCACCTTCAGGGTCGATAGCCCGTATTGGTCATGGAGCGTCGGCAAGGCGCCCGCCTCCAGGAACTGGTCGGGCAGGCCGATCTGGCGGAAGGCCGGCGGTGCAACGCCGGCGCGCAACAGCGTCCCGGCGACTGCCTCTCCAAGGCCGCCGATGACGGTATGGTTCTCCGCCACGACCACGAGCCGCCCGCCTTTGCGGCACTCGGCGACGATCGTCGCCTCGTCGAGCGGCTTTATGGTCGGGACGTGCAGGACGGCAGCGTCGACGCCGTCGTTTCGAAGCTGCGTGGCAGCCTCGAGCGCGCGCATCGTCATCACGCCCGACGAGATGATGAGCGTGTCCTTGCCATCCCGAAGGAGCTTGGCCTTGCCGAGTTCGAACTTGTAGCCGTATTCCTCCAGAACCAGCGGAACGTTGCCGCGCAGCAGGCGCATGTAGACTGGCCCCTTATGGGCGGCGATCGCAGGAACTGCCTGCTCTATTTCGCTCGCGTCGCACGGATCGACGATTGTTAGGTTCGGCATGCCGCGGAACATTGCGAGATCTTCCGTCGCCTGGTGGCTCGGCCCATATCCCGTCGTCAGGCCCGGAAGGGCGCAGACGATCTTCACATCAAGCATCTCCTCGGCAATCGCCAGGCAGATGAAGTCGTAGGCCCGCCGGGACGCGAAGACGGCATATGTCGTCACCCAAGGCTGAAAGCCTTCGCGCGCCATTCCCGCCGCCGACATCATCAGCAACTGTTCCGCCATCCCCATCTGATAGAAGCGGTCGGGATGGGCAGCGCGGAACACATGAAGGTCCGTGTATTTCGCAAGGTCGGCGGACATGCCGACAATGCGGTCGTCCTTCCGCGCCAGAGCTGCCAGAGCGTTACCGAAAGGCGCGGGCCTGGTCGGCTGATCGGGGCCGGCAATCGATGCGATCATCGCCGACGTCGTAAGCCGGGGCTTGTCGACGCCGCTTTCAAGATGCGCAGGCCGGATGTACTTGGAACGCCTCATGCTTGCACCCCCGCATCGATGATCCTGAGGGCCTCGGCCCATTCGTGGGGTTCGACGCGCAGGAAGTGGTTTCGATCGCGCGCCTCGAGGAAGGGTACCCCCTTCGCCATCTTCGTGTCGCATATGATGATGCGAGGCTTCGCCTCGGCGTAATGACGAGCAGCGTCGAAGGCTTCTACGAGCGCGCCGATATCGTTGCCGTCAACCCGCTGCACGAACCAGCCAAAGGCTTCGAATTTGGAGGACAGCGGTTCAAAATTGAGCACCCCGATCGATGGGCCGTCGGCCTGCATCTGATTGACGTCAACGATGCCAATCAGATTGTCGAGCTTATAGGAGCCGGCCGACATCGCGGCCTCCCAGGTCGAACCTTCATCGAGTTCGCCGTCGGAGAACAGGTTGTAGACAAAGGACGAGGACTTCTTCCGCTTCAGCGCCAAAGCCATTCCGACCGCGATGCCAAGCCCGTGTCCAAGCGATCCGCCGGTGATCTCCATTCCGGGCGTGTAGGCGGCCATGCCGGACATCGGCAGCCGGCTGTCATCCGTGCCATAGGTTTCCAGCTCGTCTTCCGGAATGATCTTGGCTTCTATCAGCGCGGCATAGAGGGCGATGGCATAGTGCCCAATCGACAGGAGGAAGCGGTCCCGCCCCTCCCATTCGGGATCGTCCGGCCGGTAGTTCGTGGCGTGGAAGTAGGATACGGCCAGGACGTCAGCGACGCCGAGCGCCTGGGCGATGTAACCCTGCCCCTGCACTTCCCCCATGCGCAGCGCGTGACGGCGGATGCGCCGGGCGCGTTCTGTCAGGCTGATATTGTGGCCAATCTGGCTCATGTCTGTCTCTCTCCGGAATGGACCTCAGTGGATCAGCATGCCGCCGTTGACGTCGATGACCGCGCCGGTGACGTAGGCCGACAGATCCGAGGCAAGGAACAGGTAAATATTCGCGACGTCGGCGGCCTCCCCGAGCCGGCTCAGGGGGATGCCCTTGATGATGTCGGCGCGCATCTCATCGGTGAGTTTGCCACCGGTGATATCCGTCTGGATGAGGCCAGGCGTGACGGAGTTGACGCGAATTCCGGCTGGACCGAATTCGCGGGCCATCGCTTTGGCGAGACCGAGCACGCCTGCCTTGGCTGCGGAGTAATGAGGCCCGCCAAAGATGCCGCCGCCACGCTGTGCCGATACCGAGGACATGCAGGCAATCGATCCGCCACCATTGTCCCGCATGTAGGGGATGAAGGCCTGACTCAGGAAGAGCACACCGGTCATGTTGACCGCCACGATCCGCTGCCAGTCAGCTTCGGTGATATCGAGCGTGCCGACCGGCTGGGTGATGCCGGCATTGTTGACGAGCGCGTTTACCGAACCGAAGGAGGCGATCACCTTGGATGCGGCCTCGGCGCAGGATGCCTTGTCGGCGACGTCGCAGCGCAATCCCACGTGGCTACCGGCCTTGACGCTCGGCAGAGCCGCCGCGGCGTCCGCCGCGGCATCCGCATCAATATCAAGGATGGCAACGCGCGCGCCGTGCTCGGCGAAAAGCTGCGCCGTCGCACGGCCGATGCCGCGCCTGCTCGCCGCGCCCGAAATGACCGCGGTCTTCCCATTGAGTAACATGTAATCTCCTCCCGATGCGTCCCAGCATCTGGCAAATCTTCGGCTAGTCAGTTGGCTTGCGGGGTCGAAACTGATCGAGTTGACGCCATTCGACAAACGCGAAGTTTACAACGCTGGGTGAATCTGGTTCACTAATCCGATGTTGCAGATGGCCTCACTCTCCGCGGTCCGCATCTTTGAAGCCGCAGCCAGGCTGGCGTCCTTTCGCGCCGCAGCCGAGGAGCTGCACCTGTCACCAAGCGCCGTAAGTCATGCCATTGCAAAGCTCGAGCGCGACCTTGGCATCTCGCTCTTCGAGCGAAGCACGCGAAAGGTCACCCTGACTCTGGCCGGCCAGACGCTCCTGTCCCACGCTTCGAATGCCTTCGAGGAGCTCCGCCGGGGTGTTGAGATGATTTCATCCAACAAGACTCACCTCCTTCGGGTTCACTGCGCGCCGAGCTATGCCGCGCAGGTGCTTTCTGCACGCCTTCCCGACTTCCTTGCAAAAAATGCGGGAGTTGAGGTGAGGGTTGCGGCCAGCACAAACTACGCCCGTTTCGTCGACGGCCTCTTCGATGTGGACATCGTTTACGGCGAACCATCGAACAGAGAAGATTTGATCGTCGTGCCGCTTGGAGAAGAGATCATTTCTCCGCTGTGTTCTCCAAAGATGGCTGAACGACTGAAAAACCCACGAGACCTGGCGCGTCTTCCCCTCATCCGCAGCGACCTGAAAAGGATTCAATGGATCGACTGGTTTGAACTTAATAACCTCGGCCCCCCGCCCCTCCCCGCCATGAGCTTCGATAGAAGCTTTCTGGCAGTCGACGCCGCAGCGAACGGACTGGGAGTGGCGTTGGAGTCCAACACTCTGGCAAGGCGCGAGCTCGACAGCGGGCGTCTGGTCCGCCCGTTCAGCAACAGCCGTGACAACCGCTACATCGGCCACTACCTCGCCTATCCGAAGGCCGGCAGCCAACGGAGGCTATCGAAGATTTTCGCAGACTGGCTTACGTCGCAGGTTTTTTGACAATATGTTTGTCCTCCCGACAAAGCGGGGCATTGGAACCGTCTTAACTCATCAACACCGCGTCGTATATGACAACGGACCTGTTTATTGCGTCATCCTGGATGACAGCTGAATGCGGGCCGAACCCACAGGCCTCATCTACACCAAGCGGTCACGATGTCCGATTTGAACCGAGGCTACCTGGGCTATAGCCATCGTCATATCCCCCAGTCACCGCCGCAAGCATCCCCGGGAGCTCTTCGGCCAGGAAGTCGAGGAAAGCCCTCACCGCTGGCACGAGGCCCCTACGGGACGGAAACACGGCATGAAGACCGTGCGCGTGCAATCGATAATGCGGCAAGACCTTCACCAGGCGGCCGTCGCGAATGGCGTCTCCGCAAATATTGACCGGCAGACGTGCGACACCAATTCCGGCTAACGCAGCCTGACACAGCACATAGACATCGTCAGTCATGAGCGTCGGCAGATATTCGATGTCGATGGAAACACCATCCGGCTTCAGCAAACTCCAGAAGTTCCTCTCGCCTCTCACGCCGGCAGGCCCGACGCCTGGCTTCCGCTGCAAAGAATCCGCGCTGCCGAAAGGACCGTGGGTGGCTATGAATTCCGGGCTTGCCACAAGCATCTGCTCACTCGTTCCCAAACTGCGAACGACAAGATTGGAATCGTCAAGACTCGATCTGATCCTGAGGGCGACGTCATAGCCTTCTGCGATCACATCCACGCGCCGATTCGTCAGATCGAGTTCAAACTGGACTGCGGGATGTGCCTTCAGGAATTTGCCCAACACCGGTGCAAGGTAGATGTGCGCGACACCAATCGGACAACTGACCTTCAGCCGACCTGAGGGATGTTCTCCTGCTGAGGCTGCGACTTCGAGTGCCGCCTGGGCGCTTTCCGCCATGGACTCGCAGTGCGGCAGGAGCGCTTGCCCGACTTCCGTCACGTGGAGAGCCCGCGTCGAGCGCTGCAGAAGACGCACGCCCAGTCGTCGCTCCAGGCCGGCGATACGGCGACTTACCTTGGATTTGGGCAGTCCGTGTGCCAATGCCGCAGCGGAGAAGCTTCCATGGTGCGCGACAGCGGCAAACAGCATCAGGTCATTCAAGTCTTCCAACGCTGTCACCCCGTATTATCGCATTGTTGCTTCAATAGAACAATCAGTCCCGATTCATAGTCCTACTGCGACATTTGGCAACCCGCTATCTTGCAATCGAACTCATCGGCAAGACGCCGACCGCAAATCCGCCGGAGGCACGACATGTCCGTCCTGAATAGAAGAAGCTTGATCGCGATGTCAGCGACCGGCGCTCTTGCGGGAATCATGCGGCAGCGGGCATCCGCGCGCACAGGAACAAGCGAAATGGCTGAACAGAAAACAAAAAACGTGGTGCTGGTGCATGGCGCATTTACAGACGGCAATTGCTGGAGCGAAGTCATCCTCCGGCTTGGCTCAAAGGGATACACCGTCACGGCCGCACAAATCCCCCTGACATCGCTCGCCGATGACATCGCCTACATCAAAAATGTCCTGAGCCGCCAGTCCGGCCCTGTCGTACTGGTGGGGCATAGCTGGGGCGGCATGGTAATCACCGAGGCCGGGCTTTCGCCGAGCGTCACGTCTCTCGTCTATGTGTCGGCGCTGGTGCCTGATGAGAATGAGTCGGCCATTGACCTTCAAAATCATGGTTCGCCTTCTTCCGGCATGGAAGGAGCGCGCCCCGACGACCGCAATTCACTCTGGTTCGACCCGGCTTACTATGGGCCCGCGCTCGCAGGCGATCTTCCGCCCGAGAGGATCCAGCTTCTTGCCGCCACACAGAAGCCTATCGCCGCAACCTCGTTCGGTGAAAAGGTAGTCGGCACCGCTTGGAAGAAAAAGCCGTCTTGGTATCTTCTGTCCAGGAACGACCGAGCGCTTGCGCCCGAACTCCAGAGCTGGATGGCTCACCGCAGTCAGGCTGCCATAACGGAGGTCTTCTCGAGCCACATGTCGCTGATATCCCATGCAGATGTCGTCACCGCACTGATCGAAGACGCCGCACAAGCCTGAGCTGCGGGCGCGTCGACCAGGCGACCCGCCTCCTTATCCCCGAGTGACCGCGGCCATGCTCGCCACGCCGGCGATGATCCGCGTCCGTTGTTCATCGACTGAACGCGCCGCGAGAGGCGCATGAAAGGAATTCTCATGAAGATACTGCAAATCAATTCCAGCGCGCGAATTGACGGCTCCACCTCCTCCGCTCTTGCCGACGCCATCGTCCGCCATCTGAGAAGGATTGATCCGGACGCTGTCGTCCAGATTAAGAACCTGGCCCGCGATCCGATCCAGCCGCTCGATGAACTGGCGGTCGCGGCACGGATGCTCCCTCCCGACGCGCGAACGCCAGATCAGACCGCCCGAGCGCTCGAAGACGAACGTCACGTCGTTGAACTCCTGGCGGCGGACATCATCGTCATCGGTGCGCCGATGTACAACTTCAACATTCCATCCCAGTTGAAGAACTGGATCGATGCTATCGCCAAGCCGGGTGCGACATTCCGTTACACGGAGACCGGACCGATAGGCTTGGTGAAGGGCAAGAGGGCGATCATCGCCCTGACGCGGGGCGGCTTCTACAGGGAAACGCCCGCCGACACGCCGGCGCAGTATCTTAGACACATGCTGGGCTTTCTCGGCATCACGGACGTCCAGTTCATCTATGCTGAAGGGATGGCGCGCGGCCCGGAAATGACCGCCAAAGCATTCCGCGACGCCGACGAGCAGATCCTGAACCTCGTGGCATAGTCCTTCCACTCCTTTAAGGAAATCCATCAATGCTTTATGTCGTTACTCTCACCTACATCCGCCCCATGGATGATATAAAAGCCCATCTCGACACCCATCGCGAATGGCTCGCCGAACATTTGAAGGCGGGAACAATTATCGCCGCTGGCCCTATGGAACCGGCTCTTGGCGGAATCGTCCTTGCCCATTGCGCCAGCCGGGAAGAACTCGACGCAATGCTGAAATCCGACTCCTTCCATAAGCAGAATCTGGTCGAATATGACATACGCTGCTTCAAACCCGTCCTTGGCGCGGAAGCCTTTGCGGAAGCTTTGACTCTGAAACCAAACCTGATCTGAGCGACCACGATGCTACTCTGATAACGCTGCTGACACCGGAGACTTTATCGAACGCAGTGCAGACAGAATACCTTCTCCATCCGCTTCGGTCAGTGTTCCACCTGGAGAGGTGACCGAGGCGGTTCGCAATGACGCCTCGCAACAGGCGAACACATTTTGCTATTTTACATTTGGCTCGGCGGTAGGCGAAAGAAAGGCGCCGCACGCGGAAGGATCGGTCGGGGAACCCGCGCCCCTGAAGCTTGTGCAACCGCTGCGCCTACGCCATGTTGCTGCGGAAACCCTTGTCGTTTTTAATCGGAAAGGAAATAACTTGCATATTGCGCACGTTGCTATTTGGACTCCCGACCTCGACCGACAGGTTGCATTCTGGCAGACGTATTTCGATGCCGAGATTGGGGAGCCATATCATAGCAAGCGCCGAGAAGGTTTCGTTTCGCGCTTCATCAAGCTTGCCGACACAGGTGCCGAAATCGAGCTCATGACCGGACCGTGGATTGACCCAAGTGAAGATCGGGAAGCAAGCGGATGGGATCATATTGCCATTTCTCTCGGGAGTCAGAAGGCGGTCGACGAAATGGCCGCCAGATGCAAGATCGACGGGATCCTGGTTTCGGGTCCACGAATGACGGGCGACGGCTATTACGAGGCCGTCATCGCGACGCCTGACGGCTCGCGCGTCGAGATAACCTCCTAATCGCAAAGTCCGGACAACGAGTGCCGGACTTCATCATCAATCCGTGAGACAAGGCGGTGGATACTGCCGTCCTTGATCAGTTGCAACGACGGGGCCGTGAAAGGGCATCGCCGCAGGCAATACTGTCGTATTCCGTGCATGCGTCAGGCTTGTTCGAAGTGGCAACAGCCAGACACGGCTGGGTTCTGCGGCAGCGCAGCTGAGATCGCGAGCTCTCTGCAACCCATTCATCGTCTCCTTTCTCGTGTGAACAGACGCAACTTCCTGTCCATTCGACCGGCTTGAACGTCAAAGACCTCGTCCCACGGGCGTTCGCACTTTGATGATAAGTGACGCAATGTGACGCGCCTGCCTTATCGGCGAGTTGACACATCACGCCTGCTTCTGGATGATTTCACTGTACGAGAGTTACTTTCACTCAGTGAAATAGGAAAGAGACCATGACAAAACAAACGCTGTCCAAGGAAGAAATAAGCGGCGTCATCCCGCCACTCGTTTCCACATTTGCGGCGGACGGCAGCCTGGATTTCGAGCTGTTCCGAAATGAACTGCGCTTCATGGAATCCGTCGGTGTGAGGCTGGCTGTCGTTGGAGGCAGTACGGGCTCGGGAGACGAGTTGAGCGCCGAGGAGCTGGGCCAGCTTGTCAATGAGGCCGTGCAGAACAGCCACATTCGCATTATCGCCGGCGTCATCACGACGACGACCAAGGACGCTATCCTAAGGGGCCAAAAAGCAAAAGAGGCTGGCGCAAGCGCGTTGATGGTCGGGCCGCCGATCTATACGACGCCGTCGCAGGAGGGCCTCGAGGCGTTCGTCCGAGACATCCATGACGCGACGCAAATGCCGATCATTTTCTATAACCACTTTTTCAGCCCTCCGTCGGTAATGCAGCGCATCGCCAAGCTGACCGGTGTCATTTGCGTGAAAGAGGTTGCCCTTGAACCGGTCGCGGAGCTTGTCCAGACCGTTGGAGATCGCGTCGCGATTGCTGCCGGCGCGGATAGCGTGAACATCGCAAGTTTTTTGTTGGGCGCAGACGCCTCGATCTCCGGCGTGAACACTGTCATTCCGAAAGAATACGGCGAAATTTACCGGGCGCACCTCGAAGGCGATTACAGGCGGGGACGTGAATTAACGGAAAGAATCGCGCCTCTTGCCCGAGAGATGATCAAGCCAGCCAACTTTCCCGCACGCGTCAAGTTCGCCATCAATCTGCTTGGCCGCAAGGTAGGCGAGCCCAGGAAGCCCAGCGGCGATCTGGCCATGGAAGATCAAGACAATATACGCGCTGCACTGCGCCACGCCGGACTTATCGCCTAGGCCAGGACGTGCCGAAGGATGTCGGATCACCATGAGTGTTCCGACATCTCACCCTCTCGCCGTTACAACACAAAAAAGGGAGCAGCTGTTATGAAAGAGACGAGCATCAACATCTTCACATCGACCACCATGCCGCGCCGCAATTTCCTCAAAGCGGGTCTGGCAGTCGGGTCATGCATCGCACTAGCCCCGGCGATCGCGGATCGAGCTCATGCCGGTGAACCGTCCCGCGGCGGCACTCTGCGTGTTGGTCTGGGCGCAGCAGGCGCTAAGTCGTCGCTCAACCCGTTTATCTCGACGGGAGACATGGACTTCGCCGTCGCTCAATCGATCTACGACCGATTGACTGATTTCGACGGCAACGGACACATTTACAACAGCTTGGCGGAGGACTTCAGCCACAACAAGGAAGGGAACGTCTGGAAAATTCGAATTCGCAGCGGGATTGTATGGCACGATGGAACGCCGTTTTCAGCCAAAGATGTTGTGTACTCGCTTCAGTACATGCTCACGCCGGAAAACAAGGCCGACGGCTTCACCAATCTATCGGGCTTGATGAAGCCCTCCGATATTCGAGCACTCGACGACAGCACCGTCGAAGTCTCGCTCGCTAAACCTTACGCACTTCTGCCCCAGGTTCTTGGGAGCAAAGTGATGTTTCTTGTAAAAGATGGCACCAAGGACTTTACTCAGCCGGTGGGCACCGGACCCTTCAGGTTCGTCGAATGGAGCCAGGGCCAACGGGTGACGCTGAAGCGGAACGATGCCTTCCGCAAACCGGGAATGCCGTATCTGGATGGTGTCGAATTCATTGCTATCAATGATCCGACGGCGCGGATGAACGCGCTAATTGCTGACCAGGTCGATGTTGTCGCACAACTCGATGGCAACCTTGCGCGTATCGTCGAGGCGAACCCTGCGATGGCTTTGCTGCGCTCAACGAGCGCAGCGACGACAGACCAGTTCATGATGGTCGCCCAGAAGCCGTTCACCGATGTCCGCGTACGTCAGGCGATGCGGCTTCTTGTCGACCGCGAACAGTTGGTGGCTAACGCCCTGGCCGGCTACGGCAGGATCGGCAACGATCTTCATTGCATAACTGATCCCGACTACGCCTCCGCGCTGCCGCAAAGGCAGCACGATCCGGATCAGGCCCGATCGCTCCTGAAACAGGCAGGATACGACAACGATCTTTCATTTGAGCTGTACACTTCGGACGCCGCGCCGGGGATGTTGGCATCCGCAACCCTCATTGCAAACCAAGCGAAGCAGGCAGGGGTGAAAATCGATCTAACTGTCGTCCCGCCGGACAGTTATTACTCCGGCCCGAAATTCAAGAAGACGGCCATGGCTAGTTCCGATTGGGGACAACACACAATCGAATCCGTTTTTGGACAGGCCTATGCCCGCGGCGCGTATTGGAACGAACCGGATTGGACGAACGACGCTTTCGACAAGTGGGTGTCCATGGCTCGCACGACGTTCGATCCGTCTCAGCGGAAGGACTACCTCTTTGAAGCGCAAAAGATCATCTGGGAAGACGGCGGCTATATAATCTGGGGCTTTAGAGACCTCTTGGATGCGACAAACGTCCGTGTGAAGGGGCTTTCTCCTTCCAGTCAACGCAATCTCGGCTACTACCGGTTCGAAGGGATTTCGCTCGAAGCCTAAGTTTCGCCCGGACCTAGCGATTGCCCCGCCTCCCCGAGGTGGGGCACCATCAAGAAGGGAGCCATGGATGGTTACGGCCCGTCTTTCAAAGTTGGTGATGGCAAGACTAGCGCTGTCTGTTTTCACGCTGATAGCCGTCTCGGCTGTCGTCTTCACCGCGACACTTTTTCTTCCGGGAGATCCTGCAAGGGCCGCACTCGGCCCCAAAGCTGATCCTGCCGCCGTGGAAGCCTTGCGCACCGAGTTTGGCTTGGACCGACCGGCAATCTCTCAATATCTCTCATGGGCTTCCGGCGTAGCGTCGGGGGATTTCGGCAGATCAATTCCATCGGGTCGTCCAGTTTGGGAGATGATCCGGCCGAAGGTGATCAATACCGTCATCCTCACTGTCTCTTCGCTTCTGGCGCTGATTCCGCTCTCGTTTTTGCTCGGGACCGCCGCTGCGGTATGGAAGGACAGATTGCCCGACCACATCATCACGGTCCCGACAATCGTACTTGTAGCCCTGCCGGAATTTGTCGTCGGCACGGTCCTGATCGTTGTCTTCGCCGTCGGTCTGAATTTCCTTCCGCCGGTATCACTGATCCAAGGCAACAGAACGCTGCTGTCGCAGTCGACCCTCTTCATTCTGCCTGTCGTTACACTCCTTTGCACCACTCTAGCCCAGGTCGTTCGCATGGTACGGGCTGTGGCCATCGAGGTCCTTTCGGCGGAGTATGTGTACATGGCTCGTCTTAGAGGCCTCAGCCCGGCTCGTGTGCTCATACGCCATGTCTTTCCGAACGTCCTAACGCCGTCGATCCAGACCATCGCACTGAACGCCGCCTGGCTCGCAGGTGGGGTCGTCGTTACCGAGGCCGTGTTCCAACTGCCTGGTATCGGCAGCGCATTTGCAGACGCGGTTATCAACCGCGATATGCCCACGGTCTTGGCCATAACTCTCTTGATTACCGGAACTTATGTGCTGATCAACCTGGTGTCCGAGGTTCTCATCATGCTTCTCAATCCTCGACTGCGAGCCCAAAACGCTTCGCTTTGATCCGTGAGGAGGAACAAATGCTTCGAACTATGCAGATCATGTTTTCCAAACGCGCATCATGGATCGCGTTGCTTCTCACGATCTTAATCGTTGGAGTCGCGACGATCGGACCGTGGCTCACCCCCTACGCGTACGACGAAATCGTCGGCCCCCCGTTTTCGCAACTATCGCGTGACCACCTGCTGGGAACGGACTTTCTGGGACGAGACGCTTTCAGCCGCTTTCTCTCCGGAGGTCAAACGGTTTTGATGATAGCGGTTCTGGCAACGACCTTGGCTTTTCTGATCGCAGTACCCATCGGCATATTGTCAGGTCTTCGTCGGGGCTCGTTAGACCATACTCTCGTCGCGCTCTCCGACATTATTTATGCCTTGCCTCCTGCAATTTTCCTGCTTGTACTGCTGGCGGCAACCGGGCCAAGCCTTACCACTGTGATATTTGGCATTGTCTTCATCCATGTCCCCCGCGTTCTAAGAATTGTTCGACTGATTACGATAGACATATCTCGAAACGAGTACGTTGAAGCCGCATTCGTCAGAGGTGAGCGCTGGCTGGCGGTGTGTCTCAAGGATATTCTGCCGAATATTCTCCCTCCGGTGTTGGCGGATTACGGCGTTCGGCTCTGCGGATCGATCATCCTTTACGCCTCGCTCAGTTATCTTGGTCTGGGGCTACCACCTCCTGCAGCGGATTGGGGAATGATGATCAGTGAGAACCGCTTGGGGATCACGATTTCCCCCTGGCTTGCCATAGCGCCCGCGGCAGCGATTGCGATCTTCTCGGTCGCCGTGAACGTCCTGACCGACAACTTCGCGCGTTCCATCGGCCATTCGAAGAGGCAGGAAAATGCTTAATCCCCCGTTGCTTGTTCAGAACTTGTCGATGCGCGACACCGAGGGCCGCATCATCGTTGACAACGCCTCGATTACCGTCGGCGAGGGCGAAGTGCTCGCCATTATCGGGGAATCGGGGTCAGGTAAGACATCGTTAGCCCTTGGCCTGCTTGGTTTTGCGCGCCCCGGTATGGTGTTTGGTGGTGGCAAGGTAATAATCGATAACAAGGATATACTGGCACTCACAGAGCGGGAGCTGCGCGACTATCGCGGAAGCAGGGTTTCACTGGTCCCCCAAAACCCGACAACGAGCTTCAGCCCGCGCAGGCGGGTCGGCGATCAAATCGCCGAACTGCTGCATGTTCACGGTTATCCGGCATCAAAGATCGCCGAAATGAGGCGGGATATGCTCAAGGACGTAGGCTTGCCGACCGATGCCCGCTTCCTGCGCCGTTACCCGTTTGAACTTAGCGGCGGCCAACTGCAGAGGGTTGCGATTGGAATGGCCTTCATCACTCGTCCTCGCGTGATCGTCATGGACGAACCAACGACCGGGCTAGACGTCTCCACACAGCAAACCATCTTGAATTTGATACGCGAACTAGTCCAGACGTCGAGGGCGAGTTTTGTCTATGTCACGCATGACTTGGCGGTCGTGCATAATATTGCGGACACGGTCGCCGTTATGCTCGGCGGCAAGATTATTGAAAGTGGCACAAAGGAACAGATTTTCACCAGTCCAGCAACCGAGTACACTCGCATGCTCCTTAGCACGGTCCCGCAGTTACCCCCGCGCTGCAAGGCTGAGGAAGAACCCGGGGCGCCGGACGGAGCGTTGCCGGCTCTACTTCAGGTAGAGGACTTGAACGTTTCTTACGGCCCGATGCGGGTTGTTCATGGGATCTCGTTTTCAATTGGCCATGGGGAATGCCTGGCTCTCGTCGGCGGCAGCGGCAGCGGAAAAACAACTACCGGCCGGTGCATTGCCGGTCTCCATGCGAGCGGTCAGGGTCGAATCACTTTCCAAGATGCGGCTCTCAATTTCGGCTATGCGAACCGCTCGCGGGCACAATTGTCAGCCCTTCAGATTGTTTTTCAAAACCCTGATCGGTCCCTTAACCCGCGCGAATCCATCCAGGATGCGGTCGGCCGCGCGGCGATGCTCACGGGTGCGAATAGAAGCTCAATCGGGCCCAAAGTGACGCAATTGCTCGAAAGGGTGCGCCTGCCTAAACGGGTTTCTAACTTGTATCCAGCCGACCTTTCCGGCGGGGAGAGGCAACGTGTCGCAATCGCCCGGGCTCTTGCAATGGACCCCGATTTGTTGATCTGCGATGAGATCACGTCGGCACTCGACGTCTCCGTACAAGCCGCCGTTATTGATTTATTGATGGAGCTGAAGCGCGATGGGCTATCGATGCTATTCATAACGCACAACCTCCCACTCGTCTCCGAGATTGCCGAATCCATCATCATATTGAAGAATGGTGAGGTGGTGGAACGCGGATCCGCCGGTGGGGTTCTGCGTGCTCCCCGGCACGAATATACCAAGCTGCTCTTGGATGCGGCTCCGAGAGTTCAATCTACGCGCCTCGCGCCTCGCGTGGTTCATTTTCCAAATTTGCAAGGATAGGCGGATGGAATCAGAAAGCGGAAAGTCCAGCAAGTTTGATGCAGTCGACCGAGCGGTGGCAATCCTCGCGGCGCTTGGCTCCGCCAGCGGTCCAAGTTCTTTGTCGCAAATCGCTCGTGAGGTAGGATTGGGGCAACCGACGACGTCTCGCTATCTATCCAGCTTAGTAGGCCACGGGTACGTCGAACGAGACGGAAGTGGCCGGTATGTCCTCGGCATTGGGGTTTATCTCCTGGGCCAAAAAGCTCTCCAACATCGAGACGTACGACACCTGGCACGGCCGCAGCTTGAAGTGCTTCACCGTCGCTATAATGAAACGGTCAGCCTTGCGCTTTGGGTTCATAAGGAGCTCGTGGTGATTGATTGTATCGAGGCCACTCAGGCGCTTAAGCAGGGAGCAACAGTGGGTTTGCCAAACCCGTGGCACGCAAGTTCGCTTGGCAAATCGATTCTGGCCTGGTTGGACGAGGAGACACTCAACGTTTTATTGCCTCCGTCGGCGCTGGATACATTTACCAGAAAGACGTTGTCGACAAGAGCCTCGCTGGAGGCACAGTTCCAAACTATCCGCGCGCTAGGCTTCGCGGTCGATGACGAAGAATCTTCCCTCGGGGGGCGATGCATCGGTGCCCCTATATTTGACGCGACGGGGCGTCCAAAAGGAGCAATCAGCATGAGCGGCCCCGTCAGCCGCCTTGTCTCCGAAGAAATCCCATCGATCGGTCTTGTTGTCTCCGAAGCCGCAAAAGAAATTTCTCGCGCCTTGGGCTACCAGGAATCGCCGCAACCCAGGATCCGAACGGCATGAAAATAGGTCTGGTCGGTACCGCTCACTGGGCATCGGAAATTCATGCTCCGGGGCTTGCCCGGGACCCAGGCGTAACATTCGTTGGCGTCTGGGGAAGAGATCGCGTCAAGACAGCGGGGCTGGCCGCAGAACACAAGGTTGCGGCCTATGATGATTTTGACCGGTTTTTGTCCGATGTAGACGCTGTAGCCTTCGCCGTCGCGCCTGGAGCCCAAGCCAAACTGGCGAAAACGGCCGCGGAACACGGAAAGCATGTGCTTCTTGAAAAGCCGATCGCACTCACGGTGGACGACGGCCTCGCCTTAAGTGAGGCTATACGCAAGAGTGGCGTACGCTCAGCTCTTTTCCTAACGCGCCTATTTCACCCCGAACTTCGATCGCAACTTGCCCAGGCTGCTGAAGCACCCGGGTTGAGGCATGGACGAGTGCGGATCGTGGCGAATTCCATGAGAGTTCCATCGCCATACATCAATTCAACTTGGCGCCAGGATCCGCGCGCTGCGCTTTATGATCTCGGTCCACACGCACTTTCCGTCTTGCAGTATGTTCTTGGGAGCATTGCTAAGATTTCCGCCGACCTCGATCCCAAAGGTCATATTCTGCTCTCCGCCCGTCATGAAAGCGGTGCCACCTCGGATGCCGAGTTGGCCTTAAGCGCCCTCGACGAGGACCTCGCCAGCGAAACCACCTTCGCTTGGAGTGGAGGCACGGTCGAGCTGCCGCACATTGACATGGTAAATGGCGGTGCTGCAGAGGCCTACCACGAGGCAATACGTCAGCTGATTGGCGAAAACGGCACGGAACCCTATTGCGACGTGTCGGACGGTTTGCGCCTTCTCAGGCTCGTTGCGGAATGCGATGGGCAACTCCGTATCTCGAAATAGCGTCGCATCAGCCTCCGACAACAACATGCTGAGTGGCACTGCAAGCGCCAGATGAGATCCAATTTCCCTCGGGCCTGGCTTAATTGATTGCGGCGGATCACTGCCGATCGAAGCAATGTGACGCGAACTCTGCGCACATTCGACACCACAAATTGCAGGTTGCGAAGTGCGCAAACATGGCTGCGGATGTAATCCTCGTGATTGCTGTGTCTATCGATACGTGCCAGCAAAACCTGCGCACCAGAGACTGACTGAATTCCTGCGAACATTCAATAATGCGAGCCAAAATGACGACTGTGAGTGCTTCCTTGGACAGTGACGGTGCGGCGAACCAGTCTTTGTTCGCGGCACCACCTAGCAAGCCTGAGTACACAGCGCTTCCCAACCTGCTTGACACCATTCAACGACAGCATGCCGCATATTTTTGGGATGCCGATATGGCGACAGGCCTTCCCTATGACAGGCGAGGAACCAACGGCGAGGTGATATCGGATCTGGTTTCGCTCGGAGGCGTTGGCTTCGGGATAATGGCGATAATCGTGATGGCTCATCGCGAATGGTTGGCGCGGGAGCGTGCCGCCTTGCGTGTTTCGACAATCATTGAGGCTTTGCGGAAGATAACAAGATATCGCGGGGGTTTCCCGCACTTTGTGAAAGCCAGCGATCTCAACTCAGTCCCCCTGGTGCCTATGGACGACGGTGCGGACCTAGTCGAAACAGCTTTACTCGTGCAGGGACTTATATGCGCTCGCGAATATTTTGATGAGAAAACGCGAGTCGAAGACAACATCCGACAACAAGTTGATGAAATTGTCACGGCGATCGAATGGAGCGGCTTCGTACATCCGGGAGCCCGGCCATCGTTGTTTTGGCACTGGAGTCCAAAACACCAATGGTCCCTGAATGTGCCTATTACTGGGTGGAATGAGGGGCTCGTTGCCTATGTACTCGCGGCGGGTTCGCGAGACCACTTTATTGGCCCGCAGGTCTTCCAACTCGGATGGAGAAACGAGGGTAAGTACCGAAACGGTAACAGCTATTATGGCCATAGCCTTCCCGCCGGCTCGCCATACGGCGGTCCTCTCTTTCTCTCTCAGTACTCGTTCTGCGGCTTAGATCCGCGGGGTCTTTTCGATGACCACATCGACTATTGGGACCAAGTCGTCGCTCATTGCAGAATTAACTATGAGCATTGCAGACGAAACCCGAAGGGACACATTGGTTATGGAGCATATGGTTGGGGCCTGACCGCATCAGATGGTCCCAAAGGCTACCTGGTGAGTTGCCCGCTAAATGATGTCGGCGTTATTGCCCCGACAGCCGCGCTATCGAGCTTCCCGTTCCTGCCCGACCAAGCGGAAGCTGCGGCACGGGCATTTTTCTCTTATGGAAACGGACGCTTGTGGGGAGCGTTCGGCTTTGCTGATGCCTTCGCTCCCGCTCAAAATTGGGTCTCCAATTGCAATCTTGCGATCAACCAGGGGCCGATCGTTGCAATGATCGAGAACTATCGCACAGGTTTGCTGTGGCGCTTGTTTATGAAAGCTCCGGAAGTTGTAACGGGATTATCCCGCTTGGGGATTGGGAGGCGGCAACACCACCGAGCGGATTCCGCAGTTCCGCTGTCTAAAGACAGGTGCATATATGCGAGGAGCAAAACGTGGTGAGTGACCCAGAGGACAGCAAAGTTCAGAGCGCGGGTCCGCCGGAGGGAAAAGGTTGTGAGCAATAAGCTTGTTTGGCCAGCCCCCACCTCGGATGTGCCCGATCGCGGCAAGGAATCCGCCTTTCAGAAAGGCTCCGCCTATGTCGATGGAAAAATTATACCAATTGAAGAGGCGAAGGTGCCCCTTTTAGACTGGGGCTTTCTGCGTTCGGACGCGTGTCAGGACACGGTGTCGGTGTGGGATGGCAGCTTTTTCCGTTTGACTGACCACCTGGATCGATTTGAGCGATCTGTCCAGCGCCTTCGGATGGATACAGCTCCTGTTACAAGGAGCGGTATCCACCGCATAGTCCACAAACTCGTTGCCGTGTGCGGTTTCCGTGATGCTTACGTTCAAATCATCATGACCCGCGGACGCCCCCCGATCGGCAGTCGCGATCTTCGTTTATGCTCGAACAGCTTTCAGGCGTTCTGCGTACCGTACATGTGGATCGCGAACCCGGAAAAACAGGAAACTGGCATGGCACTTCACGTCAGCCGCCGCGTCAGAATTCCACCTCAGTCGGTAGATCCATTGGTGAAGCATTACCACTGGCTCGACTTTGAGATGGGATTGTTCGAAGCCTACGAGAACGGGGCCGATACGGTGGTTCTCAGCGATCTAGACGGCAACGTTACAGAAGGGCCGGGCTTCAACATTTTCGCGGTGATCGACGGCGTTCTGAGGACCCCCTCTTTCGGTATGTTGGAAGGAATGACGAGGAGGACCGTGATAGAATTGTGCAAAGAGCTGAATGTCGATGTCATCCAAGAGAACATTTCCTTTGAACGGCTTCTGATGGCCTCAGAAATCTTTCTCACAACGACCGCGGGCGGTGTTTTGCCGGTCTGTTCGGTGAACGGAAACAGAATTGGTTCCGGGTCTGTGGGTGAACAAACCCGCCGCATTCACCGGTCATACTGGGATAAGCGAAGCAGCGGATGGTATGGCGAGCCCGTCGCCTACACCCAAAAAGACACCTCGGAGCCCTAGTCACCTGAAGAAATGGTAGGTGAGGCCGGCGGGCCGGATACGGGTTTCAGTGTCGCCGCTCGACTTCTCTATGGCCATCATCTGCCGTCACTGCACCTCGCTCCCGCATGGAAAGCCACAATTGGAAGCCCTCGAAAAACAACCCGCACTGAGGGAGATCGTTTCGTCTCCACTTTATCTGGGTGCAGCAATCGCCATGTTCCTATCAGGCATCGGGATGTCGGCCGCAGCCCCGCAGATAGTATTATTCCTTGTGAGAGAACTTAATGCGCCGATTGCCGCTGCCGGCCTCTTTTACTTGACCAACTTGGCAGCACCTGTTGCCGGCTATGCGATCGGAAGCTTTTCCGATCGAACAGGTGACCGGCTCAGCCTTTTTCGCCTATGTGCCCTTTCGGGTTTCATCGGCTGGGCTGGGATCGCGCTCTCGATCAGCAGTTGGATGCCCTTTGTGATGAATACATTCGTGCTGGCATTTTCAGGAGCAGCCGCCTCGCAGCTCTTTGCTGCGATTCATGACGACATCCAATCCAAAGCGACGGTGGCGAGCGACGACATTGTTTCCATTGTGCGTATGGCGCTGACCGCCGGCTGGGTTGTTGGTCCCGTGGTGGGGTCGTGGATAGCCGCGCAGTTCGGAATTCGCGTAATGCTGTGGTTTACCGCCATGTGCTTTCTCCTTCAAATTGCCCCTTTAGGCACACTCGCCACACCTTCGCCGGAAAAAAGGCCTGGAACAACGGCCACGCCACTTCGCCAGCGAAATCTAAAGGAGATGCTGCCTCTCCTGGGTTTCACCGGTCTGTTCGTCCTCGTCTACGCGGGAGAGGCGATCAAATATGGCTTCCTTTTGCTGTATATGGACGAGGGCCTTGGTCTTGATGCTGCTACCCGCGGGGCTGTCATCGGAATTCAGCCTCTTGTAGAGCTGTTGATTATGCCATTTGCCGTCCTCCTCGCACGCAAGATAGGTATGCTTTGGCTGATGTGTGGCGCTGCGGTCCTTGGAGTTCTCGCCAATATCTGTTTTGCGGCTTGGAGCAGCGCCATGGGTATGTTCGCGGGGCAAATCCTCATGGGCGGCGTGTGGGGCGTATTTGCTGCATTGGGAATTATTGCCGCTCAACGCTTGCTTCCAACGGCTGTGGCAACAGCGTCAGCCATATTCATGAGTTCTACCGCGCTCAGCAGCGCGCTTGGCGGAGCCGCTGGCGGGTTGGGTGTTGCCCAATTTGGTCTTCCACATGTGTTTCTCTTGCCCGCGGTCTTTTCCGCTGTGGCCGTTATAGGGCTGGCATGCATGGCGAGGTCTATGAAGTTCCCATAGCTCCGGGCAAGCGTCATTCAAAGAAAAGGTGAGAATGTCATTGTTGGATCGGCGAGAAGTTTGAGGACATGACAGGAAAAGTTATAGCGCTGCAGCTGTATTCGGTTCGGTCACTAGGCCCGCTCGAAGAGCAGTTGGCTGCGACTGCTGGGGCGGGTTTCAAGGCCGTCGAACTCTTGGAAGAGCATTTAGCTGAGCCCCGGGCGCTAAAAGCCATGCTGGACGCACACCATCTGTTGGCACCGTCCGCCCATGTGAGCTATCCGGCATTGCGTAATGGCCTCGTGCGGTTGATTGACGTATGTGAACGTTGCCAGATCAAACAGTTATTTGTGCCAGGCGTTGCGTTTGACGCGTCAAGGAGTAGCGCCCGTGGCTGGCGCTTTATGGGATCTGAATTGGCTCATTTAGCTGAGAGATTGCATAGTGCCGGGATTGGGCTTGGCTATCACAACATGCGCCAAGACTTTTTGCCCCTCGCAGATGGGCGCATTGGCTTCGAGATCTTGATTTCAGCCGCCCGAGGAAGCCCATTGAAGTGGCAGGCGGATATTGCCTGGATGAGCCGAGCGGGAATCAACCCAGCAGATTGGCTGAAAAGATATCGGGGCATCCTCGTATCGGCTCACATCAAGGACGAGGCGCCCATTGGAACTCACGAGGATGAAGACGGATGGTCTGAGGTTGGTGGTGGAACCATGCTATGGCCGTCGCTATGGAAGACAGCAACCGAGTGTGGTGCTTGGCTGCTCGTTGTTGAGCACGACAATCCGCGCCAACCACTGGAATTTGCCAAACGAAGCCTGAGCTACCTTAATCGATTCAACACTTGAGAGCTACACTCTCATGCTGGGCATGGAGGACCTACATTGTGATGTTAGAATACCGGATTGATCATTTTTCACTTCTCGTCAAAGACCTTGCGCGAAGCATCAAATTCTACACCGACGTGTTTGGCTTTGAAGTCATTGCGGAAACCAACAATGAGAAGATTCGCTGGCTTAAAATCGGCGGCAGCGACACAATCCATTTGAGCGAAGGAGATACGACGACTACGTCGCTAAGAAAGGATACGCACTTTGCCTTGCGAGTGAGCGACCTCGACGTATTTCTAGCCGACATGCAAAACCGGGCGATCGTGTATTATGATTGGCCGGGGAATATCAACACGGTTGGCGAACGGTTCGACGGGTATCGACAAGTCTACATCCAGGATCCCGACGGATACTGGATTGAGGTCAATAATCACGGCCCTTGACTCCTGTTGCCTCCATGCCGCTGCGCTGTTTTGGTATTATGGCGAGCTAGACCTCCGTCAGTCATCGACAACCGTCGTTGATAACCGCTTTGTGCCTGCAGCCGCTATCGCAACAAGTCGATGGTCAGATCTGCCCTTACTTCGATTCTGATTTGATCGCCGGTGCCAAACCAGGGACATCTCGAGGTCGCCTGGATCGGCTCATCTTCCAATGCGCCTTTGCAAAACTCCGCGCCGCGAAGACCAAGTCGATTTCTCGAAAGACTGGTGATGCGAGCTTGCGATGCGCTGTTCTGAACGCAAGTCGAGCCCATCGCCGAGAGGAAAACTCAGAAAATGAACTGACGCACGATGAAGCACTTGGCACGACTGCGTGACCATTGAGGCGTGGGCTTGCGAAATTGTGGCAGAGCCGCATGCGATGTAAAAAGACGATTGAAAGCCCTGATCGCGATCGCTGCCGTACTCAATTGGGTTCTCGCGCATAGCCATCGCTACTCCTCCCCAGGCTTTCCTCGGCCTTTTCAAGGCCGATTTTGCTGCCGTTGAGGTCCTCTCAACGGCAGCAGTTTTATCCACTGTGGCTACACGAAAACTCGCCCAGAAGCATCTCACCCGCTTCTCATGCGTTTTCTTGCATGCTTCTCTTGACAGGCTGCATGATTCAGCATAATAACGCACAAACACGCAAGGAGTACGGCTGTGGGACCATCGTCTGTCGTTTTCGATATTGGGGGCGTTCTCATCGACTGGAATCCCCGATACCTCTACCGCAAGCTCCTTCCGGACGAGGAGAGCGTGGAAGCTTTTCTTCGCGATGTCTGCAGCAACGAGTGGAACCAGCAGTTCGACGCAGGCCACATCTTTTCCGAGGGCATAGAGGCCCTGGCTGCGAGGCACCCAGAAAAGGCGAGCCTCATTTCGGCGTTCTGGGAACGATGGCAAGAGATGCTGGGTGGCGAGGTTCCAGGTACCGCCGACATCTTGCGGCGCCTAAAGCGCGAGAACGTGCCGGTTCACGCTATCTCGAATTGGTCGGCCGAGACGTTTCCGATTGCAACGAAACTCTACCCTTTCCTTCACCTCTTCGATGTGCTTGTCGTCTCGGGCCGAGAAAAGATGATCAAGCCAGGACAGGAGATTTTCCAACGTTTCCTGGAAAGGTCCGGCCTAGGCGCAAAAGACTGCATCTTTATTGATGACAATGCAGCAAACATTGCAGCCGCCAACAAACTAGGTTTCCACACCGTCCACTTCTCAACGGCCGAGGATCTTGAGAGGCGACTTGTCGCGCTCGGTCTACTTTCGAAAACCGGTCTGAGCCCATGAAGAACAGACAGGACGTCGTGCCTACGTCTTCGCCGGAAGAACGCCAGGCCATCCTGCTCGAGAGGATCAATAAAGAGGGCCGCGTCCTCGCAACAGCAATCGCCCGCGAACTCTGTGTCTCTGAAGATTCGATCCGTCGCGACCTGAAAGAACTCGTCGATGCCCGGCTGGTGCAGCGATTCCATGGCGGGGCAATGCGCCTTTCCGCACCCGTCCTCGATTTCAGGCGGCGAGAAGCCTTGGATGCCCCCGACAAATCAGCGATCGGGCGCGCGGCGGCAGCCAGCATTCCTAACGACGTCACAATTTTCGTCGATTCCAGCACGACAGTTCTCCACTTCTTGCGCAACCTGCCGCCGTCGTTGCAAGTTAGGATCCTGACGACGTCGATCGACATCGCTGCCGCCGCACTAGACCATCCGATTGCCGACGTCACTTTCCTCGGCGGCAAACTCAACCGCCTGACGCGGAGCGCCACCGGAGCGCTCGCAGTGGAGGCCGTACGGGGTATTCGCGCCGATATCTGCGTTCTCGGGACCTGCGGGATCGACGAGAACCTGACACTGCGGGCCGACGACATCGATGATGCCTTTTTAAAGGCTGCGATGGTGAAGGCAGCTGAAAGGACGCTTCTCCTGGCCTCACACGACAAGCTTGGCCGCAATGCAACTTACGAGGTTGCGCCAATCTCCACGATATCTGCGCTTTACACCACAGCGACGAAGGAGCCGTTGATCACGAGGATCAGAGAAGCCGGCGTCGAAGTTGTCGAGGTGAACTCCAAACCGGACAATTCTACGAGAGGAAATTAGGGTGAGTTTTACTATCAATCAGGATGCTCATGCTGTCCTGCTGCCAGCATTCGCCAGCCTCGACTTCGACGAGGTGATGGTGCCGTTTCTTGAAAACGGGGGCTGGTCCATCCTGATCGGAGAAACGCGGGCGGAATATGTCGCCAGATCGATGTCCGATGATCGCCTGCGATCCGAGACCCCTGAGATTTTCGCGGCACGTCTTGCGAAACTGACGAGGCTTCGGCCGGAGCTGATTGTAGCCGTCGATCAGGAGTTGGCCGGAATCGAGCGGCTCAAGGGCATCGCGCCGGCGCTGCCGCGTCTTGACGAGGCCCTGGCGATGGACAGGGAGCAGCTAGAAAGTCGGTGTTTCGAGACGGCTGTCGCCGCCCGAACGCTTGGTGTCACGCTCTTCCTCGCTCCGATTGCCGATGTCGTCACCGGCACGAACCCGTGGCTTGAAAAGCGAACGATGAGTTCCGATCCCGTCGCGGTTGCGCGTCTGGTGGAGGCCTTTGTCACGGGGGTCCAACGCGCGGGAATTGCTTCGGCAACCAAGCATTTTCCCGGCTTTAACGATCTCGCCGGAGATCCGGCTGTCGAGGACGTTATTCTTGAAACGCCGCTAGACGAAATCTTGGATAACGCGGCCACGTTCAGAGCGGCCATTCGCGCCGGCTCAAAGGCGGTCATGGTCGGACCGACGGTTGTTCGCTCGATCGATCCAGCCGAGCCCGCCTGCACGTCGCCTGCGATCATCTCTTTGCTACGAAAAGAGTTCGGTTTTACAGGACTGATCGTCAGCGACGATCTCGACGCTCCTGCAACCATGCGCGATCGCTCGCTTGCGGAAACGGCGATCGCGTCATTGGCGGCGGGCGCCGATCTTCTGCTCGTTGCAGGCAGCGCCGATCTTGAAAATCTCTCCTCAGCGATAGTCGATGCCGTCGAACGCGGCACGCTCCCAGTGACGCGACTGGCAGAAGCCGCGGATCGAATTCGCAGGATGGCAGCCACATGACGACGTTTCCAGACAAGATCTCTCCCGACGCCGGCGATCGCGTTTCGTCCACTGTCTTGCTCCCGCCATCGGGGGCTTGCGGTTCGTTGCCATGAAGCTCGAGTTTTCCCTGTCGCGTCGAGAGATGATCGCCATGCGATTGGCCGCTGGGCAAAACGTGGTCGCCGCCTCGCTGGCGATCGAATTTGATGTGTCTGAAGACGCCATTCGGCGCGACCTGCGCCTGCTTGCGGCGGAGGGCCGTTGCAGACGGGTCTATGGCGGCGCGCTGCCGATACGAGGCTCCGCTCTACACTTTTCGATGCGACTGACTCAGGACCTGAACGAGAAGCGCAGGCTTGCGCGCGCCGCAGCTCGGACTATTGAGGACGGTGAGCTCGTCTTCCTCGATAGTGGCAGCACCAACATCGCACTGGTTGACTACCTTCCCACAGATCGTCAGGTCGCGGTGGCGACAAATTCGATCGACGTGGCTTTTGCCGTGAAGACGAGAGCAGCGCATCCTCTGATTCTGGTGGGCGGACTGGTCGACCATGCGATCGGCGGCAGCGTCGATGCCGCGGCAGTCTCGTTTCTCGAAAACACGATCATCGATCGAAGTTTTGTTGGAGGCTGCTCCATCTCAGCCGAATATGGAATTCGAGTCCATCACTTCGGCGAAGCTCAGTTCAAAAAGACCCTGATCAAGAACAGCCGAACCAGCATCATGATGGCCACGTCGGGCAAGTTCAACGAACACGCGCCGTACAGGATTGGCGACGCTAGGGACGTGGATCATGTGGTCATCGACGAGACGCTCGAGTCCAGCGAAGGCGATGCGCTCGAGCGGGCGGGCTATCGGATCATCCGCGCCGACTAACACTTCAAGCCCGCCGAAGCCTGATAGGCTGCGTCAACGACTTCACCTCGAGAGCCTGTTCTATAAGGTTAGAAGAGAGGCTGCTGTCCTCCTCCAGCAATTCTCGCATTGTCCTGCCGGTGGAGAGTATCTGCTTTGCGAGCTCTGCCGCCTTCTCGTAACCGATGAGCGACGTTAATGCGGTTGCAAGCGCCGTACCCGCTTCGAGGTTCTGCCGGCAAGCCTCCTCATTGGCGACAATGCCGGCGACGCATCTGTCCGCCAATGTGCGGAAAGCACTCGTCATCAACGATATCGACTGAAGTAGGTTGAATACGATGACAGGTTCGAAGGCATTCAACTGCAACTGCCCGCCTTGTGCAGCCATGGTGACGACGAGATCGGAGCCGATGACCTGAAAGGCAACTTGGTTGACCATTTCGGGAATGACGGGATTAACTTTGCCAGGCATGATCGACGACCCGGGCTGCATGGGGGGCAGCGTTATTTCCCCGAAACCGCCGCGAGGCCCGCTCGACAGGAGCCGTAGGTCATTGCAAATTTTCGATATCTTGACAGCAGTTCGCTTCAGGGTGCCGGAAAACAGAACGAAGGCGCCGGTATCCCAGCACGCTTCGACAAAATCGCTGGCCGGCCGCAGAGGCACACCGGAGACCGTTGCCAGCTCACCAATCGCCGTTGAGGCGTAGCGGGGATCGGCGGTGATCCCGGTGCCGATTGCTGTACCGCCGAGGTTGACCTCGTGAAACAGGGCAACCGCCTCAGTCAGTCGTGACATATCTTCCCGTAAGGTCACTGCAAAAGCGGTGAACTCTTGGCCGAGCGTCATAGGGACGGCATCTTGAAGTTGGGTCCTGCCGAGCTTCAAGATGCTGACGAACTCTCCTGCCTTACCGTCAAACGAGGCCGAAAGGTATTCCAGCGCATCTAGCAATTTCCGTGTCGAGAGGACGAGGGCCAATCGGATCGCGGTTGGGTAAACGTCATTGGTCGACTGAGACAAATTGACATCGTTGTTTGGATGAATGACGTCAAATCGCCCGCGCGGCAGACCAAGGTGCTCGAGCGCGCGATTTGCGATCACCTCATTCATATTCATGTTGGTGGATGTGCCGGCGCCGCCTTGGAAGACGTCAAGGACGAACTGATCGGCAAACAGTCCTTCGGCAACCTCGTCGCACGCGCGGAGGATCGCGTCCCTTTTGTCTTCCGACAGGTCCCCAAGGATGAAGTTGGCACTGGCTGCTGCCTTCTTAACATAGGCGAGAGATCGGATAAGGTCGGGGTAGTGACCGATCGGAATGCCGGAGATCTGAAAATTTGCGATCGCTCGCGCCGTTTGAGCCCCATAATAGGCCGAAGCCGGGACCGGGACAGGCCCGAGTGAATCCGCCTCGAAGCGAATGCTCGATGCTTCAGGCACCAGTGCTGCGTCTTCCATCTTCCATCCTCAATGGTTGTCGATGAAGAATAATTCAGCAATCTGCTCGATCAAATTTCGCTGCGGTGATAAGCGATGAGCATTATGACGCAAGTAACGCGAAGGATCGCAGGCCTTCCGCCTCAACACTCAACAAGCTCTCGAGCTGCAAAGGCTCACCGTGGCTCTTGCCTGCGGGCCACTGCGCCACCGCATGCCCTTCGCATATCGACGCAATGGGATAATCATTTTGCGCCGATAATCGCACTATCGCGCAATTTATTTGGCGCACCCGAAATGGCTTGATGTAATCATCTCCATCATTCGGGATCCATGATCGTGCATAACCAGACCAGAGACCTCGCATTTGCAGACGATTTCATCTCGGCAAAGCTTGTAGAAAACGTCGTCGATCTCGACGTCGAAGATGCTGTCGTTGTCAACATCAGCCCCTCACCGATGATCACCGGCACCGATCATCCTGCAATCGTTCCGGCCTGGAAATCAACATGGTTGAAGGGCGGCAGGATCAAGTCGGCAGAGCGAGCTGCATTGATCAAGGTCCGCAAGGCTACCAATTTGGGCGGTGCTCAGTTTCGCGGATGGGACTGGCTCGGCAACAGAATCCGCAGCTTTCCGCGCGACACGCCATTGTTCATTTCGGCGCAGGACGAAATCGGAACGGTGACGGTCGACCCCAAGGTTTTCACAAACGAGCAAGCGGCGCCAGCAGCGGAACAGCTATTTACGCTCAAACTCAATCTCTGGTGGGCGCCAGGTGATACCGACTGCTTCATCCATAACGAGCACCCTTTCCTCGAGGTCCATACGCAGATCCATGGGCTTGGTCGCATGCAGAAATTCCACGAACGCGATCAGGAAACGCTGTACGAAGATGTCGTGATGCCGATCGGCTATTCACACGACCCGTTCTGCCGCGTTACCGGCGAAAACAAATGGACCTACCCATGGCACCGCTATTACTGCGATACCGATTCCGTGTGGCTTGCCGTCGAGCTTCACCCCTGATCGACGATTGGGACGGGCGCCCGGATTAGCCGATCAGGACATCTGAATCATGTCTGAGCCATCGCCCAGATATTGCAGTGCCTCTCGAGGGATCGCCGGATCGTTCTTGTCCATGACGGTGATTCCTTTCAGCTGCTCTCTCTTCAATAAACCGGGTCCCCTGTAATGTAACGCGACCTTGGTCGAGTAAGGCTGACGAAACACCGTAGCCGCGATTCCGCTCGAAATCCCGAACATGAACTTCTTGGAGTTGCGCTTGACCTGAGCATAGACGCCGAAGGTCAGCTCGTTCGACTGAATGCCCTCGAAATCGGCTGTGAATATCCGATCCGCGACTGGGAAGCAGAACCCATAATATTTGAAGACATATTCCATCTTCTTCGGGTCATCGAAACTAGGGAAACGCTCGACGTAATAATGCTGCAGGAACTGGTTTGCTCTGTATATGCAGAATGCGGATTTTAACACGAAGCCCTTGTAGATAGAGGAGAACTGGTATCGGTCGTAGACGCCGACGAGATCGCTGTCCGGAACGGAATTTTCGACAAGCATTGCGGAGACGAAACGCGCAAATTCCGGCAGCTGCCTGACCGCCGACATAGCATGAAAGAAGTTGCCATCGACGAGCGTCCGGAACTCCTCGGGGTCGGAAAACAGGATCGGCACGCTCAAGCCGAAATAATTGGCGATGATACGCATATTAGCCGCTGCAGGCAGATGGGCACCGGAAAGATATTTGTTGAACTGCTGGCGGTTGACCTTGATCTTGCGGCATACGGCCGCCACCGAGCCTTGGCGATCGCACAGCGTTCTCAAGTTGGCGGCAAACGACGCCGGATCGTCCATCATATAATTCATGGCCCTTCCTCAAGCTATAAGCTGAAGCACTCTGACGCTAATTCTACGCCACTTTGAGAACATCTTCAAGCCGTTGCGAAATTGCTCCGATGGAGGATCCCACCTCATAGTGGCCGATGAAACACTAGGGAATCCACCACTTGGCAGGAAACGACAGAGTCGGTTGGGCAATCATGGGCACGGAAACCATCGCGACCGAGCATATGGTTTCCGCGATACGGTCGATCGGCCATCAACCGCTATGGGTGGTCAGCCGCAATGCCCATTACGCAGGCACATTTGCCGGCGATCTTGGCATCCCCAATGCGACCGACGATCTCGAACGGGTCTGGGCCGATCACGAGGTGCGTTTCGTCTATGTCAGCGCCACACGGGAGCGACGCTCGTTTCACATCGCCGCAGCCGCAAAAGCGGGCAAACACATTCTCTGTGATGGCCCGATCAGCAACGAGCTTGAAGAGGCAGCCCGGCTCGTGTCGCTCTGTCACGACCTCAAGGTCACGCTCGCCGTTCATCACATCGCGCGCGCGTCTAGCGTCCATCAAACGATGAAGCGGCTGATCCGCGATGGCGAGATCGGCCAGATTCATTCGATTGTCGTGGCGCGCGGCGGCGCGTTTCATCCTTCACCCAATCGCCGTGGTCAGTTCGCCAATCTGGAAGGCGACATCTTCTTCGACGCGGCTATCGAGGACGTTGATCTTGTTCGGTTCTTGACCGACGCCGAGCCCCATCGGGCCACCGGGATTTCGAAGCCGATGGGAGGTGGGCCGCAACACCTTGCCTTCGTTCTCGCTATGGATGACGGCTGCATCTTCCAAGCACATGAAAGCTTCCTGACCGCCGAGATCGAAGACACGGTCATGATTGCGGGTTCGAAGGGATCGCTGACCGCCAGTGGGACGCTCTACGGTCGCGGATCCGGCACTTTGACGCGCAGGATCGGTGGCAGGAACGAGCTTATTCCGATCCGTGACAAGGACGTGCACGTGGCTGCTATTCAGGATTTTGTCACCGGGCTTCATGGAAGGCCGACCTGGCTTTCGACTGGCGCGGACAGCGTGGCAAACCTTGCCGCCATTAACTCGATCATTGTGTCGGCACAGTCGGGCGATGTTGTCGACATCAAACCGAGGGGCACGGCATGAGCAGAGTTCTCGGCTGCTCCGCAACATCCGGCATAACATCAAGGAGAGCAACGGTGAGAAAGCGAGATCAGATCATTCTTCATTCCCTGGTCGCCCGGGATTCGACGTTAGCGATCGATGTCGAAATTGCGCGGCAGATAGGCTTCGATGGCTTGGAGGCGTCTGGCGACAAAATCGCGAACTGCCTTGACGCTGGCTTATCGAGAAGCGAACTCAAATCCCTTGTTGGCGATACATTCATCCCGGGCATCGGCTTTCTCATCGATATTGAGCGCCAGAAGGATGACAAGATCAAACTGTTTGAGGAAGCAAACCGTCTGTTTGAACTCGCAGGCGCCGTGGGCGCTGAGGGCGTCGAAGTCATCACAGGACCGCTGAGTCTCGAGGTCGCGCGTGGGCAACGAACGGCAGATCTCCACAGGGGTTTGGTCGACCTTCCAGAAGATGAGCAGGTCAACCTTACTGCTTCCAATCTGCGAGAACTGTCGGAGATTGCGGCCGACCACAATCTCATCCTCTATCTTGAAGCGCTGTCCTGGACCCCGCTCAATACAATGGACAAACAACTCAGGGTCATCGAGAAAGCGGGCCGCGACAATCTGCGGCTGCTCGTGGATTTCTGGCATTGCTACACGTCCGGAGACACGCCGGAGAGAATCGCCAAGCTCGACAAGGAGCTGCTCTACGGCATTCATGTCTGCGACTCCCTGAAGTTCGATGGAGGCATTCCGGATGAGCCTGTACTCCGGGACGTGCCTACCGGAGAAGGGGTGCTAAATCTCCAGGAGTGGACGGATGCGGTCAGGGCAACCGGCTACGAGGGATGGTGGAGTTGCGAACTCTTTTGCCGTCGCAATCACCAAGAAAACAGTTTTGCGGTCGCTCGTCGACTCAAAGACCTGATGAGTGACTTACTCGCCCCCTAGGGTCTTACCTTCGATGGCGGCTTCACTGTTTCAAGCTGAGACCGCCAAGCACCACCTTCCGCAATATACAGGGGTCTTAATGTTGTTTACCAGGCCAGCACCAACAGGCGTGCTTCGGCGCATTGGCTCGTCAAAGCGGGCAAGATGTTGTGCTTTCTTCCTCGCGGCCGGAATAGGCATTGGAGCTTGGGCTTCCAGCCTTCCGCTCGTTTCGACGAGGCTTGCGATCAGCAAGGGAGAACTTGGCTTCCTTCTTCTTGGGTTCGCACTGGGCGCGATTGTTCTGATGGTGACGATCGGACGGTTCATCGACCGACTGCAGAGCGACAAGCTCTCGCTTGCGGGCTGCGTTGTATTCGGGACGTGCATCCTTTTGGTTCCATTGGCTTCTGGCGTTCTGACCGCAGCACTTCTGATCCTTGCGGCGGGCGCCGGCTTCGGAACGCTGGATGTCTCGATGAACACCGAAGCCTCGCACCTCGAACGCGCATCGAAACGACACCTGATGTCCTCCTTCCACGGGGTCTTCAGTGTCGGGGCACTCTTGGGCGCACTTCTTGTCGGCCAGTTGGTTTCGATCGGTGGCGGGTTGAACTTATGCCTCGGCATTGCAGGTTCAACCGTGGTCGTCGTCGCGTTCGCCTCGCGGCTGATTGCAAGAACACGCTCGTTTGAACATCGCATCAGCGGTACCCAATCGAAGGCGGTGAAGACAATAGAGCTCAGTCGAAAACAGCTGGTTCTTGTCATTATGTTCGGAGCCATCGCTTTCCTCTCCATGTTGGCCGAAGGCGGCGTGATGGACTGGACTGCAATCTTTCTCGTCGCCGAACGCGGGGCCTCTGAAAGTGTCGGAGCCTATGCGTTCGCAACCTTCTCCGCGACGATGGCACTCGGACGGTTTGCGGGCGACTTGGCGACGGGGCGCATTGGGCATGTCAATGTTATTCGCATCGGCGGTGTGGTCTGCGCTGTCTCGGTCTCGGTCATCGTCGTGTCGAGCAGCATTAGCGTGACGATGTTTGCCCTTGGTTTATGCGGGCTCGGAGTGGCAAACCTAGTTCCAGCGGTTTTTGCGGCCGCCGGTCATCTTGGAGGGGATTCGGCCGGACGGGCGATGTCGATCGCCACGACGATGGGCTATAGCGGCCTGCTTCTAGGGCCGGCGCTGCTCGGCTTTATCGCACAGCATTCGAGCCTGACAACAAGCTTTGGCGTAATTGCGGGCGGCTTTGTTCTTGTCGCCATCGTCGGTTTCGCAGTCGCCAAGCGCATGGCGCTTCATGGGCTCAAGCTCCGACACGAAGCCTGAGCGGCGACACGCCAGGTGGCTTGGACCTTTTGGTGGAATGGACTCCTTCGCGATAAACGAAAGCGGGCGATGTCGTTGCGACATCGCCCGCTCGATCAAGTTGTCTCCGTCGCTCTTATTGCGTAAGGCGCAGAAAGTCGGCCGCCCGTTCCCCGATCATGATGCAGACGGCATTTGGATTGCCAGAAATCAATGTTGGCATAACTGATGCGTCGGCGACGCGAAGGCCTTCGATCCCCCTGACGCGAAGTTGCGGGTCGACCACAGCCATCTCGTCGATACCCATCCGGCAAGTCCCCGACGGATGCAGCGCTGCGTGCGCGGCTCTCTGACAGAACGCGCGAATGTCATCGCGCGTGCTGACGCTCGGGGCCGGCACATATCGTGACTGGAGATATTTCGAGAGCGCCGGTTTTGACATGATATCCATCGCGACCATTGTACCCTCGGTGATTGCTTCCAGGTCGTACGGATCAGAGAAGTAATTGGGAGCAACGCGGGCGTCGGCGTTGAAATCGCCGCTTTGCAGGGTGACTTCGCCTCGCGACCTCGGCCGGATCTGACCGAGGTTGATCGTGCAACCATTGCCGCCCGGTACGGCATCGACACCCTCCTCGATGCCCGCGCCGACCACCATGAAAAACTGGATGTCGGGGACATGTTCGCTCTTATTGCCCCACCAAAACGCACCGCCCTCGATGAGGTTTGATGACGCGGGCCCGCCCTTGAAAAGCGCGTAGTTCAAACCGGCGGCCGCCTTCCAATGCATCTTCTTGTATTTGTCGTAACTGTAGGGGCCACTCAGTTGATAGATCAGTGATATTTCGACGTGGTCCTGCAGGTTCTTACCGACACCCGGAAGATCTGCATGCACGGTGATCCCGTGCCGCTTCAACTCGGTGGCTGGTCCGATGCCTGAGAGCATCAGGAGTTTCGGCGTGGCGATCGCGCCCGCCGACACGATTACTTCGCGCTCTGCACGCAGCACGTGCTTCTCACCATTGCGGATGTATTCGACACCGACAGCCCTGCCGTTTTCGATGATCAGCCGAGTGACAGTGGTGCGAGTGACGACCTGCAAGTTCGGCCGTCCCTTCGCTGGCTTGATATAGGCGACGGCAGCGCTGCTGCGTTTACCGTCCTTTGCGGTAATCTGATAGAGCCCGCACCCCGCCTGGCTGCCGGAGTTGAAATCCGGGTTATAGGGAAGACCCGCCTGCTGGCATGCCTGTAGCCAACCGCGCGTCAAGGGATGGATGTGATCGATGTCGGAGACGCCGAGCGGACCTCCGACGCCATGTGCATCATTGCAAAAACGGTTATTGTCTTCGGAACGCCTGAAATATGGAAGCACGTCCTCATAGGCCCATCCCGCAGCGCCCAATTGCACCCACTGCTGGTAATCCGAGGGGACACCGCGAATATAGATCATCGCATTGACCGAACTACCGCCGCCGAGCACGCGCGCCTGTACCATCGTCTGCTGCTCGTTACGTGCAAGCTCCGGACCGGCCTCCCAGGCGAAACGCTTCAAGAGGCTTCCCTGAGCAGTCTTGTAGTAGGCGCCTGGAATGTGGATGTATGGGCTGGAATCGGTGGGCCCCTCCTCTAGGAGCGCCACGCGGATATTTTCATCCTCGGACAATCGCGAGGCGATCACACAGCCGGTCGACCCGCCGCCGACGACGATATAGTCGTAGCGGCGGTGCTTGCCAGAATGCGGCCTGATGCCATAACGCGCTGAGCCAAAAGGGGGAAGTAACATCACACACCTCGGATGGATGCGCCCGCCTTGATCGCAAGGGCAGCAATGGTCAGGGCTGGGTTGACTGCCGCCGACGTCGGAAGAACTGAGGCATCGGTAATATAAAGGTTTTCGACGTCATGCGCACGGCAGTTCAGATCGACGACGGAGATTTTCGGATCACGCCCGAGCCGCGCCGTACCGCACTGATGAGACGTCGTCTTTCGACCGAAGGTGTGGGTGAGCACCACCGGAAAGCCCGCTTTTCGCATGACGTCCTTTGTCTTTTTGATGAGAGCCTGGTGGGCGCGCATATTCGATCGGATCCAGTTGACGACGATGCGATCGTCGCGGACCATCACCCGGCTTTCCGGATTAGGAAGATCTTCGCTGGTGAGGAACCATCCGTAGGCATGTCGCGCGATCATGCGGACCAGCCATGAGGGTGCAGGTACCGGGAAGTTCGCTTTCAGAATGTTGCCGGTGATGTGCCCCAGCAACTGAACGTTTCCAAGCGGCGCCTGGTAGTCGTTATCGGCATTATAAAAATCGTTGAAGGCAATCGTCTTCTGATAGACCGAGGCATTGCGGCGATAATCGAGTACCAGCATCGCGGATGTGTTGTGGTTCATGAAATTCCGGCCGAGCTGGTCTGAGCTGTTGGCCAGTCCAGTCGGGTGAGCCTTGTTCGCAGACCTGAGCAGGAGTGCTGCAGTCTGCACCGCGCCGGTGGCGACGGCGAATATGCCGGCAGAGATGCGCTGCTCGATCCCATCCTTGACGAAGACGGCAGCAGTGACGTGGGTGCCGGTCTCGTCCGTTTCCAGACGCGAGACGTTGGCACCGGTCATGAGGCTGACATTTGGATGACGCAAGGCCTCCGTCAGCGGACCGGCCTCGGCATCGATCTTGCCGACGCCGGTGTTCGGAAATGCATCCCAACCGGTCTGTGCGCGATGAAGCCAAGCCTCGATGTCGATGGCGAGCGGCAAGCTCGCCGGATGGACACCGGCACGCTTCAGCCGGTCGCGGACCGATGCAATCGGCGCCTCGTCGGGAACCGGAGGAAAGGCGTAGGGCTTGCTGTGGAAGGGCTCCGTCGGATCCTGACTGAGCGCGCCACGGACCTGGAACACCTTTTCAGCCCGATCATACCACGGCTCCAGCTCTTCGTATGTGCATGGCCACCCGGGAGAGCTTCCGTCGAGATGTGGACGGGCTTCGAAATCTTCCCTTCGATACCTGTACATCACGGCGCCGAAGAATTTCGAATTTCCGCCAACGTAATAATAATTGTTGGCAAGGAAGCTTTCGCCGTCGGTTCCAAGCCACTCTTCCGCTGGCCGATAGAAACCCTGTTGGAAAATCGCGACGTCGTCGCGAGCTTCCACGCTGTCTCTGAGGTGCCCACCGCGCTCCAGTATGATGACCTTGAGACCGCTCTCGGCAAGGCTGTAGGCAAGCGAGCTGCCTCCGATGCCTGAGCCGATGATTACCACATCCGCCGTGTGCTGCATGGCATACCTCAATCAATTCTGGCTTCGGTCTGGACGTCGAACAGGACGATCTTCGAGGCATCGACGGCGAGCGATGCTTCAGAGCGCGAGCGGGTGACGTTCGGCGGCAATCTCGCCGTTACTTCGACGTTTGCAAGCTGGAAGACAACAAGGGCATCAGGTCCAGTCGGCTCGACCACATCGACGTCCACTGCGATGTGGTTGCCAGCCCCAGCCAAAGCGGGTGTGAAGTTCTCCGGACGGATCCCGACAAGTACATTCTTGCCAGCGTATCGTTTCGCTGACTCGGCAGACAAGCCGATACCCGTCACGCGCGCCGGCGGCTTGTTCGGCACGTCGATAACGGCGGTCGCGGATGAGCCGGCGACCTCGAGCCTGCCGGGGATGATGTTCATCGAAGGCGAGCCGACGAACTTTGCGACATAGACGTTTGCCGGCCGGTCATAGACCTTCTGAGGCTCGTCGAGATGCTGGACGACGCCATCCTTCATGACCGCAACACGGGTTGCGAGCGTCATGGCCTCGATCTGGTCGTGCGTGACGTAGACGATCGTCGTACCGAGGCGCTGATGCAGGCGCTTGATTTCGGTACGCATGTCGACGCGAAGCTTGGCATCGAGGTTAGACAGCGGTTCGTCGAACAAAAACAGCTTTGGCTGGCGGACAATTGCGCGTCCCATGGCGACGCGCTGACGCTGGCCGCCCGACAGTTGTGACGGCTTGCGATCAAGAAGATGGCTGATCTGGAGAAGATCGGCCGCAGCCTTGACCGCCTTGTCCCGCTCAGCCGGAAGCACTTTGCGGATCTTCATTCCGAACTCGATGTTTTCCCGCACTGTCATTGTTGGATAAAGCGCGTAGGACTGAAAGACCATTGCGATGTCGCGGTCTTTCGGCGAGAGGTGGTTGACGACCTTTTCTCCGATGCGGATATAACCGCCGGTGATCGTCTCCAAGCCTGCGATCATGTTCAGGAGGGTCGACTTGCCGCAGCCGGAAGGTCCGAGCAGCACAAGGAAGTCGCCCGTGCCGATCGAGATTGATACTTCCTTGAGGACTTCCAGTTCGCCATAAGCCTTGCGGACGCGATCGATTTCGAGAGTAGACATGGGTTCAGCCTTTCACGGCACCGGCAGTCAATCCGCGTACGAAGTAGCGGCCTGCCAGGATGTAGACGACGAGCGTGGGAATGGCGGCGATCATGGCAGCGGCCATGTCGACGTTGTATTGCTTGCGCCCCATCGTGACGTTGACGATATTGTTGAGTGCCACGGTGATCGGTGACGATTGTCCCGCGGTAAAGGACACACCGAAGAGGAAGTCATTCCAGATCTGAGTGAACTGCCAGATGCATGAGACAACGATGATGGGCAGTGCCGCCGGCAGCATAATCGAAAAGAAGATACGAAAAAATCCGGCACCGTCGATCTGTGCTGCACGCGTGAGTTCGTTCGGAATCGTGATGAAGTAGTTCCTGAAGAACAGCGTCGTGAAACTGATCCCGTAGACGGTGTGAACGAGGACCAGTCCCGGAATGGTTCCTGAGAGCTTGAGGGCGCCAAGCAGCTGGGCCATCGGCAGTATCACCGCCTGGAACGGCAGAAAGCAACCGAAGAGCAGCATGCCGAACACGAAGTTTGAGGCTGGGAAGCGCCATTTTGTCAGGATGTAGCCATTGATCGCACCAATCCCGGTCGACAGAATGACCGCCGGAATGACCATCATCAGCGAATTCACGAAATATGGCTTCAGGCCGCTGCACTCGGTGCCGATGCATGCTTCGTCCCAGGCCTTCTGCCAGGCGTCGAAGGTGAGCTGCTGCGGAAGACCGATAAACGAACCGGAGTAGATCTCGTCAAGCGACTTGAGCGACGTGACGATCATCACCCACAGCGGCATCAGATAGAACGCTGCAAGAGCGATGAGCGACCCGTAGATGAAGATATGCCCGAATAGGGCGGAACGCCGCGCCCTGTTAACCTCAGTGGTCATTGCGGCTCTCCTTCAGTTCGGAATAGAGGTACGGCACGATGATTGCCGCGACCGTCATCAGCATCATCATGGCGCTTGCCGCACCGATGCCCATCTGATTTCGTTTGAACGTAGCGGAAAACATGAAGGTTGACGGCATCTCGGTTGCGCTGCCCGGGCCACCATTAGTCAGCGCCAGGACCAGATCGAAGCTTTTGATTGAGATATAGCTCAGCAGAACGATGACACTGAGGAAGGCTGGCCGAAGCATAGGGACGATGATGCTCCAGTAGATCCGGACGAGGCCTGCACCTTCAATTTGGGCCGCCTTGATCACGGAATTGTCGATGCCTCGCAGGCCAGCCAGGAAGATCGCCATGGCAAAACCGGTGGATTGCCAGACCGCCGCGATCACGACGCAGTAGATCGCGTATTCCGGCCTCGTAATCCAGTCGAAGACAAAGCCGGTCCAGCCGAGCTCGTTAACGACCTTCTGCACGCCGAGCCCAGGATTGAGGATCCACTTCCATGCGGTGCCGGTAACGATAAAAGAAAGAGCCATGGGATAGAGGTAGATGGCGCGCAGGAAGCCCTCGGCCCGCACCTGCTGGTCGAGCAGGATGGCGATAAGCAGGCCGAGCGCGATCGTTATTGCCAGGAACAGCACCGTGAAGATGAATAGATTGGCGACTGCCGTCTCCCAGCGGGGCGTTGCCCAAAGGCGAACATATTGCTCCAGGCCGACAAAGTCGTATCGCGGCACCATTTTCGACGAAGACAGGGATATCCAGCCCGTCCACGCAATGAAGAGATAGACGCCGATGAAAACCACCACCAGGCTTGGAGACAAGACCAGCCGGGGCAGCCAGAGCGTAAATCTATCTTTCGGAGAAATCCTACTGTCCATCACAGCATTCCAGCGTTGAGGCGCATGTGCGTCGAAATCGAGCGAACCAGCCCGCCGTGGCGGGCTGGACACCGAAGACGCTCACTTTGCGTTGTTGATTCCGTCGACGAGAGCCTTGACCGCGTCCTTGGAGGACATGTCGGTCGTGAAGAACTTCGCAACTACGTCGCTGAACACGCCGGTGAACTGCGGCTGGTTGGCAAAGCCTTCGGTTAATCCGCCAAGCATGGTGTCATTCTTCTGGGCAGCATCACGGTCGGCGAAGCTGCGCTGTGCGCAGGTGTCGAAGTCCGAAACCGAAATGTCGATCCGGGCGGGAATCGACCCCTTGATCTTGTTGAAGTCGCGCTGGACCTGCGGATCCATGACGGACTCCGCCCAGGCATCCTGCCCAAGAACGACCGCCTCGTCACTGGTCTTGAAGAGGCCGAAGGCATCGATGACGAACTTGAAATAGGGCGTCTGTGCCGGCGTTGGGAAGCAGAGGAAGTCGGAACCAGGCTTCAGGCCCTTGTTGAGGAACTCGCCCTTGGCCCAATCGCCCATCACCTGCATACCGGCCTTGCCGTCAGCGACCATGGCCGAGGCGACGGCCCAGTCACGGCCCGTGAAGCCGTCATCGACCAGACCGCGCACCTTGCGCAACATATCGAATGTCTTGACCATCTTGTCGCTCGACAATTCGTCCTCGTCGAGATCGACAATCGCCTTCTTGTAGAATTCCGGCCCGTTCATGTCGGTGGCGATCGCTTCGAAGACTTCGAGGATCTGCCAGGGTTCGTCGCCCATCGCCAGAGGGACGACACCCGCAGCCTTGAGCTTTTCACCGGCTGCAATCACGTCGTCCCAGCTCTTGGGCTCGCTGATGCCGTTCTTGTCGAACAGCGCCTTGTTGGCCCAAATCCAATTCTGACGATGCATGTTGATCGGCACGGAAATGTAGTCGTCGCCGTTCTTAACGAAGGCTTCCAACTGAGGAGAAATGGTCTTCTCCCACCCGTTTTTCTCATACAGCTCGTTCAGCGAACGCAAAACGCCTTCGTTCGCCCAATCGAGCCCCTCAAAGCCCAGGAATTGCATCGTCGTCGGCGGATTGCCGGCGGCGAGCCGGGTGCGCAGCGCCTGCAGGGCGTTTGCCCCGGAGAGCCCCCCGACCGCGCTGTCCTGCCAAGTATAGCCCTTGGTGGCGAGCTTGTCGGTGATGACCTTGAGCGCCTTGACTTCGCTCTCGGAAACCCAGTGGTGAATACCTTCGATCTTCGGCTTCTCCTGCGCCATCGTGGCCATCGGAAGCAGAGAGATCGAAGCGGTCAGAAGCATTTTCAGTTTCATTGTAGTTCCCCTTTTTTGTCTCAGCGGTTGGTGGATTGCGGGCAGCCTCGCACGTGTCAAAGCTGCCGGCAGATTTTACGCGTCGAGCGGCCCAGCCGACCCGGCGTAAGGAATATTGCGGCCGCCGAAGCGGCGGACGCGGATATTGGCCTGCTCGGCGTGACCCACGAAGCCTTCCATCAGGCACAGACGCGAGCTATAGGCACCGATCAGCGCTGATGCCTCATCGGTCTCGATGCGCTGATAAGTGCAGGTCTTGAGGAATTTCCCGACCCAGAGACCGCCCGTGTAGCGCGCGGCCTTATTCGTCGGCAGGGTGTGGTTCGTACCGATGACCTTGTCGCCGAAGGCAACGTTGGTACGGGCGCCAAGGAACAGCGCGCCATAGTTTTTCATGTTCTCCAGGAAATAGTTTGGGTCGCTCGTCATGACTTGAACGTGTTCCGAAGCGACGCGATCGGCTTCGGACACCATTTCGTCGATCGTGTCGCAAAGGATGATCTCGCCGCAGTCGTTCCAAGCCTTGCCGGCGACCGACGCTGTCGGCAGGATCTGCAGGAGCCGGTCGATTTCGGCGAGCGTATCTCTGGCGAGCTTGTCGGAATTGGTGATGAGTACGGCCGGAGAATTGGCGCCGTGTTCGGCCTGACCGAGCAGGTCAGTGGCGACGATTTCACCGTCGACGCTTTCGTCTGCAATGACCAGCGTTTCAGTCGGGCCGGCAAACAGATCGATGCCGACCTTGCCGAACAAAAGACGCTTGGCCTCCGCCACGAAGGCGTTGCCCGGTCCGGCCAGCATATCGACGGCTTTGATCGTTTCGGTGCCGTAGGCCATCGCCGCAATCGCCTGAACGCCGCCGATGCAATAGATCTCGTCCGCCCCGGCGAGAGACTGTGCGGCGACGATCTTGTTGGATATCTGTCCTTTGAACGGCGGGGCACAGGTAATGACGCGGTCACAGCCCGCCACACGCGCTGTCAGCACTGTCATATGGGCCGATGCAAGCAGGGGATATTTCCCGCCCGGCACGTAGCAGCCGACATTTTCGATCGGCACATTGCGATGGCCGAGGATGACGCCGGGCATCGTCTCGACTTCGAGATCCTGTAGCGCTTCCTTCTGTGCCTGTGCGAAACGGCGGACCTGATCCTGGGCAAAGTCCAGGTCGTCCCGCTCCTGTTTGGTCAGCGAATTGATCGCGGCGGTGACCTCGTCCTTGGTCACGCGGTAAGACTCACGGTCAAAATTGTCGAACTTAACGGAGAGTTCCCGGACCGCTTTATCGCCGCCGGCTTCCACTTTGGAAAGGAGCTCCTCGACAGCCTTCGTTACCGCGCCATCAGAAGCGCCCGCCGTCGAAGCTTGGGCAGTTTTAATGTGTCTGATCATGACAATAACTCTTCGTTTGCGGAAGCTGCGCTCCGCATTCAGGGTGAGAATAAACTGTGGTTGGTGGGGCGCCGGGCGGCGCCCCGAACCTCAATTCGGTTCTAGAGATGCTGCTCGAGTTTGCGCATCTTTGCGTAGCCAGCCTGTTCCTTTTCGTAGTAGGCCGGCGACGGGAAATCCCACCACCCGGTGGCAAACGGACCAGCGGCGTCACGCGACACAATCACTTCGACGAGAGCGGGCCCACCGCATTCGAGGGCAGCCTTGATGCTGCTTTCGAGGTCCTCATCTTTCTCAACCTTCCATGCCTCAAGGCCGAATGCGCGAGCCGAGGCAGCGATGTCGGCCGAGTAGGGTTCACCATTGCCGACATGGTGGTTGAACTCGGAAGCAACGTGGCGACCCATGAACTTTCGCTGCCCCCCGCGGATGGACATGTATCCGAAATTATTCAGCACGAGGAACACAACGTTGATGCCGTTCATGACTGCCGTTCCCATCTCCGGGAGAGACATCATGAAATCACCGTCGCCGACAATCGCGACGACCTGCTTGTCCGGGCAGGCCAGTTTGGCGCCGAGCGCTGCGGGAACGGCCCATCCCATCGGCGAGTAGGAACCGGACGTGATGTGGGTGCGGGGCTTGTAGACCGGGAAGCTCTGCTTCACTGACCCTTGCGTATTCCCCGAACCAACGACAACGATGCCGTCGCGATCGAGAACCTTGCGAAGCGCCATCAAGGGGCGCTGCGACGTAAACGGCGTTTCGCGGCTCGTTTCGCGTGGCTCGACCTGCGCGCGCCAATCTGCTTTCGCTTTCTGGACGTCAGCCAGGAAAGGTTCACGGCGCGACAGCATCTTTGTAGAGTCTGCGTCGGAAATCAGCGACAGAATGGCTTCCAGAGTAACCTTGGCGTCCGCCACGATGCCGACCTCGGTCTCGTAATTCTTGCCGATTTCGCGTGGATCGAGATCGATGTGAATCAGCTTTGCAGAGGGAATCGAGAAGGAGACGCCCTTGGCATACGAAGACGCAGACCAATCCGTGAAGCGACAACCGACGGAGACGACAACATCTGCCGAAGCCGTGATCTTGTTGCCGCTCGTAGTGCCGGTTTGACCGACAGCACCTATGAACAGCTGATGATCTTCAGAAATCGCGCCCTTGCCATTCCATGTAATCGAGACGGCCGCACCGAGTTTTTCAGCGAGCCGCGTCAATTCCTCCGACGCGTTCGCAGAAATAGCACCGCCGCCGGCGACAATGACAGGTCGCTCGGCTGCGAGAAGGACCTTCACTGCAGCTTCGATTGCACGCGGATCCGGGTAGGCAATGCCGATCGGAAGCCGCTTTTGGAGCGGATGGATCGTGACGTCAGCAGCTTCGACTTGAACGTCCATCGGCACTTCGACGTGCACCGGACCCGGCCGGCCCGTCAGCATTTCGCTGAAAGCGCGATGCATGATGCTGGGAAGAACCTGGACGGAATTTGCCTGCCACGCACGTTTGGTAACCTGTTCGGTGACGCGCGGAAAGGCGTTATCCTGATGACGCTCGAGTTCTTGCATGGTGCCGTGACCGTGCATGTAGGTCTGCGGAGAACCCGATACGTAGAACAGCGAGGTGGAATCGGTTAGCGCTGTTGCGAGACCGATGATGGTATTTGCAGCGCCCGGCCCGACGGAGGTCGAGCAAGCCATCGGCTTTCCGCTGGCCCGGAAATATCCATCGGCCATATGGACGGCGCTCTGCTCGTGCATGACCTGGATGAATGGAAGTTGGGAGCCTTCTTCGAGGAACGCGTCAAAAAGCGACCAGATCCCGTGCCCCGGCACGCCAGCCACATATTCGACGCCATACTCTTTCAGTGCCCTTGCGACAACCTGGCCACCTGTGAGTTTCATCATCTTCACCCTCTAAAGTTCGTTGTTCTTTAGTCGTGGGCTGGTAATGACCGCAGCCGTTCAACTGCGCTTACATTGCCGCCGCATCAGGCGGACTCGCAAGTTCGCAGACTCCGAAACGGCGAAGCAGGATGAAGCACCTTTTGATTTATGTTGCGCCAGCCGGCGCAGAGCTCGACGCCGGTTACAACAACCCACCCGAGCGGGAGGCCCCGTGATGAACTATCAGGCGCTATGCGAGGGTAATGACGGACGGCTTCTGAGCTGGCGACCACGCTCGCGTGAATGAGCATTATGAAGTCAAAAGTGCTTCATAATGCTCAAAGAGTCTGGAATGAATTGGTCAAGGAGGCACACTTGCCTCTTTGACCTCCGTAACAGGTGCAAGTATGCCCCCATAGACAATCTGCCAGGCAAATTCCGGCAGCCCAGTATCAGATCGCTTTGCAGTAATGTCAGGATGACCGCGCCTGCCATTGTGCCCTGATAAGAGCAAACGCCGGAAAGCAGCGTACTACCCAAACCACAGTGGCAGTTAAGGTAAGGTGTAAGGTTGGGGCCCAGATTTGGCGATCTAAGAGGTGTGCTGACAACCGAAAATCGCGCGGATCTGGCGTCAGATTCAGCTCGGGCTATCCTGGAGCAGATGACCATGAACGCACTGTCGCGCGCCCACCGTCCGGCTTTTGGCGGCGCGTCGCGACAGGCTCTACCCTTGGCGATCGCATCATTGTCGCGTTATGCTTCATCGTCCACGCATCAAAACGCTGATCGCAGCGGCGTGGAGTTCCTCGTTTGCAGAAGCGATAATGCGGCCTCCGTTTTCCGGACGCGACCCGTCAAACGTCGTTACTGTGCCCCCCGCTGCCTCGATAAGCGGAATCAACGGCACGATGTCGTAAGGCTGCAGACTGAATTCGACGCAGATATCGATGTGGCCGGCCGCCAACATGGCGAAAGCGTAACACTCGCCCCCATATCGGGTCATTTTGACCGTCGCGTCGAGCACATCAAATCGAACGTCGGGGTTCCGGCGCACACCTTCAGGCGAGTTGGTATGCAAGACGGCATCCGAGAGCTGCGTGCACGGACTTGTCGTCAAGCGGGTTGTAGCGTTGTCAGTCCTGAGCCAGCTTTCGCCGTTGTGGGCCCAAAATCTCTCTCTCGTGATCGGTTGGCTCATTAATCCAGCACTCGCTCGCCCCTGCTCGCAGAAGCCGATCAAAGTTCCCCATACCGGAATTCCAAGCAGGAACGGACGGGTGCCATCGATCGGATCGAGGACCCACTGGCAGGCTCCAGCTCCCGTGACGCCGTATTCTTCACCGACAATGCTGTGATCGGGAAACTCCTCGGAGATCAGCGCTCGCATTGCCAATTCGGCCTCTCGATCCGCTTCCGTCACTGGATCGAAGCGGTATCCCTCTTTTGGCTTCGTTGTCGTCTCAAGCTTTTGCCGAAATCGCGACACTGTCTCGCGATCGGCAGCGTCGGCTAATCTGTGCAGAAAATCCGCCGTAGGAAGTTTCATTGTTTATTCCTGTCTCGATTGGTGTCTCGAAGCGCCGCAACACTCTTGCTGCATAGATCGCTTTGGTTATTGCGTTGAGGATGCCACCCATGTCGCCCGGTTGATGTCCCGTCCTACGCGACCCTAGGGTTCCTGTTCGTCTCCTTACGAACGACGCGTGACATTCGCCGTCAATTAGGCCGCGTGAGCCTGTGCTGATGCCTTTTACGCACCGCTTCGCAGGTCGGCGATCTTTTCAAAGGTCAGTTCGATATGGTCGAAGTGAGCCTTTGAGCCCTCTCCCGTCGGCGATTGAACGCCAAAACCAACTTTAATCGGACGCTTGCCAATGCCAGGGATAGCGAACCAGCGCAGAAACTGCCAGAATTTGCCGTCCTCGGAAAAATGGAATGCAATCGTTTCACCATCGCAATAAACGCGGAGCCAAACAGCTTCTCCAGGGAAATTCGGTCCGTCGCAATCGTCTGATGTCGTCCTTGTAACGACGCTTACGATTGTTGGCTTACGGGCAGCAGAGTATTCAAACGCCAGTTTTGCCCAGTTATCCTCGTCGGTCTGCACGAAAATTGCGCCTGCGTCGTAGGGTGAAGTGAACTCAACTGACACCCTTGCGACAACTGCGAATGACTTTTCAGCGACGTCCGCACCTAAGGAAAGCACGTCATTCCGGCGAAAGCTGTCCGCGGGATGATGGAACCAGTCAGTGCTTCCATTGGCAGTTAGCGTCAAGCTCTTGTCGCCGACGACCACCGTCCCGTGGTTTCCGCCTCTGACCTGCATGCTATTTAAGTTCATCTACGACCTCAGCTCGTTTCAAATTGACCACGGTGTCCTGAAGCTCGGCCGGAAATTTTGCCAAGAACCACGCGTGTTGGTGAGAAAAGAAAGCAACGCAACACAGCAGGATTAAAATCACACGAAATTCCCTGACTACAATTTCGCAAAGCCGTTAAACCTGACGCGATGTGACGTGGTCGCCCGACCCTGCGACATGAGCACCGTTCAACGACACCAAACCCGTTTTTGCGCCGTCGGCCCAATGGTCGATTTTTATTCGAAATTCTAATAAACGGCCTGTATATTCGCCGGCACGGAATTTGTCCGGATCGGCGAAATCAAGAAAAGACTCGCCGAGTTTCCCGAGCACGAGCGCGCGCTCTGGATAGCGACCGGCCGCCGGCGTTTCGAAACCGCAGTCGCGTCATCGAACGTCACGGCCGGCGACGTCGTCGCCACGCTCGACCCCGACCCGATTTGTGATCCGACCGGCGAGCCCAAGCCGAAGAATTCTCAAGAGATCATTCGAAAGATGGTCGATGCAGGCTTCCTGCTCGACAATCTCGAAGGAAGGTTCGACATCACCGACCTGGGGCAATCATGTTGGCTCGCGATGTCACGGTTTTCCTCTCAATCGCAGGAATGACGGTTCGCATCGTCAAGGACGCCGGCCGTGAAAAATCCACTCCGAGCAGGAGGGCAAGAAGGGATACGCAGTCGGCTTCACCGGAATTGCGGTTTCTCATGGAACGGCTGCCAAAAGAAGACCGATATCGACGGCGCCGAGTGGCGCAAGAGGAACGGGCGTTAGTTAGATCCGGGGTCGATGACATTAGCATCATTGTGCGCCCGCGATCACCGCGGTGTAACGCTCCGGTTATGTTAAGTGCAACGATGGCCGGGACCGCGATGCTTGGCCCTCAGGGTTGGCCGGACCAATTATCGCATCCAAGCCGCGGCCTATACCCAAAGGGCCTTCAACGAAAACGTCCCAGGTGGCGGCGCGGGCGTGCCCGCCGCGAGCTGATATGGATCAGCGATCTTAATCTCGTGGCATTGGTCCGGCAGGGAATGGATTCTCAAAACCTCGCCTACGAGATCGTCAACGGCGTGTCGAACAGCGGACGTCCCGCTTCTCGCAAGACGTTCCACCGACCAGATCGGGTATGAGCCAGTCTCCCACTCGCGAAACAATTGGGCCTCCGACTTCCGTCCTTTGAAACGCTGATAGAAAGCGATTCAATCGCGTATGCGGCTGTCCATTCGCGGCAGACCCGTTGCCCGCGCCTTTCGCCCCGCATCGCCGTCCTGACTCTGCCGGCGGCGCCGCGCGGACAGGGGTGAAACCAGCGCCCCTCGCACTCGCTCTTCCTGATGCGAGCGGCTGAACTACCCGCCCCATGGCGGCTAGTTCATGACTATACCTCAGCGGTGGTCCAGTGCGAGATCACAGCACGATGTCTGCGAGGCGGTCAAGTGCCGACCAGATTCGCTTTGCATAGCGAGGGTCGAAAAGCGCGTGATACCCGCCTGTATGCCAGAAGACGACAGGGCCGTTTAGCTCACCCTTCGCGGCAAGATCGATGATCGCCGCGATCGCCTTCCCGCTATAGACAGGATCGACCAGCAAACCCTCTTTGGTCGCGAGCAAATCGATCGCCTCATATATGCCGTCAGCAGGCAGTCCATATCCCTCACCAAGATATGCTTGCGTGACGTTGATATGATCGCGCGTCAATTCGACTTCTGCATCGATAAGGCGCGCGCCGCCGCGAGCGAACGACAGATAGGCGCCAGGCACATCGGGATAGACGTCCTCCGCTACAACAATGCCGCGAATTTCACTTTCGAAACCGTGGAGTGCATTCCCAAGGACGAGGCCCGCATGGGTTCCGCCTGATGAGCTCGCATGGACGATCGTCCCAACGGTGCGTCCATGCTCGCGCATTTGCTGACGCAATTCGTCATATGCCAGGGCAAACCCCAAGCAGCTGCGTTCAGAAGCACAGCCGATGGGAAGTCGATAAACGCGTTCACCGGATCGTTCGAGTTCGCTGACGACGTCTACTGAATGCCGAGCAAGATCAGTCCAGCTCATATCGCCCACAAATCGAAGATCAGCGCCGAAAAGACCATCAAGCATGAGATTGCCGACAGGTTCGTGCGGCTCGTCATGACAAAGGAGCAGTGTGCATTTCAGTCCGAGAGCAGCGCTGGCAGCGGCCACCGCACGCGTGGCATTGGAAAGGCGCGAGCCTTCCGCAACCAGGTGCGTGGCGCCGCAAGCCAAGGCGTGCGCGAGCTCGACTTCGAGCTTGCGGACCTTGTTGCCTGCGAGACCGACCGAGCCGATGTCGTCCCGCTTGCACCAAATTTCGACACCAATCGCATCACTGAAACGCTCAAGACGCTGCACTGGCGATACAAACCCGCGCAGATTAAGGCGCGGCAGGCATTCAAGTGTTTCCAGAGCACTCATCCATTATCCTCTACACATCGTCAGATGAGGACCCTATACACAAGGGCAGATACTGAAATCCGGACACTGGATACGTGGCTTCTGACAAAATGACTGGCGACAATCGTTTAGGAAAAAATGAACGGTCTGCACGTGGATCGGTCGCCATGAAGGTTGTGCAGTTGACCGAAGTCACCGCATTCCCAGTGGATCGACACAGCTGGGGTCAATTCGTCTACTCCGTCGCGGGCGTCGTCGAGTTGACGGTGAAAGGCAGCCGCTATGCGGCGCCGCCAGACTTCGGCGTGTGGTTGCCGCCCGAGACCGAGCATCTGGCCTGGGCTGGCGACGAAACCACGTATCTGCTTTTGGACATCGAACAGAGCCATTGTGACCGTCTTCCGCACCAAGCAAGCGTTCTCTCCGTCGGGCCGATCGCGAAAGCGATTCTTCTTGATTTGAAGAAGCGTGGTGTACGAGAGCCTGGAAATGCCGATGATGCAAGGCTGATGCGCGTGTTGATCGATCAGCTGAGTGTTGGATCGCCTTTGGAGAGCTTCCTGCCATTGTCGAATGATCGCGCCCTAAAGCAAGTTCTGGAAGCACTTCTTCAAGACCCCGGTGACGGTCGATCTCTTGGCCAATGGGCGAACCACGTCCACAGCACGGAGCGTACATTGGCCCGTCGCTGCGCCCGCGATCTTGGCATGAGCTTTGTGAAATGGCGTCAGCGGCTTCGGCTAACCCGGGCGGTTCCCATGCTTGCGGATGGCCTTTCCGTTCAAACGGTCGCACTCAAGTTGGGCTACAGCACCACCTCTGCATTCATTGCGATGTTTCAGGATGCGATCGGGGCGACGCCCAACGCATTTCGAGGACGCTTGCGAGAGCACGACGAAGGCCGGTGAATAGCGGCCCCGACCAACTGAAGCATGAAGCGCCGGGAAGCAGGACACGGTGAAAAGCTCGGCTCCGCATATTGACATCCGGATTGAAGATCGCGATGCCGGAAACATCGAACGTAATGCCGGCAAAAAGGGCGCCTTCCGGCAGCTGTTTCGCGCCGAAACGTGAACCCCACTCGCAGTACTGTCCTCACTGACCTCCATTTCCGGCACTGTACCGCGGAGATCGGGAAGCCATGTCCCCATGGGAATGCTGGCGATGGTATGGATGAGCGGGAATTGAAATCGATCCGGCCGATCAGACCCTTTCGCTCGATCCGTACGTTAACGCCATCCGTCTTTGCGAGAATGTCGACACGTCGCCCTTATGCGGCGCAGGCGTGCGTCAAACAGAGACCATTGCCTTTTCGACCGTCGACACCGGCATACCGGGGCCGCAGCGCCTCAAGCGCTGCACCATCAACCGGTTCTTTGGACGCCGTCCTGCCTTCATCTCCTGCTGCCCAGGTTCACTGATTTTGCATTCTGACTCCTGGTTCGATCAATGGTTGAGAATCTGGCCCAAGAAGGCCTTGGCACGCGGCGACTGCGGATTCGAGAAGAATTCGTGCGGCGGAGCACTCTCGATAATCTGTCCCCCATCCATAAATATTACCCGATGCGCGACGGCGCGGGCAAAACCCATTTCGTGCGTCACGCAGATCATGGTGATGCCGTCCTCGGCGAGCGAGATCATCGTATCCAGCACTTCCTTGACCATCTCGGGATCGAGGGCCGACGTTGGCTCATCGAAGAGCATGACTTTCGGCCCCATGCAGAGTGCGCGCGCGATGGCGACTCGCTGCTGCTGTCCGCCCGATAGCTGCGCCGGATATTTGTTGGCTTGCTCCGCGATCCGCACACGCTCCAAATACCGCATCGCCGTCTCTCGCGCCTCTTTATCACTCAAACGCTTAACGCGTTTAGGCGCCAACATGCAATTCTCGAGAACTGTTTTATGAGGAAATAGATTGAAATGCTGAAACACCATGCCAACATCACGCCGGATATGGTCGGCATTAGTGCCCTTCTTTCCCAGTTCGACGCCGTTCACGACGATGGCGCCACCTTGGGTCTCTTCCAAATAATTGATGCAGCGTATCAGTGTCGACTTGCCGGACCCCGAGGGTCCGCAAAGCACAATATGCTCGCCCTTTGCCACGTCGAGGTTCACCTTTTTTAGGACGTGAAGAGGCCCATACCACTTATCGACGTCCACCATTCGTATCGTTTTGTCTGCCACTGGCGTACTTCCTTCTGTGGTATGAGCCATTAACACCCTTACTTCTTTGTGAAGGTGATACCTTCCATCGAAGCGGGGACCTTAGGGAACTCGGTCCCGAAAGCCTTCTTGTAGATTTCAGTCAGCGTGCCGTCCTTCTCGTGGCGGGACATGAAGTCGCCGGCCCATTCGCCGAGTTCCTTGGAGTCAGGAGCCACAGCAATTCCGAGATATTCGGTCTTCAGCACGATGTTTGAGACGAACTTCCCAGGAGCCGCCTTCTCCACGCCGACGAACTGGTGGGAGTAACTTCCAAGATACTCGACCTGGCCGGAGAGAAGCGCCTGCACTGCCGAGGACGCATCGTCATAGCGGCGGATGTCAGCATCCTTTGGCGCCGCTTCCGTCACGGACTTGTCCATCGAGCTGCCCTTTTCGACGGCGATCGAATGACCGGAAAGCTCTTCAATCTTCGTAATGCCTTTCGGGCCGTAAATCGAAGCGCTGATCGAGGCGTAGGGAGCCACGTACTGGACGACCTTTGCGCGGTCGGGGTAGATGCCGAGGACGCAGATCAGCATGTCGACCTTGCCGGTCAAGAGCTGAGGAATCCGGTTTGCGCTGGTGATCGGAACGTAGGCGGCTTCGACGCCGAGCTCCTTCGCCATCAGCTTGCTGAGGTCGATGTCGTAGCCCTCGTTCTGTCCGCTCCCATTGATGAAGCTGAAGGGCGGTTGGTCGGTCACGATCCCAAACGTAATCGTTCCCTTCGATTTGATTTCCTCGATCGTAGCAGCCTGCGCCGAGACGGCAGTGCCGAGCATGGTTGCTGCCGCTGCAATCGCCGTCATTGCCATGAAGCTACGACGTCCCATTCCCTTGAAATCCATCTTCATAGTTCACCTCTTTTGATTTTCGGCAGTTATTAATCCAGTGTGCCGATGTCACTGATGGGCTACCTCCCGAATGCCATCCTTTTTTCAAGGCGGTCGCTGAGGAGAGAGAGTGGCCAGCACAGGGCGAAATACATCGCGCCAATCACTCCGAAGACGAGCAATGGCTGGAAGGTGTTGTTGGAAATGATCTGGCCTGCTCGGGTCAGTTCGGTAAACCCGATGATGGCGACCAGCGAGGTGCCCTTGATGAGGCCGACCAGGAATCCAACGGTTGCCGGCAGCGAGACCTTGAACGCTTGGGGCAGGATTACATCGAACATTCGGTGGAAGTAAGTTAGGCCAAGCGCCCGGGACGCCTCTGTCTGACCGCGTGGAACAGCCTCGATACCTCCCCGCCAGATTTCCCCGAGAAACGCACTGGAGTGGGCCGTCAGACCGATCGCCGCAGCAACCCAAGCATTTACATCCAAACCGAGGAGCGCCACGCCGTAGTAGACGACGAAGAGCTGCATAAGCAAAGGCGTGCCTTGGAAAATCTCGATATAGAAGTGGGCGATGGTTCTGGGGATGCGAAATGCGCTCGTCCGCATAAGGGCAATGATCAGCCCCATCACACCACCGCCGGCGAACGCGATGATTGATAGCAAGACGGTCCATTTGAGGCCTTCCAAAAGCATCCAGAAATCGGCTGCAACGAGTTCTCTAACCATGGCTGGCCTCACTTCATTGGGTAGGAGAAAAAGACACGGCCGAGGAGCCGAAGCAGCGTCGAGAGGCAAATCGATAACGCGAGGTAGATGCCGGTCACGACGAAGTAGACTTCGAAGCTCCGAAACGACTCCGCCTCGATCATCTGCCCCGCATAGGTGAGTTCCGGAGCAGAGATCGACGCCACGACACTCGATGTGAGCATCAGGAGAACAAACTGACTGCAGAGACCCGGATAGACCGATCGGATCGACGGAACGAGGACGATGTCGAAGAAGATCTGTCGCCGGTTCAGCCCCAGGGCTCTACCGGCCTCGATCTGACCATAGGGCAGTCCATCAACACCGCCGCGCAGAACTTCTGCGATATAGGCGGCCGTGTTGACGGTCAGCGCAGTGATGGCCGCAGCTGACACCGACAGCTTCAGCCCGAGAGAAGGCAGGCCGAAATAGATGAAGAAAAGCTGCACGATAAAAGGCGTGTTTCGAATGATTTCGATAAAAGCCTTCGCTGCATAGCGGAGAGGCGGGAGCTCGTTTCTGCGGGCAACCATGATGATCACGCCGAAGACGAGCGCCAGAGCGCTGGATATTCCTGTGTAGTATAAGGCGGTCAGCGTTCCATCGAGCAGGATGGGCCAAGCCTCCCACACAACGCCGAAGTCAAACTGATATCCCATATCGAGCGCCGTTCCGTATTGTCATCGCGTCATGCCGGCCGAAGAACTCGTTTCCTCAAGTCCGGATCTCAAAGTCTGCGTCCACCTCCACGGCGACGCCGTGAGGCAGTGAGCCCACACCGATCGCCGTGCGCGTGTGACGGCCTCTTTCGCCGAATATCTCGACAATCACGTCCGAGGCTCCATTGATTACAGCTGCGTGTCCGCCGAAATCCGGGACTGCGTTGACGAAGCCGCGAACGCGGGAACAGCCAACAACTCGATCCAGGTTACCGCCAAGCGCCAGGTTCAACTGTGCGACGATGTTCATTGCGCAGATGCGGGCAGCCTGCTTCGCCTCTTCGGCAGACATCGTTTCGCCTACCTTGCCGACGAAGCGCACCTGCCCATCGACCTTGGGAACCTGTCCGGATACATAGAGCATCGATCCGAGGATCTTGGTCGGGATATAGGTAGCGGTTGGGGCCGTTACGGCGGGAAGAACGATTCCCAGCTCGTTGATGCGGTCGTGGACGGACTTTTTCATTTTCAGTTCCTGTAAGTAGGTTTTGACGTTCAGCCAAAGAATGTTCGCAAAGCGACCTTCACCTCGCCCCGCTCGTCGAGACCGAAGATCACGTCGTGCTTATCGATCGTCGTGCACGGATGCTTGATGCCGAACTCGATGACGTCGCCGACGCTCAGCTCGAGTTCCGGGGCATGAACGAATGCGTGTTGGTCGTTAAGCTTCGAGACGACCGATACGTCGCCGAGGGTCGTCAACTGTTCGCCGTTGCGCCATACAGCGACCGGGACCGGAAGACCCTGATCATGTGCGACGTCGCGAAGGCCGAAGCCGCAGATGGCATCGTGTGCTCCATTGGTTGACAGGACCTCGGCCCAAATCCTGAGCACGGGCATGAAGGCTCCCGCGATACTGTCGCTTGCAGCTTTGCCCAGCACTCCACGTGAAGAAATCGCCTGTAGTCTCGCACGGATTGGTCCGTGATCGCTGAAGAAGCACGCTCCGCTCCTCAACAGGAGTGTAACGTTAGAATCGCCATCCACGATCGGCCGGCAGCGATCGATTACATAGTCGAAAAGACTGGAGCCCCCCATCGACAAGACGAGCGGGCTTTCCGGCCCGACCGTTTCCCGAGCTGCTTTCAAGGCAAAGGAGACACGATCGAAAAGGTCGTCGAGATTCGCTAGAAACTCCTTCTCGTTTGGACGGTTTGCCGTTCCCTCATACGCGGCAATTCCTGCCAATCGGATATGCTCCGAATTGAGGCTCGCGATCGACCAGACAAGATGCCGAGCTTCCGTATCGGAGTTTACTCCACCCCGGCCGCAGCCGACCTCCACCAGCAGGTTCAGCGGCGGAAGCGTGTCATCGCCCAACCACGATCCGGCCAAGGCCGATACCACGTCGGTCGAGTCAACGAACATGAAGATCTCTGCATCGCAATAGTTTCGAAGCAGTCGTGCCAGCCGCGTCACGGCGGATTTACCACCAATTTCGTTGGCGATCAGCACGCGGCGGAGTCCGTGATGCAGCATCACCTCCGCTTGGCGAAGGTCCGCGACGGATACACCCCACGCGCCGGCAGATACGAGATCTCGGGCGAGAACCGGCGACATCGGCGTCTTGGCATGCGGAGCGATCTGGCAGTCGAAGTCGCTGCAGATGCCAAGCATTGTCTTCTTGTTTATCTCGTAGGCTTGCAGATCGAGCGTCAGCAGCGGGAGGCTCATCTCGCCGCCGGCGGGACGCCAGTGCGCATCCGGGATGTTGGCGGAACTGACCGGCGCGTTCCCGGCCGGAATGCCGCGCAGTCCCGGTGACAGGTTGAAGGTGCCAATTTCTGCGGCCAGTTTCTCGATCATGCTCATCGAAACACTCACTTCGAAACGACATACTGGTCGAGACGATCCCGTTCGACTGCTTCGTGCGGCCTATCGTCGGGCTTGCCATAACCACCGCCGCCGGGAAGCTCGATAACCAGTCTTTTGCCTTCTGGGACGAACTGCCGGCCCTTTGCATTCAGGGCGGTGCCGTCGTTGAGATAGGCGCGGCCCGAGGCGCCATTTTCGCCCCCTTCCCGGCCCCTCGCCGCGTTTTCGACTCGGTCGAACATGGCGTTGAAGTAGAATTCATGACCGTCCGTCGGTGCGATCTCAACGACTTGACCAAGGCCGCCGCGCTGGCGCCCCTCGCCGCCCGATCCGTTTCGCAATTCTTTGCGCCAAACGATGACCGGGCCCACGTGCTCGGTTGCTTCCACCGACATGCTGTGAACGCCGCTTGGAAAAGCAGTCGCATTGAGACCGTCGAGCGTTGGCCTAGCACCGCTTCCGCCGGAATTGAACATCAGGATCTCGGTGCGGTGCAGATCGAAGCCGTTGGCTGCACGGCCTTTAGACGGGCGGGCGCTGAGGTGGATATTCCACAGGGCGCCAGCGCCTTCCGCCGGAACCGTGTCGGGCAGCATCTTATGGACTGCGCCGAGCACGGTATCCGGAACGAAGTGACCGAGTACGTGGCGAACAGCGACCGGCGCCGGTCGCTGCGCATTCAAAATGCAATTCTCCGGTGCAATGATCCTGAATGGCTTCAGGGACGCCGCATTGTTTGGAATCTCCGGTGCCAGCGAGCATTTCAAGCCGTATGCGGCGTATGCCGTCGTATAGATCAGCGGGACGTTGATGCCGAGGGGACTGGGCGGCGATGTACCATCGAAGTCGGCGATGATTTCGTCCTTCCGCACATCGAGCTTTACGACCATGTCGATCGCCGATCCGTAGCCGTCCACGCGCATCGAGTTGCGGTAGATACCTGCGGGCAGTTCGGCGATGCGGTCGACGGTAGCCTGGTAGGAGTGCTCGAAGATGAACTTCGCAAGATCCTCGATATCGGCAATATCGAATTCCGCGAGCATTTCGAGAAGCCGCTTGTGGCCGATCTCGTTGCAGGCGGCGAGCGAATACAGGTCTCCGACGACCTGGTCGGCTTCGCGTACGTTGTTACGAACGATGTTGATCAGATCGCGGTTTACCGCGCCTCGCTCCGCGAACTTCATGATCGGGATGAAAATGCCTTCTTCGTACACTTCACCAGCGTCGGGTCCGAAGCCGCGTCCGCCGACATCGACGACGTGCGCGGTGCATGCGAAAAAGCCTATCAGCCTGCCCTTGTGGAAGGATGGGCTGACGACCGTGAAGTCGTGTAGATGTCCGGTGCCCTTCCAGGGATCGTTGGTGATGTAGACATCGCTCTCGAAAATATTATCGCGTCCGATCGTGTGGATGAAATGGCCTACGGCTTCGCCCATGGCGTTCACGTGTCCGGGCGTTCCCGTTACGGCCTGTGCGACCATTTCACCGGCAATGTTGAACACACCGGCTGAGAGGTCACCCGCCTCGCGCACACTCGTGCTAAAGGCGGTGCGCACCAGTGTCAGAGCCTGCTCTTCGACGACGGAGATGAGCCTGTTCCACATGATCTGGAGCCGCATCTCGGCGATTGCATCGCGTTTCTGTGTCATGGCCTTTTCCTTATGCGTTTTTTGCAGTCACAAGCAGGCAGCCATCGGGCTGCATGATCGCCTCGTAGGATGACGAGATGATCGTGGTCGTTTCGCGCTCCACGATCGCGGCCGGGCCGGAGACGTACTCGCCAACCTTCAGCTCAGTTCGCTCGACAATGTCGGCGGGCAGATACTTTCCTGCGCGGGCGTCGAACATCTCTCGTCGCGTCGGCACCTTGGCCGCATGAGTTCTCGAAGCCCGCCGAACGGGCTGCGCCTCATGGATCGGGGAGCTGGCGCGAAGCGACCAACTGATGATTTCCGCGTCGAGACCATCGATCGCCCGACCGAAATAGGCGGCATAGGCGTCTTCGAACTGCTGGCGCAAAGACGCGCCGTCGTTTTCCGCATAATCTCTTATTTCTACGATGACCGGGATTTCCCAGCCCTGGCCGACGTAGCGCACATAGGCTGTGCACTCCATCTCCACCTCGGCATTGGGATCGGCCGCGTGCACGAAGCGCGTGGCCTCTTCCTGCAATTCTTTCAGTACCGAATTCACCTTGCCGGCTTCGAACCGTGCGAAGCGGACATAGGCACTCCGCACGGATTCGAAGGCAATAGGTGCACGCAAAAATCCAATGGCGGACCCGACACCCGCGCCCGGAGGAATCAGGAGCTCCTTCATGCCGAGCTTTTCGCAAAGCCGGGAGGCATGCAGCGGAGCGGCGCCACCAAACGCGATCATGCTGTACTCGGCAAGCTCCTTGCCATTTTCGACCGCGTGCATGCGGGCGGCGTTCGCCATGCTTTCGTCGACGACCTCGCAGACGCCGAAAGCGGCGGCATTTTCGTCAATGCTGAGTTTGGCGCCGACCTCGCGGGAAAGCGCGCTCTTCGAATTGTCGGAACGGAGCTTGATCGAGCCGCCTGCGAAGTTGTCGGCGTCCAGTCGGCCAAGCAGCAAATCGGCGTCCGTGACCGTAGGCCGGTCACCGCCGCGGCCGTAACAGGCAGGCCCAGGCTCGGATGCGGCGCTATGAGGACCGACACGAATTTGCTTCATCCCATCGACGGAGGCGATGGAACCGCCGCCGGCGCCGATCTCGATCATCTCGATAACCGGGATGGAAATCGGCATGCCGCTGCCCTTTTTGAAGCGATAGGTTCTCGCCACTTCGAACGTCTTGGCGGTTTTCGGGGTAGCGTCGTCGATCAGGCAAATTTTTGCGGTCGTTCCGCCCATGTCGTAGGAGAGAACGCGGTCAAGGCCGTACCGCTTGGCAACTTCGGCAGCGAAGATGGCGCCGCCAGCCGGCCCGGATTCTAGCAGGCGGACCGGGAATTCAGCGGCGCTGTCAACGGTAATGATGCCTCCGCCCGAATGGATCATAAATACGGGGCAATGTGCACCCGCTTGGCGCAGTTTGTCGACAAGCCGGTTGAGATAGGATGCCATCAAAGGCTTCACATAGGCATTGGCGCAAACGGTGTTGAAGCGTTGGAACTCGCGCATCTGCGGCGAGACTTCGCTCGATATCGATATCGAAATCCCGGGGATTTCGGATGCGAGAATGTCGCGGACCTTCTTTTCGTGAATGTCGTTCACATAAGAGTGCATGAAGCCGATGGCGACGCTTTCATATTCGCCCGCTTTGATGGAGGCAGCCAGCGCGGCAACCTCGGCCTCGTCCAGAGTCTTCAAGATCTCCCCGTCGGAGCCGACGCGTTCATCCACGACGAGTCTGTCGCGGCGCGGGATCAGCGCAGGGGGAAGCACGATATTGAGATCGTAGAGTTCGAAGCGGTTTTCGGTCCGCATTTCGATGACGTCACGAAAGCCACGGGTCGTGACGAAGGCCGTCTTGGCGCCACGCCGCTCGATGAGCGAGTTGGTCGCAAGCGTCGTTCCGTGAATGATGGTACCCACTTCCGAGAACGGCAGGGAGGCGTCGCTCAAGACCCCCGCGATACCCTCGATGATAGCCGCCTCAGGGGCCGTATAGTTCGTGAGGACCTTGGTCGAGAAGATCTTGCCTTGGTACTCCATCGCGACGTCGGTAAACGTACCGCCGATGTCGACGCCGATCCTGGCCTTTTGGTTGTCCATCTATCTATGCCCTATCTTCGGGAACCCATTGTGATTCACGTCCGCCCGCTCGTTCCCTTTTTCATATGCGGCCTATAGCCGGCTTGGCGGTCAAGATCGTACTTGTAGCCTGATAGAGATATGATCTCTTGTCAACAGATTGTTTTGGCGTGTCGGTGATTATGTTGTTTTCCCGCAGCTGCGGAAGGCCAAATTTCGTTGGAAATCCAGGGTTTCAACTTCGCGATGGACATACGGCACGTGAAAGGGCAAACATGTGCCGAGCAAGATATGATCACCGAGGCTTGAGGTTGGAGGCATTCACTTGAGCGCGACGAAGAAGAACACGCTGACATTGAAGACGGAGAAGGCCTTGCGGGAGCGCATCCTCGACGATTCCATCAAGGTGGGCGACAAATTACCGACGGAAAAGGCGCTGGCACTTGAGTTCGGGGTAAGCCGAACAGTAATCCGAGAGGCGGTTGCAGCGCTGCGCGCGGATGGATTGCTGGAAGCCAAACACGGTGTCGGCGTGTTCGTTTCCCAGAAGGCGGAGCCGGAAGCCAGCTCACAGCAAGGCGTTGGAAATCTGCATTTTTCAGCTTCCATGCTCGATATCCTCGAACTTCGTATGGCGGTCGAGGTGCACGCAGCCGGCCTTGCCGCAGCACGCAGATCTTGGGCGCAGGAAGCAAAAATTTGGGAAGCGGCAGACCGGTTTCGAGCGGCGCTCGCCGATAACGTGCCGACCGAGGAAGCGGACTGGACCTTTCATCGCTCGATTTCGGAAGCGACAAACAATGAAGCTTTCATCGAATTCTTTGACCGGCTAGGCCTTTCCATCCTCCCGCGCCGTGCTTTGGAGGGTGCCAAGCGTGGGACGCTCATAACCCATCAATACCTTGAGAAGTCGGTCGGCGAGCATCACGCGATCTGCGAGGCGATCGCGCATCAAGACGTCGAGGCGGCGCGTGATGCCATGAAGAATCACATTGGCAGAAGCCAGATGCGTTACCGGGGACTGATGGTGCAGGCTCGGAAAAATACCGAGGAACAAGACAATACGCTTGACGATGCTACATAAGATATGATCTCTTTGCATTGTGATAGGATGACATCGAGGCGTGAAATTGACCTCGCCTGATTTCTGCGGGCGGCGGTCGTGGTTGCATGCTCAGGTTTCGATCGAGCGAAGGCCTAATGCCATCTGCAAATGAAGCGCCGGCCGGTGTGATGGCGGCTCAGCATGATCGGAAGCAAAGCTATGTCCTGGAATACCTCCACCATTCACACTGATGTCGTCGTGGTCGGGCTTGGCGCGATGGGAGCTTCTACGCTCTATCAACTCGCCAAGCGGGGTGAGCGAGTTCTAGGCATAGATCGGTTCGTTCCTCCACACGCAAAAGGATCCAGCCACGGCGGTACTCGGGTTACCCGAGAAGCAGTCGGCGAAGGTCCCGCATACGTTCCCCTTGCTGTGCGCTCTCATGAGATCATTGCAGATCTCGAAAAGGAGTTCGGTGAGACTTTCCTTGTGAAGTCAGGAACGCTTATTGTCGGATCGCCGATGAACGGAGCCACACCGCTCCACGGGGCGCAGGATTTTCTAGCCAGCAGTATCGCCATGGCCGAGGAGTTCGGCGTTGAGCATGAAATCCTCAACGCCGAGCAGTTGCGAGCCCGCTATCCCCAGTTCAGGAACTTCCGTGATACCGATCGCGGCTATCTCGAGCCCAATGCCGGATACATGCTTCCAGAAGCTCTCATCGATGCCCAGATCAAAGGCGCAAGGGCGCTTGGTGCGGAGGTGGTGACGGATACCGTTGTTGAAAAACTCGAGCAGGTCGACGGCAAAGTAGTCGTGCATACGAACAATGCAACTGTTCACGCCAAGAGAGCGGTCGTCGCGGCCGGTGGCTGGACCCGAGGTTTGCTCGGAGCGCCCTTCGATAGAATTCTCACCGTCACTCGTCAGACGATCCATTGGTACGATGCAGATGACTTCGCGCCGTTCGCGCCCGAGAAGATGCCGGTGTTCATCTGGTTCGTGACGGATCGTCTAGAAGACTACTTCACCGGATTCCCGGTCACGGATCCACGGGAGGGCGTCAAGATGGTCGCAAGTCGCGACACGCCCGATATCGATCACGAGACGATCGGTCCCAAGGCCGAATGCTGGGAGTCCGATGACTTTTACAACAAACATGTCGGGCCGAATATGGTCGGCGTGAAGCCCGATGTGGTCAACAACGCGACCTGCTTCTACACGAACACGCCCGATAACGGATTCATCATCGATGCCCATCCCGAAATGGACAAGGTCATCGTGGTCTCTGCTTGCTCAGGACATGGCTTCAAGCATTCGCTAGGTGTTTAGTCCCGGCATTTGATGGTGCATTATTTTCC
>NZ_NWSX01000031.1 GCF_002531825.1 Rhizobium sp. J15 | reverse complement strand
CACTCCGATGTTTACGCGGCTTTCACCGGAGGGATACATCGTGAGCGAAGCCGACCGCGGCATAACGATAGGGAAAATTCGAGGCGGGTTCGTGGCCTCACTGAAGACATCTTGTTTTGCCGGTGTAGCGTGTGCGATTTGCACCGGGATGGTGGCGAGGGGCTGTCGATGAAGTTGAGGCCGTTGATATTTATCGTCGGAGCAGGGGCGGCGGCGATTGGGGGATTGCTGTTCTCGGTGGCGGCGCTGAGCCGCCGCTGCCTGCCGATGTGAAGGCAGATGCCGTTCTCATCTACAAGACGAGCCATAGCCTGACGTTGTTCAGCGGCGGGCAGGCGCTGCGAACCTATGCGGTTTCGCTGGGGCGTGGCGGCCCGGAGGCAAAGACGCGGGAGGGGGACAACAGGACGCCGGAGGGCAATTACCGGATCGATGGGCGCAATCCGCGCAGCGCCTTCCACCTCTCTCTTCACATCAGCTATCCCGATGCCCGGGATGTTGCCGCTGCGGCGGCGCGAGGCGAGAAGCCCGGCAGCGATATCATGATCCATGGCATCCGTAACGGCCTCGGCTGGGTCGGCACTTTCCACCGCTGGGTGGACTGGACGGCCGGCTGCGTTGCCATCACCAATGCCGAGATGGAAGAGATCTGGCGGGTGGTGCCGGACGGCACGCCCGTTGAAATCAGGGGGTAAGCGCCGATGATGGCGGCGGGCTTGTCGGCACGCGGTTCCCAAGCCCGCCGGACAGCACGCGGCCGATCTCAGTTTTTCAGGGCAAAGGCGAGTACGTAGTCGCCGACATCCTTTGAATAGGGCGCCCCGCCGACCGAGATCAGGACATATTGCTTGCCTGTCTTCGGCGAGACGTAGGTCATCGGTGTCGCGCTCGAGCCGACGGGCAGGGGATATTTCCAGAGCTCCGAACCATTCTCGGCATCATAGGCGCGGATGTAATAATCCTGGAAGCCGGCGAAGAAGACGACGCCGCCGGCGGTTGCCGATGTGCCGGCATAACTCGGCAGACCCATCGGCATCGGCAGATTGGTCTTGATCTTGAAAGGCCCTAGCTCTTCGGCGGTCCCGGCCGGAACCTGCCATGCGATTTTGCGGGTGTTGAGATCGACCGCCGTGACCGTGCCAAAAGGCGGCTGCGTGCAGGGGACGCGAAGCCTCGAAGTCCACATCTCGGTGTTCATGCCATAGGGCGTGCCGCGCTGCGGGGCGGAGGGGCCGTGCGCAGTCGTGGTCAAGGCAAAGTCGACATAGTCATTGCGCGGAACGAGCGTGAAGATGCTCGGCACGCGGATGTCGTTCAGGAAGACCCGATTGTTGGGCAGATCGACGGAGACGCTTCCCCAGTTGAGGCCGCCCAGATTTCCCGGCTGCTGGATGGTCCACTGCGTATTGATCGGGGTGAAATCGCCATCATAGCGCATCCTTCGAAAGGCGATGCGGCAGGCCAACTGATCGAACATCGTCAGGCCCCAGGCCGTCTGTTCGGTCACGCGCTCCGCGCCGATCGTCGGCATGCCGACGGAATAGGGTTGGGTCGGAGATAATTTTTCGTCCGGCGCGCCTCCCTGCTGCGGCACCGGCTTCTCCTGGACCTCGGCAAGCGGCGCGCCGGTCTGGCGGTTGAGCAGGAAGAGTTGGCCGCGCTTGGTGGTCTGCAAGAGGGCGGGTACCGTGCCGCCTTTACCGTCCGGAAGGTCCAGCAGCGCCGGTTGGGCGGGCAGGTCATAATCCCAGATATCGTGATGCACGGTCTGGAACTTCCATCTCTCGCGCCCCGTCGTCACGTCGAGCGCGACCAAGGTCGCGTTATATTGGTCGGAGAAAGCAGGGCGATTGACGCCGTAATAGTCCGGCGTGGTGTTGCCGAGCGGCGCATAGATGAGGCCGAGCTTGTCGTCGAACGCAGCCGTGGTCCACATGTTGGGGGTGGCCCGCGTGTAGGTTTGCCTTTCCGGCGGAAGCTTGGTGATCTCAGGATTGCCGAGATCCCATGCCCATTCGAGCTCGCCGGTAACGACGTTGAAGGCGCGGATGACGCCGGATGGCTCGCCGACCTCCTGGTTGTCGGTGACCCAGCCGCCGATGACGATCAGATTGCGGGCAATCAGCGGCGCCGATGTCTGGAAATAATAGCCTGTCTTGACCTCGCCCATGCCCTGGGAAAGCTGCACGGTGCCATTGTCTCCGAAGCCCGTGCAGGGAGCGCCGGTTCTGCTGTCGATCTCCAGCAGGCGCGCATCGATCGTCGTTTGCACCAGACGCTCATTGCAGAGACCGTCGGCCGATTGCGCCTCCGCCGGCATCTTATAGTAACCGAGGCCGCGGCAGCGCTGCCAATAGGGCGCCGCCGCCTTGGGATCGAAGGTCCAGCGTGGCTTGCCGGTATCCGCATCGAGCGCTGCAATCACGTTGGTCGGCGTGCAGGTGTAAACCGTATCGCCGATCTGCAGCGGCGTGTTCTGATCGGCACCCTCGCTCTTGCCGGTGCGATAGGTCCAGGCGAGATCCAGCGTGGAAACATTGGCGCGGTTGATCTGATCGAAGGGAGAGTAGCGATCTCCTGCCGTGGTGCGGCCGTAGGATGTCCAGTCAGCCGGCGCATTGTCGCCCTTGGCGGTCTTATAGGCAGGAATGTCGGCCGAGGGGCGAATGACCCCATGCGGCGTGAAAGCGAGGCTGAAACCGCCGACGAACAGGATTGCTGCAACCAGTGCGCCGCCATAGGAGAGCCTGCGACTGACCGTCGGGCAAAGCGACGGTGCAAAGAGAAGGGCAAGGCCCGCCAGCGCCAGCGGGGACATCAGCCGCGCGAAGAGCGCCCAGAAATTGAAGCCGCACTCCCAGAGCGCCCAGGGAACGGTGAAAATGGCGACAAGCAGAACGATCAGGCTTCCCGATGCCTTCCGGCGCCACAGCAGCAAGGCGCCAGCCAGATAGGCAAGGCCGACGAGCGCGTAATAGGGCGAGCCGCCGAGGCTGAGCAGCCAGATGCCGGCCCCGGCCAATCCCAGGCCGATCAGGGCGAGAACAATACAGAAAAGCATGGCAAGAAATTTCATGGATCTCCTCATCCAATCTGCTGTCCGATCGCCCGTGTCCCATCCCAAGCATCGCCTTCGGGAAGCGGCCGTTCGTTCAATTTTTAACTGATGTACCTCTGGTCACTGACACGCGCCGCCGATCCGGCAATGATGCCGCAGTCGTTCTGCGGCAGCAGCCTGCCATTCCAATTGCGTCGATACTTCTGAAAGGGGCACAGATGTTTCTCGGGGAAAAGCTTGATCTGGCGAACGGCCGGCCGACAGGATTCGACTACATGCGATTACTGTTAGCTTTTTCAGTGCTTTGGATACATACGGCCCGCGTCACATATGGCGATGACCTGTTTCTCTGGGAGTCGCCCCTCAGGCCGTTCATCAAATCCGTGCTGCCCATGTTCTTCGTCCTGAGCGGATTTCTGGTGGCTGGCAGTCTTGAACGATCGAAGACATTGATTTCCTTCCTGGGCAACCGGTTTATCAGGATCTATCCCGCTCTTACGGTAGAGGTGTTGCTGGCTGCCTTTATACTCGGAGCGATCTATACGGAATATGACCTGCGTGACTACTTCAGCGATCCGCAGTTCTTTACGTATCTGATGAATGTCACCGGCCACATTCATTTCAATCTTCCAGGCGTATTCCTCGACAATCCCGACGCCGCGATGGTGAACGGACAGCTCTGGACGGTGCCTTTCGAGCTCGAGTGCTACATCGTGATCGCCGCGCTCTTCCTGCTCGGCGTCGTCAGGCGGCGCGTGATTGCCCTCATCGTAACGCCGGCGCTGATCGTAGCCTTCGCTCTTGCCCGTTACTGGAAGCACGGCAGCGGCTGGGCCGATATGCCCACGACCGCATCGGGCAATCTCCTGATTTGCGCCTTCCTCGTCGGGGTGACCTTCTATCTCTACAAGGACAGGGTTCTCTGGGATGTCAGGATCTTCCTGGCCTCTGTGGCGTTCATCCTCGGCGCTTACTGGTTCACATCCTTCGGGGATTTTGTTGCCATTCCCGCCATGGGATATGTCACGGTCTTCCTCGGCCTGGCATCGCCCGCCAAACTCGGCATCCTGCGCGGGGCCGATTATTCCTACGGCGTCTTCCTCTATGGCTATCCGATCCAGCAGGCCTTCGTGGCACTGGGGCCCTGGGCGCATAATTGGTGGCTGAACGGCATCGTCTGCAGCATCATTGCCACCGGCTTTGCCGCCGTTTCGTGGAGATACATCGAAAAGCCGGCATTGAAATTGCGCAAGCAGGTCACCTGGCTCGAAAACCTTCGGCTGCAATACGGCACGAAACGGGAATTGGCCGGCGCGATCTGGAAATAGCTTTCTAGGGGACGGCCGGGAATGCCGGCCGTACACCTTCGGCCTCGCGCCGAAGGCCGCCGTCAAGTCCATTGCAGCTGTTCAACCGGTCAATAGATCAGCAGGGTTCGCCATCGCGGCGGGCCCTGTTTCGTTGCGCTTGGGTGATTGGCCGCGAGGCTCCTGCAGCATGTAGATCCGCCGGGTGGGAATGCTGGGAAAGTCTTTTCCGGATGAATAGTTCAATATTTCAAATGCGGTTCGATCGACTTGTTTATCGTGCATTAGCGATATTTTAACGATGACCGATAAAATACTTTGATCGAACTTCGTTTCGACTTTGGCTTTTGTCGTGTCGTTGAAGGCCGGCGGAAGCTTGAAGGAGGCGTGAAGAGAGGGGTAACAATGCTGAAGAGCGCGCTTATCGTGGTCGCCGTCTCCATTGCCGCCGGAGCGACCATTCGCGCCTGGGCTTTCGCAATTTTTGCATTTTTTCTAATGGCTGCGTTCGGCGTCGTGATCCTGCTGAAGGGCTCTTCGCTGACGGAAGCGATCGTTTCCTCCCTCAAGCTGCTTGTGCTGATGGAGATCTGCTATCTCGCGGGCCTCTTCGCCTTCTCCCTTTGGGGGCACAGTCAAAGGCGCCGGAAAAAGAACGCCATTGCCGACCGCTCGCATGCGACAGGCAAACGTCCTCACGGATAAGGCCATCTCGCCTATACAATAAGCGACCTGGTCTTGCGGGACATGTTCTTCAGGAGTCCAACCTCGGCAGCAAGGCATGCCGGGAGATAAGGACGGAGAGGGTCTTTCCCAGGATCACGAAATCCCAGGCGAGCGTCCAACTGGAGAGGTATTCGATATCGAGGGAAAGCCTGTTCTGATGGCTGGCCTCGCTGCGACCACCGGTCTGCCAATGGCCGGTCAGGCCGGGACGGACCGACATATAGGCACAGGCATGTTCGCCGTAACGCAGCAGCTCTTCCCGAGTGACGGCGCGGGGGCCGACGAGGCTCATTCGACCCAGCAGCACATTGATCAATTGCGGAAGCTTATCGAGGCTCGATCTCCTCAGGACATCGCCGACGATGGTGACATGCGGGTTTGGCGTCGCGTCGGCTCTTGCCGTGCGAAACTCGAGGCAACCGAACTCTCTTCCCTTGTAACCAACCCGAAGATGGCGATTGAAAACAGGCCCCCCGTCACTTAGCGTGACGATGATTGCCACCAACAGAAGCAACGGCGCCAGAAGGAACAAGAGGCTAGCCGCAAAGACGATGTCCAATGCGCGCTTCAGAATTCTGCTGATCGTATGGGATTGTGACGAGTTGGGGGCCTTGGCAAAGTCCCGCCAAGGTTCGCTTGGATCGATCTCCTGATTTTTTCCCGCCATCCGTGTCTCCGTTAAACAACCCCAGAAATCACAGCCAAAGCTTGTTTTAATGCAGATATCATGTCTGTGACCGTGGTCATATCCTAGGGTAAATTCTTTGCTCATAAAAGTAATCAATTTGATATTTAAAGTATTGCCTGCGGCATACGAAGCGAATTTCGGATATTCTCGGATGCTTTTCGCTTGTTAAGGTTACTTCGTGGACATCGTTAGAGCGAATGTTATCGCCGATTGATCGATCTCAATTGTATAAAATGGCCTCGTCGCCCTCCGTGGTTTTTCGTGAATAGAATTCGATGCGGCTATTATTATATATAAATATGAGCAACCGTCATTTTAAGGTATAGTTTCAACACGATAATTTTATCTTATTACTGTTTGACTTTACAATTTAACCGATTACGAATGTCGCTGCCGAAAATAAATTAAGTAGTCTGCGTGAGGTTGCGCGTATGGACGGGGTAATTAATATCAGAGGAGACAGGACTGGCGGGAGCGCGGCGCGTACAGGCGAAGCGGTTACTTCAGGAGCTGGACGTATCGAATACGGCGGCAGGGCCGATCTGGATCACGAATTCCCGTTTTGCCGGACAAGCGTTCGTAAGTTTCGCCGCGGCGACGTCATTGCCGGCGCCGGCGTCCTCATCGATATGTTCGCCCGCGTCCAGCGTGGAATGGTCAGTGCCAGCACGCCGCTTCCCGATGGGCGAGAATTCATCGTCGAGATCATTCCGAAGGGCGGCTTGATCGGCGAACTGGAAGTGTTGCGCAAGCATTCGCTCAGCCTCGAATATAGAGCCTCGTCGGATTGCGAGCTGCATTTCTTCGACGGCCGCCTGCTTCGGGAATTGTGTGTGAACGACCAGCAATTTCAGGTGAAGATCCTGTCGAAGGCGCTGGCTCGAGCTTCAGAACTCGAACGGCGTCTCATTTCCAACGCCGGCTCCAGCCTGAAGCAGAGACTGGCCCGGACGCTGCTGCGTCTTTCCGCCGTTTACAAAACGGAGGCGGGCAATAGCGGCGACGAGCTCTTCATTTCCCAAAATGATCTCGCCGCGACGCTGCCGGCCTCGCGCGAAAAGGTCAATCAGTGCCTGCGGCGCTTGCGCGAGAGCAAGGTGGTCGACGGGAAGCAGGGTAAAATCCGAATTCTCAATCGCAAGGCGCTGGAAGCCTATGCCGAGGGTGCGGCGTCCGCCGCCTGAGGCGTCGACTGGAGAATGGGCGTAGCCGAAACCCTGCGAACCCGCCGTCTGGCGGGTTTCATGTTTTACGGAACGATGGGAAACCTGAATTGAAGCGTTGCTTCAGACTTCGCTCTCCGAAGCATTCCTCCAGTATTTCCAGCCTTCGCCCTGGATGAGCCCGTGATCGGACAGATCCTTCCAGCTTCTGTAGGTGCCGGTGTCGTCATAGACGAAGTGATCCATCTCCTTGGCCGAGGAATAGACCGTATATTCTTCCGTATGCTGCGACCGGTGCGCCGCATCGGCGACCTTGTGCACGAAGGTCGACAGGAATTTGAAATGCAAAAGGGCGCCGGATACGCCGGGCGCTCCGCGCATGTCGCCCAGGTTAAGAGCAAGCGGCCAGACCTGGTGCGACGATTTCAGAAACAGACGTTCGCCATCCACATAGACCAGCGGGATCTTGTTGAGGGCGGGGCCGTCCCAGATCCTGTCCCGGAAATAGACGCGCCCGCGAACGCCGCCCTTGATCCATGTGGTCCAGTTGTGCTCGTCGAAATGCGCGACATAGCCGGACCGGTCGAAAAGATTGCAGACCTCGAGCGGGTTTCGGCCGGGCTCGCATATGTTTTCGAGGACCGGATGGGGGCTGTACATGTCGATCATGACGGAACGGAGGGAATGGCCTCCCATGGAATCGATGTAAGCGGTCAATTGGTCGATCGGCCGGGTATCGCAATGCGGATAGACCAGAAACTCATCCGCATCAACATAGAGGACCCACTTGTCCCGGCAGTGGCGGTTGATGACTTCGTTGATCCAGTCGTTCCCGAATCTGGCCGCCTTGTAGGAGCCGTGGGCGGAAAGAAGGGAGACATCCTCGAAAGAGGAGAGCAACTCGATCGTGCCGTCGGTCGAGCCGTTGTCGATGCAGATGAAGTGCTCGAAGCCGAGATCGCGGTAATATTGCAGGAAGAATGCCAGCCGGTGTCCTTCGTCGCGGATGACGCAGATGACGACGTGGCGCGCCTGCTTGAGCCCGCTGCGCAGCAAGTCATAGCGAAGCTGCCGGGCCTTCAGCGACCGGCGCAGGCGGGCTTTTGCATAATGGGAGATGCTGGCGACGGAAGCCCTGTAACCCATGGTCTGCCCCGAACATGCACGCCGCGCGGGCGCATTCTCCCCCGGATGACGGTCTGCGTTCGCGCCCGTATCCGTGCAGGAAGCAGCGATCCCGCGTTCCGCCCGAAGCGGCCCGCTGGCGTCGCCAGGAGATTCGCCCTCCGTTGGATCGATCCGCTTCATCATACGATATAATCACCGGCCAGCAGGCTCTGGACGCGCGGATCGGGCTGTTCTCTTTGAACGGCGTGCTTCATGCGAGCCCGTATCGAGCGATATTTATACAGTATTTTGCGGTCGAAACTTATGCCGCGGTAGAGCGCGTTATAGATCGGGTGGGCTTTGCGCAGGTCGACATAGACTTGGCTTTCCGTGTCGCTCCATGGAAAGAAGGTCCCATGCCATGGCTTCGGATGCGCCATGTAGTGGACGATCGACAAGGACGACATGTCCACCAGGTGGAGAAACTGCTTGGGGAAATTCCAGCGGTTCGAGATCAGGGTAAGCGCGGATCCGCAGACATAGTTCAATGCCCCCTGATCATGTTTGCCGTCGCAGGCCTCGGGGTTTCTGGCAAAAAGCTCGAGCGCCTCCTGCCCGATCCAGCCGTTGCGGTGGAATTTCAGGACACCGGCATTGAAATAATGGCTGTCCTTTCCCGTGGCGAGGAAATCATGGATGGCCGTGTAATCGCGTGCGGCGAAAAAACGGCCTTCGGGCACGGCGGCGCTTTCGAATTCACCGAGATCGCTGACGATCTGGGTGTCGCCGTCGAGGTAGATGATCTGGGTATAGTGGGCCGGCAGCACCTCGCAGAGGACCAGCTTGGCCATCGTGCTGACACTGATGCGCCCTTGGAAATGGGCGCTGTCGAGCTTGCCGAGCGAGTGCTGGAGGGCCTCGGTCGCATCGATCAGTTCCACCCCGCTTCCCGCGAGCAGGCTCTTCAACTCTTCGAAATTGTCGAGATGCTCCGACATGAGAACGCAGACATCGCTCGCCAGGCTTGCGAATTTGCGGGCCTGAAGCGCCGACAGAATGGTCGGAAACGAATATTCGACGTCCGTGACGTAGACGATGCATTGATTGTTCATGGCCTCACCCTTTCGATCGTCCGCAACCGCGAAGTCGAGGGAACAGTTGTTGATTGAGCCGATGGGGCTGTCGTAGGAAAGCTTGGTGCTGTATATACTGCCGGACTGCGGCCTGCTCGTCGGCTAACCGGCGTCCGGCTGGCGATGGTTGGTTTGATTGTCGAGATAGTCACCATGAAGAATGGCCTGCCTGCGATGAGGCTGCGTTTCGACATTCGGTTTCCTGGTGCGACGATCCGGACCGGGATGCGTGTGGGGATGCAGAGAGAAGAGGTATCGTGATGCTGATGACCGCGCTCATCGCCGCCGTCGTTTCGATAGCCGCCGGTGCTTCCATCCGCGCCTGGGCCTTCGCGATCTTTGCGTTCCTTGTGGCGATCGGCGTCGGCTGCGTGGCTTTCGTGGACGAGGCCTCCGTGCTTGCGGCGCTCGGCTCCGCCATTGCGATCCTCGTGCTCATGGAAATCGGCTATCTCTCCGGCGTATTCCTCTTCGGCCTCGTGCGGCGCAATGCCAGGCTGCGAGAGAACAATTCGGTCGCAGACAGTGTTTCTGCCGCTAGCGAGCGCCAGCAAGGCTGACATCGGGACTTTCCGCGGCCCACCCGGCTGCCCTTCAATCGCACGACGAAGATTCCGAACGGCCGTCATCGGGCTGAACCCATCGGCGCTCTCATGAGAGATGCCGATGCCTCCGGAAAGCGCCGGTTCGCCGGCGAGCGGGCCGCCCGGTGGCGCGGGATATAAGGTGCGGCCAGGCAGCCTGCGGCAAGCCCAGCAGACGTGCTGAACAGCAGGCCGAGATCCGTGCCGCTGCCCGATATGGCCGCAGAGCCGATCTGCGCGATAGACGCCATCACGGCGGCATTTCCGATCGCGTGGGTCTCCCGATCGCCGAATTTGTAGCGGCCGGACGCCTTCACCAGACTGTAGACGAAGACGGCAAACAGGAGCGTGCCGGTCAAGCCGACGTTGGACAACAAGGCGGCGATGAAGCTGGAGGCGCGGACGGTGCCGAGGCCGGCGCCGAAAGTGGCGGTATCGACGAATGCGATCAGCGCCAGCGTGTTCCAGGCGGTACGTTCTTCGCCGGATTGCGATTGGAGCTTGTCCGATACGGTCGTGGCCAGCAGACCTGAAATGGAATCCCATGCATCGGGGACGAGGCTGAGCGCGATGATGGCGCAGGGGATGAAGAACAGCGTGATCGCCAGGAAGGTGAGATGCGGCTTCGTGGCCGGGCCGCCGATCAGCCTTTTCAGGCAGAACAGCATGAACATGCAGACGATGAAGGCGCCGGCGACATAGGCCGTTGTCGAGGTGCAAAGCACGATCGTCGGGCCGATGAGGAGAGTTGCGAGCCCAGCCATGCGGCTTTCAACGCGCTCCAGCCAAAGCATGAGCGTGAAGGCGAAATAGGCCAGTGCGACGGCGCCGTACATGCTCGCCTCAGGAAAGGGGCCGACGATGCGCTTGAAGCCGTGGATCGTTTCGGCCGTATGCATCGTGTAATTCGCGTTTCTGATGATGTTGAGCAGCTGGGACTGGCCGATCTTAAACGTTCCGAGGTCGATCAGCGCGAAGGCGAAACATATGATCGTCGCGACGATCAGCTGTCGGGCGATGAAACGGGCATATCCGAGCCGGGCAAACCCGGCGACGACGGCAAAGCAGGCGAGGTCGCCAAGGAGATAGACGGATTGGCTGAGATTGGACGAGCCCGGAGCCAATGGGGCTGCCACCGTCGACATCATGCCCGAGGCATCTCTGGCGGAGGAGTAGACGAGGGTCGCGCCTGCAAAGATACGCGGCAGGAAGAAGGACGACACCACCGAGAACAGGATATAGCAGGCGAACCAGAAGCCCGGCCCCGGATAGGCCAAGGTGGAAAGCGTCGCCTGCGTCTGGACCGGGCGCAACAGGGCCGTCATGACGAGAAAGAGCACCAGAAGATGACTCGGCTGGATGCTGCTGCCGCCGAGCGCGGGCAGCTGCAAAGCCGCCGCGGCTCCGAGCAGCGTCGACAGGCAAAGTGCGGCGATGGCAAAGCGCGCGCCATTGAGCATGCTGAGCACGCCAACCAGCAGAATGAGGAAGCCGATCGGTTCTATCGACATGCTTCAGATCCCGCGAGGCGAAGGCCGCCAGTTGTCGTCGATCATCAGAGCCGCCTCCTAATTGGATCCCGTCTGGGATATCCAGCCGGGAGCCGCCCGATTGTCGCCGGCCACGTCGGATAGCGGCGCTGCCGAGCTCTGCTTTTGCGGCGCGTTCTCAGGCTGGGAAGGCGTTGTCTGAAGGCTCGTGTCCAGGCCGATTTCGACGAGATCATGCGGCAGCAATGCGGTTTGCGCGTTCGCCACGATGTCGCGATAGGTGCCGTCATCGTTGCGGCGCACGATCTTGTAATGCTTCTGCGCTCTGCCGATGCCCGGCGTCTCTGCGTGGATCTGGGCGAGCTGGGCGTCATAGCCTGCCTGCTCTCCCAGAAGCTGGGCCACCTGGATGTCGATCGCCGCTCTGCCGATGGCGAGGTTGACCTGGTTCAGAAGCTCCTGGTTCTCGCTGTTCTGCCGGTTGACGATATTGATCTTGGAGCGGTCGGCCTCGCTCTGCCCCTGGCGAGCCGTGGTGAGGGCAACTTCGAGATCGATCAGGGTGCCTTGAGCATCCGCGACCCAGCGGTCGACCGAAACCTGGCGGGAGTTGCTGACCAGACCCTTGCTCACCAGGCTGTTTACGTTGTTCAATTCCTTCTGGGCCAGATCGATCTGCCGCTTCTGCGAACTGATCTTGGCCTCCAGCGATTCGACCTGCTGCCCATAGAGCTGGGTGAGGTTATTCGCCGCTTCGATCTGGCTGTCGATATCGACGCGCCGCAGCCGCATCAGGTTCATTTCCTGCGCCTTCAGCTTGTCCACATCGGGGGTGCCGGCGAGTTCGGCCGGGATCTCGAAGCTCTGCTCGCCTGTGATTTCGGCGCGCAGGCGGGCCTGGCGCATCAGGAGATCGCGCCGGTTGACAACGGCCGTCCGGTAGGCGCCGGCCGCCTGGATCCGGTCGCGCTCGAAGTAGGTATTGTCCTCGCGCTCCCTGAGGAAGCCGCCGGCGATGCTGACGGCTTTCATCACGGTCATATTGGGTTCGAAGGGGTAGCGGCCGGGGTTTTGAACGGTTCCGCTCACGAAGATTGGCGCATGTTCGGAGATTTCCACGGCGATGTAGGGCTTGCCGGGAATTGCCGCCTTCGCGGCGAGCGCGCTGGCGATGGCATCCGCGAGTTCTTCGGTGGTCTTTCCGGTGGCCTGCACATGGCCTGCGATCGGGATCGACACGTCGCCGGCATCATCGATGGTGTAGACGCCGTCGAGCGATTCCCAGCTGGCATAGCGGGAATCCGATGACCGCCATTCGACGACGCGCAATCTGACCTTGTCTTCCGGCACGAGCGATAATCCTTGCGCATGGACGACGCTCCAGCCGGTCAGGCAGGAGAATGCCAGCACGGCAAGCAAGGCGGAGATCAAGCGATCGGATAAAGATATGCGTGACATGGGTCTATCTCCGTTTCGTTGCGATCGACGGTGAAGGCATCTCGCGCGGCGAGGGATTGCCGAATTCGAGAATGCGGGACGGAGAAGCGCGGCCGAAGAGAAGATCGGATAGCGCCAGCAAATTGCCGTTCAAACGTCCCCACCGATCGATCAGGCGGTCCTTGAGCAGGACGCCCGACGTATTCGCCAGGATATTGCGGCCGATCTGCGCGAGGGCACGGCCTTTCGACATGGTGCCCTTGCGGATCAGGTAGACGGGGTTGGCCACCTGCGAATAGCCGAGCCTTCGGCCGGGCTGCCGCCCCGATCTGACGCCGAGATGCACGCCGCGGGCGCCTTCGACGCGCACGGACCTGCCGTAGCGGGCGATGGACCTGCTGAAATCGACATCCTCGAGCCATCCGTAAAGCGGCAGTTGTTCGTCGAAGGTCAGCGCGTGCTCCAGAACGGGCGCAAGGCGGACCGCCATGTTGCATCCATAGGCGTTGTAGACATCCGTGACCTGCTCGGCCCCTTCGCCGGCCGTTTCGATGGCCTGGAGCGCCTGCGGCATGGCGAGCCCGCCATCGAGGACGCCATCGGCCAGCACCTCGCCGGTGGCGATCGCCACGTCGGGCCGGGCTGCAAAGACGGCGGCCATCCGTGACAGGAAGGTTGTGGCGGGAATGAAGTCGTCGTCGAGGAAAATCAGGATGTCGATATCGGCTGCCGCCGCCTCGATGATCCTGTTGCGCTGGCACGTCAGGCCGCGGCTGCCGACGATGAGTTCCACATCGCCGCGGTCGGCGAGGCCGGCGGCATCCTCGACGGCGGGCACACAGATGATCAGCCGCTCCGCCTGGCGGGGCAGGCCTGTGAGATAATCGACGGTATCCCGCAGGATCGAGGGGCGGCCCGCCGAGGCGATCCCCACAGCAATCCGCAACGGATGTCCTGCGCGCGCCGCCGCGGCTTCCTCGCCGCAGGGCCAAGGCGTCGTTTCGCTCGGACCGGCCTGCCGGATTGCTCCTGCCGAAGGCGAGATCATGACTCTATTCTCTTCGGTGCATTGTTGATGATCGCGCCGAGGATCTCCGCGCCGACATTGCGCAGGGTGTCGATGACGCGCACGGTGTCGTCGATCGACGTGCGCCCATGCGAGGTGACCACGAGGACGCCATCCAGTTCCGGCGCGATTGCATTGGCATCGGGCGAAGCGGAGAAAGCGGAAATATCGACGAATATGGCGTCGAACTCCTTTTTCAGCTCGGCGAAGCTCAGCTGCGTGCGGCGGGAGCTCAGGCGAACGGCCGGCGTCACCGTCTCCACCGTGCCGAGCGGCAGGAATTTCAGTGTCGGGGTGAGGGGCAGGGCCGCCGTCTGGATCAGTTCGCCGTTGTCGAGAACATCGACGAGACCTGTGGAGCTGTGGGGCGCGATCGACGTGCTGAGCGAGGATTTGTGCGCGGCTGCATCGATCAGCAGCGTACGTGCCCCCGATATCGACGACAGGACCGCCAGTTCGCAGGCGATGGTCGAGGCGCCGCTGCCGGGATCGACGGCAACGATACCGATGACGACGCGACGCTTGCGCCGGAGACCGATGACGGTTGCGCTCAATTCCGCCATGCCCGGAATGACGGGATCGGCGGCCGTGGTGCTGCTGTCCCTGCCGGCGGCGAGGAAAGGTGCCGGATGGCCGCTCCGGTTCTTCGTCGATCTCGCCAGCAAGGTGACGGAGGACAGGCCGCCGGCGTCGGCGATCTGGTGGGGGCGGACGATCCGACGGTCGCTGGCGTGCCTGATCATGGCGAGCGCGAGGCCGGTGCCGAGGCCGACTGCGCCGGCAAAGGTCATGATGAGCGTGCTGCGCGGCCGCGCCTTCGACAGGGGCAGCGTGGCCCGCGAGACGATCGTGGCGTCGGACACGGGGTAGGTGATCCGCTGCTTGGCCTCGGTCAGCTGGGTCAGCGTGCTTTCATAAAGGGTGCGGCGGGCATCCGTCGCGCTCTGCAGCTCGGCGAGCTTGAACTGGTCGCGCGGATTGCTGTTGAAGGTGTTCAGGGCATTGGAGGCATCGGCCAGTCCGCGCTGCTGCTCCCGCAGGAATTTTTCCAGCCAGTCGCTGTATTGGCGGGAGGCATCGGCCTTCATCGCGATGTTCTTCTGGATATATTGCCTGGCGAGCGTATCGGCGATGGCGACCGCCTTCTGGGGGCTCGATGCCGCAGCCGATATCTCGATGACCGTCGAACTGCCGATCCGGCGTATGTCCATCATGCTGAGCAGCGTGGCGACCGTCACGTCGTGGAGACGTTCCTCCTCGGTCTGCGGTCTGGCTTGGGTTTCGTTGGCATTCTCAGCCGTATACACTTCCGCAGAAACGCCCAGCAGCCAGTCCTTCGCCTTGTCCAGCAGCGAGGGCTTCCAATCGATAAAGTCGGGATCGCTGTCGAGAGCCAGCGCCCTTACCGTGCCGGCGATGACATCGGTGGAGCTGGCGATTTCCAGCTGTCCTTCGATGAATGCGTCCTCCGCGATGGCTCTTTGCGTTTCGGAGCCGCTCACTTGGGGAAAGATCACCAGCTGGGTGCTGGCCACGAAGGTGGGCTTGGCCGTCAGCAGGTAGCTTGCGGCGAAAATCAGGAAGACGACGGCCGTCCCCGCGATCCACGGCCAGCGCATCTTCAGGAAGAAGAGCATGTCGCGCAGGGTCAGCGGCGCGTTGCCGCCCGTGGCTGCGGCTGCGGGCAGGGATATCGGAGAAACACCGCTGAAGATCGTGCTTGAGGTCATGTCGTCCTAATCCAAAATGGCGAGATTACGGAGGTACGAGGTGCTGGCTGCTTGGAAGGGACGAGGGGAGTAGCGTATCTTCCGATTTCGGGCATGATCGGCGCTCACCCTCTGAACGCTCAGTACGAGCCGCGCTGCGAGAACAGAGCGGGAATGGTCTTGGCGATGATGACGAAGTCGCGGCCGAGCGACCAGTTGTTGATATAATGGACGTCGAGGGAGACCCGGTGCTCGTAGCTGACGTCGTTGCGCCCGCTCGTCTGCCAGTGGCCGGTCAGGCCCGGGCGTACGGCCATGTAGGCCCATATATGCTCGCCGTAGCGGGGCAATTCCTCGGCGGTGACAGGCCGCGGTCCGACGAGGCTCATGTCGCCACGCACGATATTGATCAGCTGGGGAAGCTCGTCGATGCTCGACCGCCTGAGGATATCGCCGATGGCGGTGATCCTCGGATCGTCCTTCAGCTTGCGCGTCGTTTCCCATTCGACCCGCGCAGCCGGATTGTTTTGCAGCAGTTCGGCAAGCTGGGCACTGGCGTCGGTCTTCATGGTGCGAAACTTGAGGCATCCGAAGGCCGCGCCGCCGACGCCGATGCGCGTATGGGAATAGAAGACGGGACCGCGATCGCTGAGCTTCACGATCATTGCGATGATCAACAGAAGCGGAGAAAGCAGGGCCAGAGCGGTGATCGCGACGACGAGGTCGATTGCGCGCTTCGATGATTTGCCTGCTGCACGAGGCCGGGACGCGTGGAGCTCGCCGCCATTCGCGGGACCTCCGACACGCGACCATGCCTCGAAACTATGTGCTTCCCATGTCATCGGCCGCCTCCAGAACATCGGTTAAGAACCGTTCAAAGTTTGCTGCGCCGCACTCTGGTTGTCTGTTACCAAGGTCATAATGCCTAACAAATTCTTTATGCTACTAACCGGCGCAAGATAATTTCGACTGTCCCGCGATAAACCTTCTTCTCATTTTAACGGCGATATAACCTAACTGTTGGTGATCAATATGTGTTTTTCATTTATAAATTTGATATCTTCATTTAAGCTATTGCTTATTTTTAGTTCATTAAGTCACTTTAATAGGCATATGTATTTAGAATTTTGATCGTTTTCTGGATTGTTGAAGCTTTTGATTTCGTTTGTCGATGTATTTCTATCTGAAAGTTAAATGTAGACTTGACATTTTCACTGTCTCTCGGTGGTGTTATTTGACTTCGATATTAACGCAATATAAATGATGCAGTGCAGCATTGCTTATGGTCATTCCGGGTACTGGGAGTTTTGCGCATGGACGGAGCGACGCATCTATCGGATCGCAGGGTCGGCATCGGCAAGGCAGCGATTTCTGCCGGCAGGGGCATTCATCTCAGCAGCCGTATCGTTCTCGACGATGAATTTCTTTCCTGCCGCTCGAGCGTGCGGCGTTTTCGCCGGGGCGAAATCATCGCCGGGGCGGGCGTTCTCGTCGATACGTTCGCGCGCGTGCATTCGGGGCTGGTCAGCGCCAGCACGATGCTTCCCGACGGCCGGGAATTCATCGTCGAGATCATTCCGAAAGCAGGTCTCATCGGCGAGCTCGAGGTGCTGCGCAGGCAGACCTTGACCCTTGAATACCGGGCCGGCTCCAATTGCGAGCTGCATTTCTTCGAAGGCCGGCTGCTGCGCGACATGTATGCCAGCGACCCCTGCTTTCGCGAGAAGGTTTTCTCCAGGGCGCTGGCGCGGATTTCGGAGCTCGAGCAGCGGATCATATCGAATGCCGCCTCGACGCTGCAGTCGAGGCTGGCCAGCACGTTGCTGCGGCTTTCCGCGGTCTATGGGAAAGATGCGGCAAACAGCGGCGACGAACTGATCATTTCGCAAAACGACCTGGCCGCAACGCTGCCGGCGTCCCGCGAGAAGGTCAACCAGTGCCTGCGGCGCCTGCGGGAATGCAAGATCATCGACGGAGGGCAGGGCAAGATCCGAATCCTCAACCGCAGGGCTCTGGAAGCCTGTGCCAATGGCGCGATGTCGGTGAAGTGATGCGTCCGTCGCTTTCCGAGGCCCTGAAACTCGCCGCAAATGTCAACCGTTTCCCCCGCCCCGGCAGGGCAAGGATCGATCGCGTGGTCGTCATCGACGACTACTCGACGGCCAGAGGCGGCGCGACGGCGCTGGCAGTGCTGTCAGCGAAGCTGTTTCGCGGCCTCGATATTCCCGTGACCTATATTTGCGGCGATGACGCGGCCAATGCGGAGCTTGTCGCGCTCGGGGTCTCGATGGTCGGCCTCCACAGCCGCGACCTGCTGAGCGCCGAGCGTGCGAAGGCCTTCGTGACCGGCATCCACAACGGCGCCGCCGTGCGAATGGTGGCGGACTGGATTGCGGCAAACGATACCGCGCATACCGTCTACCACGTCCATGGCTGGCATCAGATCCTGTCTCCCGCACTGTTCAAGGCGCTGGCGCCGGTCGCCGGCCGGTGCGCCGTTCATGCGCATGATTTCTTCACCGCCTGTCCGAACGGCGCCTTCTTCGACTATCAGTCCCAGCAGACCTGTGTTCGCCGCCCGCTCGGTGCCGGCTGCGTTGTGACGGCCTGCGACAAGCGGAGCTATTCGCACAAATTATGGCGGGTCGCCCGCGGCTCCAACATCCTCCGGCTGCTGAGGGATCGGGCCGAGTTCGGCCGGATCATCCTGCTGCACGAGAAGATGGCGCGCTTCCTCGTCGGTGCCGGCTATCGGCCGGAACGGCTGACGACGATCCGCAATCCCGTCGCGCCTTTGTCGATCAAGCGCATCGAGGCTGAGGCGAACGACGAGTTCGTCTTCATCGGCCGGCTGGACGAGGAGAAGGGCATCGAAGACGCCGTTGCCGCCACGCGCCGGGCCGGCGTCAGACTCTGCGTGATCGGCGACGGGCCACTGATGCCGCAGGTGGCGGCCTCCGGAGATCACGTCCGGGCGCTCGGCTGGCAGTTGCATGCCGAGATCGGCCCGACGATCCGCAAGGCGCGCGCATTGCTGATGCCGTCGCGCTATCCCGAACCCTTCGGTCTCGTCGCTATCGAAGCGGCCCGCAGCGGCCTGCCCGTCATCATGTCGCGCGGCGCCTTTCTGGCCGAGGAAATGGAACGTGCCGGCATGGCGCTTGCCTGCGATACGGCGGATGAAAGCGCCTTTGCAGATACGCTGACGCGATTCAGCCAGATGCCGAGGCATGAGGTCCGCGCCATGAGCGAGCGGGCTTTCCTGATGTCGCCCGATCTCGCCTCGACACATGAGGAATGGCGCGACGCGCTTCTTGCCGAATATCACGGCCTGATTTCGACGCATGCGGTTCGCGAGCCGACAAACGGTGTGGCGATACAAGGAGTATTCAGTTGACCCTTAAAGCAACAACCTCCCTTCCCGATGCAAGAGCGTTTCTCGCTGACGCACCCGTCATGGCGAAACGGCGTGTCGTGGAGGCCGGAAGCGCAAGCGACGGCAGGCAGCTCCGCGTCGCCATCGTGCATTACTGGCTCGTTTCGATGCGCGGCGGCGAAAAGGTCGTCGAAGAGCTTTGCCGCATGTTTCCGCAAGCCGACATCTTCACCCTGGTCTGCAACCGGGATCGCATCAGCGATTTCCTGAAGACGCGCAACATCCGCACGTCCTTCCTGCAGAAGATCCCCGGCGCGCAGCGGCATTATACCAAGATGCTGCCGCTGATGCCCTTCGCGCTCGAGCAGTTCGATCTGCAGGATTACGATCTCGTGCTGTCGAGTGAATCCGGGCCGGCCAAGGGCATCATCACACGCGCCGACGCGCTGCATGTCTGCTACTGCCATTCGCCGATGCGCTACATCTGGGACCAGTTCCATGTCTATCGCCATGGTCTTCCCTGGGTCGGCCGCGCCCTGATGTCGATCACCGCGCCGATGCTGCGCGCCTGGGATGTGACGACCGCCTCGCGGGTCGATATGTTCGTCGCCAATTCCGACTATGTCGCAAGCCGCATCCGGCGCTTTTACGACCGGGATTCCGTCGTCATCCATCCGCCCGTTGCGACCGACGATTTTGCGGTGGGGAAGGGGAAAGGCGAATTCTATCTCTATGCCGGACAGCTGACGACCTACAAGCGGCCGGATATAGCCGTTCGCGCCTGCACCGAAGCCGGTCGCAAGCTGGTGGTGATCGGCGAGGGAGAGCAGCTGCCCTATCTGAAATCGATTGCCGGACCGACCGTCGAGTTTCTCGGCCATCAGCCCTTCAACGTGCTGCGCGATCACCTGTCGCGATGCCGTGCCCTCTTGTTTCCGGGCACCGAGGATTTCGGCATCCTGCCGGTGGAGGCCATGGCATCGGGACGTCCGGTTCTCGCTTTCGACGCCGGCGGCGCCAGAGAAACCGTTTCCTCGCCGCAGGTCGGCTTCCGTTTCGCCGAGCAGACGACGGAAGCTCTGCTGGAAACGATGGCGGCGTTCGAAGAGGTCGAGGACGATATCGATCCGCATGCGATCCGCGCACACGCGCTGAAATTCTCCTCCGCCGTGTTCCGCGACCGGCTGAGCAATCTCATCGAGCAGCAGCTGTCCGACCATGGCGACCGATCCGCCGACGTTTTCAGAAGACGGCCGGGCTGAAGGCAGGGAACGGAGCTGCCTGTTTTGCTGCCGCGACCGAAACCGTCTCACACCGTCGATGAGGAATGATAGCAGATCATGTCAAGCGTATCTCAAAGGACGGCGACGGCGAGCATCTGGACGGTCAGCGGAAAATTCCTGGCGCGGCTGCTCGATTTCGTCAGTCTCCTTATTCTGGCGAGGCTTTTGAGCCCGGCGGATTTCGGCCTGGTCGCCATTGCAACCTCGGTGCTCGTGATCGTCGAAACGGTGCTGGATCTGCCGTTGACGCAGGCCCTGATGCGCCAGCCGTCGCCTTCGGACAAGATGTTTGCCACGGCCTTCACCCTCAGCCTGCTGCGAGGGACTGCCATCAGCCTGCTGATGATCATCATCTCCTGGCCGATGGCGGTGATCTACGACGATTCCCGGCTCTTTGCCCTTGTCGCCGTTCTCTCGATCGCGCCTGCCATGCGCAGCATGATCAGCCCGCGCATGGTGCTCTTCATGCAGCGCTTCGATTTCAAGCGCGAATTCGCGCTCGATCTCATCACCAAGGGCTCGACATTGCTGTTCGGGGTCGGCGTGGCAGTCACGACCGGCAGCTATTGGGGGCTGGCGGCCGGAGCGGTCGCAGGTCCGACTGCGGCGATGATCACCTCTTACATCTTTGCGCCGATGCGGCCGGCCTTCAGTCTCTCGGAATGGAAGCACTTTCAGGACATGATCAGCTGGAACACCGTGTCGCAGGTGCTGAATTCGATCAACTGGCAACTCGACCGGCTGCTGCTGCCGCGCTTTACCGGCCTGTCGACCTTCGGTGCCTTCAGCGTTGCCGACAATATTGCCGGGATTCCGTACCAGACCTTCGTCGGGCCGCTGTTGCGCCCGCTGATGGCGGCATTTTCCACCGTCGAAGACCGTCGCAATCTGGTGACTGCCTATCTGAAGGCGACGAATGCGATCAGCTTCGTTGCCGCGCCCGTTCTCATCGCGCTCGCCATGCTCGCCGAGCCGACCGTGCGCGTCCTCGTCGGCGAGAAATGGCTATCCGCTGCGCCGATCCTGCAATGGCTCTGCCTTGTCAGCCTGCTGGGTCTTCCCACCAACATCATGCCGGCTTTGGCCATGGCGTTGGACAATACCCGTTCGCTGGCTCTGAGGATGTTTGCCGAATTCGCCGTCCGGGTGCCGGTCGCCATCCTCGGCATTGCCTATTTTCAGGTGGCGGGGGCGCTCGGGGCGCGGATCGTGGCCGTGCTCGTCGCCTATGCCGCATCGCTCGTCATCACGCGGCGGCTCATCGGCGCGAGTTTTGTCGCGCAGCTGAGCTCCTTCTGCCGTCCGCTGGCCGCGAGCCTGCCGATGATCGTCTTCCTGCTCTGGGTGCAGCCGATGCTCTCCGCGATGCCCGTCGGCTTCAATCTCATCGCCGGCCTGGCGCTGTGCGGCGGGGCGGCGGTGGGGATTTTCTGGGCCTTCGCATTGCTGCTGTGGCAGATCGTCGGCAGGCCCGACGGCATCGAGACGATCGTCGTTCAAAGGCTGACGCCGCGGCGTAACGGGGTTCTCACCTCATGATGGAAACAGGTGCAGTCCAATGATTGGGTTTGGCGTTTTCGGAGGAACGAAATGCATTACGGGATATCTTCTAAGGCTCTTGGTCTGCTCGTCGTTCTCGGTCTGGGGGCTTTGCCCGGCCAGCCGAGCGTCGCCCAGGAGCCGATCAACATGAATGCCTACCAGCTGATGTTCGAGGAGAATTTCGACAGTCTCGACGTTTCGGCATGGGGCGAGAGAAGCTCCCGCTGGATCGCCCATACGCCCTGGAACGGCGATTTCGGTGACGCCCGCTTCACGGATCCGGCCCCGGGCTTTCCGTTCACCACCGATCAGGGAATCCTGAAGATCGAAGCGCGCAAGGGAGAGGACGGAACCTGGCGCTCGGGCCTGCTGTCGGCGGTCAACCCGAAAGGCGAGGGGTTCTCGCAGCAGTTCGGCTATTTCGAAGCGCGGATGAAGCTGCCGCCGGGCAAGGGTGTCTGGCCGGCCTTCTGGCTCATCGGACTCGACCGGTCGAAATACACCGCCGAGATCGACGTCCTGGAATATTACGGACGCGCGCCCTACGAATTCAGCATGGGCTTTCATATCTGGCGCCAGGCCCATGGCGGCCAGAACTCCAACGGCGGCTACTGGAAGACCGTCCAGGATGGAATTCTAAACAGCGAGTATCATACCTACGGCGTCGACATCCAGGCCGACAAAACGACCTTCTATCTGGATCGCGAATACCTCTGGAGCTTCGACACGCCGAAGGAATTCCACATGCCGTTCTATCCGCTGGTGAACCTGGCGCTCGGCTCGGGCTGGCCGATCGACGAAACGCCGAACCCTTCCATTCTGCTGGTCGACTATATCCACGTCTACAAGCGGAAGCCTGCCGACGCGGGGAATTGAACGAACGACCGCTTCGGCCGCTCCATCTCAGCCCAGGCAGCTGAGACCTGTTTGCGGATCGAAGAGATGCATCGCCTCCTCATCGAAGAAGAGCGTGAGCTTTTGGCTGTCGCGGATCGCCGTGCGCGGCGGCAGGCAGGCCATCAGCCGCTGGTTTCCTGCGAGCGCGGTCACGACGAGTTCGGGGCCGGTCAGTTCCGCGACCTCCGGGGTCGCCTCGATCGACGGGCCGGCTCCGTCCGTGCGGAGCGCTTCGGGACGGATGCCGAGGATCAGGTCACGGCCGTCGCCGGCCGCCTCGCGGAAACGGGTGGGCAAGGGCAGGCCGGCATCGGATCCTGAAAGCATCAGCCGGCCGTCACGCACCGTCACCTTCAGCAGGTTCATCGGCGGCGCGCCGACGAAGGTCGCGACATAGAGCGTGGCCGGATGATTGTAGATCTCTTCCGGCGTGCCCAGCTGCTCGATGCGGCCGTCGCGCATGACGGCGATGCGGCTTGCCAGCGTCATCGCCTCGATCTGGTCATGGGTGACATAGACGACCGTGGTCTTCAGCATCTGATGCAGCCGCTTGATCTCGGTGCGCATTTCCATCCGCAGCTTGGCGTCGAGATTGGAGAGCGGCTCGTCGAAGAGGAACACTTCCGGCTTGCGCACCAGTGCGCGGCCGATCGCGACGCGCTGGCGCTGGCCGCCGGAAAGCTGGCTCGGCTTGCGATCGAGGAGGTTTTCGATCTGCAGGAGCTTGGCGGCGTCGCGCACCGCCTTGTCGCGCTCGGGCGTCGGCACTTTTCGCATTTCCAGGCCGAAGCCGATGTTCCGCTGCACCGTCAGATTGGGATAGAGCGCATAGGATTGAAAAACCATGGCGATGTCGCGGTCCTTCGGGTGCACACCGAGCACCGACCGCCCGCCGATCCTGACATCGCCGCTCGTCGCCTCGGCAAGGCCGGCGATGATGTTGAGCAGCGTGGACTTGCCGCAGCCGGAGGAGCCGAGCAGCACGAGGAATTCGCCGCTTTCCAGCGAAATGTCGATGCCTTTCAGCGTCTCCACCTCGCCATAGGTCTTGCGGATATTTTCGATGTCGAGCGCGCTCATCGCACGGTCTCCTGTTGGGATGACGGACCGTAGCTGCGGGGAAGGGTGGAGATGGCACGCGAGGCAACCTGCGTTCCGGCCGCCAGGCACGAAGCCAGCGGCTTGCCGTCTGCCAGTGCTGCCAGGAAACCGGCGTTGAAGACATCGCCGGCGCCGATCGTATCGACGACGTTGACGATGGGCGCGGCTACCGAGACCGGGAGGCCATCCGGCCCGATCGCGATGGCGCCATCCGGGCCGCGCTTGACGACGACGATCGCGCCCTCCGGCATATGCGACCTGATCTCACGGGCGGCCTCGACCGGATCGTTGACGCCGGCAAGCGTCGTCGTCTCGACCTCGTTCAGGAGGGCGATGCCGCTACGGGAAAGCCAGGCGCGGGCGGCATCGCAATTTTTTTCGGTCCAGCCGTCGAGCGGCCAGCCGGTATCGAGCGCGACGGTGATGTCGTGGCTGTCGGCCCAGTCGAAGAAGGCGTCATATTCGCTCGCCAGGTCGTCGGTCAGAAAGCCGCCGCAGAGAAGCGCGTAACCGCCGCGCAGCCTTTCGCCGTCGATGACGGCGAATACGTCCGCGAGGCTGAAGCGCGGCAGATGGCCGGTCGTCGTGAAGAAGGTGCGCTCGCCGTCCGGATGGGTGATGCCGACGGAAAGCGTCGTTTTCTCGGGGCGTACCGGCCAATTCTCGGAACGATGGCCGAAGGCTTCCGCCAGCCAGCGGCCGAACTGGTCGCTGCCGATATTGGCGGCAATCTCGAATTCGATGCCGAGCGCCTGCCAGGCGAGCGCGCTGTTGCCGGCTGATCCGCCGACCCTGAGCTCGTCATGATCGACGATGATTTCCGTGCCGGCCTTCGGCCAGGGGGCGGCCGGTCCGAGGATGAGATCGACATTGACGTTGCCGATGACTGCAAGCGGCCGCATTCATTCACTCCGGGTAATCTTGGTGGAACGGACCGGCGTTCCGGCATTCTCCACGCGGGTTTCGGCAAAAGCGATCATCAGCCGCTGGGCGACCGGCAGCATGGCGAAGATCGCCGCAAGGCCCGTCGCCGGGGCAAAACGGATCGTCACCGCTCCCGCGACGGGGGCGTCGTTCGAGGCGTCGAACAGGATGACGGGCGCGCCGGTCTCGACGGCGGACACCGCCATTGCGGTGACGAGGCCGGCGGTTTCGTCGAGACCTCGGAACAGCACGACGCCGATCTCCGGCCCCAGCATCTCCATCGGGCCATGGCGCAGCTGGCCGCCTTCGAGCGAGAAGCAGGGGCGGCGCGAAAGTTCTGTCAGCCCGAGGGCCAATGCCTCGGCGACGCCTTGCAGGCGGCGGCCGGAGGTGACGACGGTCGACACTGTTTCGAGTGCGGCAAGCGCCGCTGTGATGTCATGGTCTTCGGGCGCCTTGAGGACGGCAAGTGCGGCTGCCGGATCTTCGCCGAGGGCGGAAAGGATTGCCAAATGCAGGGCGAAGGTCACCGTCAGGCTGCGGGTAGCGGCGAAAGCGAGCTCGGTGCCGCCGCTGCCGACCAATGAGGGGGCGGTTCCGGCGAGGAAGGAACTGCCTTCGAGCGTCAGGCCGAAGGTTTCCTCAGTGCCGCCGGTCTCGTTGAACCAGCGCACCACTTCGGCGCTTTCGCCCGATTGTGAGGTGACGAAGACCGTCCTGCCGGCGATCGGCAGCGGCTGGCCGAGCTGTTCGGAGAGCGGCAGGGCGACGGCATCGATGCCGAGGGCACGGTAGAGCGGCTCGACGGCGCGGTTGACCGCATGCGAGCCGCCCATTCCGAGCAGAAGCAGCCGGCCGGTCTTCTCAAGCGAGGCGGCGGCTCTTGCCGCCATGGGTGCCGCGGCTTCATAAGAGGCAATCGCATCGGCGTGCTGGCGCGCCATTTCGCGATCGATCGCCGCAAGTCCGGCGGCCCGGCTTTTCTCCGTTGTCATGTTCATCCCTTGACACCGCCGCTGGTGAGCCCCGAAATCAGGGCGCGTTGCATGACGAGACCGATCAGCACCGGGGGCAGGGCGGCGAGCACGCCTGCCGTGGCGATCAGTCCGTAATCGGAAACGCGGCCGCCGGCGAGATCGGCAATGGCGACGGTCAGCGTCTTGGCGCGCTGGTCCGAGGTGAAGAGCAGCGCATAGAAGAATTCATCCCAGGCAAGCAGGAAGGCAAAGAGGCTCGATGTCGCGACCACGGGGGCGGCGAGCGGCAGGGTGATGATCCTCAGCGTCTGGAACAGGCCGGCGCCGTCGATCATCGCAGCGGATTCGATCTCACGCGGGATGGAATCGAAGCCCGATTTCATCAGCCAGGTGGTGAAGGGCGCCAGGATGGTAAGATAGACCAAGGCGAGGCCGAAGACGTTGTTCAGCATGCCGAGATGGGAGAGACCCATATAGAGCGGTACGGCGAGCGCCACCGGCGGCAGCATGTAGGTGGCGATCACCATCGACAGCGACCAGCCGACCGAAGGCGTGCGCGACACCGCCCATCCGGCCGGAATGGCAAGAGCAATGGCGGCGATCGTCGCCATGCCGGCCACCTCGATGCTGTTGCGCAGCGACGAGGTGAAGGCGGCGCCGGCGCTGTTTTCCAGCGTCGACAGCAGGACTTGGTATCGGGAGAAATCCGCCGCCTGCGGCCACCAGCGCAGCGGCTTTGCCGCAAGGTCGGCGGCCGGCGAGATGCTCATGATGAAGAGCCACAGGATCGGCGCCAGGATGACGGCGGCAAGCAGGAGCGCGCAAAGATGGATGAAAGCGGAAAAGAGCGGGCTCTGGCGTTCCATCAGGCGGCACTCCCGGCGGTCTTGCGCACCAGGGCGGCGTAGCCGGCGGCAAGCAGCGTCACCAGCAGCGTGACGATCAAGGCCAAGGACGCGCCCGAGCCCGCCCGCTGGAAGGAGAAGGCTTCCTGATAGACGAGGATCGAGAGCGTGCGGGTGCTGTTGGCCGGGCCGCCACGGGTCATGACCCAGATGATGTCGAATACCTTGAAGGCCTCGATCGTGCGCAGCACGAGCGCCACCATCAGCGGGCCGGCGAGATAGGGCAGGATGACGAAGCGGAAGCGGGCGAAGGGGCCGGCGCCGTCGACGAGCGAAGCGGCGGTGATATCGCGCGGCACGGCCTGGAGCGCGGCAAGCGCGATCAGCGCCACCAGCGGAAAATTCTTCCAGCAGTCGGCGACGATGAGGGCGGCGAGCGCGGTGCCCGGCTCGCCGAGCCAGGAGCGATAGGCATCGAGCAGGCCGAGCTGCGTCAGCGCGGCGTTGAGCGCACCGTATTCCGGATTGTAGATCAATCGCCAGAGCGTGGCGTTGACGACGGTCGGCAGCGCCCAGGGCAGGATCATCAGGGCGCGCAGCGCCGTGCGGCCGCGGAACTGCTGGTTCAGCAGGAGGGCGGCAAGCACGCCGATCACCATCTCGGCGGCGACCGAGACGATCGCGAACCAGGCTGTGGTGACCAGCGTGCGCTGGAAATTCGAGCCGGAGAGCATCTTCACGTAATTGTCGATGCCGACGAAATTGCCGCCGGTGCCGACGAGCTTGGCATCGGTGAAGGAGAGGCCGACGGTATCGACCAGCGGCCAGCCGATGACCCAGATCATGACCACGAGAAGCGGCAGCATCAACAGCCACGCGCGCGTTGTCAGCCATGTGCCCGACATCGAGGCGACCCTTTTTCATTCTTAGGTTATTGGAATCGAGCCGGGCGACGACAGGCGCCGCCCGGGGTTCATGCCGGGCTCAGAGGCCGCTGTTTTCGGCGGCCGACTTCAGCGCGTCCTCGGGCGTCGACTGGCCGAGCAGCGATTCCTGGATCGCCTGCTGCAGCGCCGTCGAAAGCTCCTGATATTTCGGCGTCGTCGGGCGCGGATACATGGCGGCGAGGCCAACCTTGGCGGCCGAGATCAGCTCCTCCTGGCCCTTGGTAACGGCCGGGTCCGCGTAGGAGGAGGCCCAGATCGGCAGGCTGAGCTTGGCGTAGGCGTTCTGTGTCGCCTGCGACGTCATGAAGGTGATGTATTTCCAGGCCTCGTCGGGATGTTTGCTGGCGGAGGTGATGCCGAGGCCCATCGAGCCGTTGACGGCCGAAGCCTCGCTCTTGCCGGCGACACCCGGCGCCGGCACGACGCCGACCTTGCCTGCGACCTTGCTGTCCTTCGGGTCGTTGGCCATGTTGTACATGTAGGTCCAGTTCAGCGCGAAGGCGGCATCGCCGTTCTGGAAGACCTTGCGGACATCCTCTTCCAGGAATTCCTTGGAATTCGGGTTCGTCAGGCCGGATGTATAGCTCGAGACCATGTATTTCAGCGCATCGAGGCCGCCGCCGGTCTGGAAGGCCGGCTTGCCGTCCTTCAGGAAATCGCCGCCATAGGCGCTGACGAGCGTGGTGTAGTCGCAAACCGCGGCTTCGGCCTGCGACCAGCTCCAGGCGATCGGGGTGGCGAGCAGGCCCTTGTCCTTGATGGTCTTCGCCTGTTCGGCCAGTTCGTCCCAGGTTTTCGGCGGGGCCTTGATGCCGGCCTTTTCCAGGATTTCCTTGTTGTAAAACAGGTATTTGGTGTCGAGGATCCACGGCATGCCGTAATATTTGCCGTCATACTGCACGGTGGTCCAGGCGCCCGGCAGCACGCCCTTCTTCGTCTCCTCGGTGATGCGGGAGGAGACGTCGACCAGCACCTTGTTGGTGGCGTATTCGGCCGGCCAGATGACGTCGAAAAGGACGACGTCGTAACCGCCGCCGGAACCCTGCGCCAGCACGGTCTTGTCGTGCAGGCCTTCATAGGGAACGAATTCGAGATTGACCTTGATATCCGGGTTCGCCTTGGCGAAAGCGTCGGTCATGGCGCGCACATCGGCCTCGCTGTAGGCGGCCTGCGCCATGAACAGCGCGTTGAGCGTCGTTTCGGCGAAAGCATGCGGGGCAAGGGATGCGCCGATCAAGGCCGCACCCAAAAGCGTCTTGTTCAAGGATTTCAGCATTGCAGCCTCCAGTTTTTGACATTTACGCATGGCCGAGGGCGGATTTTCCGCCATCGGTTTTCGAGAAGGCACGCGTGAGAAAAAACGTGCCGGTTCGTGATCTCGGAGCGTCGTTGGAAGCCCTGTGCGGCTTCTTGCGTTCCCTGGAACTCTTCGGTCCCTTATTAAGTCAATTGTCTTGACTTATTACTTCTTCAACATTCTACTGGAGTCAAGAGGCAATTGCACATGAATGACAGCAGGCCGATCAGGGCCAAGAGCGGCACCAATCACGAAGGCACCAGCGCGCATAACCGGCGTGTGATGATCGACGCCCTGCGGATCAACGGTGCGCTCTCGCGCGCCGATCTGGCGCGGGCGACGCGGCTGACCAAGCAGACGGTGTCGAATATCATCGAGGAGCTCGAGCGCGACGGTCTCGTCAGTTCGCAGGAGGCGGTACGAAAGGGCAGGGGCCAGCCCTCGACGCCGTATCGGCTCGTTCCCGAGGGCGCCTTTGCGATCGGCCTGCAGATCGACCGGCATGTGACTCGGGCGGTCGCCGTCGATCTCGTCGGCAGCGTTCTCGTGCGCGCCGAGGCCGGTTTGCCGCCCGGAGGCCCGTCGACAGGCGCGAAGGTCATTCTCGATCTCGTCGCCGGCGTGCGTTCGAAGCTCGCCGCGATCGTCCAGCAATCGGAGACGCGGCTGGTCGGCCTCGGCGTCGCGATGCCCGGTCCCTTCGGGATCGACGGCAGCGGCGACGATCCGTGGATGATGGAGGCCTGGCAGAAGTTTCCGCTGCTGGAGACCCTCACCGCAGGCACCGGGCTCGATGTTGGCCTGCAGAACGATGCGGCCGCAGCCGCGACCGCCGAGCGCATGGTGGGAGCCGCCCACGGCCTCGATCATGCCGTCTGCCTCTTCGTCGGCTACGGCATCGGCGCCGGCCTCATCCTGAACGGTGAACTCTACCGCGGCGCCAACGGCAATGCCGGCGAGATCGGCATGGCGCTGCTCTTTGCCGACGGCAAATCGACGCCGCTCGAACACCGCGCCTCGCTCGCCTCGCTTTACCAGCATCTGTCGGCCGACCCCGCCGACCCCGATCTTCATGCGCGCATCGACGACCTCGCTTCGAGGGGCGATCCGAGCATCGAGGCCTGGATCGGGGCGGCGGCGGCGGATCTGCGCTGGAGCATCCATTTGATCGAAACGATCTTCGATCCGCAGACGGTGATCCTCTGCGGCAGTGCGCCGGAAGGGCTGGTGAACAGGCTGATTGCGGCGATCGGGCCGCTGCTCCCTTCGATCGCCGAAAGGCGCGGCCGCACCCTGCCGCGCCTGCAGCCCGGCATGGCCGATCCCTGGTCGGTAGCGCTCGGGGCGGCCGCCGGACCGATCAGCCGGGCGTTCGATCCGCATTTTGCTGCAATTTTGAAGGATCCCCGCTGATTTCGAGGCTGAAACCGAGCGTTGCACAGCAGTGCAACAGCAGAAAAATGGCCTTCTTTGTAAGTTTCAAGCGACCATTGCCAGTGAATAAAGAGGTTCTGTCGAAGTATAGGCAAATATTGAAAATCGTTGAAATTTATAGGAATTCTGGTATAGATATAACTATTCGGCAGTGCGCTGGGGTGGTTGGCAAGGCTTCTCTCAATATAGCCTTCAGCCGTGGCAAATAACATCCGCATGAAGGTTTCGTGACGGCACGATTTCGGTTGTTTCATGTCATGGAATATTCATTGGCCGCGGCAATTTGGACCAGCTAATAGGGCGTGCGCTGAAAGTGCGCGTCTCTTTTACGTTCGAGGTTCTCATGCAAGCCAAGCTTCTCGGCGCCGTCGGCGCCCTTCTCGCTACAGCGTTTCTCGCTGGCCCGGCTGCCGCCGCCGAAAAGACCAAGATTGACTTCTGGTTCGGCAATTCCGGTGACATCGCAAAGCGTGTCCAGGAACAGTGCGATCGCTTCAACCAGTCGCAGGCCGATTACGAAGTCGTCTGCACCAGCCAGGGCAGCTACGACGCCTCCCTGCAGAACACCATTGCCGCCTTCCGCGCCGGCAAGCAGCCGACCATCGCCCAGGTTTCCGACGCCGGCACGCTCGACATCATGCTTTCCGGCGCCTACTACCCGGCAAACAAGCTGATGGCCGACATGGGCTACACCGTCGACTGGAACGATTACTTCTCGGGCATCGCCGGCTACTACGCCACGTCGAAGGGCGAGATGTATTCCTTCCCCTTCAACTCCTCGACCGCTCTGCTCTACTGGAACAAGGACGCCTTCGCCAAGATCGGCAAGGATCATGCTCCGGCGACCTGGAAGGAAGCCGGTGAGGACTTCAAGGCTCTGAAGGATGCCGGCTATGCATGCCCGCTCGCCTTCGACATCTCCAACAACGAAGTCTGGCAGTACGTCGAGCAGTTCGAAGCCGTCAACGGCGAGCCGATCGCCACGAAGAAGAACGGTTTCGAAGGCCTCGACGCCGAGCTTGTCTTCAACAAGAACCCGCTTCTCGTCAGCTACATCAAGGACCTCAAGTCCTGGTACGACAACAAGCTCGCCGTCATCAAGAACAAGGCCGTCGGCCAGACCTTCGTCGAAGCCTTCGCCGCCGGCGACTGCCAGGTCATCCTGACCTCGGTCGGCGACCACGGCAATATCGGCCGCACCGCCAAGCAGGGCATGAACTGGGGCGTTGCCATGCTCCCGACCTATGGTGACGCAACCCGTCACAGCTCCTATGTCGGCGGCGCTTCGCTCTGGGTTCTGAAGGGCCATTCGGACGCCGAGTACAAGGCGGCAGCCGCCTTCTTCAACTTCATCGCCAAGCCGGAAGAAGCCCTGACCTGGTCGACGGTTACCGGCTATATCCCGGTCCGCAACTCCGGCTTCGAATATCTGAAGAAGCAGGGCTTCTACGACAAGGCGCCTTACGCCGGCCGCGAACTCGCCATTCAGAGCCTGACCGTTTCCCCGGCTGGCGATGCAGCGGCCAAGGGCATCCGTCTCGGCGGCCTGCTGCAGGTCCGCACCGAGATCGCCAACAGCCTGCAGGCCATCTTCGTCAACAATGCCGACGTCCAGGCCTCGTTCGACTCGGCCGCCGAACGCGGCAACCAGCTCCTGCGCCGCTTCCAGCAGACCTACAAGAACGTTCAGCTCCCCTGATCGCCTGATCGAGCCGCACCCGGTCCGCCTCGCGCGCCGGGTGCGTCTTTGTAAGTTCTCCCCATCAGTCGCGGATGCGCGCTGCCGCCCGCGCCTGACGTCAAACCAGGCGAAAACGACCACCCATGGAAAAGCGCGTCACTTTCTCCTCGACGACGATCGGCCTGCTGTTCGCATTCCCGATGCTGCTGCTGATCTTCGTCTTCTTCTACTGGCCGAGCGCGCAGGCGCTCTATTGGGCATTCACGCTCGAGCAGCCATGGGGCGGCGGCAATGCCTGGGTCGGCTTCGACAATTTCAAGCTGCTGCTCAGCGATCCGATCTATTGGGAATCGATCACCCGCAGCATGGTCTTCGGCTTCAGCTCGACGATCATTGCCATGGGGCTGGCGCTCATCCTGGCGCTTTTGACGGATCGCGAACTGCGCGGCCACAAGATCTACCGGTCGGTTTTCATCTGGCCCTATGCGATCGCCGCGCCCGCTCTCGGGCTCGCCTTCCGCTTCATCCTGGCGCCGGAGGCCGGCCTTCTCTCGGTCATCAACCATGTCTGGCCGGGGCTCTGGAATCCCGCGCTCGACGGCAAGGACGCGATGATCGCCGTCATCGTCGCCTTCTCCTGGAAATATATCGGCTATAACTTCATCTTCTTCCTCTCGGCTCTGCAGGGCATTCCGCGCTCGCTGATCGAAGCGGCCGCCATGGACGGGTCGGGGCCGCTGCGCCGCATGTGGGACCTCCAGCTGCCGCTGCTGACCCCGACCTTGTTCTTCCTGCTGGTCATCAACATCACCGAAAGCTTCCAGGATTCCTTCGGCATCGTCGACGTCATGACGCAGGGCGGCCCGGCGCGCACGACGGAGCTGATGGTCTACAAGATTTATTTCGACGGTTTCCGGGGCCTCGATTATTCGGGCGCTGCGGCGCAATCCATCATCCTGATGCTGCTCGTCGTCATGCTCACCATCTTCCAGTTCCGCTTCATCGAGCGGCGCGTGCACTACAAGTGAGGTCGCGGACATGATCGAACGCACGCCGATATTCAACTTCATCTGCTACACGCTTCTGGCGCTCGGCATGGTGATCGCGCTCCTGCCTTTCGTCATCGTCATCATCGCATCGACGCTCGATCTGGAGACGGTCAACCGCGTGCCGCTGCCGCTGACGCCGGGCTCGCATTTCTGGGACAACGCCCGGGAAGCCTGGGTGCGCGCCGATCTCGGCAACAAGCTGCTGCACAGCATCATCTTCGCCACGTCGGTCGCTGCCGGCAAGGTCATCCTTTCCGCCATGGCGGCCTTCTCGATCGTCTATTTCCGCTTCCGCGGCCGGCACCTGATTTTCTGGATCATCTTCATCACGCTGATGCTGCCGCTCGAAGTCCGTATCGTGCCGACCTATTCGATCGCCGCCAATGCGCTGCAGCCTTTCCAAACGATCCTCGATGTCACCGGCATCAGTTGGCTCGTTGCACAGATCACCGGGATCCAGATCAAGCTGGAATGGGGCCTGCTGAATTCCTATACCGGCCTCGTGGCGCCGCTCGTCGCCACCGCGACCGGCACCTTCCTCTACCGGCAGTTCTACCTGACGGTTCCCGATGAGCTTGCGGAGGCTTCGAAGATGGACGGATCGGGGGCGGTCCGGTTCTTCTGGGACATTCTGTTGCCGCTGTCGCGACCGAACATGATCGCGCTGTTCACGATCATGTTCGTCTGGGCATGGAACCAGTATCTCTGGCCGCTTCTCATCACCACCGATCCGAATTTCGGTATTGCGGTGACGCAGCTCAAGACCTTGATCCCATCCGAATTCGGCCTGCCTGACTGGAACGTCGCCATGGCGGGTACACTTATCATCATGTCGCCGCCGCTCGTGCTCGTCATCCTGATGCAGCGCTGGTTCGTGCGTGGCCTCATCTCCACCGAGAAGTGAAGGAACAGTTCTGTGGCACCGATCTCAATCCGTGATGTGAAGAAGAGCTACGGCAAACATCCCGTCGTTCACGGCGTCGACCTGGAGATCCAGTCCGGCGAATTCATCGTCATCCTCGGCCCTTCCGGCTGCGGCAAGTCCACGCTCTTGCGCATGATCGCCGGCCTCGAGGAAATCAGCGGCGGCGAAATCGCCATCGACGGCCGCGTCGTCAACCAGCTGGAGCCGCGCGAGCGCGGCTGCGCCATGGTGTTCCAGAACTACGCGCTCTATCCGCATATGACCGTGGCCCAGAATATCGGCTACGCCCTGAAGGTCGCCGGTGTGGCGAAGGCGGAGCGGGAGCGACGCATTGGAGAGGTCGCCAAAGCGCTCAGCCTCGAACCCTTCCTCGACCGCCGGCCGGCCGCGCTTTCCGGCGGCCAGCGCCAGCGCGTCGCCATGGGCCGCGCGATGATCCGCGAGCCGAAGGTGTTCCTCTTCGACGAGCCGCTGTCGAACCTCGACGCCAAGCTGCGCATCGCCATGCGCGCCGAAATCCGCCGCCTCCACCGGCGCCTCGGCGCCACCTCGATCTTTGTCACGCATGACCAGACCGAGGCGATGACGCTCGCCGACCGGCTGGTGGTGATGAATGGCGGCAGGGTCGAGCAGGTCGGCACGCCGGAAGAGGTCTATCATCATCCGGTCTCGCGTTTCGTCGCCGGCTTCGTCGGCACCCCGGCGATGAACCTGCTCGAAGGCACGATCAACGACGAGGGCGTCTTCGTCTATGATCAGAGCCGCAAGATCGCGCTGCCGCGCGAACGCGCCGCGAGCCTGAAGGGAAAGCGCGTCGTGCTCGGCATGCGCGCCGAGGCCGCCCGGCTGGTGGCGCCGGATGCGCCCGGCGCTTTGATCGCGACGGCCGATTTCATCGAAGAGCTCGGCGCGAGCCGTGTCGTTCATGCCGATTTCGACGGGCTGCCTTTTGCCGTGGCGCTGACGGAAGTCGTGACGGTGAAATCGGGCGATCAGATCGGCATCGCGATCGATCACAATGCAATCCACCTCTATGCCTACGATACCGGCCGTATCATCGAGAATTCCGCCATGAGCAGCGCCGCCACGGTTCACGCGTAACGGATATCAGCGATGGATCGGATCGATCCAGGGAACGTCTTCCGGTTTTTCCACCGGCTCGATATCGAGATTGACGACGACGGGCTCCTGGCCTGAGCGGACGAGCACGCATTCCAGCGTCTTGTCACGGCTGGCGTTGATCTCCTGATGCGGTACATAGGGCGGGACATAGATGAAATCGCCAGGCCCGGCTTCGGCGGTATATTCCAGATGCTCGCCCCAGCGCATGCGGGCCTTGCCCTTGACCACGTAGATAATGCTTTCGAGATCGCCGTGATGGTGGGCGCCGGTCTTGGCGTTGGCATGGATCGTCACCGTGCCGGCCCAGATCTTCTCGGCGCCGGCGCGCGCATTGTTGATCGCGGTCGCGCGGTTCATGCCCGGCGTCTGCGCGGTGTTGGGATCGAGCGAATTGCCGGGAATGACCTTGACGCCATGTTCCCGCCAGTCGATGTGAGAATGCTCGTGGTTGCCGCTCATGCCTTGCCTCCATCTTTGATGTAAACAATCTAGGTAGGCGCGGCCCGCCGGCCAAGCGGATTTATCTTCAAGGAAAGCATTCACCCGATGAGCCATCTCCCGCAGATCGATTACGACGCCGCTTCGCAAGAGGTTCGCGCGGCGCATGATGAAGAGATCAGGCTGCGCGGGCGCATGACCAACATGAAGCGGACGCTCTTACATTCGCCGGTCGCCCATCGCATCTATGCCGAGTGGTTCACGCTGCGGGCCGAGCTCGATCCTGTCATCAGCGATCGGGAGGTCTGGATCTTCTCGCATGCGATCTCGAAGGCGGCGAAGTCGAAGATCGCCATCACCTTCTTTCGCCGGGCGCTGATCGGCAAGGGTTTCGACCCCGATGCGCTGGAGCTTTCGGAAACGGAAGCGCTGCTCGACGCCTTCGGCAGGGCTGTTGTCACCGATTCCAATGCCGTTCCGGCCGATCTCTGGGCCAAGCTGAAGGAGCGCTACGAGACCAAGACGCTCGTCGATCTCGTCGCTTTCGCCGGCATCATGCTGGCGACCGCCGTCTTCAACAATGTCGTCGAGGTCGAGTTCGATCCCGAACTCGAGGCCTTCGCAGAAGGCGCCAATTCGAGCTAGCCGCCGAGCGAGGCGATCGCGGCCTTGACGGCGTCCGCACCGGATCTGGTCGGCCGGTATTCGAGGCCGACGGCGCCATCATAGCCGTTGGCGAAGATCCAGTTGAGGCGGTGGGCGAGGTCGATGCCGCCGGAGCCCGGTTCGTTGCGGCCGGGATGATCGGCGACATGGACGTGGAAGACGCGGTCGAGACGGCCGTTCAGCACCTCTTCGGTGCGTTCGTCCATCACGGCGGAATGGTAGATATCATAGACGATGCCGATCTCGGGACGGGTGACGTCATCGACGATATCGAGCCCTTCGCGGGTCGAAGCAAGGAAATAGCCGATGTGGTCGATGCGGGTGTTGAGCGGCTCGACGCCGAGGCGCACGCCGCTGCCTTCGAGGATATCGGCGCCGGCTTTCAGCGTTTCGGTGAGCGCCTGGCGCTGCGCCTGCTGGGTGAAGCCGGGAAGATCGTCGCCTGCCTGGGCGATCAGCACCGGCGCGCCGAGACGCCTGGCGACGGCGGCGGACTCGGCAAGGCCCTTGAGCCAGGCCTGCCGGTTGGCGGCGTCGGTCAGCGCGATCATCGGTTCGGCAACGAGGCTGGTGACGGCAAGTCCGGTTTCATCAAGCGCCGCCTTGATCGCGTCCAGGTCCTTGTCGGTCCAGCGCCAGAATTCGACCGCCGTCAGGCCGCCGGCATGGGCGCGGCGGATGCGATCGGGAAAACTGCCGGCCTCTTCGGCAAACAGCCACTCTATGCAGGCTGAATAACGTCGCATGAAACTCCTCCGATCGGTCGATGCAGACATGCGCCAGATCGAAGCCTGCCGCAAGGCTTGACGCCCGGATTCATTGGCGGAACACTCGCCCCATCGGGCCGGGCTCGCCGGCGCTTCTGGAGGAAGATATGGATCTCGGATTGAAGGGAAAGATCGCGGTCATAACGGGCGCATCGGTCGGCATCGGGCTGGCGATCGCCGAGGGGCTGGCGGCTGAGGGCACGGATCTCGTGCTCGCCGCGCGCGGCGGTGAGCGGCTGGAGGCGGAAGCCGCCCGCATTGCCGAGAAATACGGCGTCAGCGCCACCGCCGTTGCCGCCGACGTCGCGACGGCAGCAGGAACGGAGGCGATCATTGCTGCGGCCGCAGAACGGGGCGGGGCCGATATCCTCATCAACAACGCCGGCACCGGATCGAACGAGACGGTGATGGAGGCGCCGGACGAGAAGTGGCAGGCCTATTGGGACCTGCACGTGATGGCCGCCGTGCGGCTGGCGCGCGGGATCGCGCCGCAGATGAAGAAACGCGGCGGCGGGGTGATCCTGCACAATGCCTCGATCTGCGCCGTCCAGCCGCTCTGGTACGAGCCGATCTACAATGTCAGCAAATCGGCGCTGATGATGTTTTCCAAGACGCTGTCGACCGAGCTCATCCCCGACAACATCCGCGTCAACTGCATCAATGCCGGCCTGATCCTGACGCCGGACTGGATCAAGACCGCCAAGCAACTGACGGCCGAAAGCGGCGGCAACTGGGAAGGCTATTTGCAGAGCGTCGCCAACGAGCATGCCGCCTCCAAACGTTTCGGCACGCCGGAGGAGCTGGCAAACGTCTTCGTCTTCCTGAGTTCGGAGCGGGCGAGCTACTGCATCGGCTCGACCTATTTCGTCGATGGCGGCATGCTGAAGACGATCTGACAAAGCAGCGCGGGCGGCAGGGCCGGGGCTGCAATCGAGCGGCGCCCGGAATGTCGCCGCGTAGCCGCCGGAGGGGTAGGCGGATGTTGCCAATATAAGCTATAAATAATAGCTATTTTGTTGTATGTTCACGCTTTTGACGCTATTTGCCTGCTATTATCAGGGTGAATACTGCGATCTCCACAGGGCGACGACGATGCTGACGAAAAAGGGAAAATACGGGCTGAAGGCGCTGGTCGATCTGGCGCGGCTGGCGCCAGGAGAAACCGCCTTCATTAACGACATCGCGTCACGCAACAATATCCCGAAGAAGTTTCTCGACACGATCCTGCTGGAACTGCGCAATGTCGGCATCCTGCGCTCGAAGAAGGGACCGGGCGGCGGCTATTCCCTGTCGCGGCCGGCTTCCGAAATCCGCATCGGCCACGTCATCCGCACATTGGACGGCCCCCTGGCGCCGATCCGCTGCGCCAGCCGCACGGCTTTCGAGGCCTGCGATGACTGCGCCGATCCGGAAACCTGTCAGGTGCGGCGCTCGATGACCGATGTCCGGGACGCGATCGCCGCCATTCTCGACAATATGAGCCTCGAACAATTCGTTTCCGGCGGCGGCCGCATCGAAGGCGACAAAGAGGAATTTCCCATCTCCGCCGCCAGCTGAGATCTCGTCGCTTCAAGCCTCGCCCAGCTTCGCCATATGATCGCCGGCCGTCCGCAGCAGCCGGTCTCGCGGCAGCGACAGCGCGTGGATGCGGGCATTGCGCCAATGGCGGTCGAGATTGAGCCCGATGCCGGCCGATATCTCCCCCGCAAGTTCGAAGAGCGCATTTGCAGTGCCGAGCGCCGTATCGCCTGCCATGATTGCGGCAGCCGAAGCGGAGAAATGCGCATCCGCGGTCGCGGCCTCTCCGGAATTGACCTGGGCGATATCGAGCTTGCGGCCGGCCCGTTCGAGCGCTGCCGCCGTCGTTTCGATGCGGACGGCGTGCTGGCCGAGCGGCGCAAGGATGGCGCTGCGATCGCCGATCGTGGTCAGCAGGTCGCTCAATCCGGCACGCGCGATGCCGAGGCTGACGCCGGCCTTGAGCAGCAGGCCAAGCGAGATGCCTGTCGAATATTCGGAGGCAGGAGCGGGCCCAATCGCATCGGCATTGACATGGAGCTCGGCGACGATCGCCGTCGCCGATCCATTGGTGCGCTGGCCGAAGCCATCCCAATCATCGACCGCCTGAACATTGTCGTCGCCGCGGGCAAGATAGAGCGTGACCGGACGGCCGGGCGGGGCGGTGGCGGCAGCGGCGACCCAGTCGGCAAAGAGAATGCCGGGCGCCTGGCGCGTGCGCCCGCTTACACGGTAGCCCGGGCCTTCGGCGGTCAGGCTGGCGGCGTCGTCGAAGGTGGCGGCCGCGAAGCGGTCGCCGAGCAGCACGCGGGCAAACAGCGATGTTTTCAGATCCTCGGAGGCCTGGGTGCGGATGTTCTCCAGCACGCAGAAATGGTTTCCCAGCGCCTCGCCGATCGAGGCATCGCCCTCGGCGATGATCGCGACGATTTCGGCCAGCAGGGCGTTCGAGACGTCGAGCCCTTCATATTCGGGCGGAACGGTGATTGCCGTCAGCCCCGATGCCGACAGCGCGTCGAGCTCGGCGTGCGGCAGGATGCGGTTGACGTCGCGTTCGCTCGCCTGACGCCGGAATGCGGCGGCGAGATCGCGGGCCATGGATATCGCCTCCTCTTCGCTTTCGATGCGGTGCGCGGGAGGCCTGAGGCTATCATGAAGCTGCGATACCGTTCCCATCGGTCACTCTTCCTCGATGGCTACAGCAGTGAGGGATTGATCCTCGAATGATAAGGCCGGTTTTTCTACGAAACCCGAAAGCTTTGAATTTTCTTACCAACTTGATCGCCTTGTCCTCTGCTCTACTTTGGGTCAATTAGGGACAATCTGATCGGAAACATGATGAGCGACTCTCTCGCCCGCAACAGCGAGGTTTGGAAAATGGGGCGCCAGCAGAGACCGCGTCTGACGCTTGAGATTGCCGATATCCCGACCTATGCGATCGGCGATGTTCACGGCCGGTACGACCTGCTTGTGAAAGCCGAGGAGGCTATCCTGCGCGACGGTGCGCAGCTGCCGGGGCGCAAGCTGATCGTGATGCTCGGCGATTACATCGATCGCGGCCCTGAGTCGGCGCAGGTCATCAGCTATCTGATGGAGCCGATGCCCGATGGTTTCGAGCGCATCTGCCTTGCCGGCAACCACGAAATCGCCATGCTCGACTATATCGACGGCTGGGCCTCCTATGACGACTGGATGCGCATGGGATCGGCGGAATTGCTCAAATCCTATGGCCTCGATCCGGAGCATCTGCCGCTGATCTTCCCATCCGGTGCGCAGCTCGACGCCTTCATCCGCCATTCTCTGCCGCGGACGCATATCGATTTCATGCGGGCGATGCCGGTGATGCTGGACACGCCCGATGTGCTCTTCGTTCATGCCGGCATCGATCCGACGGTGCCGCTTGCCGCCCAGACGGACGAGGACCTGGTTCTCATCCGCCATCGCTTTCTCGAAAGCAGGGTGCCCCTGCCGAAGCTCGTCGTCCACGGCCACACGCCGAACGATGAGCCCGACATCCGGCCGAGGCGGCTCAATCTGGACACGCGCGCCTTTCGCAGTGGCAAGCTCACCGTCGCCCGCTTCTGGCGGGGCCAGGTGCATCTGTTTTCCACCTGACCCGCCGTTTTAGACGGTCTCTCTTTCAACCGGCACCGCCTCGACCGGCTTTTCAGCCGTTCGGCTGCGGCGCCGGCCGCGCAGCACGACGTAGAAGACCGGCGTCAGGAACAGGCCGAAGAGCGTGACGCCGAGCATGCCGGAGAAAACGGCGGTGCCGAGCGACTGGCGCATTTCGGCGCCGGGACCGGTGGCGATGGCGAGCGGCAGAACGCCGAAGATGAAGGCGAATGCCGTCATCAGGATCGGGCGCAGGCGAAGGTGGCTGGCCTCGATGGCGGCCTCGACCGGCGATTTGCCTTCCTCTTCCGCCTGTCTTGCGAACTCGACGATCAGAATGGCGTTCTTGGCCGCAAGGCCGATCAGCACGATCAGGCCGATCTGCGTCAGAACGTTATTGTCCATTCCTCTCAGCGAAACCCCGATCAGCGCCGCGAGCACCGCGAGCGGGACGATGAGAATGATCGCCAGCGGCAGAACCCAGCTTTCATATTGAGCCGCCAGCGCCAGGAAGACGAAAATGACGGAGAGGGCGAAGATATAGACGGCGGTATTGCCGGTATGGGTCTCCTGATAGGCGAGTTCCGTCCATTCGAAGGTCGTTCCCGGCGGCAGGATCTTGGCCGCCAGTTCCTCCATCTTCTTCAGCGCATCGCCTGTCGAGGTGCCGGGCGTCGGATTGCCCTGAAGCGGCACCGAGACATACATGTTGTAGCGCTGCACGAGGGCCGGGCCGCTGGAATCCTGGATATCCATCAGGGTGCCGAGCGGCACCAGTGCGCCGGTCGCCGAGCGAACCTTCAGGGCGAGAATGTCTTCCCTGTCCATGCGGTATTGCCGGTCGGCCTGGGCGCGCACCTGGTAGACGCGGCCGAACGCATTGAAATCGTTGACGTAGGCCACGCCGAGATTGATCGACAGCGCGTTGAAGATGTTGGGGATCGGCACGTTCAGGAAGCGCGCCTTGTCGCGGTCGATCGACAGGAAATATTGCGGGCTTGCATCGGAGAAAGTCGTAAAGACGCCGGTCAGCCCCTCGGTCGTTGCCGCCGCTCCCATCATCTGGCGGGCAAGGCCGAGCACGCGCGTCATGTCGGGGTTTTCAAGATCGGAAATCTGCATCTTGAAGCCGCCGGAATTGCCGACGCCGCGCACGGAGGGCGGCGGAATGGCGATGATGAAGGCTTCCTGGATGCTTTGCAGCTTGCCGAAGAGTTCGCCGATGATCTTGTTGGCGTTGTCTCCGCCTTCCTCGCGTTCGGCGAAGGATTTGAAAGGAACGAAGACGACGCCCGAATTCGAGGCATTGGTGAATGTCGCCCCGCTGAAGCCGGCGAATTGCACGGCGTTGCCGACGCCGGGCACGGTTCGGGCGATGTCGCCCACCCGTTTGACGACGGCATCGGTGCGCGCGAGCGAGGCGCCGTCGGGAAGCTGGACGACGACGATCGCGTAGCCCTGGTCCATGGTCGGGATGAAGCCTGAAGGAACGCGGGTGCTCATGTACCAGGTCGCGCCGAGAAGACCGACGAAGGCAAGCATCGAGCAGGTCAAACCTACCCAGCTGCTGACCAGGTGACGGACGGTCCAGGAATAGCCGGAGCTCATCCGGTCGAAGCCGCGGTTGAAGCCGTTTGCAAGGCCCGTTCCGAGGCGCGATGCGATGCTTCTGCGCTTGTTCTCGTGATCGTGGGGTTTCAGCAATATGCCAGCGAGCGCGGGTGACAGCGTCAGGGAGTTCAGCGCCGATATCGCGGTGGTGACGGCGATCGTGACGGCGAACTGCCTGTAGAACTGGCCTGAGATGCCTGGGATGAAGGCCGTCGGCACGAAGACCGCGATCAGCACCAGGGAGATGGCGATGACCGCGGTTCCCACTTCGTCCATGGTGACGTGAGAGGCCTCTTTCGGCGTCATGCCGCGCGCCAGATTGCGCTCGACATTTTCCACCACGACGATCGCGTCGTCGACGACGATGCCGATCGCCAGCACGAGGCCGAAGAGCGTCAGCATGTTCAGCGAAAAGCCGAAGGCCAGGAGCACGGCGAAGGTGCCGATCAGCGAGACGGGAATGGCGACGATCGGTATGATCGCGGTCCGCCAGGATTGCAGGAAGACGAGGACGACGATCGCCACCAGAATGGCCGCTTCGGCGATGGTCTTATAGACCTCATTGATCGAAGCCGAGATGAATTCGGTCGTGTCGTAGACGATGCGATACTCCAGACCCTCCGGGAAGTTCTGGGAGATGTCCTTCATGATCGTCTGGACCTGATGGGCGGTGTCGAGGGCATTGGTGCCCGGCCGGGCGAAAATGCCAAGCGCAACAGCGGGATCGTTGTTGAGATAGCTGTTGGTGACGTAATCCTGCGCGCCGAGTTCGATGCGGGCGACATCCTGCAGCTGCACGAGCCGGCCGGCTCCCGTCGATTTGACGATGACGTAGCGGAATTCGCGCGCGTCGGAAAAGCGTCCGTCCGTTCGCACCGTATATTCGAAGGCGTTCCTGCCGGTCACCGGCGGCGCGCCGATCTTGCCGCCGGAGACCTGGACGTTCTGGTCTCTCAAGGCGGAGACGACGTCGTCCGATGTCATGCCGTAGGCGGAGAGTTTTTCCGGGTCCAGCCAGATGCGCATCGAATATTGCCGCTCGCCGAAAAGCTGCACGTCGCCGACGCCGTCGAGGCGCACGAGCACGTCGCGAATGCGGTTGCGGGCGTAGTTCGAAACGTAAAGCTGGTCATAGCGATGCGACGGCGACAGAAGGTGCACCACCATCATCAGATCGGGCGAGCTCTTGTCCGTCGTCACGCCGAGCCGCTGGACTTCCTCGGGAAGACGGGGAAGCGCGATCGACACGCGATTCTGGACGAGCACCTGGACCTTGTCGAGATCGGTGCCGAGCTTGAAGGTGATCGTCAGCGACATGGCGCCGTCGGCGCTGGAATAGGAGGACATGTAGAGCATGTCCTCGACGCCGTTGATCTGCTGCTCCAGCGGCGTCGAAACGGTGTCGGCGATGGTCTGTGGGTCGGCACCCGGATAGGAAGTGCGCACGACGATGGTGGGCGGCGCGATCTCCGGATATTGGGAGACCGGCAGCTGCGTGTAGGCGATGCCGCCGACGACGAGGAAGAGGATCGAGATGACGGCCGCGAAAATCGGCCGGTCCACGAAAAAGTGCGCAAATCTCATTGTCCGGTCTCCGCATTCGCGGCTTCCGGCGGCATGTCCTGCCGCTCCTGCGGCAGTTCGCTCATCTCGGGCGTGATCGTCGAGCCCGGCCTTGCGCGCATCAGGCCGTTGACGATGATCGTCTCGGTGCCGTCGAGGCCCTCGCGGATGACGCGATAGCCGTAGAGCCGCGGTCCGGGCCGCACCGGCTTGGTCGAAACCTTGCCTTGCGCATCGACGACATAGACGACGCGTTCGTTCTGGTCGGAGCCGATCGCCTCATCCGGGACGAGGATGGCCTTGTAGGTGTTGGAGGCTGCGACCTGCACGCGGCCGAACAGGCCCGGCTGCAAGACGAGATCGGGATTTGCAAGGCGGGCGCGGATGCGAATGGTGCCGCTCTCGTTGTCGACCCGGTTCTCGGCGAAATCGAGTTTCCCCTTGAAGGGTTTGGCGGTGGGATCGGAGATCGTGACGGAGACGTCAACGCCGCCGCCGCCGAGCTGGAGGTCCGTGCCCATCTTGCGGGCGGTGTCTGCGAAATTCAGCAGGCGGCGCTCGTCGACGTCGAAATAGAAATCGATCGGATCGAGGGAAACGATGGTGGTAAGCACCGTCTGGTCGGCCTGGACGAGGTTGCCTGTCGAGATCAGGCGACGGTCGATGCGGCCGCCGAGCGGCGCCTTGATCTCGGTATATTCGAGGTCGAGCGCCGCGCGATCGGCGGCGGCCTGCGCGCCGCGGACATTGGCCTGGGCGGAATCGAATTCGCGGCGGCGATCGTCGAGCGTCTGAGCGGACTGGCTGCCGCTCGAAGCCAGCGACTGGGCGCGCTTATACTGCGCATCGGCGAAGACAAGGGTGGACTGCGACGCTTCGAGCGCGGCCTTTGCCTGGTTGAGCGCGGTTATGAACGGCCGCTGGTCGATGACGAAAAGCAGGTCGCCCTGCTTGACCAGGGCGCCATCCTCGAAATGAACTTCCTGCAGGTAGCCGCCGACGCGCGAGCGCACGGAGACCTCGTCGACCGGCTGGAAACGCCCGATGAATTCGTCATTATCGACGACATCGCGCACGACAGGCTTTGCGACGGTGACGGGAGGCGGGGCGGAGGGAGCGCCCTGAGCCATTGCGGCCAAAGGCATGAACGTGGCGATGCAGCCGAGCATCAATATCCGTCGAAGCGCGTAAGTCATACCGGTCCCTCCAATCTCGACGGCCGATCGACTGCCGCCGAACCTAAGATGAAGTGATGCTATTCATGTCTTGCTGCTGTGGACGGAAGCCTTAGAGCATGATGCCGAAAAGTGTGAGCGGTTTTCGGACGACATCATGCTCTAACTCTTTAAGTTAGAACAGGATTCAGATTTTAGGCCAACCGGGCCTGAAATCATCCTGTTCTAGCTTCCGTGATTTCCCCCGGCGCCCGATCGATGGAAGGGAAGGCCGGCACGCGATGCACAATGGAAAAATCGTAATGCTGTGGAACGGGATATAAGCGGCAGCGGCGAAAAATAGCAAATGCCAATTATGTCAAATTCCGGTTTCCACCAAAACGTCATGGCGCACATCAGCTCTCGACGATCTCGTCGCGGCCGGGTGGCAGGACGGCGAGTTCGGCCCAGTCGAGCTCCTGCTCCAGCGTGTGGAAGACATCGTCGTCGATCTCGCCGGCGCGGCGCATCACCGCCAGTTTGCGGCGTTTCGCGGTGATGATGTTGCGGCGCTGCTTGTCGAGCCTGCTGACCTCGCGGGGGTGTTTTCCGTCGACGGCGATCTCGCGCTCGGAAGTATAGACCTCGCGCAGAATGCGGGTGGATTTGTCCTCGCCGTCAAGCTCGGCAAGCGCTGCATCGATGAGCGCGATGCGGGCTTTGGTGAGATCGCGGTCCAAGGATGTGTCCGGATCGAATTTCAGGAAGCGGATCAACGGCCCGAGCGTCAGCCCCTGGACGATGAGCGTGCCGAGGACGACGGCAAGGGCGCTGAGCAGGATGATGTCGCGGTCGTGGAAGTCGATCGGCAGGGCGAGCGCGGTCGCCAGCGTCACGAGGCCGCGCATGCCGCACCATCCGGCCAGCAGGCTCGTCGCAAAGGTGGGAACGGCTTGTTTCGTTCGCCCGCGCGCGGCGAGATAAGTGATCGCGCGATTATAGAGAAGCACCCAGATCAGGCGGACGACGATGACGGTGACGAAGACCGCCATGGCCAGGGTGATTGCGAAGTCGAGGCGGCCGGGATCGATATCAACGACGATTTGGCGAACCTGCAGGCCCATCAGCAGGAAGGCGAGCACGTTGAGCAGGAAGACCGCGGCTTCCCAAACCGAATAGGAATGGATGCGGTGGCGGGCCGACTGCCGCTCAGGCATGTAGCGGGCGATCACCATGGCATAGACGACGATGGTCAAAATCGCCGAAAGGTGCAGTCGCTCGGCGATGATCCATGCGCCGAACGTGGCGACGAATTCGAGCAAGGTGCCGCCGAGCGTGCCCGCGAGTTTGACGCCGACGACCATGTAGAGACGGCCGAGGAGATAGCCGAGGAGGATCCCTCCCGGCACTGCAAGCGCCAGCTGCGCCAGGGCGCCGCTGAAGAAGGCCGGGCTCGAGGCGGCCGCTACCGCGGCGCTGAAGATGAGGAGCGCGACCGCGTCGTTCAAAAGGCTCTCGCCTTTCAGAACCACGTAGGTCTGGCGCGGCAGGTCGAAGCGGTCGAGCATGGCAGTCGCCGCTGCCGCATCGGGTGGCGCGACGATGGCGCCGAGGGCCAGGGCTGCGGCAAGCGGCAGGCCAGCCGTCGTCATGGCGACGGCGGCGACCGCGACGGCCGTCAGGATGACGGCGATGGCGGCGAGCGAGAAGAGCGGCAGCCAGTTGCGCCTCAACGTTCGTGGCGGCAGGTCATAGGCGGCGTCGAAGAGGACGGGCGCGATCAGCAGCGCCAGCGCCAGTTGCGGGTCGATGGCGACCTCGGGCGCCCAGGGTACGGCGGCGACGATGATGCCGGCGATTGCCAGCATCGTGGGATAAGGGATGCGGAATTTCCGGGAGAATTGCAGGAAGACGATCGCCACCAGAAGCAATGTCAGCATGCTTTCGAAGAACGCCATCGAGCCCTCCTGCGCGCCTCCGGCGGAGGCGATCTCCATCGGAAATTAGGGCTGAGGCCGGCCTGCGGCCACCGTACGAAGCCAGTCTCCTTGCGGCGGCTGCGGCATTTTGGCCGCGGCTGCGGAATCTGCCGCCAGCGCTCTTGTGCAGCGCACAGGCGGGGAATATATCTACCCATATCATAAGTATGCTTATAAATAGCCGGCAAAGGTCTCCATGAACACCACGCCCACACTCGGTTTCCTTCTCCATGACGTCGCGCGGCTGCTGCGCAAGCGGTTCGAGCAACGCGCGAAGTGCCTTGGGCTGACGCGTTCGCAATGGCAGACGCTTGCCTATCTATCGAACAATGAAGGTATCCATCAGAGCGGGCTTGCCGAAATCCTCGAAATCGAGCCGATCACGCTGGTGCGCATCCTCGACAAGCTCGCCGAGCGCGGGCTGATCGAGCGCCGCCAGCACCCGACCGACCGGCGTGTCTGGCTGCTCTATATGCGCGAAGAGGCGCATCCGCTGCTCGCCGAAATGCGCGAGCTCGGCGATGTGACCCGGGCCGAGGCGCTGGAAGGCGTTTCAGCCGAGCAGCGCGAGCAGCTCTATCAGATCCTATCCGCAATGAAGACGAACCTGGTGCAGGCTTGCCGAACACCGGTTGAAGAGAATGAGATGAATGATGGCTGATCAACCCCACCTCCGCGTCGTAGCCGACGCCAATGCCAAGACATCTGAAGAAAACCAAGTCAAACAGCAGGAAACGGTAGCCGAAGCGCCTTCATCCAGTTCAGCGCCGGCTGCCGCCGTGGCTGCGCCTGGCGGTAACAAGGTCCGCCGCCGGCGCAGTCTCACGCGGCCCGTTCTTTTCGCCCTGCTGCCGGTGGCGCTCGTCGTCGGTGGTTATTACTACGTTAATGGTGGCCAGGTGATGTCGACCGACAACGCCTATATCCAGGCCGATATGGTCGGGGTTACCACCGATGTCTCCGGCATCGTCGATCAGATCAACGTGCATGAGAACGAGGCGGTCAAGGCGGGGCAGGTGCTCTTCAACCTAAAATCGGATTCCTTCAAGATCGCGCTCGATGGCGCCAAGGCGCAGCTCGGCGCCCAGCGCAACCAGATCATGAACCTCAAGGCGAGCTATCAGCAGTCGCTTGCCGAGATCACCCAGGCTGAGGCCGATCTGCCCTATTATCAGGATCAATTCGACCGGCAGCAGAGCCTCGTGAACAATGGCAGCGCGACGCAGTCCGCCTATGACGAGGCCAAGCACAATCTGGAGGCCGCCCGGCAGAAGGTTGCCGTCGCCAGGGCGGAAGCCGCAACGACGCTCGCCCAGCTCGGCGGATCGGCCGACCAGCCGGTCGAGGAAAACCCGCTCTATCTGCAGGCCAAGTCACAGGTCGACAATGCACAGCGCGAGTTCGACCACAGCGTCGTCAAGGCGCCGTTCGACGGCATCGTCACCAATGTCAACGCGCTGCAGGTCGGCTCCTATCTGCAGGCTTCGCAGCAGGCTTTCTCGCTTGTCGCCACCGATCATCTCTGGATCGCCGCAAGCCCGAAGGAAACCGAGCTGACCTATGTCAAGTCAGGCCAGACGGCAGAGATCTACGTCGACACCTATCCGGGCGTCACGTGGAAGGGCAAGGTCGAGAGCATCAGCCCGGCTTCCGGCTCCAGTTTCTCGCTTCTGCCGGCGCAGAACACCACCGGCAACTGGGTGAAGGTCGTGCAGCGCATTCCGATGCGCGTCAGCATCGAGGACACCGCGGGCAAGCCGCCGCTTCGCGTCGGTATGAGCACGGTGGTCGATATCGACACCGGCCATGCCCGCGGCCTGCCTGACTTCGTCAACAAGCTTCTGGACCGGTCTCAGGGCAAGGACCATGAGTAACGTTCCCGCATCCGCAGCGGCTCCCGTCGCCAATCGCGGCGCGATCACCGCCTGCGTCATTCTCGCCGTCATCATGCAGGCGCTGGACACGACGATCGCCAACGTGGCGCTGCCTTATATTCAGGGCAGCGTGTCGGCCTCCGCCGACCAGATCAACTGGGTGCTGACCTCCTACATCGTCGCGGCGGCGATCATGACGCCGCCATCCGGTTTCCTCGCCGCCAAGTTCGGCCGCAAGCGGGTGCTGCTCGTCGCCATTGCGGGCTTCGTCGGCGCCTCGGTGCTCTGCGGCCTTGCGCAGTCGCTGAACCAGATCGTCGCCTTCCGCCTGCTGCAGGGCCTGTTCGGCGCATCGCTGGTGCCGCTTTCCCAGGGCATCCTCCTCGACATCTATACGGTCGAGGAGCGCGGCTCGGCCATGGCCCTCTTCGGCGTCTCGGTCATGGTCGGTCCTGTCCTCGGGCCCGTCATCGGCGGCTGGCTGACCGACAATATCAGCTGGCGCTGGGTGTTCTACATCAACGTGCCGATCGGCGCGCTCGCCTTCGCCGGCATCGTCATCTTCGTCTCGGAAACGAAGAGGGATGCGCTCGCCAAGCTCGACTGGTTCGGTTTCGGCATGATGAGCCTGTTCATCGCCTCGCTCCAGCTCTTCCTGGACAGGGGCGAGCAGCTCGACTGGTTCTCATCTGGCGAGATCATGCTCGAAGCGATCATCTGCGCCGCCGCATTCTATCTGCTTCTGGTGCACACGCTGACGGCGAAGAAATCCTTCGTCAATCCGAAGCTGTTTCTCGACCAGAACTTCTCGATCAGCATGATCTTCATCTTCGTGATCGGCATCACCTATCTCGCCTCGCTGGCGCTGATGACGCCCTATCTCCAGACGCTGATGGGCTATCCCGTCATCACCGCCGGCATCGTGATGGGTCCGCGCGGCCTCGGCACCATGCTGTGCATGTTCATCGTCGGGCGGCTGATCGGCAAGGTCGATACGCGCTGGCTGCTGGTGCTGGGGCTCGGGCTGACCGCCTGGGCGATGTACGACATGACGGGCTGGACGCCCGACGTCTCGCAATGGACGATCGTCTCGGTCGGCTTCATCCAGGGCGCCGGTCTCGGTTTTCTCTTCGTGCCGCTGACGACGATCGCTTTCGCCACGCTGCCCGCCCATATGCGCGGCGACGGCACGGGTCTCTACAACCTGTCGCGCAATATCGGCTCGTCGGTCGGCATCTCGATCGTCTCGGCGCTGATCGTCGAAAACACCCAGAGCAATCATGAATCGATCGCCGCCTATGTCACGCCGTTCAACCACGCCTTCAACGCGGTCGCGGCGCAGGGGCTCAGTCCCGTGACGGCGGCGGGGCGCGCCTCGCTCAACGAGATCATCACGCTGCAATCGACGATCATCGCCTATATGGACGATTTCAAGCTGTTGATGCTGATGTCGCTCGCGGTCATTCCGCTGGTGTTTCTGCTGCGCAAGCCGAAGGCGGCGCCTGCCGTCGATCATAGCGCCGTCATGGAATAGGCCGCGAAGCTGCACGCAATTCCGGACGCAAAACCGTTGCACACTTTTGCTGGAATTGCTTAGCGAAACGGCTTGCTGAGATAACGCGATCCCTGAATGCCGAAGCGCCAAGGTGCTTCGGCATTTTTCGTGATGCCGATGCGCTTTCCCGAAACGACAGGCACCGGCGCGGACGGCGTCAGCGCATAGGGCGGGCGGTCGAGCAGCCGGTCGTTGATGTCGATATCGATGCCGAGCGCCTGGCAGAGCTTGCCGGGGCCGCTGCAGAGCGCCGTCAACATGTCGGTGCCGCGCCGCTCCATCATGGCGGGGATTCCCGCCTCCGGCTCAAGCGCCCGGATCAGCACGGCCGAACCCGGGTGGCAGACGAAATTCAGGCACCAGTACATACCGTAGATGCGGTAGATATAGACATTGCCGGGCCGGCCGAACATGGCGCCGTTGCGCTTGGTCGGCCCGCGAAAACTGTGCGAGGCCTCGTCATCGGGAAAATAAGCTTCCGTCTCGGTGATGCGGCCGCCGGCGCCATTGACGATCAGGTGGCAGCCGAGCAGATCGCGGGCGACAGCGATTGCGTCCCTTTCGAAAAACGCGCTCAAGCTTTCGCCGGCAAGCGCGCCGGCGCCGATCGCGCTTTTTGTCATTCCACCATCGGTCATGGCCGAGGCAGATACCATCCGGCGCGCCTGCCGTCATCCCAAAACCGCCTGGCGTGGCGGGCGCTATTACCGGCCGGCCTTCGGGTCGCGCATCGGGATCGAAGAGACGGTGACGGAGACCGGGTCGCTCGCCGGGAAGGAATCTTCCAAGCCCTCCTCCAGCTCCTCTTCGAGCAGGGCGGGATCCTTGCTGCGCGCACTGTCGCCATGGGCCGGTTCGATGGCTGCCGCGAGCAGGGCCTTGGCGCGCGAGATGGCGTTTTCGGCGGTCAGTTCCGGCGTGCTGCACAGCGTCACGGCAATGCGGTCTTCGCCCTCGCCGCCGAATTCGACGACGAAGCCGTCTTCCGTCTGGTAGACGGTGATGTCGTTGAGTGCCATGGCCATCCCCCTCCTGCGCCTCAATAGGACGCGCGGCGCCGCAGCGCTCATATTAGCAAGGCTCGATTTACTGAAGCGCGTTTTCGGAATTTTGTCGAGGGAAGACCTTCACCAGCCAGTCGATGAACACGCGCACGCGCGGCGAAAGCTGGCGGTTGCGGGGATAGAGCAGGGAGACCGGGGTCGGGGTCAGCGGGAAATCCTCAAGCACATGGATCAGCGTCCCGTCGGCGAGGTCTTTTTCGGCGTGGTAGCGCGGGATCTGGATCAGGCCGAGGCCCAGCCTTGCCGCCGAAACATAACTTTCGGCGGCATTGACGGCGACGGCGGCGGGGAGGGTGATCTCGCGCACGGTGCCCTCGACGATGAATTCGAGCGGCAGCAGGCTGCCGGTGGCGCTGGAGCGGAAACCGATCATGCGATGGCCGGCCAGCCGGGCCGGATGCTCGGGCAGCCCGTGGGCATTGATATAGGCGGGAGAGGCAAGGGTGATCTCATCCAGCATGGCAACGCGGCGGGCGACCATGTCGCTATCCGCCGGCGTGCCGACGCGCAGCACGCAATCGACGCCCTCGCGCACCAGATCGACCAGCCGGTCGCCCTCGCTCATGTAGAATTCGATCTCCGGATAGGTTTCGAGAAAGGACGGCAGGCTCGGCAGCACGAAATGGCGGGCGAGCGTCCCGTGCACGTCGACGCGCAGCAGGCCTTTCGGTTTGGCGCCGGCAAAAGCGCCTTCGGCATCCTCGATATCGGCGAGGATCGACAGGCAGCGCTGATAATAGGCTTCGCCGTCGAGCGTCGGGCTGACATGGCGCGTCGTGCGCTGGAGCAGGCGAACGCCGAGGCGGGCTTCGAGCTGCTTCACCGCATCGGTGACGGTCGAGCGCGGCAGGCCGCTGTCTTCCGCGGCATGGGTGAAGCTGCGCCTTTCCACGATGCGGCAGAAGACACGCATGGCATCGAACCTGTCCATGTAATTTGTTCGCTATTCCCGGATAGTGATGCCGAAGAATGCCAGATTATCCGCGCCAAGAAAAGGCGCATCTTCTCCTCATCGAAAACGCGCTGCGGCGCTAAGAAGGAGAACAACCATGGCTTTCAACGCAAACAGCAAGGTCGCACTGGTCACCGGCGCATCCCGCGGCATCGGTGCTGAAGTCGCCAGACGTCTTGCCAGGGAGGGTTTCACCGTCGTCATCAACTATTCCGGCAACGCCGCGCCGGCCGAGGAACTGGCTCGGGAGATCGAGCTGGCCGGCGGCCAGGCGCTGACGGCGAAGGCCGATGTCACCGAGGCGCAAGCCGTCCGCCGCATGTTCGATGCTGCGGAAGCCGCTTTCGGCGGCGTCGATGTGCTCGTCAACAATGCCGGCATCATGATGCTCTCCCCGCTTGCCGAGGCTAACGACGAAAGCTTCGACCGCCAGATCGGCGTCAACCTGAAGGGCACCTTCAATACGCTGCGGGAAGCGGCGAAGCGCCTGCGCGACGGCGGCCGGATCATCAATTTCTCGACCTCGGTCGTCGGGCTGAAGCTCGAAACCTACGGGATCTACGCCGCCACCAAGGCGGCCGTCGAAACGCTGACGGCGATCATGGCCAAGGAGATGCGCGGCCGCAACATCACCGTCAATGCCGTCGCGCCCGGTCCTGTCGCCACCGAGCTTTTCCTCAACGGCAAGTCGGAGGACCTCATCGCCCGCATGGCCAGGATGAACCCGCTGGAGCGCCTCGGCACACCCGAGGACATCGCGGCTGCGGTGGCCTTCCTCGCCGGTCCGGATGGCGGCTGGATCAACGGCCAGACGCTGCGCGCCAATGGCGGCATGATCTGACGAAGGCATCGTCATCGCAATTATGTGAACGAAGCCTGCGGCTTTGCCTCTTACAATCTTTCGGAGAGTGCCTATAACTCATTTATCGCGAAAGAGTGGAGTCCCTTCCGCTCTCTTGCGAACCTCCAGCGCCTGCCGCACCCTCCCTACGGTGCGACAGGCACGATGTTCAAGAATTGCGGCCCGTCGAAGGTGTCCCCTGCCTTCCGGGCCGTACCTGTTTCGGCTTTTACGCTCAGAGGTCGTTCAGCCGCGCCTCGGTCAGGAGCTTCACCAGCCAGTCGACGAAGACGCGGACCTTGTTGCTGAGGTGGCGGTTCGGTGGATAGACCACGTAGAGTGGGATCGCATCGCGGCGCCACTCCGGCAACACGCGCAGCAGTTCGCCTCGCGCCATCGGCGCGCGCGCCATGAAGCTTGGTATCTGGGCAACGCCAAGCCCCGCCAGCGCCGCGGTCAGATAGGTGCGGCTGTCGTTGACCGAAGCGATGTAGCGCGGTGTGATCTCGACCATTTCGTTGCCCTTGCGGAATTCGAAAGGCAGCGTCCGGTTGTTCTGGGCGCGGAAATAATTGACGGAATAGTGTGTCGCCTCCAGATCCTCCGGCCGCTCGGGCATGCCGAACTTCTGGATGTAGAGCGGGGCGGCGCAGGTGATCAGTTCCATCTCCGAAACACGCCGCGCGATCAGCGATTGATCGGTCGGCGTGCCGGCCCGCAACGCGCAGTCGACGTTTTCCGCGAGATAATCGACCGTGCGGTCGCTGACGCCGAGATCCAGGCGGATGTCGGGGTAGCGCTGATAGAAATCGCACAGAGCCGGAACGATGACCTCATCGGCGAAGGCGCCGCTCATTTCGACGCGCAGCCGTCCGCTCGGCAGGCTCTGCGAGTTGGACAGGCTGCCGTCGAGTTCCTCCAGTTCGGAGATGATCTGGGCGGCGCGTTCGTAATAAAGGGCGCCGTCCGTGGTCACCATGACCCGGCGGGTGGTGCGGTTCAGAAGCTTGGTGCGCAGATGCGCTTCCAGGCCCTGGATGAGATTGGTTACCGTCGCCTTGGGCATGGCGAGCATGTCGGCGGCGCGGGTGAAATTGCCCGTCTCCACCACGCGGATGAAGACGCGCATTGCCGAAAGCTGGTCCATCGGTTTCGAGTCCGCAGTTTGCGTTGCACCATTATTCGAGAATTGGAACAGTGTAATCGCGATATCGCTTCTTATTCCCTGTTCTGAATAACAATATCTTTTTTGTGCAAAATGCAAGCGGCAGGCGTTGTCCGCTTGTGGCTGGCCGAAGAAGAGACCGAACCGATGACGGTGGAATGGAAAGATATGATGCTGGATAAGGTGGCCATCGGCCCCGTGTCCGCGCGTGTCTACCAGGGCGCCGATTACGGCAAGGGTCCGCCGATCGTGCTTTACCTGCATGGCGGCGCCTTTCTCGACAGCGAGACGAATGTCGATCGGCCGGTGGCGATGAGCCTCGCCAAATCAGGCGCCATTGTCGCCGCCGTCGATTACAGCAGCCTGTCCGGCAACCTGTTTCCGAAGGCGCTGGAAGTTTCCTTCTCCGTTTTCACCTACCTCGCCAACAAGCGCGCCGCCGGTCTCGGCGACCGCAAGTCGCTGCTTTTCGTCGCCGGCGAAGAGGCGGGCGGCAATGTCGCAGCCGGCGTGGCGCTCAAGGCGCGCGACCAGATGCCGGATGCGCTCGACGGCCAGGTGCTGATTTCGCCGCTGCTCGATCCCTTCATGGGCACGTCGTCGATCCGCAAGGCCGAAGCGGTCGGCATGCGCCAGCGCTGGACGGAGGGCTGGAGCCATTACTTGAGCGGCGGCGGCTGCCATCCCTATGCGGCGCCCTGCCTCTGTTCGCGTCTTTCCGGCGTCGCGCCGGCGCTGATCTTCACCGCGGAGGACGATCCTCTGCACGACGAAACACTTGGTTACGGTGCCCGCCTGAAAAAGGCCGGCGTCGGTGTGCGCCAGCATGTCCTTCCCGCCGGGACGGGCTGGCCCTCGATTTATGGTGGGAAATCCGGGGAAGCGCCGGACTGGCAGGAACACGTCAGCCGTCATTTCGGAAGCTTCCTTCAGGACGTGAGCGTCCAACCGCAATTGCATTGAAGAAGATCTGATATTTCGGCGGCCTGGGGCCGCAAGGAGAGCACTGATGACGTCCAGAAGTAAGCGCTGGGCCCTGGTGGGCGCCGGCATAGGCCTTGTTGCGTCGGTTTCGGGCGCTGCATTGTTTTTCGAACTGCCGATGAGCAGGACCGCTACGGCAGCGTCCGAGCCGGCGCAGCCCCCCGCCGTGCCGGTGACGGTTGCCGTCGTCGCGGCGCGCGACGTGACGGCTTGGGAGAGCTTCTCCGGCCGCCTCGAAGCGGTCGATCGTGTCCAGGTTCGCCCCCGTGTCGAAGGCGCGATCCTCTCGGTGGCTTTCCGCGAGGGCGCGCTGGTGAAGCAGGGCGACCTGCTCTTCACCATCGACCCTGCTCCCTATCAGGCGAGTGTGGCGCAGGCCCAAGGTCAAGTCGCTTCGGCCGAAGCCAAGGTCAGCCTGGCGCAGACCGAGCTCGACCGCGGCCGCAGGCTTTCCGACAACCGCACCATTTCCCAGAGCGATCTCGATCAGCGCCAGAGCGCGCTGGCCGAGGCTCAGGCCGGGCTGCGTTCGGCGCAGGCCGCATTGCAGTCGGCCCAGCTCAATCTCGATTATACGCAGGTGCGCGCGCCGGTCTCGGGCCGCATCGGCAAGATCGAGGTGACGACGGGCAACCTGGTTGCGGCCGGTTCGGCATCACCTGCGCTGACGACGCTCGTTTCGGTCGATCCGATCTATGCGAGCTTCAACGCCAGCGAAGAGATGGTGACGCGCGCGCTTGCCCAGCTGCCGCAGACCGACAGCGCTCTGCCTCCTGTCGAGCAGATCCCCGTCGAGGTCGGCACGCTCGCCGACGATGGCACCCCCATCAAGGGCAAGCTGCAGCTGATCGACAACGAAGTCGATGCATCGAGCGGCACCATCAGCGTGCGCGCCGTCTTCGACAATCCGGGCGGGCGCCTCATCCCCGGCCAGTTCGTGCGCGTGCGCATGGGCCAGCCGAAGGCCGAGAACAAGATCGTCATCAGCGATCGCGCCGTCGGCACGGACCAGGACAAGAAGTTCGTCTTCGTCGTCGATGGCGAGAACAAGGTCGCCTACCGCCAGGTCCAGCTCGGCATGCTGTCGGACGGCCAGCGGGTGGTCGAAAGCGGCCTGACCGCCGGCGAGAAGATCGTCGTCAACGGCCTGCAGCGCATTCGTCCGGGCGCCGTCGTCATCCCGCAGATGGAAGAGAAGGTCGCGACCGCGCAGTAACGGCCTGAATGCCCTCTTCCATCAGGGAGAGGGCTATATCCGAAATAATACGACCTACCGGCGGGCTTCCAAACCGCCGGCGAGGGACTTTGCATCCATGTTCACCCCGGAGAGGGCTTTGATATGAACATCTCCAGATTCTTTGTCGACCGGCCGGTCTTTGCCGGCGTTCTTTCGGTCCTCATCGTGGTTGCCGGCCTGATCGGCCTGCGCGCGCTGCCGATTTCCGAATATCCCGAAGTCGTGCCGCCGTCGGTCGTCGTGCGCGCCACCTATCCCGGCGCCAACCCGAGCGTCATCGCCGAAACCGTGGCCACGCCGCTCGAAGAGCAGATCAACGGCGTCGAGGGCATGCTCTACATGTCCAGCCAGGCGACGTCGGACGGCGTGCTCACCGTCACCGTCACCTTCAAGCTCGGCACCGACCCCGACAAGGCGCAGCAGCTGGTGCAGAACCGCGTCAGCCAGGCCGAACCGCGCCTGCCGGCGGAAGTGCGCGCACTCGGCATTACGACGGTCAAGAGCTCGCCCGACTTCATTATGGTCGTCAACCTCGTCTCCGACGGGAACAGCCACGACATCACCTATCTGCGCAACTACGCGACGCTGAACGTCAAGGATCGGCTCGCCCGCATCGCCGGCGTCGGCCAGGTGCAGGTCTTCGGCGCCGGCGATTATTCGATGCGCGTCTGGATCGATCCGCAGAAGGCCGCCGAGCACGATCTTGCTGCAAGCGATATCAGCAATGCGATCAGCTCGCAGAACGTCCAGGCGGCGGCCGGCATCATCGGCGCGTCGCCGAGCCAGCCGGGCGTCGATCTGCAGCTCAACGTCAATGCCCAGGGCCGCCTGCGCACGCCCGAGGAGTTCGGCAACATCATCGTCAAGACGGGCGCCAATGGCGAAATCACCCGCCTTCGCGACGTCGCCCGCATCGAGCTCGGCGCCGCCGACTACACGCTGCGCTCGCTGCTCGACGGCAAGCCGGCGGTCGCCGTCGCCGTGCTCCAGGCGCCCGGTTCGAACGCCATCGAGATCGCCGACAATGTGCGTGCGACCATGGATCAGCTGCAGCTGGCCATGCCCGAAGGCGTGAAATACGAGATCGTTTACGATACGACGAAATTCGTGCGCTCTTCGATCGAGAAGGTCATCGACACGCTGCTCGAAGCTGTCGCCCTCGTCGTCCTCGTCGTCATCTTGTTCCTGCAGACATGGCGCGCCTCGATCATTCCGCTGATCGCGGTCCCGGTCTCGATCATCGGCACCTTCGCGGTCATGTATGTCCTCGGCTTCTCGATCAACGCGCTCAGCCTGTTCGGCCTGGTGCTTGCGATCGGTATCGTCGTCGACGACGCGATCGTGGTCGTCGAAAACGTCGAACGCAATATCGAACAGGGCCTGTCGCCACGAGCCGCCACCTACAAGGCGATGAAGGAAGTCTCCGGCCCGATCATCGCGATCGCGCTGGTGCTCGTCGCGGTCTTCGTGCCGCTCGCCTTCATCTCCGGACTGTCGGGTCAGTTCTATCGCCAGTTCGCGCTGACGATCGCGATCTCCACCGTCATCTCGGCCTTCAACTCGCTCACCCTGTCGCCGGCGCTCGCAGCCCTTCTCCTGAAGGGTCATCATGCGCCGAAGGACTGGCTGACTCGGTTCATGGACGCGATCTTCGGCTGGTTCTTCCGCGGCTTCAACCGTGTCTTCGGCGCCGGTTCGAATGCCTACGGCAAGGGCGTGGGCGGGTTGGTGTCGCGCAAGAGCATCGTCATGGTGGTCTATCTGGCGCTGGTCGGCGCGACCTACAGCATGTTCACCACCGTCCCGGGCGGCTTCGTGCCGTCGCAGGACAAGCAGTATCTGATCGGTTTCGCTCAGCTGCCGGATGCCGCAAGCCTCGACCGCACGGAAGACGTCATCAAACGGATGACCGATATCGCGCTCGCCCAGCCGGGAGTCGCCAATGCGATCGCCTTCCCGGGCCTGTCGATCAACGGCTTCACCAATTCCTCGAATGCCGGCATCGTCTTCGTGACGCTGAAGGACTTCGAGGAGCGGAAGACGCCTGATCTGTCGGGCGGGGCCATCGCCATGGCGCTGAACCAGAAATTCGGCGCCATCCAGGATGCCTTCATCGCCATGTTCCCGCCGCCGCCGGTCAACGGTCTCGGCACGACGGGCGGTTTCAAGCTGCAGATCGAGGATCGTGCGGGTCTCGGCAACCAGGCGCTCGACGAGGCGACCAAGGCGGTGCTCGCCAAGGCCTACCAGACGCCTGAGCTGGCCGGCCTGTTCTCCAGCTTCCAGATCAACGTGCCGCAGCTCTATGCGGATCTCGACCGCGCCAAGGCCGAGCAGCTTGGGGTTTCCGTCACCGACGTCTTCCAGACGCTGCAGATCTATCTCGGTTCGCTCTATGTGAACGACTTCAACGCCTTCGGCCGCACCTACAGCGTCCGGGTGCAGGCCGATGCGAAATTCCGCGCCCAGCCGGAAGATATCGGCCAGTTGAAGGTGCGTTCGGCATCGGGCGAGATGATCCCGCTTTCGGCGCTGCTGAAGGTGGAGCCGAGCACCGGTCCGGAGCGCGCCAACCGTTACAACGGCTTCCTCGCCGCCGATATCAACGGCGGTCCGGCGCCGGGCTTCTCGTCCGGTCAGGCGCAGGCGGCAATCGAGAAGATCCTTCGCGAGACCCTGCCTGCCGGCATCGACTTCGAATGGACGGATCTGACCTATCAGCAGATCCTCGCCGGCAATTCGAGTGTCGTCGTCTTCCCGCTGGCGCTGCTGCTCGTCTTCCTGGTGCTTGCCGCCCAGTATGAGAGCCTGACGCTGCCGCTCGCGATCATCATGATCGTGCCGATGGGCGTGCTCGCTGCGCTGACGGGCGTCTGGCTCACCGGTGGAGACAACAACATCTTCACCCAGATCGGCCTGGTCGTCCTTGTCGGCCTATCGGCGAAGAACGCGATCCTCATCGTGGAGTTCGCCCGCGAGCTGGAGTTCGAAGGCAGAACGCCGCGGGAGGCCGCGGTCGAAGCCAGCCGCCTGCGTCTTCGCCCGATCCTCATGACCTCCATGGCCTTCATCATGGGCGTCGTGCCGCTCGTCGTCTCCACCGGCGCCGGCGCGGAAATGCGTGCGGCCATGGGTGTGGCTGTTTTCTCCGGCATGATCGGCGTGACCCTCTTCGGCATCTTCATGACGCCGGTGTTCTACGTGCTGCTGCGGCGGATGACGGGCAACCGCCCGCTCGTCCAGCACAAGCCGGACGAACACAAGGAGGAAGAGGCCGAGGTCATCCGGCTCGCGGCGGAATAACGAAATTCAACCTTCCTTTGTCGAGTAAATCGGGCGGGGACTTCGGTTCTCGCCCGTATCGTTTTCTGAAGCATCGTTCAGATGACGCCGTGCTCTATTTCCTTGATTTGGATGCGGATGAGCTTACGCCGATCAGGCCTGAAGCCATCCGCAGGCAAGGCGCCCGATAAAAATGCGTTACGTCCATCAAAACGGTTTGCAACGATGGGCGAGCGGACTATCAAAGACGGACAGCAGTTGGGAGGACTGAATGGCAGGGTCTGGTAAAGATCATGACGGCAGGCGGATTGCCTTTCTCGGCACCGGCCTGATGGGAGCGCCGATGGCCCGCCGGCTGATCGCGGCGGGTTTTTCCCTCACGGTCTGGAATCGCGATCCCGGCAAGGCCGAACCGCTTACGGCAGAAGGTGCGGTCCGGGCTGAAACGCCCGGCGAGGCCGTTTCGGGCGCCGATGTCGTCATCACCATGCTGACCAATGCCGAGGCGGTGGGGAACGTGCTGTTCGAGCGCGGGGCGGCCGAAGCGATGGCGCCGGGCGCCACCGTCGTCGACATGAGTTCGATTGCCCCGCATTTTGCCCGCGAGCATGCGGTAAGCCTTGCCGAACGCGGCATCAACCACGTCGACGCGCCGGTTTCCGGCGGCGTCGTCGGGGCGCAGGCCGGTACGCTGGCGATCATGGCCGGCGGCGACGAGGCGGTCATCGCAGCGCTTGCCGATGTCTTCGCGCCGATGGGGCGCGTCACCCGTGTCGGCCCGAGCGGAGCGGGTCAGCTTGCCAAGCTTGCAAACCAGCAGATCGTCGCGGTGACGATCGGCGCGGTGGCCGAAGCGATGATGCTGATTGCGGCGGGCGGCGGCTCGCCGGCCGCTTTCCGCGACGCCATTCGCGGCGGTTTTGCAGAGAGCCGTATCCTTGATCTGCACGGCAAACGCATGGTCGAGCGGCAGTTTGCGCCAGGCGGTTCCTCCACCAACCAGCTCAAGGACCTGAACGCCGCCATGGAGACGGCGAAGGTCTTGTCGTTGACGCTGCCTTTGACAGCTGCAGTCCACGCCGAATTCAGCGAATTCGTCGCCAACGGCAATGGCGAGAAGGATCACAGCGCGCTTCTTCTCCATCTCGAAGAGAAGAATGGCCGGCGGGGAGAAGATCAGTGACGGACAGCCGATCGATGAAGCGCCGCCTGCGTTCACAGGACTGGTTCGACAATCCCGATCATATCGACATGGCGGCGCTCTATCTCGAGCGTTTCATGAATTACGGCATCACGCCGGAAGAGCTGCGTTCCGGCAAGCCGATCATCGGGATCGCCCAGAGCGGCAGCGACCTCACGCCCTGCAACAGGGTGCATGTCGAGCTCGCCAAGCGCGTGCGCGACGGCATTCGCGATGCCGGCGGCATTCCGATCGAATTTCCCACGCACCCGATCTTCGAGAACTGTAAGCGCCCGACGGCCGCGCTCGACCGCAACCTCGCCTATCTCGGCCTCGTCGAAATCCTCTACGGCTATCCGCTCGATGGCGTGGTGCTGACGACCGGCTGCGACAAGACCACGCCTTCGGCGATCATGGCGGCCTCGACGGTCGATATTCCGGCGATCGTGCTCTCGGGCGGGCCGATGCTCGACGGCTGGCATGAGGGGGAGCTCGTCGGCTCCGGCACGGTGATCTGGCGGATGCGGCGGAAATATGCGGCAGGCGAGATCGATCGGGAAGAGTTCCTGCAGGCAGCGCTCGATTCGGCTCCGTCAGTCGGCCATTGCAATACTATGGGGACCGCGTCGACGATGAATGCGCTCGCCGAAGCGCTCGGCCTCTCGCTGACCGGCTGCGGCGCCATTCCGGCCGCCTATCGCGAGCGCGGCCAGATGGCCTACCGCACCGGGCGGCGCGCCGTCGAGATCGTGTTCGAAGACCTGAAGCCGTCCGACATCCTGACGCGCGAGGCTTTTCTCAACGCGATCCGCACCAATTCGGCGATCGGCGGCTCGACCAATGCGCAGCCGCATCTGGCCGCCATGGCCAAACATGCCGGTGTCGAGCTTCATCCCGACGACTGGCAGGTGCACGGCTTCGATATCCCGCTGCTGGCCAATGTCCAGCCGGCCGGCGTCTATCTCGGCGAGCGCTATCATCGCGCCGGCGGCACCCCGGCGATCATGTGGGAGCTGCTGCAGGCCGGAAAGCTCGACGGCAGCTGTCGCACCGTGACCGGCAGGACGATGGCCGACAACCTCGAAGGGCGCGAGGCGAGCGACCGCCAAGTCATTCGGCCGTTCGACGAGCCGCTGAAGGAGCGGGCGGGCTTCCTCGTCCTCAAGGGCAACCTCTTCGATTTCGCCATCATGAAGATGAGTGTCGTCTCGGAGGATTTCCGCCAGCGCTATCTCCGGGAGCCCGGGCGGGAAGGCGTCTTCGAGGGCAGGGCGGTCGTCTTCGATGGGTCTGAAGATTATCATAAGCGCATCAACGATCCCGATCTCGGCATCGACGAGAATACCATCCTCGTCATTCGCGGCGCGGGGCCGCTCGGCTGGCCGGGGTCGGCCGAGGTCGTCAACATGCAGCCGCCGGATCATCTGCTCAAGCGTGGCATCCGCAGCCTGCCGACGATCGGCGACGGCCGCCAGTCGGGCACGGCCGACAGCCCTTCCATCCTCAACGCTTCGCCGGAAAGTGCCGCTGGCGGCGGCCTCGCCTGGCTCCGCACCGGCGATGTCATCCGCATCGATTTCAACCAGGGACACTGCGACATGCTGGTCGATGAAGCCGAGATCGAACGGCGCAAGGGCGATGGCATTCCGCCGGTGCCGGCGGACGCCACGCCCTGGCAGCGGATCTACCGACGCTCGGTGACGCAGCTGTCTGACGGCGCCGTTCTGGAGGGGGCGGCGGAGTTCCGACAGATTGCCAAAAACCCGCCGCGGCACAATCATTGATTTGCGTGGACGCGGCCTGCAATCCCTTTGATCCAAAAAGGGAAGCCGTAACGAACGGTTCACCTAGTGACTAGTTCGCGCCTCCGGACAAGGCTTCCTTAATGCCGGGCTGAGACCATATTGCCATTAAGGAAGCTTCCAAGGCTGAGACCGCGTTGCCAGAAAACAAAGCCACACGATCCGAACAAGAGTTTCAGGATCTTCTGCGCCGTCTCGAACTCGCCCTCGATGCATCCCAGATCGGTGTCTGGGAGCACAGCATCGCGAAGGACGGGATCTTATGGGACGCGCAGATGCACCGGCTCTATGAAACCGGCGAGACATGCCGGCATGTGCCGGCGTGGTTCTGGTCGAATGCGATCCATCCCGATGACCGCGAGCGGGCCGAACGCGACTTCGACCAGGCGATCGCGGCGCGAGGCGCTTATAACTCCCAGTTCCGGATCGTGCTGCCGGGCGGCGAAATCCGCCATCTCAGGTCGCGCGCGCATTTCTATGTCGATGCGGAAGGGATGCCCTCCTTTATCGGCGCCGAGTGGGATGTGAGCGCCGACGTGCAGCTCAATGCGGAACTCGCGCGGCAGAAGATCGTCGCCGAGGCGAGGGCGCTGGCGCTCGAGGAAAGCAATGCGCGCATCGAGCATGTCGCCGATCACGATTATCTCACGGGCCTGCCGAACCGGCGCCTGCTCGACAAGCGGCTCGCGGAGCTGCCGGCCGACCGAAGCATCGCGACGCTCGGCGTGCTGCATCTCGACCTCGACCAGTTCAAGCAGATCAATGACAGCCATGGCCATGCGGCGGGCGATGCTGTGCTGAGAGCCGCAGCGCTTCGCATCACCGCGGCCATTCCCGCCAATGGCATGGTGGCCCGCGTCGGCGGCGACGAATTCGTCATCGTGCTGGTCAATTTCACCGATCTCGCCGAATTGAAGCTGATCACCGAGGATCTCCAGCGGCGGCTGCGGAAGAAGATCCGCTTCGGCGAACAGATGCTGCAGTCCGGTGCTTCGATCGGCGTTTCCTGGAGCGGCGACCGGCGGGCGCGCAACTTGCTCGCCGAATCTGATCTGGCGCTCTACCAGGCCAAGAAGCTCGGGCGCAACCGCGTCGAATTCTTCACACGGCAGCTGCAGGAGGACATGCGCGCCAAGCGCCGCCTCGCCGAAGAGCTGAAGCTCGGACTGGAGCGCGGCGAGATCGTTCCCTATTATCAGGTGCAGGTCGATGCCCGGACGCGGGAGGTGATCGGTTTCGAGGCGCTGGCCCGCTGGAAACATCCCGAGAAAGGCGTGCTTGCGCCGGGGGTATTCCTGAAAATCGCCGACGAGCACGGGCTTTCGGCGGAAATCGATGCGGCGATCCTGAAAAGCGTTCTGGAAGACCGGCTGTTCTGGCTGTTGCGCGGCGTCGCGGTGCCGCGCATCGCCGTCAATATTTCGGCATCTCGCCTTGCCGATCCGGCGCTGCTCGGCAAGCTGAGGAAACTCGACATTCCGCCCGGCGTCATCGCCTTCGAACTGATCGAGACCATTTTCCTCGACGACAGCGACGAGAAGCTGCTCGAGCATATCGACGATATCAAGAAGATGGGCATCGACATCGAGATCGACGATTTCGGATCGGGTCACGCCTCGCTCATCGGTCTCGTCAAGCTGCGGCCGAAACGGCTGAAGATCGACCGGCAGCTCGTCAAGGAAGTCGTCAGTTCCGCCGAGCAGCGGCGCGTGGTGGGGTCGATCGTGGAGATCGCCAAGGCGCTCGATGTCGAGGTGATCGCCGAGGGCATCGAGACCGAGGAGCATGCCGTCGTGCTGGCTGAGCTCGGTTGCGACGGTTTCCAGGGTTATGCATTCGGTTATCCCGCGCCGGCGGCCGAGATGGACCGGCTTTTTTCATCGATGATGAGCGGGACCGAAAAGCAAAAGACGGCGATGGGCGGCTGAGATGCTTTCCTCGCCGTTAAGAGCCGGCGGACGTTATATCTTCGCTGCGGCGTTTTGCTCCCATCGGCGGGAAGAGAAACGGGCCCTAAGTAATTTTCTTGAGCTTGCAACGGCCCCGTTTCATGATAATGCGGAAACGAAGCTTTTTGCATTGCATCGAAAATGATTATACGCGTCGCCAAGACCATGAGCGCGGGATTCTCCATCATTTGCAGGTGCAATCGGGGAGCCTGGACCTGACAATTGCTTTGCCGTTGCCGGGATGGACTTGCGGGACATTCAATCTGGGAAGGTCGCATGAATTCGGGGGATTTTGCCGTTCGTTCGATGCGGCCCGGCGAACTGGAGCTCGTGCTCGAATGGGCGCGCCAGGAGGGATGGAACCCGGGCCTCGACGATTCGCTGGCATTTCTCGAAGCCGATCCTTCGGGCTTCTTCGTCGGCGCCATCGGTGAGGTTCCGGTCGGCTCGATCTCGGTCGTCAAATATGGCGACAGTTTCGCCTTTATCGGCCTCTACATCGTCCATCCGGATTTCCGCGGCAAAGGTTACGGCAAGGCGATCTGGGAGGCGGGCATCGCCACGGCGGAAGGCCGGACGATCGGTCTCGACGGCGTTGCCGCACAGCAGGAAAATTACCGCAAGGTAGGCTTCGAGCCCGCCTATTCCACCATCCGCTACGGCGGTGTCGCCTCTTGCCTGCCTGTCTCGACGCTCGTTGCGCAGCCGGTGCTGGATTCACGCCTCGAAGGCCTGCAGCGCTACGATTCGGCGATCTTTCCGCAGCCGCGGGATGCCTTCCTCGCCGCCTGGTGCACCGGCCGCAAGGGCCGCCGGACGGCCGTGGTGCGCAAGAGCCACAAGATTCGCGGCTACGGCACGATCCGCCGCTGTTACGAAGGCTACAAGATCGGGCCGCTCTTTGCCAATGATGCCGACAGCGCCGCGGCGCTGCTTGCCGAACTGATCCCCGAGGCGAAGGGGGCTTCGATCTTCATCGACATTCCCGTCGAGAACCGCGAGGCGGTGGCACTTGCCGAAAGCATTGGCCTTCGACCGGTGTTCGAGACGATGCGCATGTATCGCGGGCCGGCACCAGCCATCCCGCTGAAACACGTCTTCGGCGTGACCACACTGGAGCTTGGTTAGACCGGCTACGCTTTCACAAGCGCAGTCGGCCTAACTCTTTGTTTTGACGCAATTCCAGACAGAAAACCGCTTCACACTTTTCTTGGAATTGCTCTAGTCCACCGGCGAAGCAGGCACTGTCGGAGCCGAGGCTTTCGGCCGGCCCTTTTCGGCGATAGCGATGCCGCCCAAGGTCAGCACCAGTGCGATCATATGGAAAGACTGAAGCTTTTCGCCGATCAGGGCGACGGAGAGCAGGGTTCCGAATACCGGCACGAGATTGATGAAGAGCCCGGCGCGGTTGGCGCCGATCGCTTCGACGCCCTTGATATAAAGGATCTGCGCCAGCAGCGAGGGGAAGATCGCCGTGTAGAGCGTGATGCCCCAGCCGGCCTGATCAGGCCATTGCGCCGCACCGCGGCCTGCTTCCCAAAGGAGCAGCGGCAGCGAGGTCAACATGGCGGCGATGGCTGGGAAGGCCATCAGCGTTCGCCAGTCGACCGGCGGTTTCCAGCGCAGGAAGATCGTATAGAGCGAATAGGCGACGATGGCGATCAGCATCAGCCCGTCGCCGCGGTTGAGCTGCAGCTGCAGCAGCGTGGCGAGGTCGCCATGGGCGGCCGTCAGCGCCACGCCCACCAGCGTCAGTCCGAAGCCGAGGCATTGCGCCAGCGAAATGCCGGTGCGGAAGAAAACGAAATTGAGCAGGAAGATCAGCATGGGGATGCCGGCCTGCTCGATGGCGACATTGATCGCCGTCGTATATTGCACCGCCGAGTAAAGCATGGCGTTGAAGAGCGTGTAGCCGATGGCGCCGTAGCACAGCAGCAGCGGCAGGTTTTTCCTGGCGACGGGCCAGTCCTTCTTGAGCTGCGGCACCGAAATCAGAGCGATCAGCGCGACGGCCAGGAACCAGCGCAGGAAGGTCAGCATCATCGGGCTGACATGGCCGACCGCAAGCTTGCCGGCGACCGAGTTGCCGCCCCAGCAGAGGGTGGCAATGACGAGGCAGATATAGGCCGTGGCTTGCAAGAGCGTTTCTTCCTCGTGTTTTGGTGAGCGACAAGCGACGTTTTCGCAGGGGAAATAGCCTGCCGGCGGCTGATTTGTCACGTAAAAAGCCCAATCGGCTGTGACAACAGGGTCGCTTTCCCAAAAACAAAGCTTTATAGATGCGCGGGTTTGAGCAGGTGCGCGGTTCAGCGCCGGTAACAGGAAGAGTTAGATGACGAACGTAGTCGTGGTCGGTTCGCAATGGGGTGACGAAGGCAAGGGCAAGATTGTCGACTGGCTTTCTGAACGCGCGGATATCGTCGTGCGCTATCAGGGCGGACACAATGCCGGCCATACGCTCGTCATCGACGGCACGAGCTACAAGCTCTCGCTGCTGCCGTCCGGCGTCGTGCGTCCGGGCAAGATGGCGGTGATCGGCAACGGCGTCGTCGTCGACCCGCACGCGCTGATCGCCGAGATCGGCCGGCTGGAGGCCCAGGGTGTGAAGGTGACGCCTGACAATCTGCGGATCGCCGACAATGCGACGCTCATCCTGTCGCTGCACCGCGAACTCGACGCGATGCGCGAAGACGCTGCATCGAACAGCGGCACCAAGATCGGCACGACGCGCCGCGGCATCGGCCCGGCCTATGAAGACAAGGTCGGCCGCCGCGCCATCCGGGTCATGGATCTCGCCGATCTCGACAGCCTTTCCGGCAAGGTCGACCGTATTCTCACGCACCACAATGCGCTTCGCCGCGGCCTCGGCGTCGCAGAGGTCAGCCACCAGGCGATCATGGAGGAACTGACCTCGATCGCCGATCGGGTGCTGCCGTTCCGCGATACCGTCTGGCTCTTCCTCGACAAGGAGCGCCGCAAGGGCGCCCGCATTCTCTTCGAAGGCGCGCAGGGCAGTCTCCTCGACATCGACCACGGCACCTATCCTTTCGTGACCTCCTCGAACACGGTGGCCGGTCAGGCCGCTGCCGGTTCCGGCATGGGTCCCGGCTCTCTCGGCTATATCCTCGGCATCACCAAGGCCTATACGACCCGCGTCGGCGAAGGCCCGTTCCCGACCGAGCTGACCGACGAAATCGGCCAGTTCCTCGGCGAAAAGGGGCATGAGTTCGGTACCGTGACGGGGCGCAAGCGCCGCTGCGGCTGGTTCGATGCGGCCCTCGTACGCCAGTCGATCGCCACCAACGGCATCACCGGCATCGCGCTCACCAAACTCGACGTGCTCGACGGCCTCGAAGAATTGAAGATCTGCGTCGGCTATATGCTCGACGGCGAACAGATTGATCATCTTCCCGCAAGCCAGGGAGCGCAAGCTAGGGTCGAACCGGTCTATGTCACGCTGGAGGGATGGAAGGAATCGACCGTGGGCGCGCGCAGCTGGGCGGATCTTCCGGCACAGGCGATCAAGTATGTTCGCCAGGTCGAAGAGCTGATCGGGGCGCCGGTCGCGCTGCTTTCCACCAGCCCGGAGCGGGATGACACCATACTTGTGACCGATCCGTTTGAGGATTAAGCTCACGGGTCACTGTAGGGGATAGTTCGGGAGAGTGCCGGACTTCTTGAGAAAGTACTGATGGCGGATTTTATTGCAGTTATTCGGCGGGCCGTCGACGGCCTGGCTGAAAATACCCCCGAGATGCGGGTGAAGGTCTACGAACGTGCTCGCGGCGCAGTGCAGCGGCAGCTCGAGAACATGAAGCCGCGCCCGCCGGAAGCCATGCTGCAACGCCAGCTCGAAAAGCTCGAGGCCGCCATCCGCGAAGTGGAAGGCGAACACGCCGAGGCGCTGCCGCTCGATGAGGCGGTGGCGGCCGAAGCCGAGCCGGAGGTTTCGGAAGAACAAGCGGTTCACGACGAAGGCGAATCAGCGCCTGTGGCGGAGACGGCAGCCGGGGAACCGGTTTACGAAGCCTATGCCGAACCGCAGGCCGCCGAGCCTGCCGAGACCGCCGAAGAACCGGGTCACCAGCACGTAGAGGCCGTCGCGCCGCAGGAGCATCACGAAGAGGCCCCTGCCGACGAGCCCCTTTCTGAAGAGGCAGCTGCCCCCGCCGAGACCCATGTTTCCCCGGAGGAAGAGGAGCCCGCTCCCGCCGAGACATACTGGCACCCCTCGCATGAGGAGGAGGCGCCGCCCGAGGAATGGCATGCCGCCGAGGCGCATCACGCCGCTGCCGAGGACGTGCCCGGCGAGGACGGCCTTCGGGAGCCGGTCGCCGAGCATCACCCCTACGAGGAAGCCGGCGATTACCGGGGTGACGAGCAGCATCCCGCGCAAGCCGAAGAGATCGCGGCCGAACCGGCTGCTGCCGACGCCGACGAGCCTCAGGGCGAGGCGGCTTACGAGCCCATCGAGTCTTTCCAGCCGGTTGCTGGCGGCCTGGACCATGCGGCTCAGCGGCTGGTGGAGCCGGTCGCCGATTTCGATCGTCCGCAGGAATTTGTCGAGCATAGCCGCGAGGAGCCGCTGCAGGCGGATGCCGCGGGACATTTCGATCCCGTTTGGGCCGAGCCTGCCGCCGAGACGCCGGCCCCGGCGCCCAAGGATGCCGAGACCGAATGGGCGGAAGAGGAACTCCGGCAATATTCGGAAACGGCGCCTGTTACCGCCGATACTTCGGCGCGCGCTTTCGAAGAGGTGATATCGAGCCTCGAAAAAGTGGCGCCCGCCGCCGTCATGCCCACCGCCAAGGAAGCCTTTTCCTGGGAGAAGGCCGCCTTCGACGACCTGCCGCCGATCGAGGCCGGCACCGACAAGAAGACGCCGGTTTCCTCGCATTTCGACGATGTCGATATCTTCGCCGAAGTGCACGACGGAAAGCCTGCGCCCGCCGCCGGCGCGCCGAACGAGCAATGGCGCGAAGCAAAGACGTTGCGTGGCTACGATCGCCGCGGCCCGGTCGCCGCTGACGACGATGACAGCAATCCGGGAATGGATATCGATCAGCTCGTTGCCTCCAAGCTGCAGGGCAAGAGCTTCCGCATGGAGCCGAAACGCCGCCGCTTCGGCATCGGCACGGTGATCACCCTCATCTTCGCGCTCATTCTGATCGGCGGCGGCGCCTATGCCGGCTGGATGAACAGAGAGGCACTGGTGGCGATGGTCGACGGGCTGGTCAGCTCGGCGCCGTCGCAGGCGACCCGGAACGAAGCGACGATGGCTCCGTCCGAGTCTGCAACGCCTCAACAGCCGGGCGCAGCGGCGCCGGCCGTCCAGCCGACAGCCCCACAGAGTGCTGAGAATACTTCCCCGGCGTCGGCCCAGCCGAACCAGCAGGTGGCGTCGCTGAACAATGACGGTGCGGCGGCCAGCTCGAAGTTTACCCAGCGGTTGCTGACTGATGGCACCGAGGTCGATAGCGGGCCGGCCAGCGTGCCGGGAACGCCGACCGCGGAAGGAAAATCGGTCGCCGAACAGAATGTCGCCGCGGCCGATACGCCGCCGGCGAGCGCGCAAGGCGATGCGGCACCGGCCGAAACATTGACGCCGAACGGTCCGGCGGCATCACCGCAGCAGACCGCACCCGTCGGCTCGTCGCAGAAGATGTTCCTCTATGAGGAGCGCATCGGCCAGAGCTCGCCGACGGCGATCGAAGGATCGGTCGTCTGGAGCGTGCAGCACGAGGCCGGCCAGGATGGCCGGCAGGAGGCGACGGTGCAGGGCAACGTCACCGTTCCCGAGCGCAATCTTTCGGCGCTCGTCACCTTCAAGCGCAATTCCGATCCGTCGCTGCCGGCAAGCCACCTCGTCGAGATCGTCTTCTCCGTGCCGCCGAATTTCGAAGGCGGCAGCATCGAAAGCGTTCAGCGCATCTCGATGAAACGCACGGAGCAGGACCGTGGCGATGCGCTGATCGCGGTTCCGGCCAAGATCACCGACGATTTCCACATGATCGCGCTCAACGACTATCCCGACGCCCGCAAAGCCAATCTGGATCTCATGGCGACCCGCAGCTGGATCGATATTCCGATCACCTACCGCAACGGCCGCCGCGCGCTGCTGACTATGGAAAAGGGCGATTCAGGAATGCAGGCCTTCACCACCGCGATCAAGGAATGGAACGCGCTCGGAGATGTCTCGACGAGCCAGTGAGGTGGATCGCGGCTGTTCTGCCGGTGGCCCCCTCATCCGCCTGCCGGCACCTTTGTAACTTC
>NZ_NWSX01000002.1 GCF_002531825.1 Rhizobium sp. J15 | reverse complement strand
CAAAACGCTTGACAAAGAAGACAGTCGCTCTCCCCGCGCGGGGTGAGGGGACGCACCCGCCTGTCTCGCGCGTCGCTGTTACTTTGAAACGGAATCGAGTTCAGAAATGCGCCTTAGTTGAGCACGCGCAGCAGCCCCGGTGAATCCAGAGAGAAGGCGGGGATGTCGACATCGAACAGCTCGCCTTCATCAGTTTCCATCTGGTAATGGCCGAACATCAAGCCCGAGGGCGTGTCGAGCGGACAGCCGGAGGAATATTCGTAGGTGTCTCCGGGGCTGAGTCGCGGCTGCTCGCCGACGACCCCAGGACCGGTCACTTCATCTACCTGGCCGTTCTGATCGGTGATATTCCAATAGCGGTTGACCAGGCGAACGGCGACGCCGGAATTGTTGCTGATGACAATCCGGTAACCCCAGACATAGCGATCGTCCTCCGGATCGGATTGCTCCTCCAGATAGAACGGTTCGACCACGACTTCGATATCTCTTGTGAGGGCGCGATACATGCCTTGCACCATAGTCAAGATATGTTACCCGTATCTTATAAAGAGGCCCTGTCCGTCAAGAAACGGAACGTTGATCAGCGATGAAACAAGCATGATCGAAGGGTTTTCGATCGTTAAGCCTAATCGTCAGCGTTAATTTTACTTCCGAACGCCTTCGCGGGCGATCTTGTTCCCCCGGCCGAGCGCCAGCGAGGTCCGGCGAGGCCGAACCCAGGCGGGTCCGGCCGCTATTCTCGATCAGGCCGAAACCTTGGCCAGCGCCTTCGCGAAATCCTCGATCAGGTCGTCGGTATCCTCGATGCCTGCCGAAAGGCGGACCGTGCCTGCGGAAATACCGAGTTCGGCGCGCGCCTCGTCCGTCAGGTTCTTGTGCGTTGTTGTAGCCGGATGCGTGATCAAGCTCTTGCTGTCGCCGAGATTGTTGGAGATTTTGACGATCTCAAGCGCGTTCTGCAGCGCGAAGGCCGCTTCTTTGCCGCCCTTCAGTTCGAAGCAGACGAGCGTTGAGCCACCCGACATCTGCTTGGCGATGATATCGGCCTGCGGATGGTCCTTGCGGCCGGGATAGATCACCTTGGCGACCTTGCCTTGCTCCGCCAGGAAATCGGCAATCTTCGCCGCATTCTGCGTCTGCTGCTTCACGCGCAACGGCAGCGTCTCGATGCCCTTCAGAAGCGTCCAGGCATTGAAGGGCGACATGGCCGGGCCGGTATGGCGGAAATAGTCGTGCAGGTTCTCGTCGATCCAGGCCTTGTCGGAAAGCACGACGCCGCCGAGGCACCGGCCCTGGCCGTCAATATGCTTGGTGGCGGAATAGACGACGATATGGGCGCCGAGTTCCAAAGGCTTCTGGAAGAGCGGCGTTGCAAAGACGTTGTCGACGACGACCTTGGCGCCGATCTGGTTGGCGAGCCTGGCGACGCCTGCGATGTCGATCACTTCAAGTGTCGGGTTGGTCGGGCTTTCCAGGAAGAAGACTTTCGTCTTCGGCGTGATCGCCTTTTCCCAGTTGGCGAGATCGCGGCCGTCGATGAGAGTGCAGTCGATCCCGTATTTCGGCGCCAATGTTTCCACCACCCAGCGGCAGGAGCCGAAGAGGGCGCGCGCGGCGACGATATGGTCTCCCGCCTTCAGCTGGCAGAGGATGGCGGCGGTGACGGCGGCCATGCCGGAGGCGGTGGCGCGGGCGTCTTCGGCGCCTTCCAGTGCGCACATGCGCTTTTCGAACATGTCATTGGTCGGGCTGCCGTAGCGGGCATAGATGAAGCCGTCCGTCTCGCCCTTGAAGCGGGCTTCGGCCGCCTCGGACGTGTCGTAGACGAAGCCCTGCGTGAGATAGATCGCCTCGGACGTTTCGCCATATTGCGAACGCAGCGTGCCGCCATGGACGAGTTGGGTTGCCGGGCGCCAAGTCTTGCTCATGCCATCACCTTCACATAACAAAAAAACCGGCCGCAAAAGCAGACCGGTTTCATACCCGGTCTTTTTAGCCACTTGTTTAACGTGGCTGCAAGCCGACCGGCCAAATCACCACGGGATAATTCTGCAATACTGCTGTTAGCTGCTTGCGTCAATTCCCCGAGTTTGGTTTTGTCTGCGGCAAATGATGGATGGGGCATGATGGCTCGCGAAACGGGAATTCTGGCTGACCGCGCAATCTCGGCGCTGTTCGAAACGGGGCGTCTTAACTCCGAGCGGGAGCTGGACCGCGACCAGATCCAGCCGGCAAGTCTTGACCTGCGCTTGGGAAGCAAGGCTTTTCGCGTGCGTGCCTCCTTCATGCCAGGGCCCTCGCATCTGGTGTCGGACAAGCTCGACCGGCTGAGCCTGCATGTGATCGATCTCTCCGAGGGCGCGGTGCTGGAGACCGGCTGCGTCTACATCGTGCCGCTGATGGAGAGCCTGGCGTTGCCGGCCGATATGTCGGCCTCGGCCAATCCGAAGAGCTCGACCGGAAGGCTCGACATCTTTACCCGCGTCATCACCGATTACGCTCAGGAATTCGACAAGATTCCGGCCGGCTATTCCGGCCCGCTCTATCTCGAAATCAGCCCGCGCACCTTCCCGATCGTCGTGCGCCGCGGCTCGCGCCTGTCGCAGATCCGCTTCCGCGTCGGCCACTCCGTCCTCGGCGAGCCGGAACTCTTGAAGCTGCACGAAAGCGAGACGCTGGTTGCCAGCAAACAGCCGAATGTTTCCGGCGGCGGCATCGCGCTGTCGATCGATCTTAGTGGCGATAAGGACGGCCTGATCGGCTATCGCGGCAAGCATCACACCGCCGTCGTTGACGTCGACGAGAAAGATCAGCACGACATCTTCGATTTCTGGGAGCCGCTCTATAGCCGCGGCCGCAATGAGCTGATCCTCGATCCCGACGAGTTCTATATTCTCGTGTCGCGTGAGGCCGTGCATGTACCTCCGGATTATGCCGCCGAGATGACCCCCTTCGATCCGCTGGTCGGCGAATTCCGTGTTCATTATGCCGGCTTCTTCGACCCGGGCTTCGGCCATGCGCCGGCCGGCGGACGCGGCAGCCGCGCCGTGCTCGAAGTGCGCAGCCACGAAGTGCCCTTCATCCTCGAAGACGGCCAGATCGTCGGCCGCCTCGTCTACGAACACATGCAGGAAAAACCCGCCAGCCTCTACGGCTCCGGCCTCGGCTCCAACTACCAGGCCCAGGGCCTGAAGCTCTCCAAACACTTCCGCATCTGAGGCGCAGCACTCGGGCGACTTGACAGCGACGCCCATCTGTTGGAAATCTCAGCGCATCGCGGGTGTAGCTCAATGGTAGAGCAGCAGCTTCCCAAGCTGAATACGAGGGTTCGATTCCCTTCACCCGCTCCACCTTTGTTTTCAAGCGCTTAGTGCCTGTTTAATCATCGAATTTTCGTCCGGTTTTACAGGCAGTTTTACACCGGCGTTGATTTGGACGATCATTGCCCTCGTCGCTGCGGTGCTGTCTTCGTACCGGCGAATGATGCCTCGCACCTCATCCTCAGACCATCCCATGAAAGGGTACGGTTCAGAGCGATTTCTGTAAAAATTCAAGTTAACCTATTGAAAAAATGAATTTTAGTCCGGCCTCCCGAGCTGAATACGAGGATTCGATTCCCTAATTTATCCGCTCCAGTTATTTCAATAACTTAGATATGCAGCATATCGTGTCGGCCGCGGACCGGCGAGCGCAATCAATTAAGACCAGATTGAGTTTTGTTGACGAGCTGATCGTTCCGGAAAGTGGCCTCCAAATTCCCTGAATAGTTATGACCGCTCCATCTATACGTCTCCGTCTTGGCGCCTGTCGTCTCGCTGCTGCTCACTTTCTCGCCCGAGCAGCCTATTATGCTGACGGCGGATCCATAGGACATTCCGCTTCCCAAGTAGCCATAGGCTTTCATGGTTGCCACGCATGACGATGCCGCCATAGAGATGCTTGGAATGAGTGCGGAGACTGCACAGATTATCAATGCCTTGGCTATTTTCATTTCCTGCTCCCTCTTGTGGTGGAATTATTTAGTTGGCACACGGCATGCCTGCAATGGGAGGGAGCAACTCTTTTGGACCTAATCGTCGAATAGCCAGATCGGCCTGTAGCGACGATGCGCGATGACCAGGCTTCTGTCGGGCCGGATGATGTAAGTTTCCTCCACTTGCCGGCCGTATTGGTCGATGAAATCGTGCGGAAAGGCGGAGCCGGGCGGCGATTTGGTGAGCTTGGTGCGCGGCTGGCCGCTATAGGTGATGCTGCCGGGTATCGGCTCGAGGCCGGGGCCGCTGTAGTTGGCGGCGGCGGTGGTGCACCCGGCAAGGGCCAGAGTGCCGATGAGGCCGATGATTGCGGGTTTCATGTCCATCCCCCGATGTGCCGAACGATACGATCATACTCCCTATAAAGTCCCGCGCATCAAGCAAACGGCATGTCGCTCTCAATCTTTGGTGCGTGCTGCCTGAAAGCAAAGGGCGGCCGCAGCCGCCCTTCGACATGCTTGTTTCGGTCGACTCAGAATTCCGTCCAGTCGGCATCCTTGCTGGACGATGCGCTGCTGCCTGCGCCGAAGGCGTTGGCGAGCTGTTGACCGAGTGCACGGGCCGGCGAGGCAGTCGGGCGGGCCGTACCTTCCCTGGCGACGCGGATCGGCGCCTTGGCAGCCGGGCGCGCTGCGGCGCGCGGGGCCGGGGCCGGCGGCCGGACCGAGGCGATCGGCGCGGCGGCGGCGAAGCCGCCGGTGCCGGTCAGCCGGAACTGGCCGAGCAGATTGTTGAGTGCGGCCGCTTCGGTGGCGAGGCTGTGGCTGGCGGCCGTCGATTGCTCGACCATCGCCGCATTCTGCTGCGTGCCCTGGTCCATCGTGTTGACGGCCGTGTTGATCTCCTGCAGGCCGATCGACTGTTCGCGGGAGGCTTCGGCGATCGCGTGGACGTGCTGGTTGATTTCCTGCACCTCGTGGACGATCGAATCGAGCGACTTGCCGGTTTCGCCGACGAGCGAAACGCCGGTCTGCACATGCGTGCCCGACGTGGTGATCAGGTCCTTGATCTCCTTTGCCGCCTTGGCCGAACGCTGCGCGAGTTCGCGCACTTCCTGGGCGACGACCGCAAAACCCTTGCCGGCTTCGCCGGCGCGCGCGGCTTCGACACCGGCATTGAGGGCCAGCAGATTGGTCTGGAAGGCAATATCGTCGATGACGCCGATGATATTGCCGATCTCGGCCGAGGACTGCTCGATCTGCTGCATGGCGGAAACGGCCTTGCGGACGATCTCGCCGGATTTTTCTGCGCCGAGGCGAGTGCGGGCGACGAGCTGGCTTGCCTCCTCGGCCCGTTTGGCGGCGTCGCGCACGGTCGTGGTGATCTCTTCGAGTGCTGCCGCCGTCTCTTCGACGGAGGCGGATTGCTGTTCGGTCCGCCTGGAAAGCTCGTCCGCGGAAGAACGGATTTCGTTGGCGCCGGCGCCGATCGCCCGGGCATTGGCGCCGACCGTATGCATGGTCTCGTTGAGCTTTTCGACCGAGTTGTTGAAATCCTCGCGCAGCGCATCGAGATGCGCGACGAAGGGTTCGTTGATCTGCAAGGCGAGGTCGCCGGCGGCAAGGCGGCGCAGGCCATCGCCGAGTGCCGCGACCGCGCGTTCGAGTTCGGAGGCTTCGCGGGCCTTCTGCGCCTCGCGCTCGCGGCGCTCGCCGTCGCTGAGGCTGCGGTCCGCTTCGGCGCGCGCTTCGATCTCGGCGCGCTCGATCGCGTTGTCGCGGAAGATCGACACGGCCTTGGCCATCTGGCCGACCTCGTCGTGGCGGTCGAGGCCGCTGACGTCGCTGCCCGTATCGCCTTCGGCAAGCCGCGTCATGCGCTGGCGCAGCTCGGCCATCGGGCTGGCAATGCCGATCTGGGCAACTGCGACGCCGAGGCCGATCGCGACGAGAACGGCAATGCCGATCAAAGCGAGGCAGAGGTTGATCCGTCCATTGACGGAAGCCGAGAGCGCGTCGCCGCCATCGTTGAGCATCGTCATCATCGCGTCGTTGTTTGCGATCATCTTCGGCGTCAGCGCGTCGAGCTTGGCATTGATCAGGGCAACGTTTGCCTTGGCGCCGGCGCTGTCCTTGGCTTTGCTCTGTTCGATGATTTTGCCTGCCAGGGTTTCGATTTCGTCGATGCCGGCCTGGATTTCATCGATCGCCGACTTGCGGCTGGGCACAAGCGCCGCTGCCTGCTTCATTCGGTCCCGGGCCTGCGGCAGCTTGCTGGGTGTGGCGAGCGCCGTTTGGAATGCCGGGGTATCGGGCTTCATATCCGCAAGCAGGCTGACCTGAAGCACCGAGGCGACAAGCGATGCGCTGGCGCGCGCGCTTTGCATCGAGGCGAGCGCCTCGTGATCGATGAAGGCGCTGTAGGCCGTATCCGCACGGCGGAACTCGGTGATGACATAGAAGAGCCCGGCCATGGTAACCAGTCCCAGCAGCGCCACGACCGATAGGATCTTCGCGCGGATTTTCAAATGTTTCAGCATGGAAATATCACCCGATTGGCCGGGCCTGTTGCGCCCGGCGCTTGAAATCAATTGTTGCAAACAGAGCTGCTGACGCGCGCATCATGCAATCGGCTGGCGGGGTCCGATGACGTCGCAACAAATAAAGGCGCTATTCTTTAATTCCGCCCTAACGCCGGGGCGGGGGATGCCTATAATTTCAGGGGTTGAACCGGTTATCCCCCGGTATGTTGCGGCGGCAGCCGGATGAACCGCCAATGCGGCACGATCCCGCCCATGCGTATTCCCCGCCAGCCGTGACTCTGGTACATCTCGGCGATGCTTCGCGCTTAACCCGAGACCGGATCACGATGATGCAATCCAAGCTGTCGTCCCTGATTTTGAAGGGATTTTTTGCGGTCGGGCTGTTTCTCGGAGCGCTGTTTTCGAGTTTTGCGGCATCCGCCCAGCAAGCGGCACCATCGCTGCCGCTGCTCTTCGATGCGCGTGAACGCCTGGCCAGGCCGGATCTTTCCTCGCTGGTCCGTCTGCGCTTCCTGACATCGGTCGATTTTCCGCCCTTCAATTTCACCGATCAGAACGGCAAGCTCTCCGGCTTCGATGTCGATCTCGCCCGCGAAATCTGCGCCGAGCTGGAGATTTCGGACAAGTGCCAGATCCAGGCGGTTCCCTTCGCCGATCTCAAGGATGCGCTCGCTGCCTCGCAAGGGGATGCCGTCATCGCCGGCCTTGCCGTGACCCCGGAACTGCGCCGGCAATTCCTTTTCTCAAGACCCTATCTGATGCTGCCGGCCCGTTTCGTGCGCAATCTCGCAGCACCCCTGGACGGAAAGACGGCCGCTGCGCTTTCCGGCCATCCGGTCGGCGTCGTCAAAGGCACGGTCCACGAAGCGATGCTGGCCGCCTTCTTTCCGGCGATCAAAGCCCAGGCCTTCGACAATAGGGAGGCTCTGCTTGCGGCGCTGAGGGATCGCAAGGTCGATGCTGCCTTCGCGGACGCCTTGCAGCTTTCCTTCTGGGTCTCGTCGCCCGCCTCGGCCAAATGCTGCGCGCTCTTCGACGGCCCGTATCTCTCCGAACATTTCCTCGGCGAGGGCATGACCATCATGCTGCGGCAAAAGGACAGCGTGCTGACATCGGCCATCGATCATGCGCTCGGCGCGCTGTCGCGCAACGGCCGTTTGCAGGAGATCTATCTGCGTTATTTTCCCTATGGGCTTTATTGAAGCGCCAGAGATCGTTTAACCTTTGCGGAAGCGGGCAATGGCGCTGCGCTCGATCGCCGCACAGGTGAGCTTGTCGAGGCCCAGCCGATCGCGCAGCAGGCTGAGCAGCCGGAGTTCTTCGGCCTTGACCGAGAGATCGGCAGAGGCCACTTCGACGGCGAGCGCATAGGCCGTGTCGTAGAGCTTTGCCGGCAGGGTATCGCGCACGGTTTCGAGAACGACGTCGAGGCCTTCCGGCCCGGCAAGAAGCGAGGCGCAGTCGCGGGCGATCGAAATCAGCTTGTCGTCGTCGAAATCCTTGAAAACCGGCAGGAATCCGATCAGTTGGCCGATCCTCGTCATCTCCCTGTCGTTCATCGTGCTGTCGACGGCGGAGGCCATCACCATCACGTAGATCAGGGCATCATGGGCGGAAAGCGGCTTGTTCATCTCTGATTCCTTTTTCGATCTGCCCAGATTAGGAAGTGGCGGCGGCCATTACAAGGGATCGGCCCCTACGAGAGGATGCCAACCCTTCTCGCGGCGTATCGGTTATTTGCGGCGCGGATCGCCGCCATATATGCCTCGCCCCGCCTGCCTGGCTGTCTCGGAGATGGCCGCGAGAGGCGAACCCGCCGCTGCTTCCGCCCAGCCGTTTTCGGCAAGCCACGAGCCGAGATCCTGGGTGCCGAGCCGGCAGGCCGCCGTGATCGTTCCCTTCCATTCGGCCGTATCGAGATTGCAGCTGATGCTGCGGTTGCGCAGCAGTTGGCGCAGGGCTGTCTTCGCCATCATGCCGCAAGGCCATTGCCGGCCTGCCGGCCCACATATCCTGTCGGCCGGTGTCGAAACGATGCCGGCAAGCTGGAGCTTGCGCTCGCCGAAGGAAAGATCGCCGGCATTTTCGACCGTCGGCCTCGGCAGCTCGATCGCCTTTTTCGCCGCGGGACTTGCCGTTTCACTGGCGGCGGCCGGTGCCGCTTGCGGCTCGGTATCGGCGGGTTTGGGGGCTGTGCCATTGCGTGGCACCGCAGCAGGCGGGGCCGCCGGTTCCGCGGAGCGGGCGATCATCTCGGCACGTTCGTCGGATATCCTCGCCGTGGGTTCGGCTGTCTCGGGGGCGGCATCCGGCACTGCGGCCGCCGTCTCCTCCGCGGGCGTGCTTTCTTCCCCTGATGGGTCGCCGCGAAGCCTTGCTTCGCCTGCCATCAGCAGGCCGGCTACCACCGCCATCCCTGTGAAACCTGTGAAGACGGCAGCAGGGCGCATGGAATATCTTCCTATTGACTGGCCCAGATGATACGGGCGATCCAATCGACATCGGAAAGATCGAGGGTGCGGTTGGGGTGTTCGGGATTGAGCGACATCAGCTCGATCGACCGCGGGCTCTGGCGCAGCAGCACCTTGGCCATCACCTCACCCTCGCGCGTACGCACCACGACGCGGTCGTTGCGGCGCACCTGCGCGCCCGGCTCGACGATCAGAACGTCGCCGTCGCGGTAGAGCGGCATCATGCTCTCGCCCTGCACCTCCAGCGCATAAACGCCGGCCTTTTGCGATGGCGCCGCCGGAAATTCGACTACGTCCCAGCCCTGGCCGGCCGGAAAACCGCCGTCGTCGAAGAAGCCGCCGGCGCCCGCCTGCGCGAAGCCCAGCAGCGGAATGGAGCTGCCCTGCGGCTGAAACGCTGCTTCCGGCAATCCGGAAGGGCTGCCGCCCGGCCGCATGAAGGCAAGAAACTGCTCCATGCTCGCCCCTGTCGCCTCGAGCACCTTGGCGATCGATTCGGTCGAGGGCCAGCGCAACCGCCCGTCGGCGGATAGCCGTTTCGATTTGTTGAAGGAGGTCGGGTCGAGCCCGGCGCGCCGGGCAAGACCGGACGGTGTCAGGTCGTGCCGTTCGGCAAGCCTGTCAATCGCTCCCCAGATCTGCTCATGTGACAGCATATGCGCCCGATCCCGTGCGGCTCATCCAATGCCGCGCTTCAACCGAGCGGAATATTAACCGACCGTATCGCCCGAGTAAAGACGAGAAAGGAATAAAATCCTGTAAGCTGAGCGCTGCGCTCAGGCGACCATCGCCATGTTGATCTTGCCGAGCTGGATGACGGCCTGCGTCCGGCTGTCGACATCGAGCTTCAGGAGAATTGCCGAGACATGCGCCTTGATCGTCGCCTCGGAGACGCCGAGTTCATAAGCGATCTGCTTGTTCAGCAGGCCTTCGGCGAGCATGGTCAACACCCGGCTCTGCTGCGGCGTCAGCGTATGCAGGCGGTGGATCAGATCGGCGACATCAGGATCCTGCTCCTGGCCGTCGCGATAGCTCTCGGGCGTGGCGATATCGCCGGCAAGCACCGTCTGGATGCTGCGGCGGATGTCCTCGATACCGGAGGATTTGGAAATGAAGCCGGAAGCGCCGAGTTCCAGGGCCCGGCGAATCGTCGTCGCATCGTCGGTTGCCGAGACGATGATGATCGGCAGGCTGCCGAATTCCGCGCGCAGGGCCATCAGGCCGGAAAAGCCGCTGACGCCGGGCATGGCGAGATCGAGCAACATCAGATCGGCATCCGGATGGGTGCCCGCAGCCGAGCGTGCAGCAGCAAAATCGCCGGCCTCGACGATCGTCTGCCGGCCTTCCATGCCGATCACCGCCTGGCGCAGCGCATCCCGGAAAAGCGGATGATCGTCCGCGATGATGATGGTCTGTTCCTGCATCGAAAACTCCCTCCCAAGAGTCCGATCACGCCTGCATGCGCCGCTATCCCCTCCGCGTCGCATGCATACCTACTGAAATGACTATATCAGATCATGTCTTCTGCGGAAGGGGATTGGCGTTTTCCTCGGCCTGGAACTCCTTCACCATCCCCATGAAACTCTTCATCATCCGCTCCATGATGCTGATCGAACGGTCGATCTCGGCATCGCTCGGCAGCGCGCGCTGGACGAGGCCGCCCTGTTCCAGCTTGGTCACCCGTTCGGAAAGCCGGTCGAGCTCGTCCTCATAAGCGGCCCGCTCGTCGGCGGCCATCCGGCAAACGAGCGTGCCGTCCCTATCCTGGCAGATCGACATGGCGCCGGTCTGCCGGTCGAGCCGGACGAAATGGTCGCCGCTCTTCTCCAGCTGGAAGCGGCTGGCATCGGCTTCGGCCGCCGCAGCGCCGAAGGGCAGGAGAAGAACGCCAAGTGTCAGAACCAAAATCTTCATCGTCTTATCCTCCGGATTTGCCTGTCTCGGCCTCGTTTTTAACGCCGGGGCGTGGACATCGCCGCCTCTTTCCGGCAAAGCGCTCATGACCGAGGACCAGCAATCGCGAGGCCATGATGACCGTGACACCGACCCTTTACAAGATCGTGACGGAAGCGCTCTGGCAGGAAGCCAGACAAACCGGCATTTTTCATGGCGCCGGCATCGATCTCAAGGACGGTTTCATCCACTTCTCCACCGCAGACCAGGTGAAACAGACCGCCGCGCTGCATTTCGCCGGCCAGCCCGGCCTGTTGCTGATTGCCGTCGACGGCAGCGGCTTCGGTGACAAACTTCTCTTCGAGCCCTCGCGCGGCGGTGATCTCTTCCCGCATCTCTATGCCGACCTGCCGCTGGCAGCCGTGCTCTGGGAGGTGCCGCTGCCGCTCGATGAGGCCGGCGCCCATGTCTTCCCGGAGCTGCAGCCATGATCGACCCCTTCAAGCGTCTCGCCCGTAAGGGCCTCTTCATGTTCGATCCGGAAACGGCGCACGGCATGTCGATTGCCGCGCTGAAATCCGGCCTGGTGCCGGCCTGCCACATCGCTCCCGATCCGCGGCTCAGCCAGACCGTCGCCGGCCTCGTCTTTCAAAACCCGCTCGGCATGGCTGCGGGCTACGACAAGAATGCCGAGGTGCCGGAAGCGCTGCTGAAGCTCGGCTTCGGCTTTACGGAGATCGGCACGGTGACGCCGAAGCCGCAGGCCGGCAATCCGCGCCCGCGCATCTTCCGCCTGGTGGAGGATGAAGCCGTCATCAACCGTCTCGGCTTCAACAACGAAGGCCATGACGCCGCTTTCGGGCGCCTCGCCGGGCTGAAGGGCAATGGCATTGTCGGCGTCAATATCGGCGCCAACAAGGACAGCGAGGATCGCATTGCCGATTACGTCGCCGGTATCCGTCGCTTCTACTCCGTCGCGCGCTATTTCACCGCCAACATCTCCTCGCCCAATACGCCCGGCCTGCGCGACCTGCAGGCGCGCGAAAGCCTTGCGGCGCTGCTCTCCGCCGCGCTGACGGCACGTGACGAGATGGCGGCGAATTCCGACCGGAAAATCCCGGTTTTCCTGAAGATCGCCCCCGATCTGACCGAGGAAGGCATGGATGACATCGCCGCCGAAGCGCTCGCGCATCCGCTGGATGGCCTGATCGTCTCCAACACGACGCTGTCGCGCGACGGCCTTAAGGATCAGCGCCAGGCCAAGGAGACGGGTGGTCTCTCCGGCGTGCCGCTGTTCGAAAAGTCGACGGCGGTGCTTGCAAGAATGCGCAAGCGCGTCGGCCCTGATTTGCCGATCATCGGCGTCGGCGGCGTCTCCTCGGCCGAAACGGCGCTGGAGAAGATCCGAGCGGGCGCCGATCTCGTCCAGCTCTATTCCTGCATGGTGTATGAAGGTCCCGGTCTGCCCGGCGATATCGTGCGCGGCCTCTCCAGGCTGCTCGACCGCGAAAAAGCCGGCTCGATCCGCGAACTGCGCGACACCAGGCTGGATTATTGGGCGGCGCGGAACGTCTGATCGGCGCGCGGCCGCACCAGCATGGCCAGGAAGAAGCCGCGGAAGAGCAGGAAGGCGTTCATCGCCAACCATAGGCCGTGATTGCCGAAGAGCGGCACGAAGATGGCGAGCATCAGGAGATAGCCGGCGAAGGATATGAGCATCCGGTTGCGCATGTCCGCAGACCACGTCGCGCCGATGAAGACACCGTCCATCAGGAAGGCCAGAGCGCCGGTCAGCCCCGTCACCGCCGCCCACGGCAGGTAGGTCCCGGCCGCCTGCCGCACCTCGGGCGAAGTCGTCAGCACCGAGATCAGCCAGGGTCCGGCCAGGAAGAAGAAGACGGAAACGATTGCCGCCAGCCCGAAGGACCAGAGGGTCGTCAGCTTCAGCCCGCGGTCGAAGGCCGGCCGGTACCGCGCGCCGATCGCCCGGCCGGTGATCTGTTCGGCGGCATTGGCAAGCCCGTCGAGATAATAGCCGGACAGCAGGAAGAAGTTCATCAGCACGGCATTGGCGGCAAGCGTCACCGCGCCGAAGCTGGTGCCGATCCGCGTCATGATGGTGAAGGCGCCGATCAGCACGAATGTGCGGATCAGGATGTCGCGATTGAGCGCGAAAAGCTCCGCCAGACGATGGCGAGAGGAGATCTCGGCCCATGCCGGCCGCTCGGCTTTGCCGAAGCCGCTGAGCACGATGAAAAGCCCGGCCAATGCCCCGGCCACCTCACCGGCCAGGGTTGCCCAGGCGACCCCGGCCACGCCCCAGCCGAGCGAAAGGCCGAGATAGATGGACAGCAGGATGTTGATGCCGTTGATCAGGGCCTGCAGCAGCAGCCCGACATTGCCTTGTCCGCGTCCGAGCACGAAGCCGAGGATCGCGTAATTCGCCAGCGCCGCCGGCGCCGCCAGCATGCGGATCGAGAAATAGGTGCTTGTTGCCTCGGCGATCGCCCCTTCCGCGCCCATCAGTCTCAATCCGGCCGCCATCAACAGCGGCGAAAGACAGAGCAGCGCCAGCCCGCAGCCGAGCGCGGATATCAGTGCTCGCCAAAACACGGCCTGTTGCTCGTGCTGGTCTCGCCGGCCATAGGCCTGCGCCGTCAGCCCTGTCGTCGAGGCGCGCAGGAAATTGAAGCTGCCCAGGATGAGATCGAAGAGCATCGCGCCGATCGCAAGCCCCGCAAGCGCCTCGGGATTGCCCATATGGCCGACGACGGCGGTGCTGGTCAGCCCGAGCAGCGGCGTCGTCATGAAGCCCAGCGTCATCGGAATGGCGATCGAGAGCACCAGCCGGTGCGTCACGTCGAAAGCGAACGCGTTGTTATTGCTGCGCGTATCCATGCCGGCCTCATCTATAGCGTCTGAGCCGATTCCCGATTTCGGGAATTATGCGGTGGAGGAATCGCCTCGGCTGGAAAGCACCATGGCCCAATAGGGCAGGTTCCGGGAAGATGCATTATGGGCGACGGCGACGCCGAGGCCGTCATAACGCCCGAGCATGTTTTCCAGATGATGCGGCGAATTGATCCAGGCCGTCACCACCGCATCGACGCTCTGCTGGCCGGAGGCGATATTCTCAGCTGCCGGCAGCCGCACACCACTCGCCTTGACGCGGGCGCCGAAGCTGTCGGTCATGCCGATCAGATGCGCCATTTTGCCGGAGCTCGCCATGCGTTTCGCCTGGAAGAGGGCGGCGGTCTGCGCCGCCGGATCGGCACTGAGCGGCGGCAGGCCGTTCTTTGCCCTCAGCTGATTGACGAGCGGCAATACGCTCGTTGTCTCGTCCTCGCCGTTCGAGGGCGTGCCGGCAAGGCGGGGCGTCGTGGTGCAGCCGGCAATGCCGGCGGCGAGCGCAAGTCCGGAAAGACGCAGCAGGCCGCGCCTGGAAAGATCGATGGATGTCATGTTACCGGCGATAGCTGAAAAGGCGAAGGATGACGAAGAGCGGGATGACGAGCGTCGCCCCGAGGATGAGATAGTCGCCGACGCGTCCGAGCGCCGCGAAGCCGCGGTGCCAGATCTCCAGAATGAAGTCGCGGAACCCGTAGATGATGTTCCATGGCGTCAGGCCGAAGATGGTCATGACGAAGCCGACGATCAGCGACACGACGATGAGTTTTATCAACGTGCGGCCGAGCGAATCGCCGAGGAACTTGTTCACCTGATCGGACATGCGCCATCTCCTGTTTGCCCCTGAATTAAGGTTGCGGCGCGCTGCCCGCAAGCCCTTTCCTGGATTGGCCGTTCCGCCTCTGAAATAGGACTTGAGTTTTTTTGTGGCCGCCGCCAGATGCGAGGCCACGCAAAACTGCGCCGTGCAACGACATGCGCAAAATAAAGAGCCGATGATGCAGTCCCACCAGCTTTCCTCAGGCGACGTCATCGCCGACCGCCGCGCCGATTATGCCAGGATGCTCGAAGAGGGTGGCGAGCCGGAGGCGGCGGTCGAGCTGATGGAACAGGCGCTCGAGCTGGCGCCCGCCTGGGCTGCCGGCTGGTATCGCCTCGCCACCTATCGCGAAAAGGCGGGCAGGGCGGATGCCGCGATCGAGGCCTATCGCAGGACGCTTGCCCTCGATCCCGAAGATATTTTCGGCGCCGCCCTCAAGCTCGCCCTTCTCGGTGACGGAGCAGCGCCCGACCGGCCGCCGAGCCGCTATGTCGAGCGGCTCTTCGATGATTATGCCGACCGCTTCGAAACCTCGCTCGTCGAGAAACTCGACTATAGCGTGCCCCAGAAGCTTGCCGCGCTGATTGCGTCTACCGGCAGGCGCTACGAATGCGCCGTCGATCTCGGCTGCGGCACCGGGCTGCTCGGCCCGGAAATCCGCGCTCATGTCGGTCGCCTCGAGGGCTTTGACCTCTCGCAGAACATGCTCGCCAAGGCTGCGGAGAAGGGCGTCTACGATCACCTTGCCCAGGCCGATCTATCGCTTGCACCCGATCTTTCCGGCGTCCTTGCGGATGCCGCGCGCCGTCGCGCCGATCTCGTGACGGCGGCCGACGTCTTGATGTATCTCGGCAATCTCGAAAGCGTCTTTGCCGTCATCGACGAACTCGCCGGCGCCGGCGCCGACATTGTCTTTTCCGTCGAGGATGCGGGGGAAGGCGAAGGCTTCCATCTCGCCCCGTCGCTGCGTTATGCCCATTCGGAAGCCTATGTGGGGAGGCTGCTTGCCCGCCACGGCCTCGAAATCCTTGAGACCGTCAAGACGGTCATTCGCAAAGATGGCGGCAAACCGGTTTCCGGCATTCTGTTCCTTACGCGCAAACCGGCGTGAACGAATGTTTCTTGCGATTTTCAAATAGGACAGCAGTGCTTACCTATTTTGCTTGATCGAGTTCCGGAAAACCTGATATTTCAAGGGTGTACAACGAAGCGCGGCGACAGGATGTCGAGCGCTCCGGCTCATTTCACAATCAAATCCATCTCGCCCGGAATTCTTCGGGTGTTCCCGAACTCGTCTGTTGTTGGAGACCGGCGCCATGACACAGCTCATCAATTCTCTTGGCGTCTGGAACACCAGCGCGACGCGCCATTCGCCGATCGAGGATGTGCAGGGCATTTTCTCCGGCAGCCTCGTCGCAGCGCTCGGCCTTTATGTTCTCGCCTGCGCCGGCCTTCTCACGGGCAGTACGGCGGGCGTCGCCTTCCTCCTGCATTATGCCTTCGGCGTCAATTTCGGCATGGCCTTCTTCCTGCTCAACCTGCCGTTCTTCTATCTCTCGTGGAAGCGTCTCGGCATGGCCTTCACGGTCAAGACCTTCATCGCCATCGGCCTGACATCGGCGATGTCAGATCTGCAATCGCGTCTCTTTTCCATATCGAGCATCCACCCTGCCTGGGCAGCGCTGCTCGGCGGCCTGCTGCTCGGCTTCGGCGCGCTGGCGCTCTATCGCCACCGCGCCAGCCTCGGCGGCGTCGGCATTCTCGGCATCTACCTGCAGGAGCGTTTCGGCATCCGCGCCGGCCTCGTCCAGCTCGCCATCGACATGTGCGTGCTCGCCGCCGCCTTCTTCGTCACCACGCCGCCCATCGTCTTCTATTCGGTGCTCGGCGCCGTCGTGCTCAACCTCTTCGTCGCCATCAATCACCGCGCCGATCGATATATTGCGCTGTAGCGCATCCGTGCCTGCGTGCCCGAAAGACGCGCGGTGTGTAACATTAAAAATCGGTAAGCCATTCTAAACAAAACGTAACTTGCCTGTGATCGATCCCGGCGCGACACTTCATGCGCGCCGGATTTGATGAGGTGAACTATGTCAGATTTGGAAAAACTTGTGAGACGCCGCATGCAGGAAGAATATGCCAAGGGCACTTCCGCAGAGGAAATCGCGAAAGTCGTCCGCGACATCTTCAACAGCACCGATCTCTCGGGTAGCCGGCCTGGCTCTGCCGCCGCGCGAGCCGCTACCAATCGCGAGTGAGCATATTCAACCGACCCGAATTCTTCGGGTCGGTCACCGGGATTATCCCTTAAGCCGTCAGGCCGCCTTCTGAGCCGCATCGATCGGATGCTGCGAGCGGAAGCCGACCGCAAGCCGGTTCCAGATATTGATCGCACCGATCGCCACCGTGATCTTCGTCATCTCCTCCTCGGAGAAATGCGCCTTCAGCGCTTCGTAGTCGGCATCCGGCGCGCCTGTCTTGGCGATGTTGGTGACGGCGTCGACCCAGCCGAGCAGGGCGCGTTCGCGGGCGTCGTAAATCGGCGACTCCCGCCAGACGCACATCAGGTTGATCCACTGCTCGCTCAGCCCGTCATGGCGGGCTTCCTTCACATGCATGTCGACGCAATAGGCGCAGCCGTTGATCTGCGAGGCGCGCAGCTTGATCAGGTGGATGAAGCGGCGCTCCAGCCCGGAGGCCTGGACATATTGTTCGAGCGCTGCGACGGCCTTGTAGGCATCCGGAGCGGCTTTGGCGAAATTGAAACGCGGTTGCATGATCTTCTCCTTGTTATGGCTCAACGAGCCGTCTTGCGTTCATGGATTTCAAGGAAAGCGCAGCCTCGGGCTGCGATCGATCCGTCGTCGAGGGCATTCAGTTCGATGCCGATATCGGCAATGCTCGTCTTGGCAAGTTCGGCGCGATAGACGCGTTCGGCTCTGAGCATCGCCGCGCTGATGTTGCAGGGCTTGGCGAAGAAGCGATTGGAGACCGGGTTCGGCCCGCGCTGGCGGATTTCGGCGCAACGGAAAGCCGGCGCCGGTCCTTCGACCGCAAGCAGGATGTCGAGCAGCGAAATCTCCGCCGGCGCCTTTGCCAGCTTATATCCGCCTTTCGGCCCCGGCACGGTATCGAGGATGCCGGCACCCGACAGCGCCTGCAGATGCTTCAATAGATAGCTCGTCGACACGCCGTGGAATTCCGCCAGTGCCGCGGCCGAAAGCACGCCGCCTTCCGAGAGGCCGGACAGCATCGCAACGCTGTGAATGGCCTGCTCGACCCCATCGCTCATCTTCATCAAGGGCTTCCTTTAATCGTAGATAAAAAATATCCATGATTATGACTGATGTCAACAGGAGTCTCGCCGCCCCTTGTCTTTATCCCTGCGCCGGATAGAAAACGAAAAAGCCGACAGGGGAACATCATGGCATCCAACGCCTTCGCGGGCCTTCTCAACTCCAGCGCCGATCGCCATTCTCTGTTCGACGACGCGCAGGGCATCGTCGCTGGCAGCATGCTTGCCGTGCTCGGCGTCTCGCTTCTCTCCGGCGCCGGTCTGCTTGCCGGTGGTACCGCGGGCCTTGCCTTCCTGGCGCATTACGCGACTGGCATAAGTTTCGGCCTCTGCTTCTTTGCGGTAAATCTGCCCTTCTACTATCTCGCCTTCCGCCGTTTGGGACCCGCCTTCACCATCAAGACCTTCCTCGCGATCGGGCTCACCTCAGTCCTGTCCGAATTCGTGCCCGGCTTCATCGGTATCGGGCATGTCCATCCCGTTGCCGGTGCGCTCTTCGGAGGCATCGTCATCGCCGCCGGCATGCTGGCGCTCTTCCGCCACCGCGCCAGTCTCGGCGGCATCGGCATTCTCGCCCTCTACATTCAGGATCGTTTCGGCTGGCGTGCCGGCCTCGTCCAACTCGGCTTCGATGGCATCGTGCTGGCGCTCTCCTTCTTCGTCGCCAGTCCCTTCATCATCGCCTGTTCCGTACTCGGCGCGATTGTGCTCAACCTGACGCTGGCGATCAATCACCGCAAGGACCGCTATATCGCGATGTGAGCGGGCGGCCGCTCTTCTTTTTCTTCCGCTTTTCACTACCTTCAGGGCGTGGACCAGATCGATTCCGAAGCCCGCGCCCTGCTTCCTGCCGCCTTTGCCCGCTGGTTTGCGGAAAAGGGCTGGCGTCCGCGCGCCCATCAGCTGGAGCTGCTCGCCCGCGCCGAGGCCGGTCAAAGTACGCTGCTGATTGCGCCGACCGGCGCCGGCAAAACACTCGCTGGCTTCCTGCCCTCGCTTACCGATCTCACCCGCCGCGGCAGGATACCGCCCGGCTCCGCCTTCACCGGCATCCACACACTCTATGTTTCGCCGCTGAAGGCGCTGGCGATCGACATCGAGCGCAACCTGATGAAGCCGGTGGCGGAAATGGGCCTGCCCGTTACCATCGAAAACCGCACCGGCGATACGCCGAACGCCAAGCGCCAGCGCCAGAAGCTCAACCCGCCGGATATTCTGCTGACGACGCCGGAACAGGTCGCGCTGCTGCTGGCCAACCGAGAGGCCGAGCGCTTCTTCAAGGACCTGAAATACGTCGTGCTCGACGAACTGCATTCACTCGTCACCTCGAAGCGCGGCCACATGCTGTCGCTCGGCCTTGCCCGCTTGCGCGGCCTTGCCCCCGGCTTGAAGACCATCGGCCTGTCGGCGACCGTCGCCGAGCCGATGGATCTGCAGAAATGGCTGGTCGCCCAACATGAAGGCAGCGGGCAGGAGGGGAAAGAGCATCATGCCGGCCTCGTCGTCGTCGAAGGCGGCGCCAAGCCCGATATCTCGATCCTGTCCACCGAGGAGCGCATCCCCTGGGCGGGCCATTCCGCCAAATATGCCATTCCCGATGTCTACAGGCAGCTCCTCGATCACCAAACGACGCTGCTCTTCGTCAACACCCGCAGCCAGGCCGAAATGCTCTTCCAGGAACTCTGGACGATCAATGACGCCAATCTGCCGATCGCCCTCCACCACGGCTCGCTCGATGTCGCCCAGCGCCGCAAGGTCGAGGCGGCCATGGCCGAAAACCGGCTGCGTGCCGTCGTCGCCACCTCGACACTCGATCTCGGCATCGACTGGGGCGATGTCGATCTGGTCATCCATGTCGGCGCACCGAAGGGCGCCTCGCGTCTTGCCCAGCGCATCGGCCGCGCCAATCACCGCATGGACGAGCCCTCGAAGGCGATCCTCGTGCCGGCCAACCGGTTCGAGGTCATGGAGTGCCAGGCTGCGCTCGACGCCAATTATATCGGTGCGCAGGATACGCCCCCTGTCGGCCGCGGCGCGCTCGACGTGCTCGCCCAGCACGTGCTCGGCATGGCCTGCGCCGAACCTTTCGACATGCTGGAGCTCTATGACGAGATCACCAGCGCCTCGCCCTATGCCGATCTCACCTGGGAGACCTTCGAGCGCGTCGTCGATTTCGTCGCGACCGGCGGCTATGCGCTGAGGACCTACGAACGTTACGCCCGTATCCGCAAGACCAAGGAAGGCCGCTGGCGGGTCTCCAATCCCGCCGTCGCCCAGCAATATCGCCTCAACCTCGGCACCATCGTCGAAAGCCCGATGCTGAATATCCGCATGGTCAAGCGCGGCGAGGGCGGCCGGATCGGCCGGGGCGGCGCCACGCTGGGGAAGGTCGAGGAATATTTCCTCGAACAATTGTCGCCGGGCGATACCTTCATCTTCTCCGGCAAGGTGCTGCGCTTCGAGGGCATCCGCGAAAATGAATGCCTGGCCTCGCAAGCCTTTTCGCTCGATCCGAAGATCCCCTCCTATGCCGGCGGCAAATTCCCGCTGTCGACCTATCTCGCCGAGCAGGTGCGGGCGATGATTGCCGATCCCGACCGCTGGCGCCATCTGCCCGATCAGGTCCGCGACTGGCTGTCCCTGCAAAAGGAGAAGTCGATGCTGCCGAAGCGCGACGAGTTCCTGATTGAAACCTTTCCGCGTGGCAGCCGCGGTTATATGGTCGCCTATCCCTTCGAGGGCCGTCTCGCCCATCAGACGCTCGGCATGCTGCTGACGCGCCGGCTGGACCGGGCGGGTGCCAAGCCGCTCGGCTTCGTTGCCACCGATTACTCTCTCGCTATCTGGGGCTTGGAGGATATGGGCCTGATGATCGCCAACGGCCGGCTCAACCTTTCCGACCTCTTCGACGCCGACATGCTGGGTGATGATCTCGAAGCCTGGCTCAACGAATCCTTCCTGCTGAAGCGCACCTTCCGCAATTGCGCCGTGATTGCAGGCTTGATCGAGCGCCGCCATCCGGGCAAGGAAAAGAGCGGCCGCCAGATCACCGTGTCGGCCGATCTGATCTACGACGTGCTGCGCGGCCATGAGCCGGATCACATCCTGCTGCAGGCGACGCGCCAGGATGCGGCGACCGGACTTTTGGATATCAGCCGTCTTGGCGATATGCTGATGCGAATCAAGGGGCACATCACCCATCGCGCCCTCGACCATATTTCCCCGCTCGCCGTGCCGGTAATGCTGGAAATCGGACGGGAGGCGGTGCCGGGCGAAGCCCATGATGCGCTGCTTGCCGAAGCGGCCGACGATCTGATCGCCGAAGCTTTGGCCTGATAATGGAAACGACGACAGTGATGAATCGCCTGGCGCTCGCGCGCGACATATCGGGACTGGCCGCGACATCAGGCGTCGAGACGTCGGTCCACGGCATTGCCGCCGTCTGCGATCCGCTCGGCGCCCTCTATCTGCCGGATGCCGGGCTGCTCGTCGTCTCCGATCTGCATCTGGAAAAGGGGGCCGCCTTCGCCCGCCGCGGCATGATGCTGCCGCCTTACGATACGCTGGCGACGCTGACCGTGCTGGCCGCCGTCATCTCCCGCTATGATCCGAAACTCGTCGTCTCGCTCGGCGACAATTTTCACGATCGCGTCGGTTCGGAGCATCTGCCGGAGAAGTTTCGCGCACTGATCGTCGGGATGGCGCGGGGCCGTGAATGGATCTGGGTCAATGGCAACCACGATCCCGACGGGGTCGTCGATCTGCCGGGCGCTTCCGTCGACGAGATGCATTATGCCGGCCTGACCTTCCGCCACGAGCCGAGAAATGGCTTGCAGAGCGGCGAAATCGCCGGCCACCTGCATCCTGCGGCGACCGTACGCCGGCGCGAGCGATCCGTCCGCCGCCCCTGCTTCGCCACCGACGGCGCCCGCCTCCTGATGCCCGCCTTCGGCGTCATGAGCGGCGGGCTGGACCTCGCTCATCAGGCGATGAAAGGCCTGTTCGACAAATCGTCGCTGGTGGCCCATCTCCTGGGGCGGGACCGGATTTACTCGGTCAGGTACGGGAATTTGCGGGGGTAGGGACCCCGAATGGAGCGTGCCGTGTGGCACGCCCCAATTATCGCTAGTTACACCCCTGCAACTGCTGCTGATATGTCCCCGCCATCCGCGCGAACTTCTGCGCCGTCTGCTGCAATTGCCCGTTCGAGCGCCAGTCGCCGCGCTTATATCCCGTCGGCCCGGAATAATAGGCAAGATAGAGATTATAGGCGTCGTTCAGCGGAATGCCCGTCTCGGCGCTGTTCTGATAGTGATACCAGCCGATGAAATCGATCGCGTCGGCGAAATTCGTCCTCCGCGCGTTCCAGTTTCTCGTCTGCGACTGGTAGTGATCCCATGTCCCGTCGAGCGCCTGCGAATAGCCGTAGGCGGTCGAAGGTCTTGTCCAGGGAATGAAGCCGAACAGCTTGGTGCGCGGCGGCCGCGCATAGGGCTGGAAGCCGGATTCGGTGTACATCGTCGCCATCAGGATCGGCACGGGCACGCCGTATTTCTTCTCCGTCCGCTCGGCCGCACTCTGCCAGCTGGAGAAAAGTCCTTCGCGCTGGTCGAAGACGGCGCAGATGTTTCTCGTTTGCTTCGGCGCGGTCGCGCAGCCGACAAGCAGCGCGAGGCCCACGGCCGTCAAAACGATACGAGTACGCATAACCAAACCTCTCGTTTCCGAGAGATTACTAACTCGTAAATGTTAAGAACCGGTTTTTAGTCGAATGCCGTCTTTCCCCGAGGCTTCTTCTGCGGCCAGGGATGGATGCCGTCGCGCAGCCAGCGGACGGTATCGGACCAGAAGCCGTCGGCATGCTTTGCATGGAACAGGCCGAAATGACCGATGGCGTCGAAGCCGAAATCAGCCGGCTGCAGCAGCACCTCGGTGATCTCGGCATTGCGATAATAGGAGAGGGTACGGCGAATGGCAGGCACCGTGCCGAGTTCATCGTCCGACATCGCGACGGCAAGGATCGGCGCCATCACGGCCGCGAAACGCCCGAGCACATTTTCCCGCTCCGCGGCCGGGTGGCTCATTTCCATGCGGGCCCGCCGAAAGCTCCATTCATTGGCGACGCCGGCCGGCAAATCCTCAAGCCAGCCGAGCCGCTTGCCGGGAAAATAGCCGAACAGCGCCGTCAGCACCGGCATGGCGAGATGCCACTTCAGGAGCAGCCGCATTCGGCGTGCGGGCGCATAGTCACGCCAATAGGCATATTGAGCGCCCATCGTCAGCATGCGGTCGATCCGGCCGGCATGTCTGGACAGACCGGGCAGGAAGCCGCCGATGCTATGGCCGACGACGTAAAGCGGCTGATCTGCCCGGCCGTCCATGAAGCGCAGCACTGCGTCGAAGTCCTTCTCGCCCCATTCCCGCCAGCGATAACCGCAGCCGCGCAGTTGCGCGGGGCGTGACAGCCCGATGCCGCGGTAGTCATAGGTCAGCACATCGAAGCCATGAGCGGCGAGAAAGCGGGCGTAATAGTGATAATAACGGGCGAGCACGCCTGTCGCCGGATTGATGATGACGCCGCCGCAAGCCTTCGCGCCGTCCGAAACCCAGAGGTGCCCGCCGAGCACGACACCGTCGCTGCAGCGGATGTCGACCGGCACGCCTTCGGTGGGCCGAATGTTTCGCTCTTCCGCAAGCGGCAGGTCTATGCCCTCTGCCATGGCTCACTCCCTCTGCAGCGAGGCGATGATAGAGGCAGCATTTTGCGAGGCAAAGGCCAATGCGGCCGCGGAAGCGCCCGCCGGTTCATCACATAGTCTAACCCGCTATGCCTTGACGGGTTCGTAGCGCAGGATCACCGCGCCGCTTTGCGTCGTCGAGGACTCGATGAGTTTCAGCGGCACCTGGGCCTCGGCCGGCTTGAAAAGCGGATTGCCGCCGCCGAGAATGACAGGCACGATGCAGACCCTGACTTCGTCGACGAGGCCCGCTTTCAGCAGTGTGTCGGCAAGCTCGGCGCTTCCGAAGATGAAGATCGTCTTGCCGCTTTCCTGCTTCAGCTTCGTCAGTTCGGGGATCGGATCGGTGACGATGCGGGCATTGTTCCAGCCGGGTTCAGTCATCGTCGTCGATACGGCGATTTTGACGATGCCGTTCATATAGGCCTTGATCTTGCCTTCGCCTTCGGCGGTCGGCCAATAGGAGGCCATGCCCTCGTAGGTCTTGCGGCCGAAGACCAGCAGATCGCCTTCCTCCTCGAACTGTTCGGCCAGATCTCGCAGCTCCGGTCCCCAGGCGAGGTTATGGAAATCGATATCCCAAGGCTTCGCGCCCTCGAAATAACCGTCGAGCGTCATCAGGTTCCAGACGACAAGCTTTCTCATTTCATTCCCCTTTTCCGCCGCCGAGCTAAACTGGTTTCAATTAAAAACCAGTCCTGTTTATCTTTGCTGATAGCAAAACGCAAGCGGTTTTCCGATGCTGAGAAAAGAGGGTAATGGGCCGCCTTGACATGTCTAGGTCAATTGTCCTAATTCGCGTGGGTCGATTGTCCTACGAGTGGTGCCAACGCGTATTTCAGATTGGGAGGCGGACATGGTTGCTGCGACCACACGGCAGCAAATTGTGGAAGCGGCCGACAGGCTGTTTTACGAAACGGGTTTTGAAGCGACGTCCTTCGCGGATATTGCCGCGGCTGTCGGGCTGTCCCGAGGCAACTTTTATTATCACTTCAAAACGAAAGACGAGCTTCTCGACGCGGTGATCACGCATCGTCTCTCCAAGACCACATCAATGCTCGAGGCTTGGGAAGCCAAAGCCGAGACCCCTGGAGAGCGCATACTCAGTTTCATCCAGCTTCTGATCGTCAACCAGGCGAAAATCATGGCTTACGGCTGTCCTGTCGGCACGCTGTGTAACGAGCTCGCGAAACTGGATCACATCGGCAAGGAACGAGCAGCCGAACTTTTCAGCCTGTTTCGCCATTGGCTCTCACGGCAGTTCTGCGCATTCGGGTGCGAGGCTGATGCCGACGCGCTTGCCATGCATCTTCTGATGCGGAGCCAGGGGGTCGCGACGCTGGCAGCTGCCTATCGCGACGAAACCTTCGTTCATCGTGAGGTCGAAAACATGCGTGGTTGGTTGGCAGCACAGCGGCCCCAGCCTTCCCAATTTTGATTGCCTATAGTCCTTGAGGAGTTCCTGAATGTTTTTCGTTTCCCTGAAATTCGCCGGCAGCAAGGCCAAGGCGCCTGTCTTCATGGAAGGCCACAACGCCTGGATCAGACGTGGTTTCGATGATGGCGTCTTTCTGCTCGTCGGCGGTCTTCAACCGAGTGCAGGTGGCGCGATCCTTGCTCACAACACCTCGCGGGCCGACCTCGAAAATCGGGTCCGGGAAGATCCTTTTGTAGCGGAAGGCATAGTCACCGCTGACATCGCCGAGGTCGCCCCGGCCCGCGTCGACGAGCGTCTTTCCTTCTTGAAGCCCTGAGACCATTTCAACGAAGGCGGGAATGCCGCAGCGTCGTCCAGATCAGTCCTTGCGGAAGATCAGGCTGGCGCTCCAGCCAGTGATGACGGCGAGCAGCACCGCCGCAAAGCCGTAGAGGATCGGCTGCTCGTGCGCCGCATCGGTGATCGTCTGCTCGATGCCGGTCTTAATGACGCGCAGCGGCAGCGATTTCTCGGTGACGAAATTGCCGCTCTTGAAGAGATAGGCGCGCACCGTATGCACGCCATTCGGTATGTTCGCCGGCAGGCGCAGGCTTGCCTTGAACAGGTTGGAGGAAACGAACCGCACGCCGCTCGGGTTGCGGTCGTAGAGCGCGCCTGCCTGCTGCAATCGCAGGAAGGCCTGGCGGAATTCGCCGAGATTGCTGCCGTCTCCGACGAAGCCGACCGGAGTCAACGGAATGTGATCGATGCCGATCCCGCGATCGGTCATGTCGAGCGGAGTGGTTAGGTCGTCAATGCCGCGCGAACTCGACATCGAATAGGAATGCGGCACGGCTTCGAAGGTCATCGAGCGCCTGTTCACCCAGATGCCGAAGACACGCTCCTTCTTGCGAACCGTCGCGTCCTCGCGCGGTCCTTCCAGCACCACGACGACATCATATTGGCCGATGGCGAGCAGCAGCTGGTCGGTGTTCGAAAGTGCGCCGAAGATCGTCAGATCGGCGCCGTGGAAGTCCGAAGTGATGGCAATTTCGCTGGTCGACGTGCCGATTTCCAGCCCCTCGCGCACCGCTTCCGTGCCCTGTCCGGGCAGCCACTGCGCGCCGGCAGCCGCCGGCAGCAGGCAAAGAAAAGCGAGGATGGCGGCAAGCCGGCGCATCAGTTGCCCGCTCCCATCACCACCGAATAGACATCGGCCGGCGTCACCACCAGGGCGACCGCAAGGCGCAGGCCGACGGCGAGCACCAGCAGGCCGAGGAGCGCGCGCAGCTGCTCGCCGCGCAGCTTCTGGCCGACGCGCACGCCGTATTGCGCCCCGATGACGCCCGCCACCATCAGAATGAAGGCGAGCACGATATCGACGGAATAGTTCGTCGCCGCCTGCACGATCGTCGTATAGGCAGTCACGAAGATGATCTGGAACAGCGAGGTGCCGACGACCACATTGGTCGGGATGCGCAGGAGATAGATCATCGCCGGCACCATGATGAAGCCGCCGCCGACACCCATGATCGAGGTGAGGATGCCGATCGCGAAACCGAGCGCGACAATCGGAATGACACTGAGAAAGATCTTCGATTTCTTGAAGCGTACCTTCAGCGGCAGCTTGTGCACCCAGTGCTGGTGGCCTGGCTTGCGCGGGACGGGCGGCTCGTTGCGCGCTGCGCGTCGCATGGCATTGATGCTTTCGAGCAGCATTAGCCCGCCAACGGTGCCGAGGAAGATGACATACATCAGCGAGATGATGAGATCGAGCTGGCCTACGGAGCGCAGCAGCGAGAAGATCCAGATGCCGACCGTGGCGCCTGAGAGGCCGCCGATCAAAAGCACCGTGCCGAGCTTGACGTCGAGCGTGCCGCGCCGGAAATGGGTGATTGCGCCCGATATCGACGAGGCCACCACCTGGTTGGCGCCGGTCGCGACGGCGACGACGGGGGGAATGTTGTAGAAGATCAACAGCGGCGTGATGAGAAAGCCGCCGCCGACACCGAACATTCCTGACAGGAATCCGACGGCCGCTCCCATGCCGAGAATGATGAAGATGTTCACCGACAATTCTGCGATAGGCAGATAGATTGTCACAACCGACCCCGAATGATGGCCGCGCCTGGCGGGCGGCTTCTGTCACGTCCCCGTTCGAATGCGCATCATATTGTGAAATCGTTGCCAGAGGCTTTCGATCGCTCCCCTGATGGCGATGAGGTCGCCGGCAGGGGATTCGGATGCGTAGACCGATCTGTCCCGCATAATCCGGCTTTTTTCAGATTGCGTGACAGGCGGCGGAAAAATGTCTTGATGACTCAAGCTTTCTGTAGCGCGATTTGGGCAAAAGAGCCGTGCGGTTTGCGCCCGAGAACAAGACATCGTCATTTCCGAGCCCGGCGGGAACCGTTCTAAAGCGTGTCGCGCAAAAATGTGCGCGGTTTTGCGATAACGACACGCGTAAAAACTCAGACCTAAAGCGCGGCGAGCGAATCTGAAAGATCGCGACGTGCTTTAGATCGCCTTGGTGCCCTGCTTGTTGCGTTCGAGCAGCGCCTTCACCGTCGCATCGGTCACCTTGCCGTCCGGCTCCTGGCCGATCGATTTCTGGAAGCTCTTGATCGCAGCAACGGTTTTCGCGCCCATTTCGCCATCCGGAACGCCGGCGTCGAAGCCGTTATTGTTGAGGATCGCCTGAATGTTGCGGATCGCCTTCTTCATGTCGACGCTCGCCGTCTTTGTGCCGTTGCCGGCCCATTCGTCCGGCACGTCGATGCCGTTGGCGCGGTGATCGAGCGGCTCCGGCTTCCAGAGATCGGCCTTGGCGCGCGCCCGTTCGAGCTGATCGGGCTTCATGGCATTGGCCACTTCGTCGCGTTTCTGCGCCGCATCCTTGTCGCCTGCCTTGGCGGCGATCGCAAACCACTTGTAGGACTCTTCGAGATCCGCCGGCACCCCGTTGCCCCTTGCGCAGAGGATTGCCAGGTTGAACTGGCTGTCGGTGATGCCGAGGTTGGCAGCCTTGGTGAACCACGAGGCGGCCGTCGCATAATCCTGCTGGCCGAGCGCACCGGAGGCATAAAGAACGGCGAGATTGTGCATGGCGCTGGCGTTGCCCTGGCTGGCCGCCTGCTCGTAAAAACCCTTCGCCTTGTTGATGTCGCGTTCGACGCCGTTGCCCTTCTCATACATGCTGCCGAGCCGGTACTGTGCCGGCGCGAAGCCCTTGTCGGCGGCAAGCTGATACCAGCTTACGGCCTGCTTCTGGTCGACGGTCACACCGTTGCGGCCGTCCGAATAGCGCGCGCCGATCTCGAACAGCGCCAGCGCATCGCCGCCGCGCGCTGCGTCGGCCAGCGACTTCGGCTGGACCGTGTCGGGAACGGTGATCGCTGCCTGCGGTGCAGGCGCTGCCGCAGCGGGCGCGTTCGGAACGAAGCCTGAGGTCTCCTGTGTCGCACCGGCCGTGTCCGGTGCGGCAAGGGTTGCCGCGCCTTCGCCGTCGAGCGGCGCCGTGTCGGTCAGATGCTCGCCGGCGACCGGCGGAGCTGCCTCAGCTTGCGCCTGTTCGGCTGCGGGTGCCGTCGCCTCCGCTACCGGCGCGTTGGTGTCGGCAACGCCGGCGTCCGGCTGCGCCGGTGTCGCTTCCGGCAGGACGGGCGAGGGGCTTTCGGCCGCCCCCGTCAGTGCGGAGACTTCCGCCGGCGGCTGCGGTGCGGACTCGCCGCTCGTCAGCGTACGGGCAAGCGGGAAGGCCATGATGGCGAGCAGCACCGCGCCGACCGCCAGCAGGATCGGCCGGCGATAGCGCGAAAAAGCGCTGGTCTTGCCGGTTTTGTCAGCCTTGCCTGTCTTGTCGGCACTCGCGCCCTTCTTGTCGGCCTTGACAGTCGCCTGCTTCGGATTGGCGTCCACCTCCATGGCGGCTGCCTGGGCCGCGCGGCGGGCGGCGGCGATGTAATCGGCGCGATCGTTTTCGCCGGCTGGTTTGCCGCGCGCAGCACTCTGGCTGGCGCGCACCCTTTCGAGGATCTTCTTTACGTCAGGCGCGCCGGAGCCGGGCTCGAGCAGCTCGTTTGCCGCGTCCGTCGGCACCACGTCGGCGGGATCGATCGACGGCGCCGGGTCGATGACCGCGCGGTCGCTCGCCTTGGTCTCGGTCTTCTTGCCGGGGCGCAGCCGCTTGCCGAGGCTGGCGAGCAGGCCGGCCTTGCCTGGCGCCGCTGCCGCAGCCTCCGCCGGCCTGGTCGCGGCTTCGATGGCGATCGCGCTCGCGCCGTTCATGGCCGCAGCCTGCGTCGGTGCGGCAGGTTCCACTGCGATCTCGGCCGTGCGGATGACGGGAGAGGCAGCCTTTGCCGGCGCGCCAGCTGCCGGAGCAGGAGCGGGGGCCGCTTCGGCCTCGTCCACCATCAGCGCGTAAGGGTCGACATCGAAATCGACGTCGGCGACCGGCATCTGGGCGATCGGCCGTCCGCGCTCTTCCATACCGTCGAGGCGGTCGGCGATGTGCACCAGCGTCTCGTGCAGCGCCTTGAAGGTCTTGTGGGTGCGCTCCTCGCTATCGCGGGTGATATCCTCGAGGTGGCGCAGATCCTCGGCGAGTGCGGTCAGCGCCGACATGTCGGCGGCGGGCACGGCGCCCTGGGCGCCGCCGTTGCGCGAATAGGCTTCGACGACGGCTTCCGCTGCCTGCCGGGCGGCCTCGATGATATATTCGTCGCTCGTTGCCATATAGTCTTCGATCGCGCCCATGCGCCGGTCGAGGTCGGCGGGGATCGCAGCACTTTCGCGCGGCTCGCTCATCAAGGCCGAAAGATTGGCGATCTGGTCTTCGAGGTTTTTCAGCGCCCGCGGATCTGTCGCCGGTGCTGCCGTGCTCTCCTCCAGCCGGGCGGCGATGTCGCTCAGCCGTCCTTCGATACGGCGGAAGGCGCCATCCTCGATCGCGGCGGCCGGAGCCGGCGGCTGATGCGCCATCTCGTCGATACGCCGGGCGAGGTAGTCGAGCCGCTGCGCCAGTACGTCGTTGACGGCACCGTTCTCGAGCGCGTCGATCTTGCGGGAAATATCGGAAAGCGTGCCGGTGAGGTCGGCCTGCGGCGCGGCCTTCTGCGTGCGCTCCAGCAGATAGGAAAGATGTTCCAGCCGCTCGTCGAGCCGCGACGTCGCTTCCGCCTTCGTCAGTTCCTCGACGCGCGATGTCAGCGCTTCCAGCCGCAGCGCCAGCTCGTCGGCAGGCGTCGCGCGGCTGGCCGCGTCGTGGCTCATCAGGTCGATCTGGTCTGCGAGCGCCGAGAGCCGGCTTTCCAGCCGCTGCATCAGGGCCGGATCATTGGCGGCGGCCGCGCGCCCGCTTGCCGCGATCGCCCGGCTGATCTCGTCGAGACGCATGTCCATGGCGGCGAATTGCTCGGACATGATCCGGTCGTGCGGCTGGATCATGTTGCCGAACTGTTCCATCGCCGTGGCGATGGCGATAAGTTTGTCTTCCAGTGCCCGCACCGCCGGGCTTTCGCCCATGCCGCCGATATGGCGCTTGATGTCGTCGAGCCGGTAGGCGAGCGAAACGAGCTCTTCCTGCAGCCCTTCGGTGTCGAGCGCGGCAAGCCGGCTTTCGAAGCCGTCCCAGCGGTTTTCCATGTGGCGCAACGAATCCTCGCGCGCCAGCCCGTCCATCAGCGAGCGCAGTTCTTCGAAGTCTTCGCGCAGGCCGGCGGCCTCCGGGCCGCTCGAACGGCCGGTCAGCTGACTGATGCTCTGGGCAAGGCGGCCCATGTCGGCGCGGATGTCGTCGGCGAAACGGCCGTCCCCGGCATTGTCCTTGATCTCGCGCAGCTCGGCGCGCAGCGCGTTCATCTCGCGGGTGACGCCTTCGGAAATGTCGCGTTTCAGATCCTGGCGCAGGTTGACGAGCGCCTGGGCGATTTCCGTCATCGTGTCATCGCCTGCCCGGAATGCGGGCGCAGGCTGCGGCGCGGCGGCGCGCGGCGCGGGTTCGCGCAGCTGCGTGGCTTGTTCGCGTGCATAGGGCCGTTCGCGGCCGGCTTCGAGCGCGCGCTGGCGCTGGCGGATCTCGGCGAGCGGATCAGGCCGCTGCTCGATCGGCGCTCTCGCCGGGCGGGGCGCATAGGAGTTCGCGTAAGGGTCGCGCTCGGGCGTTGCCGTGCGCGGCCGCTGGTCGCGCCCGCTGCCCATCAGGCCTTCGATCCGCGCCTCCAGCCCTTCGATCGTGCGGTTCAGCGCATCGAGCGAGGTCCTGTCGGACTGCCGGGAAGGATTTGATCGCGATCCGTTCATCTTCTTGCTCGCTTCGACTGCTCGACCTCTCGTCAGAGCTCGATCCGTGGCTTTTCCGTCTGTGGCCAGCGTCTTCACGCGGACCGGAGCGCACCATTCATCAGAAGTTAGTCAATTAGACTTTTCTCAAGCTGAACGATGTAGCGGCATCCTTTAGAAACGCGAGACTGGGAAAAGGAATGCGGATCACTACTGCTCAATCCGCACCTTTCACGAAACGTGGTAAACAAGCCGTTAATCTCGATGAGAATTTTTTAACGTTTGCGCTGCAGAAGCCATTTTTACCGGCAATTGCCGTTGAATTCGTCAAATCGGATGGCGGGCCAGTGCTCAGGCCGGCCTCGGATATTGCAGCTCGATCTTCACGCCTTCGGGGCCGTAAACGAAGACCTGGCCGAGATCGGTGTCGGGAATATCGTAATATTCGTAGCGATAGCCGCTTGCCTTGATGCGCTCCAACGCCGGCCCGAATTCGTAAAGACTGAAGGCGACATGGTTGAAGATGCCGGGCGGAAAATCGGTGCTGCGCGATGTCAGGCTGAGATGGATGACCGGGCGTCCGTCGAGATAGAGCCAATGCCCAGGTGAGGCGAAGGGCGGACGATAGCCTTCCTTGACGCCGAGCAAGGTTTCCAGGAAGCCGATCATAACAGGCGCATCGCGTGTTTCGATGGTGACGTGATCCAGTCGCGGCATCGGGTTCCTCCCAGCCAGCTCCGACAATATGAAGCTAGCCTTTTCAGGGTCACGGCGAAAGCTGTTTTGTCCGGCCTGCGCTGCCGCCGGAATTTCAGTGCGGCTCGCCCGCATCGATCGAATAGGCGCTGATGCGGGAGAGATGAATGAAGGAAAGCCCGGTTTCCTCGGCCCATTCATTGAAGGCCTGCTGGATCAACTGCTGGTCCTTCTTCGCCGTGCCGGAGGCCGATAGCGGCACGCCGGCGGATCTCAGGCAGGCGAGGACATCCATCGTGGCGACGAAACTGTCGCGGCCGATGCCGCGCAGGAAATATTGCCCGGTCATGCCGCCGAGCCGGCTGCCGCGTTTGCTCAGCATATCGAGAAGGCCGATCTGGTCTTCACGCGGCCAATCGGCGAAAAAGGCGCCGGCGCTGCCATGTTCCCTCGCCAGCTCCCTGACAAAGGCGGCATTGGCCCGAACCGACATGATCTTGGCGCCGTTGCGGATGATCCGTTCGTCCGAGGTCAGGTCGTGCCAATAATCGTCGGGCGCGATGTTCAGCATTGCCGGATCGAAACCGGAAAAGGCCGCCTCGAAACCAGCCCACTTCGCATCGATCATCTTATGGACGAAGCCGCTGTAAAAAATCCGCCGCGTCATGTCTGCAAGGATGCGGTCGTCTGATATGGTGCGCAGCCGGTCGTGATGCGGCTGGTGGTTTTCGAGCATTGCCTGCAGTGCGGCTGCCCCGCCTTTTCGTTCCTCGGCACGCTGCCTTATCGCCTCGAAACTGATCATGCCGGCGGTCTCCTGAAGCATTGCAGCCATTGCCTGATGAAGGGCGCCCGTTCTTATACGACGTTCCCCGATGGACAAGGAAGGGGAGATGACGTCCTGCGCTCTGCTTTAATGCGCGGATTCAGGCTCTCGAGATTTTTTTCACAAAAGGCGGCCAAGTGCAGAATTTGACGTTTACGCAAACGTCAATATTTTGTAAGACAGTGCCCAAGGCCGGCGCGACCCGGTCAGTCGAATGGAGGAATTCGCAAGATGCCAGTCTACAAGGCCCCGGTGAACGATACGCTCTTCGTCCTGAACGACGTGCTGGGCCTCGAACGCTACAACAATCTGCCGGGTTTTGCCGATGCGACGCCCGACATGATCGAGGCGATCCTCGGGGAGGCGGCGAAGGTTGCCGAAGAGGTTCTCTTTCCGGTGAACTATTCCGGCGATCAGGAAGGCTGCGCGCGCCATGACGATGCGAGCGTCTCGACGCCGAAGGGCTTCAAGGAGGCTTACAAGTCCTATCGCGAAGGCGGCTGGATCGGCCTTGCGGTGCCCGAGGAATTCGGCGGGCAGGGGCTTCCCTACACGCTGCATGCCGCCGTTGGCGAATATACCTCCGCCGCCAATATGTCGCTGATGATGTATCCGGGCCTGACGCAGGGCGCGATCGCCGCGATCCTCGTCCACGGCACGCAGGAGCAGAAGGACACTTACCTGCCGAAGATGGTGGACGGCTCCTGGTCCGGCACCATGAACCTGACCGAGCCGCATTGCGGCACCGATCTCGGCATGCTGCGCACCAAGGCGGTGCCGCAGGCCGACGGCAGCTACAAAATATCAGGCCAGAAGATCTTCATTTCCGCCGGCGAACACGACCTGACCGACAACATCGTCCACCTGGTGCTGGCCCGCATCGAAGGTGCGCCCGAAGGCACCAAGGGCATCTCGCTCTTCATCGTCCCGAAATTTCTCGTCGGCAAGGACGGCGCGCCCGGCGCCCGCAACGCCGTCACCTGCGGCGCGATCGAGCACAAGATGGGCATCCACGGCAACGCCACCTGCGTCATGAACTACGACGAGGCGACCGGCTTCCTGATCGGCGCCGAAAACCGCGGCCTCAACGCCATGTTCGTGATGATGAACGAGGCCCGCCTGATGGTCGGCCTGCAGGGCATCGCCATTTCCGAGATCGCCTATCAGAACGCTGCCGCCTATGCCCGCGACCGCATCCAGGGCCGCTCGCTCTCCGGTGTCAAGGCGCCGGATAAGAAGGCCGATCCGATCATCGTCCATCCCGATATCCGCCGCACGCTGATGACGATCCGCGCCTTCAACGAGGCCGGCCGCGCCTTCCTGCTCTGGACCGCGCTGAAATCGGATATCGCCCACCGCGCCACCGACGAGAAGGAGCGCCTGACGGCCGATGACATTCTCGGCCTCGTCACCCCGATCCTCAAGGGCGTGATGACCGACAAGGGCTTCGACCATGCCGTCATGGCCCAGCAGGTCTTCGGCGGCCACGGCTACATCGAAGAACATGGCATGAGCCAGTATGTGCGCGATGCCCGCATTGCCATGATCTATGAAGGCGCCAACGGCATTCAGGCGCTCGATCTCGTCGGCCGCAAGCTCGCGCTCAACGGCGGCCGCGCCGCCATGGCCCTCTTCAAGGAGATCGGCGATTTCTGCGAGGAGAACCGCAGCGACGAAAAGCTCTCCTTCTTCACCAAGCATCTGAAGAAGGGCTTGAACGACGTCCAGGGCGCGACCATGTGGTTCATGCAGAACGCGATGGCCAAGCCCGACAATGCCGGCGCCGGCTCGACTGACTACATGCACCTCTTCGGTCTCGTCGTTCTCGGCTATATGTGGGCGAAGATGGCGAAAGCCGCCGAGGACGGCCTTGCCTCAGGCGATGCGAGCCGCGAGGATTTCCTGAAGAACAAGCTGGTGACAGCCCGCTTCTTCATGGAGCGCATCATGCCGGAAACGGCGCTGCGCAAGGCCCGCATCGAAGCCGGCGCCGATACGATGATGGAACTGGCCGCGGAAGCGTTTTGATTGTGCCCCCCTTCTCCCCAGCGGGGAGAAGATGTCCGAAGGACAGATGAGGGGGTGAGCGACGAAGGAGCGAACGACCGCGCGCAAGCGAGGTCGAGTTTGCCGCGAGCGCCCCCTCATCCGACCTCTTCGAGGCCACCTTCTCCCCGCTGGGGAGAAGGGAAAACACGAAATTCACCGGCGCCGCCGCGCCGCCAGGGAGACGAGACAATGACCGAGGTTTTCATTTACGATCACGTCCGCACGCCGCGCGGCCGCGGCAAGAAGGACGGCGCGCTCCATGAGGTGCCCTCCGTTCGCCTTGCGGCAAAAACGCTGGAAGCGATCCGCGACCGCAACGGGCTCGACACCACGACCGTCGACGACATCATCATGGGCTGCGTCGATCCTGTGATGGATGCCGGCGCCGTCATCCCCAAGGCCGCTGCCTTCGAAGCCGGATATTCGACGAAGGCGCCGGGCATGCAGATCTCCCGCTTCTGCGCCTCCGGCCTCGATGCCGTCAATTTCGGCGCCGGCAAGATCGCCCAGGGCGCCGACGACATCGTCATCGCGGGCGGCGTCGAGAGCATGTCCCGCGTCGGCCTCGGCATGTCCGGCGGCGCCTGGTTCATGGATCCTTCGGTGAATTTCCCGGCTTTTTTCATGCCGCAGGGCGTCTCGGCCGACCTCATCGCCACCAAATACGGCTTCACCAGGACCGATGTCGACGCCTACGCCGTCGAGAGCCAGAAGCGCGCTGCCCATGCCTGGGCGCAGGGCTGGTTCGACAAGTCGGTCGTGCCGGTCAAGGACCAGAACGGCCTAACGATCCTCGATAAGGACGAGCATATGCGCCCCGGCACCGATATGCAGGCGCTCGCTTCCCTCAACCCTTCCTTCCAGATGCCCGGCGAGATGGGCGGCTTCGAGGCCGTCGGCATCCAGGCGCATCCTGAGATCGAGCGCATCAACTATGTCCATCATGCCGGCAATTCTTCCGGCATCGTCGATGGCGCGGGCGTCGTGCTGCTCGGCTCGAAGGCGGGTGGCGAGAGCATGGGGCTGAAGCCCCGCGCCCGCATCAAGGCCTTCGCCAATATCGGATCCGATCCGGCCCTGATGCTGACCGGGCCTGTTGACGTCACCGAAAAGCTGTTGAAGCGGACAGGCATGAGCCTTGCCGATATCGATCTCTTCGAGCTGAACGAGGCCTTCGCCGCCGTAGTGCTGCGCTACATGCAGGCCTTCGACATCGACCACGCCAGGATCAACGTCAATGGCGGCGCCATCGCCATGGGCCACCCGCTCGGCGCCACCGGCGCCATGATCCTCGGCACGGTTCTGGACGAGCTCGAACGCCGCGACTTGAACACCGCGCTGGTGACGCTCTGCATCGGCGCCGGCATGGGCACGGCAACGGTTATCGAACGCGTTTGAGACGCTGACAAGCGGAGCCAAACTATGGGCCAGAACGAGACACAACGCCACTTCGAGCTTCGCAATCTGGACAAGGACATGGAGCAGGCCTCGGCTGAGGCATTCCGCGTCTCTCCGAAGGAGCATGCGCGGCGTCTCAGGAGCGAAAATCGCTTCTTGCTGTTGTTTCTCGCTCTAGTCATCGGCGTGAGTTGCCTCGCGCTCGGCGTCTTTTGAAACTTGGGAATTGAGGGAAGAGGAAATCCCGATGAGCAATTATACGAATTTCACGCTCGAAACCGACGCCGACGGCATCGCTCTCGTTACCTGGGACATGCCCGGCAAATCGATGAATGTCTTCACCGCCGAGGTAATGGAAGAACTGAACGCCATCATCGACGCCACCACGGCTGACGCCGCCGTCAAAGGTGTCGTCTTCACCTCGGGCAAATCCTCCTTCTCCGGCGGCGCCGATCTTTCGATGATCAAGTCGATGTTCGGTTCCTACCAGGAGGAGAAGGCAAAGAGCCCGGAAACGGCCGTTCAGACGCTTTTCGGTCTCGTCGGCCGCATGTCCGGCCTGTTCCGCAAGCTCGAAACGTCGGGCAAGCCCTGGGTATCCGCCATCAACGGCACCTGCATGGGCGGCGCTTTCGAACTGTCGCTCGCCTGCCACGGCCGCGTCGCCTCCAATGCCAAGAGCGTCAAGATCGCGCTGCCGGAGGTCAAGGTCGGCATCTTCCCCGGCGCCGGCGGCACCCAGCGCGTGCCGAGGCTCGCCAACGCCCAGGACGCTTTGCAGATGATGACGACGGGCCAGTCGCTCACCGCTTCCCGCGCCAAGGCGATGAATCTCGTGCATCAGGTGGTCGAGCCGGATCAGCTGATCCCTGCCGCCAAGCAGATGATCAAGGATGGGCTGAAGCCGGTCGCTCCCTGGGACGAGAAGGGCTTCAAGCTGCCGGGCGGCGGCATCTGGACGCCGGCCTCCGCCCAGCTCTGGCCGGCCGCACCCGCGATCCTGCGCCGCGAAACTTCAGGCAACTACCCGGCCGCGCTTGCCATCCTGAAATGCGTCTATGAAGGCCTGCAGGTGCCCTTCGACACCGGCCTGAAGATCGAGCAGCGTTATTTCACCGAAGTGCTGCAGACCCGCGAAGCCTTCTCGATGATCCGTTCGCTGTTCATCTCCATGCAGGAACTCGGCAAGGGCGCCCGCCGCCCCGCCGGCATTCCCAAGACCGAGCTGAAACATGTCGGCGTCGTCGGCGCCGGCTTCATGGGCGCTTCGATCGCCTATGTCACGGCCGCGGCCGGCATTTCCGTGACGCTCATCGACCGCGACATGGAGGCCGCCGCCAAGGGCAAGGCTGTTTCCGAAGGCCTCGTCAAGGATTCTATCGGTAAGGGGCGTCTTACGCAGGATGAGGGGACGGCGCTGCTCTCCCGGATCACGCCTTCCGCCGACTATGCCGATCTCGCCAATGCCGATCTCGTCATCGAGGCGGTGTTCGAGGACCGTGAGGTGAAGAAAGCGGTTGTCGAGGCTGTTGAAGCCGTCCTGCCCGAAGGCGCGATCTTCGCCTCCAATACCTCGACCCTGCCGATCACGGGTCTGGCAAAGAATTCGAAGCGCCCGGCCGATTTCATCGGTATCCACTTCTTCTCGCCCGTCGAGAAGATGATGCTGACCGAGGTCATTCTCGGCAAGGAAACCGGCGACAAGGCGCTGGCAGTCGCTCTCGATTACGTCGCGGCGATCAAGAAGACGCCGATCGTCGTCAACGACACCCGCGGCTTCTTCGTCAATCGCTGCGTGCTGCGCTACATGTCGGAAAGCTACGACATGCTGATCGAAGGCGTGCCGCCTGCGATGATCGAGAACGCCGCCAAGATGGCCGGCATGCCGGTCGGTCCATTGGCGCTAAATGACGAGGTCGCCATCGACCTCTCGCTGAAGATCCTCAAGGCCACCGTCGCCGATCTCGGTGAGAAGGCGATCGACCCCAGGCATATGAAGTTGATCTCCCGCATGGTGGAAAAGGAAGGCCGCTTCGGCCGCAAGAATTCCAAGGGCTTCTACGACTACCCGCCGAAACCGGCCAAGAAGTCCCTCTGGCCCGACCTGAAGAACTTCTATCCGCAGAAGAAGGCCGACGAGGTCGATGTTAACGTGCTCAAGCAGCGCTTCCTCGTCACGATCGCGCTCGAAGCCGCCCGCACCGTGGAAGAAGGCATTGTCACCGATCCGCGCGAAGCCGATGTCGGCTCGATCCTGGGTTTCGGTTTTGCGCCTTATACCGGCGGAGCGCTCAGCTATATCGACGGAATGGGCGCGAAGGCCTTCGTGGAACTGGCTGAAAAGTTGGCCAAGACTTACGGAAGCCATTTCCGGCCGACACCGCTGCTGCAAGACATGGCCGCCAAGGGCGAGACGTTTTACGGGCGGTTCGATCCCTATGCGAAGGTGGGGGAGGCGGCTTAGGCGGAGCTATCTTCGCATGGTGCTTGGGAGCACCCCCCTCTGCGCTGCCGGCATCTCCCCCACAAGGGGGGAGATTGGCTGGGCTTACCGGCTTCCCCAAACAACTGACGTTACAGTCCGGCGAAGCGGTAGAGAGGCGGGAAGGTCTAGCCACTTGCTGATCTCCCCACCTGGGGGAGATGCCCGGCAGGGCAGGGCAGAGGTAGGGGTCACATGGCACACCCTCAAAGAGATCGCTCCATCGCCTGATCACATTGTCAGCAAGCTCTTGCTCACTCCCGCGAACTCTCCGCCGCCTCCAGCATCTCCATCACCCGCGCCATCACCGCCTGCGCGCCGTCGAGTTCAGCCGCAGTAAACGCTGCCCCAAGTCCATCGGCCCATCCGGCCTGGGCCACCTCGATCACACCCAGCCGCTCCGCCCCATCCGCCGTCAGCCCCACCAGCTTGGCGCGCTGGTGCTGCGGGTTGCCGGCATAGGCGATCAGGCCTTCGCGCTCCAGCACATCGGCAAGCCGCTGCACGCCCTGGCGGGCGAGGCCGAGAGCCCGGGCGATCTCCGCCACCGACATGTCGCCGCGCCGTGCCGCCGCCAGCACCTGCCAGCGCGCGCTCGTCTGTCCCGCAGGCTTTGCCAGCCGGTCGCCGGCCGCGGTCAGATGGCCGGCGAGGCGTAGCGCCGTGATTGCGAAAGCGGAAAAGGCGTCACCCTCCATCGTCCGCTCCGGTCGATTTTGTTTGACAACATGTTGTCTATTTTGTATCTCATCCATAATGACAACATATTGTCATAACGAATGCCTTGATGCAACGCCGAAGGAGGAGCGCACGTGAAGAAGACCTACAGGGGAAGCTGCCATTGCGGCAATGTTCGCTACGAAGTGGATATCGACCTTCAGGCAGGCACCGGCCGCTGCAATTGCTCGATCTGCTCCAAGCGGCGCTATTGGGGCGCCAACGTCAAGCCCGAGGATTTCAGGCTGATGTGCGACGAGGCCGTTATGGCCGACTACCAGTTTAACACCAGGAGCGGTCATCATCGCTTCTGCCGCACCTGCGGCGTACCGGCCTTCGGCGACGGTTATGTCGAAGCGATCGGCGGCGCCTATATCTCGATCAACATCGCCTGCCTCGACGATATCACGCCCGAGGAACTGGCGGCGCTGCCGGTCCGCTATGCCGACGGCAGGCATGATGCCTGGTGGAACGAGCCTGCTGTGACCAGTTATCTCTGAACGATGGACCGAAGGCATGCGGCCCGTCAGGCCGCATTTTCCTCCATCCGCCGCCGGCCGGCGCGCACGGCGATGAGCCCTGCGCCCATCAGAAGCAGGATTGCCGTCGCATAAATATCGGTCGTCACCTGGTAGCCGGCTGATTTCGCCAGGAAGCCGGCAAGGATCGCCGGAAGGCTGAAGGCGAGGTAGCTCTGGACGTAGAAGGCGGAAAGCAGCCCCGCCCGCTCCTCCGCCTTGGCGTGCGGCATGATTGTGCCGATCGAGCCCAGGAAATTGGTGCCGAAGCCGGCGCCGGTGAAGACGGTGCCGATGAGAAGCAGCGGCACATTGGCAAGATGCACGCCGGCAACGACCGTCAGGATGCCGAGCGTCTTGGCCGAGACGCCGAAACCGAGATTGGCCGAGGCGGACTTGCCGCGCCTGGCATAGACGGTGACCGCGCCGCTCACCATCAGCGCGGTGACGACTGCTCCGCCCGTCAAGGGCGCGGTGCTGCCGGTGGTGCCGGCGACCAATGAGGGGACCAGCGAAAGATAGAAGCCGGCGAGCGTCCAGTTGGCGATATTGATCGGCGTTACCACCGAGAGCGGCCGTTTCGCCTGCGGCGGGACGGAAACCCGCGGCACCAGCGAGCCGAGCGCGCCCGGCCGTCTGCCGCCCGTCTCGCGCGTCAGCCAGATGGCGGCCGCCTGCAGCGTGAAGGCCAGGAGCAGCAGCGCATAGACGAGATGCATCGGAAAGGGACCATATTGAATCAAGGCGCTGGTGCCGACCGCCCCCACCGCCATGCCGGAAAGCGGCTCGATCGAATTGACGATTTGCCCTTTCGCCCTGTCGACATCGACGAGCGCTGCTCCGAGCGAAGCTCCGGCAATCCCGGTTGCAACGCCCTGCACGATCCGCGCCGCAATCAGCCAGCCGGGGCCGCTCGCGACGACGAAGAGCCCCATGGCGATGATTTCGAGCACCAGGGCAAAGAAGATCACCGGCTTGCGGCCGAGATGGTCCGAGAGCGAACCGGCGATCAGCAGTGCCGCCAAAAGCGCGAAAGCATAGACCGCGAAGATGACGGTGATCAGCACCGGCGAGACGGCAAAGTTCTCCTGATAGATCCGGTAGAGCGGCGTCGGCGCCGCCGAGGCGCCGAAGAAAGTCGCGAGCGCCAACGCGTGAAAGCCGATCGAGGGACGCGGCGAATTCTCTGTGGATTTGGCTGCGGCGAACATATATAAGCCTCTTAAAGCTAAGTCGTTGCGTTAGCCTATGTAGAGTGGGTGCGTCGCAAAGGCAAATTCTTTGCGTTAATGGCTCTGTCAAAGATTTTGAACCATTGGCGCTGAGGCATATCACCGGTAAAGCAGTTTGCGGAGCACATGGAGCTAGGGGGCGAAGCGGGTTGCAGGCATGGCAGTGAAAGAAAATCTCCGTCCGGGGGGACGAAGCGCCCGGGTTCAAGCGTCGGTGCACAAGGCGGTCCGCGAGCTGTTGGCCGAGATGAGCCGCACCGATGTGACGATCCCTCTGATCGCCGGCAAGGCGGGCGTGACGCCGTCGACCATCTACCGCCGCTGGGGGGACTTGCAGGAGCTTTTGGCCGACGTCGCCGTCGAGCGTTTGCGGCCGGATATGCAGCCGATCGATGCAGGCAGCGGCAAGGCGGACCTCGAAGCCTGGGCGGAGCAATATGCCGAGGAAATGTCCTCGGGGCCGGGCCGCGAAATGATCCGCGACGTGCTGGCGGCGCAGACGGGCGAAAATGCCTGTAAATGCTGCGAATATACCCGCCAGCAGATCGTCGTCATCGCCGATAGGGCAAAGGTTCGCGGCGAAATCTTTCCCGAAGTCGATCTCGTCATGGATCAGCTCGTGGCGCCGATCATGTATCGCATCCTGTTCGGCGACGTGCCGGATTCGGCGCGTGTGCGCGATCTCGTCACGCGCGTCATGAGCGCGGGCGGCCGAGCTTGACCTCTATTCCGCAGCCGCGCGTTTGAGGCCGGAAATCTGGGTGATGTAGGCGCGCAGCGCCGCCGGCCGCACCGGCTTGTGTTGAACGGCGATGCCGTGCCGCTCCGCCTCGCCGCGCACCTCCAGCGTGCGGTCGGCCGTGACCAGCAGAGCGGGAATATCGGCGCCGAATTGCTGGCGCAGATGCAGGATCGCGGCCATGCCCGTGCCGTCGCCCAGATGATAATCGGCAATGACGAGATCGGGCGGTGGTCCGCGCAGATCGAACGCCATCGCTTCGGCCAGCGAGTTCAGCGCCTCCACTTCGCAGCCCCAGCCGCTGATCAGAAGCCGCATGCCCTCGAGGATCTTCGGCTCGTTGTCGATGCAGAGGATCTTCAGCCCCTTGAGCGGCTGGCCCGGCCGGTCGGCAGGCGCGATCGCCGCTGCAGCTTCGGCCGGGCGCGAGACGTCGAGCGGCATGGAGATGCGGAACTGCGTGCCCTTGCCATGCGTCGACTGCAGCTCGACCGGATGGTTGAGCACGCGGGCGATGCGGTCGACGATCGAAAGGCCGAGCCCGAGGCCGGAGGCGGTCTTGGCGCCTTCGTCGAGGCGCGCGAATTCCTTGAACACCGTGCGGAACTTCGACGGCGGAATGCCGATGCCGGAATCGATCACCTGGATGATCACCTGGCTGCCGCGCCGCCGCGCCCCGACCAGCACCTTGCCGGTGACCGTATATTTGATGGCGTTGGAAACGAGGTTCTGCACCAGCCGGCGCAGCAGGTTCGGGTCGGAGCGGACGCGCAGCGATGTCGGCATGACCACCAGCTTTAGCCGCTTCTCGCGGGCGATCGGCGCAAAATCGGTCTCGATGCGCTCCAGCAGATCGGAAAGAGCGACGGAGGCAAGCCGCGGCCGCATCGCGCCGGTATCGAGCCTCGAAATATCGAGCACCGCGCCGAGGATGGTCTCGACCGATTCCAGCGCGGAATCGATGTTGCGCACGATCGGGCTGTTGTCGGATTGCGCCATGCGCTCGACGAGTGCCGAGGAATAGAGCCTGGCGGCATTGAGCGGCTGCAGGATGTCGTGGCCGGCGGCGGCGAAGAAACGTGTCTTGCCGATGTTCGCCTCGTCGGCGGCGGCCCGCGCTTCGGCGAGTTCGCGGTTGACGCGGGTAAGCTCGGCGGTACGTTCGGCGACCCGCTGCTCCAGCGTCTCGTTCGCCTGTTTCAGCGCCTGATCGGCGTTCACGCGCTGGGTGATGTCGGTAAAGGTCGCGACGATGCCCTTGTCAGGCATGGCGTTGGAACGCACTTCGATGATCCGCTCGCCGCCGCCGAGCACCAGCGAGAAGGGTTTGTCGAGCGTCAGGAAATGCCGCACCGTCTGGCTGAGATCGCCGGGCGCAATGTCGCCGCGCTCGCTGAGCATCTTGACGATATCGGAGAGCGGAAAGCCGACCTGGCCGGCATTTTCCGGCAGATCAAGCAATTGCCGGAAGCGGCGGTTCCAGATCGTCAGCCGGTTGGAACTGTCGAAGACGGCGATGCCCTGGTCCATCTGCGAAAGGGCGGTCTGCAGCATGTCCTGGTTATATTGCAGTGCCTCGCTCGCCTGGTCGAGCAGCCAGGCAGTGTCGGAAGAGGCGTCCTCGGTCTTCTGCAGGATCAACGACAGCACCAGCCGGGCTGAGGACGAACCGATAGCGCTGCCGAGCAGCTGCTCGCTGAAATGAATGAGCGCCATATCCGCCGGCTGTTCGTCCTCCAGCTTGCGGCCGGAGTTTTGTTCGTAGGTGGCGAACGAGCGCTGCATGCGCTCCTCGCCGAGATAGCGCGAGATCGCGGCTTTCAGATCGCCGACGCTGATGCGGGTCTTCCAGCCGCGTGTGGCGAATTGCGAGCGTGAGTGCCGTTTGACGAAGATGCCGGCCTGAATGCGCTCCAGCGGCCTGGCGTTGCGGGTGAGCGAGCCAATGATGAAGAAGGCGGTATTGACGAGCAGGCTCATGACGGTCGCATTGACGAGCGGGTCTGCGTCGGCGGCGGTAAAAAGCGTCGAGCCGGGGAAGATGAAGCCGAGCACGGCGCTTGCCACATGCGAATAGTCGGGCCCGCCGAGCGAGGGCAGGAACAGCAGGTAGATCCAGATCACGAAGCCGGAGGTCAGCCCGAGGATGGCGCCGCGCGCATTCGCCCGCCGCCAGATCAGGCCGCCGAACAGCGCCGGCGCGATCTGCGCGATCGCGGCAAAGGAGAGCAGGCCGATCGAGGCCAGCCCGGCGGTGCTGTCGGTCGAGCGGTAGTAGGCATAGCCGAACAGCAGCACGGCGAAGATGGCGCTGCGGCGGATGTTGAGCAGGGTCTTGGCGAAATCGTCGCGCTGGCTGGCGCGCCCGGCGAGTTTACGCCTCAGGAAGATCGGCATGATGATGTCGTTCGACACCATGATCGACAGCGCGACGGAATCGACGATGACCATGGCGGTCGCGGCGGAGAAGCCGCCGATGAAGGTGATCAGCGTTACCAAAGGCATCTGGCCGGCCAATGGCAGCGATAGCATGTAGAAATCGGCGTTGCCCGCGCCACCGAAGGTCAGGAGCCCGCCGATCGCCACCGGCAGCACGAAGAGATTGATGGCGATCAGATAAGTGGGGAAGAGGAAACCCGCGAGTTTCAGCTGTTTCGGCGTGCGGTTTTCGACGACGGTGACGTGGAATTGCCGCGGCAGCATGATGATCGCGAAGGCCGACAGGATGATCAGCGTGATCCAGCGGCTGATCGGCGTATGGTAAGCGAGCGCCGACATGACCAGGTCGTTTTCAACGGTCTTGCGCCAGAGATCGGCAGGGCCGTCGAACAGAAACCAGATGACGCAGACGCCGGCCGTCAGGAAGGCGACAAGCTTGACCACGGATTCCATCGAGACGGCGAGGATGAGGCCGTCCTGGTGCTCCGTCGCATCCGTATGCCGTGTGCCGAACATGATCGCGAAACAGGCGAGCACCAGTGTCGCGACGAGCGGCAGGTCGAGGAAATAGAGATTGCCGCTGCCGATGCCGTAATCGGACGGGTTGACCATGGCGCTGACGGTGCTCGAGATCGCCTTCAGCTGCAGCGCGATATAGGGAATGGTTCCGATCAGCGAAATCAGCGCGACGATCGTCGCGACCGTCGGGTTCTTGCCATAGCGCGCGGCGACGAAATCCGCGACCGAGGTGAGTTTTTCTGCCTTGGCGAGCTCGATGATGCGGCGAAGCAGCGGCATGCCGAAGGTAAAGACGAGGATGGGGCCGATATAGATGCCGGCAAATTCCAGGCCGCGCTGCGCGGCAAGGCCGACGCTGCCGAAATAGGTCCAGGAGGTGCAGTAGATCGCCAGGCTCAGCGCATAGACCACCGGCCATCCGCCTTCCAGTGCGCCGGGGCCGCGGTTCTTGCGGTCGCCATAGCTCGCCACGGCGAAAAGCAGGAGCAGATAGCCGAAGGCAGACGCGAATATGACCCAGCCTGGAAGCATTGACCCTCCGCCGGCGGGAGGCCGCCGGGACCTCCCGCAACATCGATCAGCTTAAGTCATTTCAGGGGCGTTGGAAATTCCTGCCCGTCTAGGCCTTAAGTCAAAGGCGGCGAGGCGCATCGCCAATTAATTGCGATTGTCGATTGATTAATTGCAGTGAAGATGTAGCTAATGAAATCCTTCGCATACTCTCTGAACTGGATCGAAGGGAGACAGATCCGATGCTCAACGAATTCAAGGCCTTTATCGCCCGCGGCAATGTCATGGATCTTGCAGTCGGCGTCATCATCGGCGGCGCCTTCGGCGGCATCGTCAAATCTCTGGTCGACGACCTCATCATGCCGATCGTTGGCGCCATTTTCGGCGGCTTCGATTTTTCGAATTACTTCCTGCCGCTCTCCTCGGCCGTCAACGCGCCGACACTTGCCGCGGCCCGTGCGCAGGGAGCGGTCTTTGCCTATGGCAGCTTCTTCACCGTTCTCATCAATTTCCTGATTCTTGCCTGGATCATCTTCCTGATGGTCAAGGCTGTGAACATCCTGCGCGCCCAGGTCGAGCGCCAGGAAAAGGCTGCGCCGGAAGAGCTGCCCCCGCCGCCCGCAGACGTTCAGCTCCTCACGGAAATCCGCGATCTTCTTGCCAAGCGCCCGACGGCTTGATCCGGGCTGGAGCCTGTTCGTTACGGCCGGGCTCATTCATCACGAAAATCGATGTGCCATCACTGGATATCATGGGATTTGCCGTCGCAAATCTCTTATGAAGACAAAAACCGGAGATATGCATGTCGATCTTAAGCAGCCTCAGCCCGCGCGCCACAGCGGCGCCCGAAAGCGGGATCGTCGAAGTCGTCAACTATGCCCGCGGCCGCGAAGGCCTGTTGCCGCTCTGGGTGGGGGAGGGCGATCTGCCGACACCCGATTTCATCAGCAGGGCGGCGGCGGAGGCGCTTGCCGCCGGCGAGACCTTCTACACCTGGCAGCGCGGCATTCCGGAACTCCGCCAGGCGCTCTCGGATTATTACCACAGGCACTTTTCCGTCCGGCTGCCGGTCGAGCATTTCTATGTCACCGGCTCCGGCATGCAGGCGATCCAGCTCGCGGTGCAGTCGCTGACCTCGCCGGGTGACGAATTCGTCTACCTCACGCCCGCCTGGCCGAACATCGCCGCTGCCCTCGAAATAGCGGGGGCGCGTTCCGCGGGCGTCGAGCTGCAGTTCCAAAACGGCAAATGGGCGATTGATCTCAATCGCATCGAAGCCGCGATCACGCAAAAGACCAGGGGCATCTTCATCAACACGCCGTCGAACCCGACCGGCTGGACGGCGACGCGGGAGGATCTCGGCCAGATTCTGGCGCTTGCCCGCAAACATGACCTCTGGATCATGGCGGATGAAATCTACGCGCTTTATTACTTTGCCGGCGGCCGCGCGCCCTCCTTCCTCGACGTGATGGAGCCGGACGACAAGATCATCTTCGTCAATTCCTTCTCGAAGAACTGGTCGATGACCGGCTGGCGCGTGGGCTGGATCGTTGCACCGCCCGAGATGGGACAGGTGCTCGAAAACCTCATCCAGTATTCGACGTCGGGTGTCGCGCAGTTCATGCAGAAGGGCGCCGTCGTAGCACTCGATCAAGGCGATGATTTCGTGCGCGCCAATATCGCCAAGGCGGCCCGTTCCCGCGATATTCTCTGCGATGCGCTTGTTGCCACCAACCGCGTCGACACGCTGAAGCCGGACGGCGCGCTCTATGCCTTCCTGAAGATCGACGGCGTCACTGATAGCCGCAAGGCCGCAATCGACATCGTCGATAAGACGGGCGTCGGCCTTGCTCCCGGGGCCGCATTCGGCCGCGGCGGCGAACTCTTCCTGCGTGCCTGTTTCCTGCGTGATCCGGCCCAGGTGGCGGTCGCGGCAGAGCGCCTCTGCACCTATATCGCCAAACTCTGAAATATCGGTGGTCCGGCCAATTTTGTGCCGGAATCGCCGGATCGATAAAACTCTAGCAAAGCTTGAAATCGGCCCCTAACCACGACTCCAAACATACCGGTTCAAAGCCTGCCAAACGGCGCTCCGATAAGAAGATTGGAAAGAAAAACCGGCGCCTGATGCCCCTGCCTATAAAACGAAAGCAGGGATGCGGGACATGGCGGTTTTGGTGACGGGCGGGGCCGGATATATCGGCAGTCACATGGTTTGGGCGCTCATCGACGCGGGCGAGGACGTGGTCGTGCTCGACCGCCTTTCCACCGGCTTCCGCTGGGCCGTGGCGCCGGCGGCGCGTTTCTATCTCGGCGATATCGCCGATCCCGACATATTGAAGAAGATCTTCATCGAAAACGACATCGAGTCGATCATCCATTTCGCCGGCTCCGCCGTGGTCCCGGTCTCGGTCGCCGACCCGCTCTCCTATTACGACAACAATTCCGGCAAGACCCGCGCGCTTCTGAGCTCCGCGATCAAGGCCGGCATCCGCAATTTCGTTTTCTCCTCGACGGCGGCCGTCTACGGTCAGCAGAAGAGCGATCTGCCGGTGAAGGAAACGGCGTCCCTCAACCCGGAAAATCCATACGGCCAGTCGAAGCTGATGACCGAGTTCATGCTGCGCGATGCCGCCGCGGCCTATGATTTCAACTATGTCGCGCTTCGCTATTTCAATGTCGCCGGCGCCGACCCGCAACACCGCACCGGCCAGTCGACCTCGGGCGCCACGCACCTGATCAAGGTCGCCTGTGAGGCGGCTCTCGGCAAGCGCGACAGCGTCCATGTCTACGGCATCGATTATCCCACCCATGACGGCACCGGCGTGCGCGACTATATCCACGTCACCGATCTTGCCGATGCGCATCTGAAAGCGCTGCAGCATCTGCGCAAGGACAAGGGTCCGCTTGTCGCCAATTGCGGCTATGGCAGCGGCTATTCCGTCCTCGACGTGCTGAACATGGTCACGCGTCTGCACGGTCATTCCTTCAAGATCCACATGGCGCCGCGCCGGGCCGGGGATTCGGCAAGCGTCGTCGCGGACGCTTCGCTCGCCAGGCAGGTGCTCGACTGGAAGCCCCGCTACGATTCGCTGGAAACCATCGTCCAGAGTTCGCTCGATTGGGAACTGTTCCTGTCGAACAAGAACGTCGACGACCTTCACAGCATCCACCGCGCGCTCGCCGCCGCTTCCTTCTGAGCAGCGCACGCCGGCGGCAATAGCCTGTTTACCATCCCCGTGCCTGCAGGGTTCGCATGACGCTAAGTGAATAAGGAAACATCAAGCTTTCTCTGGCTGGCTTCTGCCGACGGAAAAGAAAACATGAAGAACTTTCTGGCGGCGCTGCAGCTGCGACGAGACAATCCGACCTTTCTGATGGCGCAGTTCCAGGCTCTGGCGTCGCAGATCCCCATTCTCTACGTTCTCCTGATCATCAACGCCCTCGCGGTGGCGATCACCCATATCAGATCCGCGCCACTGTGGCTCTCGCTCTACATTCCCGTGGCCTTGAGCGTCGTCTGCGTCTTCCGCCTCTGCTGGTGGGAGGTCCGGGGCAAGGAAAACGTGACCGCCGAGCGGGCATACAGGCTGATGAAGGTCACCATATCGGGCGCCTGCGTGCTGGCCGCCGCTTTCGGCGGCTGGGCCATCGCGCTTTATCAGTATGGCGATGCCTATCAGCAGGGCCAGATCGCCTATTTTCTCGTTGTCACAGGCATCTCCTGCATCTTCTGCCTCATGCACCTGCCGATGGCGGCGGCGATCACCACGGTCATCACCTTTTCGGCGATGGTCGGGACCTTCATGTTTTCGGGCAATCCGGTTTTCGTGGCGACCGCCGTCAGCGGCCTCTTCCTGATCCCGCCCTTCCTCCGCGTGATCAACAGCTATTTCCAGAATTTCGTCGGCCTCGTGCAATTGACCGAGGAGCTGAAGCAGAAGCGGGCGGAAGCCGAGGAGCTGAACCTCGTCAACAGCCGCAACGCCCTGCAGGACCAGCTGACCGGCCTTGCCAACCGCCGCAGCTTCTTCCTCTCGCTGGAAACGCGGCTGCAGGAGAATCCGGCCTCGCCGCCGGTCATCGGCATTATCGATCTCGACGGCTTCAAACCCGTCAACGATGTCTTCGGCCATGCTGCCGGCGATCTCGTGCTCAAGGAGACGGCCCGCCGTTTCACCGCGCTGGTCGGCGATGAGGGCCTCGTCTCCCGCCTCGGCGGCGATGAGTTCGGCATCATCTTTCCCTGCGCGATGACGCGGCAGGCGATTGCCGATCTCGGCCAGGCGCTCTGCGCCGCCGTCCGCAATCCCTATGAAATCCCCGACGGCTCGGTGCGTGTGTTCGGCTCCTGCGGCATCGTCTATCCCGATGCTGGCAGCTACACGGCCGAGGACCTTTACGAGAAGGCGGATTTCGCCCTCTATCAGGTCAAGAGCAAACGCAGCAGCGGCGTCGAGTTCTTCTCGGCCGATCACGAGAAGATCCTGACCCAGCGCTACCTGATCGAACTCGAATTGCAGGCGGGCGACTTTGTCCGGGAATTGAAGCTCGATTATCAGCCGATCGTCGACTTGAAGAGCGGCCGCGTCGTCGGCTACGAGGCGCTCGCCCGCTGGGACAGCGCCCGCTTCGGCCGCATCAGCCCCGATGCCTTCATTCCGGCCGCCGAGCGCACGGCGGTCATCGGCCGCATGACCCGCATCCTCTTTGCCCAGGCGCTCGAAGCGCTGGCGATCATACCGAGACATCTGAGGTTATCCTTCAACCTCTCGGCCCGCGATATCTGCGACCACGAGACCTCGATGGCGCTGCTTGCGATGATCACCCGCTCCGGCGTCGATCCCAGACGGATCGAATTCGAAATCACCGAAACGGCGCTGCTTTCCGATTTCGACACCGCCGACCGGGTCATCTCGATGCTGCGCGCCGCCGGCATCTCGATCGCGCTCGATGATTTCGGCACCGGCTTCTCGAGCCTCAGCCATATTCATCGTCTCGCCTTCGACAAGTTGAAGATCGACAAGGGTTTCGTGATGAATTTCGATCGCGACGCCCGCTGCATGAGCATTACCCGCTCGGTCGCCAATCTCTGCCAGAATCTCGGCATCGCCTCGGTTGCCGAAGGCGTCGAAAGCGAGGAGATCGCCGAGGGGCTGAAGGCGATCGGCGTTCGCCTGGCGCAGGGCTATTATTTCTCGCGGCCGCTGCCGCTGGATCTCGCCATCGAATTTGCCGCCAAATGCGACGGCGCGGCCTCCGCCCGCAATTCGCGTTCCGCCTGAACCGGTCGTCGCCTCGCAAATCGACTGGAGCGATGCTCCATCGTCGTCTATTCATGTTCTCGAGTCTTTCCTGGGTGGAATGCTTCAATCTGACCAGGAAAGACTCCAACAGTGGAGGTGGAGCATGCAGGACGGCGAAGTCATCATCGAGCGGCGGGGTACTGCCGGCACCATCCGGCTCAACCGGCCGCGGGCGCTGAACAGCCTGACGCTGCCGATGATCCGGGCGATCGCCGAGGCCCTCGATAACTTCGCCGGCGATGCCGAGGTGGCGAGCGTGGTCGTGACGGGGGAGGGCGAACGCGGCTTCTGTGCCGGCGGCGATATTCGCGCCCTGCATGAGAGCGCCCGCGCCGGCGATGGCTTTGCCGGAAGCTTCTGGCGTGAGGAATTCCGTCTCAATCATCAGATCGCCCTCTACCCGAAACCCTATGTCGCGCTGATGGACGGGATCACCATGGGCGGCGGCGTCGGCCTGTCCTCGCATGGCCGCCACCGCGTCGTCACCGAGCGCACGCGCCTTGCCATGCCGGAAACCGGCATCGGCTATCTTCCTGATATCGGCGCCACCTGGCTCTTGCCGAAGGCTCCGGGCGAAGCTGGAACATGGCTCGGCCTGACCGGGCTCGATATCGGCGCGGCCGACACGATCCATGCGGGCCTTGCCGATCTTCAGATCGCGTCGTCGCGGCTCGGCGAGGTGATCGATGCGCTGTCCGCCCTGCCGCGCGGCAGTTCGTCGATCGATGTCGATGCTGCCTTGCAGGCCTTCGCAGAGCCTCCGGGTGAGAGCCGGCTGCGGCAGAACGCGGCAGTGATCGACCGTGCGTTCGGTTTCGACAGCGTCGAGGAGATTCTGGCGGCGCTCGCCCGGGAGGAGGGAGACTTCGCCGCCGAGACGCGCCGTGTGCTGCTGACACGTTCGCCGACCAGCCTGAAGCTCGCTTTGCATCTGCTGAGAGCCGGCCGCCGCAGCGCCTCGCTCGCCGAATGCCTCGGCCGCGAACTCGGCGCCTGCCTGCAGATGTTGCACAATCCGGATTTCTTCGAAGGCATCCGCGCCGCCGTCATCGACAAGGACCGCAATCCGAAATGGTCGCCGGCGTCAGTCGAGGCCGTCGAGCCGGCAATTGTCGAGCGCTTCCTGAAACCGGCCGAACCGCCGCTTTCGCTCTGACGCCGCACCCTCTGAATACTGAGTACAGGCATCGTTCGGCGGGCGATAACCTCTTCTTCTTTACGCCAGCCTCTTCACCGCCAAACCTTCGCGGCGGCCCGCTGAAGCTATAGGCTGGCCTATCCTAAGGCGTAGCCTTTCCTCTCCCTTGACCTGATCGACCGCCAAACACGCTTCGGCATAGTGTCCGCGACGTGAGCCGTAACCGGCACCTTTCGATCACGCAAAACAGGAGCGCACCATGTCGCAGGCAGAAGCAAGACCTCGTACATCAGGTCAGCAGGAGACTGGCAGACCGAAACATGAAGAATTGGTGCCGTCGCGCTACGCGGTGCGGATCGGCGAGATCGACGTGCTGATCATCAGCGATGGCGTGCTGCCGCTGCCGACCGCGATGCTGGGGCACAACGCCGATGCGGCCGACCGCGCCGTCTGGCTGGACGATATGTTCCTGCCGCGCGACGCTTTCGACTGGGCGCTGAACGTGGTCCTCGTGCGCAGCGGCACTCAGACCATCCTCATCGACGCCGGGCTGGGGCTGGATCCGGACCTGAACTTGCCGCGCGCCGGACAACTGATCAAGCGGTTGGAGGGTGCCGGCATCGATCTGGCATCCGTGACCGACGTGGTGCTGACCCATCTGCACATGGATCACATCGGCGGCCTGTTGGTCGATGGGGTGAAAGACCGGCTGCGTCCCGACCTCCGGATCCACGTGGCGGCCGCCGAGGCCAAGTTCTGGGAGGCGCCCGATTTCAGCCACGTCTCCATGCCGCCCGGCTTTCCGGATGCGCTTCGGGCAACGGCAAAGCGGTTCCTCGGCGAATACGGCAGCCATCTCAAGCTGTTCGACGAGCAGTCCGAAGTGGCGCCGGGCGTGGTCGTCCGCCGCACCGGCGGCCACACGCCCGGCCATAGCGTGGTTCGCCTGGCATCGGGCGGCGACCGGCTGACATTCGCCGGCGACGCCGTGTTCGCGGTCGGGTTCGAGCATCCTGACTGGTACAACGGCTTCGAACACGATCCCGAGGAGGCTGCTCGTGTTCGCCTCGAACTTTTGCGGGAGCTGGCGGCGACCGGCGAACAACTGGTGGCGACCCACCTGCCTTTCCCGTCCGTCGGCCGCGTGGCGGTCGAAGGCAAAGCCTTCCGTTGGGTGCCGGTATTCTGGGATTATTGAGCGCCAGCTCAAGACCGAACGAAAGCGCGTCGCATGGATCGGATTCCATGCGGCGCGCTTTAGCTCTTTGTTTTTATGCATGTCGTTGTCCCGGAACCGCTGCACACTTCCGGGCGACACGCATTATCGCCACATGCCGCGCATGCGGGCGCCGACATCGATGCGCACCTGCCGCGCTTGCGCTTGAGCGGCGGATTCCGATTTCACCTGCGGCCAGCTGCAGGCCTCGAAGAACTGCAGCAGCGTCGCCGGAATGAAGCGGCTGCGCGAGGCATAGACGTGCCGGTCGCCCTGGGCGTTCTGCCCGTACGTGAAAAAGCGCTGCGGCACGACGAGGTCGAGACCATCCCGGGCGCGCGTCATCGCCACATAGAGCAGGCGGCGTTCCTCCTCGATTTCGGCGGTGGTGCCGACGGCGAGATCGTTCGGAATGCAGCCGTCGACGACATTCAGCATAAAGACCCGCGTCCATTCCTGGCCCTTGGCCGAATGAATGGTCGAAAGGATCAGATAATCCTCGTCGAGAAGCGGCACGCCGGCCTGGTCGCTGGTCGCATCCGGCGGATCGAGGGTGAGTTCGGTGAGGAAACGTTCGCGCGAGGCATAGCCGCCCGCAATCTGCTCGAGCTGTAAGAGATCGGCCTGCCGTGTCGAAGCATCCTCATGCAGTCTTTCCAGATGCGGCCCGTACCATTGCCGCGCCAGCCCGATTTCCGCCGGCCAGCCGGCTTTGCCGGATTTCATCTCCTGCAGCATGGAAACGAAGGCCGTCCAGTCCTCGCCGGAGCGCGGTGGCGCCGGCATGGTGGCGAGCGCCGACAGCGGGCTCGCATCCTCGGCCATCAGGTCGAGCGCCTTCTGCGCCGTCGACGGCCCGACGCCCGGCAGGATCTGCATCAGCCGGAAACCGGCCACCCTGTCGCGCGGGTTCTGCGCGAAGCGAAGGGCGGCCAGCATGTCTTTCACATGCGCGCTGTCGAGGAACTTCAGCCCGCCGAACTTCACGAAGGGAATGTTGCGCCGGGTCAGCTCGACCTCCAGCGGCCCGCTGTGATGCGAGGCGCGGAAGAGCACGGCCTGCTGCTTGAGCTTGAGGCCCTCCTCGCGATTGTCGAGCACCTTGTCGGCGACATAGCGCGCCTGCTCGGCCTCATCGCGCACATTGACGAGGCGCGGCCGCTCGGCCGATTGCCGCTCGGTCCAGAGGTTCTTGGTGAAGCGCTCGGAGGTCAGATCGATGACGGCGTTGGCTGCCGCCAGGATCGGCTGCGTCGAGCGGTAATTGCGGTCGAGCGTGACGATATTGGCGGCCGGGCTGAAGGATGCGGGAAAATCGAGGATGTTGCGCACCGTCGCCGCACGGAAGGAATAGATCGATTGCGCATCGTCGCCGACGACGGTCAGCCCCTGGCCTTGGGGCTTCAGCGCCATCAGGATCGAGGCCTGCAGCCGGTTCGTGTCCTGATATTCGTCGACAAGCACATGGTCGAAGCGGCTGCCGATATCCTCGGCGATCACGCTCTCGCCGACCATCTGCGCCCAATAGAGCAAGAGGTCGTCGTAATCGAGCACGTTCTGGCTCTGCTTGGCCTCGACATAGCAGGCGAAAAGCTCGCGCAGCTGTTTCTCCCAGGCCGCGCACCAGGGAAAGGCGTCGCGCAGCACGAGGTCGAGCGCGGTCTCCGAATTCACCGTCCTGGAATAGATGGCAAGGCAGGTGCCCTTGGCCGGAAAGCGGCTTTCCGTTTTGGAGAAGCCGAGATCGTGCCGGATGAGGTTCATCAGGTCGGCGCTGTCTTCGCGGTCATGGATGGTGAAATCGGGATCGAGGCCGATCTGCTGCGCATAGTCGCGCAGCAGTCGCGCGCCGATGCCGTGGAAAGTGCCCGACCAGTGAAGCGCATCCGCCATCACACCGGCATTCGAGCCGAGCACGTCGCGGCAGATGCGTTCGACCCGCCGCGCCATTTCGGCGGCGGCCCGGCGAGAGAATGTCATCAGCAGGATGCGGCGGGGATCGGCGCCCTTGACGATGAGATGAGCGACCCGGTGCGCCAGCGTGTTCGTCTTACCGGAACCGGCGCCGGCAATGACCAGCAGCGGCCCGGCAATATGGCTGCCGTCGATGAGCGTGCCGTGCTCGACGGCCATGCGCTGCTGGGGATTGAGCTTATCGAGGTACATCCAGCCGTCCGGTCGGGCTCCCGCAGAATCACCGGGGAAAGATTAGATGTTCCTTGAATGTTCGCGATTGCCGCCTCTGTCAAGCGCCGCTGTGCCTGGACCGGTTTTCAGTCGGGGAAATCCGGGCCGACCTCGCGCCGCACCAGTTTGAGGCTGCGGTCCGGCTGGAGAATATAGGTTTCCTCCACCCGCTGACCCGTCTCGTTGTAGAACTGATTGTAGACGGCGCTGCCGATGGGCGACTTGGTGAGCTTCGTCCGCGGCTGGCCGCCATAGGTGATGCTGCCGGGAATGGGTTCCAGCGCCGGTGTATCGGCCGAAGAGCAGCCGGCCAGCAGCACCGTGGTTATCAAAGCGGGCAGAAGCGCTCTCATTGTCGTCATCCCTCTTTGACTGCAGTGACATATGGAAACCGCCACAGTTTCCGCCAAGGGAGTGACCCGCCGTCCGTGAGAATATCGCGCTCACATCCCTGCATCGGCAAGGGAACCAAAGCGCCGCCCTGGGGGTTGTCATGCCGGATCTAAATGCTGGAGACCATCATGCAGCTCGTTCTTCGCCTCTGGGCAGCGACCCTGATATCAGGTTGCGGCGTCTTCGCCGGTTCCGCCTATGCCGCTCTGGAAACGACCGGCGCGGATTATTCGGCTCTGCCCAAGGATCAGATCGCCCTCAACGAATATACCGGGACGCCCGCCTGCGATGAGGTGGAGCCGCATTATCTGCCGTCCTTCATCCGCGCGGCTGATGGCACGATCATCGGTGTCGGTTATGTCGAGGTGGAAAGCGAAGGCGGCACAGCCTGCTGAGAATGGCGGTCCGCTCGGACGAGGCTCGCCGGCGTTTCCGGTGACGAGCCTCTCACCATCATCATGATGGCTGGTTGTTTCCTATCGAAGCATCTGCGCCAGGTGCAACGCCTTTTGACCCAAAACCCGGCACCTGCTCGATGCAGGGTTAAGTGAAAATTAAACAATGTATCGTTCCGGCACGCTTTTATTCAGCGAGAGCCGGAAATCCTTGCCGAGCCGTTAGTGCAGCTTCAGCTTCGCCTCTTCGGCCGCCGCCAGGAATTCGGCTCTGGCCTCTTCCACGCTCTTGCGCCCGTCGAGCGCTGCCCGGCAGGTGCTGCGAGCCTTGATATAATGCAGCCCGCGCGCGCTCGGCCAGAGATCCGCCAGGCATTTCAGCGCATCGAACGGCCCGTTGATGGTTCTGAGGTCGGTGTCTTCGAAACCGACCTTGACCGGGTCGTTCCATTTTTCAGTTGCCATCGATGCTCCTCCAGGGTTTCGACAGAACCAGTGTGCTGCGCCCGCCTATCCTCAGGCGAGACGCCGCCATGATAGGCATTCTAGCGAGATTTTTGCGGTCAACAATGGTGAATCGTTTGTTGCCGATGAGGCGAAATGTCAGCCCACGCAAGGTGATCGGCGCCGGTAACCGGGTGAGGGGCCAGCCGAGCCCACGAGAAATAATGCTGGATATCTGGAGAGAAAACTGGTGCTGCCGAGTGGGATTGAACCACCGACCTCACCCTTACCAAGGGTGTGCTCTACCACTGAGCTACGGCAGCAAGACCAGGACCCGTGCGAGCCGGGCGGCTCAATTGCGGGAACGGGGCGGCTATTGCCACAGCTTGACGACAAGCGCAAGCCGCAAAATCCAACTTCGCGTGGATTGCGATGCGAGGGACTTTTGGATCGGCGCGAATTCGGTTAATTCTGCTCACATGAACGAAAAGACCGAAACCGGCCAGCAGAGCCGCAAACTGGCGATCGAGGCACAGGCGAAACTGCGCCGCGAGCGCGCCGCCGAAAAACTCAGGGAAAATCTTTCGAGGCGCAAACAGCAGGTTCGTGCCCGCCGTTCCGGGCAGGCCGACGAAACAAATGGCCTGCCCGCCGCAAAAATGGACGAATCGTAATGTTCCGTCCGTCGCGAATTGAAGCGGCTTGATAAATCCCTTAAACACTCCACTCCTTCTTTCACGGCAGAACTTTCAGGAAGTAAGCGCACATGGATCGTATCAGAATTGTCGGCGGTAATGAGCTGAATGGCATCATCCCGATTTCCGGCGCCAAGAATGCCGCACTGCCGCTGATGATCGCCTCGCTTCTGACCAGCGACACGCTGACGCTGGAAAACGTGCCGCATCTGGCCGATGTCGAGCTCCTGATGCGCATCCTCGGCAATCACGGCGTCGACGTTGCCGTCAACGGCCGCCGCGAGCGCCAGGAAGATTCCTACGCCCGCACGATCCATTTCACCTGCCGCACCATCGTCGATACCACAGCTTCCTATGAGCTGGTCTCGAAGATGCGCGCCTCCTTCTGGGTCATCGGCCCGCTGCTGGCGCGTGAAGGTCACTGCCGCGTCTCGCTGCCGGGCGGCTGCGCCATCGGCACGCGTCCCGTCGATCTCTTCATCGAAGGCCTGACGGCGCTCGGCGCGACCATGGAGATCGATGCCGGTTACATCAATGCCAGAGCCCCTGACGGCGGCCTGATCGGCGCGCGCTATACCTTCCCGAAGGTCTCGGTCGGCGCCACCCATGTGCTGATGATGGCGGCAACGCTTGCCCGCGGCACGACTGTCATCGGCAACGCCGCCCGCGAGCCCGAAGTCGTCGACCTCGCCAACTGCCTGAATGCCATGGGCGCCAAGATCTCGGGCGCCGGCACGGCGACCATCACCATCGAAGGCGTCACTTCGCTCTCCGGCGCCCGTCACCGCGTCCTGCCGGATCGCATCGAGACCGGCACTTACGCCATGGCCGTCGCCATGGCCGGCGGTGACGTCGTGCTCGAAAATACCGATGTGGCGCTGCTCGACACCGCGCTGGAAACCTTGCGCCGCGCCGGCGCCGATATCTCCGCGACCAACAACGGGATGCGCGTCAGGCGCAATGGCGCCGGCATCAAGCCGGTCGATATCGTCACCGATCCCTTCCCGGGTTTCCCGACCGATCTGCAGGCGCAGTTCATGGCGCTGATGACCCGCTCCTCCGGCATTTCGCACGTCACCGAGACCATCTTCGAAAACCGGTTCATGCATGTGCAGGAGCTTGCCCGCCTCGGCGCCAGGATCACGCTCTCCGGCCAGACGGCGAAGATCGAGGGTGTCCAGCGCCTGCGCGGCGCACCCGTCATGGCGACCGATCTGCGCGCTTCCGTCTCGCTCGTCATCGCCGGCCTTGCCGCCGAGGGCGAAACCACGGTCTCCCGCGTCTACCACCTCGACCGCGGTTTCGAGCGGCTCGAGGAAAAGCTGACCCGCTGCGGCGCCGTCGTCGAGCGCATCAGCGAGTAAGCCAGCTCATCCCGGTTGCGTAATTCGCCGCAGCATCTTATTTCCCTTGTCTGACGCATCGCCATTCCGGCGATGCCTGCTGGGATAAGCCTGAATGACCGATCTAAAGCTTGTTGCGCTCGATGACGAGGATCTTGGGATCATTTCCGCGCATATGCAGGACAGCGTCTTCAAGGTCGGCGACATAGACTGGTCGCCGCGCGGCGCGCAGTTCGCGCTTGCCGCCAATCGTTTCGTCTGGGAAGGTGCCGAGCGCAAGCGGAGGGGTTTCGAGCGCCGCCGGGCGGCGCTGGTTTTCAAGCGCGTGCTCGCGGTGCGTTCGCTCGGCTTCGACCGCGGAAAACGTGACGAGGTGCTGTCGCTCCTGGCGCTGCGCTTCGAGAAGAAGGGCGAGGGGCCGGAGGGCACGATCGAGCTGGCGCTGTCGGGAGCGGCTTCGATTGCCCTCGATGTCGAATGCATCGAGGTCCAGATGGCCGATGTCGGCGGCGCCTGGGCGGCGGTCGCCAAGCCTCGCCATCCCTGACGCCTGTGGTGTCGGAAGTTTGAACATCGCGGTTTCGAGTTGAGAAGGAATATCGGCCTTGGCAATCTGGCTGGATCAGGCATCGGAAGGTTTCGAGCAGCGTTTCGCCGCCTTTCTGACGACGAAGCGTGAAGTCTCCGAGGATGTGAACACCGTCGTTCGCGCCATCATCGATGATGTCAGGGCCCGCGGCGATGTGGCGCTTGCCGAATATTCGCGAAAGTTCGACGGCATCGATTTCGCCACCGTGCCGATGCGCGTCACGCCTGAGGAGTTCGACGCGGCCGTCGAGGCGGTGCCTGCGGAAGTGCTGGGGGCGCTGAAGCTCGCGGCGCTGCGCATCGAATCTCATCATCGCCGGCAGCTGCCGAAGGACGATATATACGAGGACGACATGGGCGTCGGCCTCGGCTCGCGCTGGACGGCGATCGAGGCGGTCGGCCTCTATGTTCCCGGCGGCACCGCGAGTTATCCGAGCTCGGTGCTGATGAATGCGGTGCCGGCCAAGGTCGCCGGCGTCGAGCGCATCGTCATTGCCGTTCCCGCCACCGGCGGCGCCGTCAATCCGGCGGTTCTGGCGGCCGCCAAACTCGTGGGTGTGACCGAGATCTATCGTGTCGGAGGCGCCCAGGCGATCGCCGCTCTTGCCTATGGCACCGAGACGATCGCGCCGGTCGCCAAGATCACCGGCCCCGGCAATGCCTATGTCGCTGCCGCCAAGCGCCATGTCTTCGGCACCGTCGGAATCGATATGATCGCCGGCCCCTCAGAGGTGCTGGTCATTGCCGATAAGGACAACAATCCGGATTGGATCGCCGCCGACCTCCTGGCGCAGGCCGAGCACGATGTCAGCGCCCAGGCGATCCTGATCACCGACAATGCCGAATTCGGCAAGGCGGTGGAGCAGGCGGTCGAACGCCAGTTGAAGACGCTGAACCGCGCCGAGACGGCGGCGATAAGCTGGCGCGATTTCGGCGCGGTCATCCTCGTCTCCGATCTGCAGCAGGCCATTCCGCTGGCGAACCGCATCGCCGCCGAACATCTGGAGCTTGCCGTCGCCGATCCCGACCCGCTGCTTGACGGCATCCGCAATGCCGGCGCAATCTTCATCGGCGCCCATACGCCCGAGGTGATCGGCGATTATGTCGGCGGTTCGAACCATGTGCTGCCGACCGCGCGTTCGGCGCGCTTCTCCTCCGGCCTTTCGGTGCTCGATTTCGTCAAGCGCACCTCGATCCTGCGCCTCGGCCCGCAGCAGTTGCGGGACCTCGGCCCGGCGGCGATCGCACTGGCCGTCTCCGAAGGCCTCGATGCCCATGCGCGGTCGGTTGCGATCCGCCTCAACCTCGAAAGGTGAGGGCATGGCGAAGGGCGATTTCCGGCTTTGCGACGTCGTCCTGGACGATACGATCGGCCGTTCGACGCCCGATGTCGAGCATGAGCGCGCCGTCGCCATCTTCGACCTGATCGAGGAAAACAGCTTCGAGCCGCTCGGCCATGCCGGCGGGCCCTATCGCCTGAGCATTTCGCTGGTCGATTCGAAGCTGGTTTTCGGCATCACCACCGAAGAGGGCGGCGACGTCGCCACCCATATCCTGTCGCTGACGCCGTTCCGGCGTATCGTCAAGGATTACTTCATGATCTGCGAGAGCTATTACGAAGCGATTCGTTCGGCGACGCCAAGCCGCATCGAGGCGATCGACATGGGCCGCCGCGGCATCCACAACGAAGGTTCGCAGACGCTGAGGGACAGGCTGGCCGGCAAGATCGAGGTGGATTTCGACACCGCCCGGCGTCTTTTCACGCTGGTCTGCGTGCTTTACTGGCGTGGATGACGGCCATGGAACTCGCCGCCGACGTCGAGGACGGAAAGAGGCCGGGCGCCATCCTCTTCATGTGCGGGCTGAACGCCATCCGCTCGCCGATGGCTGAGATCATCGCCCGTAGCATTCTGCCGGCCAATACCTATATACGGTCTGCCGGCGTTCGCGCCGGCGAGCGCGATCCCTTCGTCGATGTCGTGCTCGATGAGATCGGGCTCTCCCTCGGGCGCCGCCAGCCGCAGACGCTGGATGAGCTCGAGGATGATTATTTCGATCTGATCATCACGCTTTCGCCGCAGGCCCATCATGCAGCGCTGGAGCTGACGCGGTCGAACGCCGTCGATGTCGTCTACTGGCCGACCATGGATCCGACGGTCGTTACCGGAACGCGCGAGCAGATTCTGGAAAGCTACCGCGAGGTCCGCAATCACCTTGCAGGCCTCATCGAAAGCCGGCTGCTGAAAAGAAAAGGCGTTGCCGCGCAATCGGCATGAAAACAAATGACGGAAAGCCTGATCAACAAGGTTCACAAACCTGCCTTGATTGTGTAGTTTCCGCGCAAATTTTAAAGGCGCGCGCTGCGCTGCCTCTTCAACCCACAGGAAGAAAACCACTATATGCCGAAAGAAGAAGTCCTCGAATTCCCGGGAATCGTCACCGAACTTCTGCCGAATGCGACATTCCGCGTGAAGCTTGAAAACGAGCATGAGATCATCGCCCATACGGCCGGCCGCATGCGCAAGAACCGCATCCGCGTTCTCGCCGGCGACAAGGTGCTTGTGGAAATGACGCCCTATGACCTGACCAAGGGCCGCATCACCTACCGTTTCAAGTAAGCTTACCCCGCCCCCGTCTGCCGATGGTCGAGGTTCCATGGCGCTGAAATACAAGCTCATTCTGGCCTCGGGCTCGCCCCGTCGCGTCGACCTGCTCAATCAGGCCGGCATCGAGCCTTCGCGCCTGATGCCGATGGATATCGACGAAACGCCGAAAAAGTCGGAGCATCCGCGCTCGCTCGCCCGAAGGCTTTCGGCTGAGAAAGCGGAAGCCGCCCTTGCCGCCATCAAGGGCGATATCACCTGGAAGGGTAGCTATATCCTCTCGGCCGATACGGTGGTCGCCGTCGGGCGGCGGATTCTCGGCAAGGCCGAATTCGCCGATGAGGCGTTGAGTTCGCTGCATCTGCTTTCCGGGCGAAACCATCTCGTCTACACCGGCGTTTGCCTGGTGACGCCGGATCGCAAGATCCGCCAGAAGATCGTAGAGACCAAAGTGCGCTTCAAGCGTCTTTCCGGCTTCGAGATCGAAAACTACCTGGCGTCGGGTCAGTGGCGCGGCAAGGCGGGCGCCTACGGCATACAGGGTCTCGCCGGCACCTTCGTGCAGAAAATGGTGGGCTCCTACACCAATGTCGTCGGCCTGCCGCTTTATGAAACGATTGTACTTTTGACCGGCGAAGGCTTCGACGTGCATAGCCGGTGGCCCGAGGGCTGAGCCCGAATGCCGATGCGAAAGCGCGGCATGATCTTTCGGATCAGCGCGTCGCGCTTCCAGACTTTGTTTTCCGCATGTCGTTATCGCAAAACCGTGCACACTTTTGTGCGACATGCTTTAGGACGGACGATCATGCCTGAAGAAAAGAAAGCAGCCGCCAAGGTCGAGCCGCTGCGCAAGACGCGCCCATGCCCCGAATGCGGCAAGCCCTCCAGCCGCGAACACTATCCCTTCTGCTCCAACCGCTGCCGCGAGGTCGATCTTTCCCGCTGGCTGACCGGTTCCTATGCCATTCCGGTGGCCGACGATGAAACCAAGGCCGATTATCCGGACGAGGAAAACTGAAGAATTCCGCCCGCGAAGCTCTTATTTTTCCTCATGAATCCGCAAAACCGGCACGACCGTCAAAAAAGAGTCATTTGACGCTTGCCATGGCCGAACAAGATGCTATAACCCCGCTCGCTTCCGGGGTGAACCAAGGCCCCGCGGTAGAGATGCCATTGGAAGCAGGTTAGCCCAGGTAGCTCAGTTGGTAGAGCAGCGGATTGAAAATCCGCGTGTCACTGGTTCGATTCCGGTCCTGGGCACCACATCACTTTTCCAAATCAATCTCAGCGGCTGCCCAGAACGAACAGGCTCTCGTCGAGGCTTGCGATTCATCGGTTTTCAGCGTCACTGCCGATAAGCTCGGGAAGATTTGGCACAAAAGACGCTTCCGCTTGCCAAAAAACCATAATTGTCTCACCTAGATATTATTTCGACCCCCGGCACTATGAATCGGATCAAGACTAAATGCGCATAGCCTATGTTTTTCTCGGTGCATTTCTTGCACTAGCACAGTCCGCATATGCAGAGGTCGCATCGCCGCCCGATCTGGCGCCGCTGAAGCGGCAGGCGCAGGCCGCCGAATTGAGCGCAGAATTTCTCTCGCGCTATAGCTACAAACCCGTTCCGCTCGACGATGCCTTGTCGGCAAGGGTCATGGATCAGTTCATCAAGTCGCTTGATCCGGACCGCATGCTCTTCCTGCAGGCCGACGTCGACAAGTTCATGGCTGACCGCAACAAGATCGACGATGCCATCGAACGGCAGGACCTGAAAATCCCGTTTTCGATCTTCAACGCCTATGAACAGCGTGTGGTCGACCGCATGACCTACGCACGCGGCCTGCTGAAGCAGGGCTTCGATTTCAGTGCGCAGGAAAATTATTCGGTGCTTCGCGACAAGGCGCCCTGGCCGCAGTCGGAAGCGGAGAGCAACGAGCTTTGGCGCAAGCGCGTCAAGAGCGACTGGCTGCGGCTGAAGCTCGGCGGCAAGACCGATGCGGCCATTCGCGAAACGCTCGACAAGCGTTATGAAAATACGCTCGAGCGCGCCTACAAGTTTAAAAGCGACGACGTTTTCCAGTCGTTCATGGATGCCTATGCCACGTCGATCGATCCGCACACGGATTATTTCGGCGCGGCCGCTTCAGCCGACTTCAATGTTTCGATGAAGCTTTCGCTGTTCGGCATCGGTGCGGTGCTGCAGGAACGCGACGACTACACGACGATCCGTGAACTCGTGCCCGGCGGCCCGGCCCAGCTCTCCGGCAAGCTCGCCGTCGGAGACCGCATTACCGGCGTCGGCCAGGGCAAGGACGGGCCGATCAAGGAAGTGGTCGGCACGCGCCTCGATGAAGTCGTACAGATGATCCGTGGGAAAAAAGGCTCCGTGGTGCGGCTGGATATCCTGCCGGCGGATGCCGGAGCCGATGGCACGCACCGCGTCGTCAACCTGGTGCGCGATAAAATCAATCTCGAAAAGCAGGCTGCCAAAAAGTCCGTGCTGTCGGTAAAGGCGGGCGAAGCCACTCGCAAAGTCGGCGTGATCACTCTGCCGGTATTCTATGAGGATTTTGAAGCCAGGCACAAAGGCGACAAGGACTATAAGAGTGCAAGCCGTGACGTCGCCAAGCTTCTCGGCGAACTGAAACAGGAAAAGGTCGACAGCGTTCTCATCGACCTGCGTAACAATGGCGGCGGTTCGTTGGACGAGGCGATCGATCTGACGGGCCTCTTCATCGGCAAGGGCCCGGTGGTTCAGCAGCGCAGCAGCGACGGCAAGGTCGAGGTCAAAAGCGCCGAGTTTGCGGCGCCTGTCTGGGATGGCCCGATGGGTGTCTTGATCAATCGCGGCTCGGCCTCGGCTTCGGAAATTTTCGCCGCGGCAATCCAGGACTACGGCCGCGGCGTGGTGATCGGCGAACCGAGTTTCGGCAAAGGTACGGTCCAGACCGTCGTCGATCTCGACCAGATCGTTCGCAACAGCAAAGCCGAATATGGTGAGCTGAAGGTGACGATCGCCCAGTTTTTCCGGGTCAACGGCGGCACGACACAGCTGCACGGCGTGACGCCCGACATCAGCTTGCCGGGACTTTCCGATCCGACCCTCTTCGGCGAGACCAGTTACGACAATGCCCTGCCGTGGGCAGAGATCAAGCCGGCGAAATACGCCCCGGCCGACACCGTCGCGAGACTGCTGCCGACATTGCAAAGCCGCCACGATGCGCGGGTCAAGGGCGATCCGGATTTTCAACGTCTGGTACAGGATATCGCCGACCTGAAGGCGCAGCGCGAGAAGGGCGTCATCTCCTTGAACGAGGCAGAACGGCGCAAGGAAGCGGCCGCTCGTGAAGCCCGGTTCAAGTCCCGGGCGCAGGCGAGCGGTGGCGAAGATCCCGGCGAAGATGATGGCCTGGAGTCGGGCGAGCGCAGCCTGAGCGCCGATATCGCCATCGAAAATGCCCGCAAGAATGCAAAAGACGTCCTGCTGGACGAAGCCGCCGCTATCGTCGGCGACGAGGCGGATTTGCAGCAAAGCGTGCTCAACGCGGCGACCAAATAACCGGACGACGGACGGAGATATTCATGCCGGCCTGCGCTTTCATTTGCGCAGGCTTGCATAGCGGAATGATTGCAGAGTACGCCGCCAAATCATGGGCCGCCAACAGCGGCATACCGAGAACCGCCGAGATCAAAGGCTTCACGGCTGTGCCGGGAGTGCCGCTTCCGTCAGTCATTGCAGACGTCTGTCGCCGATGCCAGAATTGTGGAACATTGACTTGCATCCACGAAAGACTAAACTTTAAGCATCGCTAACATGCTCCGCACGGCAATGGCAGCGGAGGGTGCGAGTGGCTGGGCAACCTTGAGGAGGATGAGGTTTGCCGTGGACTATCGTGTTGTTCTGCTGATTGCCATCCCAGTTGTTGCCCTTTCCCCTGCTGACGCGGGGGCGCAGGAGGGCGATGCGACGGCGGGTGCCACCGTTTTCAAGAAATGCGCGACCTGTCATGTCGCCGATTCCGATACGAACAAGGTCGGTCCGTCGCTGAACGGGCTTTTCGGCCGCACGGCCGGGACGCATCCGGGCTTTGCCTATTCGAGCGGGATGAAGGCGGCCGGTGAGGGCGGCCTCGTCTGGGACGAGGCGACGCTGCGCGACTATCTGCACAATCCGAAAGCGAAGGTGAAGGGCACGAAGATGGCCTTCGCAGGGGTCAAGGATGATCAGGAGATCACCAATCTCGTCGCCTATCTCAAGCAATATTCCAAATGAAGGGCAATACCCCAAATGATCAGTTCCGGCTGACGGCGCCTGCTTAAATCGCCGTAATTGCCGAGATTTTCTATCTGTGCGATAATAAACTCGACATTTTTCTGGAATGAGGTTTCACGGTCGCTCAGCCCAGGAGGGGCGGAAATGGCTGTTGTGCTGATTCTCGTCCTGCTTGTCGTCGGCTCCGTGCTGTTCCATGTGCTGAGCCCGTGGTGGTGGACGCCGATCGCGTCCAATTGGACCTATATCGACAGCACCCTCGTCATCACCTTCTGGATCACCGGCATCGTCTTCGTGGCGGTGATCTCCTTCATGGCCTATTGCGTCCTGCGTTTCCGCCACCGGCCGGGCAATCGGGCTGCTTACGAGCCTGAGAACCGCGGGCTGGAGTGGCTGCTGGCGGGAGGGACTGCGGTCGGCGTCGCGGCCATGCTCGCGCCGGGCCTTATCGTCTGGAACCAGTTCATCACGGTGCCCGACGATGCCGCCCCGGTCGAGGTCGTCAGCCAGCAGTGGCTGTGGAGTTTCCGTCTGCCGGGCGCAGACGGCAAGCTCGGCCGCGCGGAGACGCGCGACATCACTGCCGAAAATCCGCTCGGGCTGGACAAGAACGATGCAAGCGGGCTCGACGACGTGATCGTCGAAGGCGGCGAATTGCATCTGCCGGTCGGCAAGCCGGTGCGCATATTGTTACGATCGGTCGATGTCCTGCATGATTTCTATGTGCCGGAATTCCGCGCAAAGATGGACATGATCCCCGGCATGGTCACCTATTTCTGGTTCACGCCGACGCGTACGGGAACGTTCGAGGTTCTCTGCGCCGAACTCTGCGGCGTCGGCCATCCGCAGATGCGTGGCACCGTCATCGTCGACAATGACGCTGACTACCAGGCCTGGCTCGAGCAGCAACAGACATTCACCCAGCTGACGGCGTCCTCGGGAGACGCGCCGCCGGCGAACTGAACTGGCGGGAAGAGGGAAGGCCGCGTGCCGGTCGAATCAACCGGCGGGAAGGAAACGGAGGAGATATCATGGTCGAGATTCCGTCCAGCGGCGCAGGCGCCATCCCAGCCGCCGAAGTCGAGGATGTCGAGCTCTATCATCCCCACAGCTGGTGGACGAAATATGTGTTCAGCCAGGATGCCAAGATCATTGCCGTCCAATATTCGCTCACCGCCATCGCGATCGGACTGGTGGCGCTGGTGCTCTCCTGGCTGATGCGGATTCAGCTCGCCTTTCCCGGCTATTTCGCCTTCATCGATGCCGATCACTATTACCAGTTCATCACCATGCACGGCATGATCATGGTGATCTATCTCCTGACAGCGCTCTTTCTCGGCGGCTTCGGCAACTACCTCATTCCGCTGATGGTCGGCGCCCGCGACATGGTCTTCCCCTACGCGAACATGCTGAGCTACTGGATCTATCTGCTCGCCGTTCTGATCCTCGCCGCGGGCTTTTTCGCGCCCGGCGGCCCGACGGGGGCCGGCTGGACGCTTTATCCGCCGCAGGCAGTTCTGTCAGGCACGCCGGGGGGCAAGGATTGGGGCATCCTGCTGATGCTCTCCTCGCTGATCGTCTTCATCATCGGCTTCACCATGGGCGGGCTGAATTATGTGGTGACCGTGCTGCAGGGGCGGGCGCGGGGCATGACGCTGATGCGCATGCCGCTCACCGTCTGGGGCATCTTCACCGCGACCGTGATGGCGCTGCTTGCCTTTCCCGCTCTCTTCGTCGCCTGCGTCATGATGATGTTCGACCGTCTGCTCGGCACCAGCTTCTTCATGCCTGCGATCGTCGAAATGGGCGAGCAGCTGAAACATGGCGGCGGCAGCCCGATCCTTTTCCAGCACCTGTTCTGGTTCTTCGGGCATCCGGAAGTCTATATCGTCGCGCTGCCTGCATTCGGCATCGTTTCCGACCTGATCAGCACCCATGCGCGCAAGAATATCTTCGGCTACCGCATGATGGTCTGGGCGATCGTCATCATCGGGGGCTTAAGCTTCGTCGTCTGGGCGCACCACATGTATGTCAGCGGCATGAACCCGGCCTTCGGCTTTTTCTTCGCCACGACGACGCTGATCATCGCCATCCCGACGGCCATCAAGGTCTACAACTGGGTGCTGACGCTCTGGCGCGGCGACATCCATCTGACGCTGCCGATGCTCTTTGCGCTCGCTTTCATCGTCACCTTCGTCAATGGCGGCCTGACCGGCCTCTTCCTCGGCAATGTCGTCGTCGACGTGCCGCTGTCGGATACGATGTTCGTCGTCGCGCATTTCCACATGGTCATGGGTGTCGCGCCGATCCTCGTCATCTTCGGGGCGATCTATCACTGGTATCCGAAGGTCACGGGGCGCATGCTGAACGAGGCGCTCGGCCAGATCCATTTCTGGGTCACCTTCCTCGGCACCTATGCGATTTTCTTTCCGATGCATTATCTCGGTCTGCTCGGCGTACCGCGCCGTTACTTCGAACTCGGAGAGATCACCTTCGTGCCGCCTTCCGCCCACACGCTGAACGTCTTCATAACCGTCATGGCGCTCGTGGTCGGTGCGGCGCAGATGGTCTTCCTGTTCAACCTGGCCTGGAGCCTTTTCCGGGGCCGGGAGGCCGGCGGCAATCCATGGCGGGCGACGACGCTCGAATGGCAGACGCCGCAGACGCCGCCCGCGCACGGCAACTGGGGCAAGGATCTGCCTGTCGTCTACCGCTGGGCCTATGATTACAGCGTGCCCGGCGCGGCCGAGGATTTCATTCCGCAGACGGTGCCGGCAGATGGCAGCGCAACCCGGGAGAGCCCGGCATGAACGTCACGCTGATCTTCCTTGCCGCGATCGGCGCCATCATCGTCTGGTGGCTCGCCGGACAGCGGCTGACCTCGAAGCCCTGGCTCGAAACCGGGTCTGTGCAGATGCCGCATCATGCGAGCGCCGAACGGCCGCCGGCGCCGGCCGTGAAAATCGGCCTCTTCGTGTTTCTCGGCGTCGTCGGCGCCGTTTTCAGCCTAGGCGTCAGCGCCTATTTCATGCGCATGGCCTCGGCGGACTGGTGGGCGACGCCGGTTCCGCGCCTCCTCTGGGTGAACACCGCGGCACTGGCCCTCAGCAGCGTTTCGCTGGAATGGGCGAAAAGCGAAGCGGGGCATGGCCGCATGCAGCGCCTGCGCCCCGCACTTGCCGCTGCCCTTGCTCTTGCCGTCTTCTTTCTCGCCGGACAGATCCAGGCTTGGCGGGAACTCGCGGCGGCGGGCTACGTGCTTGCCGACAATCCCGCCAACAGCTTCTTCTATATGCTGACCGGCCTGCACGGCCTGCATATTCTAGGTGGGCTCGCCGTGCTCGCGCACACGACGGTGAAGGCGTTTGCAAGCGAGGTCGCGACGGACAGGCTCAGCCTCAGCGTCGAGCTTTCCGCCATCTATTCGCATTTCATGCTTGCCGTCTGGCTCCTGCTCTTTTCGCTCTTTGCCGGATGGGCGAACGATTTCGTCGATCTCTGCCGCACATTGCTGAACTAGGAGATTTGTTGATGGCACAGACTGTCGAGACACATGGCGAAGCTGCCCTCAGGCCGGCAGGCCTGCGCGGTGTCGCCGCCGATTTCAGCTCGGATCAGCGCGCCTTCAAAACCGCCTCCTGGGGCAAGGCGATGATGTGGATCTTCCTGTTGAGCGACACCTTCGTCTTCGGCTGTTTCCTGATCGCCTACATGACCGCCCGCATGTCGACGCCGGTCGCATGGCCCAATCCGAGCGAGGTCTTCGCGCTGCATATCGGCGGCCAGGACGTTCCGCTGATCCTGATCGCCATCATGACCTTCGTCCTGATCTCGAGCAGCGGCACCATGGCGATGGCGGTGAATTTCGGCTATCGCCGCGACCGTCATAAGACCGCGATGCTGATGCTGCTGACGGCCCTTCTCGGGGCGACATTCGTCGGCATGCAGGCCTTCGAGTGGACGAAGCTGATCACCGAAGGCGTGCGCCCCTGGGAAAATCCATGGGGCGCGGCTCAATTCGGGTCGACCTTCTTCATGATCACCGGCTTTCACGGCACTCATGTCACGATCGGCGTCATCTTCCTCCTCATCGTCGCCCGCAAGGTCTGGCGGGGCGATTTCGATGTGGAGCGGCGCGGTTTCTTCACCAGCCGGAAAGGCCGATACGAGGCCGTCGAGATCATGGGCCTCTACTGGCACTTCGTCGACCTGGTCTGGGTCTTCATCTTCGCGTTTTTTTATTTGTGGTGAGGTCGTCATGAGCGAGACAACGGCGCACGCGCAAGCCCAAACGGCACATGTCGAGGCACACACCGGGCAGCAGCACCCGATCCGGCTCTATCTCGTCGTCTGGGGCCTGCTCTTCGTGCTCAGCGCCTTTTCCTACATGGTCGATTATCTCGGCATCCAGGGTTATATCAGATGGACGCTGATCCTTGTGTTCATGATGCTGAAGGCCGGCCTGATCGTTGCCGTCTTCATGCATATGGCCTGGGAGCGGCTGGCGCTCGTCTATGCCATCCTGCTGCCGCCGCTGCTGGTGCTGGTGTTCGTCGCATTGATGGTATCGGAAGCCGATTATACCATCTTCACCCGGCTCGCCTTCTTCGGCGCTACGCCCTGAAGCGGGCAAGCCGCCCTATTCGGATGGCCTCACACGCGTCCAGAACTCGTTGAACGCCACTGAATCGAAGAAGGCCGAGGCGCGCACGATGCGTCCGTCGCGCATGTCGAGGAACCAGGCATAGGTGTTGACGTAGGGCTTGCCATCGCGGGCGATACCGCGGGCGTCGAAAAAGACGATCACGGTGTCGCCATCGGCATAGAGGTTGCGGATGACGGGCTTCAGTGGCGCTTGCATGCGGGCATTGAAGGGGCGGATCACCTCTCGCAGGAAGGTCTCGCGGTTCGGATAGGTTTTCGATGCCAGCGAGTAGCCTTCGATCGTCCAGCGGGCGTCGTCGGCAAGCAGGTCGTAGGGGCTGCCGGTGCCGGCTGCCCATGCCTCAAAGCCGGCCTCGACGGCCGTCTTGTTGCGGCGTTCGGTCTCGCTCGGCGCCTGCGGCGCAGCGCGCGCTTCGAGGCCCGTTAGCGCCAGAAGAGTAGCGGCGATGCCGAAGGCAGCGTTGACGATGCGGCGGCCGGTTGAATCGGGACGGCGGACGACTGCGTTTGCAGTGGCGGACATGGCTTCCTCCGATGATTGGGGTATTGGCGCGGCACCCGCCGACCGGGTGCCGCTCGCCGTAAAGGTCACATCAGATCTGGTTTTCCCAGGCTTTGAGCTGGTGGTCCTTCAGCATGTCCTCGATGACCTTCGGAACCACGTTGCGGAACTTGCCGGTGTCGGCCGGGACGACCTCGATCATGCGGTCGATCATCTCCTTGGGATCCATCTTGCCTTCCGGCGTGGCGAAGAAATCGTCGAAGCCCTTGCGCAGGTCGGCGCGCTTGGTGAAATTCCTGCTGTCATCCAGCCAGCGGAAGGGATTGTCGGCCATCGTCTCGTTATAGCCCGTGTAGTAGGCGCCCGGATTGATGGTCTGGATCTTGATGCCGTAGTGGCTGAGTTCCTGCTGCAGCGCTTCGGCGATCGATTCCAGCGCGTGCTTGGTGGAGACATAGGTGCCCCAGTTGGCCGGGGTGAACAGTCCGCCCATCGAGGAGGTGAAGACGACTTTGCCCTTCCTGCCTTCGCGCACCCATTTCTGGACGACGCCCTGGGTCAGCACCAGCGGCAGGAAGACGTTGATTTCATAGTTCTTGCGAACGAGTTCGATCGGAATTTCCCAGACCGGACCGGCTTCGCCCATGCCGGCATTGTTCCAGAGCACGTCGAAATCCCAGCCCTGCGCCTGTTGAATATCGTAATGGTCGGTGAGATCGAGGCGCTCGACGCGGAAATTTTTGAGGCCGAGGGCGGCGGCTTCCTCGCGCAGCGGCGTGACTTGCGACGAAACCTGCGTGGTTGCGATGATGGCGTGGCCGTTCCTGGCCATGCCGATGGCGGCGCCTTTGCCGAATCCGGAGCCTGCGCCGGTGATCAGAATGGTTTTACTCATGATCGGTTCCTTTCGATCTGCTTGGAGTTGAAACGGCGGCTTAGCGCGCGATGGCGGCCGCTGCGGCCTGGGCAATGTCGAGGTCCTGGGAGACGGCCCCGCCGGATATGCCGACGGCGCCGATCAGGACTCCGTTTCCATTGGTGAGCGGGATGCCGCCTGCGAAGACGACGAGGCCGCCATTGGTCTGCTCTAGGCCGAAGGAGGTGCCGCCGGGTTTGCAGAATTCGCCGATCGCTTCGGTGCGCATGGAAAACAGCACGGCCGTCCGGGCTTTGCCGATGGCGATGTCGATGGAGCCGAGGAGAGCGCTGTCCATGCGCGCGAACGCCTTCAGGTGCGCTCCGGCATCAAGGACTGCAATATTGACCGCAATGCCGATTTCTTCTGCCCGCGCCTCGCCCGCGGCGATGATCCTGCGGGCCTCGTCGATGGTCATCATCTCCTGCCTCCTTTTTTCGTGCGGAGTTAATCTCCCCGTTCGACGAGACAGGTGTAGGCAGGAAAGGCGGCGCGGTATTTTCAGTTCTTGCTGCGCTGTTTGCAGATCTTGCGCTGTGCCGCGCACATGATGGCGGCCACTGCTAACCGGCAAGCAGCGCGCGGTATTGGCCGGGCGTCAGGCCGGTCATCTTGCGGAAGACGCGTGTGAAGTTCGCCTGCGAACCGAAGCCGGTGTCGAGCGCAATCTCCACGAGCGAGGATCGTCCGAGCCGGAGCTTCTCCTTGGCTGCCTCGATCCGCCGCTCGGTGACGTAGCGATGCGGGGCCATGCCGGTAGCCCTGCGAAACATCCGGGCAAAATGAAAGGAGCTGAGGCAGGCCTCGGCGGCAAGGTCGTCCAGCGAGATTTCCGCAGCGATACGGGCTTCGATGAAATCGAACACGCGCTGCAGCCTTTTGGGGTCGATGGTCGGCGCCCGGGCGGCGGGCTGCCACCGACCGGACGAATAGGTGCCGAGCAGATGCGCCGCCAGCGTCAGCTGCAGCCCGTCGAGGAAGAGCCGATCCGTCGGCTCCAGGGCGCGATTGAGCAAACCGCGAAAGAGCCGACCGATCTGCAGCACCATGGCATCGGGAACGCCGCCCGCATAAGCGAGCTGCACCTTGGCCGGGTCGATGTCGAAATTCGAAAGCGCGGTCTGCCCGACGAGCGAGGGCGGCAGGAAGATGTGCAGGGATTCCGGCATCGTGCCGACCACCTCCACGCCGCTTTCATGGACGCCCGCAGGGCATACCCATGCGACGCCCGGGCGGGCGATCGCCTCCCGGCGATGACCGTCTCCCGTCCACCTGATTTTCGATTGGCCCGAAAGCAGGACCGCTATCTCGGTGCATTCGAGGGTAAGGTCCACCTGCCAGCCCGGATCGAAACGCCGCAGTTCGACCTGCAGAGACGAGCATTCCACGAGCTCGCCCACCCGCTCGCTGGTCCGGTATTTTCGATCCCCTTGCGACTCCACGAAGGTCATGTCGCGTCCCCGCCGCAAAACCGGTTCGAGATTTTGAAGTTTTCAGACTGGCGGGCCGATTGCCGCCGCCTTCAATCTGCAATCATTTTCTAACTTAACAATATCGTGCCGTGAGCCAGACCGAGGTTGGGACAGCCTATGAATTGCAGTATGGATTGTGGCGAAAGTTCACGCAGGCAGCAAGTGCTGCAGTCGCGGAGGTTTCATATTGCCCGCGCATCGGACGAGAGCAGACCGTCAAACTCCTGCCATATGCGCTTCCTTAATTCGCTGAGCGATGATCCTGCCGATTGGAGATCCGATGCCCGCCATCTCTCGAAAGAAAGTTCACGGCGCCCGCACGCAAGGGCAGGTCATAGACGGCGCTGAGGATATCGGTGTCGCCTATCAGGTGTTTTCCGATACGGTGATAGAGGATGTCATCGTCAAGAATTCCCCACGCGGGTTCAAATTTCACAATGGCAGAAATCTCGTCATCAGACGCTGTGAAACCCAGAATGTGAAGGGTGACGGCATCTATCTGACGAAGACGGTGGACGTGCTGCTGGAAAACAACCGCATCGGAGCAGCGACCGGGCAGGGTGCCGACTGCTGCCAGTTCGCCTATCAGAACAGCGACACCAATATCAGTTCCGACGTCTTGATCCGCGGCAATCTCTTCCTTCAGTCGCCCGCCAGCGCTTCGAACAAGGGCGCCCTGGTCTGCGATAAAACCCGAAAATACCGCGTCGAATACAATTTCATTGGCGGCAAGAACTTCTCCTTTTCATCGATCGGCGATGATGCCGTCGTGCGCAGCAACATCATGCGCGATGGCAGGATGAACGACTATTCCTTCGGCTACGGCATCGGCGACAAGGCCGACCATGCCGGCCACCATGTCTATGACAACTGGATCGAGAACAACAATCGCGGCGTGGCCCTGAGCGGTTTTTCCGACCAGGAGCTCGCGTTCCGCAAAGACATCGACATTCATGATAACGTGATCAGCGGATGCGACATCGCCTTTTTCGCCAACCGCGCCTGGTCCGGGAGCTTCCGGCGCAACATCTTCCTGCGCTGCAAGCAGGATATCGTTCTGAAAGGACCAGGCAAAGAGACGGCCGGCGAAGTTGACGGTAACTATGCCAATGACGGCAGTTTTCTGAATGTCACGCCGCCGCCGCTTCGCTTCCGGCCCGATGGAAAAGCCTCCGTCGCCTCCGGCGAATGGACATCCGAACCGGACGAGATCCGCATCCAGTGGCGCGATAAGGGGATCGATATCCCCGGCGCCAATCGGCCTTCCATCGCCGCCGAACCCGGCATGGAATTGTCATGCGTGCTGCTGGCCCGCAAAGGCCAGAATTGGATGCTGGCGATCGCCGAGACCGCCTACGACGACTTCACGCCGCGCGCATGGCAGGAGCATATGTTGCCCTGGCAGAAGCGGTATCTCTCGATTTAAGCGGCGATCGCGCGCGTTCCCATCAAGTTTGGCGTAGGGTCTGGTTTGTCCGCGATCTCGGTCGCAACTCCGAGAGCGCGATGACCAGGTGTGGCCAGAGAATAAAAGGCGCAAGCATCATACCTGCCTCGGTCATGGCCCCAAGCATGATCAGGATGATGATGACGATCTCTTTTCGTCTGGCGCCGGATTCCGCCGGGTCGGGATCGACGATTGTCATCTTCCTGAATAGGCGGGTCAGCAAGAACAATGTCCATGCCGCGATGCCGGGAATGCCGATGTTAAGCGCTAGTTCAAGATAGGTATTGTGGGTCGAGCGCGCATCGAAGGTGACCTTGACATATTCTTCCATGACCTGGGGCTGCCGGAACATCGCAAAGCCATACCCCGTCAACGGCCTATCCCATATCAGGGGCAATAGCTGTTCCCAGATATTGGTGCGCCCCGAGAAGGTAATGTCCTTGCCGAATGCTTCTGCAACGGCCGAGGCCACGCCGAGATAAACGAAGCTGGCGCCAAATCCCACGATCACAAACAATAGGAAGACGACGAATGAACGGAAAAGGCGGTTCGGGTAGACGTGAATTATACGGATCCCGTACAGCATGACACTGCCGAACATCGTCAGGACAACGGCTGTCGAAGATTTCGTCGCCACGATCAGGGCGAGAAGGCAGAGCATCGCAGCCCAGCGGATGAGGGTACTGTAACGAAGCCGGCCGAGCTTCTCCGTCGACAACAGGCAGACAAAGCTGACCGAGCAAAACTGTCCCAACGTGTTCTTATGATAAAAAGCACCCTTGACCATGCCCGCATAGCTGCCACGCATGATGGCGAATTGAGGGAAGGCTGCTGTATAGAGAACGTTGATAAATGCCGCTGCTATCGCAAAACGCCCAAGTATCCGGAATGCTTCGACATTGCCGTAGCGCGCACGGTACAGAAGCGGTGGAATCGCGAGAACGATGACCGCAGCCAATCCTTTTAAGGATGCTGCCTTGTCGATCGAGAAGACGATTGATGTCAGGCAGGAAATGCCGACAACCACGATGAACGGCGAAATCCTCGAGAAGACCCGCAGGAACTGCCGCTGCTCCAATAGAAAGTATAAGCCCGACAAAGGAATAAGGCTGTAGAGCAGCAGCTTCATCGGAAGTGGATCGACCGATGCCCCGTCTTCGAAGTTTGCAGGAAGGCCGTACCACATGCTCGTGGCTCGCCAAAGAGCAGCGTAAAATGCTATCGTAAGAACAAGCTTGGCCAGGACGTCGCGTCTAACGCGCCATCGGGGTACAGACCGCCGGTGGTAGCCTGGTGGATAGTAGTTTCTTGCCGAAGCTGCATCTTCTATCGTCATTGAAGGCTCTTATAAATCAATCTGGGAAAACCCGGCTGCGCGTCGTCGAACGAATGGGAGCTTCGATCGAAGGGTGCCGGGAATTGATTTTTTCATCCATCGGATTCTGTTTGCTGGAAGTGAATTCATTTGGCCGTTTCGATAACTGTATCACTGGCTTGCGAACTGCCCGCTCCGGCGGGCGACATAGTCATGGTAGGCTTTTCCCAATGACTTCAACAGCTTATTGCTTCAGGCAGGACGTCTCATCGCCACGCCGGGCGACTTTAAGCGATCTTACTCCCTGAATCCAGTCGCTAAAGACGTTCCATGATGTCGCGCCGGGTTGTTCGTTCATCCGCATTCTCGGAACCAAAGCGCGGATCCGCCGTTCACTGCCATATCCACAGGTGTGTGGCAGGTGGGAACCCATGGCACGTCAGACATTCTGGAAAGGTTATCTCAAGCTCTCGCTCGTCACTGCCGCCGTCTCCCTGACGCCGGCGACGACGGAGAGCAACAAGGTGCGTTTCCATGTCCTCAATCGCCAAACGAAGAACCGCGTCGAGAGCCGCTATGTCGACAGCGTCACCCATAAGCCGGTGGCCGAGCGGGACCAAGTGAAGGGCTATCCGCGCGGCGAGGACGATTATGTTCTCCTGGAGGACGAGGAGATCGAGGAGGTCGGGCTCGAAAGCACCCGCACCATCGATATCGACAGCTTCGTGCCACGCGGCTCGATCGACTGGATCTGGTACGACAAACCGCATTTTCTGGCGCCCGAGGACAAGGTCGGCGTCGAAGCCTTCTGCGTCATCCGCGAGGCGATGAAGGCAAACGACGTCGTCGGCATCGCCCGTCTGGTTCTCTATCGGCGCGAGCGGGCCGTGCTCCTGGAGCCTCAGGGCAAAGGCATCATTCTCTGGACCCTGCGGTACGGCGAGGAGGTGCGCGAGCCGATGGCCGAACTTGACAGCGGGGCCAAGATCGACAGCAAGCTGCTGGCTTTGATGAAGCAACTGGTGAAGGAAGAGACCAAGGATTGGAGCCCGGCCATGGTGCAGGATCCGATCCAGAAACGGCTGAAGTCGATGATCCGCGGCAAGCAGAAGAGCCTGAAGAAGGCCGCGCCCGCCAAAAAACCGGCGCCGGTGAAATCGACCGGCAATGTCATCAACATCATGGACGCGCTGAAAAAGAGCCTGGCCGCGGAAGGCGGCCAGAAGCCGAGGTAGTTCTATCGCTTCTTCTTTTCCAAAGGTTTGGCCGCCGCGAAGAACCCGTCCCAGGGATCTTTCGGCAATGCGTCGAGCCGCGTCGGCGTATTATCAACGGTGAAATAGGCGGGCCCGATGTCGGCGCCGAGTTCGCTCCATTCCAGCGGCATCGAGACCGCGGCTCCGGGTCTTGCCCGCGTCGAATAGGGGGCGACCGCCGTATTGCCGCGGCCGTTGCGGAGATAGTCGATGAAGATCCTGCCCTTGCGCTTGGCCTTGGTCGCCGTTGCGAGATAACGGTCGGGATCGTCGGATGACATGCTGTCGGCAAGCCATTTGGCGAAAGCCTTCACCTCCACCCAGCCGGCCTTCGGTGCAAGCGGCGTCACGACATGCAGGCCTTTGCCGCCCGATGTCTTGACGAAGGCCGCGAGACCTTCGGCTTCCAGGCGCTCCTTCAATTCGTAAGCGGCGGCGATCACATCCTCCCATTCCACGTCCTCGCCGGGATCGAGGTCCATGGTGATGATGTCGGGTTTTTCCCAATTGTCCGTCGTCGCACCCCAGGGATGGATTTCGAGTACGGCCGATTGCACCAGGGCTACGATGCCGTTGAAATCGGTGATGCGCAGCAGCTTCTCTCCCTGCTTGTCCTTCGGATCGATGATCTCGCCGATATGCTGGTTCATGCCTTTCCAGGCATGTTTCTGGAAAAACCGCTGGCGGCCGTTGATGCCGTCGGGCAGGCGCAGCAGCGCCAGCGGCCGGTTGACGACATAGGGCGCCATGAAGCGCCAGACCTGGGCGTAATAATTCGTCAGCCCTTCCTTGGTCACGCCTTCGTCCGGCCAGTAGATGCGGTCGGGATGCGTGAGCGTCACGGCCGATTTCGGCAGATCGCGTGTTGTCGTCTTTTCCGTCTCGCGCGTCACGCCCTTCGCCGGCTTGTCCTCGCGCAGGCCGCGAAAGGCGGCATGGCGCAGGTTGCCGTCGGCCGACCAGGCGCGGAATTCCACCTCGCCGACAAGCTGCGGCTTCACATAGATCAGCCCGCGCCGCTCCTCTGCCGTCAGTTTGTCGTCGAATGATTTTTCGCTTTGCTGAAGCTGCGACAGCCTTTCATAAAGCATCTGTGCCGTTGCCGCCGTGTATCCGGTGCCGACCCGGCCGACATGCTTGAGATCGCCGTTTTCATAATAGCCCATGGCCAGCGAGCCGATCGCGTTCTTCATCGACGTCGAGGGCACATAGCCGCCGATGACGAATTCCTGGCGATGCGAACATTTCGATTTGATCCACTCGCCCTTTCGTCCCGACGTGTATTTGCTGTCACGCAGCTTGGAGATCACGCCTTCCAGGCTGAGCCGGCAGGCATGGTCCAGCACCAACCCGCCGCTTTCGTTGAAATGCGCGCTGTAGCGCAGCTTGTCGTCGTCGCCGGAGAGCAGGGTTTCGAGCAGGTGCTTGCGATCGATGAGCGTCGCGTTCAACAGACTGTGGCCATCGAGATGGAGAAGATCGAAGGCATAGAAGACGAAGCGATCGTAGCGGCCCTCGCTCAGGTCGTGCTGCAGCGCCGAGAAATCCGAAGCGCCGGTATCGCGCTCCACGACGATCTCGCCATCGATCACCGCCGACTGCACCGGCAGCGCGGCAAAGGCATCCAGCACGTCCTTGCCGAATTTCTTCGTCCAGTCGAGCCCGCTGCGGGTGAGCATCCTGACATCGCCATCCTCGATTCTGACCTGCAGGCGGTAGCCGTCGAACTTGATCTCATGAATCCAGCGGTCGCCGGCGGGCGGCTTCGGTTTCAGCTTGGCGAGCGCCGGCTCGATGAAATCGGGCAAAATTGCCTTGCGCGCCCCCTTCGGCCAGTCGCGTTGCTCGGGTGCCGGGGCTTTTGCCTTCCGCGCCGGCTTTTTGGCGGCAAACGCCTTACCCTCCTTCGACTTGGAATCCCATGTCGCATCGGGGTTTTCCGCCACCTCTTCGAGCTGCCGGCCGGTTTTGGCCGATTCCGGCCGTTCATCGAGAATATTGCCGTCGTAGCGCGCCTCTGCGTCATCCCCCTTGATCAGCAGCCAGTTTTCGCGTTTCTCGCCGGGCCGACCGTGCATGCGCACGAGATGCCAGCGGCCTTTCAGCTTCTCGCCGTCGAGTTCGAATTCCATATGGCCCTTCTGGTAGGCCTTGCGGGCATCGCCGTGCGGCGTCCAGGTGCCGTGATCCCAGACGATGACAGTGCCGCCGCCATATTGCCCTTTCGGGATGATGCCCTCGAAATCGCCGTAGGAAAGCGGATGATCCTCGACATGCACGGCAAGCCGCTTGTCTTCGGGATTGAGGCTCGGCCCTTTCGTCACCGCCCAGCTCTTCAGCACGCCGTCCATCTCCAGCCGGAAATCGTAGTGCAGCCGGGTCGCATCGTGCTTCTGGATGACGAAACTGTTGCCGCTCGTGCGGCCCTTTCGGCCGCGCGGTTCCGGCGTGAGCTTGAAATTGCGCTTCGCCTGATAGGTTTCGAGAGCCATTTCAGCTTGCCTTCTTCCTGCCGCTGTCGCTGCGCGCCGGCGCTTTCTTCTTCGCAGGCGGCTTGCCGCTCATCTTTGCGCTCTGACGCAGCGCCTCCATCAGGTCGACGACCTTGCTTTCCCTAGGCGCTTTCTTCTTCGGCGGTGCGCGGCCCTCGATCTTCGCTTTCACCAACTCGACGAGCGCGTGCTCGTAGCGATCCTCATATTTGCTCGGATCGAAGCTGCCGTGCTTGGTCTCGATGATATGGCCGGCGAGCTCGAGCATTTCCTTGTCGAACTTGATGTCGGGAATATCCTTGAAGACGCTGTCGGCCGAGCGAACCTCGTAATCGAAGTTCAGCATCGTGGCGACGATATGGTCGTCATGGGGACGGATCAGCAGTGTGCGGTTGCGCCGGAAAAGCACGGCTTCAGCGAGCGCCACGACCTTGCCGTCGCGCATGCCCCGGCCGATCAGCGAAAGAGCTTCTTCATCATGCGCATCGGCGGGCGCGAGGTAGTAAGGGCGGTCGAAATAAAGCTTGTCGACGGCGTCGCAGCCGATGAAGGCTTTGACATCCAGCACCTTGTCGCTTTGCGGCATGATCTCGGCGATCTCGTCGCCTTCGATGACGATGTAATCGCCATTCTCCATCCGGTAGCCCTTCACCTGGTCGTCGCGTCCGACCGGCTTACCCGTCTCGCTATCGACGAATTGCCGTTCGACCCGGTGGCCGGTCCTGCGGTTGATGATGTTGAAGGAGACGCGGTCGGAAGAGGAAATGGCGGTGTAAAGCCCGACGGCACAGGCGAGGTCGCCGACTTTCAAATGACCTTTCCAGCTTGCCCGAGCGGCCATTCCATCCTCCGTCGCATTCAGAGCCGACTGTTGCTCTTGTCGGTCTCGAGTTCCTGAAATGCCCAGCCGCCATCGGGTGAGGGATAGGCGAGCAGCGCATCGCCGTCACCGATCTTCTGGCGCGATGCGGCGTCCTTGGCGCGGACAATCGCTTCATCGGCAGTGGCATAGGTTTCAGAAAGCGTGTCCCCGAGCTTATAGGCCCAGCCATTGTCATGCGGCACGACCTGATAGGTGATATCGGCCATTTCGGATCTCCTCTCGTCATGGAGCATCATGCTCTCTAGTTCCGATTTGGTTTGCGCCTTTCGTCGAGCGCGATGATCTTCTCCAGGGAAGCGATATCCTCGCTGGTGACGACGGGGACGGGATCGGCCGCGATCGCCTCCAGCACTTCTTGAGATATGGCGCCGTTGCGGATTGCCCATTCCAGGGTCTCGCGTGTTTCCCGCTCGGCCTTCAGCTGGGCATAGAGCGCGACGATCAGCCGATCGCGGGCGTCCATCCGTCGGCCCTGGCGGTCCATGCTGCGGACATCAGCCATCGCAATCCACCTTTGTCACTGATTTCGTTCAGGTGTAATCAACTGATGAGGGATGGAAAGGTTCCGTTGCCGAGCGCTGCCGGCGCCCGTATGGGGCAAGGGCGGAAGCTTTGTCTGAAAGGCTGTTGTCAGAGGATTTCATCATGGCAGATCTCAAGGCTCGTCCGCGTCCGACCGGCGCCACCGCCGTTCTCGGGCGCATGGGTTTTCCGCATGTCACGTCCACCACCAAGGGCGAGATCGATATCGTCACCGCGCCGTCGCATCCAGGCTTCAGCCCACTCGATTTGCTCTATGCCTCGCTTTCGGCCTGCCTCGTGCTCAGCGCCCGCATCGCCGCCAGCCAGATGGGCGTTCTGGACAGGATCACCGAGATCACCGCCGACGTCACCGGCGAGAAGGCGACGGAAGGTCTTTCGCGCGTTGCGAAGTTCAATATTGCCTTCTCGATCAAGGGCGATATCGACGAGGAAATGCGCGAGAAAATCGTCCACGCAGCCGAAGATGAGATCTGCACGGTCAGCAATACGATCCGCGGCAATGCCGATTTTTCGACGACGATATCGGATCGGGCATAATCCATAATTATTATAGACAATTGCCGGCGAAGGATTGCGCGGCCAATGCCTGGCTTCTATGCTCGGGCATCGAAAGCGATGATCCGGCCACCATGCAGTTCAATCCACTCCTGAAGTCTCAACGGCCTGTCGTCGCCATCATCGGCGGCGGCGTTTCCGGCGCAGGCGTTGCCTACCATCTCGCCAGGGCAAATTGCCGCGAACGTCCTGTCATCGTCGTCTTCGAGCCGCGCGCCGAACTTGGCCGCGGCCTGGCCTATGACACGGCCGATCCGGCCCACCGCATCAATGTTCCGGCCGCCAAGATGAGCCTGCAGCCCGCCGACATCGGCGAATTCCAGGCCTGGATCGAAGCGCGGGATGCCGTCGCCGACGATCCCGAGGCGAAACAGCCGGATGGCATGCTTTTCCCGCGGCGCCGGCTCTTCGGCGAATATGTCGCTTCCCTGCTGAAGCCGCTGCTCGACGATGGCGCCGTGCGCCATTGCCGTGCCGTGGTGACTGCCGTCGAGCGCCGGGGCGGCCGCTGGTCGATCCAGGATGACAAAGGCGGCGTGACGGAGGCCGATATCGTCGCGATCGCCACCAGCCATCCGCCGCCGGCAGCGCCCGGCCGGCTTGCGGCCAGGCTTGGCGCCCATCCCCGCTTCGTCGCCGATACCACCAGGCCGGGCGCGCTCGAGGTGATCCGCCCGCACGATCGGGTGCTCGTCATCGGCAACGGCCTGACGGCCGCCGACGTCATTGCCTCGCTGGCACAGCGCGGGCATGACGGTCCGATTACCGCGATCTCGCGCCGCGGCCTGCGTTCGCGCGGCCACGCGCCGGTGCCGCAGCAGCTCTTCGGCGATTTCCTCTCCCATGCCGCTCATTCCGCCGTTGCGCTGCTGGCGGCAATCCGCTCGGCCATCGACGCCGCGAAAGGGGAGGGTATCAGCTGGCACGGCGTGATCGATCAGGTCAGGGCGCAGGGGTATGATCTCTGGCAGGCGCTGCCGATTGCCGAGCGACGCCGTGTCGTCCGTCATCTCCGCCCCTATTGGGATGTGCACCGTTTCCGCATCGCGCCGCAGGTCGAAGCCGTGCTCGACGCGGCAGTTTCCGCCGGCCGTCTCGATATCCTTGCCGGATCGGTCGCCGATGCGCGTCTCGAGGGCGAGCTCATTCGTTGCACCTTGCAGCCGCGGCACCAGCGTAAGCCGCTGGAGCGGAGCTATGACGCCGTCGTCGTCACCACCGGCCCGGCCCATGGCGGCATTCTCGAAACCCAGCCTTGGCTCTCGGCCCTTGCCGCAAATGGCCACCTGAGCCTCGATCCGACCGGCCTCGGCCTTGCTTGCACCGAGCGTTCGGAGGCGATTGGCTCGACCGGGACGGCAGACCCGTCGCTGCTAATCTCCGGTCCTCTGGCGCGCGGCACCTTCGGCGAGCTGATGGGACTGCCGCAGATCACCGAGCATGCATTCTTCGTCGCGAGCGAGATTGCCGGGAAGCTAAAGGCAACTGCGACAAATCCACGACCGGCCTGATTTCCTATTCCGATGTCGCTCTTTGACTGTCGCCGCTGATCGACTTCTGGTACTCACTCGCCAGCCAATATCCGCTGGCCCGGTTTGGGCGACCAGAAATATCGAGATCATGTCGCAGGCTGCCTCCACCCTTTCCGAAGCCTCGCCTTCCAATCGTTTTCCCCTGGCGATGCTCCTTATCGGCGGAGCGGCGATCGGCGGCTCACCGATCTTCGTCAGGCTGTCCGAGGTCGGGCCGATGGCCACGGCCTTCTGGCGAGTGGCGCTGGCGCTGATCCCGATCTTCATCGTCTCGCTCATGAAGAAGAATGCGGGGCCGAAACCGCATAGCCTTTCCGACTATGGCATGCTGATCCTTCCTGGTGTCATGCTGTCGCTCGATCTCGCCGCCTGGCACCTTTCGATCACCATGACATCGGTCGCCAATGCGACGCTGCTCGCCAACCTCGCGCCGGTTTTCGTCACCGTCATCGCCTTCTTCTTTTTCAAGGCGCCGGTCAGCCGCGTCTTCATGCTTGGGCTCGTCACGGCGCTGGCCGGCGTCATCATCCTGAAGGGCGGGCCGGCTGCGCTCGGCAATGGCGACCTCCAAGGCGATGGCCTGGCGATGATCGCCGCCTTCTTCTACGCCTGTTACATCCTTGCGCTCGGCAGGCTGCGCAGCCGGTTCGATACGATGCGCATCATGCTGTGGAGCACGGCGTCCGCTGCCGTCTGCATCCTTCCGGTCGCCTTCTTCTTCGAGGGCGACATGGTGCCGGTGACGGTCTATGGCTGGTCGATGGTCTTTGGCCTTGCCTTCATCAGCCACGCAGGCGGGCAGGTGGCGATCACCTATGCCCTGGCCTACCTGCCGCCGGCCTTTTCCTCGCTGACGCTGCTGTTGCAGCCGGTCGTCGCAGCCATCCTGGCCTGGGCGCTGCTTGGCGAGGCGATCGGCACGATGCAGGCCGTGGGCGGCGCTGTCGTGCTTGCCGGGATCATGGTTGCCCGAACAGCTCGGGCTTCGGCTTGACCGCCTGCTGCTCCAGCGTCGGCGGCTCGTCACCCATTCTCTGCAGCAGCCACTTCTGGATGATCGGCACATCGGCATCGCCGAGGTCGTGGCCGCCGGGAATGACATCGGAATCGACAGTGGCGCCCGAACTTTTCAGCCGCCCTTCCAGCTCGCGTGCATATTTGCCGTAGGCATCCGTCTTGCCGCTGATGACGAGCAGGTCCGTGCCCTTGAGATCTGCATGCGGGTAGTCGCTGAGAACAGGCATGGAGCGCAGCAGCACCGCCTTGTGAATGAGGTTCGGGTGCAGATAGAGCAGCGAGTTCAGAAGGTTTGCGCCATTCGAATAGCCGACATAGACGACCTTCTTCGGATCGAGCCCGTAGGATTTGACGGCGCCTTCGATGAAGGCCGCGAAAGCCTCAGCCTCGGTCTTGATGTCGTTCTGGTCGAAGGAGAATGGGGTGATGCGCTTGTACCAGCGCGGAAAACCTTCCTCCGTCGCCCGCCCGCGCACGCCGAGCAGCGTTGCGCGAGGCGCCGCCTTGTTCAAGAGCGGCATCAGCGTCGTTTCGTTGCCGCCGGAACCGTGCAGAAGCACGAAGACGCTGCCGTCGGGATTCGGCGGCGTATAGAAGCGGTGGACGAAGGGCAGTTCGCGGTAGTTGATGCGCGGTTCGCCGGGCATCGAAAATTGCGGCAGCACCACCTTCAGGTCGCCGAGATCGGTGATGGCGTCGGGCGGCGCAAAGAGCTTTTTCCCGAGCGCTGCCTGCTCTTCATCCACGATCATGCCGGGCTTGTCCGTCGCAAGCTCGATAAGCGTGCCGCCGGGTTCCCGGGCATAGAGCGAGCGGAAATATTTGCGGTCGTGCATGTTGGTCGGCGACGCCTCGGTCGTCTCCAATGCCCGGCGGACGGACAGCAGCGTCTCCTCATCAGGGGCGCGGAAGGCGACGTGATCGACCGTGCCGGTGCCTGGCGCGCCGGACCAGAAGCCGCGCGCATCGCGCACGTCGATAATGTCGCCGGATTGCGAGACCAGCCTGTCGATCGTGCCGCGGTTGGCCTGGAAGCGGTAGCCGAAATGGGTTTCGAGGAAGCTGCGGCTCTCGGCGGGCTTTTCGGTCAGCATGGTCGCGCCGCGCACCCGTTGGATGGTGTGCTCGACCGGGATAGCGGCGCCATCCCAGACGGCTTGCGACGCGAGGCCCTTTGCGCCGGCGAGCTTGAGAATGATGTTGTCGGGATCCTTGAGCCGCAGGACGGGCTCGCCGAATTCCTCGGCCGGTCCCTCGGAGCGCAGGCCGAAGCTCATGGCGCGTGTCAGCCAGTAGCCGATGCTTGCAGGGTCGATCGCCAGCGAAATTTCGCTGATCTGGCCGTAGCCGGCCCGTCCGGGCGCGCCATCCTCCCAGGCGAGGAAGGTCAGCAGCGAACCCGGCGTCCCCGCCGCATCGCCGTAAAAGAGATGCAGTTGCGTCGCGTCCTCGTAACCGGCCGTCTGCTTGACCAGCCGCATGCCGAGAAAGCCGGCATAAAAGTCCACGTTCGCCTGCACCTTCCGGGTGACGGCCGTGACGTGATGTATGCCTGATACCATCGAGAGCAGTCCTGATTGAATGGGCGTCAGGAGCGCGAGTATGAGAGCTGCGACAGTCATACCGTTGCCAATGACCATCGCTTAGTTTTGTTCCGCACAAAGCGCAAGCGAATCGCCGCGCTGCAGCAATTCCAGATGCTCCACATCCTCGAGTGCCTCTTCCAGTTGCTGGCGGGTCGGTGGCTTGACCATATAGGCGAGAGCGCCGAGATCCCGTGCCCGCCGCATGTCGCTCTCGTCGCTCGACGTGCTGAGGATGCAGACAGGAATCTGCTTGAGACGGGCATCGGCCGAAAGCGCATGCAGCACCTCGAAACCGTCCATGATCGGCATGTTGATGTCGAGCAGCATCAGGTCGATCTGCGGCACATCGGCAATGCCGGCGCGTTCTTCGAGCAGCTGCATCGCCTCGCGCCCGTTAGTGGCGACATGCAGGTTGAAATTCACTTTCTCGCGCCGCATCAGCTTGATCTTCAAAAGCTGGATGTCGGCGGGGCTGTCTTCCACCAGCAGCACCTCGGCGAGCCGGCCGGAACCTTCGCCCAGATGTTCGCCGAGCCTGGCATTGTGCGTCACGGGCGAAGCGGCGGGCGCCTGAGGCTTCGCCGCGGCGAGCGGCACTTCGACGATGAAGGTGGCGCCGGCTCCGTTTCCTGCCTCGCACCAGATTGCGCCGCCGTGCAGCTGCGCAATGCGGCGGCAGATGGCAAGGCCCAGCCCGGTGCCCTCGATGCCGCGGCCGACGAGGCGTTTGAACGGCTGGAAGATCAGTTCGCGATGCTGCGGATCGATGCCGGGTCCGTTGTCATGCACGGTGAGGCGGCAGACGTCGCCATGCGGTTCGCCCGAGATTGTGATCTCGGGAACCTTCTGATCGCAATAGCGGATGGCGTTCGAGACCAGGTTCTGCAAGAGCTGGACCAGAAGCGTCGCGTCGCCCATGACCTCCGGCAGCGCGCCGCGGATGATCACGGCCCCGCGGCTTTCGATCTGCTGGCGCAGATTGTCCTCCACCTGGCCGAGCACATCGGACAGCGATACCGGCTTCAGCTCCGGCCCGCCGGAGGCCTCGAGCTTGGTGAAGCCCGAAACCTTGACGATCAGGTCTTCCATATGATCGGCGGCACTCAGCACGTAATCGAGCAGTTCCCGGTCTTCGGCGGGAAGCGCTGCAGAACCGTGCAGGATACGGCTGAAGGATTTGATCGTCCGGAGCGGCTCCTTCAGATCATGGGCCATGGCGCGCGTGAAGATCTCCAGCGATTGCCGCTTCTGCTCCAGCTTTGCTTCCAGCACGCCGTGCATGATGGCGTTCTGGATGCAGCGATGCAGTGTTTCCGGTGAGAGCGAATCCTTGGTCAGATAGTCGCGCGCGCCGCTCTTCATCACCTCGACGGCGACGGTTTCGCTGCCCTGGCCGGTCAGCACGATGACATTGGCGGCCGGGTCGTCCTCGAGGATATCGGCAAGAACGCCGAGCCCGTCGCGGCCCGGCAGCGAATAGTCGAGCAGAATGCAGTTCGGCCGTCTGCGGCTGTTCAGCGCGCGGCCCTCTTCGCCGGTCTCGGCCTCGACCACCGTGTAAGCGATGCTGGTGACCCGGCCCAATATGCGGCGATAGACCTCGCGGTCGTCGATATTGTCGTCGATGATGAGAATGCAGCAGTCTTCCGCCAATCTGTCAGTCCTCGAGCGGCAGGATCGCGATTTCGAACCAGTATTCCTTCAGCCGCTGGATCGCGGCGAAGAGGCCGTCGAGATCGACCGGCTTCTGCACATAGGTATTGGCGCCGAGCGCGTAGCAGCCTTCGATATCGCGCTCGTCGTCGGAGGTCGTCAGGATCACCACGGGGATCTTGCGCCAGCCGTCGTTCGACTTGATCGCCTCCAGCGTCTTGCGGCCATCGAGGCCGGGCATGTTGAGATCGAGCAGGATCAGCCCCGGTTTCGGCACCATCGCGGCGAGCATGTCGAGCGCTTCCTGCCCCGACGCCGCCCAGCGGATCGAGTTGCGCAGGTTGGTGCGTTTGAAGGCGCGCATCGTCGCTTCGAAATCGTCTTCGCTGTCTTCCACGATCAGGATCGGTTGCGTGTCACGCTGCTGCATTCTGCCCCTCGCGCTTTTTTCCCAAGGTGAAATAGAATGTCGTGCCGGTGCCGACTTCGGACTCCAGCCAGATATCGCCATTGTGCCGCGCGATGATCTTGCGGACGAAGGTGAGGCCTGCTCCGGTCCCGTCGTCGGAATCCTGCGACTTTTCCAGCCGCTTGAAAATGCGGAAAATATCCTCGTGGAATTCCTGCGGGATGCCCTTGCCGTTATCCTTAACGAAAAACACGTTGCGGGCAACCGTGCCGTCCTTGCCGACATAGCGTTCGAGATAGCCGATCGAGACGAGCGGCGCCGGCTTGTCGTTGTACTTGATCGCATTGGTGATGAGATTGCGGAACACCTCGGTCAGCCGCGGTGCGTCGCAGATCACGTCCGGCAGCCTGCCGTCGATGACGACCCTGGCATGCCGTTCTTCCAGTAGGAGTTCCATCGTCGCGACGACGTCCTTGACGATCAGGCCGATGTCGGTGCGCTTGACCGCCAGCTGCTGGCGCCCGAGCCGGGAAAAATACAGGAGGTCGTTGACGAGCTTCTCCATGCGCTGGCTGAGGCGCACGAGCCGGTTCAGCCGTCGCACGCCGTCGTCGTCGAGCTTGTCTTCGTAATCTTCCAGCAGGAAGCGGGAGTGGTTGTGCAGGCCGCGCAGCGGTTCCTTGAGATCATGCGAGGCGATATAGGCGAATTCGTCGAGATCGTGGTTGCTGCGCTCGAGATCGGCGGTATAGGCCTCGAGCTGGGCAAGGGTCGTCTTCATCCGTTCCTCCTGCCGGACGCGATCGCTGATATCGCGCACGATGCCGACGAAGGTTTTCGTACTGCCGGTGACGACGGCGCTGATGGAAACGTCGATCGGAAAGACGATGCCGTTCTTGCGCCGTCCCGAGACCATGCGCGTCGTGCCCATGATGCGCTCTTCGCCGGTCTGCCGGTAATGGGCGAGATAGCCGTCATGCTCGGAATGGTAGGGTTCGGGCATCAGCATCTTGATGTTCCGGCCGGTCGTCTCCTGCGGGGAGTAGCCGAACATAGCTTCGGCCGCTGGATTGAAGCTTGTGATCGTTCCGCGCTCGTCGATGACAATGACGGCATCCGGCGTGCTGCGCACCAGCGCGCCGAAGCGGATACGTTCGGTCTCCAGGTGATGGCTGTTGCGCATGAAATAAAAGATCAGGATCGCGATCAGCCAGAGCGTGGCGGCCGTGATGGTGCGATTGGCGATTTCCTGCCAGAACGAGGCCTCGTCATGCCGGACGGCGAAGAAGCCGAGCATTAGCAGCACGGTGCAGGCAAAGGCGAAGAAAAGCGGCGCATTCCTGTTGCCGAACCACAGCGCCGTCAGCACCAGCGGCACGTACAGAATACCGTTGGCGACGCCAAGCGGCGTATAGAGATCGACGAGAAGGCCTGTGAAGCAGACCGCAGCCGGGATCCACAGCGGGATCTGCGCCCGGTTCGCCGGCTGCATCAGCCAGGATCGGGCCAGAAGCCCCGACCCGAAGATCACCATGCCGACGGCCGTGTGCAGCGCCATCGCCGCATAAGGCCCCCAGCGATAGCCTTGTTCGGCGGCGGTGACGTAACCGGCGAGCGCGATCATGCCGAGCGTGATGACGATATAGCTCGCCAGCTCCTGCACCACCTGACCTCTCGATTTCTCCATGCGAAGCGACAGCAGCAGCGAGAGATTGCCGATCAGGAACACCAGCGCCGTGTTCGGCCCCATGCCGCCGCCGATCTCCGCGGAAAAATCGGGCGCGATCAGCAGACCGGTCACGAGCGTGTCGACATAGTGGAAGCTTCGCCCGATGGTGACCATCTCCACGAGCCGGGCCGCGGCGATCGCCGCCGCCAGCCCTGCCATGATCGCTGCCGCTGCCCGGAAGCGGCGGGCGGGAAATGTCGAGGCGGCAAGCCCCGCGCCGGACAGCATGAAGCCGAGCGCGGTATTGAAGGCCATCGAGGGAAAGCCGGGAATGACCGAGAGAATCACCTTGATCTGGAGCAGCCAGCCGGCAAGCACGGTCATGCCGAGAACGAACATCAGGCAGCCGACGGCGATCGCGAAGGCATGGTAACGCCACCGCCTCCGCTGGTCTCGCAGGTCCACGTCGTTCCTATCCTGCACCCGCGTATCCTCCTCGGTTCGCGCGGTCATTTTTTCCGAAATCGACGAATACTCAATAGGCAAGCCAGGGCTGTGCCGTGCTTTTTGTGAAACGATTTGTAGCAATGTATATCGAATTTTAGCAAAACGGCCTTATCGTGATGTCGAAGGACGGCGAGGACCATTCCAACAATATCTGAGTTGCGGTGCTGGATGCCTACTTTATTCTACGTCGACGACAGCAGGGATGACCTCTTCTATCTCGACTATATCAGCAGGAAGCAGCAGATAGATGTCGATCTATTCTGTTTTTCGACCGCCGAGACGGCATTCGAGGCGCTGGAGCGGCGTGTGGCGGAAGGCAAGAGCCCACCCGACCTGCTGATTGCCGATCTCTATATGCCGCTGGACAGCGGCGTTGGGCTGATGAACCAGCTGCGCCGGGATGATCGGTTCAAAGCGATGCGGCTTGCAATCTGCAGCGGATCGGATGCCGATGAGGACCGTGCGCGTGCGCTGGAGGCCGGCGCCGATTTTTATCTCGAGAAGCCGCTTGATCTTGCTGCGATCATCCTCAATCTTTAAGTGTAGAAAACGGTGGAAGCCTGAAGGCCTGTTCTCCGCCGTTCGTTCCCTGCGGTTGACAAACCGCAATTGACAAGGTCGAGGACGCATCCCAAGATGCAACCGAAGCGAAGACACCATAACGCAAAAATAAGCGCTGAGAGAACCGATTTACCCGTGTTCGCCGCCACGAACATCAGCCAACCCCTTAGCTGAATGGGCCAATCGGCTCTCTCGCGCTTACGTCTGGCACTGCCTTCCCGCATTCATGGATGTTGAACGCGGGGAGATTACGATACCCAGGTAAGAACTACTGCCCCCAGTAAAACTGCCCGTGCATCACCTGTAGTTGAGATAATTGATGATATCCGCCTTCCATATCGAAAGTCCCCGTTTCGATACTTGTCATCAACCGTCTCGCAATTTTTGTAGCTGTTCGCGTTTAAGACGTATATCCCAAGATTTCGGGATCGGAGGCATTGGGCGGGAGGAGAGGAAAGAGTGGGAATGAACAATGCTTCGGCAATTCCCTTTCATGCCGGACCGGAGCTTAGCCGAGCGATCAACCGGACCGATTTTTTCCGCCTGTTGAAGGCGGCGGCGCAGCATTACAACTTCGACAATTTCGCGCTTGCCCGCATTTCCGAGGCTTCGGCTCCCTTCGGCGAGCGGGATATCGTCATCACCAACGTTGCCGAGCGGCGCATCGGCCTTTTCATTGCTACGTTGAAGGAAGCGCTTGGGACCGTGCGGGCAAAGTCCGCTCAGTTTCTGGCGACGCCCGTCCACGGGCGGGGCGCCCAGCCGGAAGCCTATGCGTCCGATCTCGTCTTCAACGAGTTCCGGAATGGCGTCTTTCTCTTCATTCCCCTGTTTACGCCGGAAGGGCGGCGATACTGCCTCGTGCTCAGCGGCGAGCGTCAGGAGCCGGATCAGGGCGAAATCGCCGACATGCTGCTGGATGCAATGCGGATTTTCGACAAGCTCTACGAGGAAATTCTGACGCAGGAAATGTCCGGGCGGCTCACCCAGCGCGAATCGGAAATCGTCAAGTGGACGAGCGAGGGCAAGACGTCGGCGGAAATCGCCATCATCCTCGGCCTGTCCGAACATACGGTCAATTCGCATATCACCGCGGCGGCGCGCAAACTCGATGCCGTGAACCGCGTCCACATGGTGGCGATCGCATTGAGAAACGGTTTGGTTTCGTGAAGTTGGTTTCGGGACTGGGGAAATTGGGAAGATGAGCGCCGAAACAACGCGGAGGAGTGCTGTAAAAGTTCTCTTTGTGGACGATGAATTCATCGAATTCCGTGCGCTCAAGAAGAAGATCGCCGACCTTTCCGAGCCTGCCGTCGAACTCGAATATTCGGCATCGATCGGCGATGCGCTGGAGAAGATCCGCGCGGGGCGCTTCGATCTCATCCTGCTCGACAACCGCCTTCTGCCCAACGCGGATTTCCGTGAAACGGTGCCGGAACTGCGCGGCATCGGCTACACCGGACCGATCGGCGTCGTCTCGACCGACATTTCGGGCGGCTATTTCCAGGAGTTTCCGGAGTACGGCGTCGATTTCCGTATCGGCAAGGACGAAATCGACGTCCAGACGCTCCAGCACATCATTCGCGAATATGTGACCTATGACGTGCCGGATTTCTGGAAGGACGATTACAGCATCTAGTTCCGAGACCCCACTGTAGATGTTGGCATGAAGTGCTTTCGGCAAAGCTCCGAGACCGGCATGCCCGGCTGGTGCTCCTTCAAAATGCCGGCCAGAGCCTACTTCAAAATCAATTATTTTTGACGCGGCAATGTCACGGGATATCACCCAACCGGATGATTGTACTCACTGGTCCGGACTATAGTTTAGAGCAGGTTTTCGGCGACTTCACGCGAAATAGTCGTCGACTTGGGGCTCGATCTTCGCGACGAACTCTTTTTTACAGATCGTGCCCGAGCAGGAAGATGGGGCTGCTCTAAAGGAACCTTTGCGGCTGGGAGCAGCCTGAATTGGTCAGCAGGCTCCATGTCATCGGATGATGTTTGAGAGGTAACGACATGCGCAAAACGATAGCAGTCGGCCTGGCCGCGTTGATCGCCGTGTTCTTTCTCGGAGGCATGAGCGCGAGACATGAGATCTTTCCTTGGCCACAACTTTCCGCGCTGCGGAAAATGGTCGGCGCAGAGAAGGCGGCGGCTCCAAGCCGTTATACTTTCGACGACAAGGAACGACTGATCGGCGATGAAACAAAAACGCTCGTGACCTGCCCGGCACAAACCGATCGAACTGCGGTCTTGCTCATTCTTGGCCAATCGAACGCAGCCAACTACGGTGGACAACGGCACCGGTCCAATTATGGCGCTCGGGTCGTGAACGCCTTTGACAAACGGTGCTTCATCGCGGCCTCGCCCCTTCTCGGATCGACCAATACCAGGGGAGAGTACTGGACGCTTCTTGGAAACAAATTGATCGCATCAGGACAAAATGACAGCGTCATCCTCGCACCTCTTGCCTATTCCGGATCTGAGGTCGCACGATGGGCGGCAGGCGGTGACTTCAATCCTGTGCTGGTCGATACGATGAAACAGCTTCAGGATTCCGGGTATCGGATAACGGGCGTCATCTGGGTGCAAGGCGAGGCGGACCTCGTTATGGGCACCACTGCCGAGGCCTATCAGGAACGTTTCATGTCGATGGTTGGCACGTTGCGTCAGCACGGGGTCGAAGCACCCGTTTACATTTCGATCGCATCGAAATGCCTCGAGCCGAGCAACGGCGGCTTTAAGGAGCATATTCCAGACAACGCGATCGTACAGGCGCAACTGGCCCTGTCAAAAGGCGGCCATGGTATCCGGGAAGGCGTAAATTCTGATATGTTGCTCGATGGCGATGACCGCTACGACGATTGCCATTTCGGGGGCACGGCCGGGGAGAAAGTGTCGCAGGCTTGGCTGGACGTTCTGAGTGGCGGTCGCCGCCTGGAAACCTCGGATAGTCTTCCGTGAACCGGTTTTCGCGCCTTCAGCCAACGGGCAGCCGGATGGTGAAGCGGCTGCCGCTTTCATCCGAATGTTCGAGGCTGACATCGCCGCCGAGCGCCTTCAGAAACTCCCGCGCCGTCGTCAGTCCGAGACCGGCGCCGGGAACCGTTCCTGCCTTCGGCAGCTTCCAGAACGGCTCGAAGATCCGCTCCCGATGTGCGGGGTCGATACCCATGCCATTGTCGGAAATGCGAATGAACCACAGCGGGCCGTCTCGGTCTGCCGTGATCGTGACGTGCGGCGGCGATTCGCCGCGATAGGTCAGCGCATTGGCAATGAGATGCCGCAGCGCCAGGCCGAGCAGTGCAGGGTCGGTGCGGATGGAGGGAAGGCCTTCGCTCGCAAGCCTGGCGTCGCGGCTCGATGGTTCGTCGGTCAGTTCCTGCCAGACATTTTCGACAAGCGCCTGCAGATCGACCTCTTCGGGCGTCACCTGAGGCGTCCCGCCGGCGAGACTCATCAGCGCCTTGGTCAGGCGCTGAGCGGTTTGCGCCTTTTCCATGATCATCCTGAGGCTCTGACGATGCTCATCCTCGAGCGTCTCCTCAAGGTCGTCGAGCAGCACCTCGGCATACATGGCGATATGGCGAAGCGGCGATTGCAGGTCGTGCGAGGCGGTTGCGAGGAAGCGCTTGATTCGCTCCTCGTTGTCGGCAGCGCTGGTTTCCGGCGGTCTCGTCGGGTTGGGTGACATATGGCGGTTTCCCCGATCATTTTTGGAGCGCCGCGCGTGGGAACGCACGATGCAGTGCCGACAATAGAAAGAGGGCGCCGGCTCTGCAACCGGCGCCCTCTTCAAGGATGCGTTAACAACCGAAGTTAAGTGGCGGACTTGCGCGGCCGGCCCTGTTCGGGCGGGATGATGTCGACGTTCTCGTCGCTTGCCGGTGCCTTGGCATGGCGGCGGCGCCAGTCGCCAAGGAAGAGCAGGATCGGGGCTGCGATGAAGATCGACGAGGCGCCGGCAACGAGAATGCCGAAGACCATCGGGATCGCGAAGCTCGAGACCGCGCTGCCGCCCCAGATCGCCATCGGCACCAGGGCGAGGAAGGCCGTCGCATTGGTGTAGAGGCTTCGTGCGAGCGTCTCGTTGATCGACTTGTCGATGATCTCGCGCAGCGGCATCGACTTGTAAAGCCGCATGTTTTCGCGCATGCGGTCATAGACGACGACCTTGTCGTTCACGGAATAGCCGACGAGCGTCAGGATGGCGGCAATGGCCGTCAGGTTGAAGTCGAGGCCGGTGATCGCGAAGAAGCCGATCGCCTTGGTGACGTCGAGCACCAGCGTAACGATGGCGCCGACGGCGAACGGCCATTCGAACCGCACCCAGATATAGATCAGCATCGCAAAGCTTGCGATCACCACCGACAGGATACCGGCCGAGGCAAGCTCGCCGCTGACCTTCGGGCCGATGACGTCGGTGCCTTCGACGGTGGCGGTCGGATCGATCCTGGCGACTTCGGCCTTCAGCTTGGTCACTGCTGCCGTCTGCGCCTCTTCACCGCCTTCCTGCCGCTGGGCGCGAACGAGAATGCTGTTGTTGTCGCCGAAGGACTGCAGCGTGATTTCGCCGAGGCCGAGGCTATCGAGACCCTCGCGGAACTTGGCGAGATCGGCCGCGCCCTGGGTCTTGACGGACATCTGAATGCCGCCGCGGAAATCGACGCCGTAGTTCAGGCCGGGATGGATGAACAGCACGACGGAGGCGATCGAAAGCAGCGCCGAAACGGTGACGCCGAAGAAGCGCGCCTTCATGAATTGGATGTGCTTGTCGTAAGGGCTGAAGGGGATCAACGGCCGGATGTTCAGCACCTTGAACTTGCGGCGGCGGGTGATCTCGATCATGGCGACGCGAACGAAGGCGACCGAGGTGAACATCGAGATGATCAGGCCGAGCGCCATGGTCACCGCAAAGCCGCGAACCGGTCCGGACCCGAAATAGAACAGGATGGCGGCAGCGATCAGCGCCGTCATATTGCCGTCGATAATGGTCGAATAGGCGCGATTGAAGCCCGTATCGATGGCGGCAAAGGCGCCCTTGCCCTTGCGGGTCTCTTCACGAATACGCTCGTTGATGAGGACGTTCGCATCGACCGCGAGGCCGATGCCGAGAACGACACCGGCAATGCCCGGCAGCGTCAGCGTCGCGCCGACCAGCGTCAGGGCCGAGAAGGTCAGGATGGTGTGGATCAGCAGCGCCACGTTCGCCAGGATGCCCCAGGTTCCGTAGAGCACGAAGATGAAGGCTGCGACGAGGGCGAAGCCGACGATGCCGGAGTAGACACCCATCTTGATGGCGTCGGCGCCGAGGTCGGCGCCGACGGTGCGTTCCTCGATGACGGTCAGCTTGGCGGGCAGGGCGCCGGCGCGCAGCATGGCGGCAAGCGTCGTTGCGCTGTCGGCCGAGAAGTTGCCGGAGATCTGGCCGGAACCGCCGGTGATCGGCTCGCGGATGACAGGCGCGCTCAGCACCTTGTCGTCGAGGACGATGGCGAAGGGATTGCCGACGTTCTGGCGGGTGATATCGGCAAAGCGGGTGGCGCCGGCGCTGTCGAAGCGGAAGCTGACGACCGGCTCGCGGGTGTTGGGATCGAAGCTGACGCGGGCATCCGAAAGCCGGTCGCCTGATATTTCGACGCGGTCGAGGACAGGATAGGAGTTTCCTTCGTCGTCCTTCATCATCGTCACGCCGGGGCCGGGCTGGTTGTTCGGCGCGAGCATATGGAACGACATCTTCGCCGTGGAGCCCAGGAGTTCGCGAAGGCGCGACGGATCCTGCGCGCCCGGAAGTTGGACGAGCACGCGGTTGCCGCCGATGCGCTGGATGGTCGGCTCGGAAACGCCGACCTGGTCGACGCGCTGGCGGATGACTTCAAGGCTCTGCTGGACGGCGTTGTCGACATTGGCGGAGATGCCGGCCGGCGAGAAGCCGACGGTGATGGTCGCTCCATTCGCCGTGACATTGAGATCGGCCTGGCCGGCGCTGAGGCCGGTGCTGATCGGGTTGGCGAGCGTCTTGAGTTCGGTGACGGCCGCATCGCTCTGCGAGGCATCGGCAAGCGTCACGACGATCTGGTTCTGGCTGCGCACGACGGCCTTCGGCTGGATGCCCTTTTCGCGCAGCACGCGGCGCGCGTCCTGGAGCAGCGATTGCAGCCGCTCCTTGGTGAGGTCGGCTTCATCGACTTCCAGCACGAGGTGGGAACCGCCGCGAAGGTCGAGGCCGAGCGACACCTGGTCATGCGGCAGCCATGCCGGGATGCGCTGGAGGGTGGATTGCGGCAGGACGTTCGGCAGGGCGATCAAGAGGCCCACTATGATGATCACCGAATAGGTGAGCACCAGCCATGGTGAGGTACGCATGTTGTATTCCTTAGATAATCAGGGGCCGGCGCTCCGGCGCTGGCGGTATGTCGTCAATGGTCGGAAGCGCCGCTCGGCGCAGGCCTCAGGCAACTGCCGGCGGTGCGCGCGGCTGATAGGTGGCGGAGACGGCGGTACGCAGCGGGGCTTTGAATGCCGCAAAAGGCACGGCGGCGGCCCAGCCGTCGAAATCCAAAGGCGGGACGGCGGCAAGCAGGGACGATCCGGCGTCGTGAGTGGTCTGCTTCGGCGCAAGCTTGCGCTCGGCGGCGAGCACCCCGCGCAGAGCCTCGCGCGCGGTCAGCTGCGGCGCCTGCGGATCACGGCCGGAAGAGGAAAGCGTATTGACGGCGGCGGCAGGCGAGAGAACCAGGTTGCCGCCGAAGAGTAGGCCGAGATAGGCAAGGATGGCGACCGCAAGGGAAGCGGCGATACGGATCGTCAGACGGTGCTGGTCCAGCTCCATCTCCTCCGTTCCGGCGATGTCACTCCCGTATCGGCTCAAAAGCGCGCCAATCTCTCATTCTTTTTCCAGCGGAGCAGTGCCCGTCGGTATGATTGTATCAGGCTCGTGCCTGTCTTCATAGGGAACACTCTCATGATGCACTTGAGCGAGCCGGTCAACCATGCCAAGCGCGATTTCGCGTTCGCCCATGATGACGGTATCGGCGCCGTATTGCTTCAGCTCGTCGACCTCGGCGTCGGAATGGGCGCGGGCGACGATGAGGATCGAGGGATTGACGCTGCGCGCCTGCTCGGCGATGCGGCAGGCCTCGAAGGCGTTTGGAATGGCGATGGCGAGGCTGCGCGCCGTCGAGAGATTGGCGAGATCGAGCGTCTCCCGCGCCACCGCATTGCCCATGAAGGCTTCGATGCCCTGCGCCTTCAATTCGCCGATACGCTTGTCGGAATCTTCGATGACGAGGAAGGGCGTGCCTGACGATTTGAGGTTCTGCCCGACGATCCTGCCGACCCGGCCGTAGCCGATGAGGATCGCGTGGCCGCTGAGGGCAGTCGGGTGGACCTCGTCGTCTTCAAGCGGCATCTGTTCCTGAGCGGCGCCCGCATCCGCGGCGGCAGCGGGGTCGGCCGCGGCCTCCTCGCGCTTTGCGCCTTCGAGAAGAGGCCGCATGCGGTCGCAGAGAAAGAACAGCAGCGGGTTGAGAACGATCGAGATGATGGCGCCGGCGAGGATCAGGTCGCGGCCTTCCTCCGGCAGCAGCCCGAGCTCGACTCCGAGAGCGGCGAGGATGAAGGAGAATTCGCCGATCTGGCCAAGGCTTGCCGAGATCGTCAGCGCCGTTCCGAGCGGCTTCTTGAAGGCGAGCACGATCAGGAAGGCGGCGACGGACTTGCCGATGACGATGATGAAGATGGTGGCGAGGATCAGCAGCGGCCTGTCGATCAGGATGTTCGGATCGAACAGCATGCCGACCGAGACGAAGAAGAGCACGGCGAAGGCGTCGCGCAGCGGCAGGCTTTCCTGGGCGGCGCGATGGCTGAGCTCGCTTTCGGCAAGCACCATGCCGGCGAAGAAGGCGCCGAGCGCCAGCGACACGCCGAAGAGCTTCGCTGCGCCGAAGGCGACGCCGAGCGCAATGGCGAGCACGCCCAGCCGGAAAAGCTCGCGCGAGCCGGTATGGGCGATGCGGTGCATCGTCCAGGGAATGAGCTTGCGCCCGAAGACCAGCATCAGCGCCACGAACAGCGCCACCTTCACCAGCGTCATCGCAATCATGGCGCCGATGCCGAGATCGAAGCCGAGCAGGCGGCTCAGCCCCGCTGAAAGCGGCTCGACGGGGCCGTGGCCGTCACCGCCGATGCTGGCGGCTGCCGGTATCAGCACCAGCGCCAGCACCATGGCGAGATCCTCGACGATCAGCCAGCCGACGGCGATCCTGCCGCGCTCGGTCTCGACGAGCCGCCGCTCCTGCAGCGCCTTCAGCAGCACGACGGTAGAGGCGACTGAAAGCGCCAGGCCGAAAACCAGGCTGCCGCCGGTCGGCCACCCCATGAAGGCGCCGAGCGCCCAGCCGAGCAGTGTGGCGAAGGCGATCTGCGCGATGGCGCCCGGCACGGCGATGCCGCGCACCGACAACAGGTCTTTGAGCGAGAAATGCAGCCCGACGCCGAACATCAGCAGGATCACGCCGATTTCGGCAAGCTCCGGCGCAAGGCTTTGATCCGCCACGTAACCCGGCGTATGCGGCCCGACCAGCACGCCGGCGATCAGATAGCCGACAAGCGGCGGCATGCGCAGCCGATGGGCGATGGCGCCGAAGACGAAAGCCAGCACGAGGCCGCCGACGATTGTCGAGATCAAGGGCGTATCGTGTGGCATTGCTGTCTCCCGATCTGGAAATCCCGTTCGCAATATGACATATATGGTCTATATCGACCAATATGGGTAACTTGAAATCATGGGTCAAGGCGCCAGGGAAACAATTCTAAGCCCCGCTCTTTGCCGGGCTGCACGTGGTCTCCTCGACTGGACCCAGACCGATCTTGCCGAGAAGGCCGCCGTCTCGCGCAGCACCATTCGCGATTACGAGGGGCGCCACCACGACATCCATCGTGCGACGGAGGCGCAGCTGCGCCTCGCCTTCGAGGAAGGCGGCGTCAAATTCATCGAGATCGAAGGCGCGGGCACCGGCCTCTGCCTGCCCAATCGGCCAGGCTGACGCCGGCTCAGGGCGCCAGGCAGGCGGCCGAGACCTTGTAGATATAGAGCGACTTGCCCTTGTAGTAGCCTGCTGTCGGCTGCCAGTTCTTCAACACTTCGGGCGTCTCGGTGGCGCAGGTGAGGGGGGCGTCCGTCAGGAAAAGCACGGTGCCGGTCATATCGGCGGGCAGGGCGAATTCCTGCTCGTAATAGCTCTCCGGAAGGCCTGCCGGCGCCCGCGCATAGATCCTGTAGGATGCGTCGCGCAGCGTATAGAAAAGATCGGCGACCATGTCGCGGTTGTTGGTGACGATGATGTCGATGCCGGCCGGGCCCGCAAGTGCCGCCGCCTCGCGGCTGACCTCGGCGCGGCCGAGATAGCGCTTCATCAGCTCGTCGCCGTTCGGCAGCAGCAACTGCTGCGGAAAGATCGTCGCCAGTGGAAAGAGCAGGCTTGCGATGCCGTTGATGGTGAGCGATAGCCGCAGCCCCTTCGGCCACAGGCGATAGAGAAGCCAGACGGCAAGGATCGTCCCGGCGACATAGGCGGTCACGGCCCAGTTGGCATAGGCTTTGGCGACCGTCGCCTGCAGGGTGATCAGCACCACCACCGGCATCGACAGCCAGATCAGCATCTTCTCGCGGTCGTCGCTCCTGCCCCTGATCATGCGGTAGACCGCCCAGAGCATCGCGAAAAATATGATTGGCCCGACGACGCCGAACTGGGCGGCGAAGAATTCGAGCCCGCGCCTGAGGTTGATGCCGAGTTCGCTCCAATGGGCGATATCCTGCGTATGGCGCACTGTCGTATTGTCATGCTGCAGGTTCCACCAGAGGTTCGGCAGGGCGACGGCCGCCGATACCGCGACCGCGATGATGAAATCGCGAATGGCGATGCGCGCCGCTGGAATGAGAAGGAGGGCAAGCGCGCCGCCCGGAACGACGAACAGCACTGCATATTTCGTCAGGAAGGCGAGGCCGACGCCGAGGCCCATGACGAGCGCCAGCCCGACCGAGCGCCGCTGCGTCAGGCCGAAATAGGCAAGCAGGGCGATCGCGATGAAAAAGAGCAGGATCACGTCGGTCGAGAAGAACACCGAGGAAAGCGCCACGCCAGGAAGGGTGATGTAGGTGGCGCCCGTCCAGCCTTCGATCTCCGGGCCGACGAACCGCTTGGCCACCTTCATCAGCACCAGGGCCGCCGCCATGTGAATCAGCGGTCCGGAGAGCCTGATCCAATAGATGGCGTTGGAGCCGGAAAGCTCGGTCATCGCCCGGATCACCCAGGCGATCATCGGCGGCTTGGAATAATAGCCGAGATCGAGATTCTGCGACCAGAACCAGTACTGCGCCTCATCAACGAAAAGGTCCGTCGCATCGAAATGGAGCGAGACGACGCGCCAGAGCGTGAAGCCAAGGACGATGAGGAGACCAGATCTGGGGGACATGAACTTAAGTGTTCCGCTGACATGAAAGGCGCGAGTGCGATTACACCAAAGGCGCCGGACTGCCAACGGGAAAGGGTTCTTAGAACACCCGAAGCGGGCGGATGTCGCGGTTTGCTGCGATAAAATCGAGACGGGCGACGGCTGCAAGCACCGCTATTGCAATCAAGCAGGAACCCAATCCGAGGACAATCATTGCTCTGTCCTTGTCGACGTCATGTCTTGGTTATCGACCGGCATATAACACGGAGCTTGCGTGTGCCTTGTAGCAGCCGTGCAACTGCGCGGCAGTATTTCTTATGAGCTGAGCTGAATTGCTTCAAAAGCCAGCACTGGGAAAGGCTTATTAACCTTCAAGCAAGGAATTAACCATAAACATTGGGTTACACGTCGGAATGGGAAGATGCACTCGTTCCCACCAGGCATGACGCCGTACCGCCGTACCGGGTCGATCCGGTATCCATCTCTTCAGACAGCTTCGAAACATAGCTGATCAGAGGGCTTTTGTCGGCCGGTGCCAACCGGCGATGAAGACCGTCTCCACGCTCTGCGTTCATCGGATGCTGCAAAGGTTTTTGGCCAGGCATTCGCCTGGAAAGTGGGTTGGGGACAGGCGTTGAGGCAGGACATGCCATCAGATCAGGCTCGTGGAGCGCAGGCAGGCAGCTTGCGCGACCGCCTGCGCTTTGCCGGTCTCGATGCCGATCAATGTGAACTCGTGCGCCGCAACCGGCCGGCCCTCGAAGCGCATTTGAAGGCCGGTCTGCGCGATCTCTTCCACCGGTTCCAGTCCTTCCCCGACGCCGCCCGCAATTTCGAGAGCGAAAGACAGGTCGATCGCCTGCATGATCTGCAGTCCTCGCATTGGGACGTGCTGACGGATGCGCGCTTCGACAGCCTCTATGCCGAGCGTGTCAAGGTCCTCTCCGATACCGAAAGCAAGATGGGGCTCGACCCGCGCTGGCACGTGGCCGGTCACGGCGTCATACTCGAGCATGTCGTTTCCGGCCTTGCCGAAGAAATCGCCGGCCGCCCCTTGCTGCCGTCGGCCAAGCGCCGTGCACGTGAAATCTCCGATCTGATGACGGCGATCATCCGCATCGTCATGGTCGATGTGGAAATTGCCGTCTCGCTCCGTTTCAACGCGCTACGCGCCGCCCAGAGCCGCGCGCTCGCCGATCAGCGGACCGACAGCGAGGCCGAGATCGCCAGGATCTTTGGCGATGTCATCGAAGGCCTGTCCGCACGCGACCTGACGCGGCGCGCGCCCGTCGATGGCGCCAATGCCGCGATCGCCACCGCGCTGAACAATGCCTTGGATGGCCTGCAGGCCGAGTTCACCGCCATCACCGAACGCACTTATAAGGCCGAGGCGGCGACAGGCTCGCTTGCCGGCCTGTCCAGACAGTTTGCCGGCAATGCTTCCGGCCAGGCCGATCGCCTCCAGCTTTCCGCCGCCGCTCTTGCCGGCATCGCCGGCAGTGTCCGCGACGGTGCCGCCGACAGCCGTGCCGCCGAACAGGCTGCCGCCTCGACCCGCGCTGCCGCCGAGGAAAGCGGCGAGGTCGTCGGCCGCGCGATTACCGCCATGGCCGATATCGAACAATCGGCCGAAAAGATCGGCCAGATCATCGGCGCGATCGATGAGATCGCCTTCCAGACCAATCTCCTGGCGCTGAATGCCGGTATCGAGGCCGCCCGCGCCGGCGATTCCGGTCGCGGTTTTGCCGTCGTGGCCCAGGAAGTCCGGGCACTTGCCCAGCGCTCGGCCGAAGCCGCCCGCGAGATCAAGACGCTGGTGACGACGACCAAGGCGCAGGTCGATGCAGGCGTGCAGATGGTCGGCCGCACGCAGGATTCGATCGGCAGTATCGTGCGCCAGGTCACCGACATCAATGCGGCGATATCAGGCATCGCCACCAAGACCGGCGAGCATGCCGCAAGCCTCGACAGCGTCACCGCCGACGTCAAGGGCCTGGGCGCCGAGGTGGCCGATAGCGCCGGCTTTGCCGAACGCACGGCTGATGGCGCCGACCACCTCCATACCGTCATTCTCGAACTCGGCCAGACGATTCGCGAATTCCGCATCGCCCGCGAGAACGCTCTTGCCGGGCGCCCGGCGCCGGCCCGCGCGACGCCGCCTCGCGCCATCGAGGCGGCCGCCCGTCCGGTACCGGTCGAAGACGAATATGAAAATGATGATTTTGGCCTTCCGCAGCCCTTCGCAAGCGTCGGAGGTGGGCGGAATGTTTACTAACCTATCGGATTATCGCCTCAGCTCATCTTCTCGGGCCGGGGACAAGGGGACAAGGAAAAGCTGATGGTAGCAAAGAAGAGTGGCAAGACGCTGAATTTGACAGCGGTGCTCGACCTCAACGAGGCTTCCGCCTTGCGCGATAAACTCCTCTCGCTGCGAGGCAGCGGTCTTTCGATCGACGCATCGGGCGTCGAACGGATCGGTGCTCTCTGCGCTCAGGTTCTGATGTCCGCCGAGAAGACCTGGGAGCAGGACAAGCAACCCTTCGCCTTTTCCAAGGTGTCCGATGCATTTCAGAAAACCATGCAGCTGGTTGGCGTCAATATTGACCACCTGCTCGCCAAGGAGATTCGGCAATGAAGAAAAAAGTGCTTACCGTGGATGACTCCCGCACCATCCGAAACATGTTGCTCGTGACGCTGAACAATGCCGGTTTCGAGACGATCCAGGCGGAAGACGGCGTCGAGGGCCTCGAGGTTCTCGAAGAGTCCAACCCCGACGTCATCGTCACCGACATCAACATGCCCCGCCTCGACGGTTTCGGCTTCATCGAAGGTGTGCGCCGCAACGAGAAATACCGGGCGATCCCGATCCTGGTCCTGACCACCGAAAGCGACGCGGAAAAGAAGAACCGCGCCCGCCAGGCCGGTGCCACGGGCTGGATCGTCAAGCCCTTCGACCCGGCCAAGCTGATCGATGCCATTGAGCGTGTAACCGCTTAAACCCAGGATTTTCTCCTATGGATATGAACGAAATCAAAGAGATCTTTTTCCAGGAGTGCGAGGAGCAGCTCGCCGAACTGGAATCCGGTCTTCTGAAAATGAATGATGGCGATCGCGATCCGGAAACCGTCAATGCGGTGTTCCGTGCCGTGCATTCGATCAAGGGTGGCGCCGGCGCCTTCGGCCTTGACGATCTCGTAGCCTTCGCCCATGTCTTCGAGACCACTCTCGATTGCGTTCGTTCCAACAAGCTTGAGCCGACCCAGGACGTCCTGAAGGTGATGCTGAAGTCGGCTGACGTGCTCGCCGACCTGACGAATGCTGCACGCGATGGCGGCAGCGTCGATGAAAGCCGCAGCCGCGGCCTCGTCAAGGAGCTGGAAGCGCTGGCCAACGGCGAATTGCCGTCTCCTTCGGCCGCCGCTGAAGCCCCTGCGCCGAAGGCCGCCGCAAAACCCGCGCCGGCTGCTGCGGCACCCGCTCCCAAGCCGACCGACGACAGCGGCTTCCAGCCGATCCCCTTCTCCTTCGACGATTTCGGCGGCGATGAGGCGGATTCCGACCTGCCGGCTTATGAAGTCACGTTCAAGCCGCGCTTCGAGCTCTACTCCAAGGGCAACGACGCCACGCTGCTGCTGCGCGACCTCTCCCGCCTCGGCGAAATGACCATCTATTGCAACATGGACGAGCTGCCGGGCCTCGATGAGCTCGATCCGGAAGGCGCCTATTTCTTCTGGAACGTCACGATCAAGACGGACAAGGGCGAGGACGCCATCCGCACCGTCTTCGAATTCGCCGAGTGGGATTGCGACCTGACGATTAAGCCGGTCGACGAAGCGGCGGGCGATGCAGGCACCAACGAGGAACTGCCGATGGTGCCGGTTCCCTTCGACCTGTCGATCCTCGACGAAACGAGCGCGACGGAAGAGACTTCCCCCGGCGCGCGGGCCGACGAGACGGCCGCGGCCGTTGCGGCTGCGGAAACCGCATCCAACGTCACGCAGATGGCCGCGGCCGCCGCTCGCGTCGAAAAGAAGGAATCGGCAGCATCCGCGGCCGCTGCCGCAAATGCCGCCGCCCAGAACAATGCAGCCGGTGCCGGCCAGACGATCCGCGTCGATCTCGACCGCGTCGACCGCCTCATCAACCTCGTCGGCGAATTGGTCATCAACCAGGCGATGCTCTCGCAGAGCGTCATCGAAAACGACACGACCGGCACCTCCTCGATCAACATGGGTCTCGAAGAGCTGCAACAGCTCACCCGCGAGATCCAGGATTCGGTCATGGCGATCCGCGCGCAGCCGGTGAAGCCGGTCTTCCAGCGCATGTCGCGTATCGTCCGCGAAATCGCCGACATGACCGGCAAGTCGATCCGCCTGATCACCGAAGGTGAAAACACCGAAGTCGACAAGACGGTTATCGACAAGCTGGCCGAGCCGCTGACCCACATGATCCGCAATGCCGTCGACCACGGCATCGAGACGCCGGAAAAGCGCGCCGCCGCCGGCAAGAACACTGAAGGCACGGTTCGCCTCACCGCCAAGCATCGCTCGGGCCGCATCCTGATCGAGCTTGCCGACGACGGCGCCGGCATCAACCGCGAGAAGGTTCGCCAGAAGGCGATCGACAACGATCTCATTCCGGCCGATGCCAACCTGTCGGACGAGGAAATCGACAACCTGATCTTCCTGCCGGGCTTCTCCACCGCCGACAAGATCTCCGACATCTCCGGCCGCGGCGTCGGCATGGACGTCGTCAAGCGCTCGATCCAGGCGCTCGGTGGCCGCATCAACATCACGTCGAAGCCGGGCCACGGTTCGGTCTTCACCATGAGCCTGCCGCTGACGCTCGCCGTCCTCGACGGCATGGTCGTCACCGTCGCCGGCCAGACGCTGGTCGTGCCGCTGACCGCGATCGTCGAAACCCTGCAGCCGGAAGCCTCCGCGATCCATTCCTTCGGTGCGAACCACCGGCTGATCTCGATCCGCAACTCCTTCTGCCCGCTGGTCGATGTCGGCCGCATCCTGAACTTCCGCGCGACCCAGGCCAATCCGGTCGAAGGCGTGGCGCTTCTGGTGGAATCCGAAGGCGGCGGCCAGCGCGCCCTGATGGTCGATGCCATCCAGGGCCAGCGCCAGGTGGTCATCAAGAGCCTGGAAGCGAACTACACCCACGTGCCGGGCATCGCCGCCGCCACCATCCTCGGTGATGGCCGCGTGGCTCTCATCCTCGATGTCGACGCGGTTGTCGGCGCTTCGCGCGGCCAGTCGCTCAAGGCGGAAATGTCGTTGGCAGCGGTAGGATAAGGCGATGTCGTACACCGTAAAAAGTCTGAGCGAAGGGGACCGCGAGCTGATCGCGTTCCGCATCGGCGATCAGGAATTTTGCGTGAACATCATGTCGGTTCGCGAGATCCGGGGCTGGACCCCGGCAACCGCGATGCCGCACTCGCCGGCCTATATGCTCGGCGTCATCAACCTGCGCGGTGCCGTCCTGCCGATCATCGACCTTTCGGCCCGTCTCGGCATGAAGCCGGCGGATCCCACAGCCCGCCACGTCATTATCGTCGCCCAGGTCCGGCGCAAGGTCGTCGGCCTCCTGGTCGACGCCGTCTCCGACATCCTGACGGTGACCGACGAGATCATCCAGCCGACGCCCGAGATTTCGTCCGACCTCGAGCGCCAGTTCGCCCGCGGCGTCCTCGCCATCGATAAGCGCATGATCTGCCTGATCGAACTCGAAGCCCTCTTTTCCGAAACCGAAAGCGAAGCCGCATGAATGCAATGGGCGCAAAAGATCAGAGGCAGGGAGCCGACGAGGTCCTGGCGAGCGGAGAATATCCGCTGACGCGCCGCGACCTCACGGAAATCGCCGCGATGATCTATTCGGATGCCGGAATCTTCCTCAACGAGACGAAGGCTTCGCTCGTCTATTCGCGCCTGTCGAAACATATCCGCAATCTCGGCCTGTCCGGTTTCCGGGAATATTGCGCGCTCGTCGCTTCGCCGGCCGGCGCTGCGGCCCGCCGCGAGATGCTGTCGCATCTGACCACCAATTTCACCCGCTTCTTCCGCGAAAACCATCATTTCGAGCATCTGCGCGACCATGTCCTGCCGGAGCTTCTGCAGCGGGCGCGATCCGGCGGCAGGGTGCGCATCTGGTCGGCCGCCTCCTCCGACGGGCAGGAGCCTTATTCGATCGCGCTGACGGTGCTGTCGCTGATGCCGAATGTCGCCGACTACGACTTCAAGATCCTGGCGACCGACATCGACCCGAAGATCCTCGCGATCGCCCGCGCCGGCGCCTATGACGAGGCCGCGCTCGAAACCGTGTCGCCCGCCATGCGCAAGCAATGGTTCAGCGAGGTCGAGGTGCAGGGCCGCAGGAAATTCCAGGTCGACGACCGCGTAAAGCGGCTGATCACCTATAACGAGCTGAACCTGATGGCGCAGTGGCCGTTCAAGGGCAAGTTCGACGTCATCTTCTGCCGCAACGTCGTCATCTATTTCGACGAGCCGACGCAGATGAAGATCTGGCAGCGTTTCGCCGGCCTGCTGCCGGAAGGCGGCCATCTTTATATCGGCCATTCCGAGCGTGTCTCGGGCGAGGCGAAACACGTCTTCGACAATATCGGCATCACGACCTATCGCTACACGACCAAGGGTCTCGGGAGGAAGGCATGAGCGCGCCGGCAAGGGTTCTCGTTGTTGACGACTCGCCGACGATGCGCGGTCTGATCACCGCTGTCCTGAGTTCGGACCCCGAGGTCAACGTCATCGGCCAGGCCGGCGACGCGCTGGAAGCGCGCGAGGCGATCAAGCGGCTGAATCCCGACGTCGTGACGCTCGACATCGAGATGCCGAATATGAACGGCCTCGATTTCCTCGAAAAGATCATGACGCTGCGCCCGATGCCGGTCATCATGGTATCCACAATGACGCACCGCGGCGCCGAGGCCACGCTTGCGGCGCTGGAGATCGGCGCCTTCGACTGCGTCGGCAAGCCGGCGCCCGGCGAACCCCGGCCCTTCGGCGACCTTGCCGAAAAGGTCAAGGCGGCCGCGCGCACGCAGCGCCAGTTCTCTCAGCCGGCGGCTGCCGCCGTCACGCCGCCCCCTGCCGTCGCCGATTTCCGCGTCGGCCGCAAGATCGTCGCGATCGGTTCATCGACCGGCGGCGTCGAGGCGCTGATCGCCGTGCTGCAGAAGTTTCCGGCCAACTGCCCGCCGACCGTCATCACCCAGCACATGCCGCCGACCTTCACCAAGAGCTTCGCCGAGCGCCTCAACCGCCTCTGCGCGCCGGTGGTGCAGGAAGCGACCGACGGCGCCCGTCTTGAGATCGGCAAGATCTACCTGGCGCCCGGCGGCGAACGTCACCTTCAGGTCACCGGCGCCTCCGCGCCGTGCTGCCGCCTCGTCGACCGGCCGCCGGTCAACGGTCATCGCCCATCGGTCGACGTGCTCTTCGATTCGGTCGCGGAACTGGCGGGACGCAACGCCGTCGGCGTGATCCTGACCGGAATGGGCCGCGATGGCGCGGCCGGATTGTTGAAAATGCGCCACGCCGGCGCCAGAACGCTCGGCCAGAACGAAAAAACCTGTGTCGTTTACGGAATGCCAAGGGTTGCTCATGAACTTGGCGCCGTTGAGCAGCAGCTGCCACTGTCTGCCATCGGTGAGGAAATATTGAAAATGACAGCCGCCCGAAAGGAAGGGACCGAATAATGTCGATCGCGGAGAAAATCAAAGTTCTGATCGTCGATGATCAGGTAACGAGCCGGTTGCTGCTCAGCGATGCGCTGACCCAGCTCGGGTTCAAGCAGATCACGTCCGCAGGCGACGGCGAGCAGGGCATGAAGATCATGGCCGAGCAACCGCACCACCTGGTGATCTCGGACTTCAACATGCCGAAGATGGATGGCATCGGCTTCCTCCAAGCCGTGCGCACCAACCCGAACACCAAGAAGGCGGCCTTCATCATCCTCACCGCCCAGGGCGACCGCGCGCTGGTGCAGAAGGCGGCCCAGCTCGGCGCCAACAACGTGCTGGCGAAGCCGTTCACGATCGAAAAGATGAAAGCGGCCATCGAAGCCGTGTTTGGAGCCTTGAAATGATCAATGAGGGGGCAGCCCGCCGCGTGCACATCATTCAGGGCGAGTATAAGGTTTTGAGCGACCCGAATGCGGTGCTCTCGACCATTCTCGGCTCGTGCGTGGCTGCGTGTCTCCGAGATCCTGTCGCCGGCGTCGGCGGCATGAACCACTTCCTGCTGCCCGGTTCGGCGACCTCGCCGACATCAGGCGGCGATGCCACGCGCTACGGCGTGCATCTGATGGAACTGCTGATCAACGGTCTTCTGAAGCAGGGCGCCAGGCGCGACCGGCTGGAGGCGAAGATCTTCGGCGGCGCGAAGACGATCTCGACATTTTCCAATGTCGGTGAGCAGAACGCGGCCTTCGCCATGCAGTTCCTGAGGGATGAAGGCATTCCGGTGGTCGGCTCCTCCACCGGCGGAGACCATGGACGCAAGCTTGAATATTGGCCGGTCTCCGGCCGTGCCCGGCAATACCCCCTGACCGGCGCCGAAACCCAGAGAACCGTCGCTCTCGAGCAGCGTCCCGCCGCTCCGCAGAAGCCCGCCGAAACCAGTATCGAATTTTTTTGATGGCGAGGATTTTCATATGACCTTTACCCCGGTGATCGAACCTCCCGCGCCAGTCGAAGCGCTGAGCGACATCCTGATGCGCATCGTTTCCGAACTGCACGATGTCGCCTACCTCATCGAGCGCATCGAGCCGCAGCTTCTCGATCTCGGCGGCGCCGAAATCCTGAATTCGCCGGATTCTATGAAGGTCATGCAGGGTATCGATCTCGCCGTGCAGAAATCGCGCGGCCTTGCCGAATTCATCGACACCATCACCGGCGAAATCCCGCACGGCTGGACGGTCGACGTCGCGACCGCGCTCAGCCTCGTCAAGCTGGCGGAGATGCAGAAGGCGCTGGGCGGCGCCATGCGCCACGGTCATTCCCAGCCGCTGAGCAAGGCGGCCGGCGACTTCGATTTCTTCTAGGAAAGGCTCTACCAGCCCGCCGGTCCGTTTTCGCTCCGCGCGCCCTTTACGAAACGCTCGCGCAAGTTTCGCCGATTATTCGTCAGATGAGGCAATAAGCCTGCTTTGTCTTTTGACGGATCGTGCGAGAACAGAATGAATCTGTTAAATCAATTAGTTCAGATTTTTAAGAACTTTGGCGCCCTAGGCCGTACACGCCTGATGATTCTCGGAGGCGTCGGCGCCGTTTCCATCGCAATCGTCCTTGCGGCTGCCCTTTTCGTCAACAAACCGGCACAGGAAACGCTCTATGTCGGTCTGGATTCGCCCGATCTCAATCAGATCAGCATGGCGCTCGCCGAAGCCAACATCGATTTCCAGGTGGGCACGGACGGTTCCAGCATCACCGTTCCCGCGGGGATGACGGGCAAGGCCCGCTTGCTGCTTGCCGAACGCGGCCTGCCGAACAGCGCCAATGCCGGTTACGAACTCTTCGACAATGTCGGCTCGCTCGGCCTGACCTCCTTCATGCAGGAAGTGACGCGGGTTCGCGCGCTGGAAGGTGAAATCGCACGCACCATCCAGTCGATCTCGGGCATCACTGCCGCGCGCGTCCACATCGTCATGCCCGAAGTCGGCAACTTCCGGAAGGCAGAGCAGAAACCAACCGCTTCCGTCATGATTCGTGCGAGCGCTGCCGCCGGGCGCAGCGCCGCCACCTCGATCCGCCACCTCGTCGCCTCGGCCGTGCCGGGGCTTGACGTCGATGACGTGACGATCCTCGATTCCGCCGGCCAGCTGCTCGCATCCGGCGACGAGACGAGCAACAGCTCGCTGAACCGCTCGCTCAACATCGTCCAGAACGTTCAGCAGGAAGTCGAATCCAACATCGACAAGGCGCTGGCGCCCTTCCTCGGCATGGACAACTTCCGCTCCAGCGTTACCGCCGATCTCAATACCGACGCCCAGCAGATCCAGGAAACGGTCTACGACCCCGAATCCAAGGTCGAACGCTCGGTCCGCTCGACGAAGGAAGCCCAGCAGTCGCAGCAGAGGCAGTCCGACAACGCCACGACCGTCGAGCAGAATATCCCCCAGGCCGCTCCCGAGGCCGGCGGCGCCGGCGGACCGGAATCGCAGGACAAGTCCGACAAGCGCGAAGAGCAGACCAACTACGAAATCAACAGCAAGACGACCGCGACGACCCGCAACAGCTACAAGGTCGAGAAGCTTTCGATCGCCGTGGTGGTCAACAAGGGCCGCATCGCCAAGATGGTCGGTGAACCCGCCGACCAGGCCAAGATCGACGCCTATCTCGCCGAAATGCAGAAGATCGTCGCTTCGGCGGCTGGTATCGATGCCAAGCGCGGCGACGTCGTCACCGTCACGGCCATGGATTTCCTCGAGAACCAGCTGCTCGAAGAGGCGACCGGTGGTGTCCGCGTCATGGACATGCTGAGCCGCAATCTTGCCGGCATCATCAACTCGCTCGCCTTCGTCGCGGTCGCCTTCGTGGTGGTCTGGATGGGCCTGCGGCCTCTGGTGCGCAGCGTCAACGGCAGCGGCTCGGGTGCAATGCTCGGCGACGCCACGCCGGAAGCGGCCGGCCTGGAGCTGCCGGACTTCGCGCCGGCGGCCGGAGCGTCCGGCGGGGCTCTCATGGATGGCTTCGGATCCGACTTCGGCTTCGACAGCACGGAAGACCTGCTCAGCCTCGGCGACGACGACGGCAACTTCAATCGCCGCGTCAAGGAAGGTCCGGAACGCAAACTGTCCCGCATGGTCGAGATCAACGAGGAACGCGCTGCGAAAATCCTCAGGAAATGGGCGATCGACGACGCAGCATAAAAAAAGGGCCGGGCAACCGGCCTTTTTTCATGTGGGTAAGAGGCTGGTTCCATCCAGATCGGAAATAGATCTGGGTCTCTTGAACGCCGGCCGGGAAAATTTAGATAAAATTGTTGAGGATCACTCGCGTAAAACGCGAATCAAGTTGCGGTACAGCCAGAATCATCTTAGCCTTCCCTATATTCTGAGGGGCGCAATTGGTGCTCGAATCAGTGCATGGGCGACAGCGAAAGTAAATCCCCAGAAGTCGGAGATGGTGATTTACATCGGCTGACTTACCCTTAGGTGATTCGAAATGGGATTCGCGCGGGGCTTGAATTGAATCCTTTACAGAAAAATTGCTGTCGCACCGAGTTTGATCGTTCCTCAGCCGCAGGAAATTGCCAATGGATATGACCGTATTTCAGGCGAGCAAAGGCGAGAGGCAAATGGCGAATTTCGCGAGCGTGATGGCGCCGGCACTCTTGCCGCGCGACGAGCTGATCCGGCGCCTGCACGGTGTCGCCGACACTGGAAGGTTGCAGTCCGGTCTGCGCGCTCTGACGGAGTATGTCGGCGCTTCGCACTATCTCCTGGCGCGCTGCGATCTCATCCAGGAAAGCGGCCTCGATTTCATCGTTTCGTCCGACTGGCCGTTCGATCTGGTCAAGGATATCGCCGACGATCTGGTCGGCGGCTATGCCCGCTCGACCGAGTTGGAAAAATGCATGCAGGTCTTCCAGCCGAATTTCGCTCTCCTGCCCGATAGCGCCGATGTACCGGAGGGCGCCAGCCGCCAATATTGTTCGCTGACCTTCAATGTCGGCCGGTCGCGGCTGGCTTTGATGTTCCTGTTCGGCGAAGGCTTCATCCTTTCGCCGGAGCGCCTGCGGGACGTGGGTCTGCTCGCAGGTTATGTCGCGAGCTTCCTTCGCTGCGGCGGCGCACGCGTCGATCGCGATTTCGAACTGACGGACCGCGAGCTGGAATGCCTGTTCTGGATCGCCGAGGGCAAGACCAGCGACGAGATCGCGATGATCCTCGGAATCTCCCGCAATACCATCAACAACTACATCACCAGCGTGATGCGCAAGACGGCGACCAAGACCCGGTCCGAGGCCATTGCCTTCGCTGTCCGGAATAATCTCGTATAGGGGGATCCATGGCCCATCCATCAGGCAGGACGATGAGCGGCGCTGAGCAGCTGCGCATGGTGCGGGTGAACAGGATTTCCAGCCGGTCCGACCTTTTCCCGCGGCTGATCGCGATGCAGAAGCTCGCCGAAGCCCAGGGCTTTGCGATCTATCGCGTCAGCGGTTCGGGCCTGCCGGCAAAGCAGCGCCTGGTCTGCGAGCTCGAGAACTGGGGCTCTTCGAACGCCGGTTTCGGCAAGGCCTTCACCGATGCCTATGGCGATGTCCTTCTCGATCATATCGACAAATCGCTGCTGCCGCTCTCATGGGCCGGCGGTTATGATCGTGCGGCACCCGGCCCGGCGGACTTCTCGCCGTTCATGACGCGGCTGAAGGACGGTATCCTGCCTTTTTCCGGCATCGCTTTTCCGGTGCGGCTCGGCGCCGTCGGCAACGGCTTCATCCTGTTCACCGGCGATGAAATCGACCCCTCGAGCGATACGATCGTCGAGCTGCACGGCCGCTGCTGCCATATCATGATGGATTTGCTCTCGCTCGACGAACGCCGCACCGGTGCCGCCGAGGCCCTCAGCGAACGCGAGATCGCCTGCCTGCAGCTTGCCGGCGACGGCCGCATCAGTGAAGAGATTGCCGACAAGCTCGGCCTTTCCGTGCACACCGTGAACGCCTATCTCGGCTCGGCGACCATCAAGCTCGATTCCGTCAACCGCATCCAGGCGATCGCCAAGGCAATCCGGCTCGGCTATATCAGCTGAACCGGGATTGAAGGGATCAGCCCGCCAGCGCCCTTGGCGCTTGGTTCACGTTGTAGCGCGATTCCCGCAGGCTCTTTTCGAGGAAGCGGGTATTCTCATCGGGATCGGCCGAGGGGTCCTGAAATGCGATGTGGTTGATCTCGATGCCGGCATGGTCTTCGGCGAGGGTGAGCTGGGCATAGACGGTGACGCCGCGCGGCTTGATCTCCAGATCGAGAACGACCTCGGGCTTGCCGCCCCACTCCAGCGTATAGTTTCCGCCAAGGCCGAAATTCACCGTGCCGGGATGAAAGAAAAGCTCCGCCGCCGAAGCGACGAGATCGGAAAGATTGCCGTAATACTCGAAGCGCAGCAGTGAAATAAGGTCAGAAGCGTCCAGAAGGCGCAGTTCCGTGGCAACTGGGCTGATGGCGTTTGCGAGGATCTTTTCACGTTGGGCAGAGTGAGGGCATTTTTTCATTCGGCTTATCTTACCCGTTTGTTCTTGGCGTCTGCGGCGTAGATCCGGTGGATCAGCTCCGCAACGGCCTTATAGAAGACTGACGGTATGACACTATCGACCGAGACTTGCGCAAACATGGAGCGGGCAAGCGGCGGATCCTCGAACACCGGGATGCCGTTCTGCTCGGCGATCTCCCTGATCTTCAGCGCGATGAGGTCCTGGCCCTTGGCCAGCACCACCGGCGCGTCGTTTTCTTCGCGTGCATAACGCAGCGCCACCGCATAGTGCGTCGGGTTGGCGATGACGAGTGTGGCGCGATGCACGTTGGCGATCATGCGCCGGCGCGCGCGGTCGCGCATCAGCGAGCGCTGCCGGCTCTTGACGAAGGGGTCGCCCTGGGCCTGCTTATTTTCTTCCTTTACTTCGTGCCGCGTCATCTTCAGCTCGGTGAACCAGTGATGGCGCGTCCAGAAAAGATCGGCGATCGCGACGATCGCCGTGGCGATCAGCATGACGATGATGATCTTGCGCATCGCCGTCATCATCCGCACGAGGATCGTCTGCGGATCGGAGAACATCGCGTCGATCGAGCTGAAATATTCGCTCCTCAGCACGAAAAACAGGATGACCCCGACGATGACGACCTTGAACAGCGACTTCCCGAATTCGACGAGGCCGGGCAGGCTGAAGAGCCGTGACCAGCCTTTGATCAGCGAGATGCGCGAGGCCTGCGGCCGGATGCGCTCGAGCACCGGCGTCGGCAGGTTCTGGAAGATGGAGGAGGCGATGCCGAACACCATGAACAGGATGAAGGCGGGGGCGAGCAGCGCAGCACTCGCCCAGCCGAGCCGGACAAAGAGCGCCAGAATATCCGGCCCCGTCTCGATCTTCCACTGGTCGGGCTGTTCGAAGATGTCGCGCAGCGTCTCGTTCATGCGCCCGACGCTGTCGGGAAGAAAGAATACCAGATAGATGAAGGTCGCGAGGATGGTTGCGAAGATCGACAGCTCGCGCGAAAACGGCACATTGCCTTTCTCCGCCGCATCGCTTCGCTTTTTCGCGGTCGGGGCTTCTGTTTTGCTGTCCTTGTCATCATCTGCCAAGTCGCGGCCCTCCGTCAGACAAACGGGCCGCAGCCAATGCATGCCGCCCGGCGGCGTGCAGCGGTTTTGGGATGACGATATGCATCAAAGCAAAGACCCGAACGCCTCACATGAATTGCGTTCATGCAAGGCGCTCTGAAGCACGACCTGTTGCTGGAAGGGTAGTCGCCCGCAGCAGGGCGATCAACAGCCGCCTTTCGGCACGCCGGATTTGTCAACAGTCTCGAAGCGTTAGGCGGCTGCCGAAGCGTCGCCTTCCTTCTCCTTGAGCTCGATCTGGCCTGAGTTGGCCAGGCGAATCGCTTCCTGGGCGACGGCGCGGCGAGCGATGGCGATCTCGCGCGGATTGACGCCGCCCATGCCGCTCTGCAGATCCGATTCGATCATGCGGCGCTGGCGAGGGCTGATGGCGGAAAGAACCGATTCGCGGATCTCCGGCGGCGAGCCGCGCAGCGCGACGGTAAGCACATCCGTGGAGATGTCGTTGAGCAGCATGACGCGGCTGCGCTGCGGCATGTACATGAGGTCTTCGAAGAGGAAGATCTTCGGGCGAACCTTGTTGACCGCTTCGCGGCTGATCGATTCGAGCGAGGTGAGCAGCGTATCGACCTGCGGCTTGTCGAGTTCGTTCATGAGATCGGCGACCTTCGTCGAACCGGCCGCATTGCGCTCGGCCTCGACTTCGGCGAGCAGCGTCATGACCTGGTTCTCGATGATCTGCGCGGCCTTCGGGCTGACGGTCTTCATGTTGACCGTGCGGTTCATGATGTCGGCCCGGCGGTTGTCGGGAAGCTGCAGCAGCACCTTGGCGCCGAAGGCGGAGGGCATCATCGAAAGGATATAGGCGACGGTCTGCGGGTGTTCGCGCAGCAGGAACTGTGCCACGAATGCCGGTTCGGCCTCGCTGAGGCGATCCCAGATCGAGGTTTCGTAAGCCTGGAATGCGGTGCGGCGGCCGAGCAGGCTGTCGACCTCGTCGGGCGTCAGCCCTTCTTCCAGGATGGCTTCGATCGCCTTGGCGTTGTCCATCAGGCCGGCGCCCTCGGTGAAGAGGTCTTCGAATTCCGCGACGAGCGACAGCAGCTCGTCCGGCGGAATGGCGCGCAGCGACTGGGCGGATGAGATAATGGTCTGCAGTTCTGCCTGGGTAAAATATTTCAACAGCCGGCCGGCGACTCCCTTTCCCATAGCGAGAAGAACAGCCGCCGCCTTTTCAGCCTGGGTCAACGGTTTCCCGGCTAGCGCGCCGCCGAAATCGTCAAAGTCCATCATGGTCTAACCTCTCCGTCCCACACAGGGATCAGGCTTTTTTCGTGCTCAAAACTTCTATCAGTTTCACACCGAATCGCGTGTCGTCGTTATCAAGCACCGTGATCTCGCCGCGTGCAATCCTGCGGCCATTCACCATAATCTCGACCGGCTCGCCGATCTTCTTGTCGAGGGCGATCGTCGCCCCTTCATTGAGATTCATCAGGCCGGAAACCTGCATGCGGCTGGTGCCGAGCATGATCTGGACGTCGATCGGAATGTCCATGATCAGTTCGAAATTCGAGGTCAGCGCGCTGCCGAGCGGCGCCGGCGCCGCCTCGAAAGAAGAGCTGCCGCCGAAATCCATGCCTGCGGCCGGGCTGGCATTGCCAGCGCCGAAATCGCCGCCGAAATCGTCGCCGCCGAACGGGGAATCCGAAGTCTCGCCGCCGAAGGCTGCCAGATCCGTTCCTGCACCGAAGGCATCATTCTCCAGGTCGCCGCCGAACTGCGACAAGTCGCCATCGGCATCCTGCTTCAACACACCGCGCAGATCGTCGATCGCCTGGTCGAGATCCGCTTCGCTGCCCGGCATATCCAGGGAGAGGTCGCTGTTCTGCTGTGTTTTCTTCGTAGCCATGAAATCACTATTCCAGTTGAAACTTGCCTCAAACTGCCTTTGCAGCCCAAAAGCCAGAGAACCGATTAATTCATTAAATGACGGATGAGTTCGTCATCCGAGTTCATCGTATCCTTGACGCGGACCATGTAGTTTTCGCCGGAACGCCCGAATTCGCAGACATACAATTCCTTGCTGTTGGCGCTCACCTCGACGCGTACGTCTTCGTGGTCGCGGAACGGAATGACGTCGCCGACCATCAGTTTCGATATAGTGCGCAGCGTCAGATCCTGTAGTCTGATCTTTGCCTCTAGCGTCACATGCGAGCGGCGGACTTGGTCGCCGAGCTGCTCGGTCCATTCCGGCGATTTGCCGGAGGCCTGGCGCTTCGGCTTCGGCGGTGTCACGTTGGTCTTGAGAAGCGCCGTCTGCGGAACGATCAGCGAGAATTCCGAGACGATGCCGGCCAGCGTGATCGACATGTTGATGGCGGCGGCGAATTCATCCGGCCGGTCTTCCGGTGGCCGGGCGCGTGCGTCATGAGCATGCGGGGCCGACAGGCTGGGTTCGAAGCCGCCCGGCGCGTTGACGGCCGAGCGCAGCACCTTGGCGATCTTGTCGAAGATCATGACGGCGAGGTCGAGTTCGATTACCGACAGCAGCCGGTCGGCCGGTTCCTCGATCGTATCGGCCGTGGCGCCGAGCAGGTGTTCCATCAGGGTGATGACGAAACCGTTGCCGCAGGCAAGCGTGATGTTCTGCGACCAGTTGCGCAGCGCCGCGTCGACGAGCGTGACATTCGCGCTCAGGTCGTCGATCAGGTGGTTCTTGTAGCCGATCTCGCAGCCGAGATAGTTGACCGTCACGTCGAGGCCGGTCTCGCTCTTGATGACGTCGGGAAAGAATTCGCTGTAAACTTCGCCGAAGGAGCTGCAGATCTTGGCGACCCTGCCTCTGTCGCCCAGCCCGCCCGTCAGCTTGGCCAGAAGGGCAGGATCCATTGCCGGTTTGTCATGCGAAGCATTGCTCATGGTCATTTAAGCCGCCTTGTTTTCGCCACCTGGGTTCATCATTTCCTGCTCGACTGCATCGATCGACGGACGCTCGTAAGCGGAGATCGTCTTGCGGCCGTATTCGAGAGCGACCTGCGGCACCGAGCCGTTCATGTAGGCAAGCAGCGTCTGCTTGACGATGACGTAGAGGCGGTGCTGCTTGTTGCGCACGATCTTGATCTGGGAGACCAGCGGTGAGCAGAGGCAGTAGGACAAGAGAATGCCGAGGAAGGTGCCGACGAGCGCCGAGCCGATCAGGTGACCGAGCACCTCAGGTGATTCATTGATCGCAGCCATCGCCTTGATGACGCCGAGAACGGCCGCGACGATACCGATCGCCGGGAAGGAATCGCCCATGATCTGGATCGCGTGGTAGGGCTTCATCTTGTCGTGCATGATGGTGTTGAGCTCTTCGTCCATCAGCGCCTCGATTTCGTGGCTGCGGGCATTGCCGATGATGATCAGGCGCACGTAGTCGCAGATGAATGCGGTCAGTTCCTTGTTCTTCAGAACGGTCGGAGCCTGCTGGAAGATGGTCGATTCGGCCGGATTGTCGATGTGGGCTTCGATTTCGTTTCGCGACTTGGTGCGCAGGTCGCGCATCAGCGAATAGAGCACGCCGAGCGTGTCGAGATAATTGCGTTCCTTCGGCACGGCGTGCTTGAAGGCTTCGCCGAGCGCCTTTCCGGAATCCTTCACCACCTTCATCGGGTTGGCCATGATGAAGCTGCCGAGACCCGCGCCGCCGATGATGACGAACTCGAAGGGCTGGAACAGAGCGTCCACGTGGCCGCCCATTGCCATGAAGCCGCCGATGACGCAGCCGCAAGTCACTATAAATCCGATAATGATGTTCATCGTCAGCCCAATCTGAACGTTGCTTTTCTTTGAGACCGATAGGGTTTCTGCCTTGCGTGAGGCTGATGAAAGAGCCCGTCGCGGGGCATTTCCGCGTGCCAGCTTCGCGCAAGCATCTGCCGTCAGGCTAAAGGTGACGAATGGGTGTCCGCACCTGTTTCTGAGATGCCGCCTCAGCGAATCCCGGCCGAACCAGACCAAACGACGCCCGGCTTTTCGTTCCGTTCATCGCCAATGCTTGGAGCTTACCGACATGCAATCCGGTCTTTATGTTTCTCTGTCGTCGCAGATGGCTCTGGAAAAGCGCCTGAACACCATCGCAGACAACATGGCGAACGTGAATACGACCGGTTTTCGTGCCACCGAGGTGAAGTTCGACGAGATGGTGGCGGCCACCAAGAACAAGCTGAACACCAAGGTCGCCTTCGTCTCCCAGGGCAATGATTATCTGAATGAGCAGAACGGCGAGCTGCAGCACACCGGTAACATGCTCGATTTCGCCGTCAAGGGCGATGCCTGGTTTTCGCTCGACACGCCGGCCGGCCGCGTGCTGACGCGCGACGGCCGCTTCACCCTGAAAGAAACCGGCGAACTCGTCTCGATCCGGGGATATCCGGTTCTCGACGCCGGCGGCGCACCGATCCAGCTCGATACGAAAGCCGGCGAGCCGGCGGTCGGCACCGACGGCGTGATCTATCAGGGCGGCCGCCAGGTCGGTTCACTCGGCCTGTTCGAGGCCGATATCAGCAAGGGTTACCTCAGGTACGAAAACAGCGGCATCATGACCACCGACCAGCCGCGCGCCGTCGTGGACCGCTTCAATATCGGTGTCGAGCAGGGCTATCTCGAAAATTCCAACGTCAACGCCATGCGCGAGATCACCCAGCTGATCGAAGTCAACCGCGCCTTTGAAAGCATCTCCTCGCTGATGCGTGACAGCGAGGATTCGTTCAAGCAAGCCGTCCAGACGCTCGGAGGCAGCCGCTAATGCATGCCGCCCAAGAGTATGCAGCGGTTTTGGGGGGATGCGCGAGACATTTTCCGGCGGGATTTGACGTATGAGCACCACGTTGCTGTCCGAGGAAAGCCTCTCTCCCAAACTGGCGCATCTGGCAGGCCTCGTCGACCGCTACGTCTCGCCGGATTTCGCCATCGCCCATGGCGGGCGCGTTCAGACCATCGCCGCCGGCCACTATACGGTCCGCGGTCTCTCGCGCCATGTTCGTCTCGGTGAGTTCGTCGCCCATAAGTCGGCGACCGGCATTCATCTCGGAGAGGTCGTGCGCGTCGAGCCGGATCTGATCTATGTCTGCCCGATCGAACCCGGCGAGCCGATCGGTATCCACGATACCGTCATCCGCAAGGGCGCCTTCCGCATTTCACCCTCGGACAGCTGGTGCGGGCGCACCATCAATTCGCTCTGCGAGCCGATCGACGGGCTCGGCCCGATCACCGAAGGGCTCGATCGCCGCTCGATCTCGAATACCGCGCCGCCCTCGATGACCCGTAAGCGTGTCGAGACCGGCTTCAAGACCGGCGTGCGCGCCATCGACATCTTCTCGCCGCTCTGCCTCGGACAGCGCCTCGGCATTTTTGCCGGCTCCGGCGTCGGCAAGTCCACGCTTCTGTCCATGCTCGCCCGTGCGGATGCCTTCGACAAGGTGGTGATCGCGCTGGTCGGCGAGCGCGGCCGCGAAGTACGCGAATTCATCGAGGATACGCTCGGCAGCAATATGAAGAAGGCGATCGCCGTCGTCGCAACCAGCGATGAAAGCCCGATGCTGCGCAAGATGGCGCCGCTGACGGCGGTCACCATCGCCGAGCATTTCCGCGACAAGGGCGAGAACGTTATCTTCATCGTCGACAGCGTCACGCGGTTTGCCCATGCGATCCGCGAGGTGGCGACGGCTTCCGGCGAGCCGCCGATCGCACGCGGTTATCCGGCTTCCGTCTTCACCGAGCTGCCGCGTCTCCTGGAACGTGCCGGGCCCGGCTCCGAAGGCGCCGGCACGATCACTGCGATCATTTCCATCCTCGTCGACGGCGACAACCACAACGACCCGATCGCCGATTCGACGCGCGGCATCCTCGACGGCCATATCGTCCTGCAGCGCAGTCTCGCCGAAGAAGGGCGTTATCCGCCGATCGATCCGCTCGCCTCGATCTCGCGTCTTGCCCGGAAGGCCTGGACGCCGGACCAGGAAAAGCTGGTGTCGCGGCTGAAGGTGCTCATCCATCGCTTCGAGGAGACACGCGACCTGCGCCTGATCGGCGGCTATCGCCAGGGCGCCGATCCCGATCTGGATATGGCGGTCAAGCAGGTGCCCATCATTTACGACGTTCTGAAGCAGTCTCCCGGTGACCGCGAGTCGGCCGATGCCTTCGCCGATCTCGCCGGCGCGCTCAAGGCCGCGGCCGGCATGGGCAATCAGGGCGCCCCCATCCAGAGGAGATAGACGTGGCTGAATTCGACGACGAACGCATCGCTTCCCCGAAGCAGCGCAGGAAGACCGTCATTCTGGATCGGTTTCTGACGTTCGCCGGCCTGGCGCTCGCCGGCGCCTCCGCCTTCTTCCCCTGGTATGTCTTCTTCAACGAGGACAAGTTCGGCATCAACGTGGCGAGCAGCGACAATGCACGCGAGCTGCCGGATTGGCCGGCCCGCAACGTCTTCAGCGTCTCGCCGCTTGCGATGGTCAACAAGAACGAGACGGACAAGAAGGTCCCGCCGGTCGATACGCTGACGACGGCGACGGTCTCCGATCTCGGCAAGGCGCGTGATGGCGCCATGCTCAAGGAGGATCAGCCTTTTCCCGGCAAGTCTTCCTTCCGGCTGCTGCACGTTTCCAACGGCCGGGCGCTGATCGAGGATCCCTCGGGCATGTACGTGGTGCGGATCGGTTCGATCCTGCCGGACGAGAGCCGTCTGGCGACGCTCGAGCAGCGCGACGGCAAATGGGTGATCGTCACCTCCAAGGGCGAAATCTACCAGAACAACTGATGCTGCTTGCAAAAGCATGAGGCAACAAAGGCTCCGATGTCAACCGGCCGGAGCCTTTGTTCTTTCAACGGCCTCCGGCACCGGCTGAAAAGGTCTCGAAGCCCGAATTCCCGTAAGTCCCACGCAAGATTACCTCACTAGGTTCGGGACAGTAAAAACGGAGAGTTCTCATGCAACCGATCCAACTTTTCGACTTGGCTTCGCGGCAGGCGGAATGGCTGACGATCCGTCAGCAGGTTGTTGCCGGCAACATCGCGAATGCCAACACGCCGAAGTTCCGCGCCAAGGACGTGACACCTTTCGACGCCGTGCTTGATAGGTCCGAGATCACCATGGCGCGCACCAATCCAGCGCATCTGAGCGGCAACGATTTCAGCGCCAGCGGCGACATCGACGTCAAGGACGCAGCGCTCGACCAGGAAATCGGCATTCAGGAATCGGGCAACACCGTCGGCCTGGCCGAGGAACTTTCCAAGTCCGGCGAAATCAAGCGGCAGTACGAACTCAACACCTCGCTGATCAGCTCCTTCAACCGCATGATGTTGATGACCGTCAGGAAGTAAAAGTCATGGATCCGCTTTCAGCAGCAATGAAAATCGCCGGTTCCGGGCTCGAAGCGCAATCGACGCGCCTGCGCATCGTCTCGGAAAACATCGCCAACGCCCGCTCGACCGGCGACACGCCCGGCGCCGACCCCTATCGCCGCAAGACGATCACCTTCGGCCAGCAGATGGACCGCACGAGCGGCGTCGAGACGGTCAACGTCAAGAAGGTCGGCGTCGACGAAGGCGATTTCAGCACCGAATTCGACCCCAGCAATCCGGCTGCGAACGAAAAGGGCGTCGTCAAGCTGCCGAACGTCAATATCCTGGTCGAGATGGCCGACATGCGTGAAGCCAACCGCTCCTATGACGCCAACCTGCAGACCATCAAGCAGACCCGCGACCTCATCTCCTCCACGATCGATCTCCTGAAGAGCCAATAATAATGATCAGCAGCGTCCAGAATGTCAGCAACCTTTCGATGACCCGTGCGCTCGGCGCCGTCGACACCGAAAATTCCGCCTCGTCGTCTGCCGCCGCCACCATGCCGGGCACCGCGGGTGCCGCCAACGGCATGAGCTTTGCCTCGGTCCTGGGCGGTATGGCGACTGACGCAGTCAACAGCCTGAAGGGTGCGGAAAGCATGTCCTTTGCCGGCATCAAGGGCACGGCGACGACGCGCGAAGTCGTCGATTCCATGCTGCAGGCCGAGCAGACGCTCCAGACCGCGATCGCCATCCGTGACAAGGTCGTCTCGGCCTTTCTCGAAGTCACCAAGATGCAGATGTAACTGATTTGAGGACGAAGACATGAGAGCGCTCGCCATCGCAGCAACGGGCATGGATGCCCAGCAGACCAATCTGGAAGTCATCGCGAACAACATCGCTAACATCAACACGACGGGCTTCAAGCGGGCCCGCGCCGAGTTCACCGACCTGCTCTACCAGACCGAACGGGCCAAGGGCGTTGCCAACCGCGCCAACCAGGCCGTCGTTCCCGAGGGGGCCAATATCGGCCTCGGCGTTCAGACCTCGGCGGTCCGCAATCTGCATCTCCAGGGCGAACTCACCCAGACCGGCAACGACCTCGACGTGGCGCTGATCGGCAAGGGCTTCTTCCAGATCCAGTCGACCGACGGCACCACGCTCTATACCCGCGCCGGCGCATTCAACAAGAACGACCAGGGCCAGCTCGTCACCATCGACGGTTATGAGGTCCTTCCTGGCATCACCATCCCGCAGGGTTCCACGGAGCTGACGATCAGCCGCTCCGGCGAAGTTTCGGTCAAGCTGCCCGGTCAAACCGATACGACCGTGCTCGGTCAGCTGACGCTTGCCGACTTCGTCAACGAGGCGGGCCTCCAGCCGATCGGCGACAACCTCTTCCAGGAAACGGCGGCCTCGGGCGAGGCTGTCGTCGGCAATCCGGACGAGGAAGGTTTCGGCTACATGAAGCAGGGTTACCTGGAATCCTCCAACGTCGATCCGGTGAAGGAAATCACCGAGCTGATCTCGGCCCAGCGCGCTTATGAAATGAATTCCAAGGTGATCACCACCGCTGATGAAATGGCCTCCATCGTCAGCAAGAACCTGAAGTAGAGGGAAGGGCCGAAACATGATGTTTTGCCGGGCAGGACGCATCTCAGGATGGGTGGCGGCAGCCACGATCGCACTCGCGGGCATCGTTGTGCCCGCGGACGCGGATGCCGGCATGGGTTATGCCGTCGTCCCGACGACGATCATCTACCCCGGCGACACATTGTCGGGCAGCCAGCTTCAGGAGGTCGAGGTCACAAACCCCAACCTCGCCGGAGACTATGCCAAATCGATTTCGCAGGTCGAAGGCCTGGTTTCCAAGCGCACACTGCTGCCTGGCCGCACGATTTCGGTCTCGGCCTTGCGCGAGCCCTATACGGTGACGCGCGGCTCTTCGATCCGCCTGGTCTTCTCTCTCGGCGCAATGACGATCTCGGCCGCCGGCACGCCGCTCGAAGACGGCGCGACGGGGCAGCTCATCCGCGCGCGCAATATGGATTCCGGCGTCATCGTCAGCGGCACGGTGCTTGCGGATGGCACGATCCATGTGAGGGCAAAATGAAATTGTTCTTCCGTTTCCTGACCCTTGTCGCGGTTCTCGCCATGAATTTGGCCGATGTCGCGCCCGCCTGGGCGCTGACCTCTCGCATCAAGGACATCGCCTCCCTCCAGGCCGGCCGCGACAACCAGCTGATCGGTTACGGCCTGATCGTCGGTCTGCAGGGAACCGGCGACGGTTTCCGTTCCTCGCCCTTCACAGAGCAGTCGATGCGGGCGATGCTGCAGAATCTCGGCATCTCGACGCAGGGCGGCCAGTCCAGCGCCAAGAATACGGCGGCGGTGATGGTCACCGCCAACCTGCCGCCTTTTGCCAGTCCCGGCAGCCGTATCGACGTGACGGTGAGCTCGCTCGGCGACGCGACGTCGCTGCGTGGCGGCACGCTCGTCATGACCTCGCTTTCCGGCGCCGACGGCCAGATCTATGCCGTCGCCCAGGGCGCCGTCATCGTCTCCGGCTTTCAGGCGCAAGGCCAGGCGGCGACGGTGACCGAAGGTGTCACCACCGCCGGCCGCGTGCCCGGCGGCGCGATCATCGAGCGCGAGCTGCCGTCCCGCTTCAAGGATTCGGTCAATCTCGTCCTGCAGTTGCGCAACCCCGACTTCTCGACGGCGATCCGCATCGCCGACATCGTCAATGGTTATGCCTCGGCGCGCTTCGGCGGCCCGGTGGCGGAAGCCAAGGATTCGCAGGAAGTGGTGGTCCAGAAGCCGCGTGCGGCCGACCTCACCCGCCTGATGGCCGATATCGAAAATCTCATCGTCGAAACCGACACGCCGGCCAAGGTCGTCATCAACGAGCGGACCGGAACGATCGTCATCGGCTCGGACGTCCGCGTCTCGCCGGTCGCCGTCAGCTACGGCACCTTGACGGTCCAGGTCACCGAGACGCCGCAGATCATCCAGCCCGAACCCTTCTCGCGCGGCCGCACCGCCGTCCAGCCGCAGACCGACATTGCGGCCGAACAGACCGGTGGACGCGTCGCCATCATCGATGGCCCCGATCTCAGGACCTTGGTCGCCGGCCTCAACAATATCGGCGTGAAACCGGATGGCATCATCGCCATTCTCCAGGGCATCAAGTCGGCGGGCGCCCTGCAGGCGGAGCTTGTGCTGCAATGATTGGTCTCATCAATCCTGACATGACGGTCCTGCAACTGCTGCGCCGGCTGGCGCTGCCGGCGGCGGGCCTCGTCCTCCTCTCGATTCCCGGCGCTTTCGCACAGGAGCATCCGGAAGGCGCCATCACGCCCCAGGACGAGATCAAGCAGTTCTGCACGAACATCGCCGATCCCGCCCGCGACCAGCGTTATCTTCTGCAGAAGCAGGAGCTGGAAAAGCTTCGCGCCGACATCGACGCCCGCATGGCCGAGATGGACAAGCGCAAGGCCGAATATCAGGACTGGCTCAAGCGCCGCGACGATTTCCTGAAGCAGGCGGAAGCCGGGCTCACCGAAATCTACAAGAAGATGAAGCCGGATGCGGCAGCACTCCAGCTGCAGGACATGAAGATCGAGGTGGCGTCTGCGGTTATCATGCGGCTCGGACCGCGCCAGTCGAGCCTCATCCTCAACGAGATGGACCCTGAGAAAGCTGCGGTCATCGCAAACATCATCGCCAGTGCGTCCGACCCCAATACGTCGAAGGATCCTTCATGAATATGCGTCTCCCGGCAGCGATCGCCGCTCTCGCACTCCTTGCAGGTTGCCAGTCTCCGACGGCAGTCAGCGAGATCGGCCGCGCGCCTGCCATGAGCCCGATCGGCAGTGGTCTCGCCTATGGCCAGACGCCGCAGATGGCGCTCTATCCGAAGCAGCCGCGCGCCGTGGCGCAGGGCTATTCGCTGTGGAGCGATTCGCAGGCCGCCCTCTTCAAGGATGCGCGCGCCTTGAACGTCGGCGACATTCTGACCGTCGACATACAGATCAACGACAAGGCCTCCTTTGACAACGAGACCAACCGCAGCCGCACCAATTCGAGCGGCATGAACTGGGATATCAACGCCCAGATCTTCGGCTGGACGCCCGAGTCCAAGACCGACCTGACTTACGGTTCCGACACCAGCACCGACGGCAAGGGCAAGATCGAGCGTACCGACAAGATCACCCTTCTGGTCGCAGCCGTCGTCACCGGCATCCTCGAAAACGGCAACCTCGTCATCTCGGGTTCGCAGGAAGTGCGTCTGAACCAGGAACTGCGCATCCTGAACGTCGCCGGTATCGTTCGGCCACAGGACGTCAATGCCGACAACCAGATCTCCTACGACAAGATCGCCGAAGCCCGCATCTCCTATGGCGGCCGCGGCCGTCTGATGGAAGTGCAGCAGCCTCCGCGCGGCCAGCAGGCCGTCGATCTTTTCTCGCCGCTTTGAGGCTGAACGACGATGGCAGAGCCAGACGCAATCGCAGGTCAACCGAAGAAGAAATCCGCCGCGCTGATGACGATCATCGGCATCGCCGCGCTGACGCTCGTCGGCGCCGGCGGCGGCTGGGCAGTGGGCACGATCGTCGCGCCCAACGTCAAAGGCGCCAAGGAAGCGGAGCTCGCCAAGGAGGCCGAGGCCAAGAAAAAGGCCGAGGAAGGCCTGGCTCGCATCTCGACCGAAGAGAACAACGTCGTCCAGCTCGAGCCGATCACGTCGAACCTCGCTTACCCCTCTGAAAACTGGGTCCGACTCGAGGTCGCGCTGCTGTTCAACGGTCCGCCTGATGTCAAGGTTTCCGAGGATATTCATCAGGATATCCTCGCCTATATCAGGACCGTTTCCCTCCAGCAGATCGAGGGGCCGCGGGGCTTTCAATATCTCAAGGATGACATACAGGAACGTGTTGACCTTCGCTCGCAAGGGCGGGTATCGAAGGTCATGTTCAGGACATTTGTCATCGAATGATTCGATTCATAGTTTTCCTTGCTGCCATGATGGCGGTACCGGAACTGGCGGTGGCACAGCAGCTGCCGACCGATTTGTTGAACGTGCCGGTCGACGGCTCCGTCGCCGCCTGGATCATCCGCACGTTCGGCCTGCTGACCGTTCTTTCGGTCGCGCCGGGCATCCTGATCATGGTGACGAGCTTCCCGCGCTTCATCATCGCTTTCTCGATCCTGCGCTCGGGCATGGGCCTCTCCTCGACGCCCTCCAACATGATCCTGCTGTCGCTGTCGCTGTTCATGACCTTCTACGTCATGTCGCCGACTTTCGATCAGGCCTGGCAGAACGGCGTGCAGCCGCTGCTCGCCAACCAGATCAACGAGACCGAAGCCGTTCAGCGGATTGCCGAACCTTTCCGCACCTTCATGGCGGCCAATACCCGCGACAAGGATCTGGCGCTCTTCGTCGATCTCGCGCGCGAGCGCGGGCAGAATATTCAGACGGCCGATCCGGTCGACTACCGCGTGCTGATCCCGGCCTTCATGATTTCCGAAATTCGCCGCGGCTTCGAGATCGGCTTTCTCATCGTGCTGCCGTTCCTGGTCATCGACCTCATCGTCGCGACCATCACCATGGCGATGGGCATGATGATGCTGCCGCCGACCTCGATCTCGCTGCCTTTCAAGATTCTCTTCTTCGTGCTGATCGACGGCTGGAACCTGCTCGTCGGCAGCCTGGTGCGTTCGTTCAGCTGAACGGCGGACTTTTATTCCCGTCGCCAACGAAAAAACCCGCCGGATCGCTCCGGCGGGTTTTTCATTTGGATCGAAAGCCTCACTCGGCGGCGAAGGGCGCCGTGCGCGGCGGCAGCGCCGGAATGTCGATGTGATCGGGCGCAAGGCGCTGTTTGGCGCGCTCGGCCATGATTTCGTAGGCCTGCTCCAGATGATGGCAGAAACGTTCGGCGTCGAAGAGCGGAGCGATGTAGCGCTTCTCCTTCAGATGCGCCTTGTATTCGGCGATCCGCCCGGGATTTTGCGCCAGTTCGACAGCAAGGTCTTCATAGGCCTGCAGGTCGGCGGCGACGAGATCCGGCAGGTCGATTGCCTGGAGCAGGCTTTCGCTGACGCGTGAGGCGAAGTTGGTGCCCTTGACGGTCAGAACCGGCAGTCCGCCCCAGAGCTGCTCCGAGGTGGTCGTGTGGCCGTTGACGGGGAAGGTGTCGATGCCGAGATCGGCCGCCTGCTGACGGTCGATGTGCTCTTCATAGGGCGCGCGCGGGCAGAAGATGATCCGCTTGGGGGAAATGCCTGCGGTCTGGAACTGCTTCAGGAGGTTCGCCTGGTTGCGCGGCGTATTCGCCATCAGCCAGAGCACGCTGTTAGGCGCCCGCTTGAGAATCCGGCACCAGCTGTTGATCGTTTCCGGCGTGATTTTGCGGTTGCCGTTGAAGGAGGCGAAGATGAATGCCTCTTCCGGCAGGCCGAGCTGTTCGCGGGTGACAGGACGTGGCTTCGGACGATGCGTCGGATCGTTCGGCTGGTAACTCTCCGGAAGCCGGCAGAATTTCTCATGATAGAACGGCATTGCCACATCAGGCAGGACGAAATGGTCGCCGATCACATAGTCGAGATCGATGTTGACGGTGCTGCCGGGGAAGCCGAGCCAGCCGACATGCACCGGTGCGAGCGGCAGGTTGAAAGCCGTCGCGCGGCTGCCCGACGTATGGCCCTTCAGGTCGACCATGATGTCGATATTGTGCTCGCGTACAGTTTCGAGCACCGCCTGGTCGGAGAATCCGTGAATGTCGACGATCCTGCCCCAGCGGCTGCGGTCGGTGTCGTTGTGCTTTAAGAATTCCGGGCCTGTATGGCAGAACAGCGTGACCTCGAAGCGATCCTTGTCGTGCAGTTCGAGGATGCGCTGCAAAAGCTTCATCGTCGCGTGGCGATCCCAGAAGTCCGATGACATGTAGCCGATCCGGATCTTGTTAGACCACGTATGTGGCTGGTTGCGACGGAAGGCCACGCGCTCCTGATTGAGAGGCGTGGTGCCGATTGTCGCATATCGATTGAAATCCTCATTGCCGCACCAATGCAGGTGATAGAACGGATTGTCCTTCCGCAGGATCTCAAGATCGCCCTTTGCAAGGGCCTGGTCTATCACAGACTTATGCTTGGCCTCTTCATCGAACTCGTTGAATTCGCGGAGGAAAACAAGATGGAGGAAACGGAATGCGTGATTGCCGGGAAAACGCTTGAAGAGGTTGCGCGCAAGCGTCTGGTTGGTTGCGTCATGGAGATCGTCGCCGAGCAGCAAGGCGGCCAGGCGCATGTGATCGGGATTCATGCTCTCCGACAGCACCGCCTTGAAGGGACTGATGATATCTCGCTGCTGGCGTTTCAGATAGATCGCTGTGATGATGAATGCGAGCTCTGGATCTTCCTGCGCCTTGGTAAGGTTGCGCATGGCGATCAGCAGCGCTTCATCCTCGTTGCCGGTCTCATAATGCAGCTTGGCAGCCTGCTTCTGATATTCGTAGGCGTTCGGTCCCTCGCAATTGCCGGCAAGGCTATAGGCTTTCGCGGCGTCGGCCTTGAAACCGAGCTGCACGAGGTTCTTGGCCAGCAGCGCATAGGTCTTGGCATCCTGCTGGATATCCATCAGCTGGTTGAGCGTCGCCAGGGACTGTGTGTAACGGCCCATCTGGTAATCCTTGGATGCCGCAGAGAACGAAACTTTGCTGTTCAAAACCCAACTCCGTGAAGGAAATATTCTGGCGTGGCTGCCGATTGCCGAAGCACAGGCGGGCCGCCCCCGGAAAAGCAGGGGATCGGTCCGATGGTGGCATCTCACACACTGCCATTCGAAGCTTGCTTGAAACCGGTGGCGCGCGGGTGCCTGCGTTATCCTCAACGCCTCACCTGTCTCAGAAAGAGTCCTTTTCTCCGATAAAGTGCGTTTTTGCCACTCGAAATTCGAATGGCAAAATTATCTTCAGCAGCCATTAACTAAGCGCTGTGAGGAGGCATTAACTATGCCATGTGAGGCCCTCAGCGAGACCCCGTATTTTTAAGAAGTTGGCAAGCATTGGCTGCGAGATTGCCCTGGACATGACGGGTTTGGGCCAAAACAAACAGGGCGCCGAGTAGCATGAAGCTGGTCCGTCATCGCCGGTATTACAGTCCGGTATGTCCTCCTTTTTGTATCTAGTTTTCCAGGGGACAGACTTATGACAAGCATTAACACGAATTCTTCCGCACAGGCCGCTCTCCAGACGCTGCGCAGCGTCAACCAGGGCCTCAACCAGACGCAGAACCACGTTTCGTCGGGTTACCGCGTTGAAAAGGCTTCCGACAACGCCGCTTACTGGTCGATCGCAACGACCATGCGTTCGGACAACAAGGCTCTTTCGGCTGTTTCCGACGCTCTTGGCGTAGGTGCTGCGAAGGTCGACACGGCTTACACCGCGATGGACAGCGCCATCGACGTCGTCGGCGAGATTAAGGCCAAGCTTGTTGCTGCTACAGAAAGCGGCGTCGACAAGGCCAAGGTTCAGGAAGAAATCGGTCAGCTGCAGCAGCAGCTCCTGAGCATCGCTCAGTCGGCTTCTTTCAACGGCGAAAACTGGGTTGCTGGTGCTGCCGGCACCAAGAGCGTCGTATCGTCCTTCGTCCGCGACGGTTCCAACGCCGTTTCGATCAAGACGACTGACTACGTCCTCTCGAGTGGCTCTCTGGGCAACGTTCTGTTCGGCATGAGCGGCGGTTCGGTCGAAACCTCCACAGGCATCCTCGGCACTTCCACGGGCGCAACCGGCTCGATCTATTCCATGAGCATCACCAACTTCACTGCCGGCCAGATCCAGACGGCTCTGACCAACGTTGAATCGGCCCCGAAGGCGATGACCAGCGCCGGCGCCGCTCTCGGTTCGCTCTCCAAGCGTATCGACAGCCAGGACGACTTCGTCAACGCTCTGAGCGACTCGATCGACTCCGGTGTCGGCCGTCTCGTCGACGCCAACATGGAAGAAGAGTCCTCCAAGCTCAGTGCCCTGCAGACCCAGCAGCAGCTGGCGATCCAGTCGCTGTCGATCGCGAACTCCTCTTCGCAGAACATCCTGTCGCTCTTCCGCTAAGAGCGGTCGGCATCAGGTTTCCAAGTTTCGCGGTCGGGTCATTCCCGGCCGCGAAATGTTTTAAGATAAGGTTAATAAAAATCCTTCTAAGTATTAGATATTTTTACGAAATTTCTAATCTCGATTTAGCCTTCCTTAACCATCTTGCTGTTTTCTAGCCCCATCGAAACGGCGAGTTAACCCTAATACAAATGGTTAACAGGCATGATGCTGATCGCTGTGGGCCGGCCCAAAATCCGGAATGTCCCTTTTTAAAATCTGCCAACAAGGGGCAAGCAAACTATGACGAGCATCAACACCAATAATGCTGCAATGGCAGCCCTCCAGACTCTCCGCGGCATCAACCAGGGTCTCCAGGAAACCCAGGCTCACGTTTCCTCCGGCTATCGCGTCGGCAAGGCTTCCGACAACGCTGCTTACTGGTCGATCGCAACGACCATGCGTTCGGACAACAAGGCTCTTTCGGCTGTTTCCGACGCTCTCGGCCTCGGTGCCGCCAAGGTTGACACCGCATACGCCGCAATGGACAGCGCCATCGACGTCGTCGGCAACATCAAGGCCAAGCTTGTAGCCGCCACTGAAAACGGCGTCGACAAGGCCAAGGTTCAGGAAGAAATCAGCCAGCTGCAGCAGCAGCTCCTGAGCATCGCTCAGTCGGCTTCTTTCTCCGGCGAAAACTGGGTTGCCGGCACGAACGGCACCAAGAGCGTCGTTTCTACCTTCGTCCGTGATGCTTCCAACGCCGTTTCGGTCAAGATGACGGATTACGTCCTCTCGAACGGCTCCATGGGCAACGTTCTGTTCGGTATGAGCGGCGGTTCGGTCGAAACCTCCACAGGCATCCTCGGCACTTCCACGGGCGCAACCGGCTCGATCTACTCGATGAGCATCACCAACTTCACGCTCGGCCAGATCCAGACGGCTCTGACCAACGTTGAATCGGCCCTGAAGGCGATGACCAGCGCCGGCGCCGCACTCGGCTCGGTCTCCACCCGCATCGGTCTGCAGGAAGACTTCGTCAACGCTCTCAGCGACTCGATCGACTCCGGTGTCGGCCGTCTCGTCGACGCCAACATGGAAGAAGAGTCCTCCAAGCTCAGTGCCCTGCAGACCCAGCAGCAGCTGGCGATCCAGTCGCTGTCGATTGCGAACTCCTCTTCGCAGAACATCCTCACCCTGTTCCGCGGCTAATAGCCCGAGCAAATATCGGCCTGCCGGTCCACCGGCGGGCCTCCGGAATCGAGCCGCGCTCCGATGGAGCGCGGCTTTTTTATTTTCATTAACTGTTGATTAACCATAATGCTGTTTTCTCAGGCCAACGAGACGGCGAGTTAACCAAATTTAAGAACCGGTTAACAGGCATGAGGCTGATCCCCGTTCCCGGTGGCTTTCCGGAATGTCCCTTTTCCCATCAGCCAACTAGGGGCAATCATTTTCATGTCCAGCATTTTGACAAACGTTGCGGCGATGGCCGCTCTTCAGACGCTCCGCGGCATCAACGGCAGCCTCGAGGATACGCAGAACCGCGTATCGTCGGGTTACCGCGTCGAAAAGGCATCCGACAATGCCGCCTACTGGTCGATTGCGACTACCATGCGCTCGGACAACAAGGCTCTTTCGGCCGTTTCCGACGCTCTCGGTCTCGGCGCCGCTAAGGTCGATACGGCTTACTCCGCCATGGACAGCGCCATCGACGTGATCAGCGAAATCAAGGCGAAAATCGTCGCCGCGACCGAAAAGGGCGTGGACAAGACCAAGGTGCAGGAAGAGATCAAGCAGTTGCAGGCGCAACTGATGAGCATCGCCCAGTCGGCCTCCTTCTCCGGCGAAAACTGGGTGGCAGGAAACACGACGAAGAGTGTCGTTTCGACTTTCGTTCGCGATGGCAACGGCAATGTTTCGGTCAAGACGACGGATTACGTCCTGAGCTCGGGCTCGATGGGCAACGTTCTTTTCGGCATGACGTCGGTCGGAGGGATCGAGACGACCTCCGGCATTATCGGCACCTCCAGCGGTACGATCGGCTCGATCTACACGATGGACATCACCAGCTTCGGCTCGACCGAAATCTCGATGGCTCTGACGGCGGTTGAGGCCGGCCTGGAAGCGATGACCAAGGCGGCCTCGCAGCTCGGCTCGATTTCTACCCGCATCGACCTGCAGGAAAACTTCGTCGCCTCCCTCAGCGACTCCATCGACTCAGGCGTCGGACGCCTCGTTGACGCCGACATGGAAGAGGAATCGAGCAAATTGACGGCCTTGCAGACCCAGCAGCAGCTGGCGATCCAGTCGCTGTCGATTGCCAACTCCAGCGCTCAGAACATCCTCACGCTGTTCCGCAGCTAATGCTCGGCTGAAGCTGGACCGAATCTTGCGCCGCCATCCGGCGGCAAGCAGAAAACCTCAAGAACCGCGCCCGAAACGGCGCGGTTTTTTATTTTATATCAATAGGTTGATTGGTGCTAAGTTTCGCTGTTTTGCGCGCGTGAGGCGCGCTCTTGCCCAACAGCTTGGTATCGAGTTAACCTCGCCTTGAGTTGATTTGTTTTTTGCGAGACGCCGACGGAAACCCGTCGGAGGCATGACGCCACGTCAATCGCCGCCGGCAATCCGGCCTGCCCTTTCACTTTATCCGAGACCCTGTCGATGACCGTTAAGATTACCAGCGCGGCCGCGGTGAATGCGCTTGCGGTGCTGCGCAGCATCAATAAAGAAGCCAATCAGACCCAGCAGCAAGTTTCCTCGGGATATCGTATCGAAACGGCCGCCGATGACGCGTCCAACTGGTCGATCGCGACCGTCATGCGCTCGGACAGCACCAATCTCGGCACGATCGGCGATGCGCTCGGCCTCGGCGCCGCGAAAGTGGATGCGACCTATACGGCGATGAATTCGGCGATCGATCTCATCACTCAGATCCGTACCAAGCTGGTCGCGGCGCGGGAGCCGGGCACCGACAAGGACAAGATCAACGCCGAGATCAGCGAATATAAGCAGCAGCTGCAGACGGTCGTCGAATCGACATCGTTCGCAGGTGAGAACTGGCTGTTGAACGGTGATTCCGCCGCTCCCCCGACATGGTCGGTCATCTCGGGCTTCGTGCGCGCCTCGACCGGCGAATATCAGGCCCAGAGCATCGATTTCCCATCGTCGCAGACCATTCTCATCGACAAGAACAATGCCAGCGGCGGTCTGTTGACCAAATCGGTCGATGCGCAGGCAATCAACAATAGCGGGACCGGCCCCCGCAATTACTACCTGCTGAACGCCAACTCGACGACGCCGGCGACTGGCACGGAAATCGCGATCGGCAAGAACACGACCGACGCGCAGCTCGTCGACATGCTCGATGTCACCGATTCGCTGCTCTCGACGCTGACGACGACGGCTGCTTCGATCGGCGTGATGAAAGCGCGCATCGACGATCAGATCGACTACACCGCCGACCTGTCCGATTCGATCGACAAGAGCGTGGGCGCGCTGGTCGATACCGATATGGACGAGGCGTCGATCCGTCAGAAGGCGATCGAGACGCAGAAGCAGATGGCCGTCGAAGCGATCTCGATCCTCAACACGGCGGCAAGCAAGATCCTCATTCTGCTGGAGTAAAGGTGGACGCGAGCGCGGGCGGCGGCGGCATTCATCCTCGCGCAAGTTTGACTTCCTAGTTTCCGGCATGAAGGCATCGTCCGAATTCGTGCCGGCGCGAGGCCAAGCCCTTGCCCGTTTCGAAACGGCATGCCGGCGCGCAAGGTCGTTTTGAGCGGGGTGGGCATGCCGCATGCCTCGCCAATGCTGGATGGTTTTTATGAGCATTTCGCTTTCGCGGTATTTGAAGGATTTCGGTGAACCGGAATCGCCGGCGCCGATCATCGACGTGGATGATTTCGCCGGCGCCGGTTTTCCTGAGATGCCGAGCGAGCCAGTCGTCGACGTCGAGGCGGAGCGCCGCGAGGCCTATGCTGAAGGCCATGCGGCAGCGACCGCGGAATTGACGGAAAAGTATGAGCTCGAGGCGCGGGCACTGGCCGAAGTCCACGCCCGCGAACTCGAGGAACTGAAGCTCCGCTACGAAGTCGAGGCGGCGGCGGTGATTGCATCGCGTATCCGCGATATCGCCGAGGAGGTCGCCGAGCTGGTCAGCGCCGGTGCCGCGGCGGTAATCGCGCCTGTGATGACCGACGCGCTCGCCGTCAAGGCTGCCGAAAACCTTGCCGCACTGCTGCGCGACGCGATCCTTGAAGGCGCGGCCGGGCCGATCGTCGTCAGAGGGCCGGCACGGCTTTTCGACAGATTGAAGGCCGAGCTCGGCGAACATGCCACGGCGGTTCGCCACGTTGAGACCGACGATATCGATCTTGCCGTCGAAATCGGCGAATCCGTCATCGTCACCCGTATGTCCGCCTGGGCGGCCAGCTTGAAGAAAGTTCTCGAATGAGTGAAGGCGAAAACCACCACCACGGCAAGAACGAGATCATCATCGTCAAGAGACATGGCGGCGGCGATCACGATGGCGCCCATGGCGGTGCGTGGAAAATTGCCTATGCCGACTTCATGACGGCGATGATGGCGTTCTTCTTGGTCATGTGGCTGGTCAATGCCGCCAACGAGGAGACGAAGGCTGCTGTCGCAACCTATTTCAACCCGATCAAGCTTGCCGACGAAAAACCGACCGAAAAGGGCCTGAAGAAGCCCGTCAAAAATGACGAGGGCGAGGAGAAGCAGGAGAAGTCGAAGCAGAAGGAAGAAAATCCGACCGAGGGCAAGTCCGCCGCGGATGGTGACGACCAGACATCGACCTCAGGCGACCACACCAATTATTCGGAAGCCGATTTCTTCGAAAACCCCTATTCGGTTCTCGCCGAGATCGCGCAGGAAGTCGGCCAGCAGGCCAATGTCAGCGCCAAGGGCGATGGCGGCGCGGCCGATTCCGGTCCGGCCACAGGCGCCGATGGCGGCGAGGCCTATCGCGATCCCTTCGATCCGGATTTCTGGACCAAGCAGGTCGAGGTTACGACGGCAGGCAAGTCACAGCCGCCCGGCAAGAGCGAGGAACAGCCGAGCGAGAGCGAGCCGACCGAGATCGCTAAGGCCGAGAATGTGACGCCCGAGAATCTGAAGCCGGTGCCGGTGCCGGAACAGAAGCCGTCTCAGGACGCGAAGGGCGCGGCGCAGGCCCAGGACGGCAAGGGGGACGGCAAGACGCTCGACGAAAAGAAGGCCGACGCGCAAAAAGACGCTGATCATCAGAAGGAAGCGGACAAGAGCGCGGCCGAAACGGAAGAGCAGCAGAAGGAAGAAGCAAAGCAGCTCCAGGAGCAGATCGCCCAGCAGATCGGCGGCGTTGCCGGCAAACTGGCAGAAGGCTTGACCGTGACGGCAGCCGAAGGCGGGCTTTTGGTGAGTATCTCCGACCAGAACGACGACTCGATGTTCAATATCGGTTCCGCGGTTCCGCGCCAAGAGATGGTGCTCGCCATGAGCAAGATCGGCGAGATCCTGAAGGAGAGGGGCGGCGCGGTAGCTATCCGTGGCCATACGGACGGCCGTCAATATAAAGGCACCCAGAACGAGAACTGGCGGCTTTCCATGGACCGTGCCCAGAGCGCCTATTACATGCTGGTGCGCGGCGGGCTCGATGAAAAGCGCATATCTCAGGTCTCCGGCTTCGCCGACCGCCGGCTGAAGGTGCCGGCTGACCCGTTCGATGCGGCTAACCGCCGGATCGAGATTCTGGTGCAGGCGGATTAAGGATAACAGGATGGCGCGCCGTCAGCATCGCACCCTTGGATTTGTGGCCCTCGGCCTGGCGATACTCTCGCCGGCCGTAGGCAATGCCGAGGATCCGGACGATCTTGCGCCGTACAAGATGCTACGGTCGCTGCAGTTCGTGCAGGACTCCGTTGCTGCCGGCGATCATTCGGCCGGCGAAATGCAGCGCTTCATGCTGGGTACGATCGATCAGCGGCTGCGCACCGTCGATCCCTCGATCTTCGACGACGACCGCAATGTCGATGCCGCATTGATCTACGCGATGAGCGGCGGCAATCCTCAGACGCTCGAATATCTGATCGCCCACGACGTCAACGGCTATTTCGACAATCGCGTGACCGACGTGCTGCGCAAATATCTTAGCGGCAAGGGGCTCCTCGTTGCGAAGACACTGGAGGAGACCGCCAGGGAATATCGCGACAAGAAGATCGGCCCCTATCTTGCGCTGATCGGCGGCAATGTGCTGATCGCGACGAAACCGACGGAAGCGCTGGATCTTTACGACCAGGCGCGTCTCGCCGCGCCGGGCACGATCGTCGAGGAGGCGGCGCTGCGCCGCTCCGTCGCCATTTGCCTCGACAAGGGAATGCTGGACAGGGGAATGGCCTATTCGCAGCGTTATGTCAGGCGCTTCCTCCATTCGCCCTATGCCAGCCAGTTCGCGGATCTCTTCGTCAAGCTCGTCGTCGGTCATGATCACGATGTGAAGCCGCAGGATGTGATCGACATCCTGTCCTTCATGGATCCTCCGCGCCAGCGCGAGGTCTATCTGCGCATTGCGCGCGCCGCGGCAATATCAGGCAAGTCGGAGATGGCGCGCATGGCGGTGGAGCGCGTGCAATCGCTCGGCGCCGGAACCGACAATGCTTTCGGCCCTCTCGCCGATTTCTACGGCGGCATGGCCGGCTTGCCGACGGACGATATCGACCGGGCGGCGAAAAATGTCAGCGGCATCGACGGCAATGCGCTTTCGCCGCGGGATCAGGCGCTGCAGGAGGCGGCGAGATCCGTCGCGGAGCAGATCCTGCGCGCTCCCGATCCGGCAAGCCTGACGCAAGCATCCGCTCCTAACAATGATCATCAAGAAATCACTTCTGAAAAGGCTGCGGCTATGGCCCCGCAACCGGGAGCGCCAGGCGCGCGTCCCGAGCCTGTTCCAGGAGGTGTGGCATCGACTGGCCAGAGCCAGGATACCGACCCCTCATTCAACGCATTTGTGACGACCAGTCGATCCAGGCTCGACGAGATCGACAGTCTTCTGGCGCAGGAAGGCAATTAAAATGATGGATATGAGCGTCTCGGGCGGAGCCCCTGGTACGGAGACGGCTGCGGCTGCGAAGTCCGCGCGCCAGAGCGGAAAGGCGGATGCCGCCGACCAGAAAAACGGATTCTTCGATGCGCTTGCCAAGGCGAGCGGTGCTGGGACAGCCAACGAGTCCGATGAGGCGCAGCCGGATCAGGGCGTAGTTGCCGAAGGTGCTGCCGAGAGGACGGCGCGGGCGATCCGCAGCCGCGGCGCAAAGCCTTTGATCGATCTCAGTGACGCCGCATTGAAGGCGCAGGCGGAAGTGGAGCCGGAAAAAATCGCCGATATGGCCAATGCTGGAAAGGTCGCGGCAAAGCCTGCAAAGAACCAGGCAAAAATGCCGGCCGATCTCGCTTTCGGCAAGCTCGATCCGAAGGACGCTGCTGCAGCCGATGCCGCCCAGACGGCCAAAGGTGTCAAGCACGTGAAGGCCGAAGCATCGGAAACGGATGCGGACAAGGAGAGCAGCGGTGACGATGACGGCGGTATTTCCGATGTCCTCGGCCTGTTGAAGCAGGAACCTGCGGAAGGTGTTGCGGCCTTGCCGGCGGCAGTCGTCGCGCATCAGGCGTCCACCAAGGCCGATGAAGCTGCTGCATCAGACAAGAAGAGCGACGGTACCGACGTCAAGGCGGCCGGCCACGCCTCCGATGCACTGGCGGCCGTCAGCAGCGCCGAGAGCGGCAAGACCGACGACGTCAGGCTTCCCGGAACGGAGAATGCCGACGCGGCCGATGGCAGGACGTTCAGGCTCAGCCGCGCCGATGGCCGCGGTGTATCGATGGATATGCATATCGGCGCCGATCAAGCGGGGCCGAAGGACAGCTCCAAGAAGGCGGATGTCGAAAATATTTCGGTCCTCGAATCGCGCCGCTATATAGGCTTGGCGCAGAATTCGAACTCTGCCGCCGTCACCGCCGCTCTCTCCGGCGATTCCGAATGGGCGCGGGCCATGCAGCCGAGCTCGGCCCTATCCAACGCGGCGGAGTGGACGAGCACCGGCAAGGTGGTCAATACGCTGAAGATCCAGATGAACCCGATCGATCTCGGCCTGGTGACGGCGACCATGCGCCTGTCGGGCGACGCACTGAACGTCGATCTCAAGGTCGAGACGGGTGCGGCTTACCGCCAATTGAAGGAAGATCACGGCAAGATTCTCGAAGCACTGCGCAGCCAGGGCTACGCGATCGAGAACGTCACCGTCAGCATGGCGCCGGTCGAGCGTGCCGATGCGGGCAACCAGGCAGGCAGCCAGGGCCAGGCCTCCCAGCAGCAGTCGCTTGCCCAGCAGGGGCAGGGCGGCGCGGCGCGAGAGCGCCAGAATCAGACGGCGCAGCGGACGGATGGAGGCTTCAATGGCGCAGGCGAGACCGGTATTGAAGACGTTTCTGCTGGCCGGCCTGGCAGCGGCGGCGCTGGCGGCGTTTACCTCTGAGGCGTCCGCCTCCACCGGCGCCTGCGAACGCGAGATCCAATCGGCAGCCGCCAAATACGGCATCCCGGAAGGCATTCTCTATTCGGTCGGCCTGACGGAGACCGGCCGCAAGGGGTCGCTCTATCCCTACGCCATGAATGTCGAAGGCAAGGCGATCTTTCCGCCCTCCGAGCAGGATGCGATGAAGCAGTTCGATGTCGCCCGAAGGAGCGGGGCAAAGCTCATCGACATCGGCTGCATGCAGATCAACCACTACTATCATGGTGAGAATTTCGGCTCCGCCGAGGATATGTTCGACCCGCATCGCAACGTGGAGTACGCGGCGAAATTCCTTCGCAACCTGCATGACCGGCATGAAACGTGGACAATGGCGGTAGCCAGATACCACGCCGGCCCCAATAACGACCCCGCCCAGAAGCGATATGTCTGTCGCGTCATCGCCAATCTGGTCGCGACGGGGTATGGCAAGTGGACTCCTAATGCGAGTAACTTCTGCCGAAATTAATTCAATCAAAAATTGAATCGGCCTATTGTGACGAAACTGTGTCATAATATGGCAGGAATCCGGCACGAATCCTGTGCGCAAGTCATAATTAAGGGAGCGTTAACTTTTCCACGAAATTTTTGTGTGCATAAACAGGCGCCCATACTAGATATAGATCAAATCGCTACCAGGATCTTAATCAATTATTAATTTCTGCCATTAACTTTAACGAGTTGTCGCCGATTCGTGCGATTCGTACCCATAGATCATCGAAGTGCCACACTGATTCGGAGGCGGACGAATGATCGTAGTGGTTGATGAGCGTGAGCTCGTAAAAGATGGATACACATCTCTGTTTGGCCGTGAGGGCATTCCCTCTACCGGCTTTGATCCTGCGGAATTCGGCGAGTGGGTACAGACCGCCGCGGATTCCGATATTGCGGCCGTCGAGGCCTTCCTGATCGGCCAGGGCCAGCGCAATCTGGAACTGCCCCGGGCAATCCGGGATCGGTCGATGGCGCCGGTGATCGCAGTCAGCGATCAGCCGTCGCTCGAAAATACCCTTGCGCTATTCGATTGCGGCGTCGACGACGTGGTGCGCAAGCCGGTTCATCCCCGAGAAATCCTCGCGAGGGCGGCGGCTATCCGGCGCCGGCTGAAGGCAATCGCCAACTACACCGATATCGGCGCGATCCGCGTCTTCTCGGATGGCCGTGATCCCGAGATCAACGGCGAGGTCTTCGCGCTTCCCCGGCGCGAGCGGCGTATCCTCGAATATTTGATCGCCAACCGCGGTCGCCGGGTCACCAAGACCCAGATCTTCAACGCCATCTACGGCATCTTCGACGAAGAGGTCGAGGAGAATGTCGTCGAAAGTCACATCTCGAAGCTGCGCAAGAAGCTGCGCAAGAAGCTCGGCGTCGATCCGGTCGATTCCAAGCGCTTCCTTGGTTACTGCATTGATTGGGCTTGATTTTTCAGCCGGGCGGAAACGCCCGGCTGAAGTTTGGATATTTGGCCTCGCTGTCCGCATTACAGACAGCTTCACGCAAGGCCCGCCAAATACTCTTGAGCTTAACAGGTAAAACGAGGTTTTCAGATGAGCATTTTCGGCAGCATGAAGACGGCAGTATCGGGGATGAACGCGCAGGCGAACCGCCTCAGCACCGTCGCCGACAACATCGCCAACGTGAACACCACCGGCTACAAGGCCGTGTCGACGAGCTTCTCGTCGCTGGTCCTGCCCTCCTCGGGCGGCAACTACAATTCCGGCGGCGTGCAGACCTCTGTCCGCCAGGCTGTCTCCGATCAGGGCGACATCTCCTATACGACTTCGGGCACCGACCTCGCAATTTCCGGCGACGGCTTCTTCATCGTCCAAGGCGCTGACGGCACGCCGGTTCTGACCCGCGCCGGCGACTTCCAGAAGGATGACGAAGGCAACCTCGTCAATGCCGCCGGCTTCCAGCTGATGGGCTACTCCTACGACTCCGGCTCTCCCGCCGTTGTCGTCAACGGCTTCGATGGCCTCGTTCCTGTCAATGTCAACCAGGATGGGTTGACAGCCATCGCCTCAACATCGGGTGTCTTCAAGGGTAACCTCGATTCTAACGCCAAGATTCCGGTCGCTCCTGCGACGGCTCCGAGCGCCAACCTCGCCACGACGACTGCCGACACGAAGAAGGTCTCGATGGTCGCCTACGACCGTCTCGGCAACAAAGTTATGTACGACTTCTACTTCACGAAAACCGCAGTCGCGGCAGCGCCGCCACCGGCACCTCCCGCCGCGGCGGCCACCTGGGAAGTGGCGATGTTTCGCAATGCCAATGCGGCGGTCGGCGGCACGACTTCCTTCCCGTATAGCGCCGGTGGCGCTGTCGGATCGGGAAACATCACCTTTGACCGCGATGGCAAGTTGCTCACGGGCGGCGCTATCAACATTGTTGATGGGGTGACCGGCCAAACGATCGCCATGGATTTCTCTGGCTTGACGCAGCTCGGCGCCGACTTCTCCGGCACCGGTACCCCGAACGGCCAGGCGGCGACCCCGGTCAAGGACGTCACCATCGATGGCGACGGCATCGTCTATGCCAAGTACGAAGACGGCAGCACCAAGCCGCTCTATCGCATCCCGCTCGCCAATGTCGCCAGCCCCGACAAGCTGACGCTGATGAGTGGCAACGTCTACAGCGCCAACGGCCAGTCGGGCGTCACCGTCACCGGCTTCCCGCAGACCAACGGTCTCGGCACGATCAAATCGGGCGCCCTCGAAGGTTCGAACGTCGACCTCGCCGGCGAACTGACCGAGATGATCGAATCGCAGCGCAGCTATACCGCCAATTCCAAGGTGTTCCAGACGGGTTCCGACATCATGGACGTACTCGTCAACCTCAAGAGATAAGTAGGGTACTGGTAAGCCATGTCGCTCACGTCAGCACTTAACACCGCGCAGAGCATATTCAACAATACCGGCACTCAGAGCAGTGTCGTATCGAACAATATCTCGAATGCCGGCAACAAAGATTACGTGCGCCGGCAGGCGATGCTTACCACGTCCTTGAATGGCGCGCAGGTCGTCCAGATCAACCGTGCACAGGAAGATGCCCTGCTGCGCCAATATCTGAAGACCTCTTCTCAAGACAGCGCCCAGCAGACCCTGCTGGGTGGTCTCGAGGACTTGAAATCGATCATGGGCGGCAACGACTACGAAACGTCGCCGTCCACCTATCTCGGTGTTTTCCAGGAAAAGCTTCAGGCTTTCAGGACCTCGCCGGGCAGCACTGTCGCCGCCCAGGGGGCGATCACCGCCGCCCAGGACGTCGCCAACTCGCTGAACAACGCATCGAAAGCCGTGCAGGACGTTCGAGCGACGGCCGACAAACAGATCGCCACTGCGGTCGATACGCTGAATACGCTCCTCAGCCAGTTCGAGAAGGCCAACAATGCGGTGAAGACCGCCACGGCGTCCGGTGCGGATGCATCCGGCGCGCTTGACGAGCGCGAGAAGGTGCTCAAGCAGATTTCGCAGATCGTCGGCGTCAGCGCGACGACGCGCGACAACAACGACATGGTGCTGAGCACCCCTGACGGGACGATCCTCTTCGAGACCATCCCGCGCAAGGTGACGTTCAAATCCCAGGACGTCTATACCGCGACGACCGTCGGCAACTCCATCTATATCGACGGCGTGGCGCTGCCGCTCGGCAAGGGTTCGACGACGACGGGGCAGGGGAGCCTGCAGTCGCTCCTGCAGATCCGCGACGAGATCGCCCCCAATTTCCAGAAGCAGCTCGACGAAGTCGCCCGCGGCCTGGTTTCGCTCTTCAAGGAGCAGAATACGGCAGCGCCCCCGGCCTATGTGCCCGGACTCTTCACCTGGAGCGGCGGCACGGTCGATACCGGCGGCACGGCCGTCGCCGGCATGGCGGCGACCATCACAGTCAGCACCCGCGTGATCACCTCGCAGGGCGGCGATCCGATGCGCCTGCGTGACGGCGGCGTCAACGCCACGGGCCTTGTCACGAACCCCAGTCACGTCAGCGGCTACACAACTGAACTTGATCGCCTATATACTGCCATGAGCTCCGACATCGATTTCGATCCGGCAGCGGGAGCGCCGGTCGGTTTCGATGCCACGACGGGGATCGATTCGAACGTCAGCATCATGGAATACGCTACGAATTCCCTGGGCTGGCTCGAGCAGTACCGCAGCAACGCCACGACGGCGGCGGAAAATACCTCGGCGGCGTTGTCGCGCTCCGATGAAGCTTATTCCAACGAGACCGGCGTCAATCTCGACGAGGAACTGACGCTGCTTCTCGACATCGAGCAGTCCTACAAGGCGGCGACGAAGATCCTGAACGCCGTCGACGAAATGTTGAAGTCATTGCTGGATATTGCGAGTTAAGCCATGAAGAGCTCATTTATTTCAAGTTCGGCCATTCAGAATGCGATGCGGTTGACGATCCGTCAGGCGCAGAACCAGATGACGAAGGCGACGATGGAAGCAACGACGGGAGTCTATGCGGATATCGGCGTCTCCCTTGGCGGCAATGCCGCCAGGAGCGTGGACTTCAGCCGCGAGGTCGACAGGATAGACTCGATCAAATCAAGCAATTCGCTTGTTACCGCTCGTATGGAATCCTCGCAGCTCGGTCTGTCGAAGATGAAGGACGTCGGCGACGGCCTGGTTTCCAAGTTGACGGCGCTCCAGGGCAGCCGCGATCCCGGCAGCATCACCGTCGCCATCCAGTCGGCGACCAGCGCGCTCTCGACCATGATGGATACGTCCAACACCATGGTGAACGGCGAATATCTGTTCTCCGGCATCAACACGGATGTGCAGCCGCTGACCGACAAGACGACAGCGACGAGCGCGGCGATCGTGACGGCATTGAACACCTATGCGGCGGGTCTCGGCAAGCCGGTCAACCAGCTGACCGGCGCCGAAATGGAGACCTTTATAACTGGCACCGTCGAGCCGATGTTCAGCGAGGCCAACTGGACCGACCCGACGACGGGCTGGTCGCAGGCGTCGAGCCAGAACATGACGAGCCGCATCAGCAACTCGGAAGTGATCGAATCCTCGACTAACGCCAATTCCGAAGGCATGCGTTACTTCGCGCTCGCCTCGGTCACGGCCTCTGCGCTGCTTAGCCAGAACCTCAGCACCGATGCGATGAGCACGGTTTCCAAGAAGGCGATCAGCTACACGACGAAGGCGACCACAGGCCTTGTGACGCAGGCAAGTCAGCTCGGCCTTTCCCAGGAGCGCGTGAAGAAGTCCAACGATGCGCTCGATGCACAGTCGAACATCATCAAGAACAAGCTCGTGGATCTGCAGGGCGTTGATCCTTACGAAGCCTCGACCCTGGTCAAGACTTTGGAAACCCAGCTTGAAACCGCCTACACGATCGTCTCGAAGATACAGCAGTTGAGTCTAGTAAACTACCTTTGATGAGCAAAGGCGCGCAATATAAAGAAGGATGCATGAATGTATCAGTTCTCATATGCCGAGGTCATGCAAGACTCGGTGGCCGACGCGAAAGAGCGGGAATGGCAGGTTCTTGACCGGTCCATAGAACTGCTGTCGTTGGCGCGCGACAAGGAAAAATACGGGCGGGAAGCCATTGAAGCCCTGTTCTATACGCGACGGGTGTGGATCAGCTTCATCGAGGATCTGAAACATCCCGACAACCAGCTGGAGATCGAGCTCAGGGCCAACCTCATCTCGATCGCGATCTGGATCTTGAAGGAATGCGACAGGATCAGAAAACGTCTGTCAAATAACTACCAGGGCATCATTGACGTTACCACCATCATCAGGGATGGACTTAAATGAAAAGTACACTTCGCATTTCTCTGAAAGCCGGGGAAAGAATCTTCATCAACGGTGCCGTCCTGCGTGTCGACCGCAAGGTCGCGCTGGAATTCCTGAATGATGTGACGTTCCTTCTCGAAAATCACGTCCTGCAGCCGGAAGGCGCAACGACGCCGCTGCGCCAGCTTTACTTCATCGCGCAGATGATCCTCATCAATCCCGAGGGCAAGGACCACTCGACGGCGATGTTCCGCAAGTCGATCACCATGCTGCTCACCTGCTTCAAGAACGAGGAAATCCTCGCCGAGCTGAAGCGTATCGACGCGCTCGTCTCGACCGGTCGCGCCTTCGACGCGTTGAAGGCGATCCGCGGTCTTTACGCCATCGAAGACAATATCCTCAACAACCACGAACTGCCGCCGACCATGGTCGAGCAGATCCGCAGGGAGATCGCACCATGGCGGTAGATGCAACGTCGAATGTGAGCACCACGACTTCGACGGGTTCGACGAGTTCGGCTCAGAAGAAGGCGACGCTGAACTACGACAACTTCCTTCAGCTGCTCATCGCGCAGATGAAGAACCAGGATCCGACCGATCCGATGGATGCCAGCGAGCAGATGTCTCAGCTTGCGAGCTTCTCGCAGGTCGAGCAGACGATCCAGACCAACAGCAAGCTGGACACGCTTCTGGCGAGCTCGAGCCTCACCCAGGCGAGCAGCTATGTCGGAAAGTACATGGAAAGCGCCGATGGTACCGTCAAGGGCGTCATCGATTCCGTCAAGGTTTATTCCGACGGCATCATTGCGACGACCACGGATGGCGGTAAGATACTCGTGCAGGCGGGAATCACCATTGCCGACGAGGCTCCGAGCAGCAGCTCCTGATGCGACGCGCCTGTTGATGCCAACCAATGCGGCCCGGTAATGGCGGGGCCGCTTCAAGGCGATATGAGGTTGCCTTCGGATGAATGAAGCTGATGCATTGGATCTGTTCCAGGCCGCAATCTGGACCGTGCTGATCGCTGCCGGTCCCGCGGTCATCGCTGCGATGGTGGTGGGTCTCGTCATTGCCTTGATCCAGGCGCTGACCCAGGTGCAGGAAGCGACGCTGACCTTCGTGCCGAAGATCGTCGCCGTGCTCATCACCGTCGGCGTCACCGCTCCCTTCGTCGGCTCGCAGATCTCGATTTTTACCAATCTCGTCTTCTCGCGCATCCAGTCCGGCTTCTAGAGCCACCTTCGCGCAAGCTTCGCCATTTAATTCTCGATCCGAATTGGGCGGACCTCAGTCCGCCTCCTCTCATGAAGAGACGGAATCGTCATGGCGCAACCACCCGCACTCCCCCTTCCGAAAGTCGCCCCGAGCCTGCGCGATGTCGGTTTTGCCCTCGGCATCATCGTCATCATCTGCATTCTCTTCCTGCCGATCCCGCCGTTCCTGATCGATATGGGGCTGGCCTTCTCGATCGCCTTCTCGGTGCTGATCTTGATGGTCGCGCTGTGGATCCAGAAGCCGCTCGATTTCTCGTCCTTTCCGACCATTCTGCTGATCGCGACGATGACCCGGCTGGCGCTGAACATTGCCACGACCCGCGTCATCCTGTCCCACGGCAACGAGGGCCACGATGCGGCCGGCGGCGTCATCGCCGGTTTCGCAAGCTTGGTGATGTCGGGCGACTTCGTCATCGGTCTGATCGTCTTCCTGATCCTCATCACCATCAACTTCATCGTCATCACTAAGGGCGCCACGCGTATCGCAGAAGTCGGCGCGCGTTTCACGCTCGATGCCATCCCCGGCAAGCAGATGTCGATCGACGCCGATCTCTCGGCCGGCATCATCGACGAGAAGGAAGCCCAGCGCCGGCGCAGGGAGCTCGAAGAGGAAAGCTCCTTCTTCGGTGCGATGGACGGTGCGTCGAAGTTCGTACGAGGCGATGCGGTCGCCGGCCTCATCATCACCGCCATCAACGTCTTCGGCGGCATCATCATCGGCTATTTCCGCCATGGCATGCCGATCGGCGAAGCGGCCGATGTTTTCGTCAAGCTCTCCGTCGGCGACGGCCTCGTCTCGCAGATGCCTGCCCTCATCGTCTCGCTCGCAGCCGGCCTGCTCGTCTCCCGCGGCGGCACCACCGGCTCCACCGACCAGGCGGTCGTCAACCAGTTGAGCGGCTATCCGCGCGCGCTCTCGGTCTCGGCCGTGCTGATGTTCGTTCTCGGCCTGATGCCGGGCCTGCCCACCATTCCCTTCACGGTTCTCGGCGGTCTTCTCGCTTTCGGCGCCTGGTTCATCCCGCGCCAGGTCGAGGCTGAAAACAAGCTTCGCCGCGAACAGGAGGAGAAAAAGGTCGTCCAGAGCAAGGAGCTGGAAAAGGACTCGGTCAAATCCGTGCTACGCACTTCCGAGATCGAACTCGCGCTCGGCAAGATGGTTTCGACCCGGCTGCTCGGCGCCCATCAGGAACTCGCCTTCCGCGTCGGCAAGATGCGCAAGAAGTTCGCCACGCAATACGGCTTCGTCGTGCCTGAGATCAAGGTCACCGACGATATCGGCATCGCCGAGAAGTCCTACCAGATCCGCATCCACGGCACGACGGTGGCCTCGAACCTGCTGCGCGTCGGCGAAGTCCTCGTTGTCACAGGCGCCGGCCGCAAGCCGAGCATTCCGGGCGACGAAATCCGCGAACCCGCCTTCGGCATGCCTGCCGTCTCAATCCTTGAAAACTTTGCCGACGATCTGAAACGCGAAGGCTTCCAGCCGATCGACAACGTCTCCGTCGTGCTGACGCATATGAGCGAGGTCATCCGCAACAACCTGCCGCAGCTCCTGTCCTATAAGGACGTCAAGGTGCTGATCGATCGCCTCGATCCCGAATACAAGAAGCTTGCCGACGAAATCTGCTCGTCGCACATGTCCTATTCCGGCCTGCAGGCAGTGCTGAAGCTGCTGCTTGCCGAGCGCGTCTCGATCCGCAACCTGCATCTCATTCTCGAAGCGGTCGCCGAGCTAGCCCCGCATGTCAGGAAGACCGAGCAGATCGTCGAGCATGTTCGCATCCGCATGGCCCAGCAGCTCTGCGGCGATCTCGCCGACAACGGCGTGCTGCGCGTGCTGAGATTGGGCAGCAAGTGGGATCTCGCCTTCCATCAGGCGCTGAAGCGCGACGCCAAGGGCGAGGTGATCGAATTCGACATCGATCCCCGCAGTCTGGAAGAGTTCAGCGAGCAGGCCACCAAAGTTATCCGTGAGTTCATGGATCGCGGCCTGCCATTCGCACTTGTCACGTCGCCCGAAACACGCTCCTATGTGCGCATGATCATCGAACGGCTGTTCGCTACGCTGCCGGTCCTGTCGCATGTCGAGCTGGCCAAGGGCATCGAGATAAAGATTTTGGGCTCTATTTCATGATAACAGACCCGCAAGGGACCGTTCTCGCGCTGTTTCTGGTTTTCTGCCGGATCGGCGGCTGTGTCCTGGCTCTTCCGGGTTTTTCCTCGGCGCGCGTGCCCGAACAGCTGCGCGTCTTCATCGCGGGCGCTCTCTCGATCGCCGTCATGCCGCTGCTCTGGGACACCGTCTACCCCGCAATCCACACGGGGGCGGGGACCTATATCGGCCTGATCTTCAGCGAGACGCTGATCGGCGTGATGTACGGCATGCTGGCAAGGATCTACACGCTCGGCATGCAGTTTGCCGCCTCCATCATCGCCATGATGGTCGGCTATACCCAGCCGGGCTCCGCCGACGTCATCGAAGACTCGCCGGAGACCAGCCTTTCGGCTTTCATCACCTTCGCCGGCATGATGATTCTCTTCATCATGGATTTCCACCACATCGTCTTCCGCGCGCTGATCGATTCCTACACGACCATGCCGTTCGGCGGCCTGGTGCAGATGCGCGCGACGTTGATCTCCTTCACCGACACGCTGGAACAGACGACCTACATCATGCTGCGGCTGTCGAGCCCCTTCCTGATCTACGGCATGATCTTCAACGTCTCGATCGGCTTCATCAACAAGCTGGCACCGCAGATCCCGGTCTATTTCATTTCCACGCCCTATCTGCTGATGGGCGGGCTCTTCCTGTTTTATGTCTCGGTCGCGGCCCTGGTCAGCCAGTTCGGCCAGGCCTTTGATTCGATCTATATCGGGCGATGAGGCTGATATGATCGAGAAGAGCCGCTCCCAAAAACTCAAGCGTCTACTGTCGGTACAGCGGCATATCGAGAGGATGGCGGAGAACGACCTGGCCGAAACCAGCCGTCAGCGCGTCGAGGTCAATGCCGCGATGGACGATGTCATCGTTGCGCTCGGCTCGATGGACCCCGTTCACCACGCCTTCTCGCAGAATTACGCCGACCGATTCGGCAGGCTCACCATCAAGGACCAGCAGCTGACCGGCATGCAGCAGGTTCACGAGATGCGGCTGACCCGCGAGCGCGCCAAGGGCGATCGCCTGGAAGGCGGCATGAAAGAGGCGCTGGAGGCCGAGCGCCGCGAGGCCGACGACAATGCCGTCTATGATGTGATCGACCAGCAATTCGCAACGCCAGCCTCCAGCAAGCTTCAAAAACCATAGTCGTTACGATCTTAATTTAGAGGATTGTAACGTGGCTATTTCGCCCCCCAGTGATCTGGTCCTGGACGTTGTCAAAGCTGCCGACCCCATGGAGGTTCAGGTGGCCCAGGAAAAATTGAAGGCAAACCGCGCGGCCTTTGCCGCCACGAGCCTCGCCGAGAATGGCAAGGGCTTCTCCAATACGGTCGACGTTCTCGACCATATCGGCCAGAAGAGCGGTCTCTCCAACATCCAGAATCGCACCAAGACCGAGGAAGTTCCGGAAAGCTACCGGAAGTTCGAGGCCATGGTTCTGCAGAATTTCGTCAAGTCCATGCTGCCGAGCGAAAGCGAAGACGTCTACGGCAAGGGCGCGACCGGCGACATCTGGAAGGGCATGATGGCCGAACAGCTCGGCAACACCATGGCCAAGGGTGACGGCATCGGCATCGCCAAGCAGATGTACGGCGAACTCTTGCGCCGGCAGGAAGGCAAGATCGTCAATGCTTCGACCGATAATGACGACCGCAACACCGCGCTCGGCATGATCGACGACTTCCAGCGCAAGACCTTTGGCACGCCGACCGCCGAAGCCAAGAACGCAAGCGACGCATAACCGAGGGTACAATGGAAATAGTTTCGAACGAATACAGGATCAAATCCGTTCTCGGACGCCTCGAAATGATCATCGACAATGAGAACACCCGGATCGGCAGCGACCCGCAGTTCGATCTCAAGGTCTCCAACGCGCACAAGAGCCGCTGCCTCTATGAGCTGTCGATGCTTTTCCGCGACACCGATCCGGCCGAGCTCGCCGCTGCCCATCTCGATCAGCTGCACGGCCTGAAAAAGAAGCTGGTTCTCAATGCCCGCCGCGTCGAGGCGCATCTCGAAGCGGTTCGCGCCGTGGCCGACCTCCTGAAGAATGCGGTTCAGGATGCCGATGCTGACGGCACCTATTCCCAGGAACAATTCGCCGCGCGTGGAAACTGATGATCAAGCTCGTCCTCACCGGTGTCTGGGTCTGCGCCATTACCTTGGCTTCCGTTTATTTTTCGGTGTACCTGGCGACCGCGCCGGCGCCTGTGGCAACGGATTCCAAGCAGAGCGCGCTCGAGCTGGTCAAGGGTGAAACGATCACGGTTCCGATCATCGGCGACGGTGCTGTCACCGGTTACTTCCTCGGCCGCGTTTCCTTCATGATGAACAAGGAAATGCTGAAAGGCGTGACGCTGCCTTTGACCGAGATGACGACGGACGAGCTTTTCAGCCTGCTCGTCGGCAACAAGATGGTCGATATCGCCCACGTCAAATCCTTCGACCCGCAGGCCTTCCGCGAGGCGGTCAAGAAGGGCATGAACGAGCGCCTCGGTGGCGAATATGTCGCCGAAGTGATGCTTGAGCAGCTCGACTACCTCTCCAAGGAGGACGTCAAGCAGGGTGCCGCCGGCAAGCCGTCGAAGGTCGGCAGTCCCGTCAAGATCGTCGAGGCCGCGCCGGCCGCGGAAGCGCCGGCAGCAGCCGCGCATTGAGACCTCATCGATCATCGATGAAAAGGCGGCGCCGAAGGGCGCCGTTTTGCGTTGGCGCGCGTGGTTAACAAACCACTTATGCGAGCATGGAAATCCGAAGAATTTTCCTAAGGGTTGTTTGAAACCGTCCTGTTATACCAAGCATCACAGCTTGGTCTGCGCTGCCTTCCCGTGATCGGGGGCGACGCCCTCCCGGCGTGACGCGACCGGTCCTTTCGAGACCTCCGGTGCGGAAGTATGGGCTTGTTTTCCGGGATATCGGGCGCATGACGCACCCTCGGCAGGAGGTTGGAATGAATCTGATTGCAAACTTCGCGGTGCTCGCATCGCGGCGGACGATTTTCGATCTGCCGGTATGCGATCTCGGCTGGGATGATGCCCTCGTTTTCATCAACGAGTTGGCTTCGATTCCGGTCGGCCAGACCGTGGTTTGCTTCGTCAACGCCCACAATATGCTGACGGCGCTGCGCGACGACGAATATTATCGGATCATGTCGCACAATCTCGTTCTGCCTGACGGCATCGGCCTCAACATCGCGTCGCAGATCGCCCATGGCGGGCCGTTTCCCGCCAATCTGAACGGCACCGATTTCGTGCCGGCCTTCCTCACCTTCATGGAGGCTCCGCGCCGTATCGGTCTCATCGGCGGCACGCGTTCGGTCGTCGAGGCGGCGGCGGAAAACTTCCGCAAGCACACGCCCTGGCACGAGTTCGTCGTCGTTTCCGACGGCTATTTCGACAAGGTCAATTCCGGCCCGGTCATCGAGGAGATCGAGCGCCAGAAGCTCGATATCCTGATCGTCGGCATGGGAACGCCGCTGCAGGAGAAATGGGTTCACGACAATATCCGCGCCGATCATGCGCGCCTGGTGCTGACGGTGGGCGCGCTCTTCGACTTCGTCTCCGGCGCTGTTCCGCGCGCCCCGAAGACGGTGCGGATGATGCGCATGGAATGGGCCTATCGCCTGATACAGGAACCGGCGCGCCTCTGGCGCCGCTACATCATCGGCATTCCGGTCTTCCTCTTCCACGTGCTGCGATACCGCTTCCGCCGGCGCGAGAGAATTCTCAGCTATCCGGAAGAGCAGACCAGCGCACCGCAGCAGCAGCCGCGGCTGGATCACAAGAAGGCGAGCTGATTGTCATCAATCGCCGCGGTTTCCTTCCGTGCCTCGAAAAGATGCGCGGCGCTATCGTTTCTTGCCGCTGCGGTTAACCATTTCTTTGCCATGAATATTTAGAGTAGCTTAATCATCTGCATGTCGTGCGGATGAGCGAACTCGGCCATCATGTGCATGAGATGTGGCGCAATGTACGATATCAGGGCGAGAAGCAGCTTCCACAATCGCGCCGCCGCGGGCCGGCGTGCCGATGACGATCTTTATCGATCGCCCGGATCGAACGGGCCGGCTGTCGCGCCGCCTGAGGCGGAATTGCTGCGCGCCATCGGCCGCGCCCTCGAGGAGCAACGCGCAAGGGCAGCGCGCACGGCGCCGCTGGTCGACCGCATCGAAACCATTCTCGGCAATCGCCTGCGTGCCGCCAACGATGTCGGCCATCATCTTCCGCCGGGGCCTGCGCGCCATGACGCGCTGGCCGGCGAGCCGATGATCTCAATCGAACCGCCTGCTGAAATTTATCAAGAACCGGCCGAACTGCGCGCCACAGCGCCGCAACGCCGCGGGGGACGCTTTGGTCTGGCGGTGATGCTCGCCGCCGCAACGGCTCTCGGTGCAGGCCTGCCGGCGCTGATGCCGGCTCCCCCGGCGCTCTACCGTGCCGAGACGACGCTTGCGATAAAGACGGATGCCGCAAGCCGCGCCGCCTTCACCGAGGCTGCCGCAAAGGGGCTGCTGTCGGCACGGACGGTTTCTTCGACGGTCGCCGCCCTGAAGCTCGATCACGATCCCGAGTTTGCCGGCTCCAGCGCCAATGCGCTCGGCGTCGCACTCGATCTCCTGTCGGCCACGGGCGCTGCCGCCGATCCTGCCTCCCGGGCCGAGGCCGCGCTGAAGCACGCGGTCGAGATCCTGCCCGATGCGGCGGCCGGCACGATCCTCGTGAGGGTGACGACCGGCGACGGCGGCAAATCCACGCGCATCGCCGCAAGGCTTGCCGAAGCCGCCGGCGGCGACGGGCGAAGCGGCAACGCGGAGACCGATGCCGCCTTGCGCAAGGCCTATGACGATGCCAAGGCCGAGCTTGCCACCTTCACGGCAAAAAGCGGCGAAGGCAATGTCAAGGTGGCGATCGACCTCCGCCGTCAGATCGACGGGCTCGATGCCGATCTGAAAGAGGCTGAGCAGAACATCCTGACAGCGAAGGCGCAGGCCGATCGGCTGAAGGCCGCAAAGCTTGCCGAAGTGCTCGCCGGTTCGTTGCCCTCCGATATGCTTTCGCCGGCGCTGCAGGACTTGCGCGACAAATATGCCGTGGCCAAGACGACGCTGGCGCAGCTTTCCGCCGAGCTTGGCCCGCGCCATCCGCGCCTGCTGCAGCAGCAGACCGAAGCCGATGGTCTGAAGGAGAATATGAGCAAGGAGCTCACCCGTCTTGCCCAGGCCGCCAACACGGCCGCCAAGGCCGCTGTCGATGCCCGCAAGGCCCTGAATGACCGCCGCAACACGCTGATCGCCCAGAGCCGGGATACGGGCGTCGATTTGCCACGCCTGACCGAGCTGCGAGAAAAGGCGAATGCCGCGCGCTCGCGTCTGGAGGAGGCAACGTCCGCAGCGACGGGAACGGCCGCCGATGGTCGCATCGTTCTCCTGAAGCCGGCGTTCGCGACCGCAGTGTCGCGAACCGATGGTCTGACCTTCCGCTTGCTGGTCGGTGCCGCGGCGGGCCTTGCGATAGGCCTTGGCGCGGCATTCCTGCTGTGGCGCCGTAGGCCAGCCGTCGATCCCGCACGGGAGGATCAGCCGGTGTCCCGGCCGCACGCCGCGCCGTCGGTGCCCGTGCAGTCCTCTGCGCCGGTCGATGAAATGGACGTACTGCGCTCCGAGATCTCCGGCCTGCGCGACCGGCTTCGTATTCATGCGCGCGAAGCGCAGCACTGAACGAACATTTCCTTGCAAGTTTGATATTGCCTTGCCTCTTTCGGACAGGATAGGGCGTTAGCGGGCAATTGGCGCCCGCCGAACATCCATAGATTGGCGCGAAACAAGGCGGAGAGACGCGTGACGACAGTAATCGATGGCAAGAACGTAGCTGCATCCGTGATTCAGACGGTCAAGAGTGCAACGTCGGCGCTGGAAAAAAGCAGCGGCGTGACCACCGGTCTTGCGGTCATCATCGTCGGCGACGATCCGGCAAGCCATGCTTATGTCGGCTCCAAGAGCCGCATGGCCAAGGAATGCGGCTTCAAATCCGTCCAGCACACGCTGCCGGCCGAGACCAGCCAGGAGGAGCTCGCAGCCCTCGTCGCCACGCTCAACACCGATCCGTCGATCCATGGCATTCTGGTGCAACTGCCGCTGCCGAAGCCACTCGACAGCGAGCCGATCATCCAGTCGATCCTGCCGGAAAAGGACGTCGACGGCCTGAGCGTCGTCAATGCCGGCAAGCTCGCCACGGGCGATCTGAAGACCGGATTGGTTTCCTGCACGCCGGCCGGCGCCATGGTCTTCGTCCGCCGCACCCATGGCGAGGACCTCTCCGGCCTCAACGCCGTGGTCATCGGCCGCTCCAATCTGTTCGGCAAGCCGATGGCGCAATTGCTGCTCAACGCCAATGCGACGGTGACGATCGCTCACTCCAGGACCAAGAACCTCGCCGAGGTCTGCCGCAACGCCGATATTCTGGTTGCCGCCGTCGGCCGGCCGGAGATGGTCAAAGCGGATTGGGTCAAGCCGGGCGCGACGGTCATCGACGTAGGCATCAACCGCGTGGCCGCTCCCGACAGGGGCGAGGGCAAGACCCGGCTCGTCGGCGACGTTGCCTTCCTCGAAGTCTCCGAAGTCGCGAGCACCATTACCCCGGTTCCCGGCGGCGTCGGCCCGATGACCATCGCCATGCTGATGGCCAATACGGTCATCGCCGCCCATCGCGCCGCGGGGCAGACGCCGCCGCAGTTCTGATTAAAGCATGTCGCGCAAAAGTGTGCGGCGGTTTTGCCAGGCAAAGCGCTAAGCGCTTTTGCCGCAAACGACATGCGTAAAAGCAAAGGGCTAAAGCGCGAGGAGCGAATCTGAAAGATCGCGACGCGCTTTAGAGCTGCTGCGGGGCAGGGCCGGTCGAAGCCCTGACGATCAGCTCGGTCTTCCAGAGCTCCTGGTCGGGGAAGGGCCCGGCCTGCTTCACGGTGCCGATCAGCCGCTGGGCGATGCGCGCGCCCGCCGCCCGCAACGAAGAGCGTGTCGTCGTCAGCGGCACCGAGAAGCTCTCGGGCTTTAAGAGCGGCAGCACGTCGTCGTGGGCGATCAGAGAGATATCCTCGCCGAGGCGCAGTCCCGCTTGGTTGACCGCGCGGATCGCACCGAGCGCCAGCACCGTGCTGGAGCAGAGGATGGCGGTTGGCCGGTTCGGCAGTTGCAGGAACCGCTCCATCGCCAAGAGGCCCTGTTCGTCGGTCATCAAAGCATGGCTCATGCAGTCCTCGTCGAGGGTGAGGCCGCGTTCGGCAAGGGCTGATATGACGCCGTTCTTCCTGCGAATGGCGAAATCCAGATGCATCGGCCCGTTCATCAGCGCAAAGCGCGTATGGCCAAGCTGCAGCAACAGCCGCGTTGCATCGTAAAACGCTCCCTCATTGTCGATGTCGAGGAAGGGATAGTCCGGCTCGGATCCGAAAGAGCGGCCGTGCACGACATAGGGCATGGAGAGCGATTTCAGCATGGGAATGCGCGGATCGTGGCCGCGCATATAGGCGACGAACAACGCATCGACATTGCCGCTGATCGCAAGGCGCCGCAGCGCCGCCACCTCGTCATCGGGGTCGGACGGCATGATGACGAAATGGAAGTCGTGGCGGACGGACTCCTCGCCGAGGCCGGCCAGGAATTCGCCGAAATGCACGTCGGATTGATGGCCGGGCGCCGTCGGCATGACGAGACCGATCGAACCTGCCTTGCCGGTCGCAAGCCGCTGCGCCGCCTTGTTCGGCCGGTATCCGGTTTCCTTGACAGCTTGGAGCACGCGCTCCCGGGTCGCTTCGTTGACCTCGGGATAGCCGTTGAGCGCTCTGCTCACCGTCGTCTGCGACAGCCCCAGCAATTCCGATAGCTGTTTGAGATTCACCTGCTATGCTTCCTCCCGGCCCGCTCTGGCGCCGTCTGAAAAGGCGGGCCACCTCCCCGCGGCATCCAAAGCGCTTTCAATTATGTAGCATTTAGTGTGCTTGACTCAAGAAAAATCGCTCCATATTCCCCAATTGACGCAGCGTGGCTGCGCAATCCGCATGCCTATGGCGAGTTTTCGCAAAATGACTTGACTCCGTTCCACCGAAAATGGAATGAGTTGGTTGTCAAAGCGCTTTGAAATTTCCCTTTGAAGGAATTTGGCGCGGTTGGGATTGTGATGGGAGGTTGATCACATGAAGAAGACGTTTTTGATGGGCGTTGCCGTGGCGGCGCTTTTTGCTGGTGCTGCGTCCGCGGCCGATCTGAAATTTGCGCCCGGGCAGGATGCCAAGTTCAACTGGAAGAGCTATGACGAATTCAAGGCTGCCCATGCCGATCTGAAGGGCCAGCCGCTGACGATCTTCGGGCCGTGGCGCGGCGAGGACGAGGCGTTCTTCATGAGCGTTCTCGCCTATTTCACCGAAGCGACCGGCATCGAAGCCAAATACTCCTCGTCCGAAAACTACGAACAGCAGATCGTCATCGACACCCAGGCAGGCTCGCCGCCGAACATCGCCATTCTGCCGCAGCCGGGCCTTCTTGCCGATCTCGCCGGCAAGGGTTTCCTGACGCCGCTCGGCGACGACAATTCCAAGTGGATCAAGGATAATTACGGCGCCGGCGACAGCTGGGTCGGTTACGGCACCTACAAGGGCAAGGACGGCAAGGAATCCTTCTATGCCTTCCCCTACAAGGCCGATGTGAAGTCGCTCGTCTGGTATGTACCGGAGAATTTCGAGGAAGCCGGCTACAAGATTCCGACGACCATGGAAGAGCTGCACGCCCTGACCGATCAGATCGTCAAGGACGGCGGGGTTCCCTGGTGCATCGGCCTCGGTTCCGGCGGCGCCACCGGCTGGCCGGCGACCGACTGGGTCGAAGACATCATGCTGCGCATGCAGCCGCCGGAAGCCTACGACAAGTGGACGACGAACGAGCTGAAATTCACCGATCCGGCCGTCGTTGCCGCGATCGACGAATTCGGCAAGTTTGCCAAGAATGAGAAATACGTCGATGGCGGTGTCGCGGCTGTGGCCTCGACCGACTTCCGCGACAGCCCGAAGGGCCTCTTCGCCGTTCCGCCGAAGTGCTACATGCACCACCAGGCCTCGTTCATCCCGTCCTTCTTCCCGGAGGGCACGAAGCTCGGCCAGGATGCCGACTTCTTCTACATGCCGACCTATGCGTCGCATCCCGAACTCGGCAAGCCGGTTCTGGGCGCCGGCACGCTCGTCTCGATCGCCAAGGACTCGAAGGCCGCCCGCGCCTTCATCGACTTCCTCAAGACGCCGATCGCGCATGAGATCTGGATGGCGCAGTCGAGCTTCCTGACGCCTTACAAGGGTGTCAGCACCGAGGCTTACGCCAATCCGCAGATGAAGAAGGAAGGAGAGATTCTGACCTCCGCCACCACCTTCCGCTTCGACGGTTCCGACCTGATGCCGGGCAAGATCGGCGCCGGCGCCTTCTGGACGGGCATGGTCGATTTCGTCGGCGGCAAGTCCGCAGAAGAGGCCGCTGGCGAAATCCAGAGCGCCTGGGACGGCATCAAGTAATCTTCCGGAATTATGCCGCCGGCTTGCCGGCGGCATGGTCTGCATGAGTGGCCGGATTCAAAAGAGTCCGGCCATCCGAGGATACTGTGGTCAAGTGGGGCAGGCTTATTGACGATGACCGGCGCTGACCCGTCAGAATAAACCGGTCGGAATAAGATCAGGGGAAGCAGGGGAGGGACGTAATGCTGTCGCAGATAGTGTCCGCTTTGGGCGTCGTGGTCGTCGCCGTTTTCGCGTGCTCGGCCTATTTCTATTTTTCGAACAAGATCCTGGACCTGGCGCTGCCGGTAAAGGACGGTGACATTCGCACCGCATCGCGCAATCTCAATCGCCGTGCAGTCATCCGGCCGTGGCTGTTTCTCGGCCCGGCGCTCTTCCTGCTCTTCGTTTATCTCGTCTATCCCGTCGTCGCGACCTTCATCCTGTCCTTCTACGATCGCGCCGGCCTGCAGTTCGTCGGCCTCGCCAATTACAAATGGGCGATCGGCGACCGCGAATTCCGTCAGTCGATCTTCAACAACATCCTCTGGCTCGCCGTCGTGCCGGCCGCCTGCACCTTCTTCGGCCTCGTCATCGCCGTGATGACCGACCGCATCTGGTGGGGCAATATCGCCAAGAGCATCGTCTTCATGCCGATGGCGATCTCCTTCGTCGGCGCCTCGGTCATCTGGAAATTCATTTATGAATATCGCGGCGGCAACGATGTCCAGATCGGCCTGCTGAATGCCATCGTCCAGCTGTTCGGCGGCACGCCTGAAGTGTGGATCTCGGTTCCCTTCTGGAACAATTTCTTCCTGATGGTCATCCTGATCTGGATTCAGACCGGGTTCGCCATGGTCATCCTGTCGGCCGCTCTGCGCGGCATTCCCGAGGAGACGATCGAGGCCGCCGTCATCGACGGCGCCAATGGCTGGCAGATCTTCTGGCGCATTATGGTGCCGCAGGTCTGGGGCACCATCGCCGTCGTCTGGACGACGATCACCATCCTCGTCCTCAAGGTCTTCGACATCGTGCTGACCATGACCAACGGCCAATGGCAGACGATGGTGCTGGCGAACCTGATGTTCGACTGGATGTTCCGCGGCGGCGGCGATTCCGGCCGAAGCGCCGTCATCGCCATCATCATCATGCTCGCCGTCACGCCGATCATGATCTGGAACGTGCGCCGTGCCAACCGCGAACTGAAGGGCCATTGAGATGACCGCTGTCGGAAGCTACTTCAAGATCGGCCCCGCCCGGCTCTTCGTTCACCTTGCGGTTCTCTTGATCGTCATCGTCTGGCTCATCCCGACGCTCGGCATCTTCGTCAGCGCGCTGCGCGACAAGGACCAGATCGTCGTGTCCGGCTGGTGGACGTCCTTCGTCGGCTCGACGCAGACCGTTGCAGTGCGCCTGGGCACGCCTGACCAGCAACAGCAGGAAGGCGCCAACTACGTCATTTCGGGCAATGTGCTGGAAGGACAGACCGGCCGTTCCGTGAAAGCCTTCGGCAACCGCGTGCAGCAGCCGGCCGCCTACGATGCCGGCACGACCGCCGATCTCGGCGACGGCGAAACGCTGCAGATCAACAGCGACGGCAGCTATCGCTACATGAAGAACGCCGCCTTTTCGCCTGACGAGCGGCCGCGGCGCATCTACGTTTCCGTCTCGGCGCCGCCCGAATTCACGACGCAGAACTACAATACGGTTCTGAGAGGCGAAGGCATCGGCCAATCCTTCATCAATTCGCTGACGGTGACGATCCCGGCGACGATCATCCCGATCCTGATTGCCGCCTTCGCCGCCTATGCCTTGAGCTGGATGGAGTTTCCCGGCCGGGCGCTGCTGATTGCGCTCGTCGTCGGCCTCATCGTCGTGCCGCTGCAGATGTCGCTGATCCCGCTGCTGCGTCTCTATAACGAAGTCGGCAACATGCTCGGCCAGCCGTCGAAGACCTATCCCGGCATCTGGCTTGCCCATACCGCCTTCGGCATGCCGCTCGCCATCTTTCTCCTGCGGGCCTATATCGCCGGCCTGCCGAAGGAGATCATCGAATCCGCCCGCGTCGACGGCGCGAGCGATTTCGAGATCTTCACCCGCATCGTTTTGCCTTTGTCCTTCCCGGCGCTCGCCTCCTTCGCCATCTTCCAGTTCCTGTGGGTGTGGAACGACCTGCTCGTCGCCATGGTCTTCCTCGGCACCGACAAGGACCACATCGTGCTGACCGGCAGCCTGAACGCGCTGCTCGGCTCGCGCGGCGGCAACTGGGAGATTTTGACGGCGTCAGCCTTCGTCACCATCGTCGTGCCGCTGCTCGTCTTCTTCGGGCTGCAGCGTTATCTGGTGCGCGGTCTGCTGGCGGGCTCGGTCAAGGGAGGCTGATCATTCCCGAACGTGACTTCAGACAGGATATTCCATGAACGTGGCTCCCCAATCGATCTTGACCGCCGATAAGGACTGGTGGCGCGGCGCGGTGATCTATCAGATCTACCCGCGTTCCTACCAGGATTCGAACGGCGACGGCATCGGCGACCTGAAGGGCATCACCGCCCGCCTGCCGCATGTGGCAAGCCTCGGCGCCGATGCGATCTGGATCTCGCCCTTCTTCACCTCGCCGATGCGGGATTTCGGCTACGACGTTTCCGATTATGAGAACGTCGATTCGATTTTCGGCACGCTGGTGGATTTCGACACGCTGATATCGGAAGCCCATCGCCTCGGCATCCGGGTGATGATCGACCTCGTCATCTCCCACAGCTCGGATCAGCACCCCTGGTTCGTCCAGAGCCGCTCCAGCAAGACCAACGCCAAGGCCGACTGGTATGTCTGGGCCGATGCCAAGCCGGACGGCACGCCGCCGAACAATTGGCTCTCGATCTTCGGTGGCTCGGCATGGGCGTGGGATCCGACGCGCATGCAATATTACCTGCATAATTTCCTGACCTCGCAGCCGGACATGAACCTGCATAATCCCGAGGTGCAGGACCGTCTGCTCGACGTCGTACGCTTCTGGCTCAACCGCGGCGTCGACGGCTTCCGCCTCGACACCATCAATTTCTATTTCCACGACCCGCTCCTGCGCGACAACCCGGCGCTTGCCCCCGAAAGGCGCAACGCCTCGACCGCGCCGGCGGTCAATCCCTATAATTTCCAGGAGCATATCTACGACAAGAACCGCCCGGAGAATCTTGCCTTCCTCAAGCGCTTCCGCGCCGTTCTCGAGGAATACCCGGCGATTGCCGCCGTCGGCGAGGTGGGCGATAGCCAGCGCGGGCTGGAAATCGTCGGCGAATACACGTCCGGCAACGACAAGATGCACATGTGCTACGCCTTCGAATTCCTGGCGCCCGATCCGCTGACGCCGGAGCGCGTCGAGGAGGTGATGCAGGATTTCGAAGCCGCCGCACCCGATGGCTGGGCCTGCTGGGCCTTCTCCAACCACGACGTCGTGCGCCATGTCAGCCGCTGGGGCGGACTGGTTGCCGATCACGACGCTTTCGCCAAGCTCTATGCCTCGCTGCTTTTGACGCTGCGCGGCTCGGTCTGCCTCTATCAGGGCGAGGAACTGGCGCTGACGGAGGCCGATCTCGCCTATCAGGATCTGCAGGATCCCTACGGCATCCAGTTCTGGCCGGAATTCAAGGGCCGCGACGGCTGCCGCACGCCGATGGTCTGGGACAGCCACGTCGCCCAGGGCGGCTTCTCAACCGTCAAGCCCTGGCTGCCGGTGCCGGTCGAACACATCCTGCGCGCCGTCAACGTCCAGCAGGGCGACGAGACTTCCGTGCTCGAGCACTACCGCCGCTTCATCGCCTTCCGCAAGCTTCACCCGGCCTTTGCCAAGGGCGAGATCGAATTCGAGGAGGTGCAGGGCGAGACTCTGGTCTTCACCCGCGAATATGGCGATGAGAAGCTGCTCTGCATCTTCAACATGAGCCCGGCCGAAACGGGCGTCACGCTGCCTGCCGGTGAATGGCAGGCATTGACGGGCCATGGCTTTACCAGCAACAACTATGGCGACAAGATCGATATTCCGGCCTGGGGGGCGTATTTCGCCCGTCTCGCCTAAGGATCAGGAGGGGAGAGAGAAATGACTGGACTGACGCTGAAGGATATTCGCAAATCCTACGGTTCCGTGGACGTTCTCCACGGCATCGACCTCGATATCAAGCAAGGCGAATTCATCGTCTTCGTCGGTCCGTCCGGCTGCGGCAAATCCACGCTTCTGCGCATGATCGCCGGTCTCGAGGCGATCACCGGCGGCGAGATGTATATCGACGGCCAGCTCGTCAACGACGTGCCGCCCTCCAAGCGCGGCATCGCCATGGTCTTCCAGTCCTACGCGCTCTACCCGCACATGACCGTCTACGACAACATGGCCTTCGGCATGAAGATCGCCGGCGAAAGCAAGCAGGAGATCGACCGCCGCGTCCGTGCGGCGGCCGAGAGCCTACAGCTGACCAAATATCTCGACCGCCTGCCGAAGGCGCTTTCCGGCGGCCAGCGCCAGCGCGTGGCGATTGGCCGCGCCATCTGCCGCGATCCGAAGGTCTTCCTGTTCGACGAGCCGCTGTCGAACCTCGATGCCGCGCTGCGCGTCGCGACCCGCATCGAGATCGCCCGCCTCAACGAGCAGATGGCCGATACGACGATGATCTACGTCACCCACGATCAGGTCGAGGCGATGACACTCGCCGACCGCATCGTCGTCCTCTCCGCCGGCAATATCGAGCAGGTCGGCGCGCCGCTGGAGCTTTACGAGCGCCCCGCCAACCTCTTCGTCGCGAAATTCATCGGTTCGCCGGCCATGAACATCATCCCCGCGACGATCACTGCAACCGGCAATGAGACGACCGTGACGCTGACCGGCGGCATGTCGGTGACGCTCGATATCGCGACCGACACCTCCGAGAAGGGCAAGCAGGCGAGCTTCGGCGTCCGTCCCGAGGATCTGAGGATCGCCGACGGCGCCGACTATGTTTTCGAGGGCGAGGTCTCGATCGTCGAGGCGCTCGGCGAAGTGACGCTGCTTTACATCGAAGGTCTTGTCCCCGGCGAGCCGATCGTCGTCAAGCTGCCCGGCATCTACGATGTCCACAAGGGCCAGAAGATGCGGTTTGCCGCCGACCGGCAGAAACTGCATCTCTTCGACGCGAGCGGCCACACTTACAGGAAATGAGCGAGCCATTTTTGGGGTAATAATCCCGGGAATTATACTTGGCGGAGCGAATTATCACTTTCTGTTAAAGATCGGCTGCTACCTTTTCCCAGTCAATTTATGAGGGGGATAAGCACGTGGCCGCTTCCAATCCGTCACAGCCAAAGTCTCATTTCCTGAGCAAGGAAGAATCCTTCATGTATGACCGCGAAGCGCGGTTCAAAATGGAGGACACAATGAATGCCGCGCGCATCGAATATACGGAAAAGGGCGTCATGCACGCGGCGTCGCGCCGCTGCGACATCGTCCGTATTTCGATGAGTAGCGCGACGCTCGCCATTCTGACCCAGTTCAGCCTGCCGAAGCAGTTCTATCTGGATATTCCGGATGCGCGCATCACCAAGGTCGGCTGCCTGCTGATGAAGGTGAATGCCAACAACACGATCGAAGTCCGTTTCCTGCGCCTGTTGACGCAGAAGGAGCTGAACAAGATCTTCGTCTACAGCACGCACCCGGCGCACAAGGATTACGTCCTCGATATCCGCGCCTGACGGACAGCCGGACTGACAATAAAGAAAACCCGCGGGACGCTTCGCGCCTCGCGGGTTTTTGCTTGTTTGCGTTGGTCGCGTTCAGTGGAAGAGAACGCTGGCCCCCTGATCCGAGGCGCCGACGGCGCGGCGGAACGGCGCGAAGAGCTCGCGGCCCATGCCGAATTCATTGTCGGAGAGATCGACGGTCACCGGTTCGCGCTCGGCCATGTCGGCCGCATCGACCAGCACTTCCAGCGTTCCCTTGATCGCGTCCAGGCGAATGATGTCGCCGTTCTTGATGCGGGCGATCGGGCCGCCATCGACCGCTTCCGGGGTGACGTGGATCGCCGCCGGCACCTTGCCGGATGCGCCGGACATGCGCCCGTCGGTCAGAAGCGCCACGCGGAAGCCGCGGTCCTGCAGCACGCCGAGCGGCGGCGTCAGCTTGTGCAGTTCCGGCATGCCGTTCGCCTTCGGTCCCTGGAAGCGCACGACCGCGACGAAATCGCGGTTGAGCTTGCCTTCCTTGAAGGCGTCCTGCAGTTCCTGCTGGCTGTGGAAGACGATCGCCGGCGCCTCGATGACATGGCGCTCCGGCTTGACGGCGGAGATCTTGATGACCGCCTTGCCGAGATTGCCGCGCAGCATCTTCAATCCGCCATTCGCCTGGAAAGGCGTCTCGATGCTGGAGAGCACCTTCGGATCATGGCTCTTTTCCGGCGACGGCTCGCGGAGCACGGTGCTGTTTTCGCCGAGACGGGCATCGACCGTATAGGCTTCTAGACCCTGGCCAAAGACCGTGCGCACGTCGTCATGCACCAGGCCTTGCTTCAGGAGCTCCTTGATGAGGAAGCCCATGCCGCCGGCCGCCTGGAAATGGTTCACGTCGGCAAGTCCGTTCGGATAGACGCGCGCAAGCAGCGGCACGACTTCCGAAAGCTCGGCGATGTCCTGCCAGGTGAGCTGGATGCCGGCTGCCCGCGCCATGGCGACGAGGTGCAGCGTGTGGTTGGTCGAACCGCCGGTCGCATGCAGGCCGACGACGCCGTTGACGATCGAGCGCTCGTCGATCATCTCGCCCGCCGGCGTGAACTCGTTGCCGAGCGCGGTGATCGCCAGCGCCCGCTTGGCGGCTTCGCGCGTCAGCGCTTCGCGCAGCGGCGTGCCGGGATTGATGAAGGAGGAGCCCGGCATGTGGAAGCCCATGATCTCCATCAGCATCTGGTTGGAATTGGCCGTGCCGTAAAAGGTGCAGGTGCCGGGGCCGTGATAGGATTTCGATTCCGCCTCCAGGAGCTCGGCGCGGCCGACCTTGCCCTCGGCAAAAAGCTGGCGCACGCGCGACTTCTCGTCGTTGGGCAGGCCCGTCGTCATCGGACCGGCCGGAACGAAGATCGACGGCAGATGCCCGAAGGAGAGGGCGGCGATGACGAGGCCCGGCACGATCTTGTCGCAGACGCCGAGAAAGAGGGCGGCATCGAACATGTTGTGCGAGAGGCCGACGCCGGCGGCCATGGCGATCAGGTCGCGCGAGAAGAGCGAGAGCTCCATGCCCGGCTGCCCCTGGGTGACGCCGTCGCACATGGCGGGCACGCCGCCGGCCACCTGGGCGACGCCGCCGGCCTCGGCGGCCGCCTCGCGGATGATCGCGGGGTAGGTCTCGAACGGCTGATGGGCCGAGAGCATATCGTTATAGGCGGTGATGATGCCGAGATTGGGAATGCGGTCGCCGGCGAGCGCGTCCTTCTCGGCGGGGGAACAGACTGCGAAGCCATGGGCGAGATTGGCGCAGCCGAGTACCGAGCGCTGGACACCTTGGGACGCTGCGGCGCGCAGGCGTTCCAGATAGCGCTCGCGGGTCGGCTTCGAGCGTTCGACAATACGGTTCGTGATCGCAGCAATGCGTGCGTGAGCGGACATGGAAAATCCCTGCCTTGTTCTGGTTCGTCTCTGTCTGTTCGCTGGTTCCGGCGGCCTGTCGGGCCGTGTCAGGGAGCCCAGTAGATCTCGACCGGGGAAGTGGCCCGGCGCAGAACGGCGCGGATCGGCATTTCTGCCTCGTCACCGCTGCCTTCCGCCTTGGCGAGAACGTCTTTTTTGCCTTCGCCCTCAATATGGAGAATGAGAAGTTTGGCATCTTCGAGAGCGGAGAAGGTGAATGTCAGGCGTGGCTCGCCGGCTCCTTCCGCTTCCATGGTGATGATGCCGCGCGGCGTCTGCGCATCGAGCGCGAGGCGCAGATTGCTGCCGCCGGGGAAGAACGACGCCGTATGGCCGTCTCCGCCCATGCCGAGGATGACGACATCGAAAGGGATGCCGATCTCGGCGCTTTTCGCCGTTGCAAGCCTTGCTGCCTCCTCGACGGAAGCCGCCGGCTGGTAGAGCGGCACGAAACGGGCCGCTTTGGCCTTGTTCTGAAGAAGATTGGCATCGACCAGCAGGTGGTTCGAGCGCGCATTGTCGGCCGGCACGAAGCGTTCGTCGACGAGGGTGATCGTCACCTTGTCCCAGGCGATGTCGCGCGTCGACAGCACCTGGAAGAAGACTTTCGGCGTCGAGCCGCCGGAAACGGCGATGGAGGCCGCTCCGCGGGCGGCGATCGCCGCCGAAAGTGTGTTAGCGACCTTATCGGCGAGACTGTCGGCGAGGTCTGCGGCACTGGCGAAGGAATGCAGGGTCGATGCCATCGATGTCTTCCTAGATGTTGTCGTGCCAGGTGCGGCCGTCACGCTCGATCAGTGCGATGGCCTGGCTCGGGCCCCAGGTGCCGGCCGTATAGCCCTGCACCTGCTGGCCGGTCGTTTCCCAACCCTTGAGGATCGGATCGACCCATTTCCATGCGGCTTCGACTTCGTCGCGGCGCATGAACAGGGTCTGGTTGGAGCGGATCACGTCCATCAGCAGACGCTCGTAGGCGTCGGGATTGCGGACATTGAAAGCCTGGGCGAAGCTCATGTCGAGCGAAACATTGCGCAGCCGCATGCCGCCCGGGCCCGGATCCTTGATCATCAGCGACTGCTTGACGCCTTCGTCCGGCTGCAGGCGGATGATCAGCTGGTTCTGGCTGATGCGGCCGGCGGCCTGGTCGAAGATCGCATGCGGGATCGATTTGAAGGTGATGACGATTTCCGAAACGCGGCCGGCAAGGCGCTTGCCGGTTCTGATGTAGAAGGGAACGCCCGCCCAGCGCCAGTTGTTGATCTCGGCCTTGATGGCGACGAAGGTCTCGGTGTTGGAGACGCCGCCTTCGAGCTCTTCGAGATAGCCTTTGACCGGGCCGCTGCCCGATGCGCCGGCGCGATACTGGCCGCGCACCGTCGCCTGCTCGACATTGGAGGCGTCGAGCGGCTTCAGCGCCCGCAGCACCTTCAGCTTTTCGTCGCGGACGGCTTCCGAATCCATCGAGGAGGGCACTTCCATCGCCGTCAGGCAGAGGAGCTGCAGGATGTGGTTCTGCACCATGTCGCGCAGGGCGCCGGCAGTATCGTAATAGCCGGCGCGCCCTTCGAGGCCGACGGCTTCGGCAACGGTGATCTGCACGTGGTCGATATAGTTGGCATTCCACAGCGGCTCGTAGAGCGCATTGGCAAAGCGCAGCGCCATCAGGTTCTGCACCGTTTCCTTGCCGAGATAATGGTCGATGCGGAAGATCTGCTCTTCCTTGAAGGCGCGGCCGATATTGTCGTTGAGCTGCAGGGCAGACGCCAGATCGCGGCCGATCGGCTTTTCGACGACGATGCGAGTCGACTTCGTAATGAGCTTGTGGTCGTGAATCTTCTGGGCGATATCGCCGAAAATGCCGGGCGCCACCGCGAGGTAGAAGGCGCGCACGCGATCCTTGCTCTCATCGAGCAGCTTCTTCAGCTGATCCCAGCCGGTATCCGAACGCGCATCGACCGAGACGTAGTAGAGACGGGCGCAGAACTTCTCCACTTCCGTGTCGTTATATTCGCCCTTCTTCAAGTGCTCCTTGAGCGCGTCGCGGGCGAACTTGCGGTATTCCTCATGCGTCAGCGGGCTGCGCGAGGCGCCGATCACGCGGGTCGGTTCGCCGAACTGGCCTTCGATCTGACGATGATAGAGGGCGGGCAGCAACTTGCGCTCGGCAAGATCGCCGCTGCCGCCGAAGACGACGTAATCAAAAGGCTCAACGGGAATGATCTGGCTGCTCATGAGCTTGTCTCTCAATCATGCTGGTTGACGGCCCTTTTAATCTAATCGATTTAAAAAAGCCAGTGTGCAGTGCAATGAATCTGTCAGGCACCGGTTTTAGAGCGAATTTCCCGAAGAGGAAATCCGCAATCGGACTAAAACTTGTCGCGAAGGGCAAACCACGACAAGGCAAGGAAAAGCAACGGCGCCCGCATGCGGGCTCCGCCGGGAAAGGCTGGAATATCGAGCGATTTGAACAGGTCGAGATCGCCGGATTTGCCAAGCACCGCTTCCGCGTAGAGCTTGCCACAATAGTTTGACAGCATGACGCCATGGCCGGAATAACCGCCGATCGAGGTGACGCCGGGCATGACCTCGCGCACGAAGAGTTCGCGCGGCATGGTGATGCCGACCGAGCCGCCCCAGGCATGGGTGATTTCGATGTCTTTCAGGGCGGGATAGATCTCGCTGATCTGCCTGCGGATATGCTGCGAAATGTCTCGCGGATTGTCTGCCGTATAGGCCTCGCGCCCGCCGAACAGCAGGCGGCCTTCGAATTTGCGGAAGTAGCGCACGACGAAGCGCGAATCGGCCACGGCCTCGCCCCCCGGCAGCACGTCGGGATGCCCGTCGAGCGGAACGGTGGCTCCGATGAAGGAGCGTATCGGCATGACATGGCTTGCCGTCACCGGCTCCAGATTGCCGATATGACCGTTGCAGGCGATCAGCGCCCGATCTGCGGTGATCGTCCCTCTCTCGGTTTCGATCGTCACCTTGCCGCCGCCCTGACGGAGCGCCGTTGCCTTGGTCATCTCGAAGATATCAGCGCCCGCATTGGCGGCGACCCGGGCGAGCCCGATCAGCAGCTTCAGCGGATGGATATGGCCGGTGCCGACATCGCGCACGCCGCAGTGGAAGCGCTTCGAGCCGAGCCTTTCCTGTGTCTCTTTCCCGTCCATGAAGCTGATATGCGGATAGTCGTAGCGTTGCGCGGCGATCTCGGCATTCTGACGATAGTCGCGTTCGTAGCTCGCCTTGTGGGCGACGTTGAGCTGGCCGGGCACGAAGTCGATCTCGATCTGATGCTCTCTTGCGAAATCGAGGAGATGGTGCTTGGCCGCCTCGGCAACATCGAACAGCGCCTTCGAGCGTTGGTAGCCGATCTTTTCCTCGAGCTCTTCCGGCCACCACCGCTGGCCGGTGCCGAGCTGGCCGCCATTGCGCCCGGACGCCCCGTCGCCGAAGCGGCAGGCCTCGATCAGGACCACCGAAACGCCTGACTTGGCGAGATTATAGGCGGCCTGCAGACCGGTATAGCCGCCGCCGACAATGGCGACGTCGCATGTTCTCGACCCGTCGAGAGCGGGATAGGTCGGCCGCTCGCCGACCGTTGCCTGATACCAGGATAGCCCGGGCGCGATCGGGCTCTGCCACATCTCCTGCGATGCCATGATATGCCTCACACGTTGAGCAGAAGGAATTCCCGCTCCCAGGGGCTGATCACCTGCATGAAGGTTTCGAATTCGCCGCGTTTGACGCCGGCATAAAGGCCGATGAACTGCGAACCGAAGACCTCTTCGAAGGCGGGTTCGTCTTCCATCAGCGCCACGGCTTCCAAGAGGCCGCGCGGCAGATCGATCGAGCCTTCATTGGCCGAATCCTCTGTCGGCGCCGTCGGCTCGATCTGCTTCATGATGCCGAGCAGACCGGCCGCCAGCGAAGCGGCGAGCGCCAGGTACGGATTGGCGTCCGAACTCGGCAGCCGGTTTTCGACGCGCCTTGCCTGCGGATCGGAAACCGGAACACGGAAGGCCGTCGTCCTGTTGTCGTAGCCCCAGGCATTGTTGACCGGGCAGGACATGTCGGGCTGCAGGCGCCGGTAGGAATTCACGTAAGGGGCAAGCATCGCCATCGCGCTCGGCACGAATTTCTGCATGCCGCCGATGAAATGGAAGAATTCCTTCGAGGCCGAGCCATCGGCATTGGAGAAGACGTTCTTGCCCGTCTCGATATTGACCACCGACTGGTGGATATGCATCGCCGAACCCGGCTGGCCCTGCATCGGCTTGGCCATGAAGGTCGCATAGATGTCGTGCTTCAGCGCCGCCTCGCGGATCGTGCGCTTGAACAGGAACACCTGGTCGGCAAGCTCGATCGGATTGCCGTGGCGCAGGTTGATTTCGAGCTGGGCCGGTCCCTCCTCATGGATCAGCGTGTCGATCTCCAGCCCCTGTTTTTCCGAGAAATGGTAGATGTCGTCGATCAGTTCGTCGAACTCGTTGATACCGGCGATCGAATAACCCTGGCCGCCGAGGATCGAGCGGCCGGACCGGCCTTTCGGCGGGTGCAGCGGATAGTCGGGATCGTCATTCTTGGCGACGAGGTAGAATTCGATCTCGGGCGCGACGATCGGCTTCCAGCCGCGGTCGTGATAGAGGCTCATGATCCGCTTCAGCACGTTGCGCGGCGTATAGGGCACTTCCCCACCGTCCGAATCGACGATGTCGCAGATCACCTGCGCCGTCGGGTCGGTCTCCCAGGGCACGACCGAAAGTGTCGAAAGATCGGGCATCAGCTTCAGGTCGCTGTCGCGCGGCTCGTAGCGGAAGCTCTCTGTCTCTTCGGGATATTCCCCCGAAATCGTATGCCGGTAGATTGCCGAGGGCAGCGCCAGCGAGGTGTTCGAGGTGAATTTCGAGCTCGGCATCATCTTGCCGCGCGGCACGCCGGCAAGGTCGGGCGTGATGCATTCGATGTCTTCGATGCCCCTGGCTCTCAGCCACTGCGCCGCTTCCTTCCAGTTCGCAACGCCGCGCAGGGATCCGGGGTCCGGAGGTGTCTTCGTCGAGGCGGATACGTTTCTGGCAGGCTTCAGCGTCGTCTTTTTTGGGGACATGACACACCGGTTTGGTTGATCTTGGCGCCATCATAACCGGACTGTGGCAATTGGCGAGGGGTTGGGAACGTTGACTTTCGCCCTTTGATGGAAAAAGAAGACGCGACTTTTGATCGGGGAAACGGGTTTGCAGCGCAAGAGCGACGTCATCGTCATCGGCGCCGGGGCGGCGGGCATGATGGCGGCCATCCGCGCGGGTAAACGCGGCCGTTCCGTCGTGGTTCTCGACCATGCGATAGCGCCCGGCGAAAAGATCCGCATCTCCGGCGGCGGCCGCTGCAATTTCACCAATATCCATGCCGGACCGAAGAATTTCCTCTCGGCCAATCCGCATTTCTGCAAGTCGGCGCTTGCCCGGTTCACGCCGGCCGATTTCATCGCCATGGTCGAGCGCCACGGCATCGCCTGGCATGAGAAGACGCTCGGCCAGCTCTTCTGTGACGAGAGCGCCAGGGATATCATCCGCATGCTGCTCGACGAGATGCGCGCGGCCGGCGCGGCGCTGCATCTCGGCACCGAGATATCAGGCGTCGAAAGGGCAGGGGGCAGCTTCCGCATCTCGACCGGCGAGGGCGTCTATGAAGCGTCGTCGCTGATCGTTGCGACCGGCGGCAAATCGATCCCGAAGATGGGCGCCACCGGCTTTGCCTATCGCCTTGCCGAACAGTTCGGCCTGCCCGTGCTGGAAACTCGCCCCGGCCTCGTGCCGCTGACCCTCGATCCCGGCCTGCTCGAGGCCATCGCCCCGCTTGCCGGCATTTCCGCTCCGGCCGAAATCCGCCATGGCAAGACCGCTTTCCGCGAGGCGCTGCTGTTTACCCATCGGGGCCTCAGCGGGCCGGCGATCCTGCAGATCTCCTCCTACTGGCGCGAGGGCGACGAGATCGTCGTTGCGATCGAACCGGAGATCGACATTGCGGCGCAGCTGAAGGCGGCAAAGCAGCGCAATGGCCGCCAGTCGGCGCAGACGGCGCTTGGCGAGATCCTGCCGAAGCGGCTGGGGCAGTTTCTCGTCGAGCGCGAAAAGATCTCCGGCAACATGGCCGACTTGCCCGACAAGACGCTCATGCGCCTTGCCGCCAGCGCCCAGAGCTGGCCGGTCAAGCCTTCCGGCTCGGAAGGCTACCGCACGGCCGAGGTGACGCTCGGCGGCATCGATACGGCGGCGCTCGATTCCCGCAGCATGGAGGCCAAGGCCGTTCCCGGCCTCTATTTCATCGGCGAATGCGTGGACGTTACCGGCTGGCTCGGCGGCTATAATTTCCAGTGGGCCTGGGCCTCCGGTTTTGCCGCGGGCGAATACGCCTGAAGCTTTGTTTTTCTGCACGCGGCTCCGGCATATATTAGCAATCTCGATTCAAGACTTCTTAATAGAGGTGCGCCATCCTGTCTTAATTGGCGGTTTGCATAGCTCTTTCTAAATTAAGCTTTACGGACTGGCCGATTTGTTGGATTGTTGTGTCACATGAGAAGTGAGGTTTCGAGCATGACCAGAAACGCACGACGCGCCCGCGCCATCGCAATTGCCAAGGCAAAGCCGACCGCCCTGCACTATCTCATGCTCGCCGCCGGCGCCACCGCCGCCAGCCTCGCACTGCTGCTCTCCCACTTCCTCTGATCTTGCCGGCAGGCACGGAACGGACCCGTGTGATGTCGTCTTCGCGGCCTGCTGGCCGCGGGCCATAATTTACAACTATTTCACCACCTTGGCTTAACTCTGCCTTACCGCTTATCCGAAAATTAATAACTAATCCGACACAATTGCCCACGAATGTTTTGGGCGTCTCCAAGTTGCTTGGAAATGAATTGGCAATGACTGCCGCCTGGCCTCCGGGTTCCCCAGTGTAAACAAGCACATCTCGATGCGTACCCGGCTGGCGCCATGTGGCCGCCTGCGGGAGGAGTGATGTATGAAAGGCCCGGAACGCCATGTTGATTGATAAGATTCTTTCCCGTTTCAGGATCAAGACGAAGGTTCTGATCTTCGTTCTGCCCTTCGTGGTCACCATTTCGGCGGTGGGCCTGACCGGCCTCTACGCGTCGGGCCTTCTGCAGGGCCGCATGGAGATCTCCAACAGCGTCCTGCAGTCGCTGAGCGGCTTCAAGGATCTCTACGGTTCCATGGACGATTTCCTGCGCATCACCAGCCAGCAAGCGCGCGACAAGCTGCTTGCGGATCTGAAGACCCAGCAGGGCGTGCTCGACCAGACGCTGAACCAGGTCGGCGAACAGGCTGCCGGCCGCGACAGCCTTGCCGAAGCGTCGCGCCGCACCAAGGACATTTCAGGCGTCGTCGACAAGCTCTGGGCGCTGCACGAGCAGGAAGTGGCGCTGCACCAGTCGATCGACGCGGCGCAGAAGAGCCTGATCAGCACCCGCTTCACGGTCTCCTACCAGGCCGACGAGCTGCAGACCGCGCTCCAGCGCGACGAAGGCGACGCCACCATCACCCTTCGCACGGCCGACCGCCTGCTGAAGGGCGGCGATTTCCTCGGCAGCGTCGCCAGCGGCTACAGCAAGCCGCAGACGCCACAGGACAAGATCGCCTACATCAAGGAACAGCTGCCTCAGATTACGAAGTCCCAGCGCCTGATCGCCATCTCGGTTCCCACCAACCAGAAAAACGTCATCGATTCGCTGGCCGCGACCATCGACAGTATCAAGACGATCACCGAGATGCCGGCGCCGACCGACGAGAACATCGCCGAGCTCGGCCGTCTCGTTTCGCGCTTCCGCCAGACATCCACCTATACGCAGCTGACCGCGACGCAGAAGATGCGCGAGGCGACGCAGCGCTTCGCCGATCTCGAAGGCCGCATCGCCCAGACCAACTCCGTCCTCCAGGATACACGGCGCCTCGAAAACTCCGTCTATTCGCTGCAGATCGTTCTTTCCGATTTCCTCGCCAACTCGAGCAAGGAGAACCTCGTGCGTCTGCAGCAGCAGGCCGGCACGCTTGGCAAGGACATGCAGGTGCTGACCACCAGCGCCAAGGGCATGGGCTTTGCCGAAGGCATTTCCGGCGCGATCCAGCCGGCGCTCGATGTGATCTCCGGCGGCGGCTCCAAGATCGTCGATACGATCGGCCAGCGTGTCGCGGCCTATGCTGCGGCTCGTCAGGAACTTGACGATATCTGGAGGAAGCTCACCGATTTCGCCGAGCTGCAGAAGCAGACGGCCGGAACCGAGCGCACCCAGGCTAACAGCATCTCCGTCATGACCACCGGCCTCGGCATCCTGCTCTCGATCCTCGGCGGCATCGCCCTGGTGCTGACGCTGCAGCGCCCGATCAGCCAGATCACCGCCGCCATGCGCCGCATCGCCGAAGGAGCGCTGGACACCAGCATCTCCGGCGAGAAGCGTTACGACGAAATCGGCGACATGGCCCGCGCCCTCGGCATCTTCAAGGAAAACGCCATCTCGAAGATCCGCATCGAGGAGCAGAGCGACGAGGAGCGCGCCGCCGCCGAACACGAGCGCCAGCGCAACGATGCCGAAAAGCGGGAGATGGATCGTCAGATCGAATTCGCGGTCAACCAGCTCGCCGCCGGCCTCGAACGCATGTCGCAGGGCGATATCTCGACGACGATCGAAACGCCCTTCATCGGCCGCCTCGAACAGCTGCGCCAGGATTTCAACGGGTCGATGATGCGCCTGCAGGCAACGATGAGCCAGATCCGCGACAATGTCGAACTCATCCAGGGCAACGGCAACCAGATGGCCCAGTCGGCCGAGGATCTTTCCAAGCGCACCGAACAGCAGGCTGCCTCGCTCGAGGAGACCGCGGCCGCCGTCGATCAGATCACCGTCACGGTCCGGTCGTCGGCCGAACGCGCCAAGGATGCCGACCAGATCGTCCGCCAGGCCAAGCGCAGCGCCGATGACTCCGCCGTCGTCGTCAGCAACGCCATTGATGCGATGGGCCGCATCGAGGATGCCTCGCGCCAGATCGAGCAGATCATCTGCGTCATCGACGAGATCGCCTTCCAGACCAACCTCCTGGCGCTCAACGCCGGCATCGAGGCGGCGCGCGCCGGCGAGGCGGGCAAGGGCTTTGCGGTCGTCGCCATGGAGGTGCGCGAACTCGCCCAGCGCTCCGCAGCCGCGGCCCAGGAAATCAAGGGCCTGATCAACAAGTCGACCAACGAGGTCAGCTCCGGCTCGCAGTTCGTGCAGGAGACCGGCACGGTGCTCGCCAAGATCAGCGCCCAGATCGTCACGATCAGCCAGCATGTCGAGATGATCGCCCGCGCCAGCCACGATCAGTCGAACGCGCTGCAGAGCGTCAATGCGACGGTCAACCAGATGGACCAGATGACGCAGCAGAATGCCGCGATGGTGGAAGAGACCACCGCCGCCAGCCGCGAGCTCGCCGACGAGGCGGGTTCGCTGCGCCGCCTCATCCAGCAGTTCAAGATCGACGGCGAGGCGGCCGAAGCGCCTGTCTACCGCGCCGCCTGATCATCGATCCCATTCTCATTCGAATGGCCCCGGTCTTCCGGGGCCATTTTCGTTTGTCCGCGCCTTGAAAATCGTGCTCCGCCGGGAGGCGGAAACGTCCTGAAACGAAGCGGATCGCTATCTCCGGCGGCCCTGATTCACCGAAAATTTTCCTTAACGCTTTTCGGCTAATTTAGCATTGCTTGTCTTGGCCGGGGGTTTTGATGCTGCGCCTTTTCTCTACGTCGATCGTACGCCAGATCGTCGCGATCACGCTGTTTCTGCTGGCTGTCAGCACCGCCGCCATCGTCGGCGCGACCTATTACAATCTGAGCTACCATGTCATGGACGGGGCCGTTGCCGACGCCAGGAACGCCACCCGCGCGATGGCCGTCCTCTATGGCGCGGCCGACCAGGCAGCCAAGATCGAAGTCAAAGACAATCAGCTTGCCGCCGTCACCGAAGACGCCATTCCGGCCCTTGCCGATCATTCGCTGGTCGACCGCACGGCGCAGTCGATCGCGGGTGTAGCGACCATCTTCCAGAAAGAGGGCAGCGACTACGTCCGCATATCGACGAACGTCAAGAAGGAAAACGGCGAGCGCGCCGTCGGCACCAAGCTCGTCGCCAATCACCCCGCCCAGCCGGTTCTCGCCAAGGGCGAAGCCTATTACGGCCCGGCGGATCTTTTCGGCCGCAAGTTCATGACCGGCTACTTCCCGATCAAGAACGCATCGAACGCCAATGTCGGCCTTCTCTTCATCGGCATTCCGATGGAAGTCTATTACGAGCGCCTGAATGAGCTGCAGATGCTGGTTCTCGGCGTCGGCCTCATCGTCATGCTGCTCGTCGGCGTTCTCGCCTATTATACGATCCGGCTGTCGGTGAAGCCGCTTCTGGCGCTGACCGCGAGCGTCCATTCGATCTCCTCGGGCAATCTCGAGGGAGAGGTTCCCTGCATCGCCAAGAAGAACGAGTTCGGCGAGATCGGCCGGGCCTTGGCGCTCTTCCGCGACAGCGCCCGCGCCAAGCGCGATCTGGAAACACAGGCCGCCGAACAGCGTGCGTTGAGCGATGCCGAACGCGCCAGGAACGATGCCGACAAGCGCTCGCTCGACGGCCAGATCGATTTTGCCGTCAACCAGCTGGCCGCCGGTCTCGGGCGCCTGTCGCAGGGCGATGTCTCCCAGACGATCGGCACGCCTTTCGTCGGCCGGCTCGAACAGCTGCGCGTCGATTTCAACGCGTCCCTGCTGCGGCTCCAGGATACGCTGTCGGGTATCCGCGACAGCGCCTCGACGATCCAGCGCAACAGCGGCGCCGTCTCCGCCTCCGCCGACGAGCTTTCCAAGCGCACCGAGGCCCAGGCGGCCAGCCTGGAGGAGACCGCCGCCGCAGTCGAGGAGATCACCGTGACGGTTCGTTCTTCCGCCGAGCGTGCCCGGGAAGCGAACAATGTGGTCGCTACCACCAAGAAAACGGCCGACAACTCCGGCGCCGTCGTTGGCGACGCCGTCGCCGCCATGGAGCGCATCGAGGAGGCCTCGCAGCGCATCGAGCAGATCATCGAGGTGATCGACGACATTGCCTTCCAGACCAATCTCCTGGCGCTGAACGCCGGCATCGAGGCGGCGCGCGCCGGCGAGGCGGGCAAGGGTTTTGCCGTCGTCGCCCAGGAGGTGCGCGAACTCGCCCAGCGTTCGGCCGATGCGGCCCGCGAAATCAAGTCGCTCATCGAGACATCCAGCCGGGAAGTGACCGCAGGCTCCGAGCTGGTCCAGAAGACCGGCAGCGTGCTTGCCTCGATCAGCCATGAGATCATCGCGATCAGCGGTCATGTCGAAACCATCGCCACCGCAAGCCGGGATCAGTCCGCCGCGCTGCAGGAGGTCAACGGTTCGGTCAATGCCATGGACCAGATGACCCAGAAGAACGCCTCGATGGTGGCCGAAACGACGCAGGCAAGCCGTCTGCTGGCGGGCGAGGCCGATACATTGATGACGTTGATTGAGCGCTTCCGTATCGGCGCAGAGCCCGCATCCGCTCACCTGACGGCCAGGAAGGTCGCCTGAACCCCGCAGCCGCCGTCGGTTTGGGCCGGCGGCGTGCGGCCTTCTCGCCATCTGAGATCGACTGATGTCAGCCAGGTGGCGAAACGAACAAGCGGACTGTCTCCGAATTCGGCATAGAATTCATCCTCGCGCAGCTTCGAACGGCATCGCCAGGAATATTGAGTATCGCGGATGGCTGCGATTGCGACCATGTCGATCATGGGAATGTCCTTTCATTGCAAGACATCACCTGATTTAAGCGTCAAATTTCTCTTCATAAATAGAAGAAATTCCACTATGTTTTTCACCAATGAAAAACGCCAACTGGGATTCCTACCAGCTTTTCTTGCAAGTGGCCCGGCTCGGCGGGCTGACCGGGGCGAGCACCGCAAGCGGACTCAGCCCCGCAACCGTTGGCCGGCGCATGCTCGATCTCGAACAGGAGATCGGTCGTGCCCTGTTTTCGCGCAGCCAGACCGGCTACCGCCTGACGCAGGATGGCCAGGCGCTGCTCGATCATCTTCAGGAAATGGAAGCCGCTGCCCGCAAGGTGGAAGCATGGCGGCAATCCGGCGAGGGCGCCACGACCGTCAGGGTTGCCGCCGGCACCTGGGTCGCCTGGCTGCTGACGGAGAATTTCGCCGCAATCCGCATGCCGGGCGATGCCTTCGCCATCGCGCTGACCATCGGCGAGGCGCGCGCGAGCCTTGCCTATCGTGAGAGCGATATCGGAATTCGCGCCTTCGAGCCGGCGGAAGCCAATCTTGCCGCGCGTCTGCTCGGCGAGGTGGCCTATGCCGTTTATGTCAGGCGCAATGCCGCCGAAACCGACGAGCGCTGGATCGCGGTCGCCGAGGAGGAGGCGATATCGGCCTATCTGCGCTGGCCGCACGCCAATGCCGCCGCCGGCATCGTCGCCACCGTCAACCGGCCGCGTTCGCTGCCCGATCTCGTGCGCGCCGGCGCCGGCAAGGCGGTGCTGCCCTGTTTCGTCGGCGATCTTCATCCCGAGCTGCAGCGCCAGGGCAGCGAGCTGCCGGAATTGCGCCACCGGCAATGGATCGTCATGAATGCCGAGGACCGTCATCGCCCGGAGATCCGCACGGTCGCGGACCGCATGACGAAGCTCATCAGAAGTTATGCCGATCTCTTCGCCGGAAAGCGGCCAAGCCGAGGCTGAGGTTCACGATGAAGCGCCCGCGCATCTCCGGGACACGCGGGCGCTTCGACTGATGGCTGGGGCCCGAACCAGCCGGGCCGCCTCTTTCGTCAATGCCGGTTGGTGACGACGACCGGGATCAGCAGGTCGCCCCAGTTGCCGTCGCCGCCATGATGACGGGCCGAGCGCACCAGCTCGACCGAGACGCCGGCCTCGACGGCTTTCATGACGGATTGGTTCAGCCGGTGCAGGTCGTTGGCGAGCATGCGGATCGTCGTCTGCTGGTCGTCGCTCATGCTGCTTGCCTGCTCCTCGGCCCGTTCCCGGACGCGTGCGATGGATGCCATGGTCTTCTCCTCCTCTTCGGGTTATTCCGCAGCCGGTTTGAACTGCGCATGCTCGGTTGAATTATGCATCGCCGTGGTCGAAGACCGGCCGCCGGTGATGGCGAGCGAGACGGCGTCGAAATAGCCGGTGCCGACCTCGCGCTGATGTTTGGTGGCGGTGTAGCCGTTGACCTCGGCGGCGAACTCCGCCTCCTGCAGCTCGGAATAGGCCGACATCTGCTGCTGCCGATAGCCGCGCGCCAGCTCGTACATGCCGTAGTTCAGCTTGGAGCCCATCGCGCCGAGCTCACGCTGGAACTTGGCGATCGTCGCCTCGTCCAGGTTGGCCCCTGAGCCGCTGCACGTCATCGGCGGAGTAGGGCCTCTCGATGCCGGCGAAACGGGTTGCCGACGTGTTTGGGCGAGTTTGTAAAAATCGGTCATGCCGCTCTCCTCGCTGAAGTTCAATGCAAAGTGGATGCGTGACAAGATTGACAATATCGCTTGAGATAGCCAGAAAAACCTTTGATTTCCGGGCCGAAAAGAGGTTAAGATGAGGAGGATTGACAGTGGGGCGCTGTGAATTTGTAAATTCTTGTAAATACGGCTCGCCTCGCTTGTCAAAGGGTGTGACATGGCGGAACGAAAGATATTTGCCGGCGCGAAAGTAAGGCGCATCCGCAATGCGTTGGCGCTGACGCAGACGGCCATGGCCGAAGCGCTGGAGATCTCGCCCTCCTATCTGAATCTGATCGAGCGCAACCAGCGGCCGCTGACGGTGCAGCTTCTTCTTAAGCTCGCGTCGGTCTACAGGGTCGACCTGGAGGAGCTGCGGGGCCAGACCGGCGGCAGTCTCGGTCAGCTCAAGGAAGTTTTTGCCGATCCGCTGCTGGCAGGTGAGTTGCCCGGCGACCAGGAACTGGTGGAGGTGGCTGAAGCCGCGCCCAATGCCGCAAGCGGTATGATCAAGCTCTATCGCGCCTATCGCGAGCAGGCGGCGAGACTTTCCGACCTGACGGCGCTGATGGCCGCCGAAGGCCATGCGCCGATCGCCGCCGGCCGATTGCCGCTCGATGAGGTGCGCGAGACGCTGGAGCGCCGGTCCGGCTATTTCGCCCGGATCGAGACGGCGGCGGAAGCCTTTGCCGCAACGCTTCCCGGCGGGACCGATCTCGGCGCCGGGCTGAAGGATTGGCTGCGCACCGAGCGCGGCATTGCCGTGCGTGTCCTGCCGGTGCACGTCATGCCGGATCTGCGCCGCCGTTTCGATCGCCACTCGATGCGGCTCTTCATCTCCGAACGCCTGTCGCAGGCGGACCGCGCCCATGAAATTGCCGTCGAGGCCGTCACGCTCGCGTTGCTGCCGGCCATCGATGCCGAACTCGACGATCTCTCGCTCTCTTCGGCCGAGGCGCGCCGCATCGCCCGTTTCGAGCTTGCCCGCATCGCCGCGCTGGCGCTCGCAATGCCCTACGAGGCTTTTCTGTCGGCGGCGAAATCGACACGCTACGACATCGACATATTGCGGGCCCGCTTCGGCGTTTCCTTCGGCCATGCCGCCGCACGGCTTACTATGCTGCAGCGCCCCGGCGCCGCCGCGATCCCCTTCTTCCTGATCGAGATCGATGCCGCAGGCCACCGGCTGCGCAGAGCCGGCGCCCAGGGTTTCCCGCAGGCCGGTTTCGGCGGCGGCTGCCCGAAGCTCAACATCCATGCCGCTTTCCTGCAGCCGGGCCAGATCCTCGCCGAGACCGTCGTCATGCCGGATGGTGCATCCTTCCTGACGGTCGCCCGTACGCTGGAGGGGCCGAGCGTCGAATTCGGCGAAAGGGTGAGGCGCACCGCGATCCTGATCGGCTGTGACGCGACCCTCGGCGAGGGGCTGGTTTACGGGCAGGCGACGGCGCTCGAGCCGGTCACGATCGGTCCGGCCTGCCGCCTCTGCGAGCGGCGCGGCTGTCTTTCCCGCGCCGAGCCACCGGTGACGAGGCCGCTCGGGCTCGATGAGATGGTGGCGGGGCTTAGCGCCTTCGATTTCCAGTGATTGTGAAATCGTTGAAGACGCAGGATTTTGCGCTTGTGGGCTGCGAAATTCCTTCTTAGTCTGCGAGCAAAACCAGAGGGAAAAGACGTCCGGGGGTGCGGGCTCTTTGAACAAACAGGAGAAGTCATGAGGTCAATCATCCCAAGCGTGACGGCCGCCGCCGTTGCCGCGCTCCTTGCTGCCGCTCCGGCCTTTGCGCAGGACCGCGTGGTCAATGTCTACAACTGGTCGGATTATATCGACGACAGCATCCTGACCGATTTCACGAAGGAGACGGGCATCAAGGTCGTCTACGACACCTTCGATTCGAACGAGACCGTGGAAACCAAGCTGCTCGCCGGCGGCACCGGTTATGACGTCGTTGTTCCGACAGCCGACTTCCTGCAGCGCCAGATCCAGGCCGGTGTCTTCCAGAAGCTCGACAAGTCCAAACTGCCCAACCTTTCCAACATGTGGGACGTGATCCTGCAGCGCACCGCGGCCTACGATCCGGGCAATGAATATGCGGTCGATTACATGTGGGGCACCGACGGCATCGGCTACAACGTCAAGAAGGTCGCCGAAATCCTCGGTCCCGATGCCAAGCCCGGTCTGGAAGTGATCTTCGATCCGAAGGTCGCCGAAAAGTTCAAGGACTGCGGCATTTACGTGCTCGACACCCCGAAGGACGTCATGACGACGGCCCTGCGTTATCTCGGCCTCGATCCGAACTCCACCAAGGCCGAGGATTTCCAGAAGGTCGAGGAACTGCTGACGGCGGTGCGCCCCTATATCCGCAAGTTCCATTCGTCCGAATATATCAACGCCCTTGCCAACGGCGACATCTGCATCGCCTTCGGTTATTCCGGCGACATGCTGCAGGCCCGCGACCGCGCGGCCGAAGCCAAGAACGGCGTCGAGGTCAACTACTCGATCCCCGTGCAGGGCGCCCAGATGTGGTTCGACATGATGGCGATCCCGGCCGATGCGCCGCATGTGGCCGAAGCGCATGAGTTCCTGAATTACATGATGAAGCCCGAGGTCATCGCCAAGGCGAGCGACCACACCTTCTATGCGAACGGCAACAAGGCTTCCCAGCAGTTTATCAGCAAGGAAGTGCTGGAGGATCCGGCTGTCTATCCGACGGAGGAGGTGATGAAGAACCTCTTCACCGTCAAGCCGTGGGATCCGAAGACGCAGCGCACCGCGACGCGAATCTGGACGAAGGTCGTCACCGGCCAGTAATTTGATGCCAGGCCCGGACGGCAACGTCCGGGCCTTTCAATTCCCGGCCCGGGTGGAAGCCGGCTGCATATTTTTCGGGGAATAATGATGAAATCTTTGGGCAATATCCGCCGCGCTTTCGCACCCTGGACCGATCCGTCCGCAAAACCTTTCATCGCTTTCAAGAATGTCACCAAGCGCTTCGGCAATTTCACCGCCGTCGACGATCTCTCGCTCAACATCTATCACCGCGAGTTCTTCGCGCTGCTCGGCGCGTCCGGCTGCGGAAAGTCGACGCTTCTGCGCATGCTCGCCGGCTTCGAACAGCCGACTTCGGGCGAAATCGTCCTCGACGGCACCGATCTTGCCGGCACGCCGCCTTACAAGCGGCCGGTCAACATGATGTTCCAGTCCTACGCGCTTTTCCCGCACATGACGGTCGAGAAGAACATTGCCTTCGGTCTGAAGCAGGATGGCATGCCGAAGGACGAAATGGCCGAACGCGTCGCGCAGATGCTGAAGCTCGTCAAACTCGAGCAATTCGCCTCCCGCAAGCCGAACCAGCTCTCCGGCGGCCAGCGCCAGCGCGTGGCGCTCGCCCGTTCGCTCGCCAAGCGCCCGAAGGTGCTGCTGCTCGACGAGCCGCTCGGCGCGCTCGACAAGAAGCTGCGCGAGGAAACCCAGTTCGAGCTGATGGACCTGCAGCAGAACCTCGGCCTCACCTTCGTCGTCGTCACCCACGACCAGGAAGAGGCGATGACCATGGCCGACCGCATCGCCGTCATGAGCCACGGCAAGGTGGTGCAGGTCGCAACGCCCGCCGAAATCTACGAGGCGCCGAATTCCCGCTTCGTCGCGGATTTCATCGGCGACGTGAACATCTTCGACGGCAAGGTGGCGGCATCTGGAAACGGCGCTGTCGAAATATCGGTCGAAAGCGGCTTCACCATCCGCAGCGCCGCCGCTGAAACACCGGCCATCGGCAATGCGGTCGGTTTTGCCATCCGCCCGGAAAAGATCCGTGTGACGCGTGCAGCACCCGCGAATGCCTCGGTCAATTCAGTCAAGGGCGAGATCTGGGATATCGCCTATCTCGGCGACATGACCGTCTTTCATATCAAGCTGCCGAGCGGCAAAGTCGTCAGAGCCTCTTCTCTCAACGCGCAGCGTTCCGTCGACGACCCCTTCGGCTACGATCAGGACGTCTGGATCTCCTTCGATGAGAATGCCGGCGTGCTCTTGAAGGATTGAGCCTATGGGAACATTTGCCTCTCGCTTCTACAGCCGCCTCGTCATCATCATTCCCTATGCCTGGCTGCTGGTGTTCTTTCTGGCGCCGTTCTTCATCGTCTTCCGCATCTCGCTGTCGACGACGGCGATCGCCATACCGCCTTACGAGCCGGTCTTCTCGCTTGCCGATGGCTGGGCCGGTTTCTGGAGCAAGGTCGCGACCTTCTCCTTCGACAATTACGGCTACCTCACGGACGACCCGCTCTACTTCAACGCCTATCTCTCGAGCGTCGTCATTGCCGGTATTTCGACCTTTCTGATGCTGCTGATCGCCTATCCGATCGCTTATGGCATGGCGCAGGCGCCGCGCAGCATTCGCCCGACGCTGCTGATGCTGGTCATCCTGCCCTTCTGGACGAGCTTCCTGATCCGCGTCTATGCATGGATTGCCATCCTGAAGCCGGAGGGATTGCTGAACCAGCTTCTGCTGTCGCTGCATATCATCGACAGCCCGCTGATCATCCTCAACACCACGACGGCCGTCTATATCGGCATCGTCTATTCCTATCTGCCCTTCATGGTGCTGCCGCTCTATTCGGCGCTCGAAAAGATGGACGGCACGCTGATCGAGGCCGCCCAGGATCTCGGCTGCACGCCGATCCAGGCCTTCTGGCGCGTCACCTTTCCGCTGTCGATCCCCGGTGTGATTGCCGGCTGCATGCTGGTCTTCATCCCGGCCGTCGGTGAATTCGTCATCCCCGATCTTCTCGGCGGCTCGCAGACGCTGATGATCGGCAAGACGCTCTGGAACGAATTCAATGCCAACAGAGACTGGCCGGTCTCCTCGGCGGTCGCGACGATCCTGCTCATGATCCTGGTGATCCCGATCGTCTTCTTCCAGAATGCGCAGGCCAAGGCCGAAGAGCGGGGGAAGTAAGCCATGTTGAGATGGACCCGCTTCAACATCATCTCCGTCGTGCTCGGCTTTGCCTTCCTCTATCTGCCGATCGTGCTTCTGGTGGTCTTTTCCTTCAACGAGTCGAAGCTCGTTACCGTCTGGGGCGGCTTCTCCACCAAGTGGTATGTTTCACTGCTGTCGAACCAGGCGCTGCTCGACGCCGCCTGGGTGACGATCCGTGTCGGCCTGCTGTCGGCCACCTTCGCGACCGTGCTCGGCACCATGGCGGCGCTGACGCTGGTGCGTTACACCCGCTTCCGCGGCCGCATGCTCTTCTCCGGCATGGTCTATGCGCCGCTCGTCATGCCGGAAGTCATCACCGGCCTGTCGCTGCTGCTGCTCTTCGTGGCGATCGGCTTCGATCGCGGCTTCTGGACCATCACGCTGGCGCATACGACGCTGACCATGTGCTTCGTCGCCGTCGTGGTGCAATCGCGGCTCTTGAGCTTCGACCAGTCGATCGAGGAAGCCGCGCAGGATCTGGGAGCGCCGCCGGTGCGCACCTTTTTCGAAATCACTTTGCCGATCATTTCCCCGGCGGTGTTTTCCGGCTGGATACTGGCTTTTACCCTGTCGCTGGATGATCTCGTGATCGCAAGCTTCACCTCCGGTCCGGGTGCGACCACGCTGCCAATGAAGATCTACAGCCAGGTGCGTCTCGGCGTGACGCCTGAGATCAATGCGGTCTGCACGATCCTCATCGCCATCGTGGCGGTCGGCGTCATCTGTGCTTCGGTCATCACCAAGCGCCGCGAAGTGCAACGCGAGCGCGATGAGCGCGCGGCAGCCGCCGGCGCCTAAAGCGTGTCGCGCGAAAGTGTGCAGCGGTTTCGCGGCAAGTCCTGTCCGGTGTCGGCCTACTGCGCGTGGGGTGTGCTGTTGAGAAGCGGAACCGGCGAAATGACCGGGTTCGGCCATGAGCCGCCGACGAAGAACGGCAGAAGCGGCAGCTCCGCCGCCTTGGCCGGGTCGGTCGCCTCCAGCGATCCGGAAAGCGCCAGTCCGTTCGTCTGATAGGTGACGACGCCGGAAAGCGTCAGCGTCTGCGCCGGCCCGGCGACGCGGGCGTCACGGATTTCTGCGGAGCCGTTGGCGAAATCGGCCTGAAGGTCCAGCTGGTCGAAGGTGAAAGCGCCGCTCGCCGCGGCACTGAGCGGAAAGAACGGCTTTTGGGCCGCCTGGGTCCGCAGCGCCCCGGCGTCGATACCGGGGATCGTGCCTTCCCGCGTCCAGAAGTGCAGCTTGCCGGTGACGTCGCCGAGACCGGCCGTCCAGATCGCCTTCGACGACTGCAGGTCGAGATCGAGCGATCCTGTCGCAAGCGGCAGCGGCCCCTTGAGCTGCAGGCGTTCGGCAAGGGCAGCGAAGTCGGCGTTGCGGATCGACAGCTGCAATTTCCCGCCCCCGTCGAAATCGCGTTGCGTCGCCTCCAGATGCGCCGTCATTTCACCGCCTTCGAACTGGCTGTCGCCAATGTCGAATTTCGCCTCCCCGCCGGTCACGATCATGCTGGCGCCGAGATCGGAAAGCTCGAAGAGCCCCATCTGCGCACGGCGGGCCGAAAGCCTGACGTCGACATCGAGCATCTTCAGCGGCTCTCTCATGTCGGCGGAGATTTCCTCTGCCTCGCCGGCGGCGAGCCTCAGCGCGAAGGCGTCGAGGAATGGCTTGAGGTTCATCTGGTCGAAGGCGAGCGTGCCGCCGATCTTCGGCCGCTTGCCCGGCGCGGTCGAGAGGTCCATCACGCCGGTGGCGCTCGCCTCGTTCAGCGACAGGCTGAGATTGTTGAAGCGCAGCCCGCTGCCGGACGACATGATGTCGGAGTCGAGCGAAGCGCTCTTCAGTGTGCCGATGCCGGGGATCGATTTGCCTGACCATGTGAGAAGCCGCGGCATGTCGGGAATGGTGACGGCGACGTTTCCGGAAAGGGACGAAAGGCTGGCGATGCTGGCGACGCCCTGGAAGCGTGCGGTCATCAGATTTGACGTCAGCGACGTCCTGGCCTCGGCGTTCCTGCCGGCAAAGGCGAGCAGCGGCTGGCGCGAGGCATAGTCGATCTTCAGGTCCTCGCCGTTGATGCGGGCGATGACGACCGCCGAGATGGCGCCTGAAAGCCTCGGCCAGGCGATGTCGGCCGTGACGCTGTCGAAGTGATAGATCTTGTTGCTCCTGACGTCGGTAACGACAAGCGTGCCGTCCTCGACTGTCACCGCGCCGATCTCGGCGTCAAGATCAGGATCGAGCACCTCCGCGCCGTTTTCGTAGCGGACACCGCTGATGGCGCGCGCGAGTAGCCCCGCATAGCTCCAGTCGATCAGCCCCTTCTCGTCACGCGTCAGCGCAAGGTTCGGGCGCAGCAGGTGGAATTCGTGGAAGCTCGTCCGGCCTCTCAGAGCGTCGATCAGGCTGAAATCGGCCGACAGGCTTTCAACGCTGCCGAGCAGCTTGTCGCCGCTCTCACGCGGCTGGCGGATGGTGACCTGGTTCAGCGTGATGCGCGGCGTCGGCCAGAATTCCAGAACCGGGCTGCCCTTGATCTCGGCATGATAGCCCGTCCATTTCGACAGCGCCTCCTCGATGCCGGAGCGCACGAAACCGGTCGAGATGAGATAGGGCGCGGCGACCCTGAGGGCGACGAAAAGCCCCAGCGCGATCAGGAGGAAGAGCGTCGAAAGGCGCGCAAATGCCGGGAGCCAGCGCGAAACGGGCCCGATCTTCCTGCGCCACCTGCGATGTCTTGACGTACTCATGATCTCCGCCGGTAATTCAGCCGGTTAACCCGTTATGCGTTGATTTCGCCGGATATAGGAAATGCCTCTTAGATGCAAATCCCCCGGCGTTGCGCGGCTGCCGGTATTTTGAAATCGACGCTGACGGATTGCGATTTCCGGGTGTTCGCCGGGCGTCGGATCCGGTCGGGTTCCGGCCTTTATAATGCAATGCAGCATGATATAAAGACGATATTGGGGAGGAGGATTGAATGCAGGACAACAGACCACTTTGGGTGCCATCGGACGAAGCCCTCGCAAAAAGCCCGATCCATGCCTTCATGGAGCGCTGCAATGCCGACTTCGGGCTTTCGCTTTCGGGCTTTGAGGACCTGCATGCATGGTCTGTTGCCGAGCGGGAGAAATTTTGGTCGGCCGTCTGGGATTTCTGCGGTGTGAAAGGAAAGCGCGGCGCAAGGATCCTTATCGACGGCGACAGCATGCTCGGCGCCCGTTTCTTTCCCGACGCGACGCTGAATTTTGCCGAAAATCTGCTGTCCGGCCGCGGCGGGGGCGATGCCATCATCTTTCGCGGCGAGGACAAGGTCGAGGATCGCTGGTCGTGGGACCGGCTGCGCGCGCTGGTCTCGAAGCTGCAGCAGGCCTTCAAAGCGCAGGGCATCCGCGAAGGCGACCGCATCGCCGCCATGATGCCGAACATGCCGGAGACCGTCGCCGCCATGCTCGCGGCCGCCTCGATCGGCGCCATCTGGTCGTCCTGCTCCCCCGATTTCGGCGAGCAGGGCGTGCTCGACCGTTTCGGCCAGATCGGCCCGAAGCTCTTCATCGCCTGCGATGCCTATTGGTATTCCGGCAAGCTGCAGGATGTCGGCGCCAAGGTCGCTGCGGTGGCGAAAAGCTTGGGCGTGCCGGCGATCGTCGTCCACTACGCCGGCGATGCCGGGGCGGTGGCGAGCAAGACGCCAGGGGCTTCGACGCTCGAAGCCTTCATTGCGCCCTATGAGGCAAGGGAGGTCGAGTTCACGCCGCTTGCCTTTTCCCACCCGCTCTACATCCTCTTTTCCTCAGGCACGACGGGCGTGCCGAAATGCATCGTTCATTCGGCCGGCGGCACGCTCCTGCAGCATCTCAAGGAGCAGCGGCTGCATTGCGGCCTCGAGGCCGGCGAGAAGCTGTTCTACTTCACCACCTGCGGCTGGATGATGTGGAACTGGCTGGTCAGCGGGCTCGCCAGCGGCGCCACGCTCTGCCTGTTCGATGGTTCGCCCTTTGCCCCGGACGGCAATGTGCTGTTCGACTATGCCGCAGCCGAAAAATTCGTGATCTTCGGCACCTCGGCGAAATATATCGATGCCGTGCGCAAGAGCGGCCTGACGCCGCGCCAAAGCCATGATCTTTCCAGCCTGCGGCTGATGACGTCGACCGGCTCGCCGCTGTCGCCGGAGGGCTTCACCTTCGTTTATGAGGGCATCAAGAAGGATGTGCAGCTCGCCTCGATCTCCGGCGGCACCGATATCGTCTCCTGTTTCGTGCTCGGCAATCCGCTGCAGCCGGTCTGGCGCGGCGAGATCCAGGGGCCGGGCCTCGGCCTTGCGGTCGACGTCTGGAACGATGACGGCAAGCCGGTGCGCGGCGAGAAGGGCGAACTCGTCTGCACCAAGGCCTTCCCTTCCATGCCTGTCATGTTCTGGAACGATCCCGACGGCGCCAAATATCGCGCCGCCTATTTCGACCGCTTCGACAATGTCTGGTGCCACGGCGATTTCGCCGAATGGACGGAGCATGGCGGCCTCGTCATCCATGGCCGCTCGGATGCGACGCTCAATCCCGGCGGCGTGCGTATCGGCACGGCCGAGATCTACAATCAGGTGGAGCAGATGGAGGAAGTGGCCGAGGCGCTGTGCATCGGCCAGGAGTGGGACGACGACGTGCGCGTCATCCTCTTCGTCCGCCTTGCATCCGGCGTCACGCTGACCGAGGATCTCGTCAAGGCGATCAAGACGCGCATCCGCACCGGCGCCTCGCCGCGGCATGTGCCGGCAAAGATCATTGCGGTCGCCGATATTCCCCGGACCAAGTCAGGCAAGATCGTCGAGCTTGCCGTGCGCGAAGTCGTCCACAACAGGCCGGTGAAAAACCAGGAGGCGCTCGCCAATCCCGAGGCGCTGCAGCTCTTTGCGGGCTTGGAGGAATTGCGGACCTGATAAGGGATCGTAAACTATAAGCTTTCACCATTCATCAATTCGTTGTCATGGAAACCTTTCGTTAAGAAAGGTTGGTCAAAGGTGAAGCAACTTGGGGGCCGCACATGAACGAGGCGGCCTGGAGCCTCCGGGCTTACGAAACATGACGTTGATCGACTGAGCTCTTGTTGAACAGCACAAATTCAAGGCAGCCTTTGGCTGCCTTTTTTTCTGAGAGCAATTCCGGCAAAACTTCGCGGCGTCTTCCAAAGAATAGCATGAAAACAAAGAGATAGAGAATTTCAACGGAACGAAAATACTCCGGATCAGCCGGCCAGCACGCGCTGCGACGGGAAGGTGATCTCGACGAGCGTGCCCTCGTTCGGCGCCGAATTGATCGAGAAGGTCGCCCGGTTGGCGTCCACCATCGCCTTGGTCAACGGCAGGCCGAGCCCGGTGCCGTCGCCGCGATGGCGCGACTGGGTCGAGGAGACCTGCCGGAACGGCTTCATCGCCTGGTCGAGTTCGCTGCGTGTCATGCCGACGCCGGTATCGCGGACCCGCAAGACGACGCTGCCGTTCGCCTCATAGGAGGTGGAAACGACGATCTGCCCGCCCGAGGGGGTGAAGCGGATGGCGTTGGACAGGATATTGAGCGCGATCTGCTTGATCGAGCGCAGATCCGCCACGACGTCGGGCACCGCATGCGACAGCGCCGTGCGGATGATGACGCGCTGGCCGTTCGCCTGCGGCTGCACCAGCGCCACGGCCTCCGAGACCGCCTCGTTGAGGCCGACGGCGGCAAAATCGAGATCCATCTCGCCCGCTTCGATCTTCGAAATGTCGAGCAGGTCGTTGACGATATCCAGCACGTGCCGGCCGGAGCGGCCGATATCGTTGGCATATTCGATGTAGCGCGGATGGCCGATCGGCCCGAAGCGTTCGCCGGCCATCATGTCGGAAAAGCCGATGATGGCGTTGAGCGGCGTGCGGATTTCGTGGCTGACACGGGCGAGGAAATCCGTCTTGTGGGCATTGGCGGTTTCGGCCGCACCCTTGGCGTTGCGCAGTTCGTCCTCGGTGCGCTTCCACTGGGTGATGTCGCGGATGACCGCGCAATAGCCGTTGGAGGAGGTCAGCTGGCCCATCGTCATGAACAGCGGCACGAAGCCGCCGCCGGCCTCGCGGCCGATCACTTCGCGCCCGTCGTTCAAGACGCTCGCCACACCATGGCCGGAAAGGCCGTTCAGATAGTCGAGCACCGCCTTCTGGCTCTCATGGGCAAACAGCATCACGAAGGGTTTGCCGCGCGTCTCCTGCTCATCGTAATTGAAAAGCGCGCTCGCCGAGCGGTTCATCGAGCGGATGTCGCCTTCCGTGCCGATGACGACGACGCCGTCGGTCGCCGTCTCCAGGATCGAGCGCAATTCCTCGACCTCGATCTGCAGCTTGGCGACTTTCTCGACCATCCGCTCGGGACGCGTTTCGGACCGGCTGGCGTCGCCGCGGCTGTCGTCCTTGCCTTCCACCGGCATCAGCGCCAGCATCAGCGCATTGGCGTCTTCCCAGCGCACCGATTGCAGCCGCGCAGTCACCGGCACCAGCCTGTCGTCGGCCTTGACGAGCATCATGGTGCCGGAGCCCGCCGCCTTTTCCTCGAGTTCGCGGCGCTGCAGCAGGGCTTCGATGCCGCCGACCTCGCGCAGCGCATCGAGCGACGCGTAGCCGGTCAGCCGCATGAATTCGGGATTGGCATGGAGCAGCGCATCGCCGACATGGATGAGCACGGCGACCGGCAATTGGTCGACCGTTCCGGCCGAAAGCCCATCCGTCATCTTCACGCGCGGCGGGATTAAGCTCGTCAGCACCTCGATCTGGCTGACCGTCTCCTCGAGCCCTTCCGTCGCCTCGTCATCGGCGATGATTGCCGGCGCGTCGTCTTCACCCTCGGCCTCGGCCGCATTTTCGAAGATCGCTTCCTGCGGCGCTGCTTCACCGACGAGGGGGACTTCGGCCTCGACCTTCTGGATTGTGGGCGCTTCCTGAAGATCGGCCGTCTCCGTGGGGGCGGCTTCTACCGCTTCCGGGGCGGCTGGGTCTTCCTTGCGCGCGCCGAAGGCTTCGAGACGTTTGGCGATCTCGCGGAAATTCGCCTGTTCTGCAGCCGTCAATCCGGCGCCGCCGCTGTGAAGCTGAACGACCTTGTCGGTGAAACGGCGATTGGGCGTTTCCGAAATGCGCAGTGCCGGCGGCTCATCCGCGGGGCTGGCGGCCGGTTCGGCGGCTGAGGCTTGCCCGGCGTCGGCGCTGCCCTCGGCTTCCTCTGCCGCGCTTTCGAAGATAGGCGCTTCAAGGGCAGGCGCGCCGGCGGCAACTCCTTCGGGCGTCGACACCCGGCTCTCCGACTCGGCTGCTGCAGCCGCCTGATCTTCCGCCACGGCCGTTTCAGCCGGAATATGCTGGGGCGCAGCGTCCTCGTCGGCAACGGGCTCGGGCACCGGGCCGAGGCTCGCCGCATCATGGCCGATCCCGTCCGGGCCGAGCGTCAGTCCAAGCGCCAGCGGGTCTTCCTGCGCATCGGACAGCCGGACGACGCCGAAACCGCGGAAACCGTCGAAATCGCGATTGCGGGTATAGGTCGGCAAAGCCGCGAGATCGACCGGAACGACCAGGCTGGTGCCTTCGACCGGCCAGAGGATCGTTTTGCCGGACCACGTATCGCGGCGGGCGAGCGCTTCGGAAAGCTTGCCATCGGGATCGAGATTGAAGAGCGCGGCGATATCGCTGAAGGCGGAGCCGATGATGTCGGACGCATGCGGACCGACAGCCTCGGCGAATTCATGGCTGACCTCGTTGAACCGGCCATCCGCATCGATCTTCCAGACGAAGCGCGTGGCGCGGCTGTTCGGCCTGAAGACGAAGCCGGGCTCGGCCGCGAGCTTGGGGGCAGGGGGCACGTCGGCAACTTCAGCCGTCGCGGGTGCGGGTTCTTCACGGACGGCTGCCGGCGCCTCTTCATTCGGCGTGTCGCCGGCCTCCGCAGGCGTTTCCGCCATCGCCGCATCTTCCGCCGTCTCGCCGCCAGAGATTACGTCGTCATCGACGGTCGCGGCAGGCTCCTCGACCTCCACTGCACTGCCGTCGATCACGCTGCCATCGCTTTCCGGCATCTCGTGCTCGGCAGGATGCGTCTCCGCAACCGCGTCGTCTCCTTCTGCCGCGGCCGCCTGGTCGCTTTCGCCGGTGATTTCTTCGAGCGTCTCCTCGACCTCTTCGATGTCAGAAACAGCATCGATGATTTCGGTGAAGCCCGTGGCGGCGGGCTCGTCCTGAAGCGCTTCGGCCGGCGCCGGGCTTTCGTCTCCCGCGGGCGCGCCAGTCGCCTGCGGCGCGGGGACGTCAGCGGCCTGCGGCAGGCGCGTATCGATGGTTTCATGCCCCGGCGGATCGATCGGGTCGAGGTGGCCGAGCACGGTCTCGACCGCAAAGAGCAGATTGAGCGCCGGCTCGTCGCTGAGCTTGCCGACGGCGGCAGGCAGATAGCCCCTGCCGGTCGCGACAGGACGCTTCACCAGCCGGTCGGGATGGGCGCCTGCAAGATTGATCAGCGTCTTTGCGGTCTCGCCTGATATGGCGAGCGAGGCAAAGCCAGGCGAGGCGGCGATGACCTCGCCATTGGCGCCGATGACGGCCATATGCGTGTCGGGATCATCGAGCCCCTGCAGCATCTGGGCGGCGGCAGCGCCTGATGCCATCGGTCTTGCCGAGACCGGCACGGAAAACAGGATGGCCTTTTCGCCCGACGAAAGCCGGATCAATTCGGCCGCGGCCTGCACCTGCACGCGCTGGAAGCCCTTGGCGACGCGGATCATCAGATTTCTGCTGTCGCCGATGTCGGCAAGCTGGCGCGCGGCCGTTTCCAGCTGACGGAAGGTGATGTCGCCGCGGTCGATGCCCTGATCGAGCAGGTCATAGACCGCCGAGTGGCCGAAAAGCTCCGCACCCGCACCGTTCGCCCAGAGCAGACGGGCAAGATCGGCCGAAAACAGCACCATCGCCTCGCCGCGTGAAAAGCGCTCCCGCACCCGTGCATGCACGGCAATGTCAATGAACGGATATTGGACTGCGGGCATGTTCGAACCTTGTCGCTGTCGGCCTCTAAATTAACGGCTTATTAATAACTGCAGGTCGCAAACCGGTCCAGAACGGCAGGGTCCTTTCGGCCAGAAAGGTTAACGACTTGTGCGTCGCACAAAAAATGTTGCAATGCACAATAAACTATCCTATATAGACGTCATTCGATGATCACAGGCAGCGACTGCCTCAACCCAAAGGAATGCGACATGGCTACCATAAAGACCGATGACGTTTTTTCAATCGCTTCTTTCGACCCTTCCAAGCTCGCGGAATCCTTCCGTGATTTCGCCGAAAAGGGCGCACAGCAGTCGAAGGACGCCTATGCCAAGCTGAAGACCGCTGGCGAGGAAGCCGGCAAGACGCTCGAAGCCACCGTGCAGACGGCCCAGGCCGGCACCGTCGAGATCGGCCTGAAGGCGATCGACGTTCTGCGCGTAAACGCCGAAAGCTCGCTCTCGCACATGGAAGCGCTGCTCGGCGTCAAGTCCGCAGCCGAATTCTTCGAACTGCAGACCTCCTTCCTGCGCAAGCAGGCCGAAATCGCCGTCGAACAGGCGAAGTCGATCCAGGAAACCACCAAGCAGGTTGCCGAAAAGCTCGCAAAGCCCTCCAAGGAAGCCGCCGAAAAGGCCATGGCCTCCTTCAAGGTTGCCTGATCGGTTTTTGCCGTTCAGTGATATAAAGGCTGGACCTCGCGTCCAGCCTTTTTGTATATTGGCGAGGAATTTGGACTTGAATTCATCGCCAAGTCCTCGTATGTGACCCCCATCGCGCCGAGCGCGGTATGTGCGGTTGTAGCTCAGTTGGTTAGAGCGCAGGTTTGTGGCACCTGAGGTCGGAGGTTCGAGACCCCCCAACCGTACCATTCTCCCCAGAATAGCAGTGAAGACGGTTTCGCTCATTTCGATGGAACCCGCGCCATCCCGGGCCGTTCTCCAAGATGATGGAGAACCCGCATGTCGAAAACCCTGCTCTACGGCGCGACCAAGATCGATGAGACGAACAGCGCCTATGCGCCGGCCGAGAGCCTTGCGGCCTTCCAGTGGAAGAACCGAGTCTTCATCCTTTTCGCCGACAAGGACAATGCCCGCGCCGCCCGCCAGGAAAATCAGCTGCTTGCTGATCGAGGCGCGCTCGACGAGCGCGATATGGTGGTGCTGAAAGTGTCGGGCGACACTGTACGGTCGCTCTTCGGCGCGGCCGAGGGTCTGGACGGGCAAGCGCTGCGCCGCGACCTGGAGGCGTCCGAACCGGGCGAATTTTCCGCCTTCCTTGTCGGCAAGGACGGCACGGTCAAGCTCAAGGTCAGCGAGCCGATTACCGGCGGCGAACTATTCGCGATCATCGACAGCATGCCGATGCGCGCCGCCGAAACGCTGAAGCCGGACAAATAACCCGACCGAACATCGTTTACGACGAACATCATGAAAGGAAGGGCCGCCATGTCCCTGCCGAACGAACCCATTCCCGATCAGCCGCCGATGCCCGCGCCCGGCTGGAAGCCGGTGCCTCCGATCAAGGAACCGGAGCCGGACCGGCTGCCCGACGAGGCGCCCGTCCCAAATCCCGACGAGAACGACGAGCCGGCAAAACATACGTTCCGGCGCTAAAGGAAGATGTGCCGCTCGGCGCTGACGAGTTCCTGGAGGAAGTCTGCGACGCTCCTGACGCGCAAGAGATCGCGCGCCGTTTCGTGATAGGTCGTCCAGTAGGCGCGGCGGATCGAAATATCAGGCAGGATGCGCTGGAGTTCGGGATATTGCCGGGCGATGTAGTTATGCAGGATGCCGATGCCGGCCCCCGTGCGGACTGCCTCCGTCTGACCGATCGCAGTCGAGATCTCAAAGCCCGCATCCCAGCTGCGCATGACTTCGCCGGAAAAATTCAGCGACGCGGTGAAGATCAGGTCTTCGACATAGCCGATGCGCCGATGCGCCTTGAGAGCGTCGATATCGGGGGGTGCTCCCTGCGAGGCCAGATATTCCCGCGAGGCATAAAGACCGAGCGTATAATCGATGAGCTTCGAGGAAACGAGCCGGCCCTGCTGCGGCCGCTCGAGCGTGATGGCGATATCGGCCTCTCGTTGCGACAGCGAGAAGGAGCGCGGCACCGGCACGAGCTGGATCTTCAGTTCAGGATGGCGCTCGATCAGCCGGCCCATGCGGGGCGCAAGAAAGGAAACGCCGAAACCATCGGGCGCGCCCACCCGCACCGTTCCGGCGATCGCCGCATCGGTGTGGCCGAGATTGGCCTGGACGGCCAGCATTTCGGTTTCCATGCGTTCCGCCGACGCAAGAAACACTTCGCCTTCCGCCGTCAGCTCGCAGCCGGTCGGCCGGCGGATGAGAAGACGGGTCTTCAGCGCCTCTTCGAGCGAGGTCAGCCGTCGCGAGAGCGTCGCGTGGTTCAGCCCCAGCCTTTTGGACGCGGCGAGGATCTGTCCCGTGCGGGCAACGGCCAGAAAGATGCGGACATCATCCCAGTTCATGATTTGGCGCGCATCATGATGGGGTCGACCTCGATCAGCGTCAGCGAGACCACCATGCCGGCCGTCTCGCTTTTGTATTTGAGGAAATGCGGCGTCTTCAGGTGCGCTTCGTAGGCTTGGCTGCTCGCGTAGACCTCGAGGATGCGGATCGTGCTCGGGTCGTCCTTCAGCGAAACCGCGCTGAGCGAAAGGACGCCTTCTTCCAGCGCGACGGATGCCTCGATCTCCTCGGCCAGCAATGCGCGATAGGCTTCGAGCATCGCGGGGTCGATCTTGAGTTCTGCCATCCGGACGACATGTTCTTCGCTCATCGGCGATTGTCCTTCCTATCGTCTGACTTTAATCTACGCACAATGGTTGCTTATATCCGCGCATTGATTTGTGCAAATTGAAGTGCGATTGTGGGGCATCCCAAAAACAGGAGGAACACCCATGCGTGAGATTGGTCATTTCATCGGCGGCAAGCATGTTGCCGGCACCAGCGGCCGCACCAGCAACGTCTACAATCCGGCGACCGGCGAAGTGCAGGCGACCGTGGCGCTCGCTAGCGTCGAGGAACTGCGCGCCGCCGTCGAGAACGCCAAGGCCGCGCAGCCAAAATGGGCTGCCACCAATCCGCAGCGCCGCGCCCGCGTCTTCTTCAAGTTCGTCGAACTCCTGAACCTGCACATGGACGAGCTGGCCGAAATGCTCTCCAAGGAGCACGGCAAGACGATCGAGGACGCCAAGGGCGACGTCATTCGCGGCCTCGAAGTCTGCGAATTCGTGTGCGGCATTCCGCATCTCGCCAAGGGCGAGTTCACCGAGGGTGCGGGTCCTGCGATCGACATGTATTCGATCCGCCAGCCGGTCGGCATCGGCGCCGGCATCACCCCCTTCAACTTCCCGGGCATGATCCCGATGTGGATGTTCGCGCCGGCGATCGCCTGCGGCAACGCCTTCATCCTGAAGCCTTCCGAGCGGGATCCGTCCCTGCCGATCCGTCTTGCCGAACTGATGATCGAAGCTGGCCTGCCCGCCGGCATTCTCAACGTCGTCAACGGCGACAAGGGCGCGGTCGACGCCATCCTCACCGATCCCGATATCGGCGCCGTTTCCTTCGTCGGCTCGACGCCGATCGCTCGCTACGTCTATGGCACGGCGGCGATGAACGGCAAGCGCGCCCAGTGCTTCGGCGGCGCCAAGAACCACATGATCATCATGCCCGATGCCGATATGGACCAGGCCGTCAACGCGCTGATGGGCGCAGGCTACGGTTCGGCCGGCGAGCGCTGCATGGCGATCTCGGTTGCCGTTCCGGTCGGTGAAGAAACGGCCAACCGTCTCGTCGAAAAGCTGACGCCGAAGATCGAATCCCTGCGCATCGGCCCCTATACCGACGACAAGGCCGACATGGGTCCGCTCGTCACCAAGGAAGCCTATACCCGCGTTCGCGGCCTCATCGACCGTGGCGTCGAAGAAGGCGCCAAGCTCGTGGTCGACGGCCGCGATTTCAAGCTCCAGGGCTATGAAGACGGCTATTTCGTCGGCGGCTGCCTGTTCGATCATGTCACGCCGGAAATGGATATCTACAAGACCGAGATCTTTGGGCCTGTTCTCTCCGTCGTGCGCGCCAACAACTACGAAGAAGCGCTGTCGCTGCCGATGAAGCACGAATACGGCAACGGCGTCGCGATCTACACCCGTGACGGCGATGCCGCCCGCGATTTCGCCTCGCGCGTCAATATTGGCATGATCGGCATCAACGTCCCGATCCCGGTTCCGCTCGCCTACCACTCCTTCGGCGGCTGGAAGGCATCGAGCTTCGGCGACCTCAACCAGCACGGCACCGATTCGATCAAGTTCTGGACGAAGACCAAGACCGTGACTGCCCGCTGGCCGTCCGGCATCAAGAGCGGCGCGGAATTCGTCATGCCGACGATGAAGTAATCTGCGCAATCCATCGATTCGCAATGCGGGGGCCATTCGGCCCCCGTTTCATTTGATCGTTGGAAACAGGCTGGCTACCGGACCGGCGCGCTGCCATCCATTCGGGCCCCAAGTGCGCAGACTGGTTTGGATTGCAACCAGAGGGTTCCGAAACGGGATTGACGTCGCGGCAATTGGCCTCATAAGCTGAATGCGAATTTCATATTTTGGAATTGTTCAAAACTAGCAAACCGCCTATATAGGTCTGAATAGCACGAGTCAGGAGATCGGCATGCGGTTGACGAAGCAGACCAACTATGCGGTTCGCATGTTGATGTATTGTGCTGCCAATGAAGGGCAGCTGAGCCGGATTCCGGAAATTGCCAAGGCTTACGGGGTTTCCGAACTCTTTCTTTTCAAGATCCTCCAGCCGTTGAACAAGGCGGGTCTGGTCGAGACCGTGCGCGGCCGCAACGGCGGCGTGCGCCTGGGCAAGCCGGCGGCCGAGATCACGCTCTTTGATGTCGTGCGGGTGACGGAAGACAGTTTCGCCATGGCCGAATGTTTCGAGGACGACGGCATGGTCGAATGCCCGCTGGTCGACAGCTGCGGCCTGAACTCGGCCTTGCGCAAGGCGCTCAACGCCTTCTTCGGCGTGCTTTCGGAATATACGATCGACGACCTGGTCAAGGCGCGTCCGCAGATCAATTTCCTTCTCGGTCTGACCGGCGAACAGGAATATCGCAAGCCCGCCATCGTGGCGCCGGCCGCCTGAATTTTAAAGAGCAGCGCAGACTTCTGAAACCGCGGTTGCCTGGGCAGCCGCGGTTTTGTTTTGGCGCGTCGAACCCGCTTCGAAAGCTGGGAAATGTCGGTCACATGTCGCCTCTGGCGGCGTTTTTATACCAAATGCGACAAAATTTCGGTCGTTTTTGTGCGAATATTTCCAATTGAGGCTGATTTTTGACTGAAAATTTCTAAAATTGTCCAACTGGAAAAATTTTCTCCTTAGCCCGTTGCTTTCAGTAGATAAATGTCGTTCCATCGACCGTCGATCGGGATGCCTATCTGCGGTCTCCAGACATCAAAAAAGAACAACCGGGAAACAATACTATGAAAAAGATCTCTGTCATGCTGGCAGCGACGGCCCTGATTTCGGTCATGGCGACGTCGGCCTGGTCCAAGACCCTTGTTTATTGCTCCGAGGGCTCGCCGGAAGGCTTCGACCCGAGCCTCTACACGGCAGGCACGACCTTCGATGCGTCGTCGCGCACCGTCTACAGCCGCCTCGTCGAATTCAAGCACGGCGGCACTGAGATCGAACCCGGCCTGGCCGACAGCTGGAGCGTTTCGGACGATGGCAAGGAATACACCTTCAAGCTTCATCCCGGTGTGAAGTTCCAGACCACCGACTTCTTCACGCCGACGCGCGATTTCAACGCCGACGACGTGGTGTTCTCCTTCGAGCGCCAGCTGAAGTCCGACAATCCGTGGAACAAATATGTCGAGGGCGGCTCCTACGAATACGCCGCCGGCATGGGCTTCCCTGAGCTCATCAAGTCGGTCGAGAAGGTCGATGACCTCACGGTCAAGTTCACGCTCAACCACCCGGAAGCGCCGTTCCTTGCCGACCTCGCCATGGATTTCGCTTCGGTCGTTTCCAAGGAATATGCCGACAAGCTTGCCGCCGACGGCAAGATGGCACAGCTGAACCAGCAGCCGCTCGGCACCGGCCCCTTCACCTTCGTCGCCTACCAGCCGGATGCTGTCATCCGCTACAAGGCGAACGAAACCTATTTCAAGGGCAAGGAAAAGATCGACGATCTGGTTTTCGCGATCACCTCTGATGCCGCTGTCCGCGCTCAGAAGCTGAAGGCCGGCGAATGCCACCTGATCCCCTATCCGAACGCCGCCGACGTTCCGGAACTGAAGAAGGATGGAAATCTGGTCGTTCAGGAGCAGGCCGGCCTCAACGTCAGCTACCTCGCCTACAACACGCAGATGGCTCCCTTCGACAAGCCGGAGGTTCGCCGCGCGCTCAACATGGCGATCAACAAGCAGGCGATCGTCGACGCCGTCTTCCAGGGTGCGGCCACCGTTGCCAAGAACCCGATCCCGCCGACGATGTGGTCCTATAACGACGCCGTTCAGGACGAAAAATACGATCCGGATGCAGCCAAGAAGGCGCTTGCCGATGCCGGCGTCAAGGATCTCAGCATGAAGGTGTGGGCGATGCCGGTGTCGCGTCCCTACATGCTGAATGCGCGCCGCGCCGCCGAACTGATCCAGGCCGATTTCGCCAAGGTCGGCGTCAAGGTCGAGATCGTCACCCATGAATGGGCCGAATATCTGAAGCTCTCCTCCGACGTGAAGCGCGACGGCGCCGTCATCCTTGGCTGGACCGGCGACAACGGCGACCCTGACAATTTCATGGATACGCTGCTCGGCTGCGATGCCGTCGGCGGCAACAACCGCGCCCAGTGGTGCAACAAGGAATATGACGACCTGATGACCAAGGCCAAGCTCACGGCTGATGTCGGCGAGCGCACGAAGGCCTATGAGCAGGCCCAGCTGATCTTCAAGAAGGAAGCCCCCTGGGCGACCCTCGATCACTCGCTCGTCTTCGTCCCGATGAGCAAGAAGGTCTCCGGCTTCCAGATGGACCCGCTCGGCATTCACCGTTTCGACGGCGTCGACGTATCCGAATAACAAGAATAATGTAAGAATGCCCGGCAGAGCTGGGCGCAGCCGGCGGTCAGGCGCCCCCTGACCGCCGGAAACTATTGGACATCTGCCATGTTGCGTTTTTTCCTCGGCCGCTTCGCGGTGCTGATACCGACATTCCTCGGCGTTTCCCTGATAGCCTTTTCGTTCATCCGCCTGCTTCCCGGCGATCCCGTCATGCTTCTGTCGGGTGAACGTGTCATGGCGCCGGAGCGGCACGCCCAGATCATGCACGATCTCGGTTTCGACCGGCCCATGTATGTGCAGTATTTCGATTACCTCGGAAAAGTGCTGCAAGGCGATCTCGGCACTTCGATCGTCACCAAGCGGCCGGTACTCGGCGAATTCCTGACGCTGTTTCCGGCAACGCTGGAGCTTTCCTTCTGCGCCATCATCCTCGCGGTCTGTCTTGGCGTGCCCGCCGGCGTCTTTGCGGCCGTCAAGCGAGGCACGTGGTTCGATCAAAGCGTGATGGGCATCGCCCTTGTCGGTTATTCCATGCCGATTTTCTGGTGGGGCTTGCTGCTCATCATCTTCTTCTCGGGCTACCTCGGCTGGACGCCGGTGTCCGGGCGCATTTCGCTGATGTATTTCTTTAAGCCGGTCACCGGCTTCATGCTGATCGACAGCCTGCTGTCGGGCCAGAAGGGCGCCTTCGCCTCGGCTGTCAGCTATCTCATCTTGCCAACCATCGTGCTGGCGACGATCCCGCTTGCCGTCATCGCGCGCCAGACGCGCTCGGCGATGCTCGAGGTGCTGGGCGAGGACTATGTCCGCACGGCGCGCTCGAAGGGCTTGAAGCCGCTGCGTGTCGTCGGCGTGCATGCGCTGCGCAATGCGATGATCCCCGTCATCACCACGATCGGCCTGCAGATCGGCGTCCTTCTCGCCGGCGCCATCCTCACCGAAACGATCTTTTCCTGGCCGGGCATCGGCAAGTGGATGGTGGATTCGGTCTTCAAGCGCGACTACGCCGTGGTCCAGGGCGGTCTTCTGCTGATCGCCGGCGTCATCATGCTGGTCAATCTGATTGTTGATGTTCTCTACGGCTTCATCAATCCGCGCATTCGTCACTAGGAGCGGACCATGAGCACGGTCACCGTGAAAACCGGCCAGCCATCCGCTCTTGCGGAGTTCTGGCATTATTTCTCCCGCAACAAGGGCGCCGTCATCGGCCTCGTTGTTTTCGTCATCATTCTCGTCGTCGCGGTCTTCGCGCCGGTCTTTGCGCCGCATGCGCCGAACGAGCAGAACCGTGAGGTGCTGCTCGCCGTGCCCGCCTGGATGGAGGGAGGCCGCGCCTCCTTCCCGCTCGGAACGGATGCAGTCGGCCGCGACATCCTTTCGCGGCTGATCTATGGCGCGCGGTTCTCGCTGTTCATCGGCGTCGTGGTCGTGACACTTTCGGTCATTTGCGGCGTTCTGATCGGCCTCGTCGCCGGCTATTTCCGCGGCAAGATCGATACGGCGATCATGCGCCTGATGGATATCATCCTGGCCTTCCCGTCGCTGCTGCTGGCACTCGTGCTGGTCGCCGTGCTGGGGCCGGGCCTCACCAATGCGATGATCGCGATTTCGCTGGTCAACCAGCCGCATTTCGTCCGGCTGACGCGCGCCTCGGTCATTTCGGAGCGGGAGAAGGAATATGTGATCGCCTCGCGCGTTGCTGGTGCGGGCACCCTGCGCCTGATGTTCAAGACGATCCTGCCGAACTGTCTTGGGCCGCTGATCGTCCAGGCGACGCTCGCCTTCTCGGCGGCGATCCTCGATGCCGCCGCCCTCGGCTTCCTCGGCATGGGCGCACAGCCGCCGACACCCGAATGGGGCACGATGCTCGCCGAATCCCGTGAGTTCATCTCGCGCGCCTGGTGGGTTGTGACATTTCCGGGTCTTGCCATCCTCATCACCGTTCTCGCCATCAATCTGATGGGCGACGGTCTGCGCGATGCGCTCGATCCCAAGCTGAAGAGGTCGTGATGCCACTTCTCGAAATCGAAAATCTGACCGTCGAATTTCAAACCTCGTCCGGTCTTTTCCGCGCCGTCGACGGCGTCTCGCTCACCTGCGACAAAGGAGAAATCCTCTCGGTCGTCGGTGAATCCGGCTCGGGCAAATCCGTTGCCATGCTGGCCCTGATGGGGCTTCTGCCCTGGACGGCGAAGATCACCGCCGACCGCATGCAGTTCGACGGCCAGGATCTGCGCGGCATTTCCGCCCGCCAGCGCCGCAGGATCGTCGGCAAGGACATGGCGATGATCTTTCAGGAGCCGATGTCGAGCCTCAATCCGTGCTTCACGGTCGGCTTCCAGCTCGGCGAGACGCTGCGCGTCCATATGGGTCTCAACCGCAAGGAACGCCGCGAACGCTCGATCGAGCTCCTGAACCTCGTCGGCATCCCGGCGCCGGAAGACCGCCTGTCGAACTTCCCGCATCAGATGTCGGGCGGCATGAGCCAGCGCGTCATGATCGCCATGGCGCTCGCCTGCAATCCGAAACTCCTAATCGCCGACGAGCCGACGACGGCGCTCGACGTGACGATCCAGGCGCAGATCCTCGATCTGCTCGTGCGCCTGCAGAAGGAGCAGTGCATGGCGCTGGTGCTGATCACCCATGACATGGGTGTCGTTGCCGAAACCGCCGAGCGCGTGCAGGTGCAATATGCCGGCCAGAAGGTCGAGGAGCAGCCGGTCAAGGCGCTGTTCCGCGATCCGCACCATCCCTATACGGCAGCTCTGCTTGCCGCCCTGCCGGAGCGCGCCGAAGTCGGTCAGCGGCTTCCTTCCATCGCCGGCGTCGTTCCCGGTCAGCACGGCCGCCCGACGGGCTGTCTTTTCGCACCGCGCTGCGGCTACGCCACCGTCGAGTGCGAACGCGGCGTCGTCCGCCAGGGGCCGGAGCTTGGGCTGGCACTCTGCAACTATCCTTTGAAAGACGGCAAGCCACTCGGGCATCCCGGTGTCATGGCCACTGAAACTGCAGGAGACCTGGTATGACGGGCGCTGTTCTTGAGGGCAGGGATCTCGCCCGCTTCTACACCGTCAACCGCGGCCTCTTCAAAGCCGATGCGACCGTCAGGGCGCTGAACGGCGTCAGCTTCAGCCTCCAATCCGGCAAGACGCTCGCCGTCGTCGGCGAATCCGGCTGCGGCAAGTCGACGCTCGCCCGCCTGGTCACGATGATCGAGGATCCGACATCGGGGCAATTGCTGATCGACGGCAAACCCGCTGAGGTCGGCGACCGCAGCCTGCGCAGCCAGGTGCAGATCGTCTTCCAGAATCCTTACGGCTCGCTCAACCCGCGCCAGAAAGTCGGCGCCATCCTCGAGGAGCCGCTGAAGATCAACACCGACCTCGATGCCGCCGCCCGCCGCCGCAAGGTGGAGGAGATGATGGCCCGCGTCGGCCTTCGTCCGGAACATCACGGCCGCTACCCCCATATGTTCTCCGGCGGCCAGCGCCAGCGTATCGCCATTGCCCGCGCTTTGATGCTGCGGCCGAAGGTGCTGGTGCTGGACGAACCGGTTTCGGCTCTCGATCTTTCGATCCAGGCGCAGGTCCTGAACCTGTTGATGGATCTGCAGAAGGAGATGGGCCTTGCCTATCTCTTCATCTCGCATGGCCTCTCCGTCGTCCATCACATCGCCGATGAGGTGATGGTGATGTATCTCGGCCGCCCGGTCGAAACCGGTCCCGCCGCCGAGGTCTTCGCGCGGCCGCGCCATCCCTATACCGCTGCTCTGCTGTCGGCGACACCGATTGCCGATCCGGAACGTGCCAAGAACCGCATCCGTCTGCAGGGCGAGCTGCCTTCGCCGTTGAAGCCGCCGTCCGGCTGTCACTTCAATCCGCGCTGCTGGAAGGCGCAGGACTATTGCCGCCAGGTTTCTCCCGAACTAAGTGGAGAGGGTGCGCAACAATATGCCTGTCACTTCCCGCTCGACTGAGCGGGAAACGAGGGTTTGGAGGAACCATGCCGGATGAGCGGTTGAACGAGCCCCATGCGATCATCGTCATGGGGGTCAGCGGTTGCGGCAAATCCTCCGTCGGCGAAAAGCTTGCCGAAGCCCTGCACCTGCCCTTCGTCGAAGGCGATGCGCTGCATCCGGCCGCCAATGTCGAGAAAATGTCGAAGGGCATTCCGCTGACCGATGAGGATCGCATGCCCTGGCTCGACCTTATCGGTGAACGAATGAAGGCTTCGCTGGAGAAGGGCGAGGGCATCATCGTCTCCTGCTCGGCGCTGAAGCGTCTCTATCGCGACAGGCTGCGCATTGCCGCCGGCGGCAATCTGTTTTTCGTCTATCTCGAAGGCTCCCAGGCGCTCCTGACAAAGCGTATGGGCGAGCGCAAGGGGCATTTCATGCCGGTCACCCTGCTCGAAAGCCAGCTGGCGACGCTTGAGATGCCCAGAGGTGAACAAGGCGTCGTCACCGTCGATATCGGCGATACGATCGAAGGCATCGCGGCAACGGCTCTGAAGGGCCTCGCGACCCTCGGCGTCACGGCTTGAAGCGCTGCGGCGAATAGGCCGCGATGTCGATCAACGGCGTCTCGCCGGTAATGACCTCTGCCAGCACGCGGCCGGTCACCGGCCCAAGCGTCAGCCCGTGATGGGCATGGCCGAAGGCGAACCACAGGCCCTGATGGCGCGGCGCCTTGCCGATAACAGGCATCATGTCCGGCGTGCAGGGGCGCGCGCCCATCCAGGGCTCCGGATCGAGCCTTTTGCCGAGCGGGAAGATCGTGCGGGCCACGGCTTCAGCCCGGTCGAGCTGGACCGGCGTCTTCGGCGCATCGAGCCTTGCGAACTCCGCTCCCGTCGTCAGGCGGATGCCGCGGCTCATCGGCGCCAGGAGATAGCCGCGCTCGGCATCGAGCGTCCAGTTGTTGAGAACGGCATCGCCCTCAACGCCATAATGCATGTGATAGCCGCGCTTGACGCCGAGCGGAAAGCGATAGCCGAGCCGGCGGGTTGCGACGGCCGCCCAGGGGCCGAGCGCAATCACCGCATCATCCGCCTCGAGCGGGCCTTCCCCGGTCATGATCTTCCAGCCGGAGCCGAACTGGCCGAGCGAGGCGGCCTCACCCGTCACGAACCTTCCGCCGAGGCTTTCGAAATAGCGGCGATAGGCCGATGTCAGCGCATGCGGATCGAGCACCGACCAGGGATCGCGCCAGCGCAGGCCGCCGACGAAATCGCCCCTGATGTCGGGCTCCATGCGGGCGATATCTTCCGCGCTCAGGCGGTCATACTCGACTCCGAATTCGTTTCGCCAGAGCGCTGCTTCCGAAAAGGCCTCGTCGCGCTTGGCCTCCGTCCGGTAAATCTTCATCCAGCCATCCTTGCGGATCAGCGCTTGCGCCTGCGCGGCCTCGATCAGGTCCTTATGTTCCGCGATCGAGTTCTCGATCAGCGGCGCATAGGCCCGGGTGATGGCTTCGTGGCGCCGCGCATTGGAATTCCACCAGTAGCGGGCAAGGAAGGTGACCTGGCTCGGCAGCGTGCGCAGGTGATAATGCGCGTCGATGCGATTGTTGAGGGCATAGCGCAGCAGGAGACCGAGCTGCTGGGGAAAACCATAGGGCACGACGCCTTCGCGCTGGATCAGCCCGGCATTGCCGAAGGAGGTTTCCCGGCCCGGATCCTTGCGGTCGATCAGCGTCACCTGCCGGCCGCGCCGCTGGAGATGGATGGCCGTGGAAACCCCGACGATGCCGGCGCCGAGCACGATTGCGTTCTTCGTCATTTCCCCTGAATTCCGCTTTGTTATCAGGTGAAAATGCCCCTGCCGCTACTGCCGCGCAAACAAAAAATCGCATTCATTTCAAAATCATTGCGCTTTCCAGTGCGGTATTTTCGGCTCTCATGCGGATGAGCAGGACGAAGGCGTTGAGAAGCGAAAAGACGAGTGCGTATAGCGGCAGGCCGAAGGCGAGCGGAAGCGCGGCGATCTCGCCGACGACGATCGCATAGTTCGGATGCCGCAGGAACCGATAGGGGCCTGATGTAACGAGCGGCGCGCCCGGCAGGATGATGATGCGCGTCGTCCAGCGCTCCTTCAGCGTCGCCAGCACCCAGAGCCGCAGCGCCTGCAGCCCCATGAAGACCAGGAACCAGAAGAGCCCGACCGACCTGCCTGGCGCGAGCAGCCAGAGGCCGATGATACAGCCGGCATGCAGCGCCACCATGGCCGGATAGTGCTCCGGCGCCACTTCTCTGGCGCCCCTGGCGAGAAGGGCTGCGGTGTTGCGCCGGGCAAGCACGAGCTCCCCCAGCCGCTGCAGCGTCACGAATGCAAGAAGGGCGACTGACGGCCACATCACGCGGCCCTCCTCAGCGTCACGCAGCTGGCAGAAAAGCCCGGCCCCATGGCAATCATCGCGGCCCGTTCCGGCAATCCGGCGCGGATCGCCCGCTCCAGCACGAAGAGCACGGTCGGCGAGGACATATTGCCATATTCGGCAAGCACGGCGCGTTCGTGATCGAGCGTGCCCGGCGCCATCGAGAAGGCGCTCTCCATCGCGGCCAGCACCTTGGTGCCGCCGGGATGGCAGATGAAGCGGCCGATATCCTGCCGCTTCAGCCCGTTGCGTGCCAAAATGGCCGTCACCGCCGGGCCGAGCTCCTTCTCGGCAAACGGCGGCAGCGATTGCGCCAGCACGATGCCGAAGCCGCCGTCGTCGATCTTCCAGCCCATGATATCGAGCGTGTCGGGAAAGAGATGCTCGCCGGTCGATTCCACCTCCGCCAGCCCGCCTTCGCCCGATCGCAGCACGCAGGCCGCCGCACCGTCGCCGAAAAGCGCCGTCGCGATGATGTTCGCCCGCGTCAGCTCGTCCAGGCGGAAGGCAAGCGTGCAGAGCTCGACCGAGACGAAGAGCACGACAGCGCCCGGCCGACTGCGGGCCAGCCGCGAGGCGAGTGCAAAACCGGAGACGCCGGCCGCACAGCCGAGCCCGAAGACAGGCACGCGCTCGATATCGGCCCTGAAGCCCATGCGGCGGGCAAGCTGCGCATCGAGGCTCGGCGTCGTGAAGCCGGTGGATGAAACCGTCACGACACAATCGACATCGCCGGCATCAAGCCCCGCCTGACGCAGTGCCGAAGTGGCGGTCTCGACGAAGAGCCCGCCCGCCACCTCCGAATAGGCCTGCATCCGGTCTTGCCAGCCATGCGGTTCGTCGAACCAGGAAAGCGGCCGCGCCGCATGGCGCTTGTTGATGCCGGCGCTCTCGAAGACACGGGCAAGGTGGCGGAAATCGTCGAAACGGTCTGCAAACAGCCGGGCGGAGGCTTCGGCCGCCTGTGCCTGGGAAATGACGTGTTCGGGTGCGGCGACGGCGAGGCTTATGAGTTTTACGGTATAGGTCACGGAATTCTCCTTGTCGCTCCTGGCGCAACGACTGAGAAAACACGCGGTCCCGATGATTTATTCGGCCGCAATTGCTTCACGAAGCAGTGATGACGAAAAATAAAAACGCCGCCGAATAAAGCCTGATGCAGCGGTGTTCTCTCCTCGCAACGTCACTCTCGAGGAGTTTTCCCATGACGAACATGACAATTCGCGCCGCTTCCATCCTTCTCGGCGGCTGCCTCGCCGCTTCCCTCTTCGCCGGCCCCGTCTTTGCGATCGGTGACGACAGCAGCACTATGCCGACCTGCAAGAAGGGCGAGATCTACGACCAGAAGACCAAGAAATGCGTCAAGCAGCAGAGCGCCAATGTGTCGGACGAGAACCGCACCGACTATGCCTATTCGCTCGCCAAGGCCGGTCGCTACGAAGAGGCGCTTGCCATGCTCGACACGGTCAAGGACCAGAACACGGCCGAGGTGCTGAATTATCGCGGTTATGCCACCCGCAAGCTCGGCCGGACCGACGAAGGCATCTCCTATTACCTCCAATCGGTGAAGCTCGATCCGCAATATGCCAAGGTCCGCGAATATCTCGGCGAAGCCTATGTCGTCAAAGGCCGGCTCGATCTTGCCAGGGAGCAATTGAGCACCATCAAGGCGATCTGCGGCACCGCTTGCGAGGAATATCAGGATCTGAACGCCGCAATCCTCGATCCGTCGAAGATCTGATCGGCCGGCAAGGGCAGGACAGGGAACGGGAAGGGATACCCGAATGTCGGTCGCGCGCACTCCATTTCCTGCCTATAGTCGTGCAAGTGCGGAATCGCCGGTTCACCCGGCGATTCCCACGGACACAGGACTGACGGAGGCGGCCATCGCGAGCGAAGCGGATATCAGGAGCGGCCTGACGGAAAATCTGGCGCGGCTCTGGCGCTATGGCCTCGTTCTCTCGCATCAGCGCGACGTCGCCGACGATCTGGTGCAGGCAACCTGCCTCCGCGCGCTGGAGCGTGCCGGCCAGTTCGTTCCCGGCACCCGGCTCGACCGCTGGCTGTTTTCGATCCTGCATTCGATCTGGCTGAACGAGATCCGATCGCGCCGGGTGCGCCAGGGCCAGGGGTTCGTCGATGCCGGCGAGACACTGACTTTCGACGGCGCCCACGATACCGAAACGCATGTGATGGCGGGGCAGGTGCTGAAGCAGGTCAACGCGCTGCCCGAGGCGCAAAGGACGGTGGTTTTCCTCGCCTATGTGGAAGGACTTTCCTATCGCGAGGTCGCAGACATACTGGATATTCCGATCGGAACCGTGATGAGCCGGCTGGCGGCTGCCCGCGCCAAGCTCTCCGGCGCCGGAGCGGAAGGGGGACGGCAATGAACGAGAAACACACCATTCCCTCCGACGAGGATCTGACCGCCTTCATCGACGGCGAATTGACGGCCGAAGAGGCCGCGCGCATCGAAACCATGGTGAACGAAGACAAGAGCGTCGCCGAAAGGCTGGAATTCCTGTCGCGCGCCAGCCTGCCCTTCGAACAGGCCTTCGCCCCGCTGCTCGCCGAAGCGCCACGCCAAAGACTGGAGGTGATGCTCGCCGCCATTCCGCCGCGCGACAGCCTAAAACCTGCTTCCGCGCCCTCGATCCTTACCCGCCGCCGCTTCCTCGGCGCCCTTGCCGCCTCACTCGTTGCCGGCATCGCCATCGACCGCGCCGTCATCGGCATCGGCCGGAGCTTTTCGGCAAAGGACGAAAACAGCGAATGGCGCGCTGTGGTTGCCGAATATATCTCGCTCTACACGCCGGAAACGTTGGCCGGTCCCGTGCCCGCGAGAGAGGAACAGGCCGCCCAGCTCGGCCCGCTTGACGAGAAACTCGACCTGTCGCTCTCCCCCGAAGCCGTCGCGCTTCCGGGTATCGATTTCAAGCGCGCTCTGCTGCTGCAATATGACGCCAAACCGCTCGCCCAGATCGCCTATCTCGACCCCGAAACCGGCCCGATGGCGCTCTGCATCGTCAGGTCGGACGCAGGGCCGAAGGCCCCGGACCTCGAGAGCCGCAAAGGCATGAACGTCGTCTACTGGTCGAACGCGACACACGCCTTCATGCTGATCGGCCATGCGGCGGCGGACAGGATGGCGGCGATGGCGGATGAGGTGCGGGGGAGGGTGGCGGCGTGAGACTTCGCCTAAATTTCGACTTCCGGGGTAGTATGGTGTTTCTAATATCGCAGAAAACGACGAATCGCCTCTTTTAGGGTAAAAGGTAGATATCGCTGCGCCCAGCGCCTGCGCGCTACCTGACGCGATGAGCGCAATCCACCTGAAAATCCCGGCACAATCGTTCGCACCCGCTCCAATGTTCGCGTCAATGCGGATTCATAAGCGAGGTAGATCCCATCAGGCTCCGGGCAAACAGACGTGTAAAAGGTTGAAAGCCGATCGAAACCACCATTTTCAAGCAGTTGAAATTGGTGAAAATGGTAGAATATTAGCGGTGATGCATCAACAATGATGGCGCCCATTGCACTCACGCCGAACGTATGCTTTTCATAATTCCACGGTGCAACACCGGCGCCGGGATGCTCTATGATATGACAGTGCTTATAACGGTCGGGCCACTCGTCGAGATACTTCTGGTCCCCCATTTTCCCGTCCTCTAGACGATAATAGCACCATTCGATGCATTGATCGCGCCATCTGGAGAGACAGGCCATTCCTTCGTCGTCGCGTCGGAACGTAACCCATTCAACACAGAATCTTCCATTCACCTCGCGGTCGTGGAGCCGCGGCGCAAAGCGGTGTTCGATAATTGCGACGGAGCTGTCTCCGATCTCATCGAAGATCGGCTGAAGCGGGGAATAAAAAAGCAAATCGGAATCGAGATAGGTAAGTAAATCAATTTCCGGGTAATTCTCGAATAGATACCAAGGGAGGCAGGGCGAAAGCGTCCAACAATATTCAGCCACGCCCCGTGTTTTTTTTGCTTGAAGGAGTTCTTCCGTCTCCACTTCGGCAAGCGATATACCCGTGACGCCTGGGATCGCCAGAAGCGTGATGATGTCACTGGTTTGCTGGTCCAGGCAGAGTACGAAAACGTGAGAATCTGAACTCTGACGCATGAGGCTGTCGATCATGGTTATCCCTTTGATAAGATATCCACTATCGAAAAGCGTGCAGAAATATTTTGTCATATTCGAGTTGTCTCGTAAGGCTGTTCGGGCGTCGGAAACGCCTTCAAATGACTTGCTTGCGAGAGTCAGGCTACGACCCGGACGACTTAACCATAGGCCCGCATCGCATATTCGCCTCCTAGAAAGGCACGATATGCATCAGCGATTCCCTCTTCAAGGCTGATGCGAGGCGCCCAGTTAAAGGATCGCAGTTTTGTTGCGCTCATAAGTTTCCGCGGAGTTCCATCTGGCTTCGAGAGATCATGATCAATCTCTCCGGAAAAACCGACGACATCGCAAACAAGCTTTGTCAGCTCCAGAATGGTGACATCGTCGCCCGAGCCAACATTGATATGGCTGTCGCCTGAATAGACCTTCATCAGATGCACACATGCGTCCGCACAATCGTCAACATGGAGGAATTCACGTCGGGGATTTCCCGTTCCCCAGATCGTGATCGCCAGCTTGCCTGATATCTTGGCCTCATGTGCCTTTCGAATCAGTGCGGGCACAACGTGGCTGGAGTTGAGATCGAAATTATCGCCTGGCCCGTAAAGATTTGTAGGCATAGCGGATATGAAATCCACACCGTGCTGGCGACGATATGCCTGGCATAGTTTGATGCCCGCGATTTTCGCAATGGCATACCATTCGTTAGTTGGTTCTAACGTGCCGGTCAGCAACGCTTCCTCGACGATTGGTTGGCTGGCGAATTTTGGATAGATGCAACTCGATCCCAAAAATAGGAGCTTTTCCACCCCCGCCTTATAAGCGGCATGGATGATATTCGCTTCCATCATTAGATTGTCATATAGGAAATCGGCAGGAAACTGATCGTTGGCAAGAATACCGCCAACCTTGGCGGCGGCAAGAAAGACCGCCTGTGGGCGGAACGCGGTCATCCAAGCATCGACTTGCGCCTGATTGCGAAGATCGACATCCTTGCGATCCGTCGTCAATATTTCGCAATTTTCGCTCTCCAGCCGGCGGGCGATGGCCGAACCCACCATGCCTTTGTGACCGGCAATCCAGACTCGTTTACCCGCGAGGCTGTAGAGGATGTCAGACATTGACCAATCCCTTGTTGCCGCCATTGTCAAGTGGCGTGCGCGCCATAATCTTCAGATCTTCGCGCACCATTTCCTTGACCAACTGGTCGAGGCCGATTTCATGTTTCCATCCCAGCTTTTCCTGCGCTTTGCGCGGATCGCCGATCAGTAGTTCGACCTCTGTGGGCCGGAAGTAGCGCGGATCGACTTCGACCACGGCACGACCGGTTGCCGTGTCGTATCCTTTTTCATCGACGCCTTCACCCTTCCACTCGATGGTAATTCCGACTTCAGCAAAGGATCTTTCAACGAAACTGCGAACCGTATGGGTCTCGCCGGTTGCCAGCACATAATCGTCCGGCTGATCTTGCTGCAGCATGAGCCACATGCCGCGCACATATTCGCGGGCGTGCCCCCAATCGCGCTGAGCATCCAGATTGCCAAGATAAAGCTTATTCTGGAGGCCGAGATGAATTGCCGCCGCCGCACGCGTGATCTTTCGCGTCACGAAGGTTTCACCGCGAATTGGGCTTTCGTGGTTGAAGAGGATGCCGTTGGAGGCATGAATTCCATAGGCTTCACGATAGTTAACGACAATCCAATAGGCATAAAGTTTTGCAACCGCATAGGGACTGCGCGGATAGAAAGGTGTCGTTTCGCTTTGCGGTACTTCCTGTACCTTTCCATAAAGCTCTGATGTGGATGCCTGGTAGAAACGTGTTTTCTTTGTCAGTCCCAGAAGACGAATTGCTTCAAGGGCACGCAGCGTGCCGATGCCGTCAGCGTTTGCGGTATATTCCGGCGTTTCAAAGCTGACCTGCACATGGCTTTGTGCTGCAAGGTTATAGATCTCGTCCGGCTGGGTTTCCTGAATGATGCGGATAAGGTTGGTCGAATCCGTCAGGTCGCCGAAATGCAGAATAAAGCGCGGATCCTCTACGTGCGGATCTTCGTAAAGATGCTCGATTCGAGATGTATTGAATGAAGAGGACCGACGCTTGACCCCGTGGACGATATAATTTTTCTCCAGCAGAAGTTCGGAGAGATATGCGCCGTCCTGGCCGGTTACGCCCGTTATCAATGCTACCTTCTGATCGCCACGCCCCGTCTGTTTCATAAGTCTCATTTCCCGATATAATAGATTTGCGGTCTCAAGTGCTGAGTGCCTCATCAGCTTGTTGTGGCGGCATAGCGCAAAATGCAATCATTGGCACCCCCGGAATGCTACGATAACGCATCTGCTATATGTTCAATCCCTTGTTTCCTGTCTCTTCCTAAGAAATTGCCGCAGGCGGTTTACAAGCTTGGGCGCCCAGAACGCAAGTCGCGAAACTTTGAGGTCATGCATTGCCAGTGCATGAAGAATCTCAGCGTTCTGTCGCCGGATGTTGCTGAAGCTCTTGTTCGTCGCTCCCCCAAGACGCATTTTTACCAATATCTCCGGAATATAGAGAGAGGTAATGCGAGCTCTTTCGAGGAATCGCATCATCAATTCGATATCGGCTGCAAGAGAATAGCGTAGGTCGAAGACGCCATATTTTTCATAGACTGCACGACGGACATAAAATGTTGGATGCGGAGGGCACCATCCTCTGCGGAAGGCCCCGGCCGTAAATGGGGAAGACTTCCAGTATCGAACCTGCCTGCTGGTATCCTGTTGCGAGACATAGATCAGATCGCCATAACAGCAATCGAAGTTTTCATCTTCAAGTGCACTGGCAATCGTTTCAAGAGCCAGATTGCTCGCGAACATGTCGTCCGCATTAAGGAAGCCGATGATATCTCCCGATGCCCGGGCGATTCCCTTATTCATCGCGTCATAGATGCCTTTGTCGGGGCCTGAGAAAACCACACGATTGCCGGCGGCAGCGATGATTGACAGGGTCGCGTCCGTCGAGCCACCGTCGATGATCAGATGTTCGAAGTTCCGGAACGTCTGAGCGTCGACGGAGGCCAAGGTGCTTGCAATGGTTTTTTCCACATTCCAGCAAACGGTAATCAAGGTGATGTGGGGTCGCGCAGCACAAGTGGAGGCAGTTGTCGTCATGGAAACATCGCAGCCATTATTGAAATAGCAACGCAATGGTTATGCATGCGACGGCTCCGTTTTGCGGCAGAGGATGCTGATGACTTCCGAGGGGCCGCGTGGTGTCTGGTCGGTCGAGAGGGTTGCAGTTTGAACAACTTTCAGCCCGTGATTGGCCAGCAGCTGATAGAACAATGCATCGGAAAGATGAATTTCGATCGTCTCGACTCCATAGGCGGCTTTTGTGAAAACTTCGGTCGGTCTGCCGATCACCAATGGTGTACGGTGAAACAGGACGAGATCGCGCGCAACACGCGCTGTTTCGGCTATCGCTGCTTCGTAGTCGGGAATATGCAGCAGGCAGCAACCTGAGACAACGGCGTCGAAAGACGCGTCGGGATAGGTCAGCCGCGTCGCATCCTCTACGCGGAAATCAATTTCGGGATAATGGCTTTGCGCCATTGCTATGAAGGCAGGTGAATAGTCGCATCCGCTGTAAGCGAAAGGAAGGCCGCGAAGTCTCAGGACATCAGAATAGTAGCCGCTGGAACAGCCGATCTCGAGCAGGCTTCGCGTATGCCCTTCTTGAGCGTGCGGTTTCAGCAGATCGACGAAAACATCGAAGGCTTGGATGGATTTTCCGGAGGCGAAATCCTGCAATTGCCGGTCGACCAGCTGCCGCTGGCGGGCAGGAATGGAGGCCGCCGTCCACGATTTGGCCAACCGTTCCGCTTCCGTCGAAACCTCGTCTCCCGCTACGAGGGCATATCGTGACGATACGCCGAAGCGTGGATCGACAATACCCATCAGCAACTTCGCGGCATCTTGTAGCCGGGGGTATCTCTTCAACAGGCGACGTGTAAAGGCTTTCATGCAAGCCTCCCTCGGCGGCCGTCGATGTGATGTTCGAGAATACCGATGAGTTCATGCATGCGGTGCTCATAGGTATGCTCAGCCAACGTCCGCCGCTGGCCAGCCGCCGCAATTCGACTAATCTCATTGGGTTCTTGCAGCAATTTATTGATTTTTTCCACAGCGTCGCGCGCATCCGAATAGGGTACGACTTCCTGCCCTTCGACGAAAAGATCGCCGAGATTGCTCTTGCTGTCGGTTAGAAGAAGAGAACCGACGCCTGTTGCCTCGTAGAGTCGCATATTGTTGGCATAGTTTTCTGCGACCGCGATATGTCGATTGATCGTGATGCGGCTTCGCGCGAGCGCACGATACATGTCGAGGCCCCAGACCTCCCCCCGGTGAGCGGCAAGAATCGGCGAATCCTGCGGCAGGTTCTTTGCTCCATAACCGAAGAACGCGATTTTCGTGGTGCGCGCGAGATGTTCGAGGATCGGGATTGCATTTTTATGATGGGGACTGATGCCGCCAACAAAGGAGATATCGATATCCTTCTCGACGGCGCCTAGCGCATTGAGAACTCGGCGCTCGAAAGCGATACGAAAATATTCCGATTTGATACCCAGCCCCCGAATGCGATCCACAAAATGGGGAAAGGAGGTGAGAATAAGATCGTAACCGGAAAGAAAATCCGTTGGGGGTAGTGGGGAGGCGATCTGGCCGACGATCAAGCGGGTATCGCGTTTCAGCTCTTTCAGGACGCGGCTGGGGAAAAAGCTTAGATCCTGGCAATAGAGAACGTCGGGCTTCAGTTTGCGGATCTGAGCGATGGCAACGTCGAGAAGGCCCGGCATGGAGGAAAGCAATGGTCCGACCAACGGCACTCGAAAAAAGCGATGTGGTATTTTGAGTGAAAATTCGCGGATGGGAAAGTCGTTCTCGCGAGCCCATGCCATTTGTAGGGGCACGCAATTGCCGATCAGGTCATGCGCCTCCCAGCCGAGATCATTAAGATGGTGGGAGTAAAAATCCGACGTGCCGAAGAATTGCGAGAGCAGGCTGCACCGTTGATCGTCGAAGCTTTCAAGAGCAAGCGCGGGATTGGCGGCATAATGCCGCGAGAGAAATTGCCGATAGTAGGTATCGAAAATGACGATCCGCATCCGAATCTGCTTCCTTTGCTGCCGTTCACTTAGCCGATCGACAGCTGCACGAGCTATTGAAGCCTGGCTCTCAGTCTTGCTTTTGCAGAACGACGAGAAGGCTGTCGCCGAAGCCCAGGCGGTCCACTAGTCTGTTGACGTACGTCATTGTTCTGCCCGCCGTACCGGAAACACGCGATGCGAAGCGGTTTTTCCACCGCATAGCGAACGAACTCGTCGAGGGAACGGAAGGACCTCGACCCGTCCATGCGGAGGATGCTTGACCCTCGGCAGCAACGTCACCAAATGCCCGCAACTGCAGGATCGTCCACACATTCGGTGTAATCGTCTTCATGCTGGCGACGCGATAGCCGGTCTTGGCAGCGATGAGCCCGAAAGACTTCTTATTGTAATGGTGCAAATGGTACGGAATATGCCAATTGATCCACTTCCCACGGGAAAACTTCCGGTTTAGCGATCCGGTATTCGGAAATGCAAGAATAACCTTGCCACCCGGAGCTAGCCGCTCGCGCACAAGACGTAACAGCGCCAAGGGCTCGGGAACATGTTCAATGACCTGGTTGAGTACGATCAAATCGAATGTTTGACCGGGAAAGGGATTATCGTGAATATTGCCGATATGAACATTCAGGCCGAAATGCTCGGCGATCGCCCGCACGTTCGGATCCGCCTCGACGCCAAACGCCGTACCGCCGAGATTGCGAACCTCAAGCAGTGAAACACACGAGCCGCAGCCAATGTCGAGGACAGTTTGTCCAGGTAGCACGGCATAGTGTCCTTGATTGTCCGTGCCTTCACGATGCCTTTTCTCAGATGCTCCAGGCATCGTCACCGCCGCTGCTTCACGCTCGATCGCGCCAAAATCGACGTTGCCACGTGGGTAGTAGCGACTGTAGAGATCGGGAAGATCAGCTTCCGACAAAGGGGGGGCGGTGACCATCTGGCCGCAATTCTCGCATTTCAAGACAGAGAATATCCCCGGGCTGCCATAACGATCATCCCAGATGCGATCGATGAAAGGCTCGTTCTTACCGCCACACGCGATACATGCCCCGATGTTCCCTGCCGCCATGAAAATTCCGTCTCGCTCTCAAATACCTATCGTCTGACGCCCTGCCATATAGCTTTAGCAAGCAGCCGTAAAGGTGCAGTCAGACGTTGCATTGGTGTTCCCACCAAGCAAAAGAACGTCAGGGTATGGCGCAGGTTTCTCGAAGAGCGAATGCTGAAAAGTCGCTCCGTTAAGGTCATTCCTTCCGTTGAGTTCCCGTAGATCGGAGGGGAGATGACGAAACCATCACGAGATACTACCAGCCGCACTCCTTTGCGTCGGAAGCGCATCGACAATTCGTAGTCCGCAAAATAATGTGGCAAGAGCTTCGGTACCAAAGTTCCATACTGTCTGAAGATGACAGCTGGAAATAATGTGCCCCGCCCGGAAAGAGCATCAGGAAAATAGAATTCCGCTGGATCAGTCCGCTCGGCAGCCGAAAGTTCGTCGATGATATCCGTAACCCGTATCCGAGCCACATTGACGCGAGCCCCGATGCTAACAAGCGGCGGCTGGACATTCGCATCATGAATCATGCTGCCAACTGCGGCATCGCCATTCTCCCGACTCGCTCGAACGAGAGCGTCGACATATCCGGGAGCAAAATACGTATCATTGTTCAGGAACAGAATGTAGTCGTCTTCCGAGCAGCGTGGCAGCGCGTATTGCAGGCCACGCTCCATAGCCCCGCCCCAAAATAGAGTGCCGTCACCCTTCAGTTCGACCAGGTCGGGTTGCTCGGCGAGATATTCGGCTGTCCCGTCGGTTGATCCGTCATTTATGATGACAATGACGAGCTTTGCCTCGGTTTCCTGAGCGCGTAGGCACTCCACCATCGTTTGGGTATGGTGCAGCCTGTTGAAGACGGGAACAAGCACGAAAACACTGAAGTTCACTTGCGCCCATCCGCAACGATAGAACCTCTCGCAAGCATCTCTGCGTCGTAGATATAATCATCTGCTTCGTACGGACGGTCGCAAAGTACCGTCACTGTTGAATGTTCCTGGGGAAAGGTCAGCGTCGCGAAGATACCGGGAACGAGGTTGACATATTCGCCTGCGGATAGCTTGATTTCCTCTCTCCGCGTGCCGTCAAACGCGTCGATTTCTATTTGCCCTTGGCCACATATGATGAACTGGGTGCAGGCTTTGTGTGCGTGGGCGCCACGTTGTCCGCCTGTCGGCACATCATGAATCCAGAACATTCGTACCGGCGTAAAAGGAATCTCTTTGGAAAAATCGACCACCCCAAGTGCTCCGCGGGCATCTTTGAATAGGCTGACCTTTCCACGTGTAATCTTATCGAGAGCTGTGCCGGCCATCTCAATGCCTGCCACGGAAGAAATCTTGCACGCTTGTGACAACCCTTTCGATCTCTGCATCTGTCATGGTGACGAAGAGCGGCAGGCTCAGGATTTTTGCTTGAAGATCAAGCGTTACGACGAGCGAGCCCGCAGTGCGTGCACCTTGGGAAAGGCCCGGCTGGACATGCACAGGGAATGGATAGTGAAGCCCTGTCATGATGCCAGCCCTAGAAAGATATTCACGAAGCGGATCACGGGAAGCCGTCTTGACGACGAAGAGATGGTAGGCGTGATAGGCCCCAGGCCGTTCTACAGGTAGCTCGATCGGCAGATCAGAAAGCCGATTCTTATATATTTCAGCGATGCGCCGCCTGCTCTTGACGTCTGTGTCCAACGTCGAAAACTTCACGTTGAGGAAGGCGGCCTGAATTTCGTCAAGGCGGGAACAGCGCCCGAGCGCGAGATCAGAATATTGAGGCTCGCTCCAGCCATAGGTTCTGAGCTTGCGAACGATTTTCAGCCGTTCTTTGCTGCCGCTGACCGCGCCGCCATCGCCAATGGCGCCGAGATTCTTCGTCGGGTAAAAAGAGAAGCAGCCGAGGTCCCCAATCGAGCCCACGGGTCGATCATGGAGTAGCGCACCCTGCGCCTGCGCACAATCTTCGATAAGGACGAGGTCGTGACGTTTCGCTATTGGCTTTAGCCGATCCATATCCGCGGGATGGCCGTAAAGGTGAACGGCCAGAATAGCTTTGGTCCTCGGCGATACAGCCTGCGCTACGCAATCGGGATCGACACAGGCAGTATCTGCCTCGACGTCGACGAACACTGGAGTGGCAAGAACTGCACGAATGGCGGCGACGCTGGGACCTGCCGTATGCGAGGGGACGATGACTTCGTCGCCAGAACCAATGCCGGCTGCAAGCAACGCCATGATCAGCGCATCCGTTCCGCTGCCGACACCGACGACCGGCGATTCGAGACCGAGAGCCCGTCCCATCGTTTCTTCGAAAAAGCGTACCTCGGTTCCATTGATGTAGAAGCCGCTGGCAATGACACGTCTTGCGGCCTCAACCAACTGGTCTTCAAATCGAGCAAGATCGCGTCTCGGATCGGCAAGGCCGACTGTGCTTTCCGTCACTGCGTCCACGAGAAGAAATCTCCCTTCAAAAACGTTCAGTTCCTGCCGACAAACTGGCTGGCCATCCTCGTAAGACCAACGCTGACGTCAGCGTATCTTTTCAAACAGATAGCCCCTGTAAGTGCACTGTTCTACTGCATTTGGCACAAAGGGGCGTTCGTCGTTCAGAAATTCCCGATCAAGCCGATAGCCTTTCGCTTTCATAAAGTCGATAAATTTGAAGCGATTGAGAAACCAGCCTGTGTATTCGGTATTATAGCCATAGCGATGCGGACGCTGCAGCACGACGAAATCGTCCGCATGATCGATGAACGGCATACGACAGACCATTATCCACCGGCTGCCGCTTTCTGCCATCTTCGACAGAAGGCCATAAATATCTCGGCTGTACTGCAGCGAGCTGCTGGCAAAGATCAAATCATAAGATTGCGACAGCGCCTGGTCATCATCGCAAAGAAAGCGAACCTGCGGCAAAAGTGGCCGACCTGCCTCTGCCAAAGTCTCGAGTTCTCGGATTACATAGTCAAAATGAACACCGGGAAACAGCTCGCGTGCAAGTGAGGCATAGTGGCCGATCCCGCCGCCCCAGTCGAGAAGTCGCGTTGCATCGCCGCTTTGTTTTTCAACGACGACCCTACCGACAGCATAGCCGAACGTCATGGTAATGTTATGGGCACTGATATTGATAGCGGCTTCGGGATTGGCCTCGTGAGACTTGCCGAAGGGTTCCGGACTTTGGATAGATCGCGAGAACTCTCGCCACTTCTCGATCTGCGTTGCCACAATCGAAGGATGAAGCCAACCATTGCTTGCGGTCCACCGATCGGCGGGGACGGCTTCCCATTCAGGCCTTTCCCCGGAGACGGCATTTCCCAAAGCTTCTTTGAAAGAGTTGGCATGTCCGACACGATGCTTTGCGGCGCGCAGAAGATCGGCGAGAATTGGCGGTAGTAATCGAACGATCACCTGTCTTGCGTTTGCCATCTCACCCCTCATATTTTCGCGTCAGGCCACCCCGGGAACCCCGGTTCGGGTCGACTGCGTCTAGATCGCTAAAATAAGATTACCACCTAGCCAGGAGCGGATGGCATCCCTTAGCGGATGACTTGTATCCGCCGCAGTCATGAACCCGGCCTTTCTGGCTTGGTAACTGATCTTCCGAATCCGGCTTGCATAATTGGCAAAGAGAAGACGCTTCGCTGATTTTGAAAAATCATATCCCCATGCGGGAATGGCTGCGATATGTGCGAGCCCTGCTACGGATACCGTCCGAAACGCATGATAGTGGAAAAACACGACGGGAGCGTCATCGACTACCGGCTGCGCTGCATCCCCGCCAACCGTGTAGGTTACGAGATTCCACGGCGCAACTCCCCCGCCGAGATTCTTGAGAATGCGTAATCCCGGATAGAGCGATGGCCATTCGTTCAGATATCCCTGGTCACCGCAGTAGCCGTTTTCCGGATCGAGAACACACTTGTCGAGAACCTGCTGGCGCCAGCGGCTCACGCAGCTTCGCGCTTCATCACCGACACGGAACGCGACGAAGCCGACGTTGAAACGACCGGAAGAAGGTTCGTAGTGCAAACGGTCAGCTGAATAGCGATGCTCGTGAATGAGAATTGTGCCGTCATCGGCAAGTTCATCCAGAAGGACCTGTGGAGACCCGAAAAAGAACAAATCGGCATCGACATAGACGACGAGGTCACCGTCTTTGCTTTGATTGACTATATGCGCTGAAAATGCTGGAGCGCACGTCCAGCAGAACTCCCGATGCGGACGGGTATTGCGAGTTGTGATCAGCTCAGCATCGCCCATCATATCAACAGTTAGGACCTTCCATTCTGCACGGCCCATTGTTTGGATCAACGCCGGCACTCGATCGTCCATCGCGAGAATGGTGACCGTCATGTGGCCCTTGAAGCTGGCATGAAGGCTTTCAAGCATGGCCAGCCCGCGTGTCGCGTAGCGCATGTCGAACAGCGTGCAGAAATGAACGGTCATTGCTCGGACACTCAGTCTCTCTCAAACGAAATTAGGAAGTTCCAGTACATATTTGCCGTACTCGCTGTTCTTGTAGCGTTCGGCATGAGAGAGCAGGTCGGTTTCAGAAATCCAGCCCTTTCGGAATGCGATTTCTTCAAGACAGGCGATGCGCAAACCCTGGCGGCGCTGCAGTGTCGCGACAAAGTTGGTCGCGTCAAGCATCGATGTGAAGGTACCGGTATCGAGCCAGGCGAATCCGCGGCCAAGCTGCTCGACATAAAGGTCGCCAATTTCGAGATAGCGCTTGTTGATGTCGGTTATCTCAAGCTCTCCACGTGCCGAAGGCGTAAGTTCATGCGCAAACTGCACGACACGTTCATCATAAAAGTAAAGGCCGACTACGGCGGCGTTAGACTTCGGCTTTTCCGGCTTTTCCTCGATTGCCAAAGCCCGCCCATCGGCGCCGAAGGAAACGACGCCAAAATCTCTCGGGTTCTGAACAGGATAGCTGAAGACCGTCGCCCCTCGCGTCCGGCTGCTCGCGGTCATCAGATGATCCGAAAACCCTTCGCCGTAGAAAACATTATCGCCGAGAACCAGTGCGCTGGGCAAGCCATCCAGAAACTTCTCTCCGATGATGAAGGCTTCCGCTAGGCCGTTTGGATTTTCCTGGACCGCATAGTGCAAACTGATTCCAAAGCGTGCGCCGTCTCCAAGAAGATGCTGGAACAGCGGAAGGTCGCGCGGGGTCGAGATTATTAAAATCTCTCGGATATCGCTCAACAGCAGCGCCGAAAGCGAATAATATATCATCGGTTTGTCGTAGATCGGCAGCAATTGTTTGCTCACCGCCGTCGTCAAAGGTGCAAGTCGGGTTCCGCTGCCGCCTGCCAAAACAATGCCGCGTCTCATGTATCGGCGCCCCCGATGCGCTGTATGGAATATCCTCGGTTGCGGATATAATCCATCCAGCTGCCATTTTCGAGATACCAACTGACTGTCTTTGCAAGACCATCTTCGAAGGCGGTCTCGGGCTTCCACCCAAATAGACGCCCGACATTCTCACTGCTCATGGCGTAACGCGCGTCGTGGCCCGGCCGGTCCGTAACGTGGCTGATGGATCCGGCGTAGGATTCTTGCTTTGGAACAAGCGTATCGAGGATCGCACAGATTGATTTGACGGTATCGATGTTGCGACGTTCCTGTCCGCCGGCGAAATTGTATACGCCTCCAGTTTTGCCTTCCGCGACCACATACTCGAGCCCTCGCGCAACGTCGCCTACATACATCCAGTCGCGAACCTGGTCGCCGGCTCCGTAAACCGGAAGCTGTTTACCGGCCAATGCCGAAGCAATCATATGCGGTATGAGCTTTTCTGGAAACTGACGCGGACCATAGGTATTGGAGGCATGCACGATCGCCGTAGGCAAGCCATAGGTTACCCGGTAGCTCCGTGTAAGGTGATCGCCGGCGGCCTTCGATGCTGCATAGGGCGAATTGGGAGCATAATTGCTTTCTTCGGTGAAGACGCCTTCGCTGATGGAGCCATAGACTTCGTCGGTCGACATCTGGACGAAGAGAAACTCGGCCTTTTCGATCTCGCTTAGCTTGCGCCAGTAAACAAGGCAGGTATCGAGGAGGCTGTGGACTGCAATGACGTTTGTTGTAAGGAAAGGTGTCGCGTTGTCGATCGAGCGGTCCACGTGGCTTTCCGCCGCCAGATTGAAAACCATATGCGGACGAAACTTATATAGAGCATCCGCAATCAGAGCGCTGTCGCCAATGTCGGCGTGCAGAAAGGCATAGTTGTCCTTGTCGGCGAAGCTCCGCGTATTGATGGGGTCACCGGCATAGGTCAAAGCGTCGACATTGACGACGCGATATCCCTTCTCAAGAAGAACCTCGATGAAGTGGGAACCGATAAATCCACAGCCGCCAGTAACAATTACAGTCTTCATTCTGCTCTGCTTTCCGATATCCAAGTCGGCGCTACCTAATGGCATTTACCGCATGTGCCAAGTTCTTATTGCCTCTCCGAGCACCATTTTCAACCGTTCGATCGATCGCTCGCGAACATAGGCTTGAAAATTCTCACTGGGCCATTCGCGTTCCGCAGCCGTTGTTAGACCGGTCAGAATGCGGTCCGAGTTGCCCTCGGGCACAGCGATGCCAATGTCGTATTCACGGATCAGTTGCCCCATCATGTAACGATCACTGACGAGAAGGGGGATATTGAATTCGGCGGCCTTTGTCAGGATATTGCTGGAGCTTGGAAAATTCCGATACACGGCAAAGGCGACGTCGGCTGAGGCGACGATCGAATTGTAGTCGCGTTCATCATCGATGAAGCCATTGTACACGAGAACGTTTTCAGGAGGATTGGAAAAGAAATCCCTGACCCGGCCGGCGTCGTCGCCGAATGCCTCCTCGTAGACCTTGCCGACGAAAGCGAAGAAGAAGCGTTCAGAATCGGCTCTGGGAACGACTTCCAGGAGATCGAGAATGCCCTTGTGCGGTGTGAGCGTTCCGACCTGCAGAACGACCGTTCTGCCAGCTGCCCTCGCGCGGATGCTACGGGCGATGGCGGCCGGTTGTTCGGCGGGCTCGAGATCAGCGACATCAGGAACGACCGTGACAGATAGGTTATCGCAAGCAGAGCGATAGTCCTCCGCCGCTTCGGGGACGAGAAAAAGCGCTCCGCGTGCCATCGGCGTCAGGAGATATTGTTCGGGCCCCTTGCTTCGCAGGCTCTCGCTATTTCTTGGATGGAACAGGATTCCACCCCAAGGCGAAATATCGCCATGCAATGTTTCAAGGCTTTGCTGATCTTCCGCCATCATGTCCAAATAGAGAAAAAAGATCAGCCCCTCGGGAAGATTGCTCCACTCACGAGCAAGATCGATCCTGCCGGGAAACGGCGCAAAAGAGATACGGGGGTTGCTCCGGTTCAAACCAAGAAATGTCCCCACAGCGGGGGATAGTCGCATGATAATGCGTGATAAATACAGGCGAAGCCTGCCATGAATGCCTGACAAACCTTCCTCTGCCAACACCAGGCGCGCACGTGCAATTGTGGAAAGGTTGGCGCGTGGATTGTTGCTACGTGAGCGCAACTCATCATCAAGTGCATCGAATGAAAAGAACCGAAAATTTTTGAGCGCGGTGGGAGTGTTGCGCTTGAGATAGGCGGTTGTTCCACCGTCCGAAGGAGCAAGCAGAATAACCTGATGGCCAAGTTCGGCGAGAGCCCGTGCATAAAGACGAGCATAGGCATCCAAATGGCCGTGACCGGAAATAGGATTGACGAGATAGATAGGGAAGGCTGTCACAAAGCGAACGCTCCGCCTTTCGCGGTATCCACGCTATCTATCGGCTTCCTGCAAATATAGTGGCGCATCGGATAGGTGCCATCCGAGCGGTGATCCGTTAGATCCCGTTCCAATAGACCTCGCTCAACCGAAACTTCGAATCCGACCGAACACAATCGGAAAGCAAAATCGCGCCCATATTGGCGAACGTGATCGTGATGCGTAGAATCCTGCGCGATCCATTCATTCGTCGTAGCGAGATTCATACTTTGTGGGACGGATATATCGAGCACTCCACCTGGCGACAATATTCTGAACATCGACGCCATGGCGCTCAGATCGTCAACTACGTGTTCCAGAACCCGATGACAGATAATCAAATCGAACATACCGGTCGAAAACTGGAGGTTCGTAATATCCTGCGCATAATCTACAGTGCTACTGAAGCCGTCGAGCGTCTCATAGGTGCAATTCAGCTCTTGTTGATGCTCCAGAATATAATGTGAAACTACATCCTCGGGTGCGATGTGCAGTATCCGCTTTCCAGCAATAATGCCTGGATTTTGTCTTAAAAACCAAACGAGGCTATTGCCTCGGACGTCTCCCTGGAAGTTTAGATTGCTTCTGGTAAATGCCAAGAACGGTGGAGACGCCTCGTAGCTATCATCGAACGCCTGGACATCACTTGCGACTTTTTCGCCGTATTGTCGGTCGTCAATGAGGATCAAAGCACGTTCGATAACACCATCGTCGAGATCGCTGATGGCAATCTGCTGATTGACGATCTGCGCTACATCGTCCTCCCCGATCTTTTCGCGCAGTTTCGCCAATTGCCGGCGAACGTGGACGCCACGGGCATTATTCTCGAATACAACAAGCGTATCGTTCAAAAAATCCAGAAACGCATTTGTCTTTTCGAGATTACTTTCAAGCAGAGGATGATAGAAGCGCTTCAGCTCGGGGCATTTTTCCAGCACAGCGCGTATATGCCCTCGCAATATCCTTAAAGCCACATCGTCGAGCGTTTTCTGTTTATCGCAGGCTTCGGTCGTTATTGCGGCTTGGGAAACAATGCCACCGCTCTGAAGGCGTGCCACATTTACGGAAATATTGACGCCGGTCAGCGGAACGGTGACTCCTTTGCGCAACCGCGTGGCGATATCTCTTAACAATGCCGCAGCAGCTCCCCGCAACGGTGATTTGTTCAGCGCGTTCATGATCTAAGATTCACCGACACGATTTTTTCAAACTGCAGCTTGAATGGGCCGCCGTCAGAGGCTTCAAGAATGCGTTTCAGCTCCGGATAAGCGAAGAGCGCATGGAAATCCTCGTCCCACAGGGCGAGTTCCTTGCGACGATCGATGATCGCCATGTGCGCGCATGCCCGCAATTTTGCAAACCCGCTTAGCCGAAGCCGGAGAGCTTCGGAGAATGCGATCTTTGCTGCCGCCATTTCACCCGCGGCAAAAGCATCCATGGCACGCAGATAGGATGTGATGGCTGGGAGCATCTGCTCCGCCCGCTTAGTAAGAGCCTTTGCTCGATCGGAGCGGGAGGATGAGAAAAATCCGCCAAGGTCGTTCAACGCCGATTGCGTATCTTTGTCGATGTCGCCTGCAACGAAGCTTGCGCAAATATCCTTCAGATCATCTCCGAGCCCGAATTGCATGAGGCACCCAAGAACATCCAGTGTGTTTTCGTCACACCCGGCATCGTCAGGAGCCGCTGAGAGAACCATTTCATAGGGGATCGTATTCAATAGTCCGGAGGGATAGACCCGAAACATGCCCAACTCGCGGATGCGAAAACCGGACAGAGGATAGTCTGACGGCTTCAATACGCCTGCCTTGCCATGAGAGTTAAATGATAAGAATATGCCACCTGGCGCCAATATGTCGGCTATCCAGGAAAAATAACCTTTTACAGTTGCAAGATCCATCTCCTGCAGGCTGAAGCTATTGATGATGACATCATATTTATGGTCAATAACAGGCAAGCAACCCGGAAGTCCAAAAGCAAGAGAACCCGGCGCTATGCTTTGGATCTTTGGTCCAGTAATTCTGAGGGGGACAAGGCGAACGTCTCGTGTCGCTGCTACGTAATTGGTTGACAGAAACAAATTTTCTGGAAGGTCGATGATCGTGTAGCTGCCGATCTCCAGCAGTTGATGCAACAGATCGGACACACAACCCCAACCCGCACCAATTTCCAGCACGCTCAGGGTGTTTGCCGGGCTGGCATGATGACGCTGTACGAGGTCCCTTATGCGTATGGCTGTTGTTGCGTTCGTCCAGAAAGCCGCGCTGCGCAAAGCGCCGAAATTCTCGAAGACGAAGGGAGCACCCAGCGAGGATTCGTCCAATTCACCAATCCGGCGAGGATCGACCGTCTGGCGAAATATTTCGCTGGTTCGACGCGCATGCTCCTCTTCCCGGGCAAGTTCGCCTTGCCGTTCGTCGGCCATGCCATAGCCAAAATCTCCTCGTCGAAATGCGAGGAAATCAACCATTGAAGGAAAATTGGATCGCTCACTGAAGATGCCTTCCCAGAATTCAGATGTTCGCCCCCAAACGGTTGCAGCCGATTTCTTTGCCTCGGTGTCGATCAGATCTTGGACCAACGAAAAATTACTCTTCAGCTTCTGGATCGAAGTCATATGCGGCGCCTGTCTCATAAGAACTCAGCCTCGCCCCCTGAAGAGCAAGGTTCCCACTTTTAACTCGCGATCATGTCGGCGATGCGCTCGGCCGTACCAGGCATCATCGGTGCAAATTTCTGCAGCATCGTCTCGCCGATCTGGAAATGGTGATAGTAATAGTTGGTCAAGGCATAGCGGCGGCCGTGGAGCAACGGAGTGCCTCGGTGAACACCGGTCGTATTCGCTAGCACAAGTGTTCCTGCCTTGCCGATAAATGTCTTGGACGAAGCCGCGCCGGAGGCAATCATCTTTTGGACTCGGGCATCCTCGATCCGGCTTTCCGGTGGAACTGGCAGGCGGCCGAGCGCCGAATCGATCGCAACCCGCCATTCCTTGTGGCTGCGAGGAATATATTCAAACGGCCCGTTTTCTGGTGTTACGTCGCAGAGATAGATAATCGCCTTGAACTGGAAGCCGAAGGCGTCGCGATGCCAGCCGTCGCCCGAGCCACGGTTGGTGTCGGTCGCATCAATTCGCGCACCGAGCGTCGCAAAATTATAGAGGCCACAGCCGCCAATAAGTTCCCCCATTGATCGAAGGTATTTATCCTCGTGAAAAAGCCGCGCTGTTTCGCTGACCATTTCGACGCCGAACATCCGCATGTCTGCGCCACCGGAAAACTTCCTCACGCAATCGGGATAAGTGTCGATCGCGCTGTCCATTTCGGTAAGCGCCTTGCCGCATTGCTCAGCTGACCAATAGTTCTCGATAACTGCAACTCCGTCGGAAGCGATACGCTTCACGATGTCCGCAGAATCCGAACGCACGGACATCAGATACGCCGAGAGTTCCTCTGCTTTAACGGGCAGGGCGTGCTCTTGCTGCGACCTTAAGATCGATCTCCAATAGTTCCTGGCGTCAATCCCGTTCTTAATGCTCAACATCATTGCACCCTACGGCTGTACTAGAGGTTTTCTGAAAGCGTAAAACGTAAACCACGTTTCGCGCCAAGCGCCAAACGCATCCACCGGCACCAAGTCGTTGGCCTTGCCGCCGCCTTGCCAATTATTTCGACGGCCGAGAATGTCATAGCCACTCAATATCTCTTCGACCGGACCTACGTTCTCAAACAGAGACGCCAAGCCGGTATGCGTATATCGAAAATAATCACCTGGCGACTCATGATAGCGTTGGGAGAATGGGACAACCGTGATGCAAACGCCACCAGGTTTGAGAATGCGATAAGCATTTTCCGCAGCAATCCAAGGTTGGCGCAGATGCTCGAAGACATTGTTGGAATACACTACGGACGCAGATTCGGGCTTGCAACCTGAACTCTGAAGGAAGCTCGGCGAGCAGATATCACCCCCGAGGATATTACGCTCCACATCGCCCTCAAGATCATTCCCTCGATATTGAAATTTCTGTTCGAACCGTGCCCGGTTTTTTTCGCGCTCCCGTTCATCGAACTTGAAGTTGCCTTGTATGCCAAGCAAATAAGTCAGATCGCCGCTGCCACTTCCGATCTCGAAGAAGAGGCCACTCGGAGTCTGCGTGTCGAAAATAATCCGGCGTGCGTCGATCTCTTTATTAATTCCGGTATTGACGGCAACTTCCCGTTTTTCGAAAGAGCCCAGCTTTACATGCCTGTCGTAAATGAGCCTGCCGCCAGCTAGCTCGATCGCCATTGCTGCTTCTGAATCGGATTTCCGCTGCCGAAGCAAACGAACCGCCCGCAGGAGGTCGATAAGAGTCATCGGTCTCGTACTCCAAGACGGGAAAGAAGTGCTGAAAGGACACCACGCGCACTAAGCCCGGCGGACTGCGCGGGGATCTGATCCGGATCGGGAATTTCGCCGAATTTCAGAAAGAAGCGCGCTGTTGTCTCCGCCGACGCATCTGCGTGGATATGCGAGTAGTATTCCTGCAGCGATATCGGTCCGAGATCGCCATCATGGGTTTTGCGGGCTGCAAAAACGAGAATCGCCTCTGGCGCCATTCTTGTTATGTATTTTCGACCATGGGTTCGATAAAGATTTTGCTCTGCGGGCATTGCGTATGGGGTATCCGCAAATACGAACAGCGATGAAGTCAGAACCTCGAACCCAGCTTTTTTATAAAAAGTCCGATAGAGGTCAGGGCTGATTTGCCAGAATCCATGGTCAAGAAAACCGTTGCTCGGGGTCGCATGGACAACAACACCTCCGACCCTCACAAGCTGTGCAATTGACCTCATTGCTGCTGGTGCGTCGAATATATGTTCCAACGTACCGCTGTCATAGATTACATCGAATTGTCTGCCGATCTTCTGAGGCAAATCAGGATCGTTCAAATCCGCAACGATATCGGCCCCTTCGTAATCGGAAATGTCCAGGGCTGATGTATTCTCAAAACCCAGATTCTGGAAAAAGCCGGCTGAGGTATCAAACGGCTGCCGGCCGATGTTCGCATTTGCCAAATTTGGATGCGTGGTCCAATGATGAAGAAAATGCTCATCCTTAAAATTTAGCGTTGGAACCCCGAGTGTAAGGCAGCTTTTCCTTTCTGCGATCTCTTGTGCAATCCTGCCCAAGACCAGTGCATCGTAAATCAGCATACCCATCAGCGTTTCCTTCTGGCTCCTAGCCATCGTCGAGATGCTGCCCAGAGTGCCCACCCCACTCGATGCTGCTGCGCCGCTGCGGCCGCTCCATCTTCGGGAGAAGCCGTCCGCCGCGTTGATGAAACAGTCTCTGGCAACGGTGAAGTGTGACCTCTCTTGCCCCCCGATATAACGTCCTCCGTTACCCCGGGTGGGTCTTGGACATATCGGCCGAGGGCGATCTCAGGATCAGCTTCATTCAGACATCTAAGGAGATCGTCGTCGCCGCACTTCATCAAAACATCACAAAATTCCTCAATTGAGTATCCTATGCGATTGCCGCCCACCGCTAACCGGTGGTGACGCCCGAGTCGAATATCGAGGCCTATTGGCATGATCGGGTGCGGCGACATGAGCCCTCGGTCCGAGGCTGTGGCAATCTCGCCCAACATCGCATCGATCCTCGCAGCGGATTTTATACTAGAAAATTGATCTGATACCACAGACCAATCGGTCTCATTTGTTTCGGTATATTGCAGAGCGTTAATCACAGCCGCTGGTATGTCTGACGGATTTTCATACTTGAATAAATAGGGTGGCTTATGGAAGCTGGCGGGCAGAATGCTGGCGACGTGCTCGTTCGCCACAACGGGCATGCCGCCGGCCCACGCATAGGCTGCAGTCCTGCAACGGCGCTCTTCCGGAGCCGGATGAAGAAAAATACGGCTATTTCTGTAGAAGAACGATAGAGTCTCGAGATCCAGCGGGAATGGATAATCCCAATCTAAGGTCAATAACGTGAAAAACTGACGCTCCTTCGGTGTGAACATTGCTTCGAAATGTTCGCGAAGGTCGGCTATTCCCGGTAGCTCGGTTTTCTTCTGCGTGGGGCATATAAAAAGAACACGATACATGTGTCCTGTATCGTAAAGCGCGCGGACCGTAGAAAGTAGTTCAGGGATACCTTTAAAGGCAACAGCGCGTGCAACGTATAAAATATCCCAAAACGATTCAGCTGCGCGTGGCTGCAGAAAAAAATTCGGTGAAAAGTTGCACGCATCAAGCGGAATACGTTCGAATGGCGCATTGTCGACCTCTATCAGATCGCCATCGCCAGCCATGCTGAAATCAAAGAGGGAGTCATAACGGAATGAATAGTCGTGCCAGTTATGATGCAAGCCTATGAGATAGCGCTTCTTCAGACGTTCCAGAGCGGCGCGCACACCCGGAGAATTGCGGATGACATTGTCGCGTTCTGGCGTTGTAAATACGACGCAACCCTTTTTATCCCCTTCAGGTGCCTTTAGAAAACAAGCCATATAAATTAAGAAGACCTCAGAAATTCAGGACGTGAACCTGATCGACGTCACCTTCCACCTGATGCACATCCACCGATGTGCATCCAACCTTGTTCAGGAGAAGGTTGTAGTGGTCGAGGGAAAACGAGCGACGCAGATAAGGCACTTGTGGTTCACCATTTCCGACATCCAGCATCCGTAGTTCGACGAGATCAAAGCGTTCGGCCGGAGGCTGGAAAAAGCGGATCATGATCCGGGGTGCCATTCGTTTAGCAGCTTCGAGGGAGGCGCCTGGCGCCTCCAAGGTTTCGAGGACGTGTGAATACAGGACGATATCAGCACTGCCAAGTTCCGCTGCCGGATTCTGAATGTCGCGTTCGAGAAACACAGCTTTATCGTCATCAGCATAGCGTTCGCGCGCAGCCTGAAGCAGCGATGTCGAAAAATCATAGCCCGTGTAACGCAACTGTAGTCCGCGCTCTCGAAAGAAGCGATAAAGATGACCGTTGCCGCACCCGAAATCGGCGAGATGGAATTCAGAACCGCCAAAGATCTCGATTAGCACGCTGGCCATGAGGTGTTTGGAGCGTTCCGAAGGATGGCCGAATCCGTCGAGGTATATCTTTGCAATGTTGGAATCGAATGAAGACCAGCTTTCCTTGACGACAGACATTAATTACCTCTCTTGGCGCCTGGCGAGACGCCTGAGCATGTTATATAGACGGGGGCCTAGAATGAGACGGGCGACACGAAATACCCACTGAGGTAGTTCCAGTGCTCCTGTCGTCTGGGCCGGTGCAGTCGAACGGGATTCAATACGCTCGACAGGCGTTTCCCAATTGTGATGCCGGTAGGGCAGGGCTATAAACGACGTGACCGGCACCATTCTCGAAACGGTAACATCGTTCTTTTCCGGTTCTGGCACTGGTTAGGCCCTCCAACTTACACGCAATACCACCGCAGATTTACCACCGACTAGCCGGACTTCTTAATCAGCCGAGCGATATTGTCCAGTGCCGCGTCTCTCTTGGCAGCAAAAAAGCGGTTTATAATCGCTGGAATGCGGTGTTGCATGCGAGAAATATCCCCATCAAGAAGATTTTTGACGGCGACCTTCGCTTGATCAAAATCATGAACTTCTACTGCGACACCCATGGCCTCCAGATCGGGGGAGTAGCGGGGTGCGCCCGTGATATTGACGATAAGTGGTACCACATGGCGTCCTAAGGCTTCGATCAACGTTGTTGAGAAGAATGCGACCGCGAGCTCGGACCGATCAAGCACTTCCTGCAGCGGCATATCGCGGGCGGGGCAGAACACGATGTTCTCAAAGCTGCCGATCGCTGCCAATTCCTCGGCGTTGAGCGGGCCGGCGGGATGTTCTCGGACGAGAATTTCACGATCGGGCCAAGTGGCTGCACACCAGCGGACGAAGTCGAGCATTCCGATCCAGGCAGACTTCGTGATTAGCAGGGAATCCTTTTGAAGGAAAATGGAAATCCCGCGCGCGGTTGGGTCCGTCTTTCTTTCCAGAGGTGCGATCATATGGCTTCCGGTGACCGCAAATGGTTGCCTCCGATTGAGGGGGCGCAGCATGCGGGCAAATTCCTCGCCCCAAACGCAAAACATGTCGAATTGCATGCGACGAAAACCATTATGAATGACGGGTGACCAACCCTGCTGAATGCCGATACTGGGCACGCCAACGGATTGCGCCGCACGCGCCAAAATTTCGTCGTCGGGATTGTTACCCTCAGCGACAACAACCGTCGCCGGCGACAGCTCGCGAAGAGCCTCGACGAAGTGATCGTATCTTCGAAGGCTCGCATCCCAGTTCGCCAACGGGCCAATGATCGGTGACTGCGCTTCCACGCCAGGGCCGGTGGGGAAGCGCTCGACGCGGCTGCCTTGTGCAACGAGATCATCTACCCATGGCTGGTTGTCCGGAACTAGCCATATGGGATCACTGCCGGTCCGCTGCATGATGGGTAAAAGATACAAGTAGAATCGTCGCGACAGGGCAAGTGCCACAACGGGACTTTTCTTTTCGCGTCGAACGCGTCCGTTTGGTTGCCTGTTCCGCGCCCGCCTACAAGCGCGCAGGTCTTGAAGGCGCTCCCGAACAAAAGCTTTCCAGCCATCCAGCGTTGTCAACGGGTTTCGATAGCGACCGGACATGTGCTGGAACACCCAATTCGCAACGGTCGAAATAGGAATGGCGTCTGGGTGATCGGGCAATGTCTCGCCGGCGACGTGCCGATCAAAAGCGTTCCGTAGATCGGCGTCGTTGATCAGCCGGAAATAGAGTTCGATCGCAATGACACGGCCGAAATCGGCCCCTCGATAGCGTAGGGCGCGAAATCCAGTATGCCTGAGAGCCGAAACATGTGCTTCGATCGCTTCAATTAGAGCAGATTGAAAGCGGTAGGCCTTAGGATCGACAACTCCGTTACGCGCAGGTTTATTCCCCACGTTTTTTCTCTGCGTCAAGATCGTGCAAGACCATTTCACGGATCAGTTCTTCAAAGGATTTTCGGGCGCGCCATCCGATTTCGCGCTCGATAAAGTGTGGGTCCCCGCAGAGTGGTATAGGCTCCAGCGGCCGGAAAAATCGCGGATCCTGTTCGATACAGTCTGCGGGATCAAGATTGAGAACGGAGCAGGCGGTCTCGACCAACTGCCGGACGCTTCTGATTTTGCCCGTGGCGACAACATAATCTGCCGCCGTGCTATGCTGCAAAACGCCCCACATTGCCTCGACATAGTCTGGAGCATACCCCCAGTCTCGCAGGGCGTCGAGATTTCCCAGACTTACGTGTTGTTGCCGACCTAGCGCCACTCTTGCCAAGCCGCGGGTAACCTTGCGCGAGAGAAAAAACGGTTCCCGGCGGGTTGATTCGTGATTGAACAAGATTCCTGTGCAGGCGAAGCCGCCAGTTGTCGTACGGTACCGCGCGACAAGATCGGTTGCTGCGAGTTTCGCAAATCCGTAGAGAGAGCGTGGATTGCGAGCGCTCAGTTCAGTTTGTGGCGTCTGCACGGGATTGCCGAAGATCTCGGACGTGCTGGCAAGAAAGAAGCGGTTGCCGGGACGATCGCTCACTGCGTCGAGGAGGGCTTTGGTGCTGCCGAAGATCGCATGATAGACATCAGAGCTGCCTGTGACGTTACTATCGACGCGACTGGGACCGCCAAGATGATAAGTTTCATCTGGTGCAACTGATCGGCAAATACCGGCAATCCCTGTAATGTCGCGCAGGTCAGCACCGTGAACGACGATCTTCGAAAGAAGCAATTGAAGATATTCAGGCATCAGCGTTTGATGTGCCAGGCGCTCGGGCCTGACAATACCGTGCACTTCATATCCCTTCTGCAGAAGCAGTTCAGCAAGATAGGAACCGTCCTGACCGGTCACGCCCGTTACAAGTGCACGGATCGCCATGGTCAGTGTTCTCCGATCACAGAATTCCTTCCAGCCGATCGAGCGCAATCCAGAATCCCTCACCGGCATTCTTGTGCCCTTGCCAGATCTCCGGAATAAAGGAAATACCGGGGCTAAGTTCGGCCAAGCGCGCGCCTAGCCGGACAAAGTCAATCTCCCCTTCGCCGATCTGCAGGCCTTCACTATCTACGCCGGCGGCGTCGACGATGTGCAAATGGCCGGTTACAGGCGCCAACAGCTCGATATATTCGTCAAAAGAGCGTCCCCGGTGGTTGGCGGCGAGTTTGGAATGCGAAACATCGAAGCAAATTCTGAGCCCGGTGCTTTTCGCGAATTCCAGCGTATCTTCGGGATCGACGAACAGATTGCAATGCAACTGTCCACCGAGATACCACGGAAATGGTGGCAATGTTTGCGGCATGATCTCCACGCCTGTGCTGTCGACGCGTAGAAGGGAGTCCGCGACCCGTTGATAGAGCTCCGGAATACGATCCTTGGGAACAGCTTCATCGCGGGACATGCCGCCGAGGCTCACCACAAGCGGTATCTTTCCTGCATTGGGGAACCAGCGTCTCAGGCTTCGCGCAGCATCGATGGCTGATTGCAGGTGGCCGATCGAGATTTCTCGATATTCCTCGTCATCGGCCGCCAGATTCAGAATGTGATCATTCGCAAAGAGGTCCGGGCTATGGACCACGAGTCCGGTCTGGACTTCGGTGTCAAAAAAACGATCGAGATCGGCTTCGATATCCTTGTACGAAAGATGGAATTCGATGAAATCCATCGGCAGTCCCTGATGAAGTTGCCGCCAGTCATGGTAACGAACAGGGATACCCCAAGGGCGCTTGAACGAGAAAGCCCTCGGTCTGACAATCGCATCCTGCAAATCCGTCGGATAGAAGAAGTCACCCGCATCGATCTTGCGGTTCGAAACACGGCCGACAAGCTCGTTTATGCGATTGGGCTGCAGCCCTTTCCCAGGGCTTGTAATCGACACCATCGAAGCATCGATCTTTGTTCCTTCGGCTATGTCACAGGAGGCAACAAGGCTCTTGGCGAGCACTTCGCGGTTCATCATTTCGCCGACAGAAGGTTCCCGAACAGCGGATGTTCCGAGAGCAGCTTCTATCTCGCGAATTGCCGTCACCATATCCTTGAATTCGCCGGGTTCGAGGCTCACTTTATGGTCGTTTCCGACCATGTTCCGGTCCAATGTAATATGCTTTTCAATGATAGAGGCACCGCGAGCGATCGCGGCGATCGGGACCGAATAACCTCGCTCATGTCCTGAGTAGCCCACGATGGCGCCCGAAAGCTTTGCCAACCGATCCATGTATCTGAGATGCACGTCTTTGAAAGGCGCCGGATAAGTCGAATTGCAATGGAGCAGCGCAAATTGCGCGCCTGCTCGACGCAATTCACCAACGCTTTCCAAGATTTCGGCTTCGCGTGACATGCCTGTTGACAGGATCATCGGCTTACCAGTGGCCGCTACGGCGCGGAGTAACTGATGGTTGGTGAGATCGGCCGATGCGATCTTGAAGGCCTCTACGCCCCAGGCGGCTAGATAGGCAACGCTACGCAGATCCCACGGCGTGCAGAGGGGGACGATGCCGCGCGAGCGGGCGTAATCGAGAATCTCGCCCATTTGTTCATTCGTAAGATTGGATCGGGCGAGCACTTCGAGCGTATACTGCGCGCCAAGGTCGGCGCTTGCATCGTCGGATTTTCCATTGTTCCGGTAGAGTGACTGCAGGTCGCGAAGCTGAAACTTGGCGCAATCGGCGCCAGCCTCTACTGCGCAGTCAACGAGCTGTTTGGCGACGGCAACGCTGCCATTATGGTTTACCCCGATCTCAGCAATAATGAAGCTGGGCTGGTCAGGACCAATTTTCCGCCCCGCAATCTCGAAGCCATCGTCGGTCTGGGCCAACGCAATCGCCGTCACCTTTGCATGCGCATCGATCAACGGCACGAACTTAACCTGGCCGTTAAACAGCCCGATAAGTAGTTCCGTCGGGCTGTCATCGCGAGCGCTGACTGCCGACCGGTTGCAGATCGACAACACGGGTTGATCGAGCTCGATGCGCGGAGTTGCCGATATCCATCGCCGGAAATCTCCGTCCGTGAGTATACCATCCAGATGACCTGTGGGGCTAAGGCAAAGAACAAAGCCCCTTTTATTCTTCGAGATCTGGGTAAGCGCCTCTGTAATCGAGGCGTCGGAAAGTACGGCGTATTTGGAGATGTTCCTGTCGATGATCATAGCATACCTGTCGAGCGAAGCGCGGCTTCCGCCAGCGTAAGGTCGTCAATCGTATCGATGTCGATGCTCTCAATCGCAGACATCTGATAAATTCCAATCTTTCCACCCAGGCGACATTTGTCGCGCGTGAGGATTTCCGTCCGAGTTATATATATGGAACCATTCTCCTCATAGAGCCCGTCTTCCTCCGCAACGTCTTGACGACGTGGTCGATTGCGAAAATCGTAGTGCGCGTGGGCGTCTGTGGGGTTTTGCCAAAGGAAGGGATGGATCTCGCGCGCCGATACGACACTGTCGCCGCCGGTGTTGAAGAGAGTCCGGATGGAGCGTTCGACAGACCCTGGCTTGCGGATAGGGCAGGTGGGCTGAAGAAGAATGACAAAATCTGGATTATAGCCCGTTTTTGCCAACGTTTCGACCGTGTGGATCATCGCATCTTCTGTTGAAGATGTATCCGTGGAAAGGTGCTCGGGTCGCAGGAAAGGCACGTCCGCTTTATAGCGACGCGCGACGTCGGCTATCTCGGCGCCATCTGTCGACACAACGACTCGATCGATGGAGGTTGCTTCCAGGGCTTGCTGAATGCTCCATGCAACCAATGGCTTATTGCCCAGAGGCAGAAGGTTTTTGCGAGGGATGCCCTTGGAGCCGGCCCGTGCCGGTATGATTGCAAGTATTTTCACGTCGGAACCTAGTCTGTCAATATCAGAGCTCAACTGTATCCCAAAGGCCGGGGGCGACGATATGGCCTAGCCGCTCCCTTCTGTAACCTCGGTAAGCAGTATTTTCGGATAGCTCCTCGATGGTGAACTGTGTAGAGGCGGGCACCTCCAATAAGAGGTCTGTCATCGTGCCGAGATAAGTCGCAACCGAATAGCCGCCTGCCTTCAGCGAACCCGGTGAAATATGAAAAGATGCGCGATATCTGCCGGGGTCGCGGCGAATCAACGGCATTTCCAAGCCGTCGGTATCGAAACTGGAGAACAGTTCGATCATATTGCGCGAGAGGACGATACATAGTTGCAAGGTCTCAAGCGGTTTATGCACCTGATATTCGAAGTTTAGGACAATCTCATCGTTGAGATCGAAAACGGTTTCCGGCGTGCCATCCGATTTCGTCACAGCGATGCGATTCAAGCTGACGCCGTCACCGTGGTAGCCGGTTTCATTCTGGGTCGTGGAACTCTCAGCAATCAGCTTGGTGTATTCCTCGATCGTCTCGCTGACGCCTCCCGACTTTACCATCCTTCCTTTGTGAAGAAGGACAGCCGAGTTGCATAGCTCGTTGATCGATCCGATATTGTGGCTGACGAAGAGGACTGTCCGGCCACTCCTCATCAGATGATTGATCTTCACCAGACACTTCTTTTGGAAAGCGGCATCGCCGACGGATAAGACCTCGTCGATGATCAGGATTTCCGGATCCAGATTAGCCGCAACCGAAAATGCCAACCGCGTGTACATGCCGCTGGAGTAACGCTTTACCGGCGTGTCTATGAAAATGCCGATTTCAGAAAATTCGACAATTTCATTGAACTTCCTCTCGATCTCGCTTCGTGCCATGCCGAGAATGGAGCCGTTGAGGAAGACATTTTCACGACCGGTCAGTTCAGGGTGGAAGCCAGTTCCCACTTCAAGTAGCGAGCCGACGCGGCCATGAATGGTGGCCGAGCCACTGGTCGGGTCCGTTATGCGCGATAGAATTTTCAGCAGAGTGCTTTTACCCGCTCCGTTGCGACCAATAATCCCTGTGACCTGTCCTCGAGGGACTTCGAAAGAGACGTCCTTAAGCGCCCAAAGATCTCTCGTTGTTTGTGCAGTCGAACGAGGCTTGAAAAGCGATGTCAGCGACGACAGCGCACCTCCACTTGAGGCGGTTTCGCCCAGCCGATAGTATTTAGACAGGTTATCGACCGTGATAACTGGATGCGACATTTCGGAGGCCCTAGATGTGGTCGACGATCGTGCGTTCCAGACGTTGGAACAGCATCAAGCCAATCAGCATTAATACGATGGTGACACAGATGGAGGTGATGACTGCCCACGCCGGTGGCGCCGCAACACCTCCGCCGAGCAGCGCCCAACGGAATCCCTGCACCAATGGCGTCGTCGGATTGAGAAGATAGTAAAACCTAAATTGCTCTGGAACGAGTTCGATCGGATAGATGATCGGAGATGCAAAATACCACAGCTGTGTAACGAGCGCCAATCCGTGGCGCACGTCGCGGATCAATGCGTCGAGCCCAGTGAGGATCAGACCGATCGCAAGCGCTAAAAGACCCAGCAGGATCAGGTAGCCGAAAGCGACAACCATGTTGAAGGATGGCGGAACGCCGAAAATCACCATCACGCAAAGAAGCAGCAGGAAAAGTACGGCGAGGTCGGAAAGCGAACTGAGCAGGGCCGCGATCGGAGCGAGCAGCCGAGGAAAGTAGATCTTGCTTAGGAGAGCTTGCTGGTCCGCCAAGCTCGTGCTGACACTTGTCAACGAGCGACTGAAAAATTGCCAGCAGGTGATGCCTGCAAGAATATAGACGGGGTACGGTACGCCTTCTGACGGAAACCTCGCGAGATAACCAAAGAAGACAGAATAGATCACCATGGTTGCAAGCGGCTGCAGCAAAATCCAGATGAGGCCGATATAAGACTGCTTATAGCGGGTCTTCACATCTCGCCACACAAAAAGGTAAAGCAGGTATCGATATTCAAACAGCTCGGCAAAATTCACTGACGAGAAACCTTTTCTCGGATGAATTTTCACCACATGCTCATTCATATGTTCCATGCGCCAAAGCCGTCCTTCAATATGCTGTTAGGCAAACAGCTTCGATAGTTCTTGCGTTCGGATATTGTAGTTGTGATCTTGGAGAGTTCGTCTCTGGCCCGCTTGCGCGATCCGCTCCCGCTCGTGATCGTTTTTCTGATAAAACCGTATCAGTTCGGCGCATTCCTCAGCGCTGTCGTAACATACGACTTCTCTTCCAGGCTCGAAGATTTCCGCAATATTCGATTTGCGATCGGTCACGAGGAGCGCACCCATGCCTGTTGCCTCGTAAAGGCGCATGTTATTCGCAAAATTTTCAGCAATGCCGATATGGTTGTTCACCGTTATTTTTGATGAGCCGAGAATATGGAACATTTCCGCACCCCACGCTTCGCCTTTGTGTCGCGGTAGAATAGGCGATGCATTGCTCAACTGGTCCCTGCCGCCGCCCCATATAGCGATGTCGGTGTTTCTGGTCAAATATTCGAGCAACGTCGTTCGATCCGCATGCGCTTCCGAAACACTGCCCACAAATGATACGTCGATATTGCGCTCCACGCGCCCGATCGTATGGAGAACACGCGGATCGAATCCGAGCCTGTTGAGGTGCGCGGGAATGCCTTTCCGTCGGTAGAAGTCGACGAAGTTCGGCAGCGATGAAATCATCATATCGTAAGCCGCATAGCCTTCATTATCAGGCAACGGCGAAGCTATCTGGCCGACGAACTTACCCGCGTGAGGCTTCATCTTCATGAGGAGATCCGAACCCACCTCGCTTACTGACTGATTGAGCACAATATCAGGGCGGAATAGCTTGACCTGCTCAAGTAACATTTCGGCCAGAGACCACCCCTCGACTGGGGTCGCCGGACGAAGCGTGAAGCTTGAGTCTATAAGCTGTCGGGTCGTCGCTGTGGGTAGCAAGCGTCTTGCTGCTCGCGCCCATAGAGAAGGTTTCGAACGGGTGGCTAGGCGAGGAGGAGCATAACCATTTTCCTTCATCCAAGCAGTCTGCATCGTGCCATTGTTGGCATGAACTTCGATCGCCTCATGGCCGCAGTGACGAAATCCGAGCGAATAAGCGTCGAAGACGCCAAAAAGACTTTCGTTGCGCGCTGCCATCTGTTCGGCATAGGAAGCCGAATCCAGATGAGGGTGGTCAGCATAGAACCTGCGCAGAAACACAGGATAATCGGTATTGATAATGAAAACGCGCATGGCCATTCTTTTGAAAGCTTCCGATAGTCATTTAGCACTGGGCCGAAGGTGAAGTCTGCCTGTCCATACCTGCCGCCTTTTCAGTCGACAGATCAATAGATGGCGCCAATCGCTGCCAGAACGGCAAAAATCACAATTGCGAAGATGCCAGTTAATAGACCTGTATAAGGGCCACGAGCCACCTTGCTGGTAAACAGATATCGAGCGGCCAAGGCGAAGATGAAACCGCAAAGGAAGTGGAATGTCAGGTCCCCCAATCCGGCGCCGATATTGTGCGCGATATAGAAAGGATCGCCGGACCCGTCATTGAGCGACATAGCAAGAGCTCGGTCGAAAATTGCCGCTATCGCTGCCGGGATAATTAACCAGCATGACACACGCAGCATGTATTCTCTCCAATCGATAATCGAAATATCAGCATTCGAATTGCCAGTTTCCAGTCGTCGCGACAAGACAGAAGTTCCGCCAGGAACCGCTCTTGCTGGCACTCTTCTGCTCTCTATAAACATTTGATTTCTTTGGTAAAGAGAATTGGCTGAGGAATCTGGATTCTTATACAGTTTCAAGGGCTTATCGGAACGCCTTGAAATTCCCTCTGTTTTCGCATCGCGAACGACCGTGGAGCCGGCTTCGGGCCTTGGCTTTAGGCCTCAGTCAACAGCAGGGACTGGCGGAAATTATTTCCGCACTGGAGGTCCAAGCCAACTGCACACCTACCCCCGCACCTCCCGTGCAACCGTTTTCAATCGGCTGAGATCCTCAAGGTGCTGCGCCATGAAGCGGGACGCCTCCTGGTTCTTTCCGGCAAGGATGAGATCCAGCAGCTGCAAATGCTCGCGGCTTCGCTCGCGAGCACTTTGCCGATCCAGCATCTGGCGATAGTCGATAAGCCTGCGCAGGCGGTCGAGACGTTTCAGCGACTCGATGAAGAAGCTGTTCTGGCAGCACTCGATGATTGCCTCATGCATGCCGCTGTTGAGTTCGAACAGTTTCGCATCCGACACAGTCCAGATGCCGCCGTCCACCAGCCATTGCTGTTCCTCGCGGCAGCGAAGCAGGGTCGGGCGGTTCAGTTTGAAGGTCGGTTCCAGCAGAGCCGCGGGTTCGATCAGGAGACGAAAGCGATAGCTGTCCTCATAGGCTTGCAGCGATGTCAGCACTGGCAGGAAGGCCCAGCCGTTGCCGGGAAGGCGTTCGATCCAGCCTTCATTGGCCATGCGAAGCAGGATCTTCGAGAGACGTCCCTTGGTCAGGTCGTAGCGTCGCAGGAACTCGCTTTCGGTGATTCTCTCCGGCAGCCGGCCATGCAGCCGATCGTCTGCAATCGTGAGATAGATCTTCTCATCTTCTTCCGCGGAGGAAGATTCGAGCGACAGCTTCTGGGCGGCTTCGACGTCGGCAATCATGTACCCCCCGCCATCGCTCTGCTTCAGCACGCCGATGTCGTGCAGCAATTTCATGGCGTTTCTGACGGGCGACCTTGACACCCGGAACTGCTCGGCGAGTTTGCGTTCAACAAGCCGATCCCCTTCTGCCAATTTATCGGTGCGGATATGGGCGACGATCTGGTCCGCCAGGCTGGCGATCAATGGCGTGGTCTGCACGGTTAAACTCCCGATTTCATTCATCTATGCCACAGCGTCGAAACCTCGCCAAGAGAATTTGGTATTTATCGCTTGCAAAATACCACTATCTTGGATACTTGGTATTTAAGAGGAGAAAAAGACCAAAGTCGGTCTGGAGGACTCCAACTTGATCGCAGCTTTCAGCACGCCCGCTACACGGTGGGCGAACGATCTTGCGCGCCCTCCTCCATCTCTCGGAACCATGTGAGGAAAGAAATGACACTCAAGCTTCTCGTGCTGCCAGGCGATGGGATCGGACCGGAAATTACGGCCGCGACCTTGAATGTGTTGAAGGCCGCCGACGCTGCCATCGGACTGCAACTGGAATTCCAGAAGCTCGACATCGGCCTGAAATCCCTGGCAGAGCAGGGCACGACACTGCCTGAAGCCGTTCTGACCGAGGTCCCCAGGGCAGATGGAGTCATTCTCGGCCCGGTGTCTCACTACGAATATCCTGCCCGGGACAAGGGAGGCATCAATCCTTCGGGCGAACTGAGGACGAAGTTCGAGCTGTTTGCCAATGTCCGTCCGTGCCGCTCCCGTGATGGCCTCACGATCCTGCGCAAACCCATGGATCTCGTCATCGTCCGCGAAAACACCGAAGGCTTCTACTCCGACCGCAACATGTTCGCCGGAACGGGGGAGTTCATGCCCGATCCCGACTTGGCTTTTTCAATCCGCAAGGTGACCGCGAAGGCGTCTTCTCGCGTTGCCAAGGCCGCATTCGAAATCGCGCGGGGCCGCCGCAAGAAGGTGACGGCCGTTCATAAGGCCAATGTCGTCAAGCTCTCGGACGGATTGTTCCTTCGGGAGGTCCGGAAGGTTGCCGAGTCCTATCCGGACGTCCAGCTCGAGGAGCTTATTGTCGATGCCGCTGCCGCTCATCTGATCCGCTCCCCCGACAGGTTCGACGTGATCGTCACGACCAACATGTTTGGTGACATCCTGTCCGACGAAGCGTCGGAACTGTCGGGCAGCCTGGGGCTGGGGGGCTCGATCAATGCCGGGGAAGACATCTGCGTGGCCCAGGCCCAGCACGGTTCGGCTCCCGACATTGCGGGCAAGAACGTCGCCAACCCGACGTCGCTCATTCTTTCTGCCGCCATGATGTTCCATTGGCTCGGGCAGCGGCGGAATGACGCCAATCTTCTGCGCGCATCTCAGATGATCGAGAATGCGGTGGAGGCGGTCTTGAGCCGCCCCGTCCTGCGCACCCGCGACCTTGGCGGAACCCTCGACACCGACGCGTTCACGACGAAGGTCGCGGAGGCGATCAGGGCGGAAGCCGCCCCGAGCACAGCGGCCTAGCAGTCGCAAAAGAATTCCCGAAAGGGGCTGGCCGGATTGTGTGCCGGTGATCCTGGAGGAGGGGCTGATCGGCAGTCCCTGGGATCGAATTGCACAAACCATGGATTGGAGGATCTTCCATGAAAACTGTAACCAGACGCGCTTTCACGACGCTGCTTGCGGCAGCGGCGACAGCGGTGCTCGTTCATCAAACGGCGGCGACCGCCCTTGCAGCCGAGCAACTGCAATCTCTTCACATCATGGCTCCGAGCAGTCCCGGCAGCGGCTACGACCAACTCGCCCGTACGGTCCAGACGATCCTTCAGGACCAGAAGCTGACGGGGCCGGTCGAGGTGCAGAACGTTGCCGGCGGCGGTGGCACTGTCGGGCTGTCCCAGTTCGTGACCTCCAAGCCCCGGCACCCGAGCGCGATGGTGATCGGTTTCGCACTGGTCGGCGGCGTCCTGACCACCAAGTCGCCGGTTACCCTCGACCAGACTGTCCCGGTTGCACGGCTGATGGGCGAGGCGGACGCCATCGTCGTACCCGCGAACTCGGACATCAAGACGATGGGCGATCTCGTTGCCCGTCTGAAGGCCGATCCCAGCAAGGTTGCCTGGGCCGGCGGCTCCATCGGCGGCATTGACCACGTTGCGGCCGGTCTTATCGCCAAGACCGTCGGGGTCGATCCGAAGAAGATCAACTACGTCGTCCATGCCGGCGGTGGTGAAGTTCTTGCTTCGACGCTCGGCGGGCACGCAACCGTCGGCATCAGCGGCTATGAGGAGTTCCGCGCCCAGGTCGAGGCCGGAGCGCTCCGCGCCCTTGCCGTCACGGGCGACACGCGCATCCCTGGCGTCGATGTTCCTACCCTGAAGGAAGCGGGCGTCGATCTCGCGGTCATGAACTGGCGGGGGATCATGGCGCATCCGAAGCTGTCGGATAAGGACCGCGAGGATCTCGAAAAGGCGATCGCTTCCATGGTGAAGACGGATCACTGGAAGGCCGCCCTGGAGAAGCGTGGCTGGATCGACACCTACCTGCCGGCCAAGGAGTTCGGCGAGTTTCTTGCCGGGGAGCAGAAGCGCGTCGAGAGCGCTCTGAAGGAGGTCGGGCTCCTCTGACGGGAGCCCACGGCATCGGGAGGTATCATCATGTTGAAATCGGCCAACTTCCGGATCGGTGAAACGGTCCTTGGGCTCGCGACCTTAAGCCTCGGGCTCTTCATTGCGATCGACACGTGGATGACACCTCCCATCGCCGCTCAGGCGGTGATCGGACCGGGCTTGTTTCCAGCCTTGATCGCGGGTGGACTCATTCTCGTCGGTGCCCAGTTGCTCTATGAGGCCATCCTCCGCCGTTTCGAAGCGGAGGAGTTCCTCGAACTCGACTGGAAGGCGGTCATCATCGTCGCTGCGGCCTTTGCGTCGCAACTCATGATCTTGGAGCGGCTCGGCTGGATCCTCTCCGGAACCTTCCTCTTCGCCACGTCCGCGATGGCTTTCGGCAGTCGGTCCCACATTCGTAACATCGTGATCGGCATCGCCCTGAGTTCGGTGACCTACCTCGTATTCGACTACGGCCTCGACCTCGATCTGCCGATGGGCAGCACCATCGAAGACCTCATCATCGCGTTTGGCGGGTCGGTGTGACGCGGGAATCGAAACCCTGAGTTCACGCATATTTCTCATGCCCAAAGGGCGGACTGATCATGGATACATTAGCAGCACTCTTTCACGGCTTCGCCGTCGCGGTAACGCCTTACAATCTGTTCTGGTCTCTCGTCGGAGTGACGCTCGGAACGGCAATTGGGGTTCTGCCAGGAATTGGCCCGGCGCTTACCGTGGCCCTGCTTCTTCCCGTCACCTACGGGCTCGACCCGACCAGCGCCTTCATCATGTTCGCCGGCATCTACTACGGCGCCATGTATGGCGGTTCCACCACCTCGATCCTCCTGAATACACCGGGTGAATCCGCATCGATCGTGACTGCCCTGGACGGCCATGCAATGGCGCGAAAGGGGCGTGGCGCACAGGCCCTGGCGACGGCCGCCATCGGATCGTTCGTTGCCGGGACGATCGCCACGATCGCGCTGACATTCGTTGCGCCGCTGATGGTCAAACTGGCGCTGCTGTTCGGTCCGACCGAGTATTTTGCCTTGATGCTTCTCGCGCTGACGACCGTGACTGCGGTTCTGGGAGATTCGCTTTCGCGGGGACTGGCCAGCCTTCTGTTCGGCTTGGCGCTCGGGTTGGTGGGCATCGACCTGCAAACAGGCCAGGCGCGTTTCACGCTCGGCATATCGGAACTCCTCGATGGAATAGACGTCGTGGTGGTTGCCGTCGGCCTCTTCGCCGTCGGCGAAACACTCTTCACCGTCGCGCGCCATTGTTTCGAGACGGAGGAAATCTACCAGCTCAAGGGATCCAAATGGCTGAGCCGCGAAGACTGGCGCCGGTCCTGGAAGCCATGGCTGCGTGGTACCGCGCTCGGTTTCCCGATTGGCGCCTTGCCCGCCGGCGGAAGCGAGATCCCGACCTTCCTGTCCTATCTCACGGAGAAACGCCTATCGAAGAACCCGGAAGAGTTCGGCCACGGAGCGATTGAGGCGGTGGCGGGACCGGAAGCGGCAAACAATGCGTCGGCCGCCGGCGTTCTTGCTCCGCTGCTTGCTCTCGGGCTGCCGACGTCGGCGACCGCGGCGATCATGCTGGCCGCCTTCCAGCAATACGGCATCCAGCCCGGACCGCTTCTGTTCGATAACAATCCCGAACTGGTCTGGGGCCTGATCGCGAGCCTCTATATCGGAAACGTCATGCTGCTGCTTCTTAACCTGCCGCTCGCGGGTGTGTGGGTGAAGCTTCTGAACATTCCGCGGCCCTGGCTCTATTCCGGCATTCTGCTCTTTGCGACGATGGGTGCCTACACGCTCAACAACAACATTGTCGATGTTGCGATCCTCTGGATCATTGGCCTCGTCGGCTTCGGCATGCGGGTTCTGAACGTACCCGTCGCTCCGTGCATCGTCGGCCTGATCCTTGGACCGCTCGCCGAGCAGCAATTCCGCCGCGCACTGACGATCAGCCAGGGCGATGTAAGTGTCTTCTTCACCCACCCGATTTCGCTGGCGCTGCTGATCGTTGCCGTAACGCTTGTCATTCTCCCGACCATCTATCGCTGGCGTGCCGCGCGCCATGAACGGGAAACGTCTCCAAACGTCTGAGCGAACGCCGCCAGCCAATTCAGGGAGCTTGCTATGTCTACAGTCAAATATTTCCAAGCGGACGAACTGATTGCCTTTGCGAGGAAGGTCTTCGTTGGCACCGGCATGTCCGATGCGGACGCAGCCGTCATCGCTCGGGATCTGGTGAAGGCGAACCTTCGCGGCATCGACTCCCACGGCGTCTCGCGCATTCCAATGTATGTCGAGCGGCTGCAGCGCGGGCTTGTCAATCCGCGCCCTGATGTCACGGTGGAAAAGGTGGCGGGCGCCGTGTCCATCGTCGATGGCAACAACGGCATGGGCTTCATCGCCTCTCACAAGGCGATGGACGAGGCCGTTTCGCTCGCGGGCCGGAACGGCATCGGTCTCGTCGGCGTCCATCGCAGCACGCATTTCGGCATGGGCGCGCTCTATGCTCTGCAGGCAATCGAAGCCGGTTATATCTCGATGATCTTCACCAATTCGTCGCCTGCGATCCCCATGTGGGGCGGCCGAACGACGTTCCTCGGTGCAAGCCCCATCGCCGCCGGAATACCTGGCGGCAAGTATGCACCCTATGTCATGGACATGGCGATGACGGTAATCGCCCGCGGCAAGATTCGCCTTGCGGCCATGAAAGGCGAGGCGATTGCCGAAGGCCTCGCGCTTGATGTCGACGGCAACCCCACGACCGACGCCGCAAAAGCTTTCGAGGGCGTCTGCCTTCCGTTCGGCGGCGTGAAAGGCTCTGTGCTCGCGACGCTGATGGACTTGATGTCCGGAGTGCTCACGGGCGCGAATTTTGGCGGCGACGTGAGGAGCCTCTATTTCGATCACAGCGAACCGCAGAACGTCGGGCATCTGTTCTTTGCCATCAAACCCGACCTGTTCATGTCGCTGGAGAATTTCGAAGCCCGCATGGACGAATTCTACGAGCGCATCAAGAAACTGCCCAGGGCGGCCGGCGTCGACGAGATCATGATGCCTGGCGAACCGGAACAGCGGCGGGAAGAGGAGCGCTCGAAAACCGGTGTTCCGATCACCGCAAATGTCATCGCCGACCTGACGAGGGAAGGCGAGCGTATCGGGGCCGCTTTTCCCCGTGGACGGTCTGAGGGCGAGGCTGCCTGATGCCGCAAAACCGATGGTCAGCCCATATCGGCTATCTCTTTACCGAGCTGCCGCTCTTTGAACGGATTGCGGCTGCGGCAGATGCCGGTTTCACGGCGATCGAGCATCCGCAACCCTTTGCGATTCCCCCGGCGGATATGCGGGCGGAACTGGCACGCTGCGGACTTGTCCTCTCGCAGATGGCGGCTGCCGTCGGCGACGCCAGCCGGGGTGAGAAGGGGCTCGCAGCCATCCCCGGACGGGAGGCGGGCTTTCGTGAGCAATTCGATCGCGCCCTCGACTATGCGATCGCCGTCGATTGTCCTTTTGTGCACCCGATGGCAGGGGTTCCGTCGGCGAGCGACGGCGCTTCCATCGCCAAAACCTATCAGGGCAACCTGGCCTATGCGGTCGAGCGTACGGCAGGCACATCGGTCAAGGTGCTGATCGAGGCGATCAGCGACGCTGCCGTGCCAGGCTATGCCATGTCGACGCTTGAGCATGCCGCCAAGGTTCAGGACATGTTCGGACCGGGCAACATCTCGCTCCTCGTCGATACCTATCATGCCTGTGCGAATGGCGTTGGGCTTGAAGCCTGGATCGCTGCGAACCACTACCGGATCGGCCATATCCACATCGCCGACCACCCCGGCAGGCATGAGCCGGAAACCGGAACCGTTGATTTTGAAGCGCTGCTCAAGCTCCTGCAATCCCAGGCTTTCGAAGGGGCGATCGGCTTCGAATACGTCCCGTCGAAAACCACGGTCGATAGCGCTGCCTTCCTGCCGCGCTGGAAGCAATTCATGGCAGCAAATGCCAAGCAAGAACGCAAATACAGGAGGCCCGAATGATAACGGCGATCAATCCCACGAACGGAAGCGAACTGGCGCGCTATGAGCTCCATGACGACGGCTATGTCGAGGCTGCGCTCTCTGCCGCCGCCGAGGCTCAGAAAACCTGGCGGAAGGTTCCCGTCAGCGAACGGGTTGGCCTCTTGAGCGGGATGGCGAAGGTTCTCCGGGCCAACAAGTCTCGTTATGCGGAAATGATCACCCTCGAAATGGGCAAGCCGATTGTCGAGGCGGAAGCCGAAATCGAGAAGTGCGCCTACAACTGCGATTTCTACGCGGCGCATGCTCCGCAATATCTCGCCGACGAGCCCCTCAAATCCAATGCTTCCGAGAGTGCCGTCGCTTTCGATCCTCTTGGCGTCGTTCTCGCCATCATGCCGTGGAACTACCCTTTCTGGCAGTTCTTCCGGTTTGCCGCGCCGGCCTTTGCCGCCGGCAACGGGGCGATCCTGAAGCATGCCAACAATGTGCCGCAATGCGCGCTTGCGATCGAGGAGGTGATGGCGGAGGCCGGCTGCCCAAGCGGCTTGTTCCGCACGCTTCTGATCGAGCCGGGGAAGGTTGCAGGCCTGATCGAGGACGACCGCATTGCCGCCGTCACCCTGACCGGCTCGACGGAAGTCGGCGCGATCGTTGCTGCGCAGGCAGGCAAAGCGCTGAAGAAGCAAGTGCTTGAACTCGGCGGCTCCGATCCGTTCATCGTCCTTGCTGATGCCGATCTCGAAGAAGCGGCAGCGGTCGCGGTCAAGGCACGCTACATCAATGTCGGCCAGTCCTGCGTCAACGCCAAGCGCTTCATCGTGGAGGAGAGTGTCGCCGATCGGTTCGTCGAGCTGTTCTGTGCCGGCGTTGCCAAGCTGAAGATCGGCGATCCGATGGAACGCGATACCAACATCGGTCCGATGGCGCGCGCCAACCTTATGACGGGCCTCCATGCCCAGGTCGAGAAAACAGTTGCTGCCGGCGCCACGCTGACCATGGGCGGAAAGCCGCTGGAAGGCGAGGGTTTCTACTATCCGCCGACCGTTCTCGATCGCGTAACGCCCGAGATGACCGCGTTCCGGGAAGAAACCTTCGGGCCGGTTGCCGCCATCGTTCGGGTGAAGACTGCCGCAGAAGCGATCCGCCTCGCAAACCAGACGGAATTCGGGCTTGGCTCGGCGATCTGGAGCCGCGACGTCAAGCGTGCCCGTGAGCTCGCCCGCGATCTCGATGCGGGTGCCGTCTTCATCAACGGTATGGTGGCGTCCGATCCCCGCTATCCCTTCGGCGGGATCAAGCGGTCCGGATACGGCCGTGAACTCGGCGTCTACGGGATCCGGGAATTCGTGAACATCAAGACCATCTGGATCGGTCCGGCCAGCGCCGCAAAATAAGGAATGACAATTATGACCTCATCGGCCCAGCCTGCAATTCTGCGCCCCCGCGACCTGAAGACGAACGACCGCGGCGGTGGCGCGCGCACGACTCCGCTCGTCACGCGCAAATGCGGCTCGACCAGCATGATCAACGGTATCACCGCCTTTGATCCGGGGGCCGCCATCGGCTTGCACAAGCACAATTGCGAAGAGAGCGTCATGGTCATCGAGGGGCAGGCGATCGCGGAGATCGATGGTATCAGGCATCACCTCGATACCAACGATACGACGTGGATTCCTGCCAACGTCCCGCATCGTTTCATCAACGCCACGGATAAGCCGATGCGGATCTTCTGGATCTATGCATCGATCGACGCAACGCGAACCATGATCGCGACGGGTGAGGAACGCGCCATCGATGCCGAACACGGTCATCAGGCAGGAACGGGCCAATGATTCTTGAAGTTGCCGAGATCACCGTGAAGACTGGCAGCGAGCGGTTGTTCGAGGAGGGTGTCGGCAAGGCCGCGCCGCTATTCCTGCGCGCCAAGGGATGCCACGGCCTATCCCTCCATCGGGTCGTCCAGACGCCATCAATCTATCGCCTCGTGGTGAAATGGGAGACGGTCGACGACCACGTTGTCGACTTCCGCAATTCCGACGATTTCCAGGAATGGCGCAAACTTGTCGGTCCGTACTTCGACGGCCCGCCGAGCGTCACCCATTCGGAATGCACCGCTTTCTATGGCTGATCACGCATAGGAAACGCGCTGCGGCCGCAGCTTTGCCCTGACCCTACCGATCGCTGCTTTGGCGAGCCCGACGTCAAAACCGCGGATGCCTGAACGCGATCCGATACGATTGAAAATCAAGGAATTAAGGGGATTCAGAGAGAATTGGCTGGGGAACCTGGATTCGAACCAAGATCGACGGAGTCAGAGTCCGCTGTTCTACCATTGAACTATTCCCCAGCAGGCAAACCGGCGGGCGGTTCGGCTGGTGTGCGGCGCTTATAAACAAAAGCCTGAGGATTGCAAATACCTGTTTTGAAAAAAATCCGGTGCTGCAAGGGACCCGGGCAACTTATCCGCAAATCCCTTGTCCAAAAAAGAATTTGGCGATTTCGGCGGGCGCTGATATCTTTGCGGCAACGCAAAAATCGAATGAGCGCCAGCTGCATACCTTTGGGACTTGCGCGGCGCGATGGAAAACGAACGTGGAAGACCCCGAAGGCGGCGCCAAGCCGCAATTTGACGGGGCGTCGGCGGTAGGGCGCAGGGACGGCAAGAAGTCCAGGCGCCGCAAGGGCAAGCGTGGCGGGCAAACCCGCAGCGCGGCTCATCCCGCTTCGCATGAGCTTTCCGGCAATGCCGGACAGTCTGCGCGCCCGATAGAGGATGCAGCCGGGAATCCGGCCCGCAAGCGAAAGCGCCGCCGCCGTGGCGGACAAGGCGTTGCGCAGGACGGTTCACTTCAGCCCCATGCGATGGAACAGGCGGCCGCGGCAGGTCACTCCGGCCGGGTCGATGGCGATTCGGTGCCGAGCCGGCGCAACCGCCGCAAGCATCGCGGCAAGCGCGGCCTGCAGGGCCGGCCGCTGGCGCCGGCAAAGCCTTCGCTGCAGCGTGAAAGCCATATGGAGCAGACGGCGCGCAGTGTCGAGCCGCGCGAAACGCCGAATGGCGCGAGCGTGATCCGCAAGGGCCGTCAGGATGGTGACGTTCGTCCCGGTCGCGACGGCGATCGCCAGGCCGGCGAGCATGCGTGGCCGGAGGAGCTCTACGCCGCGCTCGATCTCGGCACGAACAATTGCCGTCTCCTTATCGCTCAGCCGACCCGCCCGGGGCAGTTCCGCGTCGTCGATGCTTTCTCGCGTATCGTCCGTCTCGGCGAAGGCCTTGCGGCGAGCGGCCGTCTGTCGGACGACGCGATGGACCGGGCGATCGAAGCCTTGAGGATCTGCGCCTCCAAGCTGAGGAATCGGGAAATCCGGCGCATGCGGCTGATCGCCACCGAAGCCTGCCGTCAGGCGATCAATGGCGAGGAGTTTCTCCGCCGGGTCGTCGCCGAAACCGGTCTTGCGCTCGAAATCATCGACCGCGAAACGGAAGCGCGGCTTGCCGTTTCCGGCTGCTCGTCGCTCGTCGGGCGGGAGACACGCTCCGTCGTGCTTTTCGATATCGGCGGCGGCTCGTCGGAAATCGCCGTCATCCGTATCGGCGACAATCGCTTCAGCCGGCTGGCCAATCACATCACCCACTGGACTTCGCTGCCGGTCGGCGTCGTGACGCTGTCGGAGCGCCACGGCGGACGCGACGTGACGCCGGAGCTCTTCGAAGGCATGGTGCGTGAGGTCGAAGGCATGCTCGGTGGTTTCGACTGCCCGGAGATCGAGATCGCCCAGAGCGGCGATTTTCACCTGATCGGCACGTCGGGCACGGTCACGACGCTCGCCGGCGTCCATCTCGACCTGCCGCGTTATGACCGGCGCAAGGTCGACGGCATCTGGCTGTCCGATGGCGAGGTCTCAGCCATGCAGGCAAAACTGCTCTCCTGGGATTTCGCAAGCCGCGCCGCCAATCCCTGCATAGGGCCCGATCGCGCCGACCTCGTGCTTGCCGGCTGCGCCATCCTCGAGGCGATCCGCCGCCGCTGGCCGAGCCCGCGCATGCGTGTTGCCGATCGCGGCTTGAGGGAAGGCCTGCTGACCGACATGATGGCCGATGACGGTGTGTGGCGGCGCAATCGCAATCGCCGCGGCCAGCGGGCTAGATAGGGGAAGGCATGACCAAGGCACCGATCGCGGGAAACCGCACCGGCCGCAAGCTCGGCCAGCGCGTCAAGAACAAGAAGATGAAGGCGTCCTCCCGCCAGTGGCTGCAGCGCCACATCAACGATCCCTATGTGCAGCGCGCCCAGCTTGAGGGCTATCGCGCCCGCGCCGCCTTCAAGCTGCTGGAGATCGACGAGAAATACCATATCCTGCGCGGCGCCAAGCGCATCATCGATCTCGGGGCTGCTCCCGGCAGCTGGTCGCAGATCGCCGCCAAGGTCACCGGCTCGACGGATGAGGATATCCGCGTGGCCGCGATCGACTTTCTCGAAATGGCCCAGCTGCCGGGCGTGAAGTTCCTGCAGCTCGATTTCCTCGACCCGACGGCGCCGGAAAAGCTGATGGAGGCCGTCGGCGGCACGCCCGATCTCGTCATATCGGACATGGCGGCACCCACCACCGGCCATCACCGCACCGACCATCTGCGCACAATGCACCTCTGCGAGGTGGCGGCCCATTTCGCCATCGAGGTGCTGGGGGAGGGCGGACATTTCCTCACCAAGACCTTCCAGGGCGGCACCGAGCGCGAACTGCTCGCCATGCTGAAGCAGAATTTCCGCCAGGTCGTCCATGTCAAGCCGAACTCGTCTCGCGCCGAATCGGTCGAGATGTTCCTGCTCGCCAAGGGCTTCAAAGGCCGCAAGGCGGAAGGCGAAGAGCCGGAAGCCTGATTTTCTGGCCTATTTTACTGCCGGCTGCTCTGCTTCACCAGCCGATGCCGCCATGCGCCTCGAGCGGTGGCCGGAAACGACCGCCCCGGCATTGCCGTCCATCTTGAAGAAGGGAATGGTCGCAACGACCGTCAGTCCGGCGATGATGTAGAAGGCGAGGTGGAAATCGGCCACCTGCAACGCCTCGCCGCGGAAATAGATCGAGGTTTCCAGGATCGCGGCTGCGACCGCGACGCCGAGCGCCAGGCTGATCTGCTGCATCACCGAACTCATCGATGTCGCCTGGCTGGCTTCGGCATCGTCGATCTCGGCGAAAGCAAGCGCATTGACGCCGGTGAACATGAAGGAGCGGGAGAAGCCGCCAAGAAGCAGCACGCCGATGATGACGAGATGCGGGGTTGCCGGCGTGAAGAAGCCGGTGATGACGGTCACTCCGGTCGTCACCATGGCGGCGCAGATAAGCGTCGTGCGGAAGCCGGTGGCGGCGAAGACGCGCTTGGCCATGAACTTCGTCGTGATCGCACCGATCGCCCCGGCAAAGGTGATGAGGCCGGATTGGAACGGCGTCAGTCCGAAGCCGAGCTGCAGCATCAGCGGCGTGAGGAACGGCATGGCCCCAACGCAGATCCGAAAGAGATTGCCGCCCGTGGTCGAGGCCCGGAAGGTCGGATTCCTGAACAGGTTGAGGTTGAGGATCGGCGCCGGGTGACGCCTGGCATGGCCGACATAGAGGAAGCCGCTGGCAAGGCCGATCAAGGTGGCGGTGATGCCGATCATCGGGGGTAGGGCCGGCAGGCTGACCACCGACAGGCCGAAGACGACGCCTGCGGCCGCAAGCGAGGTGAGCACGAAGCCGGTGAGATCGAGCTTCGGCGGCGCCGTCGCTTCCACCTCCGGCAGGAAGATCGTCGCAAGCCAGATGCCGATGATGCCGACCGGAACGTTGATCAAAAAGATCCAGTGCCAGCTGAAATAGGTGGTGATGAAGCCGCCGAGCGGCGGGCCGGTGAGCGGGCCGACGAGCGCCGGAATGGTCAGCAGCGCCATGGCCGAGACGAGGTCGCTGCGCTGCGTGGTGCGCACGAGGACGAGGCGGCCGACCGGCGTCATCATCGCCCCGCCCATGCCCTGCAGGAAGCGGGCGAAGACGAATTCGACAAGGTTGGACGAGACGGCGCAAAAGATCGAGCCGACGACGAAGACGGAGATGGCAAGGCGGAAGATCTTCTTGGCGCCGAACCTGTCGGCCATCCAGCCGCTGACCGGAATGAACACGGCGAGCGCCACCATGTAGGAGGTCAGCGCCAGCTTCAGCGTGATCGGTCCGACATGGAGATCCCTAGCGATCGCCGGCAGCGCCGTCGAAATCACGGTGGAATCCATCTGCTCCATGAAGAGGGCGACGGCGAGAATCAGCGGGACGATGCGGTTCATAGGGGAGCCTTGATAGGCCGCGGATTGGATCAGGAAAGGTGCTTGCTGTGTAGTCCCACTTCCAAAGCCTGCCAATCCTTCAATCTGCCTGGATGACACGTTTGGTTCACGTCTGCGTGAGATGGCTTGTCCGACATTCTCGCCTGTCAAGATTGACATATGTTTGCTTGGCCGGGGCAGGGCCCCCGGCTGGCGAATTGTCGGGGCAGTGTGGCGAGACGCCGCGCATCATAGGGGAGTGGATATGGCAATTTCAACGCGAATGAAGCGACGCACGCTTTTTGCCGCAGGCCTCGGCTTGCTGGCGGCGCCGATGATTTTAAGACAGAAGGCCGAAGCGGCCGCGACTGGAGAAAGCAGCAATATGAATGCAGCGCCTTTGCCTGAAATCAATCAATTCAAGCTCGGTTCCTATAAGCTCACCGTCGTACGCGACGGCATCAACATTTCCGAAAAGCCCTATGAGACCTTCGGCACCAATCAGGATCCCGAAACCGTCAAGACTTTGCTGACCACCAACTTCCTGCCGGCCGACAAGTTCGTGAACGGCTATTCGCCGGCTCTCATCGACACCGGTTCGGATGTCATTCTCGTCGATACCGGCTTCGGCGCCGGCGGCCGCGCGCGCGGGGCTGGCCAGCTTGCCGAGGGACTGAAAGCCGCCGGATATTCGGCAGACGACGTCACCATCGTCGCGCTCACCCATCTGCATGGCGACCATATCGGCGGGCTGATGGAAAACGGCGCACCGGCCTTCAAGAATGCCCGCTATGTCATCGGCCAGGCCGAATATGATTTCTGGTCGAACAAGGCGCGCGAAGGCACGCCGGCCGAAGGCGGCCACAAGGCCGTGCTCGCCAATGTGACGCCGCTCGTCGAAAAAGCCACCTTCATCAAGGATGGCGACAGCGTCGCGTCCGGCATGACGGCGATGCTGGCTGCCGGTCACAGCCCCGGGCATATGGTGTTCCATGTCGAATCGGAAGGAAAGCGCCTGGTGCTGACCGGCGATACGGCCAACCACTATATCCTGTCGCTGCTGCGCCCGGATTGGGAAGTGCGCTTCGATATGGACAAGGCGCAGGCCGCAACCGCCCGCCGCAAGGTTTTCGACATGATTGCCACCGATAAGATCGCCTTTCTCGGCTACCACATGCCGTTCCCGGCGGTCGGCTTCGCCGAGAAGCAGGAGACCGGCTATCGTTTCGTGCCGAAGACCTATCAGTTCGACATCTGATCGACCGCATGTCGCCTGGAAGTGTGCGGCGGTAGAGCGTCGCATCGACCAAGTTTGACGCGATGCGCTTTGGATGCATGGCACCCATGACGAGCCCGGCGCACATGCCGGGCTTTTTGCTATTTCCTTCCTGTCATAGACGTGTTACCAGCCCTCGCCAACTTCCAAGCAACTCATGCACACCGCCGGGGCGGACGATTCGTTTCCGGGACGGGTTGCATTTTTCTTAACTGAAGGAATTTGGCGATGGCACGCATCATAGAAACGGCAACCGGCGCGGACGCGCTCACCTTCGACGACGTGCTGCTGCAGCCCGGTCACTCCGAGGTCATGCCCGGCCAGACGAATATCGCAACCCGCATCGCCCGCGACTTCGACCTCAACATCCCGATCCTCTCTTCGGCCATGGACACCGTCACCGAAAGCCGGCTGGCGATCGCCATGGCCCAGGCCGGCGGCCTCGGCGTCATCCACCGCAACCTGACGCCGGTCGAGCAGGCCGAAGAGGTCCGCCAGGTGAAGAAGTTCGAAAGCGGCATGGTCGTCAATCCCGTCACCATCGGTCCGGAGGCGAAGCTCGCCGAAGCGCTGGGCCTGATGAAGTCGCACGGCATTTCGGGCATTCCCGTCGTCGAAAAGTCCGGCCGCCTCGTCGGCATCCTCACCAACCGCGACGTCCGCTTCGCCTCCGATCCGGAGCAGAAGATCCACGAGCTGATGACCAAGGACAATCTGGTCACCGTCAAGGAAAACGTCGACCAGCAGGAAGCCAAGCGCCTGCTGCATTCGCATCGCATCGAAAAGCTGCTGGTGGTCGACACCGAAGGCCGTTGCGTCGGCCTCATCACCGTCAAGGACATCGAGAAGTCGCAGTTGAACCCGAACGCCTCCAAGGATGCGCAGGGCAGGCTTCGCGCCGCCGCCGCCATCAGCGTCGGCGATGACGGCTTCGAGCGCGCCGAGCGGCTGATCGAGGCCGGCGTCGATCTTCTGGTCGTCGATACCGCCCATGGCCATTCGCAGCGCGTTCTCGACGCCGTCACCCGGGTGAAGAAGCTTTCCAACTCGGTCAGGATCATGGCCGGCAATGTCGCCACCTATGACGGCACGAGGGCGCTGATCGATGCCGGAGCTGACGCCGTCAAGGTCGGCATCGGCCCGGGCTCGATCTGCACGACGCGCATCGTCGCCGGCGTCGGCGTTCCTCAGCTCGCCGCCATCATGTCGGCGGTTCAGGCCGCACAGGATCAGGATGTGCCCGTCATCGCCGATGGCGGCATCAAGTTCTCCGGCGACCTTGCCAAGGCGATCGCCGCCGGTGCTTCCGCCGTCATGATCGGCTCGCTGCTGGCCGGCACCGATGAGAGCCCGGGCGAGGTCTATCTCTACCAGGGCCGCTCCTTCAAGGCCTATCGCGGCATGGGCTCCGTCGGCGCCATGGCCCGCGGCTCGGCCGACCGTTATTTCCAGGCGGAAGTGCGCGACACGCTGAAGCTCGTGCCGGAGGGTATCGAAGGCCAGGTGCCGTACAAGGGGCCGGTCTCGGCCGTCGTCCACCAGCTCGCGGGCGGCCTCAAGGCGGCCATGGGCTATGTCGGCGGCAAGGACATCAAGGATTTCCAGGGACGCGCCACTTTCGTGCGCATCTCCGGCGCCGGTCTTCGCGAAAGCCACGCCCATGACGTGACGATCACCCGCGAAAGCCCGAACTATCCGGGCGCCGGTCTCTGACATGAAGGCGGGCAGCGGGATTCCCCTCTGGGTGGTCGCGCTGCTCGCAGCTCTCTGCCTTGCCGTGCTCGCCTGGACGACCTTCGGCTTCGTCGTGCCCTTCAAGCACGAAACCGGGCAGGCGGTGCTGGACACCTATTTCGCCGGTTACGACGAGTCGGCCGTCTTCCATATGCAGAAGCTGCTGGATGAGAACGAGACGGCGGCGAGACTGCTGAGCGCCATGTATTTCGGGCCGGAGCTGATCTTTCCGGCCTTGCTGACGGCGCTGCTGTTCCTCGCCTTCCTGAGGCTCGGGCCTGTCGATGCCTGGTTTGGACGATCGCTGCCCCCGCTCGTCGGTCGCGCGGTCTATCTGCTGCCGTTCGTCTACGGCATCGCCGACTACGGCGAGAATATCTCAAGTCTGATCGCCTTCGGCGACAGTCCTTCCGCAGGCCTCGCCGCGCAGCTGCTGCCATGGATGACACGGCTGAAATTCGCGTGCCTCGCCATCTCGTTCATCGTCCTTGTCAGGCTTGCCATCGGCCGTTGGCTGTCGCCGGGCCGAGATTGAAGCAGCTATCAGCTCCTCTGCCGCCAAACCGGCTTTGACAGTCTCGCCATCATGAAATCGGAAAGGACCTCGAGCTTCGCTGGCCGGCTCCGAGCCGAAGGTGTGACGAAATACAGTGCGCCGGTCGGCAGCGTCCAGTCGGGAAGGATTGGCGTCAGCTGGCCGTCGATGAGATAGTCGTGCGCGAGAAATTCGGGCAGTTCGATGATCCCGAGGCCCCGTAACGCCATTGGCACCAATGCTTGCGAGTTGGTGGCCCTGAGAGGGCCGCTTGGCACGATGACCTCCTCTTTGCCTTCATTGTTGCGCAGACGCCAGACGTCCTGTCGCGCCCTGTAGGCGTATCCGAGGCAATGGTCAGCCGCCAGTTCGCGGGGATGTCCCGGTACGCCGTAGCGATCGAGGTATGCGGGTGCAGCGAGAATGAAGCGATCCACCGGCGTCAGCCTGCGCGCGACCAATGACGAATCCGGCAGCACCGCGATTCTAAGTGCCGCATCGAAGCCGTCTCCCACGATATCGACGACGGCGTCGCTCATGTGCAGGTCGATGGAAATCTCCGGAAAGAGCTCGAAAAAGTCAGGCAGGATCGGGGCCAGCCAGCGTGTCCCGAAGTCCATCGGCGCGGCAAGCCTGATGAGCCCCTTCGGCCGGGTCGCAAGCTCCCGGGCGGCGTCCTCCGCCATCTCTGCCTCAGCATAGATCCGTGCGGCGCTGTCGACCAGTCGCAGGCCGAAATCGGTCAAAGCGAGCTGCCGCGAGGTGCGATTGAAGAGCCTTGCGCCCAGCCTCTGCTCAAGACGGCTTATGGCTCGCGAAACGGTCGGAACCGATACGCCGAGCGTCTGCGCGGCCCGCACGAAAGAACGCTCCTCGGCGACCTTTGCGAACATCGCCAGTCCCTCGAAATCGGGAAACTTGGTCATTTCATTCCTGAAACAATGGCTTTCAATTCTTTCTATTCCGAAACGATAGCCTCGTCCATATCTCAGCTTCAGTCGAACCAAAAGGAGACGACAATGACACAACGATTGAATGCGAAGATTGCGGTTATCACCGGTGCCACTTCCGGCATTGGCCTTGCAGCGGCTAAGCGCTTCGTGGCTGAGGGCGCACGGGTTTTTATCACGGGCCGTCGCAAGGATGTTCTCGATGCAGCAATCGCTGAGATCGGCGGCGGAGTTGTGGGAATTCAGGCTGATTCAGCCAACCTCGCCGACCTTGATCGCGTCTATGAGAAGGTGAAGGCAGAGGCCGGGAGAGTTGATGTGCTCTTCGTCAACGCAGGTGGCGGCTCCATGTTGCCCCTCGGCGAAATCACGGAAGAGCAGTATGACGACACGTTCGATCGGAACGTGAAGGGGGTTCTCTTTACGGTGCAGAAGGCCTTGCCACTGCTCTCGCAGGGATCATCGGTCATCCTGACGGGGTCGACTGCAGGCTCCACCGGCACACCCGCCTTCAGCGTTTACGCGGCATCGAAAGCCGCCTTGCGCAGCTTTGCGCGCAACTGGATCCTCGACTTGAAGGATCGCGGCATTCGGATCAACACGCTCAGTCCCGGCCCGACGGAAACGACCGGACTGGTCGAGTTGGCGGGTAAGGACCCGGCCCAACAGCAGGGTTTGCTCGCTGCCCTGGCGGCGCAGGTACCAATGGGCAGGGTCGGCCGTGCCGAGGAGGTTGCCGCTGCCGCACTCTTCCTCGCCTCGGATGATTCCAGCTTCGTTACCGGTGCCGAACTCTTCGTGGATGGCGGCAGCGCCCAGGTGTGAAACCAATATCCGGTTTGCGGTTACACAGCGGCGAGCCGCTGGCATCCGCTTTTCCTTTCCGCTAATGCTGCCGACAACATGCGGAAGCGGAAAGGAAGCAGCGACCATGACCGGCTATGAAATCTTCTGGCCACTCATCGCCCATGTGGCCCTGGTCTACGGTCTCTATGCGCTTCTTGGGCTTCGTCGCGCAAAAATGGTCCGCGCCGGCGGCATCGCGAAATCCGATTACCGCGAAAATCGCGGCGAGCCCGCCGAAAGCCTGGTCGTCAAGAACTGCCTGGCCAACCAGTTCGAATTGCCTGTGCTCTTCTACGCCTGCTGTGTTCTTCTCTATGTCACCGAGGCCGATAATCTTGTTTGCGTCTGCCTCGCCTGGCTCTTCGTCGCCCTGCGTTACGCGCATGCCGGCGTGCATGTCACCAGCAACGACTTGCGCTACCGCAGCCCGCTCTTCGCCGCCGGCTATGTTGCGCTGGCCGCCATGTGGGGCTGGTTGGCTGTTTGGATGGCGATGGGCTGACGCTCGCCGAGCTCCTGAACGGTTCCTTGGATTGGAATCGATTTAGCAGGGAAATTACACAAGAATTCAAGATGTTGCAGCGTGGGTTCTGCCTCCGCAAAGACACGCGGCGTCGTGGTCGAAGAATAATTTCAGGAACATGGTTACTAATATTTAAATTGATTCGTCTATTTCTGCGCGAGCGAAGTGTGGTGAGGACGATTTGCGAGCGAAGACGGGCGAGAAGACAGGCGGGGCGCCAATCCATCGGATGGCCACGCTTAGACTTGCGGGATCAGCCAGCAGCGTGGCTCTGGCGCTGATGCTGGCGGCAGAGCCGGCATGGGCGCAGCAGGTCATCGGTGGCAACGATACGGAGATTGTCGACGGCAACGATCCGAGCGGAACCGGTCCGGGCACGCAGCCAAGTCCATGGACGATCAATAACGATCTCCTCGTAGGCGAGCAAAGCGGCGACGACGCGGCCCTCATCATCCGCAATGGCGGCGATGTCAGCAATGATTTCGGCGTGCTCGGCGTCGATCCGGGCGCGGCCGGCACGGTAACGGTGACGGGGCCGGGCTCCACATGGACTAGTTCCGACGACCTCTATGTCGGCCATGAGGGCACCGGCACGCTCAGCATCGAAGATGGCGGCGTGGTCGAAAATGCCTTCGGCTATGTCGGCTATTTCTCCGGCGCGAGCGGTACGGTCACGGTCACCGGCGCAGGTTCGACCTGGACCAGCTCCCAGGACATCACTATCGGCGATAGCGGCGCCGGCACGCTGACCATCTCGAACGGCGGGACGGTCAACAGCGCCTCCGGTTATATCAGCAACGATTCCAGCGCCGTCGGCGCGGTGATCGTCACGGGCGCGAATTCGGTCTGGAACAATTCCACCTATGTCTCGGTCGGCGAGGCGGGGACAGGAACGCTGACCATTTCGAATGGCGGCTCCGTCACCGGCAGCGAAGGCTATGTCGGCTACAGTTCTGTCGGCAGCGGCGTGGTGAGCGTGACCGGAACGGGGTCGAATTGGATCAGCTCAGGCGCACTCTTTGTCGGCGAATTCGGCACAGGCGGCGTCACGATCGGCGATGGCGGCCTGGTGTCTGCGTCCGAGGTGGTTATCGCCGACGATTCCGGTGCCACGGGAACGGTGGAGATTGACGGAAGTGCCGGAAGCGGGCGCGGCGTCCTGGAAACCGGTTACGTCGAGAGAGGGGCCGGTGACGCAAACCTCGTTTTCGACGGCGGTATTTTGCGCGCAACGGGCAACGAGGCGAATTTCCTGCGCAGCTTCGGCGCCGGAGAGGTCACGATCGACGCCGGCGGCGCCTTTATCGATACCAACGGTTTTGCCGTCGGTATCGCCGCCGATCTGCAAGGCACGGGCGGCCTTACCAAGCAGGGCACGGGTACGCTGACGCTTTCCGGCACCAACATCTATACCGGCGTGACGACGGTGGATGCCGGCAGGCTGCTGGCGGGCAGCGCCGGCGCCTTCGTGCAGAATAGCGCCTATGCGGTCAATGGCGGCATACTCGATCTCGGCGGCTTCGATCTGACGATGGCGGAGCTTTCCGGAAGCGGCGGCGAGGTCGCGATCGGCAGCGCCGATCTCACGATCGATCAGGCAAGCGACAGCACCTATGGCGGCATATTCTCCGGCAGCGGCGATTTCACCAAGCTCGGCAGCGGCACCTTGCTCCTGACCGGCAACAGTTCGGGCTTTGCCGGCACCACGACCGTGTCGGACGGCCGTCTGATCGTCAATGGCAGCCTTGGCGGCATCCTGACGATGACGGGCGGCAGACTGGGCGGCTCGGGGTCCATTGGGACGCTGAACATCGGCGCGGGCGTCACCGTTGCGCCCGGCAACTCCATCGGAACATTGACTGTCGGCGGCAACCTCACTTTCGATCCAAGCTCCACCTATGAGGTCGAGGTCGATCCCGGCGGCACCGCCAGCGATTTCATCTCGGTCGCCGGCACCGCGCTTTTGAACGGCGCCACCGTCACCCATGTCGGGATGAATGGCAACTACAAGCCCTTCTCCACCTATACCATCCTGACCGCTGCCGGCGGGATCAGCGGCACGTTCGGCGCCGTCACTTCCAACTATGCCTTCCTGGCAGCCGACCTCTCCTATGACCTGAACAACGTCTATCTGGAGATCGCGCGCAACGACGTGAGCTTCACCGACATGGCGGCGACGCGCAACCAGATTGCCGCGGCGGGGGCTGCCGAGCAGCTCGGAACCGGCAACGACATTTACGACGCGATCGTCACATTGCCGGACGACGAGTCGGAGATTCAGGCGAGCTTCGATGCGCTTTCCGGCGAAATCCATGCCTCGATCAAGACGGGGCTGATCACCCAGAGCCTCTTTGTCCGCGAGGCCGCCAATGAGCGCCTGCGCTCCGCTTTCGGTGATCCCGGTGCTGCTGCGGTCCCGATACAGGCCTTCTGGCCCGGCGGTCCGGAACTGATCGCCGCCGATACGCCCGAAGGGCCGGTGTTCTGGAGCACGGCCTTTGGCGGCCTGAGCGAGGCATCCACGGATGGCAACGCCGCCACGCTGCGCCATCAGACCGGCGGGTTTCTGGCCGGCGTAGACACCAGCTTCGATGACGTCAGGCTCGGCCTGATGGCGGGCTACAGCAACTCAGGCTTCGACCCGCGCCACCGCGCCTCGTCGGGATCGAGCGACGATTATCATCTCGGCCTCTATGCCGGCACGCAGTGGGGCAATCTCGCTTTCCGCTCCGGCCTTGCCCATACCTGGCACGAGATCGAGACAAGCCGCCGCGTCGTGATCGGAAGCTTCGAGGACAGGCTCGATGCGAGCTATAGCGCCGGCACGCTGCAGGCCTTCGCCGAGCTCGGCTATCGCTTCGATACGGCGGCGGCCTCCTTCGAGCCTTTCGTCAATCTCGCTCACGTGGCGGTTCGCACGGCGGGCTTTACCGAAGAGGGCGGGGCGGCCGCGCTCGACAGTTCGAGCCGCACGACCAACACCACCGTCGCCACGCTTGGCCTGCATGCCGAGATGGATATTCGCCTGGGCGGGACGAATGCCACCCTGCGCGGCATGTCGGGCTGGCGGCATGCGGCCGGCGATACCGTTCCGCTGGCGACGCATGCTTTTGCGGGAGGCGACGACTTCACGGTCGCCGGCATCCCGGTGGCGCGCAACGCCTTCATCCTCGCTGCCGGGCTCGACTTCGACCTCAACCCAAACTCCGCCCTCGGTATTGCCTATTCCGGCCAGATCGCCGAGGGCGCGCAGCAGCATGGCGTCAAAGCGACGCTGTCGGTGAAGTTCTAACATCCGCTGACCTGCATTCATGGCGACGGAGGGGAAGCGGCAGGTTGCCGGGCGCGGCGGCCTCAATCGGCCCACGGATGAAATTATCCAGCAATTTTAAAGTGCTACGGCGTTCTTTACGCGCGTGAGGAGACAATCGGTGCTGCTGCGCGCCGATTTTCACGGGCTTTTGCCGGTCGTTAAAATGTGAGCGTTTCCATTTACCGCGGATGAAGACCTGCATGTCATATCGGCCCGATGCGCCGGTTTGGCCGAGAGCTTCTTCCTGCGTGAAAAACGATAAGAATGGGAACGACATGGGCGCGGAAAGCGTAGATCGGATCGGCCTCCGCAGGAAGCCGAAGCAGGAGCGCAGTATCCAGAGGCTGGACCTCATTCTCGCCGCCGCTTCGAAGATCATTGCAAAAAAAGGTGTCAGCGCCATGCGGATGACGGAACTCGCCGTCGCCGCCAAGGTGCCGATCGGTTCTGTCTATCAGTATTTTCCGGAGAAGGCGGCGATCGTCAAAGCGCTGTTCGACCAGCACGCTTCGGCAATCCAGGCGAAGGCGGCAGCGATGTTCGCCGATGTACAGTCGCTGGACCAGGCGCTCGATCTCGTCTGCGCGACCATCGACTGGTACTATGAATCCTACCGCAACGACCCCGTCTATCTCGGCGTCTGGATGGGCACGGAGACGGATCAGGATCTCTTGCAGCTGAACATCGAGCATAGCGGCCGCGTCGCAGGCATCTTCCAGGACGCCGTCCGCCAGCTGGCGCCCGATCTCTGCGACGAGGAAATGTATGCGCGCACTTACCTCTTCAGCCACCTGATCGGCGCCGTCATCCGGCTTGCGGCCGTCAGCGAGGAAACCCTGGCGCGGCGCATGCTCGACGAGTGGAAGCGCGTCATCCGCGCCTCGCTTTTCGCCGCTGCGGCGCCAAGCGCCGCCTGAGCGCCTCTACCAGCTCGGCACCATGTTGGCGGCCTTCAGCCGCGGGTAACGCGCCTGGGCGGATTTGACGTCCGCCTCGAGATTGTCGTCGATGACGGCAGGCGTGATGTTGTCGAGGCAGGCGGTGATATGGGCGGTGATCGCGTTCATCAGCGAGATCGAGACGCCCGGCCGCTTCATGATGCCGATCTGCACCGGTGGTAGCGCCGGAAAACCATCGGCCTGGCTCAGCACCTTCATGCCCGTCCGCAAAGCCGACTCCGGCATCACCGAAACCGCCATGCCGGCAAGCACGGCGGCGGCAACCACGGTGCAGGACCAGCTGGTGAACAGGATCTGGTGTTCGCGTCCCACAGCATCGAGCGCCGAGCAGGCGAGCTGGCGCCACTGGCAGTCGCGCCGGCCGACGGCAAGCGGCACCGGCGCATCGTCGCGGATCGGATGGTTGGCCGATCCGACCCAGCAGAGCGGCTCGGTTCTCACCACATCGGACATGCGCTCGCGCGGGTTATGGGTGACGAGCGCGATATCGAGCTCGCCCTTGTGCATGCGCTCGGCAAGGTCCACCGAAGGCTCGCAGACGATGTAGAGCTCGACGTTCGGATGCGTCTTGGCGAAGCGGCCGATGATCTCGGGCATATAGCGGTCGGCGTAATCATCAGGCGTGCCGATGCGCAGCGTCCCCTCCAGCCTGTTGTCGTCGAAGGCGGCGATCGCCTCATTGTTGAGGCGGATGATGCGCCGGGCGTAATTGAGCAGCTTCTCGCCCTCGACCGTCAGCCGGTTGCCGCGGCCGTCCTTGATGAACAGCTGCTTGCCGATGCGCTCCTCGAGGCGGCGCATCTGCATGGAAACGGCCGATTGGGTCTTGTAGACCTTGTCGGCCGCCTTGGTGAAGCTGCCGGAATCGACGATGGCGATGAAAGTCTGCAACTGGTCGAGATCAAGAGGCGCGGACATGGTATCACCCATAAAGATAGCTGATGATAATCATTAGAAACATTCGTTGGACTGATCAATAGGTCTTTGGCATCTTCGGGATGCAAATCAAGCAAAGTGAAGGACAGACACCCTGCCTGTCCAAGCAGAATTCAGCCTGATCCCTCCCGCACGACCTCGCGGGCGGGGTGGGTTGTTGCGTGCCCGAAAGAAAGGAGAGTTCGATGCACACGACAGACCGAACAATAGAACTCGACTGCAGCAAGCTGACCCCGACGCTTTTCCAGCGTCTGGTGGCAGGTCTCGCTCCGCTGGTCGCCCTCTTTCGCGGGTTCCGCAATCGCATGGAGATCAACGCGTTGCATGATCTGAACGACAGTCAGCTGAGGGATATCGGCCTTACCAGGTCCGACCTTACCTCCGCGTTCCTGGCCTCGACCTTTTTCGAGGACCCGTCGGAACATCTGACGCGCTCGGCGCGAAAGCGCTGGAGCCTGTCGCTCTTCCGCCCCTACCAGGAGTAGGGGCGTCGAGTTTCCCCGCAGGGTGATAGCCAATAGCCCTGCCGCTTGACCCGGTGATCGGCTTTTCCCAAGCCATCTCCGGGTTTTTTTATTCCTTGGTTTCAGAAGAAGGTTTCGGCCGGTAGGTTTCGAAGATCGCTTCCAGGCTCTTCTGGTAGCTCTTCTGCACTTCGAGCCCGCTGTCGAACATGGCGTTCAGCATCTCGGCATAGGTTTCCGCCTTGGCCTTCGTTTCCTCTTTCGGAGGCTCGGGGGGCTTTGCTGCCGGGGATTTGGCCGCCGGCTGCTGGCTAAGACCTGCCATCATTTCCTGGAAGGCCTTGGCAAAGGGATTGTCGAGGAAGGGGTTCGGTTGAGACGCGGGCTCCGGCTTCGGCGTCGAAAACATCACCTGCATCGCCTGCGTGAACGGATTGTCGAAGATGCTGGGCTCAGGGGCTGCCTTCGGCTTCGGCGCAAAGCCGGTGCTCTCAAGCCATTTCTGGATGCTCTCGCCCATTGCCGTGTTGACGAAGGGATTGACCGGCGAGGCCATCTGGCCGGTCGTCTGCTTGAAGAGCCCGCCCATCAGCGTGTCGGCCAGCACCGGCAGCATCTGCTTGTAGATGTCCTGACCGATGCCGGTCATCTGCGCCGCCTGGGCGGCGATCGCGCGCGAGACCTCCTTCGAGCCGAAAAGCTGGGCGAGGATGTTGTTGCCGTCGGAAATGCCCTCCGGTGTGAAGGCCCGGCTCATATCCTCGAAATAGCGCGCGTAATTGCCGGAGGCGACGGCCTGCATCAGCCCGACGAAATCATACGGGTTGCTGGTGCTGCGCTTCAGGCCGGCGGAAAAAGCGGGCATCAGTGCGGCCATCGCCTTGGTCGCCTGTTCCTGCGCCAGGTTGAATTGCCGGGCGACCGCCTCCATCGCCGCACCGTTCTGCGCCTGCATCATCATGTCGAAGAGTGGCAGCATGGAAGGTCCCTTTCCCCGAGTCGTGACGCGTTGTAGCGTCACTATATCCGGAAATGGTAATGCGCAAACGGCTTTTTGCCAGAGGAACTTAGAGAGACGGTCTCAGTACTGATAGTCTTCGAAGACCGGCTCGACGGAACCCTGCCAGCGGCCGTTGTAGAGCGAAAGCAGATCCTCGGCGAGCGTCGCCTTCTTGGCGAGCACTTCGTCGAGCGGCGCAAGGAAGATGCTCTCGTCCTGGCCTTCCCCGTTGAGCTTGCCGCGCGCCTTGAGGCCGGCCCGCGATATGCCGATCACTTCTCGCGCCACGTCGAAGAGCGCATGCCCGCGAAACGCAGCCTTCAGCCCTTGCGCCGGAACGGCATCGCGCAGGGCGCTGATCTCGGCAAAGCCCCAATCCTTGGTCAGTTCGTCGGCCGCCTCCAGGGCTGCGTCTTCGTAGAGCAGGCCGACCCAGAAGGCCGGCAAGGCACAGATGCGCCGCCAGGGGCCGCCATCGGCGCCGCGCATTTCGAGGAAGCGCTTCAGCCTGACGTCGGGGAAGAGCGTCGAAAGATGGTTGGTCCAGTCGCCCATCGTCGGCGCCGGATCGGCGACCTCGCCCTTCAATGCGCCGTTCATGAACTGGCGGAAGGTGACGCGCGTACAGTCGTGATAACGGCCGTCGCGGACGATGAAATACATCGGCACGTCGAGCGCCCATTCGGCATAGTCCTTGAAGCCGAAATCGTCGCGGAAGGTGAAATCGAGCAGGCCGGCGCGGCGGTTGTCGGTATCGCGCCAGATGTCGCCGCGCCAGGAGAGCAGCCCGTTCGGCTTGCCCTCGGTGAAGGGCGAGGATGCAAACAGCGCGGTCGCCAGCGACTGCAGCTTCATCGAGACGCGCATCTTCTTGCGCATGTCGGCTTCCGAGGAGAAGTCGAGATTCACCTGGATCGTGCAGGTGCGGTACATCATGTCGAGACCTTGGGTGCCGACCTTCGGCATATAGCGGGTCATGATCTCGTAGCGCGATTTCGGCATCTGCGGGGTTTCCGCATAGGTCCATTTCGGACTGCCGCCGATGCCGAGGAAGCGGATTCCCATCGGCTCGGCGATTTCGCGCAGCGTCGCCAGATGCTGGTTCGATTCCTTGCAGGTCTGGTGGATCGTCTCCAGCGGCGCGCCTGACAATTCGAACTGGCCGCCGGGCTCGATCGAGATCGCCCCCATGCCGTTCTGTTCGGCAAGGCCGATGATGTTGGCGCCGTCCATGATCGGCTCCCAGCCGCTCTTTTTCTGCAGGCCGGTGAGCAGGGCGGAAATGCTGGCATCGCCGAAGTAGGGAACCGGGCTGTTATCGGCGCGGAAGAAGGCGAACTTCTCGTGTTCGGTGCCTATCCGGAAGCGCTCCCGCGGCTTGTTGCCCGCAGCGAGGTAATCGGTCAGTTCCTGGACCGAAGAGAGCGGCGTCTGGTCGGTAGTATCGCGGGCCATGCGGGGTACCTGTATTCGAAAAGGCGCCCAGGGGGCCGGGCAATTGGAAGGTGATTAGGACCCAAGCCACGTATGTTGCAAGTGAAATTCTTTCAATGACGCATCAAAAAAACAGCAGTGATTTCCGCGTCAACCCGTTTTCGGCGTCACGTCCAGTCGCCGATCGCCGCCTGGACCACGGCGAGCGCCGCAACGGCTGCCGTGTCGGCCCGCAGGATGCGCGGTCCGAGCGGAATGGCGGTGACGAAATCGAGGCTTCGAAGCCGGGCGCGTTCTTCCTCCGAAAAGCCGCCTTCCGGCCCGACCAGCAGGGCGAGGTGCCTTTCCCTAATGGCGGACAAGACTGGCAGCGGGTTCTGCCCGGCATCGCCCTCGTCGCAATAGATGATGCGGCGCTCGCTGGGCCAGCGGTCGAGCAGGTCGGAAAGCCTCGCCGGCTCGGCCACCTCAGGGATGCCGAGGACGCCGCATTGCTCCGCTGCCTCGACGACGTTGGCACGGAGCTTGCCGAGATTGGTGATCTTTCCCTGCACGTGCTGGGTCACCACAGGCTGCAGCAAACCGGCTCCCATTTCCACGGCTTTCTGCACGAGATAATCCATGCGCCCGACCTTCAGCGGCGCGAAGAGATAATGCAGGTCGCAAGGCGCCGGCTGCGGCCGCGTCTCTTCCTTTGCCGTCAGCAGGATGCGTTTGCGTGTGGGGAAGGAGAGGCTCGCCTTCCACTCGCCGTCACGGCCGTTGAAGAGCAGGATCTCCGCGCCATCCTCCATCCTCAGCACATTGGCGAGATAATTGAACTGGTCGGAATTTGCCTCCAGGACGGCGCCGCGGGAAAGCGGCGCATCGACGAACAGTCGTTGCATGCGAAAATTGGCGCGCATTTGAAAACTCAGAAGTTCAGACGAAGAGCGCGAACATAGCCCAATAAATCATTGCCGCAAGCGTGGCCGAAACCGGCACGGTGACGATCCAGGCAGCCACGATCGTCATGAAATGCGAGCGGCGCACCAGATAACGCCGCCGCCTCTCGTGGACGTTCGGCTCCTCCGGCTCGTCGAGCTCCCAGGTCTCGGTCTTGCGCCTGATATAGGCGATGCGGCGCTTCGAATTGCGGGTATACCATTCGCGGAAGAAACCGACGCCGAACACCGAGCCGACGGCGATATGCGTGGTGCTGACCGGCAGGCCGAGCCAGGAGGCGACGATGACGGTGAAAGCGGTCGACAGCGCGACGCAATAGGCGCGCATCGGGTTGAGCTTGGTGATCTCTTCGCCGACCAGGCGGATGAGGCGCGGCCCGAAGAGCAGCAGGCCGACGGAGATGCCGAAGGCGCCGATCAGCATCACCCAGAGCGGCGGGTGGCCCGCGCCTCCGTCACCACCGACGCTGGCGGAGCGGACGATCGCCGACAGCGGCCCGACAGCGTTCGAAACGTCGTTTGCCCCGTGCGCGAAAGAAAGCAGCGCTGCCGACCCGATCAGCGGCAGGCGGAACAGCGCCCGCAGCGAGCTGTTGCGGTTTTCGAGATTCCGCGCTTGCGCGAGCACGAGCGGGCGGGCGCAAAGCCAGCTCACCAGGCCGATGCCGATCCCGATGAGAATGACGGTGAGAGACGGAAAGCGACCGGCGGGCGACAGCTGCAGCACCATATAGGCCATGAAGCTGCCGGCCATCACGGCGACCAGGACCGGCACCCAGCGCCGCGCCGCCGCGATCTTGTCGTCGCGATAGATGATGAGCGTCTTGACGAGATAGAGCAGGCCGGCGGCGATCAGTCCGCCGATCAGCGGCGAAGTGATCCAGCTCGAGGTGATTTCCAGCATCACCCGCCAGTTTACCGGCTCCGGCCCGACGGCGGCGACGCCGGCGCCGATCACCGCGCCGACGATCGCATGCGTGGTGGAAACCGGCGCGTTCATCCAGGTTGCGAGATTGATCCAGAGGGCTGCCGCGGTCAGCGCCGCCATCATGATCCAGCCGAGCACCACAGGCGGCACCTGGGCGGCATCAACGATGTTGGAGGAAATCGTCTTGACGACCTCGCCGCCGGCGATCGTGGCCCCCAGGACCTCGAAGATCGCGGCGATGACAAGCGCCTGGCCCATCGTCATGGCGCGTGCGCCGACGGCCGCGCCCACATTGTTGGTCACGTCGTTGGCGCCGATATTCAGCGCCATGTAGGCGGCAAGGGCGGCTGCCGCCACGACGAGCACGGCTCCCGGCCGGTCGAAGACGTAGACGCCGGCAAACAGCATGGCGAGACCAAGGAAAATCAGCCCAAGACCGGGGGCCACCAGCCGTCGCGCCACATGCTTTGCCGCGTCCTCGACATAGGTGATCTTATCGAGATCTTTGTCGAGCGTGCGTTTGGTAAGAACTGCTGGGCGTGGCGGCATTCGTTTTTCCAGAGATAAATCTGCTTCTACGCTGCTTTTTTAGCAGTGCAAGATGGCAGGATTCATTCCGCCGGAATTTGCTTCGCCGGTTTGGCCGAAAGCCTGTCGATCATCTTTTGCTTGAAGGCGAGGAAAAGGTGGCGCAGCTCCGGTTCGCGCACGCGCTTGGCCGCCTCGTCGAACGACACCCATTCGATGGTGCGCTCGCCCTTCTCTTTGAAATTCTTTGCCATGTCGGTGACTTCGAGCGCATAGACCTGCACCTTGCAGATCACCTGCACCCCGTCGCGCAGCACCTTCGGATAGGTATAGGCGCCGAGCGTTTCCGCCTCGACGGAGCCGCGGACGCCGGCTTCCTCCAGGGCTTCCTGCATCGCGACTTCATGGGCGCATTTCCCATTCATCGGCCAGCCCTTGGGAATGACCCAGCGGCCGGTATCGCGGCTCGTCATCAGGAGCACCTCGACCTCACCGCTTTTCTTCTTCACCCGGTAGCACAGCGCGCCGTATTGTTGTCGCGGCGGACGCCGGAACATCAGTTGCACATCGGATGCCAATCTGGCGAGAAGAGTCAATTGTCGGGTCACCTTCGCAGTGGTTGTTAGGAATCACTCATATACGTGTATCACGGAAAGCTTACGCAATCCAAAACCGAGCACGGTCCGAAACGTGGTTTCACCGCCGTTCTTAGGGGAAATCGAGCAGGGGCAGGCTCAGAAATCCGTCACGACCTGTTTCGAATGCGCCATATTGCACAGGTGTACAATATGGCTTCGTCTTGCTTTCTAATCAATGGCGGGATCAATTGTTCCCAATCATTTTGCGAATGTGGCAACTATGCGTCTACCGCCTCTCAATGCCGTGCGCGCCTTCGAGGCCGTTTGCCGCCACGGCAGTATTTTGAAGGCCGCCGAGGAGCTGAATGTCGTGCGCGGCGCCGTGCGCCAGCAGATCGCGACGCTCGAGAATCACTTCGGCCGCAAGCTCTTCACACGCGAAGGCCGCAGGCTGGTTCCGACTGGCGAGGCATGCGCTTTCGCCGAAGCCTCGGGCGCGGCATTCGACATCCTGCAGCGCGCCGCTTCGGAGTTCGAAAGTGCCGGAACGGGCCGCCTCCGCCTCGGCGTTCCCTCCGCCTTCGCCGTCTGGTGGCTGATGCCGCGCGTCGCGGACATGCAGGCCGGCCTCGGCGATCTCTTGGTCGATATCGTCCCGATGACCGTGGTCGAACCGCTGCAGAAGCACCCGGAACTGGACGCGGTGATCATGGGCGGCGAATACCGGCCGGCCGCGGGGATTACCGCGCTGCGCTTCATGGAGGACGAGTTCGGCCCGGTCGCCACGCCGGCGCTTGCGGCGATGCTGTCGAAAGACCCCACCGCAATGGCTGCGCAAACGATGCTGGTCAGCCGCAGCGCCCCGAAGTTATGGGACGAATGGTTTGCCGAAAGCGCCACGCCGCCCGTCGCCTTTTCACGCCGCCAGGAATTCGAGGATCTGCTGCTGGCGCTCGGTGCGGCCCGTTCCGGGCTTGGTATCGCCCTTGCGCCGCGCGCCTCGATAGAAGACGATCTTGAGCGCGGGCGGCTGGTCGCGCCCTACGACTTCATCTCCCGGCCCTCGGGTTACAGCCTTTGCTGCCGCAAGCCCGATGCGAAACGGCCGGCCTTTGCTGCCTTGTCCGGCTGGCTGCTTCGTTGCGGGAAGCGAGCCTGAAGGGGCAGATTTTCTGCTCTTTCGTCAGAATAACCTCCATACTCGCCATCCTTTCGCTCAGCTAGAAATGGCGCCGGCATCAGACGCAGAGGAGAACATGATGGAAAGGACTGCAACCCGCATCGATTGGATCGCCAGCAGTTGCCGGCTGCTCAAGGCCACGGCGGCCGAATTCGAGCGCACGCGCCCCTTCGAGGGCCTGTCGATCGGCACCGGCATCCATCTCGAGCCGAAGACGGTAGCGCTGTTGATGACGCTTCGCGCCGGCGGGGCGCATCTCGTCTGCACCGGCAACCTCAACAGCACCCAGCCTTCGACGGTCGAGTTCCTGCGTGCACAGGGCATCACCGTCTTTGCCACCCAGACGACCGATCCTGCCGCGCATCACCAGAGCCTGGAAGCGGTGATTGCCGAAAGGCCGGAACTGCTGCTCGACAATGGCGGCGATCTCTTCGCCATCGCCGCGGAAAAGCCCTATGCGAACCTCCTTGGCGGCACCGAGGAGACGACGTCGGGCCGCACGCGGCTGCTACCGATGCGCGAGCGCCTGAACATGCCGATCCTCGTCATCAACGACAGCCCGATCAAGCAGTTCGCCGAAAACAGGCATGCCGTCGGCCAGAGCCTGTTCGAAAGCTATCTGCGCTTCACCAACCGGTCCACCAATGGCAAACGCGTCACGGTTTTTGGCTACGGCGCCTGCGGCAAAGGCACGGCCGCCTGTTTCCGCAATGCCTTTTCCACCGTCAGCGTCGTCGATATCGATCCGGTGACGACGCTCGAAGCCCATCTCGACGGTTTCGTCACGCCGCTGCGCGAGGCGGCGATCCGCTCGGCCGATATTCTCGTCACCGTTACGGGTTTTGCCGATATCGTCACGGCCGCCGACCTGCCGCTCCTCAAGGACGGTGCAATCCTGATGAATGGCGGCCATTTCCCGCGTGAGATCGACGTCGAAGCCTTTCGGCGCCATCCCGACGTTATCGGCATCGATCGTTACGAGGCCGAGCATATCGAGACGTTCCATCTGAAGGACGGCCGGTCTTTTCACGTGCTCGGCGGCGGCCATATGGCCAATCTTGCCGGTCCGCGGCCGCTCGGCAATTCCGCCGAATCGATGGATCTCGGTTTCACGCTTCAGGCGCGCTGCCTGGAGCGCATCGCCAGGGGCGAAGCCGATGCCGGGTCCTGCGTCGTGCCGGTGCCGGCCGATATCGATGCGATGGTGGCGAACGCCTATCTCGATCTGTCGCGCTGACCCTGCCGCCTTCAGTCAGAGCTCCCAGTAGGGAACGGGTCCGTAAAGCTCGGTGAGATAATCGATGAACAGCCGCAACTTGGCCGGCAGGAACTGGCGGCTGGGATAGACGGCCGAGAGCGCGACATTGTGCGAGCCCTCATAGGCCGGCAGCACCTGCACCAGGCGGCCGGCCTTGAGTTCTTCGCCGATATCCCAGGTGGAGCGCAGCGCGATGCCGAGGCCGGCGATGACAGTCTCGCGGATCACTTCGCTGGAGTTGGTGATCAGCATGCCCTCCGGCCGCAGGCTGAGCGGTCCGTCCGGCCCGTTCAGCCGCCAGGTGTCGTTGTTGTGCGCCGGCAGGCAGCGGTGGTGTTTCAGCGCGTCGATGGTTTCAGGCTTGCCATGCGCGGCAAGGTAATCCGGCGAGGCGCAGAGCAGCCGGCGCACCGGCGCGAGCCGTCGGGCGACGAGGCTTGAATCGGTGAGTTCGGCGATGCGGATGGCCAGGTCGAAGCCGCCGCCGACGATGTCGGAGAATTCGTCGGTCAGCACCAGATTGATCGCAAGGTCCGGATGCGCTTCCATGAAGTCTTTGAGATGCGGCGCGATATGCATGCGCCCGAAGGAGGTCGGCGCCGAGATCTTCAGCGTGCCGTGCATCTGCGTCGAGCGGCCGGAAATATAGAACTCGGCCTCTTCCAAGCCGGCGAGGATGCCGAGGACGCGGTCGTAGAAGCCTTGCCCGGCTTCCGTCAGCGAAATCTGCCGCGTCGTGCGCTGCAGAAGCCGGGTGCCGAGCCTGTCCTCCAGCCGCTTGATGCGCTTGGAACGACGGCGGGGGAAAAGCCGAGCGCCCGGCCGGCGAGCGACATGCTTCCTGTGGCCACGACCTTGGCGAAGATTTCGAGATCACCCAGATTGGTCATAAGGTTCTGCGGCTTTTTCCTCTTTTGGCATAAGTGCTTAGCATTTGCGCCGGTTTCGGGAAAGTGCTAAGCCGATGTCACGGCGGCAGGGAGGTTCGCGGCCGGTTCCCGCTGTCATTTTCCCGTCGCCAGGACTAGAACAGAATGATTTTAGGCCGGTTGGCCTAAGATCTGAATCCTGTTCTGTTAAAGAGTTAGAGCATGATGTCGCCCGAAAACCGCGCACATTTTTCGGCATCATGCTCTGGGGAGAACGCCATGTCCGACGCCATTCCGTTTCTGAAACCCCGTGCCGACGTGCTGGCGCGGCGGGCCCAGATCGTTGCCGATCTGACCGATCTCCTGCCGCCGGAATGCCTGGTCCATGAGGCGCGAGAGCTGGTGCCGTTCGAGACGGATGCTTTTGTCTCCTATCGGCGCCTGCCGCTTGCCGTCGCGCTGCCGCGCACGACGGCCGAGGTGTCTGCGGTCATGCGTTATTGCCATCGCTACGGGATTCCCGTCGTGCCGCGCGGCGCCGGCACCTCGCTGTCCGGCGGCGCCATTCCGCAGGAGGATGCCGTCGTGCTCGGTCTCTCCAAGATGAACGGCATCCTCGAGATCGATCTGGCGAACCGCGTCGCCGTGGTGCAGGCAGGTGTCACCAATCTCAATATTTCCGAATCCGTCTCCGCCGATGGCTTCTTCTATGCGCCCGATCCGAGCTCGCAGCTCGCCTGCACCATCGGCGGCAATATCGGCATGAATTCCGGCGGCGCCCACTGTCTGAAATATGGCGTCACCACCAACAATCTGCTCGGCGTCAAAATGGTGCTGGTCGACGGCACGGTGATCGAACTCGGCGGCATGGCGCTGGATGCGGCGGGTTATGATCTGCTCGGCCTCGTTTGCGGTCACGAGGGCCAGCTCGGCATCGTCACCGAGGCGACGGTGCGGCTGATCGCCAAGCCGGAAGGCGCGCGCCCGGTGCTCTTCGGCTTCGAAGCGTCGGAGGAAGCCGGCGCCTGCGTGGCCGATGTCATCGCCGCCGGCATCATTCCGGTTGCGATCGAATTCATGGACAAGCCGGCGATCGAGATCTGCGAGGCCTTCGCCCATGCCGGCTATCCCCTCGATGTCGGCGCGCTCCTGATCGTCGAGGTCGAAGGTTCGGAAGCCGAGATGGACGCGACGCTGAAGGACATCGTCGAAATCGCCCGCCGGCACGGCGTGAAGACCGTGCGCGAATGCCAGTCGGCGACCGAAGCGGCGCTGATCTGGAAGGGCCGCAAATCCGCCTTCGGCGCCACCGGCCGGATCGCCGACTATATCTGCATGGACGGCACCGTGCCGCTCAGCCAGCTTTCCCATGTGCTGAAGCGGACAGCGGAGATCGTTGATCATTACGGCCTGCGCGTCGCCAATGTCTTCCATGCCGGCGACGGCAACATGCATCCGCTGATCCTCTTCAATGCCAACGATCCCGAGGATGCCGCCAGGGCGGAAGCGGCCGGCAACGATATTCTGAAGCTCTGCGTCGATGCCGGCGGCTGCCTCACCGGCGAGCATGGCGTCGGCATCGAGAAGCGCGACCTGATGCGGCATCAATATTCCGAGGCCGACCTTGCCCAGCAGATGGCGGTGCGCGCCGCCTTCGATCCCGGCTGGATCCTCAACCCCTCGAAGGTCTTCCCGCTCGAAGGACGCCCTGCCGCATGATCGATCTGATGCCGACGAGCGAGGAACAGGCGGCGGCGATCGTCTTCGCCCATGCGGAGATGAACCGGCCGCTTGCGATCTGCGGCGGCGATACGCGCTCGGGTTTCGGCAATGCCGTTGCCGCCGAAGACCGGCTGCGATCGACCAGGCTTTCCGGCATCCTCGCCTATAATCCCGGCGAGATGGTCATGACGGTCCGTTCGGGCACGCCGCTTGCCGAGGTCGAGGCGGCGCTCGCCGAAGCAGGCCAGATGCTCGCCTTCGAGCCGATGGATCATCGCCTTGTCATGGGCAGGTCGGGCGAGCCGACCATCGGCGGCGTCTTCGCCGCCAATGTCTCCGGCCCGCGCCGCCTCGTTGCGGGCGCTGCCCGCGACAGCCTGCTCGGGGTGCGCTTCGTCAACGGCAGGGGCGAGGTCATCAAGGCCGGCGGCCGGGTGATGAAGAATGTCACCGGCCTCGATCTCGTCAAGCTGATCGCCGGTTCGCACGGTACGCTGGGTTTTCTGACCGAAGTCACCTTCCGCGTGCCGCCGCGCCCGAAGACGGAACGGACCGTGGTTCTCTCCGGCCTCAACGATGCCGAGGCGGCAAAGGCCATGGCGGCGGCGATGGCGCTGCCGGTCGAAGTCTCAGGCGCGGCCCATCTGCCTTTGACGGTGACGTGGAAATTCCTCGCCGGCAAGCTTCCGGAAGGCGAGGCGACGGTTCTGCGCATCGAGGGCTTGGCCGGCTCCGTCGACGTGCGCCTCGAAAAGCTTGCGGCGGCAATGTCTGCCTTCGCCACGGTCACGCGGCTGGACGAGAGTGAAAGCCAGAGGCTCTGGCGGGAAATCCGCGACGTGCTGCCCTATGCCGACGGCACGACGCGGCCGGTCTGGCGCGTCTCGGTCGCCCCCGGTACCGGCCATCAGCTCGTCGCGGCGCTCCGCCTCGAAGCCGGCGTCGATGCCTTTTATGATTGGCAGGGCGGCCTCGTCTGGATGCGCATGGAGGCGGATCCCGAAGCCGAACTGGTCCGTCGCTACATCAAGGTGCTCGGCGGCGGCCACGCGACGCTCATCCGCGCCTCCTCCGCGGCGAGGGCGGCAACCGCTGCCTTTCATCCGGAGCCCGAGGCGGTGGCGATGCTGTCGCGGCGGGTGAAGGAGAAGTTCGATCCGGCCGGGATCTTCAATCCGGGGAAGATGGGGTCGTGAAGATGCTTGTTGCCGACTGCCCACGCTCGATGAATTGCACGAAGGTGCCTCTTGCTCCCCCTTCGCCCCAGCGGGGGTCCGAAGGACGGGTCGAGACCCGCGGCTCGACCCCGGTTGGTGGCCCGAAGGGTCGGATGAGGGGGCCACACGGCATGCAGTCTGTCGTCTTCTCGCTTTTGTCCCGGGTGCGGCCCCCTCATCCGCCCTTCGGGCACCTTCTCCCCGCTGGGGCGAAGGGGGCACGGGAGGCCGCGTAAATGCAAACCAACTTCACTCCGACGCAGTTGCTCGACCCCGATGTCGCCGAATCCGAAAAGATCCTGCGCAAATGCGTGCATTGCGGTTTCTGCACCGCGACCTGTCCCACCTACGTGACGCTCGGCAACGAGCTCGACAGTCCGCGCGGCCGCATCTACTTGATCAAGGACATGCTGGAAAACGGCCGCCCGGCCGATGCCGAGGTCGTCACCCATATCGACCGCTGTCTTTCCTGCCTTGCCTGCGTCACCACCTGTCCGTCGGGCGTCGATTATATGCACCTGGTCGATCACGCCCGCGCCCATATCGAGAAGACCTATAAGCGGCCGTTGATGAACCGGCTGACGCGCGCCATCCTTGCCGCCGTGCTGCCCTATCCCGGCCGTTTCCGCCTGGCGCTCAATCTCGCCCGCCTCGGCCGGCCCTTTACCGGGCTGATGCGGCGTGGCGCGCTGAAGCCCTTTGGCGCCATGCTGTCACTTGCGCCGCGCCGCATTCCGGCTGCGTCGCCCTTCGCAAAACCCGGTACGCACCGGCCTGAGACGGAAAAACGGGGCCGCGTGGCGATCCTGACCGGTTGCGCCCAGCCGGTGCTCGACCCCGCGATCAACGCAGCTGCGATCCGGCTGCTGACGCGGCTTGGCGTCGAGGTCGTGGTGCCGGAAGGCGAGGTCTGCTGCGGCTCACTCGTTCATCACATGGGCCGGGCCGAACAGGCGCTCGAAAGCGCGCGGGCCAATGTCGATATCTGGACGCGTGAGATCGAAGGGCAGGGGCTCGATGCGATCATCATCACCGCCTCGGGCTGCGGCACGACGATCAAGGATTACGGCCACATGCTGCGCCTCGATCCCGCCTATGCCGCAAAGGCGGCCAGGGTTTCGGCGCTGGCCAAGGACATCACGGAATATCTCGCCGCCATCGACCTGCCTGCGCAGGTGCCGAAGGGCCTCACGGTCGCCTATCATTCCGCCTGTTCCATGCAGCACGGCCAGCGCATCACCCTTCAGCCGAAGCAATTGCTGAAAGCGGCGGGCTTTACGGTGCGCGATCCCGCCGAAGGCCATCTCTGCTGCGGTTCCGCCGGCACCTACAACATCATGCAGCCGGAAATCTCGGCGGCGCTGAAGGCGCGCAAGGTGAAGAATATCGAGGCGACCAAGGCCGACATCATCGCCACCGGCAATATCGGCTGCATCACCCAGATCGCCACCGGCACCGGCATTCCGATCCTGCATACCGTTGAATTGCTCGATTGGGCCTATGGCGGCGCTGTGCCTGAAAAATTAACGGATTTGTCGTTAGCTTGATGCCTGCGACGGCCGGCCTGGCCGTCTTCGGGAGGTTAGGCGATGTGGCGCGGAATGATTGTTCTTGCGGGATTGCTCGTGCAGGCGGGCATCGCCCACGCCGACAGCCGCTTTTTCTGCTCGGCCGATGACAAGCAAGCACGCTTCACGCTCGAAAGCGGCTTCGAAAGCGAAGCCGGCCATCGGCTCAACCATTTTCGCGGGGCGCTTATCGTCAAGGATCCCGCCCAGGCGACCGTCTTTGGAAAGCGCGTCTTCGAATCGCAGCATCTGACCAATCACTGGTCGCGTGACGGCGATCTGCTCCTGGAGGTTTTCGACGGGGGTAGTGACGATACCGGCGGGGCAACGCTGGATCTGGTCGTGGTCGCCGGCGAGCGCGGTAAGGCCGCGGCCAATTTCAGCGGCACCTATTCCCTGACGATCGCAGGCGGCAGCGAGCCCTACGCCGCTGAGGGCAAGGTTAGCTGCGGGACGAAGTAGAGCGATTTCAGGAAAACCGCGAAGCAGTTTTCCGTCTCCCCAAAAAGGCTAGAGCGGTCCTGCTTAACGAAGCTGAACCGCTCTAACACCGCAGCCGTAATTCAATATTACCAGTGGAACGACACGCCGACGTTGACGGCATTCGTGAAGATGTTGGTCTTCAGCCGGTCGCCGCTGTCGATCGGAACATCGACGCGCGAATAGGTGCCCTTGTATTCGACGAAGGTCGACCAGCGCTCGGTCACCTTGAAGTCGACGCCGGCCTGTGCCTGCAGCGTCACGCCGCCGAATTCATAGGCCCAGGTCTTGCCTTCGGGACGAATGACTTCGACATGCGGAATGTTCACGCCGATACCGGCGCCGAGATAGGGCGTCCAGCGGCGGGCCGGATCCTGGAAGCGATAGAGACCGTTCACGGTGAGAAGGTTCAGGCCGTCGGTGAATTCGAAATGCGACCAGCCGGCCTTGGCGAGCGTGTCGTCGTCGGCATAGACCTTGTCATGGGTGTAATCGAGCGAGATACCCCAGTTCGGCTTGTTGAAATCCTCGAGCCACCAGGTGACGCGGGCGCCGTAATAGGGCGGGCTGCCGAAGGACTTGCCTTCCCAGCCGGCGGTGAAATGCGTGCCGTCGGAGACGTCGACGCCGCTGTGCGGTGCGGTCTGATAGCCGCCGTAAATGGAGAATTCCAGGTCTTCCGCCGAGGCGGAAGCTGCCGAACAGATCGTGAAAAGCGCGATGCCCGCAAGTAGGGAAGCGGAGGAACGCAGCGCATATGTCATTGAATAGCCCCGATATTGCAAATATGTCGACTCTTAGGCACCTGTGCCAGCTTTCCGCCGCAAAGTCTAAGGAAAAGAAAAGGCGCGTCAAAATGCGCCTTTCGTTTTTTCGCAAGTGTTGCTCAGCCGCCGAACATCGTGCGCAGCACGTCGATGCCCTTGTCCTCGAACGCCACCTTGCCCTGCCGGTTGCCGGGGCCGATGACGATCACCCTGGTGCCGACGGGGGCGCGATCGTAAAGATGCATCACGTCGGCGTTCATCATTCGGATGCAGCCGGAAGACATGTTGAGACCGATCGTCCAGGGCTGGTTGGTGCCGTGGATGCGGAAGATGGTGTCGCGGCCGCCCTGATAGAGATACATGGCGCGGGCGCCGAGCGGATTGTCCTCGCCGCCTTCCTGGAAAGCGGGAATGATGTGGCCCTTGGCGGCTTCGCGGCGGCGCATCTCGGCCGGCGGCGTCCAGCTCGGCCATTCGGCCTTGCGGCCGATCTTGACGATGCCGGACCAGCCGAAGCCTTCACGGCCGACGCCGATACCGTAGCGGGTGGCGCGGTTGCCGCCTTCGACCAGATAGAGATATTTGTTGTTGGTATCGATGATGACCGTGCCGATCGGTTCTGTCGTTACCAGGCGCACTTTCTTGCGCTTGAACTGCGGCTTCACATATTTCGGCATCTGCGCCACGCGCACGATCTGCGCCGGGCGCCGTGCGTTGTCGGAGCCGGCAGGCGCGGCAAAGGCGGATGCAGACATCAAGGACAGAACAAGTCCGGCCGCAGCCAGACCTGACATCAATTTGATCATGATCGATTCCCCTCAAGCAAGTCCGCCTGAAGCTACATGAACTTCTGTCCGATTCAAGATCGGTCCGGCCGGGTGAAGCAATTTCGGGTGAGCAAGCCGCCTGTTCTTGCGGCTTGCTAGAGAACTTCCGTTTTTCCACGAAACACGGAAGTGATCTATCTCATTGTTTTCACAGAATTTCGACAGAAAAACTGCTGCACGCTTTTGCTGGAATTGCTCCAGCTATTATGTGTGCTATTACATGACGATGACGCGGGTCCCGACGTTGACGCGGTCGTAGAGATCGACGACGTCCTCGTTGCGCAGGCGGATGCAGCCGGAAGAAACGGCGCTGCCGATCGACCAGGGTGCGTTGGTGCCATGGATGCGGTAGAGCGTCGAGCCGAGATACATGGCGCGGGCGCCGAGCGGGTTTTCCGGGCCGCCGTCCATGCGCGCCGGCAGGTAATGGCCCTTGGCGGCTTCGCGGCTGATCATCTCGGAAGGCGGCGTCCAGTCCGGCCATTCCGTCTTGCGGGTGATCTTGTGGACGCCCGCCCATTCGAAGCCCGGCTTGCCGACGCCCACACCGTAGCGCCGGGCCTTGCCGCCTTCCATGACGAGATAGAGAAAGCGGTTGTTGGTATCGATGACGATCGTGCCGGGTTTTTCCTTGGTGTCGTAGTCCACCATCTGCGGCAGGAATTGCGGCTCGATCGGATTGCGGATCGCCGGTATGCCGGGTCTGATCGCCGATACGGTCTGGGGCGCTGCCTGCGGCGCCTGGCGCAGGACGCGGCGCTGGAAGAGGCCGCGCTGCTGGCGCTGGATGACCGGCCGCTGGTAGACGACGGGACGCACCTTGCCGCCGAGCTGATTGATCCACGGCGCGGTGAGATCCGGGCTCAGCACGACAGGCGGGCGAGTGGCGTAGCGGTCGTCTGCAATGGCGGCCTTGGAGAAGATGCCGCAGAGGGCTGCGGCAAGGACAATGTGTTTCATCATCGGACGAACTCTCTACAAATGAACGAAAATGTGCTGGCGGCCCATGTCCGCCCGCTGAGACGCTGCCACCCTTTCCGCCAGTGAATGGTAAAGATCGATTCCTGAAAGGCCGGCCGGCCGGATAAACTTTTCGTCAGGGTTACCGATCGGTTTGGAAAGACGGTTTGCAAATGGTAAAGCCGGAATCAGGGTGGAAAACCAAGCCTGCCCGGGAGAATGAAGCGGACATGAGCACGACTGGCATCATCATCGGCGAGGACGGCAGGAGCCGCTGCCACTGGCACGCCAACCTGCCGGATTATCTGAGATATCACGATGAGGAATGGGGGCACCCCGTCACCGACGATATCCGCCTGTTCGAGAAGATATGCCTCGAAGGCTTCCAGTCCGGCCTCTCCTGGCTGACCATCCTGCGCAAGCGGGAAAATTTCCGCGCCGCCTTCGCCGGCTTCGATTTCGAGAAGGTCGCGCGCTTCGGCGAGGAGGATGTGGCCCGCTGCCTTGCCGATGCCGGCATCATCCGCCATCGCGGCAAGATCGTCTCCACCGTCAACAATGCCAGGCGCGCCATCGAACTTCGGGACGAATTCGGTTCGCTCGCCCGTTATTTCTGGCGCTATGAGCCCGGCCACAACGAGCGTCCGGCGGTGGTCGACCGCGACCATATCGTCGCCAATCCGACGACGCCGACTTCGGTGATCATTTCGAAGGATCTGAAGAAACGCGGCTGGACCTTTGTCGGTCCGACCACAGTTTATGCCTTCATGCAGGCGATGGGTCTCGTCAACGATCATCTGGAGGGCTGCTATTGCCGGCCCGAGGTGGAGGCGATGCGCAGCGCCTTGGTGCGCCCGTGAGAGATGCATTGATGAGAACGATGATCGCCGCCGCTGCCCTGTTTTTCCTGACTGCGCCCGCCATGGCGCAGGCGCCGCAGCTCGAGCCCGGCGAGAAGCTGGAAAAACTGCAGTTTCCAGCCGTCGCCATGCAGCTGAAGGGCTGGACGAAATTCGGCAACGGCCACGTCTATACGCTGCCGGTGCGCGCCGGCCAGCACGTGAAGGTCAGCTTTGCCACAAAGAGCAAGTTTGCCTTTCTGGCAATATTCGACCTGTCGAAGCCGGATGACGAGGCTTTCTTCGGCACCGATGAGGACGGCTCGAGCTTCGAGACGACGATCAAGGAAAACACCACTTGGCTGTTGCGGCCCTATTATTCCAAGGTCTCGCCGCGCCGCGGCCTCGGCGCTCCCTTCAGCATCCTGATCGAGCCCTTGGCTGCTGCCCCGCAACCGAAAGCGCAGCCTGAACCAGAGAGCCCGTCGCTCTTTCCGAAGGCGCCCCCCAAGCCGCAATGAGGCGTGTTTGAATCCGGTCACGAAAGCCGGTCGATCAGCTCGCGCAATTCGCCGAGATGGCCGATCTTGCGAAAGCGCGGCGCCTCCGTCGGCTCGTCGACATGCTCCAGCACCCAGGTCAGCTCATGCGGCACGAAGACGCCGTAGCTGCCGGCGGCGATTGCCGGCACGATGTCCGATTTCAGCGAATTGCCGACCATCATCGCCCGCTCCGGCCCGTCGCCCACCTTGGCGAAGATGCGGCGGTAGGTGACGGCCGTCTTGTCGGAGACGATCTCGACGGCATCGAAGAAATCGCCGAGCCCGGATTGGGCAAGCTTGCGCTCCTGATCGAAGAGATCGCCCTTGGTGATCATGACAAGCAGATATTTGCCGGCAAGCGCCTCCAGCGTGTCGCGCACATGCGGCATGGTCTCGACCGGATGGTTGAGAAGATCGCGGCCGGTATCGAGGATCTTGGCGATGACGCTCGCGGGAACCTTGCCCTCGGTGATCTCGATCGCGGTCTCGACCATCGACAGCGTGAAGCCCTTGATGCCGAAGCCGTAGTGACGAAGGTTGCGTTTTTCGGCCTCCAGCAGCCGCTCCGAAATCTTCGGTCCTTCGGCGAAATCGGCAAGAAGCCCGGTAAAATGCGCTTCCGTCAGTCGGTAATATTGTTCGTTCTGCCAAAGCGTATCGTCGGCATCGAAGCCGATGGTGGTCAGTGGACGCGTCGCCATATGCGCACCTCTTGAAATAGGGCCGGCAATCTATCGGCCGCCTGTGTCGAGACAAGGGCGGTTACCTCCGGTGCGGGACGCGCGTTGAAAAGCGCCGCCGCCGCACTACATCGAGTTTGCCTCACCCAGCAGCCAGCTACGGCTGTGCCTGTCACGCGCAGGCCAATAATCAAAAAATGAAGTTATCGAGTTCGCAAGCCCCCTTGCGGCAGACACAAAGGAATTTTTCGACCATGCGTTACAACCAACTCGGAAATACCGGACTTTTCGTCTCGGAAATCTGCCTGGGCACGATGACCTTCGGCGAAGCCAAGCAGGGCAGCGCCTGGGGCGCCATCGCCGACGTCGACCAGAATGCCGCCGACCGGATCGTCGAGCGCTCGCTTGCATCGGGCGTCAATTTCATCGACACGGCCGACGTCTATTCTTTCGGCGAGTCCGAAAGGCTGCTCGGCCAGGCCCTGAAGAACCTCGACGTGCCCCGTAAGGACGTCGTCATCGCCACCAAGGTCTACGGCGTGATGGGCGACAAGCCGAACGACCGCGGCGCCTCGCGCGGCCACATCATGGATTCCGTCGAGGCGAGCCTGAAGCGTCTGCAGACGGATCATATCGACCTCTACCAGATCCATGCGACCGATACGGTCACGCCGATCGAAGAGACGCTGCGCGCCTTCGACGATCTCGTTTCCCGCGGTCTCGTGCGTTATATCGGCGTCTCCAACTGGCAGGCCTGGCGCATTTCCAAGGCGCTCGGCCTGTCCGAACGCCGCGGCTTTGCCCGCTTCGAAAGCGTGCAGGCCTATTATTCCATCGCCGGACGCGATCTCGAACGCGACATCGTGCCGATGATGCAGGAGGAGAAGCTTGGCCTGATGGTCTGGTCGCCGCTCGCCGGCGGTCTCTTGTCCGGCAAATATGGTCCCGGCGCGCCCGGCAATGGCGAAGGCCGCCGCGCCAATTTCGATTTCCCGCCCGTCGACAAGGACAAGGCCTGGGCCTGCGTCGCGGTCATGCGCGAGGTTGCCGAGAAGCACGGCGTCGGCGTCGCGACAGTCGCGCTCGCCTATATCCTCGCCAAGCCTTTCGTCACCTCGGTCATCATCGGCGCCAAGCGGGTCGATCAGCTCGACCAAAATCTGGCCGCCGTCAAGCTGAAGCTCGATGAGGACGATATGAAGAAGCTCGACGAGGTGAGCGCGCTTGCGCCCGAATATCCCGGCTGGATGCTGACGCGGCAGGGCGCCGGCCGTCGGCCTGCCGATTTCGAGCCGAAGGACTGAACGGCATTGCCGCTAGAACAGGATGATTTTAGGCCCGTTCGGCCTAAAATCTGAATCCTGTTCTAAATTAAAGAGTTAGAGCATGATGTCGCCCGAAAACCGTCGACACTTTTCGGCATCATGCTCTAGGGAACGCCGGAGATTTTCGGCGTTCTTCTTTTGACGATGATCGATTACTTGCCGCGAGCCTTGAGCCAGGCGTTCATCTCGGCGATCTCCGCTTCCTGCGCCTTGATCACGGCTTCCGCAAGCTTGCGGATTTCGGGATCCTTGCCGTATTGAAGCTCGATCTTGGCCATGTCGATCGCGCCCTGATGGTGAGGGATCATGTTGTGAACGAAGTCCACGTCGGCATCGCCGCTATACTCGATCATCATATCCTTGTGCATTTTGTCGTTCGCCTCGCTGAAAGCGTGGCTTGAGGCACCGTGGCTGCCCATCGGCTTGCTCATGTCCGTGGACATGTCTTCAGCAAGGGCCGGGGCGGCAAGGAGGGCGAGCATTGCGGTAAGCGTAGTGATTTTCAAAGACATGAGAGTTCCTTTCTCTGCCTGACAATAGATACGTCGGCGGTCGAAGCCGACCGAGCTGCGTGTAAAATCGGTTGTCAGCCCAGGCGGGGAGGGGGCGCCTGCGGAGCGGGTCTGTTGTCGTCAAGGGCGCGAACGAGCGGCGGCTGGGGATAGCCGAAGACGGATTTTCCGTCGCCCATAACGATCACCGTCGGCGGCAGCAGAAGGCAGGCGGCGCAAAGCGGCATATGCGCGGCGTTTCCGCTCGCACAAGGGTCTTTCGCGGGAGTGGTTTTTCCTATTCCTTCGTGCATATCCATGCCGGCCATTTCATGGCCATGCATGCTGCCGCTTTCGACGGTGGCCGGCGCATTCATCGACGCACATGTCGGACAGCCGGCCCATGCGGACATGGCGCTGTAGACCAACCAGCCGAGAACCATCGTGATGAGGGCGAGCGTGCGCATGTCGTTTCATATAGGGAAGGCCGACGGCAATCCAAGCCGTCCGTCGCGGTCTGGTGGCTCACCAGGCGGCGATGACCTTGTGCTCGATCCGGTAATCCCGGCTCTCCTCGCCGAGCGGCGCCACCGGCCATGTCCAGGTGGCTTTTGCCGGCGGCGGTAAAACGCCGTACAGCAGATCGGCTTCCTCATGCGTTTTGCCGGTGCGGTCGATGACGGCATAGGCGATGTCGGTCACCAGGCAATGGCGGCAGGCAAGCCCGGAAAGCCCGGCCAGATGCGCAGCGATCAGCCGTTCCACGGCGTCGGCCGGGATCCCGGCGGTCTCGGTCTCGTAGCGCCGTTTCACGCCGCGGCCGATCTGCGACAGGAGATTGGCCGATACCACGAGATCGAGATAGGGCACCGACCGCAGGAAGCCGAGCGGTTCGGGCTCTTTGCCGGCCGCAAGCTCGTCGTAACCGGAAAGGTCGCGCTCGATCAGCCGGACATTGCGATAGCCCTTGGCCGTCAGCCACAGGCGCACCGAGGCGAGGTGAACGAGATCGACCAGAACGACGGTGTCGAAGTCTCTCGCCAGTTCCTCGATCGGCACGTCCCGCAAGAGGCCGGAGCCGAGCACCACGGCCGTCCGCTTCTGCCTGAGACCGGCCGTCGCCGCACGGATCGCATTCCGGCTCATCTCCTCGTGTTCGGCCCAATCACGGGCGCAGCGCCCGGCGCGCGACCAGAGATTGACCGAGTAACGGATGAACTTTCGATGCGCCTTGCCGGTGAGCGGCCATGTCGCGGCATAGAGAAGCGCTTCAGCGATCATGATGCATATCCCGCCTTCTGATGGATGCCTTTCCGTTCAATCGATTCTCGCAGCGACATCAAGACCCTTCGCCCTTGCCGCTCCCCGCCCGATCGGTTAGGAAACCGCCACTGTCACAGTCAGCGGAATTCCCGGAAATGAACGACAAGCAGAAGAAACCGCAAAAGCTCAAGGCCCGCCTGCCGCGCGGCTTCGTCGACCGTGCGGCCGGCGATATCCGCGCCGTCAACGAGATGACGGCAAAGATCCGGGAAGTCTATGAGCATTACGGCTTCGATCCTGTGGAAACGCCGCTGTTCGAATATACCGATGCGCTCGGCAAGTTCCTGCCCGACAGCGATCGCCCGAACGAGGGCGTCTTCTCGCTGCAGGACGACGACGAGCAATGGATGTCGCTGCGCTACGACCTGACGGCGCCGCTCGCCCGCCATGTCGCGGAAAATTTCAACGAGATCCAGCTTCCCTACCGCACCTATCGCGCCGGCTACGTTTTCCGCAACGAAAAGCCGGGCCCGGGCCGCTTCCGCCAGTTCATGCAATTCGATGCCGATACCGTCGGCGCGCCGGGTGTCCAGGCCGATGCCGAAATGTGCATGATGATGGCCGATACGCTTGAAGCGCTCGGCATCAAGCGCGGCGACTACGTCATCCGCGTCAACAACCGCAAGGTTCTGGACGGCGTGCTGGAGGCCATCGGCCTCGGCGGCGAGGACAAGGCCGGCCAGCGGCTGAACGTGCTGCGCGCCATCGACAAGCTCGACAAGTTCGGCCCGGAGGGTGTGACGCTGCTGCTCGGTCCCGGCCGCAAGGATGAATCCGGCGACTTCACCAAGGGCGCCGGTCTCAATCAGGAGCAGATCGACAAGGTGCTCTTCTTCGTCGGCATCAAGGATTACGCCGAAAGCGCTGCGCGTCTTGCCGAGCTCGTCGCGGGAACCTCCAGAGGTGTCGAGGGTGTCGACGAGCTGAATTTCATCGGCGCGCTCGTCACGAGCGCCGGTTATGGCGCCGACCGCATCAAGATCGATCCTTCCGTCGTCCGTGGCCTCGAATATTACACCGGCCCTGTCTATGAGGCCGAACTGACCTTCGACGTCACCAATGAGAAAGGCGAGAAGGTCGTGTTCGGTTCGGTCGGCGGCGGCGGCCGTTACGACGGCCTCGTCTCCCGCTTCATGGGCCAGCCGGTTCCCGCGACTGGTTTTTCGATCGGCGTTTCCAGGCTGATGACGGCGCTGAAGAACCTCGGCAAGCTCGGCGAGAGCGAAGTGATCGAGCCGGTGCTGGTGACCGTCATGGACGGCGACGTCGAGGCGATGGGCCGCTATCAGCGCTTCACGCAACAGCTGCGCGCCGCCGGCATCCGCGCCGAGATGTTCCAGGGCAACTGGAAGAAATTCGGCAACCAGCTGAAATATGCCGACCGCCGCGGCTGCCCCGTCGCCATCATCCAGGGCGGCGACGAACGCGCCGAGGGCGTCGTGCAAATCAAGGATCTGATCGAGGGCAAGCGCCTCTCCGGCGAGATCGAGGACAATGCCAGCTGGCGTGAAGCCCGCGTGGCGCAGGAGACCGTGCCGGAAGCCGACCTCGTCGCCAAGGTGAAGGAGATCCTCGCGGCGCAGGCGGAGGATCGAAAGAGGGCTGGCGATGCGCGGTAGACCCCTCCCCAACCCCTCCCCACAAGGGGGAGGGGCTTCAAGCGGCGCCGCTGTGCCCAACTCAACATTCGCTCCATCGACGATGCTCTTGATGTGTTTCGACGGTCGCCACGGGTTAGTCCCTCCCCCTTGTGGGGAGGGGTTGGGGAGGGGACTTTTCTCAGGAGCGACGCAATGCCCCTGATCAACCTCCCCGAATTTGCCAATGAACTGCTGGCCGAATTTAGCGCGCGCAATGCCGAGCGCATCGATACGCCGGTCATTCAGCCGGCCGAGCCTTTCCTCGATATCGCCGGCGAGGATCTGCGCCGGCGCATCTTCATGACGGAGAGTGAAACTGGCGCCAGCCTCTGCCTGCGTCCGGAATTCACCATCCCCGTCTGTCTGCGCCACATCGAGACCGCGACCGGCACGCCGAAGCGTTATGCCTATCTCGGCGAGGTTTTCCGCCAGCGCCGCGACGGCGCCAACGAATTCTATCAGGCCGGCATCGAGGATCTCGGCGATATCAACATAGCGAGCGCCGACGCCCGCGCCATCGGCGACGCCACCGCCATTCTTGCGCGCCTGCTGCCCGGCCGGCGCCTTTCGGTGACGCTTGGCGACCAGGCGGTGTTCGAAGCGGTCGTCCAGGCGCTCGGCCTGCCGCTCGGCTGGCAGAAGCGTCTGATCCATGCCTTCGGCAACATGACGCAGCTGGAGGCGCTGCTTGCCAGCCTCGTCAGCCCGCAATTCGTCACCGGCCTCGATGACGATATCGCCAAGCTTGTCGCGTCAGGCAATGAGCCGGCGCTGGTCGCCCATATCGAGCAGGAAATGCAGGCGACGGGTTATTCGACGAATGCCAGCCGTTCGCCGCTGGAGATCGCCCGCAGGCTCAAGGAAAAGCTCATCCTGTCCGAAACGCGCCTCGACGATGCCGCCTTCCATGTGCTGGAAGAATTCCTGTCGCTCGACGTGCCGCTCGTCAATGCATCCGCAGCTCTGGCCGGTTTCGCCGATGCGGCCGGGCTGAAGCTCGGCAACGCGCTTTCCCGCTTCAACGGCCGTGTCGCTGCCCTTGCCAATGCCGGTGTCGATCTTTCCGGCCTTGGATACCGCGCCGCCTTCGGCCGTCCGCTCGACTATTACACCGGCCTCGTCTTCGAGGTGACGGTGGAGGGCTCGGCCGCGGTTCTGGCCGGCGGCGGCCGCTTCGACAAGCTCCTGACCTTCCTCGGCGCCACGGACCGCATTCCGGCGGTCGGCTTCTCCTTCTGGCTCGACCGTATCGAAACCGAAAGGGCAGCCGCATGACCATCACCATCGCGCTCCCCTCCAAGGGCCGGATGAAAGACGACGCTTCGGCGATCTTCGAACGGGCCGGCATGCGGATAACGGCCGTCGGCAACGACCGCTCCTATCGCGGCCGCGTCGAAGGCTGGGACGATGTCGAGGTGGCTTTCCTGTCGGCTTCCGAGATCTCCCGCGAACTCGGCAACGGCACCGTCGATTTCGGCGTCACCGGCGAAGACCTGATGCGTGAGGGTTTTGCCGAGGTCGACAAGCGCGTCGAATTCTGCGCCCGTCTCGGCTTCGGCCATGCCGATGTCGTCGTCGCCGTGCCGGAGATCTGGCTTGACGTCGAGACCATGGCCGATCTCGGCGACGTCGCCGCCGATTTCCGCGCCCGCCACTCCAGGCGTCTTGCCATCGCCACCAAATACTGGCGCCTGACCCAGCAGTTCTTTTCGAGCCAGCACGGCATCCAGCTCTACCGCATCGTCGAAAGCCTCGGCGCCACCGAGGGTGCTCCCGCTTCCGGTTCCGCCGATATCATCGTCGACATCACCTCCACCGGTTCGACACTGCGCGCCAACCATCTGAAGGTGCTCCAGGACGGCGTCATCCTGCACTCGCAGGCCTGCCTCGTGCGCGCCCGCAGGGAAAGCCATGCCGATGAACCCGTCGTGCAGGCGATTATCGACGCGGTGCGCGCGGCTCTCTGATTTCGCCCATCAATGCATAAGAGAACCCGCCGTCAATTCAATGACGGCGGGTTCTGCATGTCTGGGAGGATGTCTGCTGGATCAGGCAGCCGCATAGGCGCCGCGGCGGGCGTCAATCGAATAGGCACCGGCACCGACGGTGGCGAGCAATATGTACGCGCCGGCAAGCGTGATGTTCTTCATGACCATGATCTGGTTGAGAATATTCACGAGTTCCGTGCCGCTTGCGTAGGGCAGGTGGAAGGCAACGCCCGTGAAGACACAGAAGGCGGCGAGCAGCCAGCCGGCGATGCGGACCTGGAAGCCGGTGAGAACCGCAAGGCCGGCCAGCAGTTCGAAAAGGCCTGCGACATAGGCCAACAGGGTTGCTGCCGGCAGGCCGGCGCCGGCGATCATGCCCGCAGTACCGGCGGGATCGGTTAGCTTCATGAAGCCGGAAAGGATGAACATGAAAGACAGAAGAATGCGGGCGATCAAGATGAAGGCGTTCGACATGGATGGTGTCTCCGTTGAATGGCTCTGGAGATCTTAGTGCCCCCGGGCACGCTGTGGATCTCTGATATTCCTATTTCGCCTTTTTCTTTCGTTATGCAAAGACAGACGGATGGGGACACTTCGTTCAATAATATGAAACGACGCCCTCGCTTGCTTTCCCAGAGCCTCGTCTCCTATGGTCGGCGCCCAACATGGAGAATCCGATGGCAGATCTGTCCGCATTTCCGATCACGACCCGCTGGCCGGCGAAAAACCCCGACATCATCCAGCTCTATTCTCTGCAGACGCCGAACGGCGTGAAAGTGTCCGTCGCCCTCGAAGAACTCGGGCTCGCCTATGAGCCGCACTATATTTCCTTCGCCGCCAACGAGCAGAAATCGCCGGAATTTGAATCTCTCAATCCGAACGGCCGTATTCCGGCGATCATCGATCCGAATGGGCCGGGTGGCAAACCGATCGGCCTTTTCGAATCCGGCGCCATCCTGCTTTATCTCGCGGAAAAGACCGGCAAGCTCATTCCCACGGATGCCGCCGGCCGCTACGAATGCATCCAATGGGTCTTTTTCCAGATGGCGGGCATCGGCCCGATGCTCGGACAGTTCGGGCATTTCTACAAATTCGCCGCCGACAAGGTCGCGAATAATTCCTATCCGGTGGAGCGCTATCGCGATGAATCCAAACGCCTGCTCGGCGTGCTCGAAGGCTGGCTGAAGGGCCGCCAGTGGATCATGGGCGATCAATATACGATCGCCGACATCACCACCTTCACCTGGGTTCGCGGCGCCGATATCTTCTATGGCGGCCGCGAGGTTCTCGAATATGCGAAATTCCCTGCCGTCTCGGATTGGCTGGAGCGCTGCATCGCCCGTCCGGCGAGCGCCAGGGGCCTCGACATCCCCGTCAAGCCGGAGTAGCGATCCCCGCGCAAAGGCCGCTCTCGGGAGCGGCCTCGCTATGTGACAACCCTCGGCCTCGTTGCCGAGGATCTGCTGCCCTATCGAGCCCAGGCAGATACTCGGGACAAGCCCAAGTATGACGAAAGAGGAGTTGGCCGGCTTTTCAGCGGTCTGACCGCTTTCAGCGGAGACCGTTATTTCGCCCGCGCGCTTCTATCGCCAGCTCGTGATCTGGTTTGCGCCTTCGAGCTTGAAGCGCGGGAAGATGAAGACGCCGGCCATGCTGCCGCTGTATTTCTCCTCGAGGCCGTTCGACTCGCCCATGCAGAAGAGCGGCTGGCGGAAGCCGTTCGGCATGATGATCGTCGTCGAAAAGCAGAAGGAGGAGCAGCGCGTTGCCGCCTGCTCGAACAGTTCTAGCACGTGGCTGCGATCCTTCGTGTCGTAGCAGCGGATGAGGTTCAAAAGCCCGCATTCCGGTGCGGAGAGACCGTGCAGCATCGAACTCCATTCACCGAGACGGATTACGCCGGTCGAAAAATCTCCGGCCCAGGCCTCGGAAACTGAAAACTGCGCCAGCATTTCGTGATTGCGATTGTTGTCGTTCAGCGAGCCGGGCATCAGGGGCATGGCTGCATTGGCTTTGGCGATCTTAAACAAGGCGTTCCCCAGTTCGGATGCGGCTCCTCCGCCGCACGCTCGGCAAACACAAAGAAACAGAATCACGCAGCAGCGGGCATGATGCCCGCGCTTCATCCGGCGATCGTTGCCACAGCCAGAAGCTCTCCGGAAACGGAGCCTTCGAAAGCCGAACCTTCTCGTATCGCCTTTTGCGCTCCGGCCTCGTCCATTGGCGAAAAATTATCGCCGGGCGCACGTCAATTGCAGCGCGGATTTATAGGGGCTTTTGCACAAACGGCAACGGCTTTTTAAGGGGTGTTCGGATCGGCGTCGCTTCTCTGCTCGCCTCGCTTCGGATTTACCCTTTAAGCGACAGCGTCAAAAACGCGTCTTTGAGCGCTTTGAAAACGTTTCCACACCGTTCCAGGCCCGAAATCTCCGCCGCAACACGGCATTCCTCGCCCGATTGCCGCGTGCGGGGAAATACGCGGCAACGCAAGCTTCGCGAAAGCTTGCCAACCGGAAAAGGTCGCCCGCGTCATAAAATCGCGCGCAATGGATCGAATCGCCTGGGCGCGGGAATGGGACAAAAGAAAAGGGCGACCCGGAGACCGCCCTTCCTATTCCGGATGTGCCGGAATGGATGTCAGTGACGGCTTTCAGCCTATCACATCATGTCCATACCGCCAGTTCAGCGCGCTTGACGCGCTGAACCATTTTAGATGATGGGCGGTTTCATGGACGATGCTGTGAAAGGCCGTTTGGCCTATCACATCATGTCCATACCGCCCATGCCGCCCATGCCGCCCGGCATAGCCGGAGCGTCCTTCTTCGGCAGCTCGGCGATCATGGCTTCGGTGGTGATCAGCAGCGATGCAACGGAAGCGGCATCCTGCAGGGCGGTGCGAACGACCTTGACCGGGTCGATGATGCCCATGCCGATCATGTCGCCATATTCGCCGGTCTGAGCGTTGTAGCCGTAGTTGTCCTGATCCTTGTCGAGGATCTTGCCGACAACGATCGAGGCTTCGTCGCCAGCGTTCTCAGCGATCTGGCGGGCCGGAGCCTGCAGAGCGCGGCGAACGATGTTGATGCCGGCTTCCTGGTCGTCATTGACGCCCTTGGACGTGATCTTGACGGAAGAACGGAGCAGGGCAACGCCGCCGCCCGGTACGATGCCTTCCTGAACGGCAGCGCGCGTCGCGTTGAGAGCGTCGTCGATGCGGTCCTTCTTTTCCTTCACTTCGACTTCAGTCGAGCCGCCGACGCGGATGACGGCAACGCCGCCTGCGAGCTTGGCAAGGCGTTCCTGCAGCTTCTCGCGGTCGTAGTCGGAGGTGGTTTCTTCGATCTGGGCCTTGATCTGGGCAACACGGCCTTCGATGTCGGACTTGGCGCCCGAACCGTCGACGATCGTGGTGTTTTCCTTGGAGATCGAAACCTTCTTGGCGCGGCCGAGCATGTCGAGCGTGACGCTTTCGAGCTTGATGCCGAGGTCTTCGGAGATGACGGTACCGCCGGTCAGGATGGCGATGTCTTCGAGCATGGCCTTGCGGCGGTCGCCGAAGCCAGGTGCCTTGACGGCAGCGATCTTCAGGCCGCCGCGCAGCTTGTTGACGACGAGCGTTGCAAGGGCTTCGCCTTCGACGTCTTCAGCGATGATGAGGAGCGGCTTGCCGGTCTGGACGACGGCTTCGAGAACCGGGAGCATCGACTGCAGGTTCGAGAGCTTCTTCTCGTGGAGGAGAATGAAGACGTCTTCGAGGTCTGCGACCATCTTTTCCGGGTTGGTGACGAAGTAGGGGCTGAGGTAGCCGCGGTCGAACTGCATGCCTTCGACGACTTCGAGTTCGGTTTCGGCGGTCTTGGCTTCTTCAACCGTGATGACGCCTTCGTTGCCGACCTTCTGCATGGCTTCAGCGATGTCGAGACCGACCTGACGCTCGCCGTTTGCCGAGATCGTGCCGACCTGAGCGACTTCTTCCGAGGTGTTGATCTTCTTGGCCTTGGCCTGGAGATCCTTGACGACTTCGGCGACGGCGAGATCGATGCCGCGCTTCAGGTCCATCGGGTTCATGCCGGCAGCAACGGCCTTGGCGCCTTCGCGAACGATCGCCTGGGCAAGAACGGTTGCGGTCGTGGTGCCGTCGCCGGCGATGTCGTTGGTCTTCGAAGCAACTTCGCGGACCATCTGGGCGCCCATGTTTTCGAACTTGTCTTCGAGTTCGATTTCCTTGGCGACCGAAACGCCGTCCTTGGTGATGCGCGGCGCGCCGAAGGACTTGTCGATGATGACGTTGCGGCCCTTCGGGCCGAGCGTGACCTTCACTGCATCGGCGAGAATGTCGACGCCGCGCAGCATCTTTTCGCGCGCGGTGCGGCCAAACTTGATTTCTTTAGCTGCCATGTTTGTGACTCCTGAATTCGATTTGTTCGGGCAAAGGCCCGTCAGTCATTTCGGGAAAGCGGATCGGCCGATCAGCCGATGATGCCCATGATGTCGGCTTCCTTCATGATCAGAAGGTCTTCGCCGTTGATCTTGACTTCGGTGCCGGACCACTTGCCGAACAGGACGCGGTCGCCAGCCTTGACGTCGAGAGCGACGACCTTGCCGGACTCGTCACGAGCGCCGGAACCGACGGCGACGATTTCGCCTTCCTGGGGCTTTTCCTTGGCGGTATCGGGAATGATGATGCCGCCTTTGGTCTTCTCTTCGGACTCGACGCGACGAACGACGACGCGGTCGTGAAGCGGACGGAAATTGGTGCTTGCCATTGTCTAATCCCTCGATCGAATGACATTCGCGAGCCGGAGCGGCCCACATGGATAAATGTTAGCACTCCTCTATGATGAGTGCTAGCGCCGAGCATTTAGGGATGGCTCCGAAAGGAGTCAATGAGAGCAATCACGAATTTTTGTGCCGGAATTGTGAAGAGGCCGGAGAATTGTCGGAGATTCCAGCCGAAACCTTCATTCGGAGATTCCAGCCGAAACCTTCATGAGGACCCTCGCCGCGGCCGTTCGCCATCCTGATTGCCTGCGGCGAAGAAAATGCCTTGCCATCCCCCTGCGCCTTTGCAATGTCACCGGAGACTGAAAGCAAATCGGGAATTGGGAATGGCCAGGCGGATAGAAAACTTCTCTGAGATCACGGATCGCTATGATGTGGTGCTCTGTGATGTCTGGGGCGTCGTTCACAACGGCGTCGAACCGTTCCCCAAGGCCGCGGCCGCCCTTCAGGCGGCGCGCGAGAGCGGTCTTGCCGTCGTGCTGATCACCAATTCGCCGCGGCTTTCCTGGCAGGTGGTCGAGCAACTGCGCCATATCGGCGTGCCCCACAGCGCCTATGACAGGATCGTCACCTCGGGCGACGTCACGCGCGGGCTGATTTCGGAAGGGCCGAAGACGGTCTTCCTGCTCGGCCCCGAGCGCGACAAGGCGCTTCTCGAAGGCATCGGCGTCGAGCGGGTGCCGGCGGGCGAGGCGCGATCGCTGGTCTGCACCGGCTTTTTCGACGACGAGACCGAGAAGCCCGAGGATTACACCGATATGCTTCTGGATTTCCAGGCGCGCGAAGTGCCGATGATCTGCGCCAATCCCGACCTCGTCGTCGAGCGCGGCCATCGCATCATCCCCTGCGCCGGCGCCATGGCTGCCTATTACGAGCAGCTCGGCGGCAAAACCCGCATCGCCGGCAAGCCGCACCGGCCGATCTACGAGGCGACGCTTGCGGCTGCCCGTGAGCTTCGCGGCGATTTCCCCACCGAGCGGGTGCTCGCGATCGGCGACGGCATGCCGACCGATGTGCGCGGCGCCTTGAATTTTGGCCTCGACCTTCTCTACATCAGCGGCGGTATCCACGCCAAGGAATATACCCTGAACGGCGAGACCGACGAGGCGATCCTCAATGCCTATCTCGAACGGGAAAAGGCGGCGCCGAAATGGTGGATGCCGCGCCTTGCATGAAGAGAAGCCAGCCGATGACCGTCTTCCACCGCAATGAAACCCGCGATCCCTTGCCCGCCCATCTCAGAGGCGGGGTGATCGCCATCGGCAATTTCGACGGCGTGCATCGCGGCCATCAATCGGTGCTGAACCGCGCGCTCGAAATCGCGCGCACACGCGGCATTCCGGCTCTGGTGCTGACCTTCGAGCCGCATCCGCGCACGGTCTTCCGTCCCGAGACGCCTGTCTTCCGCCTGACGCCCGCGCCGCTGAAGGCCCGCATTCTGGAAACGCTCGGCTTCAACGCCGTCATCGAATATCCTTTCGATTACGATTTCTCGCAGCGCTCGGCCGAGGATTTCATCCATTCGATCCTGAAGGACTGGCTCGGCGCCTCGGAAGTCGTCACCGGCTTCGATTTCCATTTCGGCCGTGGCCGCGAGGGCGGTCCGGCGTTCCTGATGAATGCCGGCCAGACCTACGGCTTCGGTGTCACCCTGATCGATGCCTTCCGCGACGAAAATGCCGATGTCGTTTCTTCCAGCCATATCCGCGCGCTGTTGAAAGAAGGCAGCGTCAGCGAAGTCGCCGGCATGCTCGGCTACCGCTATACTGTCGAGGCCGAGGTGATCGACGGCGAAAAGCTCGGCCGTCAGCTCGGTTTTCCCACCGCCAACATGCGCCTGCCGCCGGAGGCCGAACTCGCCGCCGGCATTTATGCCGTCCGCTTTCGCCGCCAGGATGGAACGCTTCATGATGCGGTCGCAAGCTACGGCCGCCGCCCGACGGTCACGGAAAACGGCGCGCCGCTGCTCGAAACCTATGTTTTCGATTTCAGCGGCGATCTCTATGGCCAGCTCTGCGCCGTCTCCTTCTTCGGATATCTGCGCCCTGAGCTGAAATTCGACGGCCTCGATGCGCTCGTTGCCCAGATCAAGCGCGACGAGGAAGAAGCGAGGGCGCTGCTGACAGGGGTGAAGCCGCTCGGCGAACTCGACCGGAAACTCTGCTTTTCCTGAGTTCGCCCCGGCTCGACATATCTCCCATGTCAGCTGGAAACGGCCGGGGCCGCGATCGCGGCCGGGCAATTTCTTCTCTTCCTTTTCCCGGCAAAAACGCCTATGAACCGGCGCTATGACGAAACTTCGGCTGGCGATCACGATACGAATTATCGGCCCGGCCTTCCGCGCGCGCTAAGCGGCCGGGAGGTCCGGGTTTTCGGCGCTTGCGAGCAGGCGCTTCCGCCGCCACCTATTTTCACGTCCGTTGCGCCCTGCCTGGGCCGCCAGAAACGATTGTCACACATGACCGACACAGCCGAAAAAATCGACTACTCGAAGACCCTCTATTTGCCCGAAACCGATTTCCCGATGCGCGCCGGCCTGCCGCAGAAGGAGCCGGAGCTCGTTGCCCGCTGGCAGCAGATGGATCTCTACAAGAAACTGCGCGCCTCCGCTGCCGGCCGCGAGAAATTCGTCCTTCACGACGGCCCTCCTTACGCCAACGGCAACATCCATATCGGCCACGCGCTGAACAAGATCCTCAAGGACGTCATCACCCGCTCCTTCCAGATGCGCGGCTACGACTCCAATTACGTGCCCGGCTGGGACTGCCACGGCCTGCCGATCGAATGGAAGATCGAGGAGGAAAACTATCGCGCCAAGGGCAAGGCCAAGCCTGACCTGACCGAGCCGGCGGCGATGATCGAGTTCCGCCGCGAGTGCCGCGCCTATGCCGAAAAATGGATCGCCATCCAGGGCGGCGAATTCCAGCGCCTCGGCATCGTCGGCGATTTCGAAAACCCGTATCTGACGATGAACTTCCACGCGGAAAGCCGCATCGCCGGCGAACTGCTGAAGATCGCCGCAAGCGGCCAGCTCTATCGCGGCTCCAAGCCGATCATGTGGTCGGTGGTCGAGCGCACGGCGCTGGCGGAAGCAGAGGTCGAATACCACGACTATGAGAGCGACACGATCTGGGTGAAATTCCCGGTCGCGAACGGCGCCGATGCCCTCAAGGATGCCTTCGTCGTCATCTGGACCACCACGCCCTGGACGATCCCCGGCAACCGGGCGATCGCCTATTCCTCGCGCGTTGCCTACGGCCTCTACGAAGTCACGGCTGCCGAGAACGACTTTGGCCCGCGCCCGGGCGAAAAGCTGATCTTCGCGGACAAGCTGGCCGAAGAGTCCTTCGCCAAGGCCAAGCTTCAGTACAAGCGCCTTGCCGACGTCACGGCTGCCGATCTCGCCGGCATCAACTGCGCACATCCGCTCAAGGGTCTCGGCGACGGCTACGAATTTGCCGTGCCGCTGCTCGATGGCGACCATGTCACCGACGATGCCGGTACCGGTTTCGTTCACACGGCGCCGAGCCACGGCCGGGAAGACTTTGATGTCTGGACGGCGCATGCCCGGGAGATCGAGGCACGCGGTATCGAAACCAAGATCCCGTTCCCGGTCGACGACGGCGGCTTCTACACGGCAGATGCGCCGGGCCTCGAGGGCGGGCGCGTCATCGACGACAACGGCAAGAAGGGCGATGCCAACGATCGCGTCATCAAGGCGCTGATCGAACGCAACGCGCTCTTTGCCCGCGGCCGTCTGAAGCACCAGTATCCGCATTCCTGGCGCTCGAAGAAGCCGGTGATCTTCCGCAATACGCCGCAGTGGTTCGTCTATATGGACAAGACGCTGTCGGATGGAACGACGCTGCGCAGCCGTGCGCTCAAGGCGATCGACGACACCCGCTTCGTTCCCGCTGCCGGCCAAAACCGCCTGCGCGCCATGATCGAGCAGCGTCCGGACTGGGTTCTCTCCCGTCAGCGCGCCTGGGGCGTGCCGATCTGCGTCTTCGTGAACGAGCAGGGCGAAGTGCTGCAGGATGACGCCGTCAATCAGCGCATCCTCGATGCTTTCGACGCCGAAGGCGCCGATGCCTGGTTTGCCGAAGGCGCTAAGGAGCGGTTCCTCGGCAACGAGCATGATCCGGCCAATTGGTCGCAGGTCATGGATATCCTCGACGTCTGGTTCGACTCGGGCTCGACGCACACCTTCACGCTGGAAGACCGCCCCGACCTGAAATGGCCGGCCGATCTCTATCTCGAAGGCTCCGACCAGCATCGCGGCTGGTTCCATTCGTCGCTGCTGGAATCGGCCGCGACCCGTGGCCGCGCGCCTTACGACACCGTTCTCACCCATGGCTTCACCATGGACGAGAAGGGCGAGAAGATGTCGAAGTCGAAGGGCAACGTCACCTCGCCGCAGGAAGTGATGAAGGATGCCGGCGCCGACATCCTGCGTCTCTGGGTCATGACCTCGGATTATGCGGACGACCTGCGCGTCGGCAAGACGATCATCCAGACCAATGTCGATGCCTATCGCAAGCTGCGCAACACCATCCGCTGGATGCTCGGCACGCTGGCCCACGACAAGGGCGAGGTCATCGCGCTCGGCGAGCTGCCGGAGCTGGAACAGCTGATGCTGCACCGTCTCGCCGAACTCGACCAGCTGGTGCGTGAAAATTACGATGCCTTCGACTTCAAGAAGATCGCCCGCGCGCTGATCGATTTTGCCAATGTCGAGCTCTCGGCCTTCTACTTCGACGTCCGCAAGGATGCGCTGTATTGCGATGCGCCTTCGAGCCTTCGCCGCCGCTCGGCGCTCTATGTCATCCGCATGATCTTCGATTGCATGGTGACATGGCTTGCGCCGATGCTGCCCTTCACGACGGAAGAGGCATGGCTTTCGCGCAATCCATCGGCCGTCTCGGTGCATCTGGAGCAGTTCGCTCCGGTCGCCAGGGAATGGCGCAACGATGCGCTCGCCGAAAAATGGAAGAAGATCCGCGCGATCCGCAGCGTCGTGACCGGCGCGCTGGAAATCGAGCGCAAGGACAAGCGCATCGGCTCCTCGCTGGAGGCGGCCCCGGTTGTCCATGTCGCCGACGCGGAGCTTCGCAAGGCGCTCGAGGGGCAGGATTTCAGCGAAGTCTGCATCACCTCGGGCATCGCAATCATGGCGGAGGCCGGCCCGGCCGAAGCCTTCCGCTTGACCGAAGTGGCTGATGTCGCCGTCGTTCCGAAGCTCGCTGAAGGTGTCAAATGCGCCCGTTCCTGGCGCATCACCACCGATGTCGGTTCCGATCCCGACTATCCCGACGTGTCGGCGCGTGACGCTGCGGCATTACGCGAACTCGGCATCCGCGCCTGAAGATATTTGCCGGGTGAATTGCCTTTATGGCGTTCATCCGGTAAAAGCTGCCTGAAAATGGCCGGATTTTTGCGTCAGGGGGACGGTTGTCCGGTTGGGCAACGATTGCACCGGTGGCTGGAAGGGTTTTCATGTTCGCAACGCATTGGTTCCGTATGGGCGCCTGCCTGTCTGTTGTCATGGCGGGATGCTCTTTGGTGTCCAGTTGCGCCAGCAGCCCGACCTACGGCACCGACAAGACCGCCATGGAGCAGCTGACCGACGATCTCGGCCAGTCCGTGTCGCTGACCGGACCAGGCCCGAAGAACAAGGGCGTCAAATATTCCCCGCGTCCAACGCTGGTGATGCCGGCCGAGGGGCAGAGAGAGACTCTCGTGGCGCCGCAACAGACGATTGCCAACAAGGACAATCCGCAATGGCTTGAATCGCCGGAGGAAACCCGCGCTCGCCTCGTTTCCGAGGCCGACGCGAACTCCGACAATCCGGGCTATCGCTCGCCGCTCGCGAGCTCGGCGATCGAAGGCGGCCGGCGCACGACGGAAGCCCAGACCCAGGCCTATCGCGAAGCCCGCGCCCTGCAGAAGGGTTCCTATATCGATCAGCGCCGCTCGATCTCCGATCCGCCGCCCGGCTACCGCACCGTCGACGACCCGGCGAAGCTCGATGATGTCGGCGAGCCCGAGCTCAAGAAGCAGAAGAAGCGCAAGAAGGACGCGGCGATCGCCAACTCCGGCAAGCAGTGGTGGAATTTCCTGCAATAATTTGTGCCGCGCTTAGGCGGCGCTTCCGTTCGGGCCCCGGGAGAAGACGATGGCGCCGCCCTCCGGGCTACGGCGCCTCTCTCTTTTGCGAAAAGAACGTCCGCAAAATCTCGGCCGACTGAACCTCGTTGAAGCCGGAATAGACCTCCGGAACATGATGGCAGGTCGGCTGCGCATAGAATCGCACGCCATTATCGACAGCCCCGCCTTTGGGATCTTCGGCCCCGTAATAGAGCCGGCGGATGCGCGCAAACGAGATGGCTGCCGCGCACATGGTGCAGGGCTCCAGCGTCACGTAGAGATCTGCGCCGGTAAGACGCTCCTGCCCGAGGGCTTCGCAGGCGAGCCGGATCGCGGCGATTTCGGCATGTGCGGTCACGTCATTCAGCTCGCGCGTGCGGTTTCCCGAGCGTGAAACGGCGATATCGTCGATGACGACGACGGCGCCGATCGGCACTTCGCCGCGCTCGCCGGCCGCGCGCGCTTCTTGCAGCGCCATCTCCATGAAACGATTTGTCTTCATGATCGCGACAATTTCCACTTAACCGCAGATGCGTGACCTGATAGACAGGCCCAAAAGGCAGGCAAACAACAAATGACATCCAAAGACAAGCCAAAACGCCCGGGCGCAAAGCCCTTTTCACGGGATGACAGGCCGAAAGCCGGTCCCAAGACTGGCAGCGCGAAGCCGGCAAAACCTGCCGCCGCGCGCCCGATCGCGGCCGAAGCCGATGGCGAGGCCAAGGCCGAACGCATTTCCAAGGTGATGGCGCGCGCCGGCGTCGCCTCCCGCCGCGACATCGAGCGCATGATCATGGAAGGCCGTGTGACGCTGAACGGCACGGTTCTCGACACGCCTGTCGTCAACGTCACGCTCGCAGACCGGATCGAAGTCGACGGCGTGCCGATCCGCGGCATCGAGCGCACTAGGCTCTGGCTCTATCACAAGCCGGCCGGGCTGGTGACCACCAATGCCGATCCGGAAGGCCGGGCGACCGTTTTCGACAACCTGCCGGAGGAATTGCCGCGCGTCATGTCGATCGGCCGCCTCGACATCAATACCGAAGGCCTGCTGCTGCTGACCAATGACGGCGGTCTCGCCCGCGCACTGGAGCTGCCGGCGACCGGCTGGCTGAGACGCTACCGTGTGCGCGCCCATGGCGAGATCGATCAGGAGGCGCTCGACAAGCTGAAGGACGGCATCGCCGTCGACGGCGTGCTCTACGGATCGATCGAGGCGACGCTCGACCGCACCCAGGGCTCGAACGTCTGGATCACCATGGGCCTGCGCGAAGGCAAGAACCGCGAAATCAAGAACGTGCTCGGCGCGCTCGGCCTCGACGTCAACCGCCTGATCCGCATCTCATACGGCCCGTTCCAGCTCGGCGATCTGCCGGAAGGCCATGTCATCGAAGTGCGCGGCCGCACGCTGCGCGACCAGCTCGGCCCGCGCCTGATCGAGGAAGCCAAGGCGAATTTCGACGCGCCGATCTATAATGCGCCGGCTGTCGCCGCCGAGGAAGAGGCCGAGGCCGCTGCACCCGAGAAGCGCGAGCGGCCGCGCCGCGACGAAGACAAGCGCGAAAGGGCGCTGAGCCGTCTCGACACCAAGCGGGACGACCGCCGCAGTGGAGGACGCCGCGATGACGATCGCCGCGACGGCGGCCGTCGGGATGACGAGAAGCCGAAGCGCTCCGAGCCGCTCGGCCAGCGCCGCAGCGCCAATGTCTGGATGGCGCCCGGCGCCCGCCCGCTCGGCGAAAAGGCGGCGGCCAAGGCCGCCAAGAATGCGCAGACCGCACGCCGGCGCGGCGAGCAGGCGCCGGCAAAGAGTACCGGTTCCCACCATATCGAGGATCGCCCGCGCACCCAGATCAATCGCGTGCGCGAGGAGGACGGCGAATGGATCCGTTCGAGCGAGCAGCCCAATTGCAAGGATGAAGGCGAAGGCCGCGGCCGCAAGCGTCCGTTCGGGGATCGTCCGGGCCGCGAAGAGCGCGGTTTTGGCGACCGCCGTCCGCGCGAAGCGGGTGACGAACGTCCGCGTGCCAGAAGCTCTGCCGGCGAAGGCCGTCCGCGCGGCGATCGGCCTTTCAGCGATCGTCCTTCGCGTGGCGACCGGCCCTTCGGCGACAGACCGCGCGGCGATCGCAAGCCGCGTACGGATGGCGACGAGCGTCCGCGTGCTGCCAGAGCCTCCACCGGTGAGGCCCGTTCGGAGCGTCCGCGCGGCGACCGGCCTTTCGGTGACCGTCCTTCGCGTGGGGATCGGCCCTTCGGCGACAAGCCGCGTGGTGATCGCCGGCCGCGCGAGGATGGTGATGAGCGCCCGCGGGCAGCTAGAAGTTTTGCCGGTGAGGGGCGCTCGGAGCGTCCGCGCGGCGAAAAACCCTTCGGCGACAAGGCTCCGGGCGACAAGCCGCGTGGCAAGGGCTTCGGTGCCAAGCCCGGCGGACCGAAGAAATTTTCCGGCAAGCCGAAGGGCGCCAAGCCGGGCGGTGACAGGCCAGGCAGTGACAGGCCGGGCGGCGACAGGCCTGCGGGCGGCCCGTCCAGAGGTGGTGCGAGAGGAAAGGGAATGACGCGCGGTGCGGATCGTCGGCGGTGAGTTTCGCGGACGGCCTCTCGCCGTGCCAAAATCCAACGATATCCGGCCGACTGCCGACCGGACGCGCGAGAGCCTGTTCAATATATTGAGCCATGCCTATCCGGACTGCATCGACGGCACCCGGATCCTCGACCTTTTCGCCGGAACCGGCGCTGTGGGCCTGGAAGCCGTCTCGCGCGGCTGTCGCCATGCGCTCTTCGTCGAAAACAGCGTCGAGGGCAGGGCGCTGCTCTGGGAAAACATCGATGCGCTCGGCCTGCACGGCCGCACGCGCATCCTGCGCCGCGATGCGACCGATCTCGGCAGCGTCGGCAATCTCGAAGCTTTCGACGTGCTTTTTGCCGATCCTCCCTATGGCAAGGGTCTCGGTGAGAAAGCGATGGCAGCGGCGGCCGAGGGCGGCTGGCTGCGGGCAGGCGCGATCGCCGTGCTCGAAGAGCGAGCCGACGTTGTCGTTTCCGTCCATCCTTCCTATGTTTTCCTCGAAAGCCGCATCTTTGGCGATACGAGGGTGCATTTCTTCCGGTATCAGCCGCAATAGGCGGGAGCGCGAGGCGTGCAGCAGGCAGAGATCATCAGTCCGAAACTGCCTGCGATCAGCGATCTTCCAACGGTCGCGGTTGCCTTCGGCGGCGGCGGCGCGCGTGGACTTTCCCATATCCATATCATCGAAACGCTCGATGAGCTCGGCATCCGCCCCGTGGCGATTGCCGGTTCGTCGATCGGGTCGATCATGGGGGCCGGCATGGCCGCCGGCATGTCCGGCGCGGAAATCCGCGAACATGCGCTGGCGACCGTCGGCAACAAGACGGCCGTCGTCAGCCGCATCTGGGGCCTGAGGCCGGCGACCGTGCGCGATGCGGTGGCGAAAGGGATCCGCATCGGCCAGTTCAACCTGGAACGGATCCTCAAGGCCTTCCTGCCGTCCGAGCTGCCGGCGCGGTTCGAGGATCTACTCGTCCCGATGAAGGTCATCACCACCGATTATTACGGGCAGCACGAAGTCATCGTCGAAGGCGGCGAATTGTTCCCGGCGCTCGCCGCCTCTTCCGCCATTCCCGCCGTCTTCATGCCGGTGCGCTTGCATGGCCGGGTGATGATCGACGGCGGCATCAGCAATCCGGTGCCCTATGAATGTCTGATGGATCTCGCCGACATTGTCGTCGGGATCGATGTCGTCGGCGCGCCCGAAGGCGACGGCACCCATATTCCGAACCGCATGGAAAGCATCTTCGGTTCCGGACAGCTGATGATGCAGACGGCGATCACGCTGAAGCTGAAGCTGCGCCAGCCGCACATCTTCCTGCGCCCGACGGTCGGGCGCACCGGCGTCATGGATTTTCTCAAAGCCCGCGAAGTGCTCGCCATGTCCGTCGGGGTCAAGGACGACCTGAAATTCGCCCTCGACCGCGAGATCGAAGCGCGCTTGAAACGCTAGTTCTTACGGGGCATGGCCCTCATGGCCGCTGCCCGCGTCCTTCGATGCCTGATGCATCAGCATGACAGTGCCTTCGAAGCTCGAGAAGAGCGCAAGCGCGGAAGAATCAAGGCTTGCCTCGGCCTCCTTCAGTCCGGCCGCCAGCCCGGCGGCGTCATTCGCCGAAAGCCCGAGCTTCTCCAGTGTCCCGACCTCCCTGAGGCTGTCGCCGCTGCAGAGATAGGCGCTCCAGCCATGATGGGTCTTCTTCATCAGCACGCGCCCGCCGCGCCCGTCCTGCCGCCAGCCGGCGATCGCCCAATCGGCCTGAACGACGACCGGCGTGACATCGAGAGGTTTCTGCGGCCTTTCGAACTTCGTCTTCAGCGTTGCAGCTATCGCCTGCCGGGGATCGTCGTCGGCGGATGCGATGGATGCGACAGAACGGCGAAAAGAATAGCGATGATCGTCTTCATCTGATGGCCTCCCTCAAGCGAAAACGCGTTTCAAGGGCGGCACGAACCGCACGACGATCTGGTCGAAGGCGATCATGACGAGAATGGCGAGCCCGCTCATCGGGAATGCGATCGAAAAGATGACGACGATCACCCACAGGCCGGAATAGACCGAGCGCCTTGGCGGCATGGGCGGCACGCCGAGGCGGCCGGCCGGGCGCCGTTTCCACCACATGACGACTGCGGTCACGCAGCTCAGGATGATGGCGAGGCAGGTTGCAAGCATCAAGAGCTGGTTGAAAAGCCCCCATTCCTGTCCCTGGTGGACATTGATGCCCCATTCGATTGCTTGGCCAAGGAAGGGATATTGACCGAAGCCGATATCGATCAATGGCTTGCCGGAATATTGGTCGATATGGACGGTGCGTTCGCCGGAGAGATCGTCGGGATAGACGGAAGCGGTATAGACGCCCGTTTCGTCGGAAGGGAGCGCCATATCGAAGCCCGGCGTCATGCCGAGCCGCCGGGCGATCTCCACCGCTCTGTCGAGGCCGATCGGCTTGGCTGACTGTGCCGCGGCGATATCGGAAAGCGGAACGGGCGCCTTCTCGATGATCCAGCCGCTCTTCGGCAGAATGTCCTCGGTTACTTTGCGCGACTTCGGAACGTCGTCCCAGAGCTGGACGGGATAGCCGAGGCCGTGCTCGGTCAGCCAGGCATTGGCATTGGCTCCCCAATAGCCCGACCAGGGCATGCCTGTAATCGCCAGGAAGAAGATCAGCACACCCGCGAAGGCACCGGACACCGCGTGCATGTCGCGCCAGAAAACGCGGCGGCTCGGCGTTCCCCGCACGGTGATGACGCCGCCCGTCTGGCGTCGCGGCCACCAGAGATAAATGCCGGTGACGACGAGCACCATGGCGAAGCCGCCGGCAATTTCGGTCAGCAGGTTCGTCCCGCGGCCGAAATAGGCAAGGCTGTGAATGCGCTTGACGACATGGTTGAACTCGTCGGTCGATCCGACCACGTCTAGCACCTTGCCGTCATAGGGGTTGACGAAAACCAGCGTCGCGCCGGCCTCGCGGGAGGCGACGGTGACGACGGCCGATCGTTCCGGCAGGGCCGGGTCCTTGTAGGAGGTTACGATTGAGCCCGGCACCGCGGACGCGGCGATCTCGGCGATCCGCTCGGCCGGGAGCGCCTCGCCGGCCGGCTGGACGATGTAGCGGTAGCCGAAGAAGGTGCTGTTGATCTCATCCTTGAAGAGATAGAGCGATCCCGTGATCGCCAGGTTGAGCATGAAGGGTATGACGAGAAGCCCGGCAAAGAAATGCCAGCGCCAGATGGCGCGATAGAGCGAAACGCCATCAATGGCGCCCTCCACCGGTTCGGCAGCAGGAATGGTCGACATGAGAATGGATCCGTATCCACGGCCGACGGCACGCATGCGGGTCGGCCGGCGTTGAAAGGCGCGTCACGGCACCCGCCGCAACACGAGGTTCAGGCAGGGATCGGATCGGAAGGAGGCGCGCGAGGACCGGTATTGGGCGGGAAAAGCTGGCGCTGGAAGGACTCGTCGGGGGTCGGCAGTTCGGCCGCGACGGCAAAGGCTATCGGAAGGCCGGCGACATCGGCCGGCGCCGGCAGCAGGGTCGAAGCGCCGATCCGGCAGGCCTCACAACCATGCGAATGGGCTTTGCCGTGCTGGCCTTGGTCGGACGTGTCGCTGATGGTCACGCACAGCGTCGGCAGCGTTCCATCCGGAAGCACGTATTCCGAGAATTCAGCCGGACCGGGATCGGCGGCTGCGGTGGGAGCCTGATGGGCGAAGCCGACGAAAACAAGCGCGACGGCGCACAGGATGCGCAGTGCCCATTGTTCGATTTGTCTCGCCCGCCTGACCAACATTCCCTCACGGATCATTCCGATCGCCGGTTGATAGACGCTGCCTGGCGCTTGTTCAATGCGTCAATTTTGCAAACCGGACAGGGCGATCAGGCATCCGCCGTCGCATCGGCGGTGCCGGCCAGCGGATCGTCCTCGAAGGGATCGGCCGCCCGTTTCGGCTTGACCAGCGGTTCCGGATGCACGGGGTGGGAAAACAGCATGTCGCGCCCGGCCTGCAGGCCTTCCGATACCTGCAGCACCAGACGCGCCTCGTCGCGCTTGCGGATATCCTCGCCGATTTCATAGGCGTCGACCTCGGAAACACCCAGCGCCTCCAGCGTTCGTCGCCCGAAGAGCAGGCCCGATTCCAGGGTTTCGCGCAGCTCGTAATCGACGCCCTTGTTGCGCAGCTCGATCGAGTGGATGCGATCGTAGGAGCGCACGTAAAGCCGCGTGTGCGGATAGTCCGCCTGCACCAGTTCGACCACCTTGTCGGTGATCTCCTTCTTCTGCGTGCAGACCAGCACGATCTTCGCCCGGTCGATGCCGGCCGAGCGCAGCACGTCCTTGCGCGTGCCGTCGCCGAAATAGATGCGGAAGCCGAAGGAGGAGGCCTGGCGGATGCGGTCGGCCGAAAAATCGATAACCGTGACGCTGCGCCCGCCGGCAAGCAGGATCTGAGCGGCGATCTGCCCGAAACGGGAAAAGCCGACCATCAGCACGTCGGCGCCCGCACCTTCGAAATCCTCGTCGAGTTCCTCCTCTTCATCGGCGCTCAGCAGCCGCTTCGAAAGCGCCGCTCCGATCGGCGTCAGCGCCATGGAGAGCGTGACGATCGCCACCAGCAGCGACGCCGTGCTCGTCGACATCAGCCCGGTTACACCGGCCGTCGTGAACAGCACGAAGCCGAATTCGCCGCCCTGCGGCAGGAGGAATGCGATGCGGATCGCATCATTGTGGGAAGAGCCGGAAATGCGGCATAGGCCGTAGATGATGATCGCCTTGACCGCCATGACGATCGGCACGGCGACGAGGACGAAGACGGCGTTGTCGATGAGAACCTCGAGTTCCAGCGACAGGCCGACGGCGATGAAGAAGATAGCGAGCAGCACGCCGCGGAACGGCTCGATATCCGCCTCCAGTTCGTGCCGGTAGGAGGATTCGGCCAGCATGACGCCGGAAAGGAAGGCGCCCATGGCCATCGAAAGCCCGGCAAGCTGCATCAGGCTCGCCGATCCCATGACGACGAAGAGCGCGGCTGCGATCATCGCCTCGCGCGCGCCGGTCCGGGCGATGACCTGGAAGAGCGGCGTCAGCAGATAGCGGCCCATGACGATCATCGCCGCGACCGCGCCGATCGCCACCGCGAAATCCAGGAGCGGCGCGTTGCTGCCCTTGTCGCCGCCGTCGAGAATGGTGATCAGCGCCAGGAGCGGCACGATCGCCAGGTCTTGAAACAGGAGCATCGAGAAGGAGCGCTGTCCGTATTTCGTGTTGACGTCGCCGTCGCCCTCGAGGATCTGCATGGCGAAGGCCGTCGAAGACAGCGCCAGGCCGAATCCGGCAACGATGCTGCCGCGCCAGTCGACGACATCGGAAAGCCAGGCGAGCGCCGTCAGCGCCAGTCCCGTCAGCACCACCTGGGCGGTGCCGAGGCCGAAAATATCGCGCCGCATCTGCCAGAGGCGGCTGGGTTTCAGCTCCAGCCCGATGATGAAGAGCAGGAAGACGACGCCGAGCTCGGCCACGGCGAGGATCTGTTCGCCATCGGTGATGCCGTGGAAGACAGGGCCGATGACGATGCCCGCCGCGAGGTAGCCGAGCACCGTTCCAAGCCCGAGCTTCTTGAAGATCGGGGCCGCGACCACTGCGCCGCCGAGCAGCAGGATCGTTTCGGAAAAGAGGTCGTTGGGCGCGGACATGCTGCAATTTCTTTCCATGGCGGGGAGCACGCGGGCAGCCCCGACAAAGAATCGGCGGCGGCGGCCTTGATGCCTGGGAGAGTGCACAATAAATGGAAGCCGAAGGAAAGGCCAAATCATGTCCTCTGAAATCGATTCCTCGACACTTCTTTCCCGCGCAACTCAGTTGATCGATCTGGCAAGGAAGGCCGGGGCCGACGCTGCCGACGCCGTCGTCGTCCGGTCGCGCTCGCAATCGGTCAGCGTGCGCCTCGGCAAGGTCGAGGGAACGGAATCTTCCGAAAGCGACGATTTTTCGCTGCGCGTCTTCATCGGCAAGCGCGTCGCCAGCGTTTCGGCCAATCCGGGTTTCGATCTCCAGGCGCTCGCCGAACGCGCCGTCGCCATGGCGAAGGTTTCCCCGGAGGATCCCTTCGCTTGCCTGGCGGATGAGGCGAACCTCTCGAACTCCTATCCCGACCTGCAATTGCTCGACACGACGGAGGTCTCCTCCGAGATGCTGCGCGAGGCCGCTCTCGCCGCCGAGGCGGCGGCCCTTGCGGTCGATGGTGTCACCAATTCCTCCGGCGCCGGCGCATCGGCCGGCATGGGCGGCCTCGTTCTTGCGACCTCGCACGGTTTTGCGGGCAGCTACATGGCCTCCCGTTTCGGCCATTCCGTCAGCGTCATCGCGGGCGAAGGCACCGGCATGGAGCGCGACTATGATTACGACAGCCGTCTCTATTACGCCGATCTCGATGATCCCTCCGAAATCGGCCGCCGCGCCGGCGAGCGGGTGGTCAAACGCATCAATCCGCGCCAGGTGCCGACCGGCAAGGGTGTCACCGTCGTCTTCGATCCGCGGGTCGCGCGCGGCTTCGTCGGCCATATCGCCGGCGCGATCAATGGCGCGGCAGTTGCTCGCAAGACCAGCTTCCTGCGTGACAAGATGGGCCAGCAGGTGCTGAAAGCGGGCCTGTCGATCACCGACGATCCGCTGATCGTGCGCGGCCCGTCCTCGCGGCCTTTCGACGGCGAGGGCGTGTCCGGCGAGCGGCTGGTGATGATCGAGGACGGTGTGCTGAAGCACTGGTTCCTTTCGACCTCGACCGGCCGCGAGCTCGGTCTCGAAACCAATGGCCGCGGCGTGCGCGGCGGCAGCGCCGTGACCCCTTCCTCGACCAACCTTGCCCTGGAACCCGGCGACATCTCGCCGGAAGAGCTGATCCGAAGCGTCGGCAACGGTTTTTATGTCACCGAACTGATCGGCCACGGCGTCAACATGATCACCGGCGAATACAGCCGCGGCGCCACCGGCTTCTGGATCGAAAACGGCGAATTCACCTTCCCGGTGTCCGAGGTGACGATCGCCTCGAACCTCAAGGACATGTTCATGCGCCTGACGCTGGCAAACGACATCGACCGCAAGTTCGGCATCGCAGCCCCCACCTTTGCCATCGAAGGCATGACGCTGGCTGGGCGCTAGAGCATGATGAGCGAGAGCGACAAGACCCGCTGGCAGAGCGATCTCGCATTGATCGCCGATGCGGCGAGAGAGGCGGGCGCGGTCGCTTTCGGCTTCTTCAACCAGTCTCCCGAGGTCTGGTGGAAAAACGACGACCGCTCCCCCGTCAGCGCTGCCGATTTCGCCGCCAACAAGACGCTCGAAACCATCCTGCGCAAGGCCCGCCCGGATTATGGCTGGCTGTCCGAGGAAACCGAGGACGATGCCGACCGCCTCTCGCGTGAGACGCTGTTCATCGTCGATCCGATCGACGGCACGCGCGCCTTCCTCGGCGGGCAGAAGGTCTGGTGCGTCAGCGTCGCGGTCGTCCATCACGGCCGGCCGGTTGCCGGCGTGCTCTATGCGCCGGCGCTGGAGGAACTTTATGAAGCCGCCGAAGGCGGGGTTGCGCTGAAAAACGGATCACCCTTCACCGTCTCCAATGCCGGACCGGAGGAGACGAGCCGCATTGCGATCGGCGAGGACCTGCTGAAAACCTTTGCGCCGGAGTTTCGCGACCGGGTCACGCGCCACAAGCACGTTCCCTCGCTCGCTTATCGCATCGCCATGGTGGCGGATGGTCGCCTCGAAGGCACCTTCGTCAAGGGCAATTCGCACGATTGGGACCTTGCCGCCGCCGATCTGATCCTTAGCCGCGCCGGCGGCGCTCTCGTCGATCTCGCCGGCAGGCCGATCCTCTACAACCGCGCCGACGTGACCCACAAGGTCCTCTGCGCCGCACCCGCGCCCCGAATCAATGAGTTCCTCGCGGCCTTTCCGAGACGACGAGACAGTTGACGTTTCCGTCAAAATCCCGCAGATGGATTGGCGGAGGAGACTAGCAGAAAGAGAACAAGAAAATGACCGACTCCGGTGACAAGAAGCAGCTTTTGCACCTCGTTTTTGGCGGCGAGCTGGAAAACCTCGATGATGTGCAGTTCCGTGATCTGAGCGGTCTCGATATCGTCGGCATTTTCCCCGATTATGCCACGGCGCTGACGGCCTGGAAGTCGAAGGCGCAGCAGACGGTCGACAATGCGCATATGCGCTACTTCATCGTCCACATGCATCGTTTGCTCGATCCGCAGGAAAAAGCCAAAGGCAACTGACCTTTGGTCCATGCCGACGGCCAAACGCTCCTTGAGCGGAATTCGCGCATCGGCCGCCCGGCGGGCGGCTCGTTTGACGCATTCTGAACAAAATGATCGGCCATTCCGGCCGCAACGATAATTAGGGAATGGGGTTGATGGCGATCGCTTTTGATCGGAGGCAGGCGCAATGAGCTCCCGGATGGCGCGGTTCGGTCTGAGCGCATATCGTCTGGCGGGAACCGTGGCCTCTCCTGTCGTCGGCCTCTACCTCACCTACCGCACGGCCAAGGGCAAGGAAGACCGCGCGCGCCGCCTGGAGCGCTTCGGCTATCCGAGCGCCAACCGGCCGCAAGGCCCGCTCGTCTGGTTCCACGCCGCAAGCGTCGGTGAAACCAACGCCGTCATCCCGCTGATCCGAGAAATCCGCCGTCGCGATATCCATGTCATCCTGACGACCGGCACCATCACCTCCGCCAGGCTCGCCGCCGAGCGCATAGGCAATGAGGCGATCCATCAATATGTGCCGCTCGACCTGAAACCCTCCGTCAGCCGCTTCCTCGATTACTGGCAGCCCGATTGCGCCATCATCGCCGAATCCGAGATCTGGCCGGCGACGGTGCTGGAACTCGGCCGCCGCCGCATTCCGCAGATCCTGGTCAACGCCCGCATGTCGGACCGCTCCTTTGCCCGCTGGCGCCGCCGTCCGGCTATCGCCGAGGCGCTGTTCGAGAATCTTGCCCTCGTCATCGCCCAGTCGGACGTCGATGCCGAACGTTTCCGCGATCTCGGCGCCGTCCCCGTCATCACCTCGGGCAATCTCAAGGTCGATACCGACGCCCCGCCTTATGACAGCGCTGTCTTCGCCCGCTACAAGAAGCAGATCGGCGAGCGCAAGACCTGGGCGGCGATCTCGACCTTCGACGGCGAGGAGAACGCCGCCGGCATCGTTCATCGCGCCCTGAAAGAGCGCGATCGCCAGCTGACGATCATCGTGCCGCGCCATCCCGAGCGCAGCGACGAGATCGAGGCGGCTCTCGTCAAGCAGGGGCTGAAGGTCGCCCGCCGCACCCGCGACGATGTCCTGTCGGCCGATGTCGATGTCTTCCTCGGCGATACGATCGGCGAAATGGGCCTTTATCTTCGCCTGACGGAGGTCGCCTTCGTCGGCCGCTCGCTTTTTGCCGAAGGCGGCCAGAACCCGCTGGAGCCGGCCATGCTCGGCTGCGCAGTCCTCTCCGGCGGCAATGTGCAGAATTTCCGCGAAGCCTATCAGAAGCTTGCCCGCAGCGGCAGCGCCCGCATGGTGCGCGATACCGAAATGCTGGCCAAGGGCGTGCATTACCTGCTGACCAATGACGAGGCCCGCCGCAGCATGATCGAGGCCGGCATCACCGCCGTGCACGACATGCGTGGCGCATTGTCGGCGACGGTGAGGGGGCTGGAACCCTATATCAATCCGCTCACCGTCAAGGCACGGCTGCTGCCGAAGGCCATGGCGCAGGTCTGAGGAGGCACGATGTCGGCTGCGGCGCATATCAAAGGCATTCTCTTCGACAAGGACGGCACGCTGCTCGACTATGACGAGAGCTGGCTGCCGGTGAACCGTGAGCTTGCGCGCATAGCTTCCGAAGACGACGCCGCCCTGGCGGACCATCTTCTTGCCGAATGCGGCATGGATCCGGTGACCGGCCATATCGTTCCCGACAGCCTGCTTGCCGCCGGCAATACCCGCCAGATTGCCGAAGGCCTCGTCGCCGCCGGCTCCAAGGTCGACATCATCGAGCTGACGATCAAGCTCGACAATCTCTTCGCCAACGCCGCCGAATTCTCCGTGCCGGTCACCGATCTCGCGGCTTTCTTTTCCCGCCTGAAACAGCGCGGCTTCAAGCTCGGCATTGCCTCCAGCGACAATGAGCGCTCGATCCGCCAGACGGCCCAGCGTTTCGGCATTTCCGAATATGTCGATTACATCGCCGGTTACGACAGCGGCTTCGGCGTCAAGCCGGAGCCCGGCATGGTCATCGGCTTCTGTGCCGCGACCGGTCTTTCGCCGGCCGAAGTCGCCATGATCGGCGACAACAATCATGATCTGCACATGGGCCGCAATGCCGGGACGGGGCTTAAGATAGCGGTGCTGACGGGCACGGGCTCGCGCTCCTCGCTTGCCGCCGCGGCCGATCACGTGCTCGACGATATCACCGGCATCGAGACGCTTCTGCCGGACCTGCAGCCGGCCTGATCGGTAAGGGCTTGCATTTTCATCGGTTTTGACCTCTCAATCCGGCCGGGAAAACGGAAATTCTCCGGCCGGGCAGGGAGCGGAACGGCAAAATGATTTCAGAAGCGCCGCCGTTCTGGTGGAGGAAAGCCGACTGGCGGGCCTGGCTGCTCTCGCCGCTTTCTTTTCTCTACGGCCGTATTGCCGGCCACCGCATGGCCCATGCGCGCCGTGCCTCCGTTCCCATTCCCGTTATCTGCGTCGGCAATTTCACCGTCGGCGGCGCCGGCAAGACGCCGACTGCGCTGGCGATCGCCCGTGCCGCCAAGGCCAAGGGGTTGAAGCCGGGCTTTCTCAGCAGGGGCTATGGCGGTTCGATCGATGTGACGACGGTGGTCGATGCCGACCATCACCGGGCGCTCGCCGTCGGCGACGAGCCGCTGCTGCTTGCCCGGGAAGCCCTGACGGTGATTTCCCGCAGGCGCGTCGACGGGGCGCGGCGGCTGGTGGCGGAGGGCGCCGATCTCATCATCATGGATGACGGCTTCCAGAGCGCCCGGCTGGCGATCGACTATGCCCTGCTCGTCATCGATGCGACGCGCGGCCTCGGCAACGGCCATATCGTGCCGGGCGGACCGGTACGCGCGCCGATCCGCCAGCAATTGCGCCATGCGACCGCCCTGCTGAAGGTCGGCACTGGCAATGCCGCCGACCGGATCGTGCGCATGGCGGCGCGGGCGGCCAAGCCCTATTTCACCGCCTCGCTGAAGGTGCGCGGCGACAATACGCTCGCTGGCGCGAAGGTTCTCGCCTTTGCCGGCATCGCCGATCCCGCCAAATTCTTCCGCACGGTCGAGTCGCGCGGCGCCGAAATCGCGGTCGCCAAAAGCTTCGGTGATCACGAGCACCTGACCGAGGACGAGATCGACGACCTCCTAGCGACCGCCGAGCAGCAGGGCCTTTTGATCGTCACCACCTCAAAGGATTTCGTCCGCCTCGCCGGTCATCAGGGCAAGGCCGAACAACTGGCGCAAAAATGCCGGGTGATCGAGGTCGACATGATGTTCGAAGATCATCTCGCCGCGGGACTGATCATAGACCGGGCGATCGTCGCCTGCCGCGAACGGCGTCTGCGGGAAATGAAGGCGGGGAGCAATTCCCGCCCGAGCGCTTAGCGGTTTGCAGCCGCCCTGCGTAAAATAAAATTCAAGAACGCCGCTGGTTCGGCAGCACGCCGGCGCGTTTATCGGCTTCGAGCGACGTGCCGACGTCTGCATAGGGCTCCTGCCGGGCGACGCTCCAGTAGCGCAGCTCGTCGAGCGGAATATGCTTCCCGCTCATCGCGCAGACGACGTAGGAACCGGGCGAGAGAATCTGGAAATCGCCATCGAGATAGCGGATCTTCGCCTCGCGGTTTCCGTGCCCTTCGAACAAATTCATGTGCTCCGTTCCCTGCAGTCTGTCATTAAAGCATGTCGCGCAAAAGTGTGCCGCGGTTTTGCGATCACGACATGCGGAAAACCAAAGACCTAAAGCGTGGGCCAAGCGAATCTGAAAGATCGCGCCACGCTTTAGTCTGCCATACTCCCGGCACGGCCGCATTTCCAGCTTTTTTCAGCTCCGGCCGAAAAGCCGCTCGATATCGCTGAGCTTCAATTCGATATAGGTCGGCCGGCCGTGATTGCACTGGCCGGAACCGGGCGTTACTTCCATTTCTCTCAGCAGCGCGTTCATTTCTTCCGGCCGCAGTCGCCGCCCGGAGCGCACCGATCCATGGCAGGCCATGGTCGCCGCGACATATTCGAGCTTGGCCGACAGGCCGGAAGCCGTATCCCATTCGGCGATCTCGTCGGCAAGCTGGCGGATGAGGCCATGTGCATCGACCTCGCCGAGCATGGCCGGCGTTTCGCGCACGGCGATCGCCCCGGGGCCGAAGCGCTCGATCGCAAGGCCGAGCTCGGCAAGTTCGGCCGCATGCTGCATCAGCCGCTCGCAATCCTCTTCCGGAATGTCGACGATCTCTGGAATCAGCAGCACCTGCGAGGCGAGCCGTTTCGAATGCAGCGCCTTGCGCATCGCCTCGAAGACCAGCCGCTCATGCGCGGCATGCTGGTCGACGATGACGAGACCGTCCTCGGTCTGGGCGACGATGTAGTTCGCATGGATCTGCGCTCGCGCCGCGCCGAGCGGATAACGTGCGGGCGCCTCGGGGGCTGCTGGTTCGGGGGAGGGCTGTGGCTCGGCCCGCGCCGTCGGCATCGAAAGCCCGTCGAAGGAGGCCTGCGGCCGCTCGGCGAAACCGGTTGCCGGCTGATAGGGCCGGAAAGGCGAGGTCTCGGCCGACCATCCGCCCCGCGGCCGCTCTGCACTCGGCTGGAAGCCGGGACGGAAGGCGCGCAACATGTCGCTCGCTCCCGTTGTCGCCGCTCGGCTGCCGTCGCGCGCCAGCGCCTCGCGGACGGCGCCGACGATCAGACCGCGCACCAGGCCCGGATCGCGGAAGCGCACGTCCGACTTTGCCGGATGCACGTTGACGTCGACGAGCGCCGGATCGAGCGTGATCGACAGCACCGCCACCGGAAAACGTCCCGAAGGGATCGTCTCTGCATAAGCGCCGCGGATCGCCGAGAGGATCAGCTTGTCCTGCACCGGCCGGCCGTTGACGAAGGCGTATTGATGGGCGGAGTTGCCGCGATTGAAGGTCGGAACGCCGGCAAAGCCGGTCAGCGAAACCTCCTCGCGCATGGCGTCGAGCGCGATGGCGTTGTCGCGGAATTCCTTGCCGAGCACCTGCGCCATGCGCGCCAGATGATCGTCGCCGGTCGCCGGAAATTCCAGCGTCGTGCGGTCCGAGCCCGACAGCACGAAGCGCACGGCGGGGAAGGCGATCGCCATGCGCTTGACGATCTCGGTGATGGCGCCGGCCTCGGCTTTTTCCGTCTTCAGGAATTTGAGCCGCGCCGGCGTGGCGAAGAACAGGTCGCGCACTTCGACGATCGTGCCCGGATTGGAGGCGGCAGGCCTGAGATGCATGATCTTGCCGCCGTTAACGGCGATCTCGTTGCCGCCGGCGCTGTCGCGCCTTCGGCTGGCGATGCTGAGCCTTGCGACGGAGCCGATCGACGGCAGCGCTTCGCCGCGGAAGCCGAGTGTGCGGATATCCTCCAGCGTCTCGGAGATTTTCGAGGTGCAGTGGCGCCTGACCGCCAGTTCCAGATCGGCCGCGTCCATGCCGGAGCCGTTGTCGCTGACGCGCAGCAGCGCCTTGCCGCCGCCGGCGGTGGCGATCTCGATCCGCGTCGCACCGGCGTCGAGCGCGTTTTCGATCAGTTCCTTGGCAGCGCTCGCCGGCCGCTCGATGACTTCGCCGGCGGCAATCTGGTTGATGAGCGTTTCGGAGAGCTGTCTGATGGCCATGCGCTATTTTCGGGGATTCGCGGGCTGGAGGGAAGGGGTTTCGGATAGCTTTGCCGAACTGTTACGCGCGGCTCCCTGAAAATTGGCGGATCGGTAGTGTTAAGCCGGTTTTAACAGAAAAATGCGATTTCTAATCACACACCTCCGGAAGCCGCGAAATCGAACAGATGTGGGACGAAATGGAATGAGTGCCGGCTTCGAAAAGGCGGACACATCATCGGAAACCGACGGGACGCTCGCCGGGGCCGATCTCCAGACGGCGCTTTTCGATGCGGTGTGCGACAGCCTTTCGGCCGCTTTCATCATTTATGACAAGAACGATCATCTGATCTTCGCCAGCCGCCAGACGCTCGACTTCTTCCCGTTGCCGCTCGAGATGCTGAAGCCCGGCACGCGGCTTCGCGATTTCCTCGGCGCGATCTACGATACCGGCATCCGCCAGCAATATGATGTCAGGCAGGGCGGCTCGCTGAGCCGCGAAGACTGGCTGTCGCAGAAGATCGCCTCACATTGGCGCGAGCGCTTCGACGCGGTCGAGCGCCATGGCGCCGACAGCTGGGTGCGCTTCGTCAAACGCAGGCTGCCGAACGGCTACGGCGTCACCGTCATCTCCGACATTTCGGAGGATAAGAAGCGCGAGCAGCAATGGCGCTCCGATCTGGAGCGCGTGCAGCTGACCGAGGATATTCTCGACAATCTGCCGTTCCCGCTTTTCGTGAAGGACCGCAATCTCACCTATGTCGCCGTAAACCTCGCCTTCTGCGAGAAATACCAGACGAGCGCCGACGAGGTGCTCGGCCGCAAGAGCGGCGATCTGTTTTCCGAGGAGATCGCCAAGCGGTTCGAGGAAAGCGATCGTCACGTGCTGGAGACCGGCGAAATGTCCGTTTCCCGTCAGCGCCAGATCTCTCGGGACGGCATCGAACGCGACATCGTCAGCCGCAAGCATCGCATCGGCAAACCCGGCCGCTATTTCCTGGTGTCCACCACGCAGGACCTGCCGCGCGACGGCGCCGATCTCGATGAGTTCGATCGGGCCTCGGCGATCACCACATCGAGCAGCCAGAGCTATCGTCGGGCCTATGTGCCCGTGCCGAGCGGCGTCGAGCGGCGCGAGCCGGCGGCGATGGAGGCGATCGTTCCGGAAAATTTCTCCGGCCGCAAGATTCTCGTCGTCACAGCCGATCTCGCCGCCGAGACCGCCGCTCTGCGCACGCTGTCGAAATACGGCTTCGAATCCTGCTCGGTGCGCGGCGAGGACGAGGAGGAGCGGTTCCTGGAGATCGCCACCTCCTCCGGCATTTCGCTCGATCTTCTGATCATCGACAACCAGATGGGCATGCGCTGCCTCGAACTCGCCGAGCAATATGGCATCCCGACCCTCGTCATGGACGGATTCCAGATCGCCAACGAGCTGACCTTTCAGATCGCCCGCCATTTCAACCGCAACAGCCGCAGCGCCGGCGGTTCGGACACGGATTGGGAAATCAGCATTTCCGACGAAGTCACGGGTCTGCAAGTCCTCGTCGCCGAGGACAATGATATCAACCAGATCGTCTTCTCGCAGATCCTCGAAGGCCTCGGTTACCGCCATATCATCGCGGCAACCGGCGACGAGGCCGTGCGCCTCTGGGCCGAGCACAGGCCGCAGATCGTGCTGATGGATATTTCCCTTCCGGGCTTCAACGGCTTCGAGGCCGCGCGCCTCATCCGCCAGATGGAGGAAACCGGCGGGGCGTTCCGCACCCCGATCATCGGCGTGCTCACCCAGGCCTTCGAGCGCGACCGCGCCGAATGCGTCAAATCAGGCATGGATGATGTCATCATGAAACCGGTCAGTCCCGACATGCTCGAAATGGTATTTCAGAAATATCTGATAGGGGAGGCTGCCCGGGCGCGAAACTAGCGAATGCCGGTCAACCCCCTAGATTTTGGGCGGTCCGCGCCGCGACGGCCGCCGATTTACTATCGAATTGTTAAGATATGCCGGTCATTCTCTGTTCGGCTCCGGAGGAAAAGCTCGGGTTTGGATGATGAAGTCGGCGGAAATAGCTTCTTTCTTGACCGTGAGTCAGAATGAGCTTCAGGCGATGGCCTATACCGATCCGCTGACCGGATTGGGAAACCGCAACCGCATGCGGGAGAAAGTCCTGCAGATTTCCGCCGAGCGCGCCAGCGACCCGGCTCCCTTTACCATCGGCATCGCCAATCTCGACAGCTTCAAGCCGATCAATGATCTTTTCGGCTCTGCGGCCGGTGACGAGATCCTTTGCCAGGTCGCCCATCGCCTCAAGGCCTGCATTCCCGATGGTGCATTGGTGACACGCCATGACGGCGATGAATTCGCCTTCGTGCTGCCGTTGATCTTCGAGCGGGCGAGTGCCGAAAAATTCGGCCAGATGATCCGTGAAGTGCTGTCGGCGCCCTATGACCTCGGCGACCGCAACGTCCGCCTCTCCGCCTCCTTCGGCTTCGCCATCTATCCCTTCGCAGGCGAGGATTGCGAGGAGCTGCTGAAGAGCGCCGAAACCGCGCTCTACCGTTCCAAGCGACGGGGCCGCGGCCAGATCACCGTCTATTCGCGCGAGATCGCACAGGAGATGAAGCGCGCGACGCAGCTGGAGCAGGCGCTCAGAAACGCCATCATATCAGACGCGATCGACGTGCATTTCCAGCCGATCGTCTCGCTGTCCAACAATCAGGTCCTCGGCTTCGAGGCGCTGGCCCGCTGGAACGATCCCGATCTCGGCTTCGTTTCGCCCGGCGTCTTCGTGCCGCTCGCCGAAGAGCGCGGCTTCATCGATGCGCTGTCGGAAGCGCTGCTGCGCAAAGCCGCGGAAGCAGCGCTTTCCTGGCCGCGCGAACTCTTCCTGTCGTTCAACCTGTCTTCGGCGCAGCTGATGGATCCGGGCACCAGCAGCAGCATCCTGTCAATCCTCGGCCGCGTCGGTTTCGATCCGCATCGCCTCGAGCTGGAGATCACCGAGACCGCGGTGATGAGTTCGGCCGATACCGCTCACCGCATCATCGCCGATTTGCGGGCCGCCGGTGTGCGCATCTCGCTCGACGATTTCGGCACCGGCCAGTCGAGCCTCGGGCGCCTGCGCGACTTCATCTTCGACAAGATCAAGATCGATCGCGCCTTCGTCTCGCGCATCAATTCCGACCGCGCCTCCGAACACATCATCAAGGCGATCCTCACCATGTGCGAGGGCCTCGATCTGGAAGTCGTGGCGGAAGGCATCGAGGATTATACGGAAGCGGTGAAACTGCGCACGCTCGGCTGCGGCATGGGCCAAGGCTATCATTTCGGCCGCCCGGCGGACGGTATCGCCACGCTGCGTTTCCTGCACGAAAACTACTATGACGCGGCGATCGTGGAGCGTGTCAGCGCATAGGCACTTTCTCAAATGAATAAAGCGATGGCGCCCCTAGGAGCGCCATCGCCTACGCTATACTACCGCGCGGTTTACTTCGGCGTGGTCGAGCCGGTCGCCGTGGTGTCGGTGCCGGTTGCAGCCGGAGCCTTTTCGGCAGACTGCATTGCCAGCGTCTTGAACTCAGGTGCGGCCTTCAGCGATTCAGCCGTTTCGCTGGTCGTCAGCTTGACGCTGCCGTCCTGGGTGTTCTGGGCGACGGTGATCTTTTCCATCGGGACGGCGACGTTCTTTTCGCCGATACCGAGGAAACCGCCGACGCCGACGATCGCAGCAACCATGCCGCCGTCCTTCTTGAGGATCAGGTCGTTGACGCTGCCGATGCTTTCATTGTTGGCATTGTAGACCGACTGGCCGATATAGGTGTTGGCGCTGACCTGGTCAGGAGCCTGTTCCGTCAGATAGGAAGCCTGAGCGGTATCGGTGGTCGGTGCCGGTGCCGGAGCCTGGGCGGCATCGCCTGCGGGCTTCGTCACATCAGGCGTGACCGGCGGCTTCGGGGCTGCCGGATCGGCGGGAGCTGCTTGCGTCGGAGCAGCGGGATCCGCCGGCTGCGGCGCCGTCTGCGAGAATGCCGCCGGCGCGAAAGCCGTGGCAAACAATGCACCAGCGGCAACGGTCGTCAGAAGTTTGCGTGTCATTTCGAACCTACCTTCGTTTCTCTAGAGTCATCGCTGACCCGGCAATGCATGTTTGAGCCATCCTTGCCGCGCCGGTTCGAAGAGGAAATGACTGGTGCGCCTATTGGTTCCGGTTGAAAACACGGAAAATTTCTCGATTTTCACGGAACATTTATCGAAAACGGCCCTCCAAAAAGCAAAAAAGGCGCCCCCTCGGGAGCGCCTCTCGTATTGCGGTCGTGAATGTCTCAGATCACGTAGACGGGATCGAATATGCCTTTGACGTCGATGCCGAGTTCCAGGAGCGCGCCGGCGCTCGGCTGCGCCGAACGGGCATCCTCGTCGAGCCCTTCCCAGGCCGTCGTCACCGCCAGCCGCTCGGCATTGACGCCGATGAAGGCAGGGCAGGAGGGCTGCACCGCGGGAACCTTGTAGCGCGAGATGCGCAGGCCGTCCGGATTGTACCGGTCGACGACGCCGGCGCCCCAGCGCGCGTTCCAGATATAGCCGTCGGCGTCCACCACCGAACCGTCGATGTCGCCGGGCTCGTTCATGCTGTCGACCAGCACGATCGGCTCGCCCGCGGGCAGGCCGGTCTGCGGATCGACCATGACGCGCATCAGCCGGTTGATGCGGGAATCCGTATAGTAGCCGATCGTGCCGTCGGGCGAGAAGCAGATCGAATTCGGAATGCTGATGCCGTTGAAGATCTTCGTCACCTTGCCGCTCGCGACATGATAGATGGCGCCGGCCTGGTTTTCCGCCCGCTTGCTCATCGTGCCGATCCAGAGCGCGCCGGAGGGATGGGTGCGGCCGTCGTTCGAGCGGTTCTCGGGCCGGTCGTTTTCGAGCGCGGCATAGAAGGTGAGGTTGCCGCTCGCCACATCGCGCACGAAAAGCCCTTCTTCCGTCGCGATCAACTGCCGTCCGGCGTCGATGCGGGCCAGCACGCTCGCCATGACAGGCAGCGGATGCACCTTTTTCTGCCCGTTCGAAAGATTGAGCTCGTGCAGCTCCTTGCCGAGGATGTTGAACCACCAGACCGTATTGGTGTCCGGATCATAGGTCGGGCCTTCGCCGAGAACGGAATTGGTATTGCAGAGTGTCTTGCCTTCGAACTCGTAGATGTCGGTCATACGTTCACGCTCCCATGGCTGCGTCATAGGCGTAAATGGTCGCCTTGGCGCGCTCGGCAACCTCTGCTGCGGTCATTCCCGGCTTGTAGATGCTGGTGCCGAGGCCGAAAGCGAAGATGCCGGCCTTGGTGTAATCGGCGAAATTCTTGTCCGATACGCCGCCGACGGCCGCGATCACCAGTTCCGGCGGCAGGATTGCCCGGATCGCGGTGATGCCCGAGGGGCCGAGAACGCTGGCGGGAAAGAATTTGAGGCCGGTGGCGCCGGCGCGCGCCGCGGCCAGCGCCTCGGTCGGCGTAAAGACGCCGGGCATCGTCACCATGCCGTAATCGCGCGCCCGGATGATCACCTCGGGCTCGACATTCGGGGTGACGAGCAGCTTGCCGCCGGCCGCATTCAGGCTGTCGACCGCCTCGACCGTCAGCACCGTGCCGGCGCCGATCAGCACGTCTGCCGGCGCCATCTTCGCGGCGATTTCGATGGATTTGAAAGGGTCCGGCGAATTGAGCGGGATCTCGATCGCCGTCAGGCCGTTTTCGATCAGGGCGCCGACGACGCTTTCGATCTCGTCGGGCCTGATGCCGCGCAGGATGGCGATCAGCGGGCGCTTCATGTCGGGGAAGGGGATGCGGTTCATCGTGTCAGCTTTCTCAGTTCGGCCAGATGGCTTCGGCGGCGGCCGAGAGCCCGCGGCGCACGGCCGTGTCGGCGTCGATGGCGGTGAAGTCAAGCGAGAGGGTCCTGAAGGCCCGCTCGTAGAGCGCCTGCAGGCGCCCGGAGGCGACGAGGGTGATGCCTGAGTTGGCGGCATCCTGCAGCGCGCCGGCGATTTCGAGGCCGATCAGCGTGCCGGAAAGCCGGGCCTGCGCGGCCGCAGCGGAAATCCCGTGCAGGAGCTGGCCGGAGCGGGCCGCAAAGAGCATGTTGGAGGCAAGTGCAGGCCGCGCGAAGGCCGCCGATACGGCCGCCTCGAAGGCAGCAGCATCCGCCGGCTGTTGCTCGGCACCTGCGACGGCATGCGAAAGGATCGTATGTTTGCTGATCGCGTCGAAAAGCTCGCCGGTCATGAAGGTCGAAAAGCCGGTCACCTTGCCGTCGTTCACATGCACCCATTTCGAATGCGTGCCGGGCATGCAGACTGCCTGGGCGCCAACGCTTGAGCGGCCAAGCGCGCCGAGAAGCTGGGTTTCCTCGCCGCGCATGACGTCGGGCCTCGCCGCGTCTCGCTGCGCAAGGCCCGGCAGGATGCGGATGTCGCGGCTTTCCCCGGGCACGGAGACGGCGCCGGTCAGGATCGAGCCGAGGGATGCCGGCACGTCGATATAGCCGGCCTCGACCCAGCCCTGCCTTGCGCCGGCCATGCCGCAGACGATGACAGGCAGGCTTGCCGGTGCCTCGACGGCGGCAAGATGGCCTGATAGCACGGTGGAAAAGCCGGTCTTTGCCGCGCTCGTCATGCCTTCGCCGCTGCGGCGTTCGACAAGGATGCTGCCATCCCTGCCGACTAGCCAGAGCCGGAAACTGCTGGTGCCCCAGTCCACCGCGACATAAGCGGGATTCGTCATTATAGAATGCCTCCATCGACAATCAGGGACTGGGCGGTCATCGCAGCCGCGCAGTCGGATGCAAGAAACAGGCAGGGCCCGACGATCGCGTCAGGCTTGAGCGCGGTCTTGAGGCATTGCTGCTCCACCGAGCGCGCGATGCTCTCTTCGGTCAGCCAGAGCTGCATCTGCCGCTCGGTGACGACCATGCCGGGCAGGATGCAGTTGACCCGGATATTCTCCGGCCCGAGCCTGCCGGCCATGCTCTTCGTCAGCCCGACGACCGCCGCCTTCGCCGCGGCGTAGGAGGGAAAGCCGCCCATGTTCAGCTTGAAGGCGATCGACGACATATTGACGATCGCCCCGCCGCCGGCCGCCCGCATCGACGGCGCGACCGCCTGCGAGGTAAAGAACACATGCCGCAGGTTGACCGCCTGGTTGTTGTCCCAATAGGCCTCGGTCACTTCGTCGAATTCGTGGCGGTCGTCCCAGGCGGCATTGTTGACGAGCACGCGGATCGGCCCCGAGGCGGCAACGACGCTGTCGACCGTGCGCCGGATCGCCTCGATGTCGCGCAGATCGGCATGATGGAAGGTGACGGGATGCGCCGTTTCGCGTGACAGGTTTTCGGCAAGCGCGCTGCCCGCGGCTTCTGCGATATCGATGAAGGAGACCTTGGCGCCCTGCCGCGCGAAACCTTCGACGATCGCAGCGCCGATGCCCGATCCGCCGCCGGTCACGAGCACGGCTCGGTCTTTGAACTCGGGAAATTGTGCTGGCATTGCGGTCCCATCTCCTCCCGATATTTTGTTCCATTATGTGGAACTTAATTTGACTATATGGAATTATCGAATTAGGCTGCCCTCTCTGTCAAGGGCGGAAGAGGCGATGAATTCAAACGGCGATGGCATGACGCAGGCACGGGAGACCGGCACGCTCGGCAAACTGATGGTTCTGCTCGATCTCGTGACCCATGCCGCTGCGCCGCTGCGCTTCACCGATATCCTGGCGCTCGCCGGCCAGCCGCGCGGCACGCTGCATCGCCAGCTGAGCCACCTGGTGGAGGAAGGGCTTCTCGAACTCGATGGCGACGGGCGTTACGCCCCCGGGCTGCGCCTGCTCGATTTTGCCGCGCGCAGCTGGGCGCGCAACGAATTCCGCATGATTGCCGAACCGCACCTTGCCGATCTGCAACAGGCAACCGGCGAAACGGTGCATCTCGGCGTTCTCAGGGGATCGTCGATCATCTATCTCGACAAGGTCGAAGGCCGCCAGCCGGTGCGCATGTATTCGCAGATCGGCAATGCCTCCCCCTGTTACTGCACCGGCGTCGGCAAGGCCGCCCTTTCCCTGCTGCCGCCCGACCGTCTGGCCGATCTTCTGGCCGGCCTGAGCTTCACCAGGTTCACCGCCTCGACGCATGGTTCTGCCGAAACGCTGCTTGCCGAAATCCGGGAGATTGCCGATCAGGGCTATGCCTTCGATCGCGAGGAGCATGAGGCCGGTATCCGCTGCGTGGCTGCGCCTGTCTGGTCTGAGGACCGGACTTTTATCGGCGGGATATCGATTACTGGCCCTGCCTATCGATTGTCGATGGAACTTCTGCGCGAGTGGGCCGTTCCAGTACAGCTGGCAGCTGGAAGGATCATGGAAGGCATGCGTATCCGCCTGGGGCCGCGTCGCTGACGGAAAATCCGGTTTGCTGGACCCGATCGCAGAGCATGCTTATGATGAGGGCGATATTGAGATTTACCGGCGAATCACCACAACTAAAACCGTCCGCGAAATCCACAACCATTCACCGGCCGAACGCTGTACGCCGAGGCCGATTCCATTTGATCCAACCAGCGATCGTCATGCCGATGCAATCGAACCGGTCGTCGGCCAGGTTCTGCACACGGTTTGCCGGTCGCTGTGCCGAAGATGAAGAAATGTGATGGCACCCTTGTCGCAAACATCCCCGGAAGAAGATGACTATGTCCAGGAGATAGCGGGCCTGAAGACGCAGTTCGATATTTTCCGTTTCATGAAGCGCGTGACGGAAACCTATCGCAGCCGTGCCTTCATGGTTCTCAACCTTCCGCCGATCACCTCTTTCGATCTTCAGGGCAGCACGGTCATTACCAGCTGGCCGGCTGAGCTTCTGGCGATCTACGACCAGGAGGGGCTGATGGTGAATAGCCCGGTTCTCCGCCGGCTCAGGACGTCGGCGCGGCCTTTCCTCTATGACATGACACGGCCGGACTGGTCGCGGGACGACGGCAAGTCCGGCCTCGTCTCTGCGCTTTTCGAACGTTTCAAGATGATGCGCTGCGCCTACTTCCCGACCCATGAGGCATCCGGTCTGCGCGGCGCCGTTTCCTTCGCCGGCGATCGCGAGCCCTTCAGTCCGGCCGAGATGCGCGAGCTTTGCTATATCGCCATCCACGTCTTCGACAGGCTCGCGGAGATCCGCCACCTCGACACGCGGATGACCGATACCTTGACCGACCGCGAGATCGATTGCCTCAACTGGACGGCGGCCGGCAAGACCAGCGCGGAAATCGCCGAAATCCTTGCCCTGTCCGAGCATACGGTCAACCACTACCTCAACCGCGCCACCAAGAAGCTCGACACGGTCAACCGCACCCAGGCGGTCGCCAAGGCGCTGCGGATCGGTCTGATCAAATAAGTTGCAAAAAGCAACGATCGGCTGCGCCGGCCGCTCAGCGCATAGGCACGCCTTCCCGAAAAGACACGAATGTCGGCACATTTGCGCGGCTTTTCCTGATTTTTCATCTGGCACGCTTTCTGCTTCTCCTTTGGCAGAGGTCCAGAGGGGACTTTGTGACAGCGCCAGGAAATGGCGCGGCCGACACAACCGCTGCCCGACGCCGATGCCGATTCTCTCCGGTACTTCTGCGTCGGCGGCGGTTGTTGCGTTTTGGCACCGCCTTTTGCGCAGCTGTTCACGATTCCGGCTTCCTCCATCACTTTTTGCTGGTCTTTTTTGCAGCTTACTCTAGTTCGCCCGCATTGCGCCGGTTCCAGGGGAGACCGTTGCGGCCATCAGGGCGAAAGCCCGGCGGACTTGATGGCCGCAACGGATTCCGATTTTTTGCCCGCTTTTGTGCAAGCCGGTAAATCGATTTTCCCATCCGATGATTTTGTTTGGCGAAGACGTGCGCCTCCACTATCTGTGATCGAGAAGAAACAGTGAGGGTGGAATGACCGACGTCACCAAGGAACAGGTTCTCGAAACGCTGAAGACCGTGCGTGGCCCCGATCTCGAGCGCGATATCGTCGAGCTCGGCATGGTCTCCGACATCTTCATCTCCGACGGCAAGGTCTATTTCTCCATTACCGTTCCGGCCGAGCGCGCCAAGGAGCTGGAGCCGATGCGGCTCGCCGCCGAGCGCGTCATCAAGGAAATGCCCGGTGTCAAGGGCGCCCTCGTGACGCTGACGGCGGACAAGAGGGCGGCCGCCGCCGCTCCCGCGGCGCGCCCGGCGTCGAACCCGCCCCATGGCCATGCCGGCCACGATCACGCACACGACCATGCCGGCCACGCGCACGCGCCACAGCAGGCGCCTCGCACCGGCAAGATCGGCGTTCCCGGCATCGGCGCCATCATCGCCGTCGCCTCCGGCAAGGGTGGGGTCGGCAAATCGACCACCGCCGTCAATCTGGCGCTCGGCCTGCTCGCCAACGGCCTTCGCGTCGGCATTCTCGATGCCGATATCTACGGCCCCTCCATGCCGCGGCTGTTGAAAATATCCGGCCGGCCGACGCAGATCGACGGCCGCATCATCAATCCCATGGAAAATTACGGCCTCAAGGTCATGTCGATGGGCTTCCTCGTCGATGAGGAGACGGCGATGATCTGGCGCGGGCCGATGGTCCAGTCGGCGCTGTTGCAGATGTTGCGCGAAGTCGCCTGGGGCGAACTCGACGTCCTCGTCGTCGACATGCCGCCCGGCACCGGCGATGCGCAGTTGACCATGGCCCAGCAGGTGCCGCTCGCCGGCGCCGTCATCGTCTCCACGCCGCAGGATCTCGCTCTGATCGATGCCCGCAAGGGCCTCAACATGTTCCGCAAGGTCGAAGTGCCGGTGCTCGGCATCGTCGAGAACATGAGCTATTTCATCGCTCCCGATACCGGCACGCGTTACGACATCTTCGGCCATGGCGGCGCCCGCAAGGAGGCTGAACGCATCGGCGTGCCCTTCCTCGGCGAAGTGCCGCTGACGATGAACATTCGCGAAACCTCCGACGCCGGCACGCCGCTCGTCGCCTCCGAGCCGAACGGCATCGTCGCCGGAATCTATCGCGGCATCGCCGCCAAGGTCTGGGAACAGGTTGGCGGCCAGCCGCAGCGCCCGGCGCCGACGATCGTTTTCGAATAAGGCATGTCGCCGGGGCGCGCTTTTGGAGGTCCGAATCACCGCGGCCAATACCCCAAATTGTGGGTGAAACGTGGTGAAAAGCCGCGCTTCACGGAAGATGTCTTGATTATTTCACGGCTTTGCTTCATATGCCCCGGCGCCATGATGGCGTTTGCTGCAGATGCTCACTGACGGCCGTCTTCGTTCCGAAGCATCCGGCCCGCCTGCAAGTTCGGAGTTGTCTTGTCGATCGAAGGATTGGTAACTGCGATGCGGTGGAGCACAACGCGCATGCCGGCCCCTGAGGCTGGATGCAGCCGGAGTTGTATGAGCTTTCTTGATCCGCTTCCGTTTCGATCGATGACGAGCGATCTTCGCGCTGTCGCGCTTGCGGCCGCATGGAAGGGCTTGTTATGACAAGGGTTCTGGCCGCCAAGCGGCGCAAGCATCGGAGGCAGTGCCGGTGATAACCGCTTACTGTTCCAATTGCCGGTCGGTCGAGATCCGCGATGTCTCGCACGAGGTGCCCTTTCCCGAGGATGTCGTCTGGATCGACATGGTCGACCCGAGCCGCGAGGAGGAGCTCTATGTCGAGAAGGTCCTCGGCATCGAGGTCCCGACCCGCGACGACCTGAAGGATATCGAGCCCTCCGCCCGTCTCTATGTCGAAAACGATGCCGTCTTCATGACCGCCTCGCTCCTCTGGAAGGCCGATACCGACGCGCCGACGCTGACCGATGTCGCCTTCATTCTCGCGGGAAACCGGCTGGTCACCATCCGCTACGCCCATCCCAAGTCCTTTGCGCTCTTCATCGCCGCCCTTCACCGGCTGCCGGAAAACTGGCGCAGCGGCGCTGCGCTTCTCGCCAAGCTCTTGGAAACGATCGTCGACCGCACCGCCGAGATTCTCGAGATCTCCGTCTCGCGCATCGATATCTTGTCCATGCATGTCTTCGGCGACCGGGCAAAGAAGGTGCGCAGGCCTTCCAACTATCTCGAGGAGAAGCTGAAGGATATCGCCGGCCATCACCGGATGATCAGCAAGCTGCGCGATAGCCTCGGTTCGCTTTCGCGCCTCCTGACCTTCTTTCACACGATCCCGGCAATCCAGCAGGACCGTGAGGCGAAGGAGCTTTGCCGCACCGTCTCGCGCGATATCCAGTCGCTGTCGGAGCATGCCTCGTTCGTGGCCGCCAACATTACCTTCCTGCTCGACGCTTCGCTCGGCCTGATCAACATCGAGCAGAACTCGATCATCAAGATCTTCTCGATCGCATCGGTGGTGTTCCTGCCGCCGACATTGGTCGCTTCCGTCTATGGCATGAATTTTCAGTTCATGCCGGAGCTGGCCTGGGCCGCGGGTTATCCCTTTTCGCTGGCCTTGATGGTGATATCGGCCGTCATTCCCTTTTTCTTTTTTCGCTGGAAAGGCTGGCTCTGAGGAGCCTGTTGAAACTTCATGTCCGAAGATAGCCATCCGAACGAACGCGATATGACGCCGAAAAAGCTGTTCTATCTCGCATTGGGTTCCGTCGGCGTCGTCTACGGCGATATCGGCACGAGCCCGCTTTACGCTTTTCGCGAGGCGCTGAAGCCCGTGGCCCATGACGGCGTCACCCGTTTCGAGGTCATCAGCCTGATTTCGCTGATGATCTGGGCGCTGACGATCATCGTCACCATCAAATACGTTCTTTTCCTGCTGCGCGCCGACAACGACGGGGAAGGCGGCACGCTGTCGCTGCTCGCCCTTCTGATGAAGACCGCCAACGGCCACACCGCTTTGCTGATGCTGCTCGGCCTGATGGGCGCCGCGCTCTTCCTCGGCGATGCGATGATCACGCCGGCGCTTTCCGTGCTTTCGGCTGTCGAGGGCCTGAAGCTCGTTACGCCGAGCCTCTCCGAATATATCGTGCCGATCTCGGTGGTGATCCTGGCGTTGCTTTTCGTCGTGCAATCGCGCGGTACCGGCGCAGTCGCGAAGTTCTTCGGTCCGATCACCGCCGTCTGGTTCATCGTCATGGCAGCGGCCGGCATTTCCCATATCTCGGACGATTTCGGCATCCTTGCCGCCTTCAACCCTTATTACGCCGTCAGCTTCCTGCTGCATGAGGGCTTTTATGGCATCGTCGTGCTCGGCGCCGTCTTCCTGACCGTCACCGGTGCGGAGGCGCTCTATGCCGACCTCGGCCATTTCGGCCGCCGGCCGATCCAGTGGGCCTGGTTCCTGCTGGTCTTCCCGGCGCTGACGCTGAATTATCTCGGCCAAGGGGCGCTCGTCCTCGGCAATCCGATGACGATGTCCGATCCCTTTTATCTGATGTTCCCGAAATGGGCGCTGCTGCCGGCCGTCATTCTGGCGACCGCCGCGACGATCATCGCCAGCCAGGCGGTAATCACAGGGGCCTTCTCGCTGGTGCGCCAGGGCATCAACCTCGGCTTCCTGCCGCGCATGGAAATTCTCTTCACCTCCGAAACCAATACCGGGCAGATCTTTCTGCCGTCGGTCAATGCCGTGCTGTTCATCGGCGTCATTTTCCTGGTTCTGAGCTTCCAGACCTCGGATGCGCTGGCGACCGCCTATGGCATTTCGGTCACCGGCGCCATGGTCGTCACCTCGATCATGGCTTTCGAATTCGTCCGCGCCCGCTGGAACTGGTCGATGCCGGTCGCCGTGATGGCACTCGCGCCGCTGGTCCTGCTCGAAATGATCTTCCTCGGCGCCAACCTTCTGAAGATCCACGACGGCGGCTATATCCCGATCCTGATCGCCACCGCCTTTACCGTCATCATGTGGACCTGGCGGCGCGGCACGGCGATCCTCATGGAAAAGACCCGCCACACCGATATTCCGCTTCCCTCCTTCGTCAGCTCCATCGAGCGCAAGAGCGAGCATTCGCCGGCCCAGGTTCCCGGCACCGCGATCTTCCTGACCAGCGATCCGGAATCTGCTCCCGCCGCCTTGCTGCACAACCTCAAGCACAATCACGTGCTCCACGACCGCAACGTCATCCTGACGATTCGCACGGTCAACAAGCCCCGCGTCCCAAGCCAGGACCGCTACAAGATCGAGCAGATTTCCGAGCGTTTCTCCCGCGTCGAACTGCTCTTCGGCTTCATGGAATCGCAGAACGTCTCGCAGGCCCTGGCGACGCTGCGCAAAACGGGATTGAAGTTCGACATCATGTCGACCTCCTTCTATCTAGGCCGCCGCAAGCTGGTGCCGGACGCCAAATCAGGCATGCCCTACTGGCAGGACCGGCTTTACATCGCGCTTGCCAACGCCGCCGCCAATCCTTCCGACTACTTCCGCCTGCCGGCCAACCGCGTGGTGGAACTGGGGTCTCATGTCATTATTTGAGTGTTCCCTTCTCCCCAGCGGGGAGAGCGACTGTCTTCGTTGTC
>NZ_NWSX01000030.1 GCF_002531825.1 Rhizobium sp. J15 | reverse complement strand
TCTTTCCGAACGACGAAGCCATCGTCCGTCTCGTCGGCGCACTGCTGCTCGAACAGAATGACGAATGGGCCGTTCAACGCGCCAAGTATATGACGCTTGAGACCATGGCCCAAATGAGATGAGCCCCAAATCAGCCTGCCCCGCTGTGGCACGCTGATATCCCCTTCCGACCCATGTCGGGAAAGCACGGCCATCAGCCGCGACCTACACCACCTCCCGGGACACGATCGTATCACCTTGTATTCCGGACTAAACTTATGCCGACAGCGTTGCGATAGAGGGCATTCGGAACCAGCATGCGGCTATTCCGGAAGGTCGGCACTCGCATGACGTCATCTGACCGACATCGTGGGGTTATTCGACAAAAATTGCGAAATGTCCTTGATCCAGTTTCCGCTGTTAGATCTAGTTGTCGCCGGCAGTCCTTCTCCTTCTCTATCATATTTGCTGGAGCGTGCCGCAAGTCCGACAAGAGCTGCGCCTAGGCCAACAGCTCTGTGCTGTCATTGACGGGTTAGGAACACGTCAATGATCAACGAGGCTGGAGCCTTATACCCGGTGTTCCTGCCTCAAATGTAAGGGCATGACGAGTGCCGCCCTTTCCTTCACTTGACCAGGTGGTTTCCGATCGAGGAGCCGCCATCGACCGTCAGAATGCTACCGGTCGCGAACCTCGAACGATCGGACGCAAGAAAAAGCATTGCTTCAGCAATCTCTTCAGCTGTCCCCATCCGATCCATGACGGCACGGGCGTTGAAATCGCTGCGAAGCTTCGCGGGGTCCTTCGCTTCGGCGAAGATTTTCGTGAAGTAAGGAGAGTCGATTGTCCCTGGAGCGACCGCGTTGACACGAATTCCCTCTTTCGCATGATCCATGGCCATCGCGCGCGTCAGCGAAGATATTGCTCCTTTCGATGCTACGTAGGCAGTCCTGTCCGCGATTGCTGAGGTTGCGGTGTAGGAAGTCGTATTGATGATCGAACCTCCGCCGTTCCGTCGCATAACAGGAATGACGTACTTTGAGCAAAGGAAGATCCCTTTGACGTTTACGGACATAATCCGGTCCCAAGTTTCTTCAGGAATGGTCACCACATTCCCCGTCGTTCCGAACCCGGCATTATTGACGAGCACGTCGACCCGGCCCCACTTTGCGGTCGTCTTCTCAACCATGCTTTCCGCGTCCTTGGCGGACGAGACGTCGACGCGAACACCGAAAGCCTTCGAGCCGATCTCGTTCGCCACACGAACCGCGGCGTCTTCATTGACATCAGCAACAACCACATAGGCGCCGTTCTTTGCGAAAAGCTCGGCTGTCGCACGACCAATGCCGCTGCCGCCCCCTGTGACGATACAAACTCTTTGATTCAAATCCATCGACCATCTCCTCATTTTTGGGTGCCTTAGAAGACATTTTAGCAGACAATCTGTCAATTGTGAAAATCCAGTTGACAGATTGTCTGCTGATCTGTTTATCTAGGCTCGATCGAATTTGGCCGTGGGAGGACAATATGGCCGATACCAGCACTGAGGCGCAGTTGACTTTTAAGGCAGCTATGCGTCGGTTCACATCAACCATCTGCTTGATCACGACCGAACTCAACGGGGTCCGTCATGGCATGGCCGCCACCGCGGTCCAGTCGGTTACCGCGGACCCACCAACTGTTCTTGTCTGCATCAACCAATCGGCTTCGGTGAATCAGCCTTTGAAGATCTCCGGGAAGTTCGCCGTGAACATGCTGCATCTTTCACATGCCGATCTTGTGCCGCTGTTCAGTGGGCAATTGAAGGGTGAAGAGCGCTTTCATTACGGCGAGTGGCTGTCTCTCGACGGCATGCCGGTCCTGTCCGATGCGCAGGCGGCGTTTGTCTGCAAGCTAAAAGATGTCGTTCACGTTGGAACGCATGATGTTGTGCTCGGAGAAGTGCTCGAAGCACGGTTCATCGAGTCAATCGCGCCGCTTCTCTACGAAAACGGTCAACTCGTCAGGTCGTCGTCCATCAGTGGATCGGCCGCATAGTAGGTGGCTTTAACCACCAATCACATCACTCATCGAAAGCCCAAGGGCGGCAAGGAGAAAAGCGTGAGCAATATGGCACCCGCAAGAGAAATTCATGGACGTGAAGTCACAGAGCGCTTTGAGCGCGGACTAAAGACCCGGCGCGAAGTCTTGGGGGGGGGCTATGTTGATGCGTCGGTCAGCAAAGCCACCGACTTCAATTGGCCGATGCAAACCCTCGTCACAGAATACTGCTGGGACGCGATTTGGAATCGGCCGGGCCTGGAGCGCAAGCAGCGCAGCATCCTCAATCTCGGGATGATTTCGGCCCTCAATCGTCCGCATGAGCTGAAACTGCATGTTCGCGGAGCAATCAACAACGGTCTTACCAAAGAGGAAATTCGGGAGGTTTTCCTCCAGGTTTCGATTTACTGCGGTGTTCCTGCGGCCATCGACAGCTTCCGCGTGGCAGCGGAAGTTTTCGACGAGATGGGCATCTAGTTATTCAACGCATTTGAGTGGGCTGAGCATCATCCGTTGCCAGCCCGAGGAGGGACTACAGTGACCGCACAAGACGATTTCCGCGCTGCCGGAAACCCAATGTTCAATGATAACAAGCTCAAGCTCGGCGTATTTGGCACGAATTGCTCGAATGCATGCGCGATTACGCTCGCTGAGACAACGTTCGAACCTACCTTCGACCACAACGTCGAGATTGCAAAGAAGCTTGAGGCAGCCGGTTGGGAATGCATGGTGCCGATTGCACGCTGGCGTGGTTTTGGCGGTCCTTCAAACTTCAATGGCGTGAACATGGATACGTTCACCTGGGCGGCCGCTCTCGCGGCGGTCACCACGAAGCTCCAGTTCTTCTCAACGACTCACATTCCGACGCTAAACCCGATTGTTGCAACCAAGATGGCGACAACAATCGATCACATCTCGAAGGGTCGATACGGCCTCAATCTCGTTACCGGCTGGTTCACTCCCGAAATGGAAATGTTCGGAGTTCCTATGATGGAGCACGACACCCGCTATGAATACGCCACTGAATGGATGGATATCGTCGAGACGCTCTGGAAACGCAATGGCGTTACCTTCGAAGGCGAGTTCCTCAAAGTCAAAGACGCCTTCAGTGAACCCAAACCCTACAACAAGGCGGGTCGCCCGCTCCTGATCTGCGCCGGCGCCTCGGGCAAGGGACTGCATTTCACCGCCAAGTTCTGCGACTTCAACTTCGGCTTCATGCAAGACATGGAATCCGGCGCTGCCTGGGTCAAAAAGGTGAAGGACCTGGCGCGTACTGAATATAACCGTGATCTTGGCACATTCACAGCTTGCCCCGTTATCGTTCGCGAAACGGAGAAGGAAGCAAAGGAATACTACGACTACTACGTCAACCAGAAGGGTGACTGGGAGGCATGCGAGAACATCTGTGAAGTTCTGCAGGTGCAATCTCAAAACCATTCTGCCGAAATGTATCAAAAATTCAAGGAACGCTTCGTCGCTGGCTGGGGTGGATACCCGATCGTCGGCAATCCAGAACAAGTCGCCGACAAGCTCGTGGATCTCAGCAATACAGGCGTCAACGGCGCCTTGCTGACAATGGTCGATTACAACGAGGAACTTCCCTTCTTTAACGACCGTGTCATGCCGCTGCTCAAGCAAGCCGGTCTGCGCAACTGAACCAGTCCTCGGGACGGCGATTGCCGTCCCGACACGAACTCTGCCAGATTCTGGCAGGATTTTCGCGGCTGGCGGCCAAAGGGGCCGGCGGTTGAGCGGAACCACAAGGGGAGGAGGCCCTGAATGCTGAAGAAAATCGTTGCAGCGCTTTTTACGCTGTCGAGCCTTTATCACATGAACGGCGTGGCGAAGGCTGACGGCCTCGATTCGTTGCCGCCGGACCAAAAGGCGCTTTACGAGAATATCGATCCCGCCATTCCGCTCGGGGGGACGGTGTACAAAGATTTTGTTCCAAAACGTCCACCGCCGTGGAAAATTGGTTATGCATCCACATATGCCGGTAATACCTGGCGCGCGAACATCCTGGACGAATTCACCAACGTATTGCTTCCGAGATATAAGGAAGCAGGCCTAGTCTCCGATCTAATCGTCACGCAGTCTGACCTCAAAGACGCTGTCCAAATCCAGCAGATGCGGCAGATGGTTGACGACGGTGTTGATGCGATCGTCATTTGCTGCTCGAACATTACCGCACTTAACAAGACCATAGAGTATGCTCATTCGAAAGGCGTGCCAGTCTTCTCAGTCTCGGGCTATGTCACATCACCCTACGCAATCAATGCCACAGAGAATAACACCGACGGTGGCTACAAGGCTGCTGAATGGCTTGCCAAGGAAATCGGTGAAAAAGGCAACGTCCTGATGGTATCGGGCATCCCCGGTTTCGCATCATCGGACAGCTTCGACATCGGCGCGAAGAACGCGTTCGATAAATTCCCCGGTATCAAAATTGTAGGCACGATAGCTGGCAAATGGACCGACCAGGTCGCCCAGGTTGAGGTTCAGAAGTTTCTTGCCACCAATCTTGCTGAGGTTAATGGCATTCTCGTTCAGTCCGCTTCAGAAAACGGTGTCGTGAACGCAGTACAGCAATCCGGCCGCGACATGATGCCTATCGTGCTCGGGGGTGAGGCTTCGGCAGCCTGCTACTGGCGTAAGAACCCTGATTTCATAAGCAAGAGCTTCCATTTCTGGCCGCCGCGGTCTGATGCCCGCCTTGTGTGGGACGTCATGATGCGAACGCTCGAAGGCCAGGGACCAAAGATCCAGTCGATTCTTCGTCCTGCGCTTCCTTACACCATTGATGACGTGAAGGAAGTGCTGAAGGAAGATTGCGATCCCAATTCCACGGATTGGATCGAGCCGAAGAACAACGGCTGGTGGCCTGCAGACGTCGCTGCAAACTACTTCGAACGTCCTGAAGATCCGTTAGCTTGGCGGCCGAAGAAGTAATGAATGTTCTCCGGAAGGAGACCTCCCAGCCTCCCGCGTCGGTTTCTATAATCGGCGCGGGAGGTATCTGCGATTTGATTGGAAATAGTGTGCTGGACTTTCACAGAATTCAACGTTTGCCGCCTTATGTTTTCGAACAGGTCAACCGTTTGAAAGCAAGCGCGCGAGCGGGCGGCGCCGATATCATTGATCTCGGCATGGGAAACCCCGACCTTCCCACTCCTCAGTCGATCGTCGACAAGCTGTGCGAGGTCGTGCAGGATCCGCGCACCCACCGCTATTCCTCCTCCAAGGGCATTCCGGGGCTGCGCCGTGCCCAGGCCGCCTATTATGCCCGCCGTTTCGGTGTCAAGCTCAACCCGGATACCCAGGTGGTCGCCACCTTGGGCTCCAAGGAAGGCTTCGCCAACATGGCGCAGGCGATCACCGCGCCCGGCGACGTGATCCTCTGCCCGAACCCGACCTATCCGATCCACGCCTTCGGTTTCCTGATGGCGGGCGGCGTGATCCGCTCGATGTCGGTTGAGCCGGATGAGAGCTTTTTCCCGCCGCTGGAGCGGGCGGTCCGGCATTCGATCCCGAAGCCGTTGGCGCTGATCCTCAACTATCCGTCGAACCCGACGGCCCTCGTCGCGACGCTCGATTTCTATAAGGACGTCGTCGCCTTCGCCAAGAAGCATGACATCATCGTGCTTTCCGACCTTGCCTATTCCGAGATCTACTTCGACGGCGCTCCGCCGCCATCGGTTCTCGAAGTGCCGGGTGCAATGGATGTGACCGTCGAATTCACCTCGATGTCGAAGACCTTTTCCATGCCCGGCTGGCGCATGGGCTTTGCCGTCGGCAACGAGCGGCTGATCGCGGCGCTCACCCGCGTCAAGTCCTATCTCGACTACGGCGCCTTCACGCCGATCCAGGTGGCCGCGACCCATGCGCTGAACGGCGACGGTTCCGACATTGCGGAGGTTCGCAACGTCTACAAGCGTCGCCGCGACGTCATGGTCGAAAGCTTCGGGAAGGCCGGCTTCGACGTGCCGCCGCCGGCTGCCACCATGTTCGCCTGGGCAAAGATCCCGGAAAAGTTCCGTCATCTCGGTTCGCTGGAGTTTTCCAAGCTGCTGGTCGAGAAGGCCGACGTCGCCGTTGCACCGGGTATCGGCTTCGGCGAAATGGGCGACGACTACGTCCGTCTGGCGCTCGTCGAGAACGAACACCGCATCCGCCAGGCTGCGCGCAACATCAAACGCTGGCTTAGCGGCGACGAGAAATTTGAAATCAACGTAATGAATCAGTGAAAGGATACCCGATGCCAATCTTCGGATCATGCCAATGCAAAGCGGTAACGTACCAGGTTCAGGAAATTGATGGACCCATGTGGAATTGCTTCTGTCAAACATGCCGGAAGTCACACGCCGCTGATCACAATACCGCTGCGAAGGTGAAAAGCGAGCACTTCAAGATCCTTACAGGCCAAGATACGCTTCATAGCTTCGAATCGACGCCTGGAAAGCTGCGGTGGTTTTGTTCGGTATGTGGCTCGCACGTTTATGCGGAGCGGCCGGCCAGCCCGGAGCTCAAAGTCGTTAGAGCCGGCACGTTCGATACCGATCCTGGAAGTGTGCCGATGTCAAACGTATGGGTATCGCATGCGGAACCTTGGCTCGCCCATGATCCATCGAAGGCAAGCTCACCAGAGTTCCCGTAAGTGACCGGGATACTACCTGTCGTAACTGAGGTGGAGCCACGGCGACCGTATATCAAGCGGCAACGCCTCATTCCGTGTCCAGGAGGTTCTAACGCAAACGTGCTGGGTCGGTAAAAGCGGCAGGGATTGCAGACAGTAGGTGCGCTTGCACGGCGAGCCCACCCATTGAGAGAATAAAGTCGTACGAGACAGAAGACTTCTGCGAAGCAATCCAGCCTTCGAGGTTGGGAAATTACGGGTTGTGAGGGCTCAGGACACCGCAGGACTATTTTTGCCCCCACGGGTCCTCAACGACCTCCATTGCGGTGTGAGTGAAAATTGTAAGATTGTCTTATGCGAGAATGTTGGGAGTCCTGTGACATGAAAGTTGTTGTAATAACGGGGAATTTATCGCGCCCCTCGAAAACCCGGGCCGTAGCAGACTTCATGGTGGATCGGGTGCGCGCGTCCGGCAACGAAGCAAGCTGCTGGGACCTTGTCGACCTTCATCCGCACCTTGGGGCAACAGTGTTGCCCTCCAGCGCCGCTGAGATTGTTAAAGCGGCACTCAACGATATTTTGGCTAGTGACGTGCTAGTTGTTGGTAGTCCGGTCTACAAAGCATCTTACACTGGGTTGCTGAAGCATTTATTCGACCTTGTCGACATGAAAGCGCTTAAGGGCCGCTATGTGATCCCTTTTGCAACCGGTAAAGCATCGAGTCACAAGCCGCTCGTCGAAGCCTCGATGGAAGCCTTATTCGACTTTTTCGAAGCGCAAATACATAGCCGTTTCATTTTCGCTCTCGATGAAGATTTTCAGAACGATGCTCTTTCTGAGAACCTGCGCGCGCTTGTCGACAGAGAGCTCGATGCCGCGCGTCGCGCCGTCAGCCCATAATAAGGAGGAGGATTCCATGTCTTTTTCGAGCATAGATGAGGCGATCGAGGCGATCGAAGCGGGCGAGATGGTTATCGTGGTCGACGACGAAAACCGGGAGAATGAAGGCGACCTAGTCGTTGCTGCCGAAAAAATAACAGCTGAGCACATCGCTTTCATGATGAAATATGCGAGAGGCCTTATCTGCGTGCCACTTCCAGCCGAACGTCTCGACAAACTCGAGATCCCCCTGATGGTCACACGTAATTCGGACTCACTGCAGACGGCATTTACCGTTTCCGTCGATTGCAAACACGGCACAACGACAGGGATTTCAGCCGAAGATCGAGCAGCAACCGTCAAGTCGCTCATCGATCCGCAGACGCGGCCGGAAGACCTATCGCGACCGGGTCACATTTTTCCTTTGCGTGCAAATCGTCTCGGTGTCCTGGGCCGTCCTGGCCACACCGAAGCTGCCGTGGATCTTGCACGACTTGCCGGCCTGGCGCCGGCTGGCGTAATCTGCGAGATCGCCAATGACGACGGAACCATGTCTCGACTGCCAGATCTCGAGAAGTTCGCAATCGAACATGGCCTGCACATAGTAACGATCGACGCTTTGATTGAGTACTGCAGGAGTCGTGATACGAGGGTAAAGCGTTACGCGCAGTCCTTTATGCCAACGCGGTTTGGGGATTTCAAGGCAATTGCTTATCGCGATAGTTTGACGGGAACGGAACACTTAGCTTTGACACTTGGCGAGTTGTGCGAGAAGGAAGACGTTCTGGTACGGGTGCATTCTGAATGTCTGACAGGTGAGGCGTTCCGGTCCATGCGATGCGACTGCGGTCAACAGCTCGAAATGGCTCTTCGGGCGGTCCAGTTAGCGGGCGCTGGTTGCGTGATCTACATGCGTGGGCAAGAGGGGCGTGGCATTGGCTTAGGAAACAAAATTGCGGCTTACAGCCTGCAGGATCATGGTCGTGATACTCTTGAGGCAAATCGGGAACTCGGCTTCGCATCTGATTCCCGCGAATATAACGCAGCGGCGGATATCATCCGCGACCTCGGTATCGGCAGCGTTCGGCTTCTGACCAACAATCCTACAAAAATAGAGGCGCTGCGAACGTCAGGCGTCATCGTGTCGTCTCGCCAGAGTCTGATCGCCGCATCTAGCGCGTCCAACATCACTTATTTTAAGACAAAGCGCGATCGGTTTGGCCACCTGTTGGACCAGGACACGTCAGCTGAACACGTCGGCCGGAGCAACGTCTTTTCAGTGTTTGGCGCGCAGGTGTTCTCTGGACCCCTTGGATAACGGAGCCGCCCTCGCCACTTACCTGCCGGTGATTGTAGGGGGCCGCCTTTGACCGGCAGAGTCCTAGAGCTTTTGCGTGGGCCCTGCCAGCACATCATTCGTGCAGGCCTATCGGAGTGATGTGGCCCGCGATTGCATCGAAAGCAGCGTTCGACCATATCTCGTCTTGAGCACGGCTGTTCCGACGGATCGCATTTAATCGCGGTCCGTCTTGTCTTTCGAAAAGTCTCGCAAAACTAATGCTTCATGCGAAGGATCGGCTTAATGACTTTGCCGCTCTCGGAATCAGCCATCGCCTCGTTGATCTGGTCGAGGTCATAGAACTGAACCAGTTTGTCGAACGGGAAAAGTCCCTGCTGCCAATACTCGATCAACTGCGGGACGAACTCGGACGGAACGCTTTGTCCTTCGACAACGCCGATCAATGTGCGGCCGAAAAGGAAGTTCCCGATATCGATCGTGCCTTCAGTGCCGAGAGCGGACGAGCCAACGAGACCGCATGTTCCCGGCGTACCAAGGCAGTCGACTGCCTGACGGAAAACTCGCGGCGAACTCGTGCATTCCAAGCTGAAATCAACGCCTGCGGGGACGATCTTCCTGATCGCGGCAACGCTGTCCAATTTGCGGGCATTTATCGTGTGCGTCGCCCCGAGTTCGCGCGAAAGTTCCAGCCGTTCATCGTTCAAGTCGATCACGATGATGGTCGCGCATCCGGCGATTTTCGCGGCCATCGTAGCCGCCATGCCAACCGCACCAGCACCGAACACTGCTATTGACGAGCCGGGCTTCGGCTTGAGGCAATTCAGTACCGCGCCAGCACCGGTCTGAAGCCCGCACCCGAGCGGTCCGATCAACTCGAGTGGAACATCCTTTGCAACCTTCACGGCGTTTCGTTCGCTGGCGATGGCGTAGGTTGCAAATGACGACTGCTCGAAGAAGCAGCCACTAATCTGTTTCCCGTGAGAATCATGGATCGGGCAGGTGCCATCCGGACGAGTGCCGCGGAAATTGCGACCGAAGAAGTCCTCGCAGTAGAAAGGTGTACCGGAAAGGCACTTTTCGCACTTGCCGCAATAGGCGTAGCTCAAAGCAACGTGATCACCGGGCACAAGATCTTTAACTGCGCTCCCGACGGCCTCGACGACGCCAGAGCCTTCGTGTCCCAACACAACAGGTTGAGGTACGTCATATCCCTGGTCCCTGACCACCAGGTCGGTATGACATACCCCCGATGCGACGATGCGGACCAAAATCTCGTCTGCACGAGGTTCCTCAATCCCTATGCACTCCAAGATCAAGGGCTTCGCCTTTTCGCGCGAGACCGCCGCATATGCCTGCTTCATGTAACTGTTCCTCCAAGGCTCACAACGCAATTCGCGCGAACGTACTCATCGTCAGACAATCAGTCAATAATTACTCTATTAAATTAGATCAGTTCAACCGGAGCAGGGCTGCATTTTTGCAAAGTCACGAGTGAACGCTGATTTGAAGTGATCAAAGGGTTCCGATGCATGTTCGAAAGGGAGCATGCGTCTTGTCCCGCTTTGGGCTGAAAGATCGGCAGACGAAAATTTAGTAGCAACGTGTGAGGCGAGCCGGATGGCGTCGCTTGCCGACGTCGAGCCGGTTCTGAAGGCTATCGACAGCTTCGAGACACCGGTATTGCCAAGTTCAACCGACTACAAACGATGCTACTGCCAGCCAGGCTTAACAGACAGTACCAACCAGGACGTTAGTCTTCTCGATGATCGAGAGGTCCGACGCAATCCGGTATACAGTTGGCGCGGCGGTCGGTGACTCAATAGCGAGCGTATCCTGGATCGTGAGGCGTTCGATGCCCTGCTTTAGTGACCTGATCGTATTCCCGTGGGCCACCACAAGAACCGATTTCCCTCTCAACAAGGGGGGGAACGCTTCGCTTATCAAAAAGGGCAGAACCCTCGCGCTTATGTCCCGTATGCTTTCTCCCCCAGGTGGTGGAGTGCTGTACGAGCGGCGCCAAACCTGGACAACATCCTGGCCCCACCGCTCACGTGCCACGTTCTTGTTGATGCCGGTGAGCTGTCCGTAGTCGCGTTCGTTCAACTCGGTTCTCCTGATTGGCTCCAGCAGATCGCCGTTGGTTTCGTTCAAAATCGCTCTGCAAGTGTCGACTGTGCGCAAGAGGGCAGAGCTAAACGCAATATCGAACGAGATGCCGAGGTTCGCGAGCAGTGAGCCGGCTCGCCTGCTCTCAGACCAGCCCTCCTGTGTGAGCGGCACGTCGCTCGTACCCGTGAACTCCCCGCGCGCGTTCCCTTCGCTTTGGCCATGCCGGACAATCACCAGAGTGGACATTCATAACCCTCCCATCGATTTAGCGAACACGAATATTGTCGCACTATCGGACAATCCGTCAAGTGCGACTATGTGCAAGTGAAAACAAAACGATGTCGAAAAAACAAACGTCGAAGTTTATATTTATTGACAGATTGTCTGATAGCTCATACCAATGCACTCCGCCGTATTGAGGAGAGTCCGGCACGGCTTGGGAAGGCAAGGCTCTCGCCTTAACAGACAATGCCGCCCAGAGCGGCCGGAGGAGGAATTTTCATGAAGAGACGTACATTTCTACAAGCGAGCGGGGCAATTGCTGTAGCCGGCACGTTCGGAATGCCGGGGATTCTTCGCGCCGACGACGCGATCAGTCTCCTACCTGACACTTGGCCCTCCGAAGGCGCCAACCCAATTGTCGACGCGGGTAAGTTCAAGAAGTCAGGCCCGTGGAAGATCGGACACAGCCACTACGGCCTCGCTGGTTCAACGCATACCTACCAGACGGCGTTTGAAGCCGAATATGAAATAAAAAAGAACAAGGATCGGATCGCTGATTACCAGTTCCGGAGCGCTGATCTCAATGCCTCCAAACAAGTTGCCGATATCGAGGATCTGATCGCCCAGAAGGTCGATGCGATCATCATCGCACCGCTAACCACCGGTTCCGCCGTCGAGGGCATCAAGAAGGCAAAGGCTGCTGGCATTCCAACCGTAGTCTATCTCGGACGCGTCGACACCGAGGAGTTTACGGTTCAGGTCCAGGGCGACGACTTCTATTTCGGGCGCGTGATGGCTCAGTTCCTCGTCGACAAGCTTGGCAACAAGGGCAAGGTATGGGTTCTGCGTGGCGTCGCCGGGCATCCCATCGATGCAGATCGTTATGCAGGCGCCATGGAAGTCTTCAGCAAGTCTGGACTTCAGATCACGTCGACCCAGCACGGAAGCTGGTCTTATGAGGACTCAAAGAAGATCGCCGAAAGCTTGTATCTCTCCGACCCAGATGTCGCGGGCATCTGGACCGATGGAGCCAACATGTCTCTTGGCGTTTTGGATGCCTTGCAGGAGGCTGGCGCCTCAACGATCCCGCCAATCACGGGCGAAGCACTTAACGGCTGGATGCGTCGTTGGAATGACGAAAAACTTTCCTCGATCGGTCCGATTTGCCCACCCGCTCTGTCTACTGCCGCGCTACGGGCCGCCTTCGCCTTGCTGGATGGGAAGCCGATTCAGCGTAACTGGACGAACCGCCCCAAGCCGATCACCGACGAGACGCTCTCCCAGTTCTATCGCGCAGATCTCACTGATGCGTACTGGGCGCCGACCGAAATGCCGAACGAAAAGCTCCTTGATTATTTCAAGGCTTGATGAACTACGGGCACGATCACTCGTGCCCGTATCCCTGTCGAAGATGGAAATTCCCATGAGCACGCTTGTCGAGATGGTCGGCATCAACAAATCGTTTGGTTTCACGAAAGTCCTTTCGGACGTTCGCTTTTCCCTGGAACGTGGCTCCGTGCACGCTCTGATGGGGGAAAACGGCGCGGGGAAGTCCACCCTGATGCGTATTCTGGCGGGGGTATATCAGCCGGGCGCAGGAAGTGTTCGGCTCCGCGGGGAGGAAGTCAATTTCCGTTCCCCTAAGGAGGCACGGTTGGCGGGAGTGTCGACGGTGTTTCAGGAGTTTACCCTGATCCCCAATCTCACCGTTGCTGAGAACATGTTCCTGGGCCACGAACCTCGTCGCATTGACGGTTCGATCGATAGCGTCGAGGTAGTGAAACGCGCTCGCGCTTTGCTGGCTGACGTATTTCCACAGCTCGACGCAACCGCGATCGTCGAGACACTGACTGTCGCGCAGCAGCAGGCAGTAGAGATCGCGAAGGGACTTACGTCGAACGCGGACGTATTCATCTTCGACGAGCCAACGGCGGCGTTGAACTCGACCGATGTCGCGCATCTTTTCAAGGTTATCCGCGACCTTAAGGCTCAACATAAGGCTGTCGTCTACATCTCTCATCGCATGAATGAAGTCTTCGAACTATGCGACACCATCACCGTCATGAAAGATGGCGCTTGGGTAAGGACTGCAAGAGCGCAGGACTTCAACTTGCAAACGCTGGTAGCGACAATGGTTGGTCGCGAACTTCAGAACTTCTTTCCGCCGCGCTCGCAGGCCACCGGAGCGGCAATGCTGGAGGTTTCGGACTTGCGCCTCGACGACAGCAGCTCGACAGTCACTTTCGTTGTCAGAAAAGGTGAAATCATCGGGCTGGCAGGGCTCGAAGGACAGGGCCAGCGAGAGATAATGCGTGCCATTGTGGGCGTTGAATCGCCAAAGGCCATCGCCGTGTGGCGTGCCGGCCCCGACAACAGCATGCACGTGGTGAATGTAGGGTCAGGGTTCGCTCGCGCGGTCGCATCAGGAATCGGTTTTATCCCTGAGGACAGGAAGCAGGAAGGGCTGTTCCTGCGCCTGCCTATCTACGACAACATCGCGCTGGGAAAACAGCTCAATCGGAATATGGCAAGCGTTGCGTGGCGATCGGCGTCGAGGGTCCGCGAGGTGATCAAGTCGTTACGAGTTGCGGCCGCCGATCCCAATGCGCCCGTAGGTAAACTCTCGGGCGGGAATCAGCAGAAGGTGCTGCTGGGCCGCTGGTTGCTCTCCGGAGTGGACATCCTCGTTATTGAGGAGCCCACGCGCGGCGTCGACGTCGGTGCAAAGGCAGAGATTTACAGATTGCTGCGGGACTTCAGTGATCGTGGCGGTGCGGTCGTGGTTTCGTCGCGCGAGCACGCTGAGCTTATAGGGCTCTGCGACAGCATTTTGGTCGTTCATGACAGGAAGATCGTCGGACAGATGTCCGCAGAGGGGGCGACCGAGGAAAGAATCCTCGAGACTGCGCTGGGGGCGAGTGCGTCACCGGATCCCCGTGCTGCGGTGCATTGAGGAGGATAACTTATGAATTCATTTGCCAGTCGCCTGAAGCTCCCTTATCGCGCGGGAGCGATCGGGCTTTCCATTGGAACGCTCCTGGTGATGGTTGTCGCCTCGGTAATATTATTGCCGGACTTCATGGATCCGGAGAATTTGTCTAATCTCCTGGCGCAATCGACGGTGCTCGTCATCTCGGCTCTCGGTCAGACGTTCGTCATTCTCACTGGCGGCCTCGACGTGTCGGTTGGGTCCGTCATCAGTCTAACGACGACGATCATGACGCTTGATCTTCCTGAGATAACCCGCGTGCTTATCTGCATCGCGGTGGCGATGGGGTTCGGAGTAGCGAACGGTTACGGTGTCGCGCGCCTCAATGTACATCCAATCATCATGACGCTGACAACAATGGGCATCGGCCAAGGTATCGCGTTGATCATTTTGCCAATCCCAGGCGGGCGCGTGCCGGAGTGGCTTTCCGGCTCGGTAGCCGGATCCATCGGCCCCGTACCTAACTCATTGTTTTGGTTGATCACGGCATCGCTCTTCGCATCCTGGATTCTCTATCGTCGTCCCTTCGGCCTCTACCTCTTCGCTTCCGGCGGCAATGACTTCAACGCACGGATGAACGGTGTTCCCGTCGAGCGCACCATCATCAAAGCGTATGTTCTTTCCGCTCTATTCGCATGCGCTGCGGGGATGTTTCTTGCAGGTCGCCTTGCATCGGGTGATCCTAAGGGCGGCGCTTCATTCGGGATTGAGTCTGTAACGGCTGCAGCATTGGGTGGGGTCCACCTCGCCGGGGGCATCGGAAGCATTGTGGGAACCGTCGTTGGCGCGGCGATCCTCGGGACAGTGAATAATGTGATGAATCTGGCCAACGTCTCTGCATTTCTTCAGTCGGTCGTCAAGGGTGTGTTGCTTCTCGTACTCGTCGTTTCGCAGCGACGCAAAACAATCGGACTTTGAAAGAAATGGACTTCTCGATGACCACATCAGACTCGAAAACTGAAGCACCATCTCGCTCATTGAGGGGTAAGAGCGCCATTTCGTGGATACTCGGGCTACCGCCCGCATACTATGTGCTCGCAATCCTGGTTGCGGTTGCTCCAGCAGTGAGCGCCACGCTCATAAATCCCAACTACTGGTTTGTAATCCTCAAGCAGTCAGCGCCGCTCGGGATCGCGGTGCTCGCCCAGTCGCTTGTCATGCGGGTGCGATCCATCGATCTCTCTGTCAGCGGTATTTTCGCGTTCGCGATTTATCTGGCCAGCTCGGGCCAGCTCAACAACTATCCACCGCTAATGACCGTCCTCATGCCTGTTGTGATTGGGCTAGCTGTGGGGGGTGTAAACGGAATACTCGTAGCATACGTGCGCGCTTCTGCCGTTATCTCCACACTAAGTGTTTCGGCCATTCTGATTGGGATCGTCCAATACATGAGCGCCGGCCGCGCGCCCGGTTCAACGCCAAGCTGGCTTCGAATACTTACGAGCGGCAATATCCACGGCCTTTCCTATTCCGTGGTCCTGTGGATCGTCATCGCCGCCCTGATTTCTATCGCATTTCGCTTTCTCATCGTCGGGCGTTACTTCAGGGCCGTCGGCGACAATCCGAGGGCGGCGGAAACTACAGGAATTCCGTTGGCACGTACGATTTTTGTCTCGCACACGCTCGCGGGCGCCCTGACAGGCATCGCGGCCCTGGTCCAGGTATCCGCGTTGGCGGTCGGCACCATCAAGCCAGGCTTCGACACCTTCATGAATGCTCTCGCCGCCACGATCCTCGGCGGTGTGACGTTCGGCGTCGACCGGGGCGGCGTCGCCGGGCCGTTCGTTGCCGTCGTTGCCTTCAGCTTCCTGTTCGCGATGCTGACCGTCTTCGGCATCCAGGAGCCGGGCAAGCTTATCGTCCAGGGCGTGATCATTGCATTTGCCGCAATCATCTACGGTGCGCGCGCGGGTCGCGTCTAGTCCGTCGGGCCGATCAAGTCATTCCCGTAGCAATTGCGGGAGAACGCAGGAGAATATAATGGTGAAAATCACTGCGGCTGTCGCCGTGAAGCCAAAGAGCCCGCTGGAGTTCCGTGAACTCGAACTGGCTGACCCCGAAGGCAACGAGATCCTGGTTCGCACGGTTGCGAGCGGGATCTGCCACACGGACTTGCTGCTTCGCGACGGTATTTTTGGCCCGCCGGCACCGGTGATCCCGGGGCACGAAGGCGTCGGCGTCGTCGAGGCGGTCGGACCAGAAGTTCAGAGCCTCAAAGTGGGTGATCACGTCGCACTGAGCCAGAGCTCATGCGGATTCTGCGCCGACTGCCGCCGTTCTCACCCAATGAACTGCCAAAATTATACCCAGTACAATCTTACGGGGCTTCGTCCGAATGGTAAGAAGGCATTGCTCTGCGATGAAGTTGGCATTGGCAGCAATTTCGTGGGCCAGTCGTCCTTTGCGACGCATATCCTTGCGACTGAAAACAATGCAGCGCTTTTGCCGAAAACAGACCTCGACCTTACCGACGCTGCGCCACTCGGGTGCGGCATGGCAACGGGTGCAGGAACAGTGATAAACGCGATGAAGCCGGAAATAGGGTCGACGATAGCCGTTTTCGGCGCAGGTGCTGTCGGCATGGCCGCCGTGATGGCCGCCAAAGTTCGTCGGTGCAGCAAGATTATCATCATAGATCTGAATCAGCAGAGGCTAGACATGGCCATGGGGCTTGGTGCCACACATGCGATCAACGGCAAAGATCCCGACGTAGTCAACCAGATCCATGCGCTGACGGGCGGCGGTGCCGACTTCGCGATCGACGCAGTTGGCATCATTCCGGTTATTCTGAACTCGATCAAGTGCACCCGTGCCGGCGGGCACGTTGTCTTGCTCGGCCTCGACGCGCTCGGGAACGACATTCCCATCCCCCTCGATCTAATGGTGTTCAATCGCAAGATCCAGGGTGCGATCCTTGGTGATCAGATTCCACAGCTGTTCATTCCGCAGATGATGGATCTTAATCAGGCTGGGCTTTTCCCCTTCCAAAAATTGATCACCAAGTATCCCTTCGAGAAGATCAACGAAGCGATCGCGGACGCCGAAGCCGGGCGAGTGATCAAGCCGGTCGTCGTTTTCAATTAGGAGCCAGCGCAAATGACATCGAAGAAGTCAGAGGAACAGCACCTTGTCGTTGAATTCAAAACCACGTCCCAAAATCGAAATCGCGTAAAAGAACTCCTTCAGGAATTCATTGGACCCGCCCGCGAAGAGTCTGGTTGTCTCTACTACGACCTCTACCAGCGGTCGGACGATCCGAACACTTTCATCATCTTAGACGGCTGGCAGAATGAGGCGGCTGTCGTTGGCCATGGCGAACATCCTAATGTCAAGCGGGTGCTGGAGCCTCTTCTTCCACTGTTGGTGAGTCCACCGTCGATTAATGTAAATACCCGTATCAGCGACTGATCGGGCGCAATGGCCATTTCTACGAGGCGCGCGCCCCGAGCGCGCAGGTTTGGGGAGACGAAATGGATACGCATCGAGTTGTCGTAGTCGGCGGTGGCTTTGCCGGACTCCAGTTAGCGAAGGACCTCAAGTGTCCCGACACTTCCATAACGATCGTCGACAGGCGCAACCATCACCTCTTTCAACCGCTCCTCTACCAAGTTGCCACGACTGTATTGGCAACCTCGGAGATAGCCTGGCCCATCAGAGCATTGTTCAGAGGACGAAAGGATGTATCGACGCTGCTGGGCGAGGTTGTTGGCGTTGATACCGAGGCACGCGTAGTATCGCTCAAGGATGGGAATGCTATTCCCTATGACACGCTCGTTCTCGCGACAGGTGCAAGGCACGCCTATTTTGGCCGGGACGAGTGGGAGCCGTTTGCGCCCGGGCTAAAGGCACTCGAAGACGCGACGACCATCCGGCGGCGGCTTCTTCTCGCGTTTGAGAAGGCCGAATTGGAGGCTGATCCCGAACGGCGGAAGGCAATGCTCACGTTCAGCATAATCGGAGCAGGCCCGACAGGCGTGGAGATGGCTGGGATTATAGCGCAACTGGCCCAACGAACCCTTGTTGAGGAGTTCCGTAGCATCGACACCAGATCGGCGCGCATCCTTCTCATCGAGGCAGGTCCACGTGTCCTACCCGTGTTCCCGGAAGCACTTTCGAGATATGCCGAGCAGTCGCTAATCAAGATGGGCGTCGAAGTGAGAACAGGCATTCCCGTGACGGCATGCAACGAGAACGGCATCGCGATCGGAGATGAGTTCGTTTCAAGCCGGACCGTCATCTGGGCTGCGGGGGTGCAAGCGTCGAACGCCGCCGCCTGGGTCGGTGCTGAAAAGGACAGGGCGGGTAGGGCGGTCGTGCAGCCAGATCTGACTGTTGGCGGTAAGCCCGAGATTTTTATTATTGGAGATACTGCCTCCGTGAAGGCCGCTGATGGAACACCCGTCCCCGGAGTGGCTCCCGCCGCCAAACAGCAAGGCAAATATGTCGCTTCGGTAATTGAAGCACGACGTCTGGGTACACCCACTCCAAGTGCGTTCAGATATAGGCATCTGGGAAACCTGGCTACCATCGGGCCGAATTCGGCTGTTATCGACTTTGGGAAGATCCGGCTCAAGGGCGGAATTGCATGGTGGATTTGGGGGCTTGCCCATATCTACTTCCTGATAGGTACGAGGAGCAGATTGGCAGTGGGACTAAGCTGGCTATGGATCTTTGTTTCCGGCCATCACTCCGCACGTTTGATCACGCAAAAAGAAACCTTAAAGGATGAGGTTTAGTCGCTAGCGCGAGCACGCCCGAGTCTGCTGGGCCGTGAATGGAGACCATCAAAGGCCAGACATTTGGGAATCGGTTGCAAAGCGATGGTTGGCAGCAGGTAACAATTCTGTCGGAGTTCCATATATAACAATGATTGATCTTCGCACTATCAACTTAGGCGACTTCGACTGCGTCGAATTCACGGCGAGGACTGGCCGCGACAAGTCTATTGCCCTGTCCGCCTGTCGTTAGCGATAGGCGGGCCTCATGCTTGAATACCGTTTCGGGAAGGAAGTGATGATGTGGAGAGTTGAGAGTGTCCCCCTCTAAGATTGACCATTTCTCGCTCAAAGGTACCTGCAGCGAGGAACTCGCGGCAGCGCTTTCGAGGCTTTCCCCGCAATCTGAAGCGCATGTACATGGCGATAAGACGATCGCCTACGATGTACATGCGATTACCAATGGTCCGATTGCAGTTATTGCCGCGCACTACGAGGGCGACCTAACCGTCCAGCACCGGGGACCGGCGGAGGCAAACATCATCATGCTTCCACTACATGGGCGATCGGTCGTTACCGTTGACGGCAGACAAATCCCGTCAGAGGGAACGCGGGGCGTTTTCGTGAACAGTATGTCGGCGAGTACGACCCAATTCATTGGGCCCAGGAAACATTTGGGGCTTAGGATCGCCCATGATGAGCTGACGCGCCGTTTGGGATGTCGGCTCAATACGCCAATAAGAGGCAGCCTCGATTTTTCGCCAGAAATCGACCTATCGGTCGGGTTCGGCTCCCTTTTGGTTCAACTGGTACCAGTGCTGTATGCTGGATTACGAGACGGAACCCTCCTTCAATCACCGATAGCACTTCATCACCTCACTGAAACGACGATGGAGCTTTTGATCGAAGCTGCGCAGCATCGCTACTCATCTGAGTTATGCCGCGTTGCTGAATCACCCTTACCCAAGGCCGTTAAGCGGGCGGTCGACTATATGCGTGCCAATATTACTCGGCCGCTATCTCTTGAGGAAATCGCAACGGCTTGTGGCGTAAGCCGACGCACTCTTCAAAGCGGTTTTCGCAACTTTCGGAATACGACCCCTCTGGCATTCCTGCAGCACCTACGGTTGGAATTAGTGCATCAGGAACTGATGACAGGCGAACCTGGCCTCTCGGTCACGCAGGTCGCTCTGAAATGGGGCTTCGTGCATAGAGGCAGATTTTCTGCGGACTATCGCAAGCGCTATGGGGTACTTCCCTCGGAAACATTGCGTATATCATAAGCAGATTGCGCCGACCGAGCTACGATCAGCCGGCACGCTCGACCGTCCTCAAGGCTTGCAGCAACAGCACTCTCCAGAAAAGCCGACTGCCTCGGCCCAAGATCTGTCTTGCAGATGATCCCCTGAACGCGACGATGTTCCGATCTGCGCAACGCAGTTCAAGACCACTACAGGAGTTAATCTTATAGTAATTATGCCGAGGTCATCTCACACATAGCGGTCAATGTCGCAATGTTCTGGACCGCGTCGCTAATGGAAGCCGGTGTAATTTATAGTCGTCTATGAGGAACATATGTCGAGACTGCCGCTATCTCTACTTTTAATGATTTTGGCAATTATCCCGTTGACGGCGTTCGTAATCATCGGAGTATCAACATCACTGGGATATTACCGAGAATACTCTACCTTCCGCAGCGCACAAACAACGCAGCGACTTGGGCGGGAAGGCGGATTCCTCGCCCAAGCTATAGCGGCGGAAGCGTTTGCCGGCGCCGACGTGCGTCGGGCAAAGCAAGCTGCATCGGACAGGGCTTTTACAGCGGTCTTTTCCGCTTACGACTCTTGGAAAAAGGCATTCGACGATCCGGCCATAGAACGGGCGGTACAGATCATTCGTGAAAGGCGGGACAATATCGATAGCTTCCGCCGGCGCGTCGATGACGGAACGGCTAGCGAGGCGGAGGGAGCTGTTGCTTTGCGCCCAGCTGCCCTTGCGGGCTTGGAGCTCGTCCGTCGCACTGGGGCGACTGTCAATGATTTGGATTTAGCACGCCAAATTACCGGTTTTCACGCGCTCATGCAGATCACGGAAGCTAGTTTGCTGGAGATCAGGCCCGGCCGAGCCTACGTCAAAAATTCAGCCATGTCCGTCGATCTATTTTCGTCCCTCTTACAGTCAAAAAATCTAAAGCAGCTTTATGTGCCTGCGATGCAGGAATTTCTCCCCGCCGATCTCGTCAAATCTTATGACGACTTCGAGGCCAGCGCCGCAGGCAAGTTCATCGCGGGCGTTCGCGATCAGATGTATGCAAACCAGCCGGGCGTTTCCTTCCCCCCCGAGACGTTGGATCGATGGAATGAAATCACCCAACAGCGGGCTGCTTTGTTGACCGCACTCATTATGCGCACCGGCGACGAGTTGGACGAGATGGCATTTCAGCGTTACGCCGATCTTCGCAATGCCTTTATCGGCTACTCCGGCGCCACGCTTCTGATCATGTCTACGGTACTCATTTTGTGCATTTCGGTCGTTCGGAGAATTTCAAGCTCCATTCGGACTCTGACAAGCCGAATGAAGGCACTCGCAGAAGGCGATACGTCGGCGCCGGTGCCCTTGACGATCCGACGCGACGAGATCGGGGACATGGCGCGTTGCCTTGAGTTTTTCCGCGGCGCGGCCATACAGAAAAGTAACCTGGAGACATCCGCGGAAGCTGAGCGCATTCGTTCTGACCAAGAGAAGCTGGATATTCAGGTAAGGGCGGAAAAAGAAGCAGAAGAGCGCCTCATCCGAGCGACGACGGCATTGGCAACCGGGTTGAAGCGGATGGCGGATGGAGACTTGATTTATGAAATTGAGGAGCCGTTAGCGCCACAGTTTGAAAGTTTGCGCAGGGATTTCAACGCTTCCATTCGTCAGCTCCGGGACGTGCTTGTTACCGTCGGCCATTCAGTCGAAACGGTCACGAATGGCAGCTCGGGCGTCTCGGCCGCATCTGAAAATCTTTCAAGACGCACGGAGCAGCAGGCGGCTTCGCTCGAGGAAACTGCAGCGGCGTTGGAGGAGATAACCGTCAACGTTGCATCGACCACGAAGAGGACGGCTGAGGCGCGCGGAGCCGTCCAACAGATGCGAGATCATGCGGAAATGTCCGGTCGGGTTGTACGCGATGCTATCGGCGCCATGAATCGCATTGAAAACTCCTCCAAGCAGATTTCCCAGATCATCAGCGTCATCGACGCGATCGCCTTCCAAACGAACCTCCTGGCGCTGAACGCCGGCGTCGAAGCAGCGCGTGCTGGCGACGCGGGAAAAGGCTTTGCGGTTGTTGCCCAGGAGGTCAGGGAGCTTGCACAGCGCTCAGCGACAGCGGCAAAAGAAATCAAGGATCTCATCGGCAATTCAGCTCTTGCCGTCGACGAAGGCGTAAGGCTCGTGAGTGAAACCGGATCGGGCCTGAGAACGATTGAAGAGCTTGTGCAGGATGTAAATCTTCATATGGACGCAATCGCAACGGCCTCCCAGGAACAATCGTCGGGCCTGCGCGAGATCAACGGCGCGGTTAACCATATGGACCATGCCACTCAAGAAAATGCGAGCATGGTCGCGGAGATGAATACTGCAGGATCGCACCTCGCTCAAGAGAGCCAAAGCCTAGCCGCACTGTTGAAACATTTCCACTTCAAAGACGAGAGCGGGAAGCCACAGAAGGTCACGGGCGAACTTGGGAAGAGCTTCCCGCCCGGTCAGACAATGGTTGACCGCGGAGACTATCCGATGCGCCGTGGTAACCTGGTGCTCGCGCCTTCGAATGATGATTGGCAAGCGTTCTAAATGATATGGGCGGCGTCGCCGACCACATGCAAATACACGTCTTTGATGATTCTGAATGAGAGCGATATCCCGGTGGGGTAGCGGCATGGTACTCCGCCAAATGACTTGTGCGGTCCTAACAAAATGCTGGCTTGACGCATGATTGCTCAGCCACGTGACAAAGCAGGACAGGCACATGAAACACGTACGTCAATCGGAACGCACATCCCGCCCCGAACAGCCTGTGGAAGTGCAGATGCCGACTGATGCTCAAATCGACCAGGGGCGTGGAGCCTTCCGCAACGCGGTCAATGCCAGCCCTCCGCTTGCCACGGGCACGGCCCCGCCATTTTCGGAAGCCTCCGTTGTCCGGCCATCGCACGGTCACGACGCAGATGTCGCAAGTCTGAAGCAACCGTTTGAGAAGGCTTTCCGGGCGAATCCCCGGCATCCTGCGACAAACATCGACTTGCCATTCAACGCCGAAGAGATGTCCAGTGCCGTCGTACTCGACGCGATCCCGTTACCCGTCTTCTTCAAAAACAGAGATGGGATACACCTTGGTTGCAACAGGGCCTTCGAAAGCTTCTCCGGCCGCTCAAAGGGAGATATTATCGGAAAAACCGTTTTCGATTTGGTGCCCGCACCCATAGCCGAGACGTATGCCGCGTTGGACGAGGCGCTTTTTGCAAATGGCGGTGTTCAGCAATATGAAGCAAAGGCCACCACCGAGAATGGTGGTGTCGTTGATCTTTTACTCAGCAAGACCGCAATCACTGATATCGCTGGTAACAGGATCGGCTTGGTTGGCGCGATGTTGGACATCACAGAGCGAAAACGTGCGGAGCATGATCTCAAAGAGGCTCTTGAATTCGCAGAGGGAATTATTGCCGCCATTCCTGACGTTCTGTTCGAGGTAAATGCCGACGGTCGCTACCTGCAGGTCTGGGCAAGGAATCAGGAGATCCTGGCGCAGCGAAAAGAAGTGCTGCTCGGCAAGCTTGTCCGCGATGTGCTCCCTCCAGATCAGGCCGACATCGCTATGCTGGCTCTTGAAGAAGCCGATGAAACCGGCGCCTCCTACGGTCGTTGTGTCCGTATAGCCCTACCAAACGGCGAATCCCGTTGGTTTGAACTGTCGGTCGCAAGGCGACCAAGCAGCAATCACTCAACCGTCACTTTTCTGGTGTTATCTCGCGATATTACCGAACGAAAGCACGCCGAGGGCACGACTATTGAAGCTCGGGCTCGCCTCCTAAGTGTCCTGCAGACCATTCCGGATATGGTATGGCTGAAAGACGTAACAGGCAAATATCTGTTGTGCAATCATGCCTTCGAAGAATTGGTCGGCAAGGCAGAAGCGGAAATCGTCGGGAAAACGGATTATGACCTGTTTACTCCCGAACTCGCCCAGTTTTTTCGTGACAAGGATGAGGAGGCCATGCAAGCCGGCCGTATTCTCATCAATGAGGAACGGTTTACCGCTCACGAGGACGGTCGATCAACGCTTTTGGAGACTCGTAAGGTTCCGGTATTCACGGGGGGAAAGCTGATGGGGATCCTCGGCGTCGCCCGCGATATCACCGAACTGGACACGTCCCGTAAGAAAATCCATCAGATGGCATTCTACGATTCTCTGACCGGCCTGCCTAACCGGACACTTTTCAATGAACGGCTACGCGAGATGATCGGGGACGCGGCTTCGGCGGGCCAGCGAGCCGGGGTGATGCTGATCGACATGGACCATTTCAAAGCGATCAATGACACTATGGGACATCCCGTCGGTGACGAGTTGCTGCGGCAGGTGGCGACACGCATGAAAAAAGGCGTCCGTGCCAGCGACACCGTGGCGAGACTCGGTGGAGATGAATTTGCAGTCTTGCTGCCCAATGTTCAGGACAATGACGATTTGGCTCAAATTGCCAGCAGAATGCTTGCCGCATTCGGCGAACGCTTCATGCTTTCCGACAGGGAGATCTTTGTATCCTGCAGCATCGGGATATCGGTATTTCCAAATGACGGCGACGCTCCCGACGATTTGGTGAAATATGCGGATTCTGCGATGTATTTGGCGAAGCGCTCGGGGCGTAGCAACTTCCGCTTCTACTCAAAGGATCTCACGATTGGGGCTGAAAAGCGCCTAGCGCTAGAATCAGACCTACGCCTAGCTTTGAAACATGAGCAACTTGAACTCCATTATCAGCCAAAGGTCCTATTGGACAACGGAAAGGTGATCGGTTCAGAAGCACTGCTACGATGGCATCATCCGAAGATGGGAATGATCCCTCCGGGAGAATTCATAGGTGTCGCCGAGGAAACGGGATTGATCATCGATCTTGGACGATGGGTGCTGCATGAGGCGTGTTGCACGGCTGCCGTCATGAATGCAGATGGACTGCCCCCGCACAAGATTGCGATAAATTTGTCTCCTAAGCAGTTTCAATGCCCGCGTTTGTCGCAAACGGTGGCGGACGTATTGCAGGAAACCGGTTGTCGTGCGGAGTGGATCGAGGTTGAAATAACTGAGAGTCTCCTGCTCCATAACTGCGAGGGCGTTTCGACGACACTCTCTCAATTGCATGCGAGCGGAATTTCCATAGCGATCGATGATTTCGGCACCGGCTACTCATCTCTGAGCTATTTGGCTAACTTTCCCATTGATACCCTCAAAATTGACCGGTCATTCATCAATCGATCCGACAAGCGAAGTAGAGAACTGGTCAAGGCAATTCTCTCAATTGCGCGCTGCCTAGGGCAAAATGTAGTCGCTGAGGGCGTGGAGACGGTCGATCAAGAAAAATTCTTGGCTGAAAGCGGCTGCGCTGTGGCACAGGGGTTCTACTATAGCAAGCCCATCCCGAAGTCCGAACTTCTCGCTGCAAACGCAGTGCTCGAGTTCTCTCGCGGTGATTCCCATCTTACGCCGATGCCCGCAGAGGAAGGGGTGGCACTCATGCGCTTGCCTCCCGCATCTGTTGGGACCCGAACCGCGTGAAGCCTACGGCTAACAGCGCGCAGGATCCACGCCACCTGCGGCGCTGTTTATACCGCACTCATCCAACGGAAGCCCAAACTACTCTGGGCGATTGGATAAAACGCGGACCAATAGGAACTACTTAAAACTTCAGGTGCTTTGATGTTCCGAAATATGCAGGCCCTGTACCGAATTGCGCGACGAAACATACGTTGACGTGTTTTCGCTTTCGATTGCCATTGCAAAGACTTGCCCAGTACAATCTACTATTCTGCGTCAATATCGTCAAAAGCATAACCGTGCAAAAGCTCATCCCATTTCCCCATCCGAATAGAAGTTCTGCGGATTTGAAAAGTTCAACTGCGAATTCGAATGGCTCCGGACATTTCGACATCATCCAATCGCTGAAATCGGAACTTCACGATTTGGCTAGTGCCGTAAATCAGTTGGAGGCGCTATGTGAGTCATACCGATCCCAAGCTGATACGTGCTCGCAACCTGACTGAACGACTGAGCGTCCGCGCTTGTCATCGTATTCCCTATGACCCTCTCTGGGCGTGGCGGCCAGTGGTTCGTTGAATCTTGCCAAACGTTCCCGGATCCCACCACTTCCCGAACACGGGAGCTTCAATTCGATCAACTCGAAACTTTCGGCCATTTGAACGGGTGGCGGAAAAAAACGCCAGCGATTGCGCCGTGATTTCGTAATGGTTCTGCCTATTTGCTGAAGGCGGTCGGCCGATTGGAATGCTCCATCAGACCTCAACTTACCGGCAGCAAGGACTGCAGGTTCGATAGCTTCTTTTCGTGGATGAGGATATACGGATCCTCGAACTCTACCCGCATCTTGTCCTGGTTGGCGACGAAGTAGGGGCTGAGGTACGGGTCGAATGCATGCGCGCGAAGACTACGAGTTTGGTCTCGGCGGTCTTGGCTTCCTCGACGAAATGGCACTCTCGTTGCTAACCTTCTCCATTGCGTCGACGAGGAACGGCCGCGCAAGGTCGATGCCACGCTTCGGGTCCATCGATTCATCCCGGACGCTCCCGCCTTGCGTAATAGACTGGATTTTTCATTTCTGCCTGGGTTTCAAACCTGTCTCGCCGTGGTGTTGCTGCATCCCGTCCTGCCCCGGCTTTTGGTCCTGCCAGGCTCGCGCTGCCCGCAACGGCTTTGCCGTCCTTCACTTCGTTGCGGCCCTGCGGGTGCTGGCCGCACTTGCAGCCTGGCTTTTGGACCGCCGTAGCAGGTCGCGATGGCCGCGACCTCGAACGGAGGTTCAGAGATGAACAGGCAGCAATCCAATCAACGATCCGATATCTACAGCCGCATCACCACCAAGATCATCGCCGATCTCAAACAGGGCGTCCGTCCATGGACCAAGCCATGGACGACGGGAGGCTGGACAGCCGAGGTCAGCCGGCCACTGCGCCACAATGGCCAACCCTACACCGGCATCAATGCTCTGCTCCTCTGGTCTGAAGCCATCGCCCGCGGCTTTGCATCACCAAGGTGGATGACGTTTCGCCAGGCAATCGAGCTCGGCGGCGCCGTCCGCAGGGGCGAAACCGGCACGACCGTCGTCTTCGCCAGCTCTTTCATCCGCGCCGAGACGACGGAGACAGGCGCCGAAATCGAACGCGACATCCCCTTCCTCAAAACCTACACCGTGTTCAACACCGACCAGATCACCGGCCTTGATGGCCTTGCCCATTCCATCGCGCCTGACCAGGATTGGATGAGCCGCATCGGTGCTGCCGGCCGCTTCTTTGCCAATACCGGCGCCCTGATCCGCCATGGAGGATCGGCGGCCTATTATGCTGCTGCCCGTGACTACATCCAGATGCCGTGCTTCGACGCCTTCCGGGACGATGCATCCTATGTCGCCGTTCTCAGTCACGAGATGACGCACTGGACCGCTGCACCGCGAAGGCTCGATCGGGATCTCAGCCGCTATGCGAAAGACAGGAGCGAACGCGCCCGCGAAGAGCTCATTGCCGAACTCGGCAGCTGCTTTCTCTGCGCCGATCTTGGTATCGTCCCCGAGCTCGAACCACGCCCCGACCATGCAAGCTATCTCGATGACTGGCTCAAGGTTCTCGGCAGCGACAAGCGTGCCATCTTTTCAGCGGCAGCTCATGCCCAGCGCGCGGTCGACTATCTGCATGACTTGCAGCCGGACCTCAACGAGGAGGAGGCGGCGTGAGCCGTCTCCTTCTTAGCCACCCGGACGCCGCCCACTGCCGCGACCCGACGGCCGCAAGCTCCTATCCCGCGAACCGGCGTCTAAAATCGTCAGGCATTGACCTCGCGCAGCTAGTGGGGCGTGTTCACCGGCATATTGAAGTGACGCGCGAAGTATTCCGACGGCGTCGTCATGCGGCCCGTGGTGAGAACCAGCGCATCCCCTCGACCGTCGATGCTGAAAATCACGCGACTGTGCAGGCTTGCAACCTCCTCCGGCAGATCCTCCCTTAGCATCGCGATGGCGGAAGCCATCGTCCGCCGAGGGCGAACGAGAACGATGTCCCGCGCGAACGAGTCGTCGTGCGTAGCATCGAGAGAAGCGTTGATGACAGCGGGTCGTCGGATGATCTATTTGGAACTAGCAAAAAATATTGCTTTGATAAATTTGCGCTGACAGCTTTGGCCGCGGCCTCAACACGAGCGGGTGCCTGCAGCCGCTGGCGCGCATTGGAAAGATGGAGGCGGACGGTTTGAATGGATAAGTTTCAGTCTCCTATGGATAGCACCGTCACTATCGCCGTCGGATAAAAGCTGCAAACAACGTCTTTCCTGTTTCGTCAGATCCTGCCTGGGATTAGCGATCTCTCCGTCCAAACGCGTTGGACCCGTTCATGAAATCTGTTTTCGCTTGGCGCGTAATGCCGGATAGACACTGGAGAGCCAACCATCGGCGCCCTCACCGGTAGGTCATGTTCCAGCCGAGTTCGCCGGTGCGCAACGCGCTCCATATGCTGAGCGGCGACGGAGATAGGGAACGCACGGGCGGGGGCAGTCGGTCCCGCCTCCCTTGACGGCCGCTATGCTGAGGCTCCTGCGGCTGCCCTTGTTCCGCCCTTAGCGTGGCGAGAATTCCCGAAATCCGCCTCACGGCGCCGCTATGCTGATTTCTCCGATACTCTTCATTGTTTGATTGCAACCCGCCTGCGGACGGGTTGCCTGATCGTCCCTGATGACTACCGGCAGCCATGCGATCGAGCTGGCGGATGATTCGCTATCTCGCCTCACTGAAAGTCGAAAATAAGTCAGTTTAATCCCGCGTCCTGGCTGGCGCGGAAAGAGCTCAGCTTGCTCAGGAGGTCTCGCGAGATCTCGAATTGCCGCGCCGTTCCCCGGCCCATGGAGTTCTTCCCCATCGTCTCCGCGAGCATTCCCCGCTTTACTAGAAGATCGACCGTTTCCTTCACGCCGCTTCGCGTCAGCTCGGTAATCTCAATGATATTCGAGAGGGTTAGCTTCTGGTGGGCCTGGGTCATTGTGTAGAGGATCGTCATCATGCCGATCTGCTTCAGCCTTGCCTGCGGGGTTTCGTCCTCCAGCGGATGGTCGAGGATTTCATGGAGAATGAGTCCTGAGAAGGCAAGGTTGTGCCATTGCGTTTTAATCGCGCTTGTCATGTCATTTAACTATGTTATATACGATAGTATGAATGCGGGCAGGCAGCTTGGGTCTCCCGAAACGCAATAGGGCGCCGTCGTCTCGAAGGATCCTGTTCATGAAAAGCCTTCTCCTGAATTCACTGCTTGCGGTCTGCTTCGTTGCGCCACCCTATCTTATTTTCGGCAGTAAAGCGCGGGCCGAAGAATGGGGATGCCAAGTTATCCTATGCCTTTCCAATCCCGGCGGACCGACGCAATATGGCGAATGCCGGCCACCGATCCAAAAGCTGTGGCGGGAACTTGCCGAGGGCCATTCGTTCCCGACCTGCAGCGGCGTCGGTTTTCAGAGCTCGCGGCCGGGCTATGAGCCCTATTACTGCGATGCCGGATATCGTCTGACGAGCAACTATGGTCCGCGCGGGCAGAAAACGACCTGCGTGTCGACGTCGCCGCAGCCGGTGAGCAACAGCCTCTGCTCAAATGGCGACAACGACTACACCCAGAATAATTCGGTTCCGTCTCCACATTGGCAGCGCGTGGATGGGCGCCGCCAATGCATGGGCTATCCGATAACGCACCCGAACGTGCGATCTCAGCCGCACTATGTCGATGTCACCATTGATGGCGCGGGCACGCAGAGGGTCTGGTATTGATCGATGGCCGGTTCTTTCGTCGATATCGCGCAAACTTGCGCGCCGATGGTGCAGGTCGAGACGCTGGCAGGCATCGTCAGCCTCGAGAGCCGGTTTCAGCCTTTCGTCATTCGCATCAACAGCGGCCCGCCGCTGGTCGCTCAACCCTTATCGAAGGCGGAAGCGATCGAGGTCGCGACGTCTCTGATTGCCGACCACCAGGATATTCAGATCGGCCTTGGCGGTATCGGCATCGAGCAGCTTCAGAAACTGAAACTATCCGTCGCGGACGCCTTCGATCCCTGCCTGAACCTCAAGGCGACAGCCACGCTTCTCGACGGATATTATCGCGTCGCTTTGGGCGCGGGGGACGATCCAGCTCATGCTGAGAGGGTGATGCTCCAGTCCTACTACGGCCGCGATAATCCATCTGTCGGCGCCATGGTCAAATACGACGAGCAGGTGCGCCAGGAAATGAATCGGCTATCGACGAGGCTTGCCTCGCTCACCATTGGCGAAGCCGATGACCACGCCGGGTCTGGCGGGCAGCCGCAGGAAGAGGCGGCGCCAGCACTTCCGGAACAGCCCTCCCAAATCGCCCAAACCGCCGAGGCCGCATCCTGGGACGTGTTCAACTCCCGCCGGCAATCCTCGGTTCTCGTTTTCCAGAATGATCGATCGGAGCAAAGTGAATGATTTCCAAAGCCCGTCTTCGCCCCTTTGTCGCATCCACGCTCATGGCGGCTGCCATCATCGTCTGCCTGAGCGAGCCGGCCTTCGCCCAGGCCGCCGGTATCGAAACCGTGCTGCAAAACATCGTCGACATGCTGACCGGCAATATCGCCCGTCTGCTGGCGGTGATCGCCGTCATCATCATCTGCATCGCCTGGATGTTCGGATACATGGATTTGAGGCGCGCCGGCTTCTGGATCATCGGGATCGGTGGCATTTTCGGCGCCACCGAACTGGTCAACACCATCGTCGGGAGCTGAGCGCCATGGCGAGCACTCCGAGCCTCGAAGAAGACATCCTGTTCCTCGCCTGCACCCGCCCGGCGATGATCGCCGGCGTGACCATGGAGGCGATGGGCGTCAATATCATGCTGACGACCATCCTTTACATCACCGCAGGATCGATCGCCTATGCGCTGGTCGGGATCGTCTTCCATGTCCTGTTTCGCGCCCTCGTCAAGCACGACCACAACATGTTTCGGATCCTGATCGCCTGGATCGAAACCCGCGGCCGCTCCCGCAACGCCGCCTATTGGGGCGGCGCCACGCTCTCGCCTCTGATGCTCACCCGGCGTTACGACGAAAGGGATCTGAGCCTTGGCTAACATTGCGACGCTGCGGTCCCGCGAACTCGGGCCGGAGACCTTTATCCCCTATGTTAGGCATGTCGACGATACGACCATTGCGCTCGAATCCCGAGCGTTGATGACGATGATCGCTCTCGACGGCGTTTCCTTCGAAACATCAGACATCAGGGACCTCAACGGCCTGCACCGCAGTCTGAACACGCTCTACCGCAATATCGCCGATGAGCGGCTGGCGCTCTGGACGCATGTGGTGCGCCGCCGTGACAACGCCTATCCCGAGGGACGCTTCGCCAATCCCTTTTCCGACGGCCTCAATACCAAATACCGCGAGCGGATGGCGCGCGAGGATCTGTTTCGTAACGATCTCTACCTCACCCTCGTCTGGCACTCCGGCCGGGATCCTGCCGAAAGGGCAGTCAATCTTCTCTCCCGGCTGCGCATAGCGCGCCGATCCGGCATCGAACTCGACGAACAGGCCCTGAAACATCTGCGCGATCGTGTGGCGGATGTCGTCGCCGGCCTGCAGCGCTTCGAGCCGCGCCTGCTCACCCTGCACGAACAAGACGGCATCCTGTTCTCCGAGCCGAGCGAAGTGCTCCACCAGATCGTCGGCGGCCGGCGGGAACCGATCCCGTTGACGGACGGACGAATTTCCTCGGCGATCTATTCCGACCGGGTCATTTTCGGGCGCGAGACCATCGAAATCCGTCACGAAGCCGACAGCCGCTATGCCGGCATGTTCGGCTTCAAGGAATATCCGGCGACGACGCGCAGCGGCATGCTCGACGCTATCCTGACCGCACCTTTCGAGCTCATCCTGACGCAGTCCTTCGCCTTCACCTCCAAGGCCGATGCCCGAACGATCATGGGCCGCAAGCAGAACCAGATGGTCAGCGCCGGCGACAAGGCAGCCTCGCAGATCGAGGGACTTGGCGAGGCGATGGACGATCTCGAATCCAATCGCTTCGTTCTCGGGGAGCATCACCTTGCGCTTGCCGTCTTCGCGCCCTCGGTCAAGGAACTGACCGATCACATGGCGAAGGCGCGCGCCTACCTCACCAGCGGCGGCGCGGTCGTCGCCCGCGAGGATCTTGGGCTCGAAGCTGCCTGGTGGGCGCAACTGCCGGGCAATTTCCGCTACCGGGCGCGCTCAGGGGCAATCACGTCGCGCAACTTCGCAGCCCTTGCTCCCTATCATTCCTATCCCGCAGGTCAGAAGGACGGCAACGAGTGGGGAGCGGCGGTCGCCATGCTCAAGACCGCATCCGGCTCACCCTTCTATTTCAATTTCCATCACGGCGACCTCGGCAACACCTTCGTCTGCGGCCCGTCTGGCGCCGGCAAGACCGTGCTCTTGAACTTCATGTTGTCGCAGCTCGAAAAGCATGATCCGCATATGGTCTTCTTCGACAAGGACCGCGGCGCCGATCTCTTCGTACGTGCCGCCGGCGGCACCTATCTGCCGCTCAGGAACGGTGTCGCGACCGGCTGCGCGCCGTTGAAAGCACTGGAATTCACTGCGGAAAACAAAGTATTCCTGAGCGGTTGGATCGCCAAGCTGGTGCGACCCGCATCCGGCGAACTATCGATCACCGAGTTGCGCGACATCGCCTCGGCGGTCGACGGGGTGGCGGACCTGCCGGTGGAGCGTCGCTCCATCGGCGCCCTGCGCGCCTTTCTCAACAATACCGATCTCGAAGGCATTGCCGCACGTCTTCGACGATGGGAGAGGGGAGGGCCGCTAGGCTGGGTCTTCGACAACGAAGCTGACGAGATCGGCATCGGCGCCAGGTTCATCGGCTACGACATGACCGATTTCCTCGATAACGAGGAGATCCGCACGCCGTTGATGGCCTACCTGTTCTTTCGCATCGAGCAGCTGATCGACGGGCGCCGCATCATCATCGTTATCGACGAGTTCTGGAAGGCGCTGCAGGACGAAGGCTTTCGCGATCTCGCCCAGAACAAGCTCAAGACCATTCGCAAGCAGAACGGGCTGATGCTGTTTGCGACCCAGAGCCCGCGCGACGCCATCGTCTCGCCGATCGCCCACACGATCATCGAGCAGTGCCCGACACAGATCTTCCTGCCGAACCCGCGCGGCGACCGGTCCGACTATATCGACGGTTTCAAGCTGACGGAGCGCGAGTTCGAGCTCGTCTCGCGCGAGCTCTCCGTCGAGAGCCGCCGCTTCATCGTCAAGCAGGGGCACAACAGCGTCGTCGCCGAACTGAACCTCAACGGTTTCGATGACGAGCTCGCCATCCTCTCCGGCCGGACGGCCAATGTGGAACTGGCCGATGCGATCCGATCGGAGATCGGCGAGGGACCGGAGGACTGGCTTGCCGTGTTTCACAAGAGAAGGAAGACAGCATGATCCACACAGGAACTATGCGGCCCTTGTTTGTATCGGCCGCTCTTTTGGCGTCGGCGGTGCTGGCCCCTGCCCAAGGCATCCCCGTCATCGATCAGACATCGATCGCCAAGCAGATCGAGAGCATCACGCAGCTGAAGTCCCAGCTCGATACGTTGAACCAGCAGCTCCAGCAGGCCCAGCAGCTCTACGGATCGCTGAACAAGATCACCAACATGGCTGATGTCGCCAACCTTCTGAACGATCCTTCGATCCGCAAGGCGCTTCCGCAGGATTTCAACGCGATCGAGGGGCTGTTCAAAGGGTCTGGCAGCGGCGCCTTCGGCAGCTCCGCCTCGAAATTCCTTCAGGACAATGCCACCTATCGCAGCGATGCCAATGATTTTTATGCGCAGGAGCTTTCGCGCATCCAGAACCAGAACGCCGGGCAGATGAGCCTCGGCCAGCAGATCTACGATGCCGCGACCAAACGCATCGATGGTATCGACGAGCTTCGCCAGAAGATCTCAAGCGCTGCCGACGCCAAGGATATTGCCGACCTGCAGGCCCGCCTCCAGGCCGAAACCGCTTTCCTGCAAACCGACGTTCTCCGTATGCAGGGCCTGCAGATGGTTCAGCAGGCTCAGGTGCAGGTCGACGATCAGCGCAAGGCCGAGGACTGGCGCAAGCGCATGGACACGATGGGGGCGGCGCTCAAATGAGGTGCTTTCTTTCTGTCGTCGCTGTGCTTTTCTTGTCGGCCTGCTCCCCACAGACGGACAAGATCTACACCGTCGATGAACTCGTGGCCGACGATGCGCTGCTCGCCAGGACTATCGGCGAATGCCGCAACAATCCCGGCGAACTCCGCGATACACTCAATTGCCGCAACGCTGAGGCCGCCGACGGCAAGCTGCGGCTGGAGCGGATGCGCAAGTCGCTCGGAGGCTGAGCGATGTATCAGGTCTTCAGCTTCGTCGACGGGCAGTTCAAGACACCGCTGGAAAACTTCATTTCCTCGGGCACCTCGAATATCGCCAGCTGGGTCAGCGGCCCGCTGACGGCAGCGCTCACGCTCTATGTTGTGCTCTACGGCTATCTCGTTCTGCGCGGCTCCGTGCAGGAACCGATCCTCGAATTCGCCTTCCGGGCGATGAAGCTCGCCATCATCGTCATGCTGGTGAGGAACGCCGGCGACTATCAGACCTACGTCACCAATATCTTCTTCGACGCGCTACCAAAGGAGATTTCGCAGGCGCTAAACTCCGGCACGGCGCCGAGCGCGTCGACCTTCGACAGTCTGCTCGATAAGGGCCAGAAATGCGCCAAAGAGATATGGTCGCGGGGTTCGTGGCCTATCGATATCGTCACCGGCGTGGGCGGCCTGCTGGTTATCGGCGCAAGTTTTCTTGTCGCGGCGATCGGTTATATAGTTTCGCTCTATGCCCGGCTGGCGCTTGCCATCGTGCTGGCAATAGGTCCGATCTTCATCGCGCTCGCCATGTTCCAGTCGACCCGCCGATTCACGGAATCCTGGATCGGCCAACTCGCCAACTTCGTCATCCTGCAGGTGCTGGTGGTGGCGATCGGCTCGCTGCTGATCACCTGCATCGACACGACGTTTACGGCGATCGAAAGCTATAGTGACGTGCTTATGCGGCCGATCGCGCTCTGCGCCATTTGCGTTGCCGCACTCTACGTCTTCTACCAACTGCCCGGCATCGCTTCAGCTCTCGCGGCGGGCGGGGCGTCGCTCACCTACGGCTACGGCGCCGCCCGCGATGCGCATGAAAGCACGCTCGCCTGGGCGACATCCCACACAGTCAGAGCGGTCGGCCGAGGCGCGCGTTCCGTTGGCCGCCGCCTGACTCCAGGCCGGACCGAATGACGGCCACCAACGCTTCAGACAATTGAACAGGTTTTTTTGGGATGCTCCGTATCGTTTTATCGTTTTTGCTGACCGCCGGTCTCGTAGGCTGCGGTTCGATTTCCCACCCGTTGCCCAAATGTGATGGTTATTCCCGCCGGCCGCTGAACCGCGCCATGTGGCAATGGCAGGACAGTGGAGGCGAGCAGCCGGCGACCCGGGCCGTTCCCGCTGAGCCGACCAGTCACGCCGCCGCCTATGTGCCGGAACCATCTTCAGCCACACCGGCCGCTTTCGCGCATTTCGATGTCGCGGGCTCCTACCGTCCATGCGAGGGCGAATGACATGGTGACCACGAATAACCTCAAAAGTTACTTCGACAAAGCCCGCCGGTTCGATCAGGACCGGATGATCCAGGTCGAGCGTTCCGCCCGCATCGCTTGGTTCGTCGCTGCTTGCGCCGGCACGCTTGCTGCCGTTTCCGTCTTTGCCGTTGCCGGCCTCACTCCTTTGAAAACCGTCGAGCCTTTCGTCGTGCGGGTCGATAATTCCACAGGCATCGTTGACGTAGTCTCGGCGCTGACGTCGGCCGCCGGCACCTACGACGAGGCCGTCACCAAATATTTCGCGGCCAAATATGTCCGCGCCCGCGAGGGCTACGTCTGGAGCGAGGGCGAGGAGAATTTCCGCACCGTCGCCTTGCTGTCGACGCAGCCGGAACAGACTCGATTTGCCGCAGTCTACCGCGGCAGCAATCCCGATTCCCCGCAGAACATTTATGGCCGCAGCGCCACGTCGCGGATCAACATTGTTTCCATCTCGCTGATCAACGCCAATGTGGCATCCGTCCGCTATATGAGGACCGTGACCCGCGGTGACGAGGTGCGCACCACGCACTGGGTTACGACCCTGACCTTCTCCTATGCCAACGCTCCGATGTCCTCGACCGACCGGCTGACCAATCCGCTCGGCTTCGTCGTCAGCGAATATCGCGCCGATCCGGAGGCCATCAATTGAGACTGCACTTTCTCCTTCCGCTCATTCTGACCACCGGGTTTTCGTCTGCAGCGCTCGCCCTCGAGACGCCGCGCGGCGCCGCGCAGGACAACCGCATCCGTTTCGTCGACTACCAGCCCTATAACATCACCAAAGTCGTCGGCACGCTGCGGTCTTCGGTGCAAATCGAATTCGCCGCCGACGAGGAAATCGCTCATGTGGCGCTTGGCAACAGCGTTGCTTGGGAAGTGGCGCCGGCCGGCAACATCCTGTTCCTGAAGCCCAGGGAAAATCAGCCGGTGACGAATATCTCGGTCGTGACGACACGACGGGACGGCTCGACCCGCAGCTACCAGATGGAACTCACTGTCCGCGACGGAAGCGTTGAAGCCGGTCAGAACACCTTTTTCTATGTGAAATATCGCTATCCCGCTGATGAAGCGGAGCGGCACCGCCAGGAAGCAGCTGCGCGCGCGCAGGCGGCGCAGGCCGGTGAGGCCGATCGCGTGCTTGCCCTTCACGAAGCCTATGGACCGCGCAACTGGCGTTATTCGGCGCAAGGATCCCAAGCGCTCGAACCGCAAGCGGTCTATGACAACGGCAAGGTCACGACCTTCGCCTTCGCCGGCAACCAGGAAATGCCGGCGATCTATATGGAAAATTCCGACGGCAGCGAAAGCCTGGTCTCGAAGTCGGTCGACGGCAATCTCGTCCTTGTTCACGCGATCAGCCGCAAGTTCATCCTGCGCCGGGGCGGCGACGTGCTTTGCGTCTTCAACGAAGCCTACGATCGCGTCGGCATCAATTCCGAGACCAACACGACGTCACCGTCGGTCGAGCGCGTCGTCAAAGTGCCGCCCGGCGCGGCGCAATAGGAGGTGACATGGCCGAGGAAGAGATTGCCCAGATTCCGGGCGAGCGGGCCGAGACGGCGGCCGGTGGCCGGCTCGACAATAACCCCACCCTCAAACGCGGCACTGTCGCGTTGGCGATCGTCGTCTTTGTCGCCTTCGCTCTCTGGTCGATGCGAGGGCAGGACAAACCGTCAGACGGTGCCCAGCCGGAGCGCGTTGTCATCCGGCAGACATCGGATTTCGAACCGGCGAAGGAGCCACAGCCGGTGGCGACACCGCCGCAATTTCAGCTCCCGACGCCTGTCGCCGCCGAGCAGGCGCCGACCGAGGATGACAAGCTGCTCGACGCTGCCCGCCGTGCGCCGGTCATCGCCTATGGCGGCGAGAAATCGCCGGCCACGCGGCGGCAGGATCAGGGCGAGGCGTCGGATCAGGCCTCGAATTACGTGCCGCTCGGCGCCAATCCCGGCGGCTTCGCCTCGCAGGGTGAAAACGAAGACCAGCGCTTCAACCGCTTGCTGACGCCGACGCAGTTGCAGGGATCGCGCGCCGGCACGTTGGGCAACCGCGATTTCATTGTCGCAATGGGGACATCCATTCCTTGCGTTCTCGAGACCGCGCTCTCCTCCGATCAGCCAGGGTTCACGAGCTGCGTCATCAACCGGGACGTTCTCTCAGATAATGGCCGTGTGGTGCTGATGGAAAAAGGCACGCAGATCGTCGGAGAATATCGCGGCGGTCTTCGCCGTGGCCAAAAGCGCCTGTTCGTTCTCTGGAACCGGGCGAAGACGCCGAAAGGCGTGATCATCACTTTGGCTTCGCCGGCGACCGATGCGCTTGGCCGGGCCGGCATCGATGGTTATGTGGACACCCATTGGTGGGAGCGGTTCGGCAGCGCAATGCTCCTGTCGATCGTCGGTGATGCCAGTTCCTATGCCAGCAGCCGGCTGCAGGACAGCGACGTCGAAGCGCAAAATACCACCAGCGCCGGTCAGCAGGCCGCGGCGATCGCCGTCGAGCAGTCGATCAACATTCCGCCGACGCTCATGAAACATCAGGGCGAGTTGGTTTCGATCTTCGTCGCACGCGACCTCGACTTCTCAAGCGTTTATCGGCTTCGCGTGACCGAGCCCCGCAATCGCGTCTACGACCGTGCTGTCCTTGGGGATTTCAGCCCCTCCTCGAAGCTCGTGACAAAATAGGTTCGGCAATGACTGAAGCTGCCGACTCCGGCGTCGTGCGCGAACTGCTTTCGCCACTATCACGCTTCCTACGCGACAAGACGCTCTATGAGGTCGTCGTCAACCTGCCGGGACAGGTCGTCACGGAGGGTAGGGACGGATGGCAGACCTATGAGATGCCCGAACTTTCGTTCGACCGGCTGATGCGTCTCGCTCGCGCCGTCGCGAGCTTCTCCGATCAATCGATCGACGAGACGCGGCCGATCCTGTCGGCGACCCTGCCGGATGATGAGCGGATCCAGATCGTCATCCCGCCGGCAACGACGAAGGGAACCGTCAGCATCACCATCCGCAAGCCGTCCTCCGTGTCGCTGACCCTTGAGGATCTCGATCATGGAGGATTGTTCGCCGACGTTTTGCGGGTCGACGGCGACGCGAGCCGATCGGACCAAAGGCTGTTGGAATACTATCGCATTGGCGCCTACAAAGCGTTTCTCCGGGAGGCGGTGTTTGCAAGAAAGAACATCATCATCTCCGGCGCCACCGGGTCGGGAAAAACAACTCTATCGAAAGCGCTGATCCGCCACATTCCGCAAAGCGAGCGGATTATTTCGATCGAAGACACTCCCGAGCTGGTGGTCCCGCAGCCCAACCATGTTCGGCTCCTTTACTCCAAAGGCGGGCAGGGGCTCGCCAAGGTCGGCGCGAAGGACCTGCTCGAATCCTGCCTGCGCATGCGGCCCGACCGCATTTTGCTGCAGGAGCTGCGGGACGGGACGGCATTCTACTACATCCGCAATGTCAACTCCGGCCATCCTGGCTCCATCACCACGGTCCATGCCGACTCGGCCCGCCTCGCCTTTGAGCAGCTGACTTTGCTGGTCAAGGAGTCGGAGGGTGGTGGGGACCTCGAACGGCACGACATCCGCGAGATGTTGACGATCGCGGTCGACATCATCATCCAATGCAAGCGGATCGACGGCCGGTTTCGGGTGAGCGAGATCTACTATCGAGACGCCGCGACTGACCTCGGCCGCTCTTCGTCGGATCGAGCTTAACGGGTTGCGTCCGGGCCTCAAACAATTCTGTCGGTCTCGACCGTCAGTCCAATTGTGCGGCCTTCTCACGCAGGACCACTGAAAACGCGCGGAGCCCCTGATGGTCCAGTGCATCAATGAATTCGTGAACCGCCGGCACCGTCTTCCGTAAATTCAACCGGCCGCGCCTGATGCTGTCGATCAATGCGCTCGAAAACGTGGAATGGAGGCCCACGAGGAAATTGTCTGGCGACACGCAGGCCACCCCATGAGGCCGAAGGTCCGCGGCTGGGAAATCCTTGAGATTCCACGTGACAATCAGAGAAGCCTTTCCGGCGATGGCTGCAGCTAAAACATGACGATCATCCGGATCCGGTAGCGAGAGGTCGGGGATGAGAATTCGGTGGTTGCCGACATCGGCATCGGGCAAAACTTCCTTGATCCGATCACGGGTCGCTTTCAGACGGGCGAAGGGTATATCGGGTGAGCCGATGGCCAGATTGCGAATCCACTCGGCGTGGATGTCGTCGGTCCAGCGTGCGTCGACGAGACCGTCGAAAGCACACTGGACCAAGACATTACGCAAATGGAAAGGGTAGAGGACGCAGGCATCATAGACCGCGACAGGCGGCTTAGAGGCCATGATTGACGATCAGATCCTCTGTGTCCTCGGCCAGCGCGTCGAGGCTTTTCTGGCGAGCATCGAGCTTGTCCTTGAGCGCGAGAACATCCTTCAACTTGGCTCGGCGGTGCTTGCCGACATAGCGGAAGGGCAGATCGCCGCGATCCATGCGCAGCACCACGAGAGGACGTGAGATGCCGAGGATGGTGGAGGCGTCGGTCGGGCTCAATTCCTGATCTTCCGTGAGCACGGCAACACGCTTGCCGCGCAACAGATGATCGAGGAGTGCTTCGACAGGTGCGAGAGCCGAGGCTGGGAGAGAAAGGGTTTGAAGTTGTCCACCTTCACGGCGAATCCGTAGTTCCAGTTGGTCGCCCTCCGCCAGATTTGGCATAGGCGCGACGGCCTTGCGGTCGCGATCCGACAATTTGGTAAATTGAAGAACATGGCTGGTCATGGCGAACACCTCTGACCATGTATATAGGGCAAGTCGCTTATAACTGCAATAACTGAAATATGCTCCGCTTTCCATCTCCGATTTCTGGGTGCCATAGGAGCGCGCGGCGAACAAGCTCGACCCGCCAACTTGAAGCGTGGGTTACCCGCCAACCGCAAGCGCTCCGCTTTCGATGTGGTCATGCAATGCAAAGGGGGCCGCCTCACCAACTATGCAGAAAAATAGGGCCGCTGGAAAACCAGGGCCCTTTAAGGTGTGAAGGTCAATAACCTCCAGAGGGGAACAGCTGATACGATGGCACTGGGAGGAAAACCATCGATTGCATCAACTGGAGGCAATATGCTCATATTTTGACCGCTTGGTAAACATTTTTTGTGCAGTGCAGCTATGCAGAAATGGCAGAGAGTTCTCTGGGCCGATTTGACCGGGATATAGCTTCACGCAGTCGAGATCGCCCGCTCGATGGCTTCCTTTTAGGGCGTCTACGTCGCTGACCAAGGAGGCTGGTGTGGATTATGGCAGCCGCGGCATTTCGCCGTCGGCTACACGCCAGATCCACGGCGTCATCTCGGCTCTCGCGGCGATCATCTCATTCAATGCAACGTCGTAGTCTTCGTCGGCCTTCGTCGGAACGATGAACATGGCGATCGGCGCTGGCCTTGCCTCCGGTAAGGTCACGGAGGCAATCGGCTGGTCGCGCGAAAGATCGAACCGGAGTCCTTTCACGCTCCTTCGCTTCAGGCTGGAGAGCCGCTCCAGGAGACGCTGTTCATGGATGGTTTCGAACGGGATCCAGTTCTCGTTGACCACCATCAGCGCCACTTCCTCGACCGAAGCTATCCCCGCTCCCGAAATGCCGAACGTGGCGATGACGATGAGATGAAACCCCTCGTTGGATCGCCACAGTTCCAGTTCGGTTTCATATCGGGCATTCAACCGTTTCCACGCCCCCTCATCGAGCATGAAGGGGAAAGGCAGGTGGCGCACCAGCATCTTCTGGCCATCGCGCGCTGAGGAAAATTCCTTTACCTCTCCGACGGTCATCATCAGTTTCCGCGGACCGGGACCGGTTAACTGGGCGCCGGCCAACATAGCCGCACGCCGCGCTGAAATCCCCTCTTTGTCGTCCTGATGAAACACTTCCGGGACAAACAAGATATCGCTGAGAGGGCCGCCGCGGACGATCATCTGCTTTGCCGCGTTCACCAGACTGCTGCGCACGCGCCCCCAGCCGCGTTTCCCGGCCCATAGCGAGGTCCATTCCGTCAGCTCCCCCATGTCCCAGAGATAATGGAGCATCGCCCTGAGCGAGAGCTTCTTGGGCTCGCTTCGCACAGTCTCCGACGGCTCCGAAGGCGATGTCGACGTCGATCGGCCCCCTCGTTTCGACAGCGAAAAATTGAGTTTCAGCGTTGCCGCACCGGTCGCCGCGTCGATTTGGATGGCGTTGCCGATCAACGGCCCGAGGCCGGATAGCTCATACGGCGGGTCGTAAGACGAGCAGCCGGGATCATGCTGCCGGCCTGAGAGCGGCATGCGTTTGATCAGGAATTGGCCATCCATCCGGGCAATGTACATCGGCACCGGCGGTTGCCGACACGGGCAAAGTGGCCTGAGCTTCTGTTCGTAAGCGCGTTCGAGCTGCGGCAGAAACTCTGGAGAACTGTCGTCGAACGCCTGGTTGCCGATCAAAAACTGTCGCACGTCGTTCCTCCCTTGCCTGGCCAAAGGCTGATCGAGCCGTAAAAGGAAGGCGTAGCATGAGCTTCGCGGACTTTACTAGCGCAAAATAGTTAGTATGTAAATGTTACGGCCGCTGGGGCCGATTTCAACGCCAAGGCAGGAAAGAAGATACGTGCATTCCAGCCTCCAAAAATTAAAATTAACGATCATGATAATTAGAAGTCAACGGTGCGTTGATTAGAAGTCAGCCGGTCAAAATGTAGAGGCTGCGCCAGCATGAAGTGAGTTCTAATCGCGTGCTACCCAGCCCTTCGAGCCGGCCGGCACTGAACCGCCGATCACCTTGCCGCCTTCCGACTGCCCGATGGCTGCCGGCGTCTCTACATCGCAGCTGACGCCGATGCGGCCGGCCGGCACGTATCGAGGGATTGAGCTACCGCGCCCAGGCGCTGGGGATCCTGCCGCTAGTGCTTGCCCCGGAGTTCGGCGACTTCAACGAGGATCTGCGCCGGCTCAGTCCGGAACGGCTCATCGCTAATCTCAGGGCGCAGCTCGTTCTGAAACGCTCTGGCCTTTCTGCCCGCATGATCGAGCCGGACGGGGAAGGTGAGGGCGTGAGGGCCTACAGGATGGCAGGTCTCTGCCGGTCGCCGCACGGGTAGGCGCCCGCCCGCGGGCCTGCCGAGAGGCGACCCTTACCATGCGGCGGGCGGGCCTTCAGCGGGTCGCTCAGGTTTCTTCCCCTGGCTTGGGCCGCGTGCGGCCCGCCATTCCTGGCACAGCAAGAAACCTCCCTTCCGCCGCCCGGCGCTTCGCCGCGGCGTCAGGCGCCGCGGTTCCGGCCCGTCTGCCGCGTGGACAGGGATCGCCGTCAGGCCGCGAGAGGCGCGGCCCAAATCCGACGGAGACCATCTGAACCTAAGTCTTCCCATCGACGACGCCTTCGAGCCCCGCCCCGCCTCGTCCCCAACCGACCGTTTCATCTACGAGATGCAGATCTACGGCCATCGCCCCTTCCAGGATGAACCGGACCCGCGTCCGCTGCCGGAGGAGCCGGTCGTCCAGTCGGCGCTGACCGCCATGTTCGATGCTCTATTCGAAATGCTCGGCGATACCCGCCTGGAGCCCGATCTCGAAGACCTCCTGTGGTCGACGGTCAATCTCTTCCACCGCGCCGGCGAGCGCATCCAGCGGGAGCTTCAGCGTAATGAGGATAGCCAACGCAACGGTCAGCGCGAGCAGGACGGCTCGGAGGTCAAGAGTGTCGAGTTGGAGCGCCTCGTTGCCGAAGGCATCACGCTGCTTGAGCGCCGCAATGCCTTCGAGTTCATGCGCGCCTATGCGGGCGACCACTTCGAAGCCAATGCGGCTCGGCATGGCGGCCGCGGACGGGCTCCAAGGTCAGCCACGCCAACATGACCGCGGCGATGATCGACTCCAGAGACTTTCCATCCGCCCGCCGGCGCGCCGAGACCGAAGTGCTGATCCCGGCAGGCACCAAGATCGCCTTCGGCGGCGGCATCGACTACAATGATCACGAACGAATCTGGGCGAAACTCGATCAAGCCCTCGCCAAATATCCCGACATGGTGCTGCTGCACGGCGGCTCGCCGAAGGGCGCCGAACGTATCGCTGCCTGCTGGGCAGAAGCGCGCAAGGTGATACAGATCGCCTTCAAACCGAATGGACGAAGCACGCCAAGGCCGCACCGTTCCGCCGCAATGACGACATGCTCTCGGTCATGCCGGCTGGCGTCGTCATCTTCCCCGGCTCCGGCATTACCGGCAATCTTGCCGACAAGGCCCGCCGACTTGGCATCTCCGTTTTGGCAAGCGGCGGGAGATGGCGCGTAAGCGCCATCTGTCCATACGGCTGAAGGAGATGCTTGCATTTCGCAAAAATTGTGTACACATTTGCCGCTGAAACGGAGCTTCGCCATGACCCAATCTCGGCAGCAGATACCATCTCCCCGCCGTGTCGGCGTGCGGGAATTTCGCGGCAACCTGACGTCTTTCCTCAAGCAGGTCGAAGACGGCCAGCGGTTCGTCCTGACGTCGCATCACAAGGTTGTCGCCGAAATCGGCCCGCCGTCAGCCGGCGTCGTCATGCGGAAACCAGGCGCGTTGCGCGGAAAGATCAAAGTTGCCGATGACTTCGATGGTCTGCCGGCGGATGTTCTGAAGTCCATGGAAGACGGGACGTGAGGCTGCTGCTCGATACACATGCCTTGCTGTGGTGGCTGAACGACGACGAGAAGCTAGGGAACCATGCGCGTCGCCTTATTGGCGATCCCGAGAATGATGTCCTCGTCAGTGCTGTCTCCCTTTGGGAAATCACTGTGAAGCTGCGCATCGGCAAACTTGATGCCGATATCGAAGAGATTGTTGCGATTTTGCCGGATCAAGGTTTCGACCGGCTGGATATCTCGGACGCGCATCTTATCGCTCTCGCTGCTCTTCCACTTCATCACCGCGATCCTTTCGATCATCTGCTCATGGCGCAAGCCGTGGCGGAGGGAGCGTATTTGGTTTCGGACGATCAAAATGTCGCGCTTTATGGCATTCCGTTTGTGACTTGCTCCGATCCTGTTGCCTTGTGATCTCACCGAGCTTGGCTCCGCGGATGAAGCCGGCTCAGATCGTTCCGGTTGCGTGTTTGCCAATGGCGATGTACCTGGCGACCCATCGGCGGCTCAGGTGCTTGGGAGCGGGCACGTTTGGGGAAGATCACTCATTCGACGCCCGCGTGAACAGCTTCACCCGGGATTGGAGCACGGTGTGCAGACGGCAATGCGGTGCCGCGGCGACCTCGCCGATCAGCAGAAATGTTATCGAGGTGCTCACAGCCTGCCGCAGCCGGGAGCGGGCGAGGGTATTGTGTTGATCGACATGCGGGCGAAGCGTCCGTGGAGTGTGCGGCCAATATCCCCCAGTGCTTGGACCGGGAGGCCATGGTTTGTTGTCTCCTTCGATTGCCCCGAACCATTCCCGTTTTATATCGCTCGTATAGACGACCGCCTGCTTTGGCGGCCAACCCCTGAAGGGGTAAGACTCGCCCGAAATTTTTGCAAAATTCGATTTCGGTTCGTTTATCCTGGTGGAAAATAGAATTTTGCAAAATTTTCAGGCGAGCTGACCGCAGCAGGTCGGCCGTCTCTTCGTGCGCCATCGGGAATGGTCCCGAGCAACCGAAGGAGACAACAACCATGGCCACCACGATCGCAACGCTCACGCAGAAGACCGACGGCATCCTCGAAGGCGTCTTCGCCACGATCCGGGTCAACGCCCCGATCGCCATCGTCCCAAATGCCAGCAAGGCAAGCGAAGAAGCGCCCGACTACCGCGTCATTCACCGCAAGACGGGCTTCGAGATCGGCGCCGCCTGGAACCGCATCGCGCGGCAGACCGGCGAGGAATACCTCTCAGTGAAGCTTGAGGCTCCCGAGATCGGTGTGATCTTCGGCAATCTCGCACCGGCACCCGGCGGCGATCCTAGCAAGAAGGTGATCCTCTGGAACAGCCCGAACTGAAGAACAAAGCGAGCGGCCCCGAGCAATCGGGGCCGGCTTCGCCGTATCTCAGGTTTTGCGCGCAATAGCGGGATTGAAAGCGGGCATCGAGCCCGCCTTCAATCCTCCTGTCGTGCCACACGAGACCAAGGACCCTGTCTGCTCAGATACTTGAAGTCTGCCGTGAGGCTCGTGCCGCCTCAAGGACTTCGCGGCCCCTCCTATTTTCAGCCGGCGCCCTGAAGGGCACCGTCAGAAAATCGGTTCCTCCGCTCGCCGGCTCCGCCGGTCGCTGACGCGATCCTTGACCCGGCCCGATCCTCACGACCCCGGGCGTCATCTTTCACATTTCAGGAGACGACGACGATGACGATTGCACTCGAAATTCAGGTTGAGGAACTGCGGGCCGAGCTCAGAAACGCCGATCCGGCTGAGCGCCGCCAGATCGAAGCGGAGCTGGAGATCGCTCGGGCCGAACTGAGGGTAGCGATCGCCGAGCAGGAGGGCGCCATCGACGCCGCGCCACCCTTCTGAGGCGGCGTTTGCCTCCTCGCCTGGGCCGGCACGCCGGATCGACCGGCGCGTCGACCCGAAGCTGCGCTTCACGCCGATAATTACCGGCAAGGACCAGGAAGACTTCCGCGGACAGCCCGGACCATGGGTTCCCGTCCGACATTTGTGTTCGGCCTATAGCCGCGCGCCCGTTTTGATCGGAGAAGTTCGAGGAACATACGGACTGCATCCTCCTCTCTGTCGAAGTGATGCACCATGGCTTGTCCGATCGTTCCGATGCGTCCCCATCGCCGCGTCAGGCATGGTGTGCCGAACAACGTCGGTTCGATTGCGAGCGCGTAGAAGCGCGCCATGTTTTTCGTCGCGTCCCTGCGTTCGATGTAGAGCTGATAGGGTTGAGTGAGCATGACGGAGAGTCGCCTCTTCCAGCTTTTGCGTCTAACGACACTTATGAATCGGTCGGCCCACACCGATTCATTTTTGTGATGATCGTTGAAGCCGAAGATCATGGATTTGGGCGAGCCGGCCAATCGGCGGCCGGGTGCTATTCGCTCCGCTCACGGAGCCCGAACACCGTCTCCGCCTCCGGTCACGCCCCCTCTCGCGGAATGACGTGAGCGAATTGCCCAGCCGCAGGGCGGCGGTTCTATCCTCGACACCTCCTGCCGGCTCACGCCGGAAACGGTCGCGTCCCCTTCGGGTCCGCGGGTCTCTTCTCTCTCTGACGTCCAATTTTACTCCAGCAAATCCGGCGTCAAGGACGGCGCGTCTCCCCCAATTTTTCCGCTGCTGCGTTTCACTGCGCTCTGGAAAAATCGGTTCCCCCGCTTGCGAGCCGCGTCCCGCGGTCCTTGACCCCTCTTTGCAAGAGAGTGGCCGATCTCCGTCATCAACGAAGGAGATCACATTATGACAACCGATCAGAACCTCATACTCTACACCAAGTTTGCCGGCTTCCGGCTCGTCGTCCTGGCAAACCGCTTCGGCTGCGACAGCGATTTTTCGCGAGAGCTTCACGATCGCCTGGTTGAGGGGCTCGACGCGGCAATCGATCGGATCAGCGTCATCATGGAATTGGAACGAAGTGTTCTCATCGGGGAGGATGAATTCGCCGAATATCAGCTGGAGGGCGAGATCGAGATTTTCGGGCGCTTCACTATCAATCTGCTGGACGAACTCGAAATTGATTACGACACGCATGAATTCCGCGTCAACGGCGGCGATTGGATGAGCGCTTGGGCTGCCGACGACACTGGCGTCGATATCAACTATCCTGAGCTCGTTGCGCTGATTGCGGACGAACTCGGCTCGCTGGCGCCGATCATCAAGGATATCACGTTGGCAACTCGCATCCCGGTCTATGCGGGGCGCGTCGTTTGGTCATGGTGGTAGCAGCACCATCTCACATACTGAGAGGCGACAGACGAGGTTGCCTCTCAGTTGCCGATGGCCCTCAAGTGAGCCGAGGAAGGACGGCTGCGAAGTTTCACAACAATCGCAGTAATGTTGTAAATGCTGTAAATTCCAGCGATAGCAAGGAAGCCCAATGCCGAAGCCAAGCGGGACGTATTCAACCAGTGACCTCTCACGTAAATCCGGCGACATCATCGCCGAGGCGCTGCGTCATCCGGTGACGATCACCCAGCGGAACAAACCCCGGCTGGTTCTCCTCAATATCGAAGATTATCAGCAACTGATCAGGCAGGCAGACCGACGCACCGTCGGCACTATCGAAACGATGCCCGATGAGCTTTTTGCCGAACTCGAAAACGCCGTCGACGCCTATGCCGGCGAGGACGAGGTGGGCCGCTCATAAAACCACGATCATAGCACCGGTTTGACGAAACGATTGACCTTCGCTGCCTGATCCATCTCCTTTCGCCGGAAGTAGATCGCCCGGCCGCAGCGGATCGGACTATGCCCCTGGACGATGATGATCTGCTCGTCCTTCCTCATCGACTGGGTGATCTCGTGCGGCATGATCAGCGGCCGGCGCTGGAAGTTGACGTTCTCGGATCTCCTGGATGCATTGTTCTTCGTGTCCCAGCCGATGTTGCGGGAACTGCCCTTCACCTCCACCGTCATCTCGCCACATTGCGCAGAGAGGTTGCGCGCCGTGTCGAGCGCCTTGATCGCTGCGTAAGAGGCGAAAGCGCAGCCATCGATCCATGACGTCGCGCCATCCTTCCCGAAATGCCGCTCCAACTGCCCGACCGACTGGTACATCAACATCATCGAGATGCCGTACTTGCGGCCGCGGTCGCGCGCCTCCTCGAGCACCCTCATGTAGCCGAGCAGATCGACCTCATCGAGCATGAACAGCGCCCGGCGCTGGAAGGCGCCGTCGGCCTGCACCATGGCGTTGATGAGCGAGCCGATGATCACACGAGCGATGCCCGGATAGGAGCGCAAGATCGATGCGGAGATGTTGAGGAAGACGTCCTTCTTGCCCGAAACGATATCACTCGATTTGAAGGCATTGCCGCAGACGAGCGCGGCATAGCTGTCGAGCGACAGCCACTGGGTATCCTTCGATGCTGTGGAATAGACGCCCGAAAACGTCTGCTCGGTCATGTTGGTGAAGACGCCGAGCGTTTCGCGGATGAAGGCCGAACCGGAATGCTCCTGAATGTCGCGCAGCATAGCGAGCACCGAGGGCTCCGGTTCGGAAACGATCTGGCGGAGACTGCGCAAGCTTCGCCGGCCCTCATATTCGGGCGAGAGCATCACATGGGCGAGCAGACCGGTCAGGAGGTTGTGCGCCTGGTTCTGGAAGTAGGATCCCGTCGAGCTTTCGAAGCGAAGGCTTTCCGACAGCAGCATATGGGCAATGCCGACGATGTCCTCTTCCTTTTGCTTGGATGCTTCGATCCCGTCGAGCACGTTGAAGCCCATGATCGGGTTCGTCGGATCGAGCACCATGACCTCGCGCCCGAGCGCATTGGTGCGGTGCTCGACGACCATGGGTGCGACCTCAGTGGAAGGATCGAGGCAGATCATGGGTCCGGTATATATGAGCGCCGTCGGCACGACGTTGCTGGTCGTTTTGTATCCGCCCGATCCCGCGAAAAACAGCATATGGGTGGAATCGAAGTCCTGTCTGTAGGTGAGCAATGGCGCCTTCCCGCCCTGTCCCCATGTGCTGCGATCGTTTACATCGAAGGGAAGCGCATGGATGATTTCCTTGTCGACCCGATAACGCTCGCCGACCACGATTTCCCCATCCGGCGGGAACAGCTTTCCTGCTGCCGCCATCGGCAGCCAATCGGCATCTCCAAATATTCCACGCCGGGCACGCTTGATTTCATCTGGCACGACGACGGAGATGCGGGCTGACACCGCCACTGCCATGAAGCCGGCGACGGCAGCAATGACTGCGACCATATCAAGATAGGACAGCGCTCGATCCCACGGAACGACCCGGGCCTGCACAGTCGGTGCAAGCCGGCCGAATTCGCGTAGCGCATAGTAGGCGGCAATGCCGAGAAAACACAAAAGACTTGCCATGGCGACCGGCCTTCGCCGATGCAGCGGCAGGGCCCAAACTGTCAGAAGTCCGGCAAGAGGTCCGAACATTAGAGGCAGTACAGGTGCTGCCCGCAGGAACCAATATTCCATCCTTCCCGACATGCCGACGGCGAGCCCTGGCCACCGCCAGCCAACAATGTAGATTGTGATCGTGGTGACGGCGATCGGCGCCAAAACGAGCAGCAGGCTCGGATGCGGTTTCCCTCTTAGGCCCATTCCGCCGTCTCCTTGAGATGCGATGAAACGTCGGCCAGCGACGGAGCCTTGAAAGCCTCTTCGCCGATATCGCGCAGCCGCCGATGCTCAATGGAGCCTGGGGCGAGCTTTGCCAGTTCTATGAGGCCGCCGAGCAGGAATGCCCGATCGGCTTTCGACAGCCCTGCTCTGACGACGATTCCGCCGAGCAGGAACTTCTCGCGCGCGTCGCGCTTCCGCTCAGCCGTCATTTGGAGCCTGCCCCTGCGCTCCAGCGCCGCTATCTCCTGATCGACGCGCTTGAGGAGCGGGGCCAGCGGCGATTTTCCTTTCCCCCTTTCGAAATCGCGCGGCGATTTCCTCGATGATCCGATCGACCTCCTCGTCGGCAATCTCCATCTCCGCCAGCCCGGTTCTGGTCGCGGCTCGGGCAAAACGCTCGGCCGATTTAACTATCAGCAGGCGTTTGCGTTCACGCAGCTTCTCGATCTGGGCGTCGAGATCGGAAATCGATGATTTTGCAGCCATCCCTGGTTCCTTTTCGGGTTCAGGTAATCGAAACGAAGCGATTATACTAACTAGAATAAAATAGTAAAATGCGCTACCGTGCAACCAGAAAAGCGGCATCGGCCCTTCGGTCCGATCTGTTTGAGGGCGCAATATACGTCGCTGTCGCGACGTGCTTGGGCCAGTCTGGAGACGCCAGTGGCGATCATGTTCGTCAGAGCGCAGGTGATCAGTAGGGGATCGGGACGCAGCATCGTCTCGGCTGCCGCCTATCGCCACCGCGCCCGGATGATGGACGAGCAGGCGGGAACGTCGTTCAGCTATCGCGGTGGGGCGGGCGAACTGATGTATGAGGAACTGGCGCTGCCGGATGAGATCCCGGATTGGCTGCGGTCGGCGATATCAGGTCAGTCCGTCAGCAAGGCCAGCGAAGTGTTTTGGAATGCCGTTGACGCCTTCGAGACGCGGGCAGATGCGCAGCTCGCCCGCGAACTGATCATCGCGCTGCCGGAGGAGCTGACGCGGGCCGAGAATATCACGCTGGTGCGCGAATTCGTCCGCGACAATCTCACCTCGAAAGGAATGATCGCCGACTGGGTCTATCACGACAAGGACGGCAACCCGCACATCCACCTGATGACGACGCTCCGGCCGCTGACGGAGGAGGGGTTCGGGGCAAAGAAGGTTCCAGTGCTTGGTGAGGATGGTAAGCCGCTGCGCGTCGTCACGCCGGACCGCCCGAACGGCAAGATCGTCTACAAAGTCTGGGCGGGCGACAAGGAAACGATGAAGGCGTGGAAGATCGCCTGGGCGGAAACGGCCAACCGGCATCTGGCGCTGGCCGGACATGACATCCGCCTCGACGGTCGCTCCTATGCCGAACAGGGCCTCGACGGCATCGCGCAAAAACATCTCGGGCCGGAGAAGGCGGCGCTGGCGAGGAAGGGCAGGGAGCTCCACTTCGCGCCGGCCGATCTCGCCCGCCGCCAGGAGATGGCCGATCGGCTGCTTTCAGAGCCGGAGCTTTTGCTGAAGCAGCTCGGCAATGAACGCTCTACCTTCGACGAGAGGGAAATCGCTAAGGCGCTGCACCGTTATGTCGACGATCCCACCGATTTTGCCAACATCCGCGCCAGGCTGATGGCGTCGGACCAATTGGTCATACTGAAGCCGCAGGAGATCGAGGCAGAGACAGGAAAGGTGTCGGAGCCCGCGATGTTTACCACGCGGGAGATGCTGCGCATCGAATACGACATGGCGCAGTCGGCGCGGGTTTTGTCGGAGCGTCGCGGCTTCGGCGTTTCCGAGCGGAATGTGACGGTGGCGATCGAACGCGTGGAGAGCATCGAGAGCGGCGATCCCAAAACTCCGTTCCGGCTCGATGCAGAGCAGGTCGATGCTGTCCGTCATGTCACCGGTGATGGTGGCATTGCCGCTATTGTAGGCCTTGCCGGCGCCGGCAAATCGACGCTGCTTGCTGCCGCACGTCTTGCCTGGGAGGGCGAGGGACGCCGGGTGATCGGTGCAGCCCTTGCCGGCAAGGCGGCGGAAGGGCTGCAAGACAGTTCCGGCATCAAGTCGCGGACACTTGCCTCCTGGGAACTGGCCTGGGCCAATGGCCGCGATACGCTCCATCGCGGTGATGTGCTGGTGATCGACGAGGCCGGCATGGTGGCCTCGCAGCAGATGGCCCGTGTGCTGAAGATTGCCGAGGAGGCTGAGGTAAAGGTCGTGCTGGTCGGCGACGCGATGCAGCTGCAGCCGATCCAGGCCGGTGCTGCCTTCCGGGCAATTACCGAACGCATCGGCTTTGCTGAGCTTGCCGGCGTGCGCCGCCAGCGTGAGGCCTGGGCGCGCGATGCCTCGCGTCTGTTTGCCCGCGGCGAAGTCGAGAAGGGCCTAGACGCCTATGCCCGCCATGGCCATCTGGTCGAGGCAGGGTCACGCGAGGAAACGATCGATCGCATCGTCTCCGACTGGGCTGCTGCGCGCAGAGAGGCAATCGAGCGATCAACGTCTGAGGGCAGGGATGGCCGTCTTCGCGGTGATGAACTGCTGGTGCTCGCCCACACCAACGACGATGTCCGCAAGCTCAACGAGGCGCTGCGTGAGGTGATGGCCGGCGATAATGCCCTCGGCGAAAGCCGCAGCTTCCGGACCGAGCGCGGGGCGCGAAAATTTGCCGCCGGCGACCGCATCATCTTCCTGGAGAACGCCCGCTTCCTCGAGCCGCGGGCCAAGCACTCCGGGCCGCAATATGTCAAGAACGGCATGCTCGGCACGGTCACCGCGACCGGCGACAAACGCGGCGATCCGCTGCTGTCGGTTCTGCTCGACAATGGCAATAAAGTCGTCTTCGGCGAGGACAGTTATGACAATGTCGACCACGGCTATGCCGCAACGATCCACAAATCTCAAGGGTCGACCGTCGACCGCACCTTCGTGCTCGCCACCGGCATGATGGACCGGCATCTGACCTATGTGTCGATGACCCGGCATCGCGACCGCGTCGATCTTTATGCGGCGAAAGAGGATTTTGAGCCGAGACCGGAATGGGGACGCAAACCGCGTGTCGATCATGCCGCCGGTGTCACCGGCGAGCTTGTCGAAACCGGCGAAGCCAAATTCCGGCCCGAGGACGAGGATGCCGACGACAGCCCCTATGCCGATGTCAGGACGGACGACGGAACCGCCCATCGGCTCTGGGGCGTCAGCCTGCCGAAGGCACTCGAGGAGGCCGGCATCCAGGAAGGCGACACCGTGACGCTCAGAAAGGATGGTGTCGAGCGGGTCAAGGTCCAGATTGCCGTTGTCGACGAGGAGACAGGTCACAAGCATTACGAGGAGAGAGAGGTCGATCGCAACGTCTGGACGGCCAGCCAGGTCGAGACCGCTAGCGCACGACAGGAGCGCATCGAGCGGGAAAGTCATCGGCCGGAACTCTTCAATCCGCTCGTCGAACGCTTGTCGCGCTCCGGTGCCAAGACGACGACGCTCGATTTTGAGAGCGAGGCCAGTTACCGCGCACACGCGAACGACTTCGCCCGGCGCCGCGGGCTCGATCATCTCTCGCTTGCCGCAGCCGAGATGGAGGAAAGCCTTACCCGGCGCTGGGCCTGGATTGCCGAGAAGAGGGAGCAGGTGGCCAAGCTCTGGGAGAGGGCAAGCGTGGCCCTCGGCTTTGCCATCGAGCGGGAACGGCGGGTCGCCTACAATGAAGAACGGAGCCAGACGATGGTCGAAGCGACATCCAGTGACGCGCGAACTGCATCCCACTCCGTCTCGGGCGCAAGTGCTGCTGAAACACGCTATCTGATCCCGCCGGCCACGTCCTTTGTCAGCAGCGTCGAGGAGGATGCGCGGTTGGCGCAGCTTGCGTCGCCGGCCTGGACAGAGCGGGAGGTGATCCTGCGGCCGCTGCTGGAGAAGATCTACCGGGATCCGGATGCAGCGCTCGTCTTGCTGAATGCACTGGCGTCGGATATCGGAGTCGCACCCAGCAGGCTCGCCGACGACCTTGCGGCAGCCCCTGGTCGGCTTGGCCGGCTGCGTGGCTCCGAGCTGATCGTCGACGGACGCGTGGCGCGTGAAGAGCGCAATCTCGCTGTCGCGGCCGTGAAGGAACTGCTTCCGATGGCCCGTGCCCATGCGACCGAGTTCCGCAGGAACGCCGTACGGTTCGAACTGCGCGAGCAGACGCGCCGCGCGCATATGTCATTGTCGATCCCGACGCTCTCCGAACGCGCCATGGCGCGTCTTGTGGAAATCGAGGCGGTGCGCAGCCAGGGCGGGGACGATGCCTACAAGACGGCCTTTGCGCTTACCGCCAAAGATCGATCGGTGGTGCAGGAGATCAAGGCGGTGAGCGAAGCTTTGACGGCCCGCTTTGGCTGGAGCGCATTTAGCGCGAAGGCGGATGTGATCGCTGAACGCAACATAGTCGAGCGCGTGCCGGAGGATCTCACGGATGAACGGCGCGGAAAGCTGATGCGGCTGTTCGAAGCCGTGCGGCGCTTTGCCGACGAGCAGCACCTCGCCGAACGTCGGGATCGCTCAAAGATCGTTGCCGGCGCCAGTGTCGATCTGAGGACAGAGACGGAGAAGGGGGTGGGGAAGGAGAACCTTCCCATTCCCCCGATGCTCGCCGCCGTCACCGAGTTCAAGATCCCCGTTGACGACGAGGCGCGATCTCGGGCTCTTGCTTCGCCTCTCTATCGTCAGCAGCGTGTGGCACTGGCGAACGCGGCAACGACAATCTGGCGCGATCCGGCTGAAGTCGTCGGCAAGATCGAGGAACTTCTTCAGAAAGGTTTTGCCGCCGAGCGCATTGGAGCCGCGGTGACCAACAATCCTGCCGCCTATGGTGCCTTGCGTGGTTCGGATCGCCTGATGGACCGGATGCTGGCCTCTGGCCGAGAGCGGAAAGAGGCGACGCGGACCGTGCCGGAAGCTGCAGCGCGTCTGCGCGCGCTCGGTGCGGCCTACACCAATGCGCTCAACTCAGAACGCCAGGCTATCACGGACGAACGGCGGCGCATGGCGGTTGCCATTCCAGCTCTTTCGAAAGCTGCGGAAGAGGCGCTGGTGCGCCTGACGGCCGAGGCGAGGAAGGACAGCAGAAGGCTCGGCGTCTCCGCCGCGTTCCTCGATCCGGGCATTGGCCGGGAGTTTGCGGCCGTCAGCCGGGCGCTCGACGAGCGCTTTGGTCGCAATGCCCTCGTCCGAGGTGACAAGGATCTTGTCAACCGCGTGCCGCCACCGCAGCGCCGAGCTTTCGCGGCGATGCAGGAGCGGTTGAAGGTCCTGCAGCAGACTGTCCGTCTGCAGAGCAGTGAGCAGATCATAGCGGAGCGGCGCCAAAGGGCTGCTAGCCGCGCTCGCGGCATCAACCTCTGAGACTCGAAGAAAAGCGGGGTGACGAAATGGTTGGTAGATTGGAAAAGCACTACGACCTGATTGTCCCGAGATCGATTTTCCTTTGGGTGGCGAAGTTGGACGAAGCTATTGTTCGTCGCTTCCGCAGCGGTCGTTGTGGAGGCGATTGCAGGTCTCACCAGATCGCGTGTCGTCTGCGTGACGCCACTCTATAGCCCCCTCGGACACGGACGTGGCCAGAAACAAGCCTGCTTCCAGCAGCGCGCGGATGCCACAGAAGGTGACGTGGTCTCGCGCTGAGACCCTGAAGAACAAGCTTTCACTTGTCGGCCTTATGATCGCGCCTCCACCTTCGAAAGCTAGAAACCTGTCAGGTCCCACGGAGACGAGGGATTGGTAGAAGTCCTCGATTTGCGTGCAGATCTTGTCGGCAACGTGCTGCGTGCGCGAGATAGCGACACACGCTTCGGCGACGTGTACGCACTTTGGAACATCTTCCTCATCCGCGAATGATGGCGCTCGTGGCAGGACCAGATGCGCGTTGCCCGGCGGGCTCAGCTCAACGAAGTGATGGACTTCGCCAATCGATTTCTTCATGCTGTTCCTGCCTGTTTGGAGAAAAAGGGCTTTTCGAGATGGCAAAGCGCTGAGGGCTGCTCAACGTGATGGAGCGCTTTCTGCTGACGCGAACGTTGTTCCAGTTGAGGCTCGTGAAGACGTGACGCAGTTGCGCTCACGCGACGGTGAAGATGAGGAGCCGCTAAAGGGTCCAGGATCGCCCCGATAGCCGCCTTGCTTCGGATTCCGGGTAAAGGCGGTAAGGAAGGTCCGCATAGACATATTCTGCCGGAATCGCGGGTGGGGACAGCTTCGATAGGAACAGGTCGAGATTCTGCTGACTGTTGCTGGAGACAAGCGTGTAGAAATTGCCGCTGTTCCAGGTGACGAATGAGTGTCCAAAGAACCGGCGTAGTGTTTCGCTCATCTCCGAAAGGGTGACTTCGTTTCGATCCATTCGCGTCAGCACCGTCTCTTCCTTCGCGCGAATATCTGACGCGCTGAAGAAGCGAGCTTTGAAGCTATGGTCCTTCTGGCGTTCCCGCCGGCGATATTCCTCGTCGTCTTCATGCCTGAACTTCTCGACGAACATGAAGAGCCCGTTGGTCTTGAGATGCTGCGAGACGAAACGGATCTGATCGAAGCGATTTGGCGAATACATCTGGAAAGTCTTGTCCTCGAGGATGATATCGAAACCGCTGCCAAACTTTCGGAGCTCCACGTCTTCTTGGACCCTTTGCGATGTCAGATGATGAAATGGTCCGTGAAAAAACATGGCATGAGGAGGAACGCCATAGGCATAGAAGCTTCTAAGGTTCTCGACGTTGGGACTGCATGACAGTGTTTCTATCCTGCCCTTGCCAAGTTCGCCGATCACACGAGCCATCGTCCCCTCGGCTGTACCTAGCGTGTAGAGTTGCAGTTGACCCTTTCTGGCCCGCGCGTATTTGAGGATCGCGCCGCCTATGCGGCACTCCTCTTCGAGGCGGTAGGGTATGCTGCTCAAGTAGTGCTTATCGAATGGACCTTGGCGCAGCGGATGAAGGGCTGAAAAGCGCCTGAACGTCATGTCCACTGGGAACAAGCGGCGATCGAGCTCAGGCGGACGGATAGGCATTCCGGCCTCACCGGATGCGGTGGTCGAAAAAAACTCAGAAAGCTCGTTAAGGCGCGGGGCGCAGTCGCACTCCTCAATGAAGTCGGCAAATTCACGCATGCGAAAGCCTGCCTTTCTCTCGCACCATCGCGTTGTTGGGATTCAGGAGGGAAATCGCGCATCCCGAAAAGATTGTGCCGTCAGCGATGATGTCGGCAGAAGATGATCGCGAACGTCATGTTTTCGCATCCACGATTTTGATTGGTTTTCATGAAATTGACATGAAATTCGACCTGAGGTTAAAGCCTGGCTTGTTGACAACTTGGGGTGAGGTAGGGTCGCTAACACACCGGTTTTTCAAGGGAGCAGCTGTCGAGTGGGGATCATTCCATCAATTCACCCCGAGAGGATGAAGAAGTCACAAGGGGAGATCATCCTTCACCAGCAAGGCCATTGGAGCCATGCCCGCGCAGATGTCGTTCGCCGGCGCAGTCTCGGGCGACAGGTTATCGACGTTGTCGCGGATGACCACCTGATCTTCCTCAACATAAGGGGTACGGCGGCATCCGGCGAAAACTTTCTGGACGGACGAAGAGTCGAGTTCAGTCCGCGTCCAGACGGCTCGCTTGTTTACATTCCGCCCGGTTGCCACTGGAGCGGTTGGGATGAAGGGGATGCTGAGGGTTGTTATCTTATGATAACCGTGACGCAGGATTTTTTTTCAAACCTCACGACTAAGCTGCCGCGCGTCGGCACCTTGCGTCCGGAGCTTGGATTTAGAGATCTGCCGATCCAATGCTTGGCGCGGCAGATTGCCGGAGAACTTTCACACGACGATTCCATGGGGAGTGTGATCGTGGAAGGGCATCTCGCGGCTATCTTCGGACTTCTGCAGCGCCGCTCCGGCACATCTGGCAGATTGTCTCGAGGAGGATTGTCGCCTACCGTTCTCAAGCGCGTGATAGGGCGGATTGAAGCTCACATCGATCGACCTCCAAGCGTGCGCGCTCTGGCTGAAGAGGCGGGATTGACCTACGAGCATTTTTCCCGCGCTTTCAAGCAGTCGCAAGGCTCGACGCCCTATGGCTTCTATAACCAACGCCGTCTTGAACGCGTGACCGACCTTCTCCGCACGACTGCGATCAGCGTGACCGAGATCGCCATCGCCTGTGGCTACTCCAGCGGGAGCCACCTCTCGACCAGATTTCGCCGAGAGACGGGATTTTCCCCTGCCGAGTACCGGGCGCTCTGGAAGGAGTAGCCTGGTTCTGAACTAGAGATAATATCAAATTCGTGAAAGCCGCCAGCTCTTCAGAAGAATAGCATGTCCCCATGAACCTGCCAGTAGGGAGTGTGGATGAAGTGGGCGCAACAAAAAGCAGCGGCATAGGGTGTTATGCCTCTCGCGGCATCTATCTCTTCTGTGTTCTGGCGTCGGCCACTGGCCGGAATGTCTACTTCGTGCTGGCGGCATGGGTTGCGACAGATGTCAGCAAGAGCGCGAGCGCTCTCGCCATCCTTTTGGCGCTCGGCAGTGCCGCCGAGTTGCTCACCAGCAACGTTGGCGGCGTTCTAGTTGATCGATTTGATCGTCGCTTCGTCTGTATCGCTTGCGATTTATCAAGGTTGATCCTCATATTTTCAACGGGTATTGGTCTCATGTTCGGTGACCCACTTAGTGTTCTTTGCCTATCGTGGACCATCTTCGCGTTCATCGACAGAACCTATTCGACTGCGCTGCAGGCCATCATTCCAGACATCGTGCGTCCTAAGAACCTCACTTCATTCAATTCGGCGTCTTATATTGCGATGCAGGCGGGCAATCTCATCGCCGCTATCGTCACCGGGTACAGCTTAACCGCCATCGGGATGAATCTGACGTCGATCTTGCCTGGCGCCTTTTTCGGCCTATCACTGTTGGGGCTGCTGGCACTGCTCGGCCGACAGCCGCCTTCTCGTTCTCGATCGGATTTGCAGGCAAAGAGCATTCGTCGGATGGATCTGTTGCCGACGACCTTCGTCGTTCACCCACTGAAGACCATCGCCGTCATGTATGCGTTGACCTATGCGATGGGCATGCTTGTGAGTGTATTGGGCGCCGCATATGTCACTCGCGAACTCAAGGGGTCGGCGCTAGAGTTCGGTTATCTCGAGGCAGGTTGGGCCCTCGGTTCGATTGCGGGCTGTTCAACCCTTCTTCTCAGAAGGGCGCGTTCGCGACGACAAAGCATCCTCTTCCAGGCGGCGCTTGCTGGCATTGTTCTGTTGGGCTTTCCTGTTTTCCAGAGCTTTTTGTCCGCGCTCGTTCAACTGGTGTTGCTTGGCTTCTGCTACAATGTCACGCGGATCCTGATCGATGTACGGGTTCAATCGACTGTTTCGATTGACATGTTGGGGCGGGCGCGAAGCCAGATCCACACGATCTGTGTTTCGATAGGGCTTCTTGCGTATGGCATCATCGGGACGATCGGAGACGCAATTCCACCTTCGGGGATTTTCGGCCTCTTCGGGGCGCTGATGGTGACCGTCGCGCTCTTCTTTCACTTTAACATGGATCGGGGAGCGCCGGTGGAAAGCCGGTGCGTCTGAGGATGGAGACGTCGCCCAATAGCGACCTGGTTTCAAAAGGTGAGGTGTTGACCCTCATTTTTGAATTATTCCCTTGGTTGCGTCAGTTTGAGCAGGCATCGCTGAACGACTACGCAAAGGCGGCTTTCTCGGTTGGATCGGATCAATCGGGCTGCGTCGCGCGAAGCCAGGCAATGTCTCTATTGCGGTCACGCGTGGCGGCCGTCGCGCAACGTCAGGGTTATTCAGCAGGGGCCGTGACGCGCTTTCAAACCGAAATCGAAGTCGCTCCGGTGCTGCAGTGTGGCCCCCACCTCCACCTGTTGATCGAGCCTGACGCCTTTTACACCCATCTGTTCTCCCTGATGGGACTTCGCGCGCATGGCAGGACATCCTATATCTCCTACGCTTGCTCGACAGTGAAGTTCGTGGAACGCGGTCGCAAGGGTCCGGCCTGGCTCCACGTCGATGGCGATGCAGTCAATGTCTTCGGCCTGTCGCGCAGCAAAATGATCCCCTACAGCATTCTTGGCAGAAACGGCTGCTACAGATTCCATCTTCAAAACGTCGACAGGCCCGGTCATGACTCGGAGGCAATTTCCTGCTTGCGAGACCTTTTGCCTCTTGGCGAATTCCAGTCGGCGGCAGAGGCGATCAAAGCGGCAAATCTTTGCCTCTGGAAGCGGTATTCTGACAGCCAGGTGGACTTTCTTCAGCTTGACGATAGCGACGTTGCCGATCTGGTCGCGGACCACCTTTCCGATGGCCGGTCCTGGCTGCGAGCCTCGTTGATCGAGGACCGAGCATTCGCGATGCGCCTCATCCATTGCATCGATCAACTCGCTGACACGGCTTGGCGAGGCTGGCTGAAAAACTCGACGCATTTTTTCTGGGGCTGCATTGAAGGGCGGCTTTTTCCACTTTGGCTGGATGGCAGGGTCCTCCGGTCGAAGGAGACAGATGATGTCTGTGTTGAATTCTCGCCGCCAAGTCTTGTGGAGGCCCTGAGAACTGGCCGGATCGTTCCGAACCTTCTGCTGATGTTCATCGTAACGTCGATCCTGCCTGGCGTGCGTGTCCTGGGTGGAAGTCGGCATACGATCTATTATCCGTTGATGCGCTGGGCATTCTGCGAGGCGTTGAGGAACAACCATCGTGACACACAGCTTCTCAACGCACTGTCAAAGGACGAACGGCCGGGGGTTTGGGGCCATCGCATCATCTCCTCGCCGTGCGAGCCGTTTTCGCTGCTGAATGCAGTTAGCCGCGGGGGTATTGCAACGCTTCTCGAGCAGTTCGGCAAGATGAGCATTATCGACGCTTGCGGGCCCTTTTCCAGCTTCACCCAGGACCCCCTATGGGCGGAGCTTGCGGTGGCATACTCCTCCCGGAGGGTGGGCAGACACTCCTCGCAATGGGCGTTCCGCTGATCGCACCTCCTTTGGTTTTCTGACCACTTTACCGCCCGAAGCGTGACCTCTCGCTTTTGAGACAAGTGTCCGCGCGTAAAGCGAAGCTATTGAATCTTGTAAAGAATTCGGTTGCGCGGCGGGCGGATTTCAACTAGGTTTCGCAGCGAGGCAGTACGCGCTGCCTTGGGGATTAGAACCCCCTGTTAGCGGTTGGTGTCGGCCGATTCGGCACCACACTCCTTGACCTTCGGTCGAGGAGCCTGTGGCGTATGTCCAGGTTCCTCGGAACTAAAGGCCACAGGGCCGTCTAGCACGGTGTTCTAACTCCCCGATCAGTGGGTTGAGCGAGTTTTCAGCGGGGGCGCACCGCGTGAAACTCTCCATCGGGGTGACCACCATGAAGCGCTATGTAGCAGCCCAGGTTCGGACTTCGAGACCTGCGCAAGCCAAACAGTCGGATGTTGCACGCGAGTCGGTACATCCAGTCGATCGGCATGTCGGACAGCAAATCCGTATCCGCCGAATGCAGTCGAATGTATCCCTAGGGGATCTCGGCGCCGGCATCGGGGTCAGTTTGCAGCAGGTACAAAAATATGAAAGCGGTAAGAACCGCGTCAGCGCTTCGATGCTCTACGAGCTTGCCAATTGCCTCAAGATCCCGGTTTCGAGGTTTTTCGAAGGCCTTCCAGATCCCGAAACCACTCAGGGCCAGCAATTCATAACAGAGATCGATGGGAAGATTGCCTACATATCCACGGCGGAGGGACGGCGTCTGATAGACGACGTTTTGCTCCTTTCTCCGCGTGTGCGCAGCCGGGTCGTTGCCCTCGTCAGCTCGATTGTCGATGAAGAGATGGAAGAACACAAGGACGTTTCCCCATAAAAAGACCAACAAGAGCGCGGCCGCAAAAATTGGTCAGCGGTTCGTAGAGTTATCGCCGCATACTGCAGGTTCTAAAAAGCGATCTGGCCAACGTTCTTCTCTCGGTCAAGCACAGTGCCAAAACCGGCACTGCGGTCGGCAAGATCGTCAAGGATGTCTGCCGCCATTCTGCCATCGGCGAGCACAGGGAAGGGGAGGCGATCGCGTGCAGGATTCGATAATGCCTCGGTTCCACCGATCACAATCGGACGCAAGCGTACATTTTCCAGCTGTCCGCTAGATCCAAAATTGCAGGTCGCGATGACGCTCCTCCACACTTCCGGCGGGCTCCATTCCTGTTCGTCCTTTTCCGTATGGAAGAGGAAGTTGCCAAGGCCGTAGAAAATTGGCGTATTCCGATATATCTCAACCCCTTGAAGGACCGGAGCGCCATGGCTGACAAAGAGGCCTGCGCCCGCGTTAACGCAATCGTGCGCAAATTCGCGGACCCAGACGGGGACTTGCTGCCAGTTCGGCTCCCAATGGTGATGATGCAAATACACGATGACGAGCGTGTCGCGGCCCGCTTCTTCCGCGATCGCCGAAAGGTGAGCCCTGGCGCTGTGCCGGTCCATGACGATGCGGCGAGCGGTCTCATCTGATCTGCGAAACACGGTTCCATAGAAATCAATTTCGTCTTGGCCATGAAGATCAGGCGGATCCTCTGGCTGGGCATAATTCGCGCGCTCCAAGGGCGAACTTAGAAGACGCTCCTGAATGGAGCGAAGCAAGTTGAATGTTCCCGCTTCCAGGTCGAATACCCTGGAGACTTTCAGACTATTGATGCCGGGCCTTGCTATCCTGCCCTCAGTTGCGTCCTCGGCGTACATGAAAGACGGGCCTGGCCCGGCATCCATGGCAATCAGCGCGACATTTCGGGATCCGAACGTCATTTTCTGTGCCGTGGAAGCATGATGCTTGTTGTGGCCGATGCCGGCATGCAGGAAATTGTGTGCCGCAACCTCCTCCAGCGTCGAGAGGATCCCCGGCGGTCCAAGATCGAAAGCATGGTTGTTCGCCAGAGCCAGGCTATTGAAACCGAGCTCCTTCAACGCCGCCAAGACATCCGGCGCTGCAGCGCCGAAATAGCTGCCTTTGAGCGGCCATCCACCATGACGACCATAGATAGTCGTCTCGAGATTGGTGAAGGCAACATCGCTTGCTTTGAGGATCTCGGCGATCTCAGCGAGCCGTGGATCGCCGATCGTTCGAAGATCATGACGGATGAGCGACTGGCCGGTGACAGCAATGGAAAAGGGTGCGGACATATGGTCTACCTTCGATCTTTGGGACTGCCGACTGCTCACGCACTATGGCTTCGGGGGAAATGCGTGTCGGAAAGCCAGTGTCTAGTTCGATGTCTGCGGCGAAACATCGATCTTGAACCATTGCTCGCTCAGCCGCTTCAGGGTTCCGTCGCTCGTGGCGGCCTCGATGGCGCTATCGAATGCCGCAACCAGTTCGCCGTCATCTTGCCGGAGCCCGACGCCGACACCCGGGCCCCACAGGCCACCGGAGAGCCGCGGGCCGTAGAGCGTCGCAATCCCGCCATCCGTGCTGTCGAGGAAGGCTTTCCAGGTGAAATAGTCGGCAAGACCGCCATCGATGCGCTCAGCCACGAGATCGAGATGCATGTTGTCCTGGGAATCGTAGCTCCTGATCGTCGCGACCTTTCCGAACAGTTCATTGAGCACCGCTTCCGAATTCGATGATCGCAATACGCCCAAAGTTCTGCCGTTGAGAGCGGCTCGAAGCTCCTCGATCTTTGCCTGCTTTTCAGGGTCGATAGTTGTGAGGTCGAGCTCGGCCAACGTATCCGTGGGCGGAAGATTGAGATCTTTGCGTATGACAACTTGGTTGAAACCTCCGGCGTAGGGCTTGGAAAAAGCGATAGATTTCTTCCGCTTCTCAGTTATCGCCATCCCCGACATGATGGCATCGAACTTTCCAACGGTGAGCGCCGGTATGATTCCGTCCCAGTCCTGAGGCACGAAAGTGCACTCGAACTTCATCCTCCGGCAAAGATCGCGGCCGACGTCGATGTCAAAGCCGGCGAGCTCCCCTTGGGGGGTGATGGCATTCCAGGGCGGCGAAGCACCTTCAGAGGCGATTGTCAGTGTCTTCCTGTCCATTGCTCCCGCGTTGTTGGCGCAGACGACAAGAGACAGGGCAAGCAGAAGTGTTCGTTTCACGACGATGTTCCTTTCATTGCTGAGTTTGATTGTTGGCGTCCGGGATGTGGGCTGGCGTCAAGTTTCAGCCGAGGCGAGAGGCGGCTTTCCGTTCGCTCTTCGAGGTACAGGTTGCGCCGGCGGTGGACGGTTTGCCGTCGGCGTCCAACGCGTCTCCAGCATCTGGAAACCTTGCGTGATCAAGAGGGTAAGCAGCAGATAGAAAGCCCCCGCGGCAATGAAGACCTCGTATGGGGCGAATGTCTCCGACACCAGCTGTCGGGCGAGCCCGGTCACCTCAAGCAGCGTGATGGTGCTTGCAAGGGAGCTTGCCTTCAGCATTCCAACCACCTCATTTGCATAGGCGGGAAGAGCGATCCTGAGGGTCAAAGGGAACACGATAAGACGGGCAGTGTGGAAACGGGAAAGGCCCAAGGCTTTGGCCGCTTCAATCTGCCCACGCGGGACCGCCTGGATCCCGCCGCGCAGAACTTCTGTCGTATGGGCGGCGCTGTTCAGGGTGAAAGCAATGAAGGCGCACCAGAACGGCTCTCGCATCACGGCCCATAGAAAGCTTTGGCGGACGAGGGGAAGCTGGCCAATCCCGTAGTAAATCAGGAAAAGCTGAACCAGAAGTGGCGTGCCGCGGAACGCATAGGTATATGCCAGCACGGGCGCGGAAGCCCACGGATTTGATGATGCCCGTAGGAAGGCGAGCGGGACCGAGACGGCGAAGCCTGCGGCAAGCGATGCGAATGTCAGAACCAGAGTGAGAAGAAGGCCGCGGGGAAGGGTGAGAAACGCTTCAAGCGCGATGGTCATGCTCATTGCCTCAACCTTTCATCGCCGGGAGCGAATAGCGGCGCTCCAATAACCGGAACGAAAGAAGGGACAGGCTTGTGAGGGCGAGGTAGATTGCAGACGCTGCGAGATAGAAGGGGAGTGGAGCGCGCAGTGAGCCTGCGCCTATATAGGCGACGCGCATGACATCCGTCAGCCCGACGACGGAAATCAGCGATGTATCCTTTATCAAGGAGATGCAAAGGTTACAGAATGCCGGCAGAGCGATCGGGATCATCTGGGGAATGATGATCAGAAACCAAATCTGCGCGTTCGAAAGCCCGAGCGCCGCTGCAGCCTCTCGTTGGCCTGGTGCAACCGCGTTGATCGCACCACGGAATATTTCCGCGGCGTACCCGCTGAACACGACGGTCAGTGCCGCGACACCGGCCGCAAATGCATTAATCTCGATGTAGCCACCGGCAATCGCGCTCAAAAGGGCGGTTCCGCCGAAATACGTCAGGAGGATGATCAGAAGTTCCGGAACACCCCGGATGATGCCCGTGTAGGCCCGCATGCACGATGAAACCGACTTACGGGTCGAGTTGCGGAGAACGGCAATAAGCAAACCTAATAGGGTCCCGAAAGCGCAGCTCAAGGCAAACACTAAAAGTGTGTTCTTCAATCCAGATAAAAATTGATCTACAAATGCGTACAATGCAAGTCTCCAATATTCTTGCGAGCGCACCGAAATAGGAAAGGTATTCTCCCGACATATACAAAGGGCTTGCCGAGATTTAACCGAGGGTAGATTGGATTCATTAGCTTAACCGGCGCTCTAAGTTTGGCGTATGTCAAAAATATACTTTGACTTGCCGCCGTCAATTTATAAGATTCAGGAAGTTTTGATAAGCGCAGCTTATGAGGCGCGTCGCTCGACCACGATTGAGATTCCCGGCCATGGACGTCACCGACTCCGGAGTGAAGATCCGCCACCTTCAAATATTGCGGGAGGTTATGCGCGCCGGCTCGGAAAGGCTCGCAGCGCAGATGTTGCGAATAACCCAGCCGGCGGTCAGCCAAAACATCAAGCAGCTAGAGGAGACTGTCGGCTTCGCGCTCTTCCGCCGGGAAAACAACAGACTGGTGCCAACCGTCAAGGCATGGGAATTTCTACGCACAATCGACGCGGCGTTTGCCGGACTTGATCGGATCGGACCGTCAATCGACTTCCTGCGGAACAACGATACGCGAATGATCGGCATCGCGGCGCCAAGCGCTTTCTCCTTCGCGACCTTGCCGAAAGTGGTCAAAAGGATTCGGGAGAGAAGCCGCTCTTACGCCGTTCAGGTGAAATCAGGAACTTATGAGCAGATTGCAGATCATGTGTTAAACGGCCGCTCGGATCTTGGCATCTCCCGATTGCCTCTTGATGAGCGCATTCTTGATTGGGTGCCCGTCGGCTCGGCCACCAACGTATGTCTTTTTCCGGCCAACCATCGATTTGCGGCACAGCAGCTTGTCACTGCCGAAGATCTTGCTAGTGAGGCGATCATCGATATCGACCCGCAAATTGCCTCTCACCAAATGAGCGTCAATGCCCTTCGATATATGGGAACCGCTCCTGACATCGCCGTGGAATATGACGCCAATGGCCATGACATTGGCTATGTCATGGCAGGGATCGGCGTTTCGATTACGAACGAGATCATTGCGAGCGAATATGCTGAATTCGACGTTGCATTCCGCGAATTTCAGCCAGGGGCAACATATCACTACGTCGTCGTTTGGCAAAAAGATCGAAAGCTGAGTGATAGCCTAAGATTTGCATTGGAAGAGATAGTCGCGGCTTTGACAGATCGGGCTGCTTGACGATCGCATCGAGGTATGACCCTCGCACCGTAAAACAGATGTTGCGAGTTCATGCTGAACCGCGAGTTGTGCGCGTAAGCTTAGAGCGGGATGATTTTAGGTAGACCCGTGAGAAGGATTCCCTATGACGCAAATCAGATTCATCCTTCTGGCCGGTCAGGAGGCTGAGCTGGATGGCGAGACCTGTTTCGAATAACCGCGAGAAGTTGTAGAAGCGGTGATACAGGAGGGGTGTGGTGCCGGGCGGCGTCCAAGCGCTTCCGCATTGGCATCAGCATCGCGATCGATTGGGTGCGGCGCGTGACGCGACGGACAGCGCAGCCCGGCAGGATGAGTAGCCACAAGCCGCGAACGGCGGTGGCTTACCTAAGCCACCGAGCAGATAGTTGCGCCATATCGTAGAAGAACATCGCGACAATCGGAACTGCGTCGGTTGGCAGAAGCGGACCGGTTGTTTGTGCGATCATTGGTGCCATGTTCTCTTTAAGTGATTCTGCAGTTATCTTAAAATGGCGGATGACACTTCAATTGGACGCAATATCGACTAGAGCAAATCCTGTTCAATCCGGCTCATATCCAGCAGCCCTGAAGTAGTTTGCGCATTCTGTCGGCGTGAAGCGGAGCATCAATGCGCCTAGGACGTCCCATAGAGCATCGATCTTTCGTTCCGCGCCCTCCGTGGTTGACTGCGGCCCCTAAACCGGGACCGCGTGCCGGTGGCGACGGAAGCTATGAGATCACATGCTCAATGCGCTCGAGGTGGTGCTGAGGCACGATCTGAAGGGGTTCCTCGGCCGCTGCGATTTCCTCGACCGTAAGTCCGGTGGCGATGGCCAGGTCCTCAAGGCTGTAGCCCTTCGCAATCCTGGCTTCGCGGCGACGAGCGGCTGCGGAGGTGTTGTCGGCGGTAGCAAATTGATCCATTCCAAACTCCAAATCACGTTGATGTAGCGGCTGAGGGGGATCTGTCCCCGATGGGTTGGCTCCTTCGTGGTGCCGACTCGGTCAGAGGTTAGCCGCAACCTGCCGAGCCGCTTGGTTTCTCTTCGCAGACGACGCTCTTGCGTGGCTTCCGCCGCGATCTTGTTCTGCGTTCGGATGCCGAGCGCTCCTGCATTAGCGCTGTTGTTCTAGTCCTGCTTTCTATGACAATCAATCCATGGGTTTGCTCATAGGCACACGACGAGCCGTACCAACTGCCTGGGAAGAATTGTCCGCTACTGATTAACTGCGGTCGCAGATATGCCTTGCGCGATCTCATCGTCGAAGTGAACCATCTCGCCCGAGGCCATGTGCAGCGCGTCCGCGACATCGCCGAAGCGCGCCTCACCATAACGGAGGCCGGAACTTATTGAATCGGCGCCCGTTCGTAAGGACCGACATTAGGAGGATCTCAGTGGCAACCACATCCAAAGCCCGCAGCCAGGATCGTGCTCGCGTCGCAGGTGGTCAGGATCACGAGGTGAAGTACGAAGCCCGGAAGGAAGGCATTTCCAAGGAAGCGGTGAAGAAGACCGTGAAGAACGTAGGCAACAGTCGCAAGAAGGTCGAAGCCGAACTCGACCGGCACTAATCCGGGTTGGAGAGTTCAACCGTGAGGGTCCGCAGCCATAAAGTCAGCGGCGGAAACAGCCGCTGAAAGTCTGGCTCCGACGGATCATAACGCAGCGGCGGAAGGCGCCTGACTGCAGGAGTTGACGACCCCGCAGGAAGCGTTTCGGAGCAAGGCTATCGAAGCTGCGGGATACAGCGCCGTCGAGCAAAGCCAAAAGTATTGGGACGCCGGAGCGTTTCTTGCAAAGGGGCGGAGCCGCATCGCATGAGGAAGGGGCTGGCGAGCGAACCCAACGAGCTCCAAAGTCGCGATACGCGACGGCGTCGGCTGACTTTACCTGCAGAACAGAATTCAGAGGCCGACAGACCGTGGGGCACCGCGTGCGGACGCCGGTCCCGACCGGTCCGTTCAATCGACTTCTAGAAGCTGCCATCCCGTTTTTGGGACCGGCCAGCATCGTCGATCTTCTCGTGCTCACTGCGCTGAATAGGAAGCGCGGTCGGTATTAAGCCATTCTCCCGTAACGCCAAAGGCGAGCGGCGGAGCGCCGATCAATCGCCCGAGTCGGGTCTCCAGTGTTTGAAACGATGCTCAGGGAAGCGGTCGACGTGAACCTCGCTTAAATCCTGCGGAGTATTCCATTGCCGACATGCCAGTCGATCAGATCCCGAAACAGGCTTAGCGAGTGCCACGTGCATCGTCGTCCCGATGTGGACTGTAGACTAGCTTCCTGCATAGGGCGATGCGATCCTGAGTTGCGTTCATGTGTCCTCTCCTTCGCGACGGAGAGACCCTAAGCTATGCCGACTAGGCGGCTGCTATGGTGCCGGAAACGTTGGCAAAGTCGGTTAATCGGCATAGTTTGCTGGTCAGTATAAACGTGCTTTTGCCGCGCGCGGCAAAATGCAGTTTGAAGCAGCGTCGCGATCGTCGCCCAAGTCCTGCCGCCGCCTTCCGAGCCGGGTTCATAATGCCGGATTTCCGACGTTTGAAGCAAGGGTCACCTATCCCTTCCATCCACTGGTTGACCAAACCGTCTTGGTAACCGGCAGCCATGAGCACGAAGGCGTTCACTATCTGCTCATTCTGGCACACGGTGGTTCATTTCAAATTCCGGCATGGATGTTTGATCCTGCGGCAAGTTCGATCGAGATCGTAGCTGCGCCGGGCCTTTCGGCAACCAAACTCGTTGAACTGCGCGCCAAGCTTTGTTGCCTGACTATTCCGTTGCGGTCGCTGCGGTCGCCGATTGCACATTCAATACTCCGGGAAAGGCGGCGCAGCGATATGTTTGTCGCGGCACGTTCGGCGCCATGGCGGTCGGCAACTGTATCGGGTTCGGCGGCATGCGGGTCGATCGGGCCGTGGCGCAGGAGGTGCTCGAGCGATTGCAACCTCCGGGAATCGAGGCGGCCTTGCGGGCAATGGAGGCGCACACGCAGCGTCATAGCGACAATCAACAGCAACTCGAGAACTTAATCAAGCAAGCACAATACGAGGCTGCCAGGGCGCGCCGCCAGTATGATGCTGTCGATCCGGGCAATCGGTTGGTCGCCGGCGAACTGGAGCGGCGCTGGAATGAGAAGCTGATCCTATTGCGTGATCTCGAGGTCCAGTTCGAGATGCTCTCGACCGACCGTAACACGCCTGCTTTATCGGCCGACGACCGTACAAGATTGATGATGCTCGGTAGCGATCTATAGTAAGGCATGGCACAGGTCCCGACGCGTCTATCGAGACACGCCAAAAGATCATTCGGCTGCTGATCAAAGAAATCATTGTCGATACCGTTGACGACACATTGGCGCTCGTCATTCATTGGCAGGGTGGCGATCACACCCGGATGACGGTGAAGAAAAACAAGATCGGCCAGACCCGCTGGGCAGTTAAGGCTGATGTTGTCGATCTCGTTCGCAACTTGGCGAGGCAGTTGCCCGATTTGTCGATCGCAGCGATCTTGAATCGATCCGGCAAGCGGACAGGGCATGGCGCCAGCTGGACGCGAAGCCACGTCTGCAGTCTTCGCAACATCCACGGCATCTCCGTCTATCGAGAAGGTGAACGGGCCGAACGCGGTGAGAGAACCCTCGACGAGGCCGCCGACATTCTAAAGGTGAGTCGAGCTACCGCCTACCGGATGGTCAGCAGCGGTGTCCTTCCCGCTCGCCAGTTATGCACCGGAGCGCCGTGGATCATCCAGCTTTCCGACCTTCAACACGAAACCGTGCGCCGCGAAGCCGATGCCAGGCGATCCCGGCGTCCGATATCTCAGGATCCGGTTCAAAATCCTCTTTTATAGACATCATCAGATGAGGAGTATGTCGCGCCCTCGTCACCTTCAGCAAACAGGCTATTTTTTCTTAACGCCTGGGGCTTGATTGCCCGCTCAACATGTGGAGTCCACTTCGACGCGGCCGTCTTTCAGGAAGCGCTCGAAGATATCGCGGCGCGATATGGAATAGCGGAGAGCTCCGCGAGTTTTGATTTTCCGGGTAACGCCCCTTAGCCACGAACAGGCACATGATCCTT
>NZ_NWSX01000029.1 GCF_002531825.1 Rhizobium sp. J15 | reverse complement strand
CGCAGGATCCGACCAACCGGCGCCCGGATCTGACCAACGCCAAATACGTGATGCCGGAATGGTCCTGCAAGGTCACGTACGAGGAGGGTGTGCAGAAGACGCTCGACTGGTTCAGGGCGGAGATGAAGCCTCGCGCCTTGAAAGCCAGCGCCGTCGCCGCCCGCAGCCCGCGCCAGGGCAAGCCCATGCAACTGAGTGGTTTCTCGAGTCTCTGAGGTGAGCGTGACGATAAGGGGAACGATCCCACGCGACATGAAAGACGTCGTCTTTCCAATGCCTACCCAATACTTGGATCCCTCCTCGTATGCAGTCGGTACGGAAGCTCCAGCGATCGGCGCCGGGCTCGTGGTATTCATGTCCGAAGGGCTTCCCGTGGGCCAGGCCTATGTCGAAAGCCCCGAGAGTCCGGCTGCCTTGTTTGCGAAGACCGTGCAGCCGGATATCGTCGAAAACGCGCGGCGGGTGATGCAGGCGCCGATCGTGAACCGCGATGTCAGCGTTCTCATCTGCACCAAGGACCGGCCTGAAGAACTTGCCCGATGCCTGGCATCCGTGCCGAAGCAATCGCTTCCTCCGGTCGAGATTATCGTGGTCGACAATGCGTCGGCCGGCGATGCGACGCGTCGCGTCGTGGAGGCGGCCGGCGCCACCTATGTCAGGGAAGACAGGATCGGGTTGGACCATGCCCGCAATGCTGCCGTGCGCGCGGCAAAGACCGAATTTGTCGCATTCACCGACGACGATGTGGTGCTGCACGAACGATGGCTCGAGAATCTGATGAAGGCATTCGATCGGCCTGACATCGGATGCGTCACCGGACTTGTTCTGCCTGGAGAGCTTTCCACCCCCGCCCAGCTGATATTCGAAACCCATTGGGGCTTCGGACGGGGCTACCGGCGCAAGGACTTCGATCAGGATTTCTATCGCCAGCACGAGCGATATGGGGCGCCGGTCTGGCTGGTCGGTGCGGGAGCAAGTCAGGCCTTTCGCCGAAAGGTATTCGATGAATCCGGCCTGTTCGACATCCGGCTGGACATGGGAGCGGCCGGCTGTTCCGGCGATTCCGAATTCTGGAATCGCCTCCTCCATCACGGCCAGATCTGCCGTTACGAACCGACTGCGGTTTCATGGCATTTCCACCGCAAGGAGATGGACGGGCTGGCGCGACAGATCCACCAATATATGAGCGGCCATGTGGCGGCGTTGCTGGTCCAGTATCAGAACACCGGCAATCGCGGACATCTGCGCCGCATTCTTGTCTCGCTTCCCGAATATTATTTCAAAAGGTGGAAAAGACGGCTGAGGAAAGGAACGACCTCGCAGGACTTTTTTCTGAAGGAAGAAGTTCTGGGCAGCCTGCATGGCGCCTTTTATCTTCTCAGCCGCTGGAAAGTGCAGCCATGGTGACTGCGCCGAGGCCTGCAATTTCATTTCTCATCCCGGCCTTCAACGCCGTTGCGACGCTGGCGGATTGCTTGGGCAGCCTGAAAAATCAGACGATCACAAGCTGGCAGGCGGTCGTGGTGGATGACGGTTCGCGCGACAACACCTGGGAGGTGCTTGAAAGCCTGGCCCGGACGGACAGCCGGATCACGATCCACCGTCAGCCGAATGGCGGCGCCGCCGCCGCACGCAACGCGGCCGCCGAGCTTGCCCTTGCCCCCCTGCTCTGCATGCTCGATGCGGACGATTGGCTGGACCCCGCTTTCATCGAGAACATGCTGCCGGTCGCCAAGGATCAATCCCAACCGCTTATAGCCCATTGCAGCTATCGCCGTGTCACAGCCGACGGCCGGATGCTGAAGATCGAGGACGCGCCCGATCTCACCGGCGATCGCGCAATCTCCGAATTGTCGTCATTCTGTGCCCTCGCCATTCATACGGCGGTTTTCTCGCGCAGCCTTTTCAAGCAAATCGGCGGCATGGATGCCTCGCTGCAAACCTGCGAAGATTGGGATCTCTGGCTTCGCATGGCATTCGCCGGGGCTCGCTTCCAATCGGTAGACAAGTGCCTCGCCTTCTACCGCATGAAGGAAGGCTCTCTGTCGGCCGATCCGGTCAAGATGGTGCGGGACGCGGTTTTCGTGACGAAAAGGGCGCAGGCGCTGCAATCGAAACACGGATTGCCGGCGCAGCGTGAAGACGCCGCCTGGCTGACGCCGGCGCTCAGCCAGTTGCGGATGCTGGTCTGGGTCGCTTCGGCCAATCTTTGCCCGGAAGACGATCTCGCGGAACTGGCGCGGCTTCTGCCGGTATTTCCTGATGCTTCAGGCTCCGAGGATCTTATGGCGCTGGTGATCCTTCATGGATTGCGGACGGGACGGCTGGTCCAGAATACCGCTGACTTGGTCGATGTCATCGACTCCTGGGCGCCCACAATTGCGCACCTCCTCAGCCTGATCGAAAGCCATTCGTTTCCCGGAACGGCACGCAAGGTAGAGCAACTCCTTGCCTGGCGACTATCGTCGGAAGCCCTCTCGCGTTCCTTCAGGCTCGGACGCGTTCAGGCGGTCGGCGTCGACGCCAGGCATCTCGCCCCGATTTCGAAGGCGGCCGAAGCCGATACGCTGCTGCTGCAGCTTTCGTCCGGCCACGAGCATATCGGCACCCATGTCGGACCGCTATGGGGAGATCTGTCCATAGGTGCACTCGTGCATCTGATCGTCAGGGAAATGCATGCGGGCAATCGGCTGCCCGCGCCAATGACATTCGCTTACGCCCGCGACTGGTCTTTCGAAGTCGTCCGCAACTACCGGGGCTTTCTCGGAATCCTTCGCCGGGGAGGAAGACGGCGGGGGCGGCTGCGCCGCCTGGTTCGCTCGACCCACGAGAATGCTCTTGTAAAATCCTCAGCGGACGGGGGTAGAAACAATGGTCCGCTTCCTTCCGTGGCAAAGCCGGCCAGCGAGCCGCACAGTGCCGCCGCAGCCGAGCGCCCGGAAAAACAAACCGGCAAACACGCCGTTCCGTCCGAGGCCGTTTCCAAGGAAGAATATTGGGAGCGCGTCTTCGAGCGCCCCGATCCGTGGAACTATCTCTCCATCTATGAACAGGTCAAATACGAGCAGACACTGAGCCTTGTCCCGGAAGGCATAGGCAAGGCCCTGGAACTTGCCTGCGCGGAGGGAATATTCTCCGCAAAGCTTGCGCAGAAGGTCGGGGCGTTGACCGCAACGGATATTTCGCGGCGCGCGATCGAAAGAGCCTCCCAGAGATGCCGGGAGAGCAGCAACGCGGAATTTCGTGTTCTGGATTTTGCAGGCGACGACATTCCAGGTGGGCAGGACCTCATCGTCTGCTCGGAAGTCCTCTACTACATGGATGATGAAGAGGTCCTGGAACGGGTCTGCCGAAAGATTGCCGCGGCCTTGAAGCCGGACGGCTATCTGATCACGGCGCACGCCCATCTCAGACGTGACGAGCCTGACAGGACCGGTTTCGATTGGAGCAATCCGTTCGGTATCGGCACGATCCGGAAAATTCTTTCAGACCTGCCGGAACTGGCGCTGGAAGAAACGATCGAGACCGAGCTTTACGCCATCCATCGGTTCCGCAAGTGCGAGACGTCTGCCCACACGATGCGGGTCGAACAGCACGGCGTTCCCCTGGAGAGCGATGTGGCCAAGCACATCATCTGGGGACCTGCCGGCGTCGATCGCGCGGCGGCCTGGTCGAACGAGACGACCACGTCGATCCCGGTGCTGATGTATCACAGGATTTCGGGCGAAGGTCCGGACCGGCTGCAGCGCTACCGGATCGCTCCTGATATATTCCGGCAGCAGATGCAGTTTCTCCGGCGGCGGGGTTACTACACGCTGACGGCGGACGGTCTAGCCGAACTGCTTCGAGCCGGAAAACCGATCCAAGGGCGACCGGTCGTCCTGACCTTCGACGACGCCTATCTCGATTTCCTCGCCAATGCTTTTCCGATCCTTGCCGAGAACGGCTTCGGCGCGGATGTTTTCGTGGTGACGGATAAGGTCGGCGGCCGATCGGATTGGGATGCTTCCTATGGCGAACCGGCCCCGCTGATGGCGTGGAACGATATCGAAGAACTTCATCGGCAAGGCATCAAGTTCGGTTCACATCTGGCCTCTCACAGGCCGGCGAGCGCGCTGGACAACCGCGCATTGCTGACAGAAGCGGTCCTTTCCCGCAACACGTTGGAAAACCGCCTCGGCGCAGCTGCGACATCCATCGCACTCCCCTACGGCAGCACGGATTTTCGTGTTCCCGGCATTCTGGCTGAGGCTGGTTATGAGGTCGGGTTCACAACGAGGCCAGCAAGAGCAGAATTCTTCGACAACGCGCTGTCGCTCCCGCGCCTGGAAGTTCGCGGCGATCTCCCCATCAAGGCTTTCGCCGAAATGATGGGCCAAGCCGAGGCGTTCATCGGATGAGCGCCATGAACACCGGCACCCCTTTGGTCAGCGTCGTCATCCCCGCATACAATGCGGAAAAGACGCTGGCGCAAACGCTCCGCAGCGTAACGGACCAGACTTACGAACAGCTGGAGATACTCGTCGTGGACGATGGGTCCCGGGACGGTACCTTCGAGCTGGCAAAGCAATATGCTCTTTCCGATCCCCGCATCCGCGTTCTGCGGCAGGAGAACGGCGGCGTTGCGCGTGCGCGCAACCACGGCGTCCGGGAGGCGCGCGGCAGCTATGTCGCGCCGATCGATGCGGACGATCTCTGGCACCCCCGGAAAATCGAGCTGCAGGTTCAGGCGGTCGGGAAATTTCCCATGGGCCGCGGCGTCGCCTACAACTGGTATGCGGCGATCGACGGCAGCGACGTGATTTTCGGTCACTCGAGACCGGTGATCCATGAGGGCGATGTCTTCGAGGCGATGGTCAGGGAAAATTTCATCGGCAACGGCAGCACGCCTCTTATGCCGCGCGCGGAGGTTCTGGCATGCGGTGGCTATGATGCCGGCCTGCGTGACCAGGGAGCCGAAGGATGCGAGGATCTGAAGCTCTATCTCGCATTGGCGGAAAGACTGCCCTTTGCGCTGGTTCCCGATTTCCTGACCGGCTATCGCTTCACCGCCGGCAATATGTCGAGCAACGCGTCGCGCATGCTGAGGTCCCATGCGCTTGTCATGGCCGACGTCAAACGGCGCCGTCCCGATCTTGCCGACGCGGCGACGGTGGCGGAATTCGACACGACGCGCTGGTATTTCAAGAAGGCGTTCAACGGCGGCGACTACGGTCAGGCCAAGAAACTGGTGCCTATTCTGGTCCGGGAATTTCCCTCGATGCTCGCCATCCGCACCGTCAGGGATCTCTGGCGCACGGTCAAACGGCAGCGCAGAAGATTGTTGAAGCGTCTGTCCGGCAAGTCACCCGTTGCGGCAAAAGGGGCAGCGCAGATCGAGGTGGCACTTCCCGTCAGCGGCATCTCCTTTTACGATCTCATCGCAGCCGCGCCGGCCGGTGGGATCGGCTCCTTCACCGAACCCCGGGTGGACCGTCTATGACGAAGCTACGGAAACCCATTCGCGGCAGATCGGCGAGCGCGTTCAACATCATTGTCGCGGCGCGTTTTCGTGAACTGCTGGAGCTTGTTCCGTCGCTGCGGCTGAAGACCTCCATCCTGATCGTCATCGGCATCCTGACCGGCCTGTCGGAAATGGTGGGGATCACCTTGCTGGTCAGCCTCGTTTTCGTTCTCAGCCAGCAAGGTCCGCTGTCCGGCCAGGCCGTTGCCTGGCTTCCGGCCTTCTTTGGCGGCTTCGAATCCTCCGTGACGAAGCCGATGCTGGTCGCCGTTCTCGTGTTCGCGATCATCCTCAGGATCGTTCTCGGTTTCGCCAACGAGATCATCGCAAGCACCGTCAGCCATCAGATCAGCGAGAGTATCCGTCAACGGCTTTACGCAAAGATCCTGACGATCCCATTCCAGCGTTTTCAGCATTATGAGCGCAGCGACCTGATCAATGTGATCGCCACCGAATCCTATTCGGTGGCCTCGGCCCACGCCAGCCTGGTGCGGCTTGGGGTCAATCTCGGTACGATTGTCATTTTCGGCGCGGGAATGGTCGTCATGGCATGGCCGATCGCCCTGCTCGCGGTCGTGTTCGGCGTCGTCCACAATCTGAGCCTCGGCCTGTTTGCCGCTGCCTATCGGCGTCTCGGCGCCACCAGTCTTTCAGCAGTGGAGGAACTCACCCATCTGACCTGGACGACGCTGCAAACCATGAAGGCGGTCAAGAGTTTCGGGCTGGAGGATCGCTACAAGGGCCTGTTCGAGACCTTGTCCCGGAAGGTGGGCGAAACCTGGCGCCGCTCGGACCGGATGGGGGCGGCGACCTCGCTCCTCAGCGAGACGCTGACATTCGGCGTGATCCTGACGATCATCCTGTCCTCGCAGTTCCTGCCGGTGGACTTCCAAGCCGCCTTGTCCGCCACGATCCTTCTTTACAGGCTCCAGCCGCATATCAAACAGTTCGATTCCCAGCTGCTGCGCCTGCATGAAATCGAAGCCTCGCTGCAAAACGTGCTCGCGCTGACTGCGGAACAAGACGATGGCAGGAAAATCGCGGGCGGAGCGCAGCTGCCGCATCTGAAGCATGAAATCGTCTTTCATGACGTATCCTTCTTCTACGACGCCGCCAAGATGCCGGCCGTGAACCACGCCAGCTTCTCGATCCGGGCCGGCGAGACGACGGCGCTGACCGGACCGAGCGGCTCCGGCAAGACAACGATCATCAACATGCTTCTCGATCTCATTCAGCCGACGAAGGGCCGAATCACGATCGATGGCCAGGACCTCTCGGCGATCGAACGCTCCAGCTGGCTGCGGCTGCTCGCCGTCGCCGGCCAGGATGTCGAGCTCATGGAAGGCACCGTCCTCGACAATATCAGCTTCCGTCGCGATATCCCCGAGGAGGATGTTCGCCGGGCCGCTGATATGGCCTGCGCGACCGAATTCATCGAGAAGCTGCCCTATGGTTTCGACGAATGGCTGGGCGATGAGGCGATACGGCTTTCAGGCGGCCAGCGGCAGCGGATAGGCTTGGCGCGTGCGCTCGCCAGCCGTCCCGAGATCCTGCTGCTGGATGAAGCCACCAGTGCACTCGACGAGCCGACCGAAGCGCGCGTGCTTTCCAACCTGCTCAAGGAATACGATTCCCGCACGCTGATCATCGTCAGTCACCGGTCGGCGACCACGGCATTGATGCAGAACCAGATCCGTCTTCATCCAACCGCGCTTGGGGAGGAGTAGTGGGATGGTGGCTTCCGCTCTTTCTGAAATACCGGTTTCGGTCATCATTCCCGCCTACAATGCGGGGCGCTACATTGCCTCCACGCTCCAATCGGTCACGGGGCAGACACACACACGGCTCGAAATTCTCATCGTCGACGACGGCTCCACGGACGACACTCCCGAGATCTGTCGTCGGATCGCCGCAGAGGATTCCCGGATCCGCATCATTTCGACGGAAAATCGAGGCGTCGCGGCGGCGCGCAACATCGGCATCGAGGCGTCGACGTCCGATTATGTCGCCTTCGTGGATGCGGATGACCTCTGGCACCCTTCCTATATCGAGACCCTGTTGTCGGCGCTGCATCCCCTGCCCCCCGACTGGGGCGCCGTATACGCGCTTCACCGCATTATCGATTCCGAGGGCTATTGCACGAAAGCCAGCTCCGGCCTGAGCGCGAGGGGGATGGTCTTGGCCCGGCATCTCATCTTCCGCTTCGTCGGAAACGGCAGCGGCCTGATGATCCGCCGTGCGGTTTATGACGTGGTGGGCGGCTATGATCCAAGCTATGCGGAACGCGGGATCGGCGGGTGTGAGGATCTGGATTATGAGCTACGCGTGGCCGAAGCGTTCAAGATCGAGGCCGTCCCGCTCGGCCTGGTGGGATACCGGATTCATTCCACCGCCATGTCTTCCGACAGCTCCAGAATGGCCCGATCGCTTCTGGCGGTGTACGAAGGCGCTGTAGCCCGCAATTTGCAGCTTCCCCGATGGGTCGTCGATTGCGCCTTCGCATCGGTTCATCTCTATGCCTTTTCGAAATTCACCGCTGCGAAGAACTGGAAAAACGCGGCCGGTTCGCTGAAGCAGATCTTCCGCTTCAGCCCACGCCTCGCCTGCATCGTCTTCTTCGGCTTGATCCTGTCCAAACTGCGCAGGGCGGCAAACAGAATGCGGTCGAAGCTGGTAACGACCCAGAAAAATCTCATGAGATTCGACCAGTTGGATCCGCACGCGCCTTTAGGCGCCGGCCTGTCGAGTTTTCGAACGGAAAAGCTCTTGATGCAGCTTTCTGAAGTCGATCAGGCGCTCGACATCTCGCACCGCCAGCAGAAACGCGGCAGGTCTTTCACCGGGAATGGGCCGATCGGCAATGGCGGCCCATTCGCTCTGTGATATCGAGCGGGTTCTTCCGTCTCCGCCTGAACTCAGCCTTCCTCTTTCGGCCGCTCGATACGAATGACCTGCGGCTCGCCGAAAAGATAACCTTCCGACTTGATCGAGGCGACGGCCCTGCGTACCGACTCTTCCATCGTCGCATGGGTGACGAGGATGATCGTCTGGTGGTGCGACGGCGCCAGATGCTGCTTGGAACGCTGGACGATCGATTCCAGCGAAATATGGTTTTCGGCCATGCGGGTGGCGACACTTGCAAAGACGCCGGTGCGGTCGAGCACGGTCAGGCGAATGAAATAGCCGCCCTCGTGGCTCTGCATCTGCGCCTTGCGATAGGGCTCCAGCGCTTTTGCGGGATGACCGAGCACCGGCACGCGCTGGGCGCCCGGCTGGCTCTTGGCGATATCGGCGATATCGCCAAGCACCGACGAAGCCGTGGCATTGCCGCCGGCGCCGGGGCCGACCATCAGCAGTTCGCCGAGCACGTCGGATTCGATCGCCACCGCATTGGTGACGCCGTCGACCTGGGCGATGACCGAATCGACCGGCACCATGGTCGGATGCACGCGCTGCTCGATGCCGGTATCGGTGCGCTGGGCGACGCCGAGCAGCTTGATGCGATAACCGAGCTCGGCGGCGGCGTGGATGTCCTCGATCGAGATATTGGTGATGCCTTCGAGATAGATGTCGTCGGCCGCGATGCGATTGCCGAAGGCGAGCGTCGTCAGGATGGCAAGCTTGTGGGCGGTGTCATTGCCCTCGATGTCGAAAGCCGGATCAGCCTCGGCATAACCCAGCCGCTGCGCTTCCTTAAGGCATTCGGCAAAGGACAGCCCCTCCTTCTCCATCTTGGTCAGGATGTAATTGCAGGTGCCGTTCATGATGCCGTAGATGCGCGAAACGGCATTGCCCGTCAGCGATTCACGCAGCGCCTTGATGACGGGGATGCCGCCGGCGACCGCCGCCTCGAAGTTCAGGAGCGAGCCCTTCTCTTCCGCGATCGTCGCAAGCTCGACGCCGTGATAGGCAAGCAGCGCCTTGTTGGCTGTCACCACATGGAGACCACGCTGCAGTGCCGTGCGCACCGAGACGTTGGCCGCCCCTTCGGCGCCGCCCATCAATTCGACGAAGACGTCGATATCGCCCTTCTCGGCAAGCTCTTCCGGCCGGTCGAACCATGTGACGCCGGAAAGGTCGATGCCGCGATCCCTCGTCTTGTCGCGCGCGGAGACCGCCGTGATGGTGATCGGACGCCCGCAGGTGACGGCAAGCTCGTTGCTCTTCTGCTGAATGATGCGGACAAGCGAGGCGCCAACGGTGCCCAAGCCCGCAATGCCGATTTTGAGGGCATCTGCCATGGATCGATCCTGAAATATCTGTGTGGCGGCAGCCGCGGAAGGCGGCTGCCGGAGAGTTGGATTAGCGGTGTGCGTTCAACGAAATGACGTTATGCATCGTTTCGTCGGCCGTCGACATGAACTTCTTGATGTTGCGCGCAGCCTGGCGGATGCGGTGTTCGTTTTCGACAAGCGCCAGACGAACGTAGTCGTCACCCTGTTCGCCAAAGCCGATGCCCGGAGCAACGGCGACGTCGGCCTTCTCGACCAGCAGCTTGGAAAACTCAAGCGAGCCGAGATGACGGAACTTTTCCGGGATCTTCGCCCAGGCGAACATGGTGGCAGCCGGCGGCGGCACTTCGAATCCGGCCTTGCCGAAGCTTTCGACCATGACGTCGCGGCGGCGCTTGTAGACGTTGCGGACTTCCGCGATGTCGGAACCGTCGCCGTTCAGCGCATGGGTCGCCGCCACCTGGATCGGCGTGAAGGCGCCGTAGTCGAGATAGGACTTCACGCGCGTCAGGGCGGCGATCAGGCGCTCGTTGCCGACGGCAAAGCCCATGCGCCAGCCGGGCATGGAGAAGGTCTTCGACATCGAGGTGAACTCGACCGTCACATCCATGGCGCCCGGCACTTCGAGAACCGACGGCGGCGGGGCGCCGTCGAAGTAGATCTCGGAATAGGCAAGGTCGGACAATACGATGATGTCGTGCTTCTTGGCGAAGGCGACGACGTCCTTGTAGAAATCGAGCGTCGCGACGAGGGCCGTCGGGTTCGAGGGATAGTTGAGGATCAGCGCCAGCGGCTTCGGGATCGAATGCCGGACCGCCCGCTCGAGCGGCGGGAAGAAGCTCTCGTCCGGCTCGACCGACATGGAACGGATCACGCCGCCTGCCATCAGGAAACCGAAGGCATGGATCGGATAGGTCGGGTTCGGGCAGAGGATGACGTCGCCGGGCGCGGTGATCGCCTGCGCCATGTTGGCGAAGCCTTCCTTGGAACCCAGGGTGGCGACCACCTGCGTATCCGGGTTGAGCTTGACGCCGAAACGGCGGGCGTAATAGGCGGCCTGGGCGCGGCGTAGGCCCGGAATACCCTTGGAGGAGGAATAACGGTGGGTGCGCGGATCCTGCACGACCTCGCACAGCTTGTCGACGATCGCCTGGGGAGTGGGAAGGTCAGGGTTTCCCATGCCGAGATCGATGATATCGGCGCCGCCCGCTCGCGCGCTTGCTTTCAAACGGTTGACCTGTTCGAAAACATAAGGCGGCAAACGCCGGACTTTGTGAAACTCTTCCATTTCATTCCCCATGGAAAGGCGGCATTTCGGGCCGCGGTCGAAGTTCGTTCCGTCTCCCGGCGGCTGCGACACGAACTTCAGAATCGCAACGCCGTATTTCATCAGACCCAAGTCACGCGGCAAATCTTTGACGGAAAGGCCGCGCTGGCACGCATTATCGGGAAAATTGCATCTTCCGATCCCTGCCGAAGGCTTTGCGTCCAAATTGCCTGAAAGGCAAGGTTTATTTGGAGATTTCGGAGAGCGTCTCGGTGCCGTGCTCGGCGGCGAGCCGGCGCATCTCGGCGACCTTGGCCTGATATTCGGCTTCGGAGATCGCGCCGGTCTTGCGCCGGGCGGCGAGCGCGGTCAGCTGATGCTGCAATTCGGCCGCCTGCTCGTCGCTCATCTGCACATTGGCGGCCGTCAGCGGCGCGCCGAAATTCGGATAGCCGTCGGGCGACTTTGCAAGCCCGCCTTCGACCGCTTCGCCCTTGGTGGCCGGCATGACGACGGCGGTCGGGGCCGCTCGCTTGGCCGCGGCTGCCGCCTTCTCTTCCGCCGTCAGATTGCATCCGGCAAGCGCCATCGCCGCCGCGGCGCAGATCAGTGCGGTGCGGTTGAAGGTTGCGATGCGCCGGATGCCTTTGTTCGTCATGCCTCAAAAATCCAGTTCTGACTGCTTCGACTGTTAAATTTGTCGCAGCCACAAAGCAATAGCACGAGCCGATGCGGGTGGAACTTGTTTTCTCGTTCGGTCACGATGTACAACAAACGGATAAAAAGAGTGCTGCCGCCGGAGGAAATGGTGACCGACAGCAAGCAAGAGAATGGCGGCCAGAAGAATGGCGGCAAAGCCGGTTTCGACGCGACCGATCTCGATCCTTATCTGTTGAAGGATCCAGAGGCCATGACGATGAATTTCGCCCGGGCGCTCGAAAATCTCGGGAAAGCCGCCTCGGCATGGCTTGCGCCGCGCGAGCGCGGCGAGATCAGCGACACCGTCGTCGATCCGATGACCGACATGGTCAAAACACTCTCCAAGGTCACCGAATACTGGATTTCCGATCCGCGCCGCACCCTGGAGGCGCAGACGCAGCTGATGTCCTCGTTCTTCGGCATCTGGATGCGCTCGATGCAGCGCATGCAGGGCGAGCCCTCGCCGTCTGAGCCCGACATCCGCAAGGACAAACGCTTCGCGGATGAAGACTGGCAGAAGAACCCGTTCTTCGATTTTCTGCGCCAGGCCTATTTCGTCACGACCGATTGGGCCGAGAAGATGGTGTCGGAGACAGACGGCCTCGACGAGCACACCAAACATAAGGCCGGCTTCTATGTGAAGCAGATCACGGCAGCGCTTTCACCGACCAATTTCGTCGCCACCAATCCGCAGCTCTATCGCGAGACGATCGCGACCAGCGGCGAAAACCTGGTACGGGGCATGAAGATGCTCGCCGAGGACATCGCCGCCGGAAACGGCGATCTGCGCATCCGCCAGACCGACATGACGAAATTCGCCGTCGGCCGCGACATGGCGCTGACACCCGGCAAGGTGATCGCCCAGAACGACATCTGCCAGATCATCCAATACGAGGCGTCGACGGAAACCGTGCTGAAGCGGCCGCTGCTGATCTGCCCGCCCTGGATCAACAAATTCTACATTCTCGATCTCAACCCGCAGAAATCCTTCATCAAATGGTGCGTCGACCAGGGCCAGAGCGTCTTCGTCATTTCCTGGGTGAACCCGGATGCGCGCCACGCCGAGAAGGACTGGGGCGCCTATGCACGCGAAGGCATCGATTTCGCGCTGGCGACGATCGAGAAGGCGACGGGCGAGAAGGAAGTCAATGCCGTCGGCTATTGCGTCGGCGGCACGCTTTTGGCGGCGACGCTGGCGCTGCATGCCAAAGAGAAAAACAAGCGCATCAAGACCGCCACGCTCTTCACCACCCAGGTCGATTTCACCCATGCCGGCGACCTCAAGGTTTTCGTCGACGAGGAGCAGCTTGCAGCACTTGAGGAGCACATGCAGGCAACCGGCTATCTCGACGGCACCAAGATGTCGATGGCCTTCAACATGCTGCGCGCTTCCGAGCTGATCTGGCCTTACTTCGTCAACAACTACCTCAAGGGCCAGGAACCCCTGCCCTTCGATCTCTTGTTCTGGAACGCCGATTCGACCCGCATGGCGGCGGCAAATCATGCCTTCTACCTGCGCAACTGCTATCTCAGGAACGCGCTGACACAGAATGAGATGATCCTCGACGGCAAATCCGTGTCGCTGAAGGACGTGAAAATCCCGATCTACAATCTCGCCACCCGCGAGGATCACATCGCCCCCGCCAAGTCCGTCTTCCTTGGCAGCCAGTTCTTCGGCGGCAAGGTGGAATTCGTCATCACCGGCTCGGGACATATCGCCGGCGTCGTCAATCCGCCCGATAAGAAGAAGTACCAATACTGGACGGGCGGCCCAGCCAAGGGAGAATATGAGACCTGGCTCGAGCAGGCGACGGAGACGCCGGGATCGTGGTGGCCGCATTGGCAGGCCTGGATCGAGACGCAAGACAGCAGACGCGTGCCCGCGCGCAAACCCGGCGGCGATGCGCTGAACGCGATCGAGGAAGCCCCGGGAAGCTACGTGATGGAACGCGCCTGAAAAGGCCATCTATCTCTTTTTGAGACGCTGAGAAAAACAGCGGCGGCGCGTAAACAAATTAGAAACCATAATTCGTCATCCTTGCGAAACAGTCGGTAAGTCGCATTTGGTCCAAATTCGGCCCATTTGCGCCTTTACCGGCCCCGGCGAAGTTTAGTCAGTCAGTGCCGCCGGCCTGCGTAGCGAGTTTGAAAGACGAGTGTAGTATGGCGTTTGCGGTCGGGACGTTGGATAACGTCACCCCTCTTAGCGGATCTGCTCTGCGTTCGCGCAGATCTCGCGGTTTTCTTTACGGTGTCGTCGGCGCCGGACTTCTGACCTCCACATGGCTGATCGCGACCTTTGCGACGATGCATTCGATGAGCGTGCCGGCCTCTCCGTCCGACAGCTTTACACAACTTGTATCAGCGCCGAAGCCCAAGCCGGCCACGAAGCCCGAACGATTGATCCATGTGGGCAAAGCCGATCGCCTGGCGGCCTTCGACGCCAGGCCGGTCGTCGCCCTCACGGCCGATCTCATCCATTCGCATGCAAAAAGGACCAATGCTGCCGCGACGGCGTCGCTGGCGCTTGCGAAGAACAATCGGCTCGTCGCAGCTGGCGAACCGGCCGTCGCCATTGCCGCCGCGCCCTCCGATACCGCCAAATTCGCTAAGGACGATATCGTCACCTCCTCGCCGGAGGTTGCGCAGGTCGAGACTGACGCGGAAAACGAAGACCGCATCATCATTCCTTCCAAGGAAACTGTCGCAGCCGTCGAACTTCCTTCCCTGCTCGCACTTGCCGATGCGGGACCGAAGCAGATTGCGCCGGCACCTGTCGAGCCGGCGGCACTCTCCACCAAGACGGTGTCAGAGCCGCAGGAAAAACCAGCGCCGGTCGTCGTCGCCGAGGCCGAAGAGCAACAGCCATTCGATCTCGTGCTCGCGCCGGACGCAGGTTCGGTGCCGCTGCCGATGGCGCGTCCTGATGGACTTGTCGGCAAACCGGCGCCGGCCGTCAAGGGTGCTCAGCGCTCTGCCGAACCTGCGCTTGCCTATGCCCAGCCGAACGCGCCGGTCGAAGATGACGAGGACGATGCCGTACCACGCTACGACAAGCCGCTCTTCTCGCCGAAACTGCGCGCAGGTGTCGCGATCTACGATATCGAAAACAGCACCGTCTATCTGCCGAACGGCGAACGGCTGGAAGCCCATTCCGGACTTGGCAAGATGCGCGACAAGCCGCGCTTCGCCGACAAGAAGATGCGTGGACCGACGCCGCCGCACACCTATGTCCTCACCATGCGCGAGAGCCTTTTCCATGGCGTCGAAGCGATCCGGCTGACGCCGGTCGAGGGCTCGGACGCCATCTTCGATCGCGTCGGCCTGCTTGCCCACACCTATATGCTCGGCAAGAACGGCGATTCCAACGGCTGCGTATCCTTCAAGGATTACAAGCGCTTTCTGGCCGCCTTCAAGCGCGGTGATATCAAGCAGCTCGTGGTCGTGCCGCGGCTGAACAACAAGCCAGGCTCGACGCTCGCCTCGTTGTTTTCGTCACGTAGCTGACCGCCAGGAGGGCAAGCAGCCCCTTACGCCTGAGCGCTACTTCAACCAGGCTGCTATTCGCTCCACCGCTTCGGCGATCTCTGTTTGCGAGCCCGCGTAAGACAAACGCAACGTGCGATGTCCTTCCAACGGATCGAAATCCAGGCCCGGCGTTGCGGCGACATTGATTTCAGCGAGCATGCGTTTGGCAAAGCCCATGCTGTCATTGGTGAATCTGGAAATATCGACATAGGCATAGAAGGCGCCGTCCATCGGTGAAGCAGGCGCCAGGCCGATCTGCGGCAGGCAGTCGAGCAGCAGGTTTCGGTTTGCGGCATAACTTGCCTTGACGCCATCGAGCTCTTGATGCGCGCCGAGAGCGGCAGTGGCGGCGATCTGGGAAAGTTCGGGCGGCGAGATATAAAGGCTCTGCGCCACGCGCTCGATCGGCCGGACCAGGCGTTCCGGCAGCACCATCCAGCCGATTCGCCAGCCGGTCATGCAATAATATTTCGAGAAGGAGTTGATGACGATCGCCTCGTCCGTCAGTTCGAGGGCGCTCGCCTCCTCTCCGGCGAAAGTCAGCCCATGGTAGATTTCATCGGAGATGAAGGCGATGGAGTTGGCCGCGCAGTAATCCGCAAGCGCTTTCAGCCCGTCGCGACCGGTCACCGTGCCGGTCGGATTGGCGGGGCTGGCGAGCAGCACGCCTTTCAGCCTCACACCGCTTTCTCTCTGCGCCGCCTCGAGGCTTTCGGGGGTGAGCGTGAAGTGGGTCTCGGCCGTTACCGGCACTTCGACAACCTTCAAACCCAGAGCGCCAAGGATATTGCGATAGGCGGGATAGCCGGGCCTTGCGATCGCCACCGAATCGCCGGCGTCGAAGAGCGACAGGAAGGCGAGATTGAAACCGGCCGAGGAACCTGTCGTGACCGCGATACGCGCCGGATCGATCTCGAGGCCGTGCCGATCCTTGTAGTGGAGGGAAAGCGCCGATTTCAGCCGCGCCGTTCCCAGCGCGTCCGTATAGCCGATCCGCCCTTCGGCAAGCGCTTCGCGCGCAGCTTTGAGAGCAGCCTCAGGCGCGGGATGGGAGGGTTGGCCGACTGCCATGGAGATGACGGGATGCCCGCCAGCACGCCGCTTCGTCGCCTCCGCCAATACGTCCATGGCGTGAAAGGGTTCGACTTCGCTGCGTTTCGATATGGAAAACAAGATCGTTTCTCGCTCGGCTTCTTCAATGACGGCCCGACAATTGCCGCAATAATCGGCTCATCACAATCCCGCGATAGCGTCGCGCGGATGAAAATTCCTGTTTGAGCAGAACCGAACGCACCGTACCTTGACGCGACGCATTCAAGTCCATTAACCCGGCGACGGTCTTCTCGATCAGGAGACGAACATACCGCCGATGACGAGGATATCATGGCCTTCTTCCCGAAAACCTTCACCGCACTGGCGCTTGCCGCATCGATCGCCCTTCCCTTTCCGGCAGCAGCGCTCGACGACCAGCAGAAGAAGGAATTCGGCGAATTCATCAAGCATTATCTGATCGAGAATCCGGAGATCATGCTCGATGTCCAGGAGGCGCTGCAGAAGAAGCAGGAAGCCGCGCGGCTGGTGAAGGCCAACATGGCGATCGAGGAGAACAGCGCCGACATCTTCGAATCGAAGAACGATGTAATCCTCGGCAATCCGAAGGGCGATGTCACCGTCGTCGAATTCTTCGATTATAACTGCAGCTATTGCCGTCATGCACTTCCCGACATGCAGGCGATGCTGAAGAAGGACAAGAATGTCCGCTTCGTACTCAAGGAATTCCCGATCCTGGGGCCGGATTCGGTCGCCGCCCACAAGGTGGCGGATGCCTTCCGCAAACTGGCGCCTGAAAAATACGCCGATTTCCACGTCGCCCTTCTCAGCAGCGAGGGCCGCGCCTCGGAAGACAGTGCGATCGCGGTCGCGGGCTCTCTCGGCGTCAGCCAAGAGAAGCTCCGCGCCGAGATGGCGAAGAGCCCGAATGACGAAATCGTTCAGGCGACCTACCAGCTCGCCTCCAGCCTCGGCATCAGCGGCACGCCCTCCTATGTGATCGGCACCGAACTCGTGCCGGGTGCAGTCGGGCTCGACGATCTCGAAACCAAGGTCAAGAACATGCGCAGTTGCGGCAAGACCGCCTGCTGAACGGGCGGGCCGCCGGCCGGCCTCTCATCAAATCGCCAAAATCGAAGCGTTTCAGCCATGTGGACAAATGTGGCGCGATTCCTGCCGGCCAAGCCGTAAGGGCTTTCATTCGGCCTTCGCGGAGTCTATAGGTTGCCGTCGTGCATTTTACGGAACATTCGATGACGCAAACGATTTTTGTCCTGAACGGTCCCAACCTGAACATGCTGGGTAAAAGAGAGCCCGGCATTTATGGCGGCAAGACGCTCAAGGACATCGAGGCGGACTGCAAGGCCGCCGGCCGTGAACTCGGCTTCGATATCGACTTCCGCCAGAGCAACCACGAAGGCACGCTTGTGGACTGGTTTCATGAGGCGGACGAAAAGGCCGCCGGGGTTGCCATCAATGCGGGCGCCTACACGCATACATCGGTTGCGCTGCATGATGCGATCCGCGCTATTTCCATTCCCGTCGTCGAGCTCCACATATCGAACGTCCATGCACGGGAAGAATTCCGCCACAAGTCGATGATCGCGCCGGCATGCAAGGGCGTGATCTGCGGCTTCGGGCCTTACAGCTACATCCTGGCGCTCCACGCGCTGAAGAACATCACGGCATAAGAAGAAGACAGGGCAACACCATGGCTGAAAAGAAATCGGGTATCGATCAGGCACTGATCCGCGATCTCGCCAACATCCTCAACGACACGGATCTGACCGAAATCGAGGTCGAGCAGGACGACCTGCGCATCCGCGTTTCGCGCGCCGGTGCGATGCAATACGTCCAGGCGCCGATCGCAGCACCTGCCTTTGCCGCGCCCGCAGCCGTAGCAGCCGCCCCGGCAGCAGCCGCCGCCCCGGCCGCAGCGCCCGGCCGCAACCCGGCCAATGTGGTCAATGCGCCGATGGTCGGCACCGTCTACATGGCGCCGGCTCCGGGCGCGCGTCCCTTCATCGAGATCGGCGCGACCGTCAAGGAAGGCCAGACGCTCATCATCATCGAAGCGATGAAGACCATGAACCAGATCCCTTCGCCGAAATCCGGCAAGGTGACCGAGATCCTCGTCGATGACGGACATCCCGTCGAATACGGCCAAGCCCTCGTCGTCATCGAATAGGCCGATGCCCATGATTTCGAAAATCCTCATCGCCAATCGCGGGGAAATCGCCCTTCGCGTGCTCCGGGCCTGCAAGGAACTCGGCATCGCCTGCGTCGTGGTTCATTCCACCGCCGACGCCGATGCCATGCATGTGCGCCTTGCCGACGAAAGTGTCTGCATCGGCCCGCCTTCCTCGCGCGAGAGCTATCTCAACATTCACCAGATCGTTGCGGCCTGCGAGATCACCGGCGCCGACGCCGTGCATCCGGGCTATGGCTTTCTGTCGGAGAATGCCAAGTTCGCCGATATCCTCGAGGCCCATGGCATCACCTTCATCGGCCCGACGGCGGAGCACATCCGCATCATGGGCGACAAGATCACCGCCAAGACGACGGCTCTCGAACTCGGCATCCCCGTGGTTCCGGGCTCGGACGGCGAAGTGAAGACGGAAGAGGATGCGTTGAGGACAGCCGCCGAAATCGGCTATCCCGTGCTGATCAAGGCGACGGCCGGCGGCGGCGGACGCGGCATGAAGGTCGCCAAACGCGAGGCCGACCTGATCGAAGCCTGGTCGACGGCGCGCACGGAAGCGGCGGCCGCCTTCGGCAACGATGCCGTCTATATGGAAAAATATCTCGGCAAGCCGCGCCACATCGAGATCCAGGTGTTCGGCGACGGCGAAGGCAACGCCATCCATCTCGGCGAGCGTGACTGCTCGCTGCAGCGCCGCCACCAGAAAGTCTGGGAAGAGGCGAATTCGCCGGCGCTCAATGTCGAACAGCGCATGAAGATCGGCCAGATCTGCGCCGACGCCATGAAGAAGCTGAAATATCGCGGCGCCGGCACGATCGAATTCCTCTATGAAAACAGCGAGTTCTATTTCATCGAAATGAACACCCGTCTGCAGGTGGAGCATCCGATCACGGAAGCGATCACCGGCATCGACCTCGTGCACGAGCAGATCCGCGTCGCTTCCGGCGGCGGCCTGTCAGTAACGCAGGACGAGATCCATTTTTCCGGCCATGCCATCGAATGCCGCATCAATGCCGAGGATCCGCGCACTTTCGTGCCCTCGCCCGGCACGATCACGCATTTCCACGCGCCGGGCGGCCTCGGCGTGCGCATCGATTCCGGCGCCTATCAGGGCTACAAGATCCCGCCCTATTACGACAGCCTGATCGGCAAGTTGATCGTGCACGGCCGCACCCGCGTCGAATGCATGATGCGCCTGCGCCGCGCGCTCGACGAATTCGTCGTCGACGGCATCAAGACGACGCTGCCGCTGTTCCAGGAACTCGTCTCCAACCAGGATATCGCCAACGGCGACTATGATATCCATTGGCTGGAGCACCATCTCGCCAACACGCCGGCGGCATAGGACAGGAATGGCAGGACCGCGCAGGAAGTCACCAGGCATTACCCCTGAAATCCTCCTGCGCGCCTATTCCATCGGCCTCTTCCCGATGGCCGAATCCGCCGACGACCCGGAGATCTTCTGGGTCGAACCGGAGATGCGCGGCGTGCTGCCGCTCGATCGTTTCCATGTGTCGAAGAGCCTCGCCAAGACGGTGCGCCGGCAGCCTTTCGAAATCCGTTTCGATCACGATTTCGATTCGGTGATCGCGGCTTGCGCGGAGGAAACATCCGGCCGCCCGAGCACCTGGATCAACAGCACGATCAGATCGCTCTATTCGACGCTCTTCGACATGGGCCATGCCCATACCGTCGAAGCCTGGGACGGTGACGGACTGGTCGGCGGCCTTTACGGCGTCTCGCTCGGCTCGGCCTTCTTCGGCGAAAGCATGTTTTCACGCCGGACGGACGCCTCGAAGATCTGCCTCGTGCATCTGGTCGGCCGATTGCGGGAAAAAGGCTTCACACTGCTCGACACGCAGTTCACCACCGAGCATTTGAAGACATTCGGGGCGATCGACGTTCCGAAGACCGATTATGCCGTCATGCTGGCCGAGGCGATGGAATCGCCACACCTGAAGTTTTAAGCGCAATCGTTTCAGCCCTGCGTTGATTTTTTGGCCGATCTGAATAGGTTCGGAAACGCAACGGGGGATAGAATTTTGAAACGATATTTTGCTGCGGCGCTCCTTTTCGCTTTGTTCACGGGTCAAGCCGGCGCACGCCCTTACCAGGAGATGTTTCCGAACCGGACCGATTTTTCCGAGGCGGAAAAGCCATTGCTGGAAAAGCTCGATTTTCAGCAGGGTGCAATCAAGCTGCCCGAAGCGAAGGCGACGCTGAACGTGCCCGCCGACTTTTATTATCTCAATCCTGCCGATACGAAAAAGGTGCTCGTCGACATCTGGGGAAATCCGGCGGAAGCGGCCGAAGGCACGCTCGGCATGATTTTCCCGGCGAAATATGCGCCGACCGACGCGGAATCCTGGGGCTCCATCGTCGGATACAGCGCCGACGGCTACGTCTCGGATGCCGACGCCGCAACGACGAATTACGACGAACTGCTACAGAATATTAAGGATTCGATCCGGGAAAACAACGTCGAGCGCGAGAAGCAGGGTTTCCAAAAGATCACGCTTGTCGGCTGGGCTTCTCCGCCGCATTACGACACATCCGCGCATGCCTTGCATTGGGCCCGCGACCTGATGTTCGGCGATGATCCGCAAGTGCCGCACACACTGAACTATTCCGTGCGCGTACTCGGCCGTGAGGGTGTTCTTCAATTCAATTTCGTTGCCGGCCTCGCGCAGCTGCCCGAGATCAAGGGCGTCATTCCTACTGTCACGAAGCTCGTGCAGTTCGACAAAGGGAAAGCCTATGCGGACTATGTCGACGGCGACAAGATGGCCGCCTACGGCATGGCGGGAATGATCGCTGCCGGCGCGGGCGCCAAGGTTGCTGCGAAAGTCGGGCTGCTGGCGCTTGCCCTGGCCTTCTTCAAAAAGGCCGGCATCCTCGTCGTCGTTGCGCTCGCCGGTGCGCTCCGTTTCGCCAAGGGGCTTTTCACGAGGAATAAGACACCCAACGCATGATGTTTACGGCTGGGGCCAAGGCGCGTCGCATCAATCAGTTGCATGCGACGCGCTTCCAATATTGGCTGGAGTCTATTTACCGCGCCGCTTTCAAGTCACCTCCAGGTGACAATGGTCAGCGCGCGGGTGCCTTGGCGTTACCTGGCGCCGGGACGTCCGAGGTCGTCTTGCAGTCCTTCAGCCAGACGTCGTAGATCGGGTGCTCGACGGCGTTGAGGCCGGGGCTGTCGGCGAACATCCAGCCGGTGAAGATGCGGCGGATCTTGCGATCGAGGGTGATTTCATCGACCTCGACGAAGCCGTCGATCTTCTGCGCTTCGGCCTGATCGCGCGAGTAACAGGCCTTCGGCGTCACCTGCAGAGCGCCGAACTGTACCGTCTCGTTGACATAAACATCGAAAGTGGTGATGCGGCCGGTGATCTTGTCGAGGCCGGAGAAGACGGCGACCGGATTATCGATGCGCGCGGCATTTGCCGCCCCCATCGGAAGCAGGGCCGAAAGCGCCAGCAGCGATCCGGCGGCACGCAGGACTAGGTTCCGCGTGAAGAGCTTCATTGTACCCGTCTCCAGAATTTTCAACCATGGCCGTGATCAGGCGCAGCCAACCTGCGGGTAAAGGTCAATTGTGGCCAAAAGCCGGGCTTGGGATCGCCCGGTCGAGCCATCTCAGTTGCCAGGCGTCCAGGCGTCATAATCGCCGGTAACGCGCGGCCGCTCGCCCGAAGCGGCAAGGGAGCCCGGCGGGCGGTAAGCCTGCGGCGAACCCGTGAGGTTCGGGCGGTGCGGCCTCTGCCATTCCTTGGCGGTATAATTTTCCTTGGAGGGCGGGACATCGGTGCGATGATGCATCCAGCCATGCCAACCCGCCGGGATCGCGGAGGCTTCGGCATAACCCTTGTAGATCACCCAGCGCTTCGGCAGGCCATAGGAAGACATGCCGCCTTCATAATAGACGTTGCCGAATTCATCCTCGCCGACGCGCTTGCCAAAACGCCAGGTCGCAAAACGCGTGCCTATCGTCTGACTGTTCCACCAGGTGAAGGTTTGAACCAGAAGATTCCACATGTCTTTTCCTTGCGCTCGCCGGGACGCGAGCCAAACCACATTCGTTTCCTGCTTATGCCGTCGCCAAGCCGAATTGTCCAGCGATTCCACGAGAAGAGCAGGTCATTTCAAAGCCATCTTGAAGCCCAAATGCGAAGGCTTGAATCCCAGCATTTCATAGAAACGGTGGGCATCCTTGCGGATCACATTCGAGGTCAGTTGTATCAGCCGCAAACCGCGGCCTTTTGCCTCGGCGATGGCGAATTCGATCATCAGGGCGCCGATCCCCTGCCCGCGCATGTCCGCCCGGGTCTGCACCGCCTCGATGATCATCGCCGAGGAGCCGCGGCCGGTCAGAGAGGTCGTCACCATCGTCTGGAACGTGCCGACGACCTCGCTCCGCGACGTAAAGCGTCTGGTTGGGCGATGCCTCGATGATGGCAAAAGCTTTGGCATAATCGGGAAAGGCCGCCGGATCGGTCGTATCGCCATGGCCTCCGAGCGCATCGGCGGCAAACAGCGCCACGAGGGCCGGCAGATCGCCGCTGTGCGCTTTGCGAACGAGAACATCGGGCAACTCGATCGTCACGATCTCATTGGCCTTCGAGCGGTTTTTCGAAAATCAGCGACGGAATGCCGGATTGTCCCGGCGCGCTGTTGTCGTTGCGGCCGACCTCGGTGAAGCCGTGCGCCTGATAGAAGGCGATCGCCGCCGCATTGCGCGGCTCGACTTCGAGACGCATGATCTCCGCATCGGGGAAGCAGGTTTCGAGCTCGGCGAAAATATCCCGGCCGATACCCTGGCGCTGCAGCGCCGGGCTGACATAGAGCAGATGCAGCATGACGGTTTTCGTCAGCTCCTGCGACATGACCGCATAGCCCATGCCGCCGATGTTGCGGCCGTCATCGGCAACGAGGAATTCGCCATCCTTGCGCGCCAGCCGCGCCTTCAACGCCGCCGGCGACAAGAGATGGGCGATCAGCTCGTCCACCCTGGCTTTGCCATGGAGACCGTCATAGGTGGCGTGAAAACTCTCCACCAGAAGAGCGCGCACCTTTTCCAGGTCCCGCTCTCCGGCGGTGCGGACGAAATACACCGCTTATTCCTCGATACCGAGCTTCGCCTTGACCAGCGCCTGGACGGCCTGCGGATTGGCCTTGCCGCCCGTCGCCTTCATCACCTGGCCGACAAACCATGCCGCCATGGTCGGCTTCGCCTTGACCTTTTCCACCTGCTCGGGATTGGCGGCAATGATCTCGTCCACGGCCTTTTCGATCGCGCCGGTATCCGTCACCTGCTTCATGCCGCGCGATTCGACGATCTCGGTGGGATCGCCGCCCTCGGTCAGCACGATCTCGAACAGATCCTTGGCGATCTTGCCGGAGATGGTGCCTGCCTTGATGAGATCGATGATGGCGCCGAGCTGGGCCGGCGAAACCGGCGTCTGCTCGATATCCTTCCCGGTGCGGTTCAGCGCGCCGAGCAGATCGTTGATGACCCAGTTCGCCGCCGTCTTGCCGTCGCGGCCTGCCGCTACCGCCTCGAAATAATCGGCGATCGCCTTTTCCGAGACGAGCACGGAGGCGTCGTAGACCGACAGGCCGAGTTCGCGCACGAAGCGCTCCTTCTTGTCGTCGGGCAGTTCCGGCAGGTCGGCTTCAAGCGTCTTGATGAAGGCATCGTCGAATTCGAGCGGCAGCAGATCCGGATCAGGGAAGTAACGATAATCGTGCGCATCCTCCTTGGAGCGCATCGAGCGCGTCTCGCCCTTGTTGGGGTCGAAGAGGCGCGTTTCCTGCTCGATCTCGCCGCCATCCTCCAGAATGCCGATCTGGCGGCGGGCTTCGTATTCGATCGCCTGGCCGATGAAACGGATGGAGTTGACGTTCTTGATCTCGCAACGCGTGCCGAAAGCCTCGCCCGGGCGGCGGACGGAGACGTTGACGTCGGCGCGCATCGAGCCTTCGTCCATGTTGCCGTCGCAGGTGCCGAGATAGCGCACGATCGAGCGCAGCTTGGTCATATAGGCCTTGGCTTCGTCGGAGGAGCGCATGTCGGGCTTGGAGACGATCTCCATCAGCGCCACGCCGGAGCGGTTGAGATCGACATAGGACATGGTCGGATGCTGGTCGTGCATCGACTTGCCGGCATCCTGCTCGAGGTGCAGGCGCTCGATGCCGATTTCGATGTCCTCGAACTGGCCCTGGCGGTCCGGCCCGAGCGAAATGACGATCTTGCCCTCGCCGACGATCGGATCCTTGTACTGGGAGATCTGATAGCCCTGCGGCAGGTCGGGATAGAAATAGTTCTTGCGGTCGAAGACGGAGCGCTTGTTGATCTGCGCCTTCAGGCCAAGACCGGTGCGCACGGCCTGCCTGACGCATTCCTCGTTGATGACGGGCAGCATGCCGGGCATGGCGGCATCGACCAGCGACACGTTCGAATTCTGAGGCTTGCCGAATTCCGTCGAGGCGCCGGAGAAGAGCTTCGAATTGGACAGCACCTGGGCATGGACTTCCATGCCGACGATGACCTCCCAGTCGCCGGTCGCGCCGGGGATGAAGCGTTTCGGATCGGGCGTGCGGACGTCGACAAGGGTCATTTGATGCTCTTTGCAGGCTGTTCTTTTCCACTGGTGAGGTAAAGGAAATGGCGTTCCGGTGCAAGGCTTTCGCGGCGTTGCAGAGCAGCCGCCGCTGGTCATTTCCTCTAAGTCCCAAGGCCGCTTTGCGTCGGAGCGCTATATTTTCCGCACCGGCCAAGGGAGAAGAGTTTCGATCGCCTCCTGATTGCCGCCGCCGCATTCATCACTATGTTCGTCCAAGAATGCTTTTGGGATTTCATGCGCTCACCACATGGAGGCTCGATTGAAGGATTATTTGCCCTATCTGGCCGGAGCTCTCCTTGGAGTGCTGGCCGCGCTCCTCATTTCCGGCCTGTTGACGCTGCAGGGAACAGCACAGCTCATGCTTTTCGCCTTGCTGCCGGCCTTCGGCGGCGCAATCGTCGAGCGGGCTTTCCAGCGTCGATCCGGCAAGTCCTAGAAGCGCCATGGCAAGGCTGAAAGAAATCGTCATCGACTGCGACATTCCCTCGCGTGTCGCCCGTTTCTGGGCGGCGGCGCTCGATGGCTACCAGGTGATGCCTTATGACGATGCGGAGCTGGCTCGCCTTGCCGCGATGGGACTAACACCGAAAACGGACCCGACCGTGATGGTCGATGGCCCCGGAACACGCCTGTGCTTCCACCTTCGCCAGGGCGAGCGCCCCGCCCGCAATCGTGTCCATCTCGATATCGCCGCGTCGGACCGCAGACAAGAAGTGGAACGGCTCCTATCCCTCGGCGCGACTTTCGTGCGTGAGACGGATACCTATACGGTCTTGAATGATCCCGAAGGCAACAACTTCTGCGTCACCTCCGAATAGCTCGCTTGCCCCGCGGACGGCGCCGTTGAAACGTCAGAATTCCTGTCCGTATCCGCCGCCGTCTGAGACGAGTTGTTTCGTCAGTCCGACGGAGGGCACGTCGCGGTCGAGCTTCGGACTATAGGCGACCGAGAGCCAGTGGATGCTGTAGCCGTGCTTCTGGAAAAAGCCGATCGCCTCGGCGTTGCCGGAGTGGGTCTGCATCGCTGCCTTGTCGAAACCCTGCTCGGCAATGTCTTTTTCGATGCGTTCGAGAAGAGCCGAGCCCAGCCCCTGGCGGGTGAAGATGGGATCGATCCAGAAATCCGAGATGGTTTCGTCCAATCCCTCGCGCGCCGCCCAGCCCGCGACCTGGCCGTTCTGCTCGACGACCGTGATGGTCAGCCAGTCATTTTCAACAAAATTGCGAAAGGCGTTGCGCGCTGCGTCGATCATCGCGTCCGATTCGCCGATCGACGCCATCGCCCTTTGCCAGGCCCTCAGCCCGATTTCGCTCAACAGTTCCGCTTCCCCGTCGCGGGCATTGCGAATGTGGATCAAAGACACCTCCGCGTTACCTCTCAACTAGACCATTGAGTCGCGGAATTTACCAGTGCCTCCAAAGGGATGATGCATGGAAAGCGCGGTTTTCGACCGATTTCATGAGCTAAGGCCGCCTTGACCGCTTTTTCCGGGCTGAATATGAAGGCTTATCGAGGTGTTTTATGTTGAGCCTGCCTGAGACCCGGTAAAGGCCCTGCCCGCAAGTTCGCTTGCGCGCACGGGCCCGAAAAAAACGAAGCCCTGACGTTCGAATCGAGCGCCAGATCGTTTTTGTGCGCCCTGCCGGGCGCGATATCGGATCTCAACATATGGACATTTCCCGCACGGAGCAGCGCATCCTGCATCTCATGGCCCAAGGCGGCCGCATCGAAATTACCCGCGACGACGACAGGAAGATCGAGGCGGTCAGTTGCTTCACCCGCGACGGCTGGCTCTATCCCGGCGTCGACCTCGACCTCTTCCGCAAGCTGAAGCGGCTGAGGGCAATCAAGTCGTCAGCCGGCCAACCCTACCGGATTACCGAAAGAGGGCTGAGGTTGGTCAGGTCGCAGCTGGACAATAGATAAATCGGGCAACCAACCCTGATCGCGCCCAACCGGCGCGGTCAGGGCTCAGCCTCAGGCTTTCCCAGACAATTCCGCCCGCATCGCCGACCATTCGTCGGCCGCCGCACCCGTGCCGCGCATCTTGCCGGCGCGGCGATACCAGTAGTCGGCATTCCAGTCGTCGCCTTCGATGCGATGACAGAGGGCATGGCCCCAATCAAACGGCTGTTCGCCCTCATGGCGCTGACAGATATCGTGCACCGCCCGCCAATCCGCCCCCATGGCGAAACCGGCGGCAGCAAGACGATCGATTGCCTCGATCAGTCGCACAAGATCATTATTTGCCATAAGACCCCCTCTCCCGGTTCGGCTATCGATCAGCCAATTGCTTCTCCATATGCACCTTTTCGAGGGCGACGCCCATGCTCTTGGAAAATTCGATCCCATGCCAGACGATGTTGAAGCCGCAGCGTTCGTAAAGACGGATCGCGCGCTCATTCCTGGCATGTGTGTCGAGCCGGACCGTCGCCAGCCCCTCGGCCGCCATCATCTCGCACAGATACAACAGCAGAGCCCGGCCGACACCCCTGCCCTGATAATCCGGATGCACCCAGAGATCGGACACATAGTTCCGTTGATCTTCCCGCGCATCCCAGCCGACGATATCGCCCGCTCGCTCGGCAACGAAGATCTCACCTTTCGTCTCATGGGGAAAGGCGGCGAACTCTTGCCGGACCTTGGCGATGACATCGGGATCGCGATAGCAATCCTCGAAGGCCTCGCCTGCGGCCCAGGCGGCGAAGCCGATGGCGCCGACCGTTTCGTGGTCGGCGGGCGTCGTTGTTCGGATCGTGAGACCCGTTACCACCACTTGGCCGGCGTGAACTTGCCGGCCGCCTGTTCGATGACATAGGCGGTCTTGAAGAGGGTTTCCTCGTCGAAGGCCTTGCCGATCAGCTGCAGGCCGAGCGGCAGGCCCTTCTGGTCGAGGCCGGCGGGCACGGCGATGCCCGGCAGGCCGGCCATGTTGACCGTCACCGTAAAGATGTCGTTCAGATACATCTTCACCGGATCGGCGGCGAGGTTCTCATCGGCGATGCCGAAGGCCGAGGATGGCGTGGCCGGCGTCAGGATGGCGTCGACACCGGCGTCGAAGGCGAGTTCGAAATCGCGCTTGATCAGCGTGCGGACCTTCTGGGCGCGGATGTAATAGGCGTCATAATAGCCGGCCGACAGCACATAGGTGCCGATCATGATGCGGCGCTTGACCTCCTGGCCGAAACCGGCGGCGCGCGTCTTCTCATACATGTCGACGATATCCTTGCCGTCGACGCGCAGGCCGTAGCGCACGCCGTCGTAACGCGCGAGGTTCGAGGATGCCTCGGCGGGAGCGACGATGTAATAGGCCGGAAGAGCATATTTCGTGTGCGGCAGCGAGATGTCGACGATTTCGGCGCCGGCATCCTTCAGCCAGGCGATGCCCCGGCGCCAAAGGGTCTCGATCTCCTCGGGCATGCCGTCGACGCGGTATTCGTTGGGGATGCCGATCTTCATGCCCTTCAGCGACTGGCCGAGGACCGCCTCGTAGTCCGGCACCGGCAGATCGACGGAGGTCGTGTCCTTGGCGTCGGTGCTTGCCATCGACTTCAGAAGGATTGCGGCATCGCGCACGTCGCGGGCGATCGGGCCTGCCTGATCGAGAGAAGAGGCGAAGGCGACGGTGCCCCAGCGCGAGCAGCGGCCATAAGTGGGCTTGATGCCGACGGTTCCGGTGAAGGCCGCCGGCTGACGGATCGAGCCGCCGGTGTCGGTTGCCGTGGCGCCGGCGCAGAGATGCGCGGCGACGGCTGCGGCCGAGCCGCCGGAGGAGCCGCCCGGAACGAGCTGCTGGTTGGACCCGCCCGCCCGCCAGGGATTGATCACCGGGCCGTAATAGGAGGTCTCGTTGGACGAGCCCATGGCGAATTCGTCCATGTTCAGCTTGCCGAGCATGACGGCGCCGTCATCCCAGAGGTTTTGCGTCACCGTCGATTCATAACGCGGCTCGAACCCATCGAGAATATGGCTGCAAGCCTGAGTGTGCACGCCAACGGTGGCGAAGAGATCCTTGATGCCGAGCGGAATGCCTTCGAGCTCGCCCGCCTTGCCGGCAGCGATGCGCTCATCGGACTTGCGGGCCATGAGGCGGGCGAGATCCGGCGTCGTTTTCACATAGGCATTGAGCCGGCCATTGGCCGCGTCGATCGCCGAGATATAGGCTTCGGTGAGTTCGATTGCGGTGATTTCCTTGGCGCGCAGCTTCTGGCGGGCTTCGGCAATGGTCAGGCTGGTGAGTTCGCTCATCGTGTTTTCGCTTCAGATCTTTAAAAGGCAACGGGGTCGGAAAGAGGCGTTCGAAGCCTTATTCGACGACTTTCGGCACCAGGAAGAAATTATGGTCGGTAACGGGCGCATTGGCGACGACGTCAGCCGGCTTGTTGCCGTCGGTCACCTCGTCGCCCCGCTTCTTCATCGCCATCGGCGTCACCGAGGTCATCGCCTCGACGCCATCGACGTTGACTTCGGAGAGCTGCTCGACGAAGCCGAGGATACCGTTCAATTCGCCGACCATGCGGTTTGCCTCATCCTCGGAGACGGCAATACGGGCAAGGCGAGCGACGCGCTTGACGGTGGCGAGATCGACGGACATGGCATTCTCCGGATGGGATTTTTCCTACCCGCTATAAAGGCCATGTTAGCGCTGTGCAACGGGGTTTCGTCAGATCGACAGGCTCTCGGCAGGCTTCATCGCCTTCGCTTCGGTCTTCGCTCCCTCCATGCCGGCAACGAATTTATCGGCCGTCTGGTCGATGATCGGGAAGGTGCCGTAATGGCAGGGGATCGCCATCTTGAAGCTGAAATAGCGCTGGCAGGCGAGTGCGGCCACCGCGCCGCCCATGGTGAAGCGGTCGCCGATCGGCACGAAGCCAATATCGGGCTGATGCAATTCGTTGATCAGCGCCATGTCGGAAAAGATGTCGGTGTCGCCCATGGCGAAGATCGATGCCTCGTCGTCGAAATGCAGCATCAGGCCGTTGGCGTTGCCGAGCGCATGCGAGACGCCGTCCTCGGTGATCTGGGCGGAGGAATGCAGCGCATTGGTGAAGGTTGCGGAGAAACCGCCGAGCGTGATCGTGCCGCCGGTATTGCCCATCTCGATCCTGTCGACGCCCTTGGACCCCAGCCATGCGGCAAGATCGGCATTGGCGAGCACGACGGCGCCGGTTTCTCGGGCGAGCGCCACGGTATCGCCGACATGGTCGCCATGGCCATGCGTCAGCAGGATGTGAGTGACGCCTGAGGAAACATCCTTGATATCCTGGCCGGAAAAGGAAGCGTTGTGGGTGAGGAACGGATCGAGCAGGATCTTCGCCTTGCCGGTCTCGATACGGAAGGCGGAATGGCCGAGCCAGGTGATCTTCATGAAATCTCTCCTAACGTGATGCAAAATCTGATTTCGATGGTAAGGACATATCTCATGCGCCTGCAAAGGAAAGCGGCGGCGGCTTCAATTTCTTTTGACGGGACGAGACTGCGATGACGGTGCTGACGATCGAGGAAATGGCCGAGGCGCTTTCCCCTGGACAGGCGATCGCGGGCCTCGATCTCGGCACCAAGACGATCGGGCTTTCGATGTCCGATCTAGGGCGGCGTTTCGCCACGCCGCGCCCGGTGATCCGCCGCGTCAAGTTCACCATCGATGCTGAGGCGCTGCTGGACTTTGCCGCAGCCGAAAAGATCGCTGGCTTCGTCATCGGCCTGCCGATGAACATGGACGGCTCGGCGGGCCCGCGTGTGCAGGCAACGCGCGCCTTCGTGCGCAATATGGAGCAAAAGACGGCGCTGCCCTTCGTCTACTGGGACGAGCGGCTTTCGACGGTTGCGGCGGAACGGGCGCTGCTCGAAATGGACGTCTCGCGCGCCAAGCGGGCCGAACGGATCGATTCGGCCGCGGCAAGCTTCATCCTTCAGGGCGCCCTAGACAGGCTTTCCTTGCTGGCAAGGTCTGCTGGGGACGAATTCAGCGCCTGACGCGCTCTCCACCAGGCGATGATCGACTTGCGCTTTCTGAAGGCGAGAATGGCGAAGACGACGAGGCTGTCGACGGCGATCGCGCGGGCAACGAGCGGCGGAATGGTCTCGGGCGGAACACCCAGCGCCTCGCCATAGAGCTGGAAGGTCAGGTCATGGACCTGCCGCGTCAGCATGAAGATGCCGAAGTTCATGTCGTAATAGGAAAGCCAGTACCATCCGCCCAGGAAGACGATGGGGCCGGCCCAGAAGATCAGAAACCACTTCATGCGGCCTCTCCTCCATGCTTGCGCGTGACGGGCAGATCGAGAGAGACCAGCCAGATCGACAATGCCATGGTGCACAGCACCAGCGCGGGAATCGCGATATCCAGCGCCAGGACTGCGAAGAACATCACCGCGGTCACAAGCAACGAGGCTTTAGCGATTTTGGCTCCCATGGACGTCAACTCGACACTCTACTCGTATCATCTCTGCTGACCGCCACACTGTCGGGTTAACCACCCCCACGCAACGTAAACCATTCATTAAGGTTAACGCGGCAGGCCGCCCCTGTGGATGAAGAGCTGTCAGCCGTAGACGCCGCGCACGATGCGCTTCAGCGCCGTCGCCGCCTTCTCCCAGTCCTTGGGCGTCTTCAGCGCCAGACCTGCACACTGCCCGCCTGCAGCACCGGCAAGCACCAGATGCTGGATCGCGGCAATGATGACGGCGTTGAGGGTGGCTGTGTCCACGCCCTTCGGCGGCGCCAGCGATCCGCGCATCCGCTCCAGCCAGAGAGCAAGCGCCTTCGAGCGGGCTTCGGAAAGCCGCCTCACCTGCTCCGTGTTTTCCGATATTTCCCAGGCGAGGATGCGGCGCATCAGCGGATCGCTCCGCAAAGCGTCGAGCAGCAGAAGCGACAGCCGCTCCATCAGGTCGCCATAGGTGAGCAGGAACATGCCGCCGGTATCTTCCGGGATGCGATCCCTCACCCAGTTGCCGAGATCGGCGCCGATCGCTTCGACCAGCCCGTCGAGGCCGCCATAATAGCGATAGATCAGCTGCTTGTCGCAGCCGGCGCGGCGGGCAACGGCATTGATGCCGAAATTCTGGAAGCCTTCCTCGGCCAGCAGGCTCTTGGCCGCGGCAAGGATGGCGCGCTCGGTGGCGCCGCGGTCGCGCACGCGCCGTTCCGGCTCTACCGTTTGAGGCAAAGTTTCAATTTCTACGGCTTCATTCAGCATGACCGACCCTTCCCCGCTGTCACCAATCGGTGAGTAGCTGGGGGATTTCATCCGATCAATCCTATCTCCTTGGGAAGATTGTGGATATTCCGGCCGGACCGGCGATTTGATCTCGAAGGGATGCGGAAAGCCGCGCGCTCGGCGGATCGGATCGGTTCAGAATTATCGTCCGCGCGGTTGATCGCGATGGACGAACCCGGCATAGCTGCATTATGAACAAATCTAATATTCTTTGCTAAGGCCCTGCAATGGTGAACTATATCGAAGCCTCTTCCGCGCCCCCGAAGAATACGGGCGCCATCCGGCTTTACGACTCGGAAGCATTCGAAGGCATGCGCAGGGCGTGCCAACTGACCGCGCGCTGCCTCGACGCGCTCGCCGATATCGTCAAGCCGGGACTGGTGACCGATGACATCGACCGATTCGTCTTCGATTTCGGCATGGATCACGGTGCCTATCCGGCGACGCTGAACTATCGCGGCTACACCAAATCGACCTGTACCTCGATCAACCACGTCGTCTGCCATGGCATTCCGAACGACAAGCCACTCCGTGAAGGCGATATCGTCAATATCGACGTCACCTTCGTGCTCGACGGCTGGCACGGCGATTCCAGCCGGATGTATCCCGTCGGCACGATCAAGCGCGCGGCCGAACGGCTGCTCGAAGTCACCTATGAATCGCTGATGCGCGGCATTGCCGCGGTCAGGCCGGGCGCCCGCACCGGCGCGATCGGCGAGGCGATTCAGGCCTATGCAGAGGCCGAGCGCTGCTCGGTGGTGCGTGATTTCTGCGGCCACGGTGTCGGCCGGCTGTTCCACGATTCGCCGAATATCCTGCATTACGGCCGCGCCAACGAAGGGCCGGAACTGCGCGAAGGCATGATCTTCACCATCGAGCCGATGATCAATCTCGGCAGGCCGCATGTGAAGGTGCTTGCCGACGGCTGGACGGCAGTGACCCGCGACCGCTCGCTTTCGGCGCAGTACGAACATACCGTCGGCGTCACCGCCAACGGCTGCGAGATCTTCACGCTGTCGCCCAATGGCCTCGACCGCCCCGGCCTGCCGTCGCTCAGCGGGTGACCTGATGGCGAAAGGGCCTGTTCCCTCTTCCGACGAACTGCCTTTCGAGGAACCCGTTGCCGCCGATGAACGCTCGTTCTTCGGGCGGCAGGGAAAACCACCTGCCGGGAATGCGAAGGCCGCCCTGCCCGCTTCGCTTGCGGTCCAGGAGCATTATCACGGCCATCGCGAGCGGTTGCGCGACCGCTTCCGCGAACAAGGCGAGACCGCGCTCGCCGACTACGAAATCCTCGAGCTCCTGCTCTTTCGCCTCATCCCGCGGCGCGACACCAAACCGATCGCCAAGGCGCTGATCGAACGCTTCGGCTCGCTCGCCGGCGTCTTCGGCGCGCCGGCGTCGCTGCTGACGGAGGTCAAGGGTGTCGGCGAAGCCGTGGCGCTCGACCTGAAGCTGATCTCCACCGTCGCCCAGCGAACCCTGAAGAGCGAACTCAGGAACAAGCAGATCCTGTCTTCCTGGTCCTCGGTCATCCAATATTGCCATGCCGCCATGGCGCACGAGACGCGCGAACAGTTCCGCATCCTCTTCCTCGACAAGCGCAACGTGCTGATCGCCGACGAGGTGCAGGGCCGCGGCACGGTCGACCATACGCCGGTCTATCCGCGCGAGGTGGTCAAACGCGCGCTCGAGCTTTCGGCAACGGCGATGATCCTCGTGCACAACCACCCGTCCGGCGATCCGACGCCATCACGCGCCGATATCGACATGACCAAGGTGATCATCGAAGCCGCCAAGGCGCTCGACATTACCGTCCACGACCACGTCATCATCGGCAAGGACGGCCATGTCAGCCTGAAGGGGCTGAAGCTGATCTGAAAAGCCCTCGGAGCTAGTCGCCGACATGCTACGGTCCAGCCGCGATAAGGTTTGCACTCGAGGCGAGCGAAGATTGAGCAAGGCTGGAGTTGACAGCAGTCGGCGGCGCGCGATTGTATGCAATCTGCGCCCATTCGCTGCACAATGCCCGCCGGAAATACCGAGAAGATAAAGCACATGACGATCTCCAGCGGTAACACTGATCGATCGACCCGGCTCTGCCGCGACGTGCTCTGCCTCGACGACTTTGAAATGAAGGCGCGGCGGCATCTGCCCAAGCCTCTGTTCGGTTATATCGCCGGCGCGACCGAAACCAACGCGTCGCTGCGGCACAACGCAGCGGCTTTCCAGGCCTATGCCTTCCGGCCTCGCGTCCTTCGGGACGTCTCGACGCGCAGCACCGAGACGAGCCTCTTCGGCAAAACTTATGCCGCACCGTTCGGCATCGCGCCGATGGGGATCAGTGCTCTGATGGCCTACCGAGGTGACATCGTGCTCGCGCAAGGAGCGGACCGATCGGGAATCCCGATGATCATAAGCGGTTCGTCACTCATCCCTCTGGAAGAGATCGCTGCGGCTTCGCCCGAAGCATGGTTTCAGGCCTATCTCCCCGGCGAACCCAACCGTATCGATGCTCTGATCGATCGCGTTGCCGCGGCCGGCATCCGCACGCTCCTGCTGACCGTGGACGTGGCCACCCTGCCAAATCGCGAAAACAATGTAAGGGCCGGGTTTTCGACGCCTTTGCGTCCCGGTCTGCGCCTGGCATGGCAGGGCATCTCGCACCCCCGCTGGACCGCCGGCACCTTCCTGCGCACGATCGCCCGACACGGCATTCCGCATTTTGAAAATTCCTATGCCACAAGGGGCGCGCCGATCATCTCCCAGAGCGTGACGCGGGATTTCGGCAAGCGTGATCATCTCAACTGGGATCATTTGGAGCGGATCCGCAAAAGGTGGTCCGGCAAGCTCGTGGTCAAGGGGATCATGCATCCTGAAGATGCGGCGCGGGCGGCCGATACCGGGGCGAATGGAGTGATCGTCTCCAATCATGGCGGCCGCCAGCTCGACGGCACCGCATCTCCCCTTCAGGTCCTTCCGGAGATTGCGGAGCGTGTCGGAGACAGCATTGCCGTCATGGTCGATGGCGGCATCAGGCGTGGAACGGATATCATGAAGGCGCTGGCGCTAGGGGCCTGCTTCGTGTTCGTGGGCAGGCCGTTTCTTTATGCTGCAGCCGTCGCGGGGCTACCAGGCGTGCTCAAAGCGTCAGACATCCTGAAGACGGAACTGCATAGCAATATGGCGCTGCTCGGCGTTACCAGGGTGGGCGATATTTCCGCGGACTACATCACCCGCGCATGAACAGCCGTCGCGCACGGACATCGATATGACGAAGGTGATCATCGACGCGGCGAAGGCACTTGATATCATCGTCCGCGACCACATCATCATCGGCAAGGACGGCCATGTCAGCCAAAGGCTTAAGCTGATCTAAAAAGCACAGTCCGGCTGAATCGGCAGCTGTAAAACAATCTGTAACATTGACCGGCTACCGATAGAGGAGCGACATTTTTGTCGCAAAATGATTCCATTTCCAATCCGGGGCTAGAGAATGTTTCAGTACGATCTCGTTGTGGTGGGTAGCGGTCCCGCGGGGCGCCGCGGCGCGATCCAGGCTGCGAAACTCGGCAAGAAGGTGCTCGTCATCGAGCAGGGCAAACGCGTCGGCGGCGTGTCCGTCCATACCGGCACGATCCCCTCGAAGACGCTGCGCGAGACGGCGCTCAACCTTTCCGGCTGGCGCGAGCGCGGCTTCTATGGCCGATCCTATCGCGTCAAGCAGGAGATCAGCGCCGAAGATCTACGCCGCCGTCTGCTGATTACGCTCAACCATGAAGTGGAAGTGCTCGAGCATCAGTTCGCCCGCAATCGTGTGCACCACATGCGCGGCAGGGCGAGCTTCGTCGATGCGTCGACGCTCCAGGTCGTCAAGGATGACGGCGAAATTACCCAGGTCAGCGGCGCCAGCATTCTGCTCGCGGTCGGCACCAAGCCTTTCCGTCCCGATTACATGCCCTTCGACGGCAAGACCGTTCTCGACAGCGACGAGCTGCTCGATATCGAAGAACTGCCGCGCACGATGATTGTCATCGGCGCCGGCGTTATCGGCATCGAATATGCAACGATCTTTTCGGCGCTGGATACTGCGGTGACCGTCATCGATCCGAAGTCGACCATGCTCGACTTCATCGACAAGGAAATCATCGAGGATTTCACCTATCAGCTGCGCGACCGCAACATGAAGCTGCTGCTCGGCACGAAGGCCGATAAGGTCGAGCGGCTGGACACCGGCAAGGTCCAGCTGACGCTCGACAACGGCCGCCACCTCGTGACCGACATGGTGCTTTTTGCCGCTGGACGCATGGGCGCGACCGATACGCTCAACCTTGAGGCCATTGGCCTCGATGCAGACAGCCGCGGCCGCCTGAAGGTCAATCCGGAGACGTTCCAGACCTCGGTGCCGAATGTCTACGCCGCCGGCGATGTCGTCGGCTTTCCGAGCCTCGCCTCGACCTCGATGGAACAGGGCCGCATCGCCGCCCGCGTCGCGATCGGCGCGGTCGCCAAGGAGCCGCAGAAATATTTCCCTTACGGCATCTATGCCGTGCCGGAGATTTCGACATGCGGCCTGACCGAAGAGGAGATGAAGGAGCGCGGCATTCCCTATGAATGCGGCATCGCCCGCTTCCGCGAAACCTCGCGCGGCCACATCATGGGCCTCGATACCGGGCTTCTGAAGCTGATCTTCTCGCTGAAGACGCGCCGCCTGCTCGGCGTGCATATCGTCGGCGAAGGCGCCACCGAACTGGTGCATATCGGCCAGGCAGTGCTCAATCTCAAAGGCACGGTCGAATATTTCGTCGAGAACACCTTCAACTATCCGACGCTGGCCGAAGCCTACAAGATCGCCGGCCTCGATGCCTGGAACCGGATGGGCGACATCAAGTCGGAACTCTGAAGTATGTCGCGCAAAAGTCTGCAGCGGTTTTCCCGGCAAAGCGAAGCGCTTTTGCGGCAAAGACATGCGAGAAAGCAAACCTAAAGCGCAAGGAGCGAATCTGAAAGATCGCGACGCGCTTTAGGGCCTGCAGCAGTGCCGGCGTTTAAATCCGGCCGCAAAAACGGAGCCGAAGGACAGTGCGGATCATTTCGCTGAACGCATGGGGCGGCAGGCTGCACGAGGCCCTGATCGCCTATGTCAGGCAGGCCGATCCCGACGTGCTGTGCCTGCAGGAAGTGCTGCGGGCGCCCTGTGCGGCCCCGGGATGGTCGATCTATCGTGATGCGGGGATGGAACTGCCGCAGCGCGCCAACCTTTTCGAAGAAATCAGCGCCGCCCTGCCCGGCCATGACGGTTTCTTCTGCCCGACATCGAGAGGCGAACTCTTCGACGGCGACACAACAATCGCTGCCGAATTCGGATTGGCGACCTTCGTGCGCAAATCATATTCCGTCATCGCCCAGGGTCTGGATTTCGTGCATGGCCAACATGCCTGCGATGGCTGGGGGCAACACCCGCGGCCGCGGAATGCCCATTGCATCCGCCTCTTCAGCCACCGGCATGCTTCGACCGTGACGATCGCCCATATGCATGGCCTGCGGGACCCCGCAGGCAAGGGCGATACGCCGGCGCGCGAAGAGCAGGCTTCGGCGCTGGTCGGCCTCGTCGAACGGGTCTGGCCCCGCGACGAAGGGCTGGTGGTCTGCGGCGATTTCAACGTGCTGCCCGACAGCGCGACCTTTGAGATCCTCGCCCGATTAGGCCTTTCCGATCTCGTCACCGCAAACGGCCTTGTCGACACGCGAACCTCCTACTATCTAAAGGAGGGCCGCTTTGCCGACTACATGCTGGTCACGCCGGAGGTGAAGGTTGCCAGGTTCGAAGTGGTCGAAGCGCCCGAGGTCTCCGACCACCGCGCATTGCTGCTCGATATCATGTAGTATATTAAGGATTGTGCGTCGCACGAAACTGGTTGCATGCAGCGACGCTTATGCCTTCGCCTTTATATCTCCAAACGACATTGATACGCCGTGCCTGAATTTCGCCTTCAGATCCGCTTTGCCTCCGGGCAGCGGTTTTTAGAGAAAGATAGATACTCTTGTCCCATGTCTTGGAGCCAGCGCACAGGCGTTTTCAGCTCATCCTGATCAAGCCGTCGCATTACGACGACGACGGTTACGTCATCCGCTGGTGGCGGGCGATGATCCCCTCCAATTCGCTTGCGGCCCTCTATGGCATCGCCGCCGAATGCGCCGAGCGAAAGGTGCTCGGTCCCGATGCCGACATCGACATCACCGTGATCGACGAGACCAATACGCGGATCGATTTCGCCCGGTTGCTCGCCCAGTTCAAGCGTCACGGCAATTTCGGCATGGTAGCGCTGGTCGGCGTCCAGTCAAACCAGTATCCGCGCGCGCTCGATATCGCCCGGCCCTTCCGCAATGCCGGCCTGCCGGTCTCGATGGGGGGGTTCCATGTTTCCGGCTGCCTGTCGATGCTCGACGGGCAAGCCGTCGGGCTCGACGCCTGCCGCGAGATGGGCATCTCGATGTTTGCCGGCGAGGCCGAAGGGCGGCTGGACATGGTGCTGCGCGACGCTGCCGGGGGCGAGCTGAAGCCGCTGTATAATTTCATGAACGACCTTCCCGGCATCGGCGGCACGCCGGTTCCCTTCCTGCCGAAGGACAATATCCAGCGCACGCTTGGCCTCAGCACCAGCTTCGATGCCGGGCGCGGCTGTCCCTATCAATGTTCGTTCTGCACCATCATCAACGTGCAGGGGCGCAAGTCGCGCTTCCGCTCGGCCGACGACGTCGAAAAGCTGGTGCGGATGAACTGGGCGCAGGGCATCCACAAATTCTTCATCACCGACGACAATTTCGCCCGCAACAAGGATTGGGAAGCGATCTTCGACCGGCTGATCGAGCTCAAGGAACGCGACGGCATTCCGCTCGGCCTGATGATCCAGGTCGATACGCTCTGCCACAAAATCCCCAACTTCATCGAGAAATCCAAGCGGGCCGGCGTCACCCGCGTCTTCATCGGCCTCGAAAACGTCAATCCCGACAATCTGACGGCGGCCAAGAAGAACCAGAACAAGATCACCGAATACCGCAAGATGCTGCTCGCCTGGAAGGCGCAGGGCATCATGACGCTCGCCGGCTATATACTGGGCTTTCCGGCCGATACGCCGGAATCGATCCGCCGCGACATCGCGATCATTCAGGAAGAGCTGCCGCTCGACGTCATCGAATTCTTCATCCTGACGCCGCTGCCCGGCTCCGAGGACCATCAGGTTCTATGGAAGAAGGGTGTCGAGATGAACGGCGATCTCAACATCTACGATGTCGAGCATGTCTGCACTGCGCATCCAAAGATGGGCAAGCAGGAGTGGGAAGACATCTACCATGAGGCCTGGTCGCTCTATTATTCGCCTGCTCACATGAAGACGCTGCTGCGCCGCGCCGTAGCGACCGGGGTCCCGCTGGCAAGGCTGGTCAAGGTTCTGGTCTCCTTCGCAACCACCGTGCCGCTGGAGAACGTGCATCCGCTGCAGAGCGGCCTCCTGCGCCTGAAGACGCCATCGGAGCGGCGTCCGGAACTGCCGCGCGAACATCCGCTGGTCTTCTGGCCGCGCTTTGCCTGGGAAACCTTCACCAAGCACGTCTCGCTCGCCCGCACGATCATCGGCCTGACAGTCTCGGCGTTCCTGATCTCACGGGATGCGAAGTCGAAGACCTATATGGACAAGGCGCTGACGCCGGTCGCCGATGACGAGGAGGAGACGCTCAGCCTCTTCACCAAAACATCGGGCGGCACCGCAGCCGTCAGCCATGTCAGGAAAGTCGCACAACTGACACGCGGCGCGAATTGAGCTGCAATTCGCGCAAAGACGGCTGAGGCGTTGTCGCACAGAAATCATGGTCGGCATCATAGTCGAAGCCTGAAGGCTCCGACTATGATGAGCGTTTAAGCGAGCTGGATGATCTGGGTCGTCTCGGCCACCTGCAGCGTGTCGACAAATTCGACGATCTTGACCGGTTTCCCACCGCTGAAATGAATCTGGTCGACGAACTCCGTATGGAAGCTCGCGCCCGACGGGATATGCCTGACCTCACCTTCGCGATGGGCGAAGACCACATGCTCGTCCTCGTCCACATAGATGCCGGCTGTCTTGATTTTGGATAGGTCCCACACAGTGATGAGCTGTGTTATCACCTCACGAAAGGCCTCCCCGCCTAACTCGGTCGAAAACGGCGCCAACCGTGTACTGCCGGCCATCCGAAAGGTGCAATCATCGCCGATCAGCGCCAGCGTGCCCTCGACATCGCCCCGATCACGCACAGCATAGATTTCCTCCACCAGCTTCTTCATGTCGTGCTTTGCAGTCATTTTCTGGTCCCTCCTACCACCAGCAAAATCTGCATCGAATGATGGCTCATTGCAACTATTTGTTGCCGCGGATGAAGACAACACCATGAACCGCCCGGGTGGCCCGAAAAGCAAAAGGCCCCGCGCAATGGCGGGGCCTTTCAAACTTCAGAACCGGAAAGCGATTATTCGGCGCTTTCGTCGGCTGCCTTCTTCTTCGGAGCGGCCTTCTTCTTCGGGGCGGCGGCTTCCTCGCCTTCGCCGGCGTCGGCAGCTTCGGTCTTGGCGGCAGCCTTCTTCTTCGGAGCGGCCTTCTTGGTCTCAGCCTTGGCTTCGCCTTCTTCCTCGGCGAGCAGCTCTTCCTTGGTCACCTTCTTGTCGGTGACGTCGATTTCGGTCAGCAGATGGTCGATGACCTTCTCTTCGAAGATCGGCGCGCGGATCGAAGCGGCGGCGCCCGGCTGGCTGCGGAAGAATTCGAGGATCTGCTTTTCCTGGCCCGGATACTGGCGCAGCTGATCGTAGATAGCGCGCTGCATCTCGTCTTCGGTCACTTCGACGCCGGCCTTTTCGCCGATTTCGGAGAGAACGAGGCCGAGGCGAACGCGACGCTCGGCGAGCGTCTTGTATTCCTCACGCGCCTTCTCTTCGGTCGTGTCTTCGTCTTCGAAGGTCTTGCCGGACTGAGCGAGGTCGTTGTTCACCTGGCTCCAGATGCCGTTGTACTCGGCATCGACGAGCGAAGCCGGGGTCTCGAACTTGTACATCTCGTCGAGCTGGTCGAGGATCTGGCGCTTCAGCTTCTGGCGGGTCAGCGAGCCGTACTGCGATTCGATCTGGCCACGGACGATTTCCTTCAGGCGATCGGCGGATTCGACGCCGAGCTTGGAAGCGAGTTCGTCGTTGATCTCAACCTTGCCAGGCGCTGCAACGTCCTTGACCGTGATGTCGAAGGTCGCTTCCTTGCCGGCGAGGTTCTTGGCCGGATAATCGGCCGGGAAGGTTACGGTGATGGTCTTTTCCTCGCCGGCCTTGACGCCGACGAGCTGGTCTTCGAAGCCCGGGATGAAGCGGCCGGAACCGATCACCAGCTCGGCGCCCTGATCGGTGCCGCCTTCGAAGGCTTCGCCGTCGACCTTGCCGACGTAATCCATGGTGATGCGGTCGCCATTGGCAGCCTTGCCGGTCTTGCTTTCGTAAGAGCGGGCGCTTTCGGCGACCTTGAGGACCTGCTCGTTGACTTCGTCATCCGAGATGTCGATGACTTCGCGCGTGACCTTGACGCCCTTGACGGACTTCAGTTCGATCGGCGGCAGCACTTCGTAGGAGAGCGTGAATTCGAAATCCTGCTCGGCGGCGAGGATCTTGTCGGCTTCGTCCTTGTCCTCGGTCATGGCGATTTCCGGCTGGGTGGCCGACTTCTCGCCGCGGCTGGACAGGATGGCGGCCGGCTGTTCGCGGACGATCTCGTTGACGAGCTCGGCCATGATCGACTTGCCATAGACCTTCTTCAGGTGAGCAGCGGGGACCTTGCCCGGACGGAAGCCGTTGATGCGGATCTTGTCCTTCACATCGGCAAGACGCTCATTCATCTTGTCTTCCATGTCCTTGGCCGGGATAACGACCTTGATTTCGCGCTTCAGCCCTTGAGCGAGCGTTTCGATAACCTGCATGTCTTCCTACCTTCATGTCGTGGCGGCCGTGCCCAGACGCCGTTCGTTTCTATGAGCACGACGCCGGCAGCGTGCCGCGCGTGGCTTTTCCCAATTCCTGCATCATTCCACCCAAGGGGGAACGGCACTCGCTTCCGGGTATCAGGGAACTAAATTCTTAGTCTCCCCCTGCATACAGCCTGGTGCGGGTAGAGAGACTTGAACTCCCACGCCTTGCGGCACCAGAACCTAAATCTGGCGTGTCTACCAATTTCACCATACCCGCGTTCACAGAACCGCATGCCTATGCCTGCGCATGAGGCCTTCCGGAGCGCGGCGTCTCTATATCACCCGATTTGGTCGAGGCAAAGAAAAAATGAACGGCAAATGACAGGGGATCTGCAGCCTTCCGGGATCAGTAAAGCGGCTCTTCGTAAACCGGCTTGCCATCGACGAGCAGGCTGCGGATCTGCGCGCTTCCCGACGGCGAGACACGCACCGATATGGCGACATTGCCGTCATTGCGCGCCTCTTCGATAGGCTTGCCCTCGCCTTCGGGAACGTAGTAGCGCTCGATGCCGTATTCGACGCGGATGTTTTCAACGGCGCTCGGTCCGCTGCTATAGAAAGGCTGGCTGCGCAGGATCACGGTCTCCGGCTGCGGCGGCAGCGCCTGGAAGGACGATTCGACGATTGTCCAGAAGCCGTCCTGCTGCTTCTTCAGCCGCACCCACAAGGTGCGCTCCCCGGGCTCTGCAGGAATGCCGCCGGCAATGGTCTGCACCGGCACGGAGGAAATGTCGTAGTTCAAGACGACATAATCGCCGCGCAGGAAATCGCGCGGATCGACGGGAGCCGTCTTCAAGAGCACCTCGGCACCGTCGCGGAGGATCGAAGCCCGGCTCTGAATGATCGTGCCGAGGATCAGCGTCTGCAGACCGGCGATCACGATTGCCGAAATCAGATAGCCCCTGCCCGACTGCAGCCTTGCCATGAACGCGTTCATGCGTGCTCCTCCCGTGCATGAGCGGAAAAGCGCCGTTCGAGACGGATGACGATCCAGGCCACCAGAGCCACCACGAGGCCGGAGAAGAGGAAGAGGCTCGACGTGCCGAGAATCGAGCCGATGGTGACGGAGGCGAGATAGAGCATCTCGGCTGCAAAGGTCACATAGGCGAGATAGCGGACGGCGCCGTTGTCTCTGCCATGCAGAACGATCGCCAGGATGGAAGCGGCGAGAGTCACCACACCGAGCACCGCCAGACGCCAGCCGCTCTCGATTTCGATATGCAGCAACAGAAAGCCGATCGCGGAGACGAGGAAGCTGTAGAAGGCCGGAGCCGCCCCGGCGCTCCTGACGAGATAGGCGATCTGGGTCATCGGCGCCGCCGTCAGAACGACGCCCACCATGCCGCCGATCGCGAAGGCGAGCGCCACGGTGATTTCCTCATGAAGAGTATAGAGCCAGGCGAGCCAGCCGATCAGCAGCAGATAGGCCAGATGGCGTGCACGCTCGGCGCCGGTGTAACGCACCAGCCCGATGACGATCGCCCCCATGACCGGCGCCATCCAGGGATCGAGCCCGATCCAATGATTGTCGTTGCCCTGGAGATAAACGGCAAAGGACGCCCAGGAAAGGAAGCCCGCGACGACGACCACCGCGCCCGAACGGAACAGGATCGCCGAGACCGTTGCGATCGCGAACCAGAAATACATCACCGTCTGCTGGTCGCCGGAAAGGTGATACATCTGCCCGACCAGCGAGATTGCCCCGCCGAAGCTCATCGCGCCGATAACCAGCAAGCCGCTCGCCGCTGCCGATGCGCCGCGGGCGAGCATCAAGGCGGCGGCGATGTGCACGGCCCAGATCAAAGCAAGGATGGCGCCGACGCGCACCGGACGCGGGATGGCCTCCCAGTTGGACGCGACGACCAGCAGGACGGCCGCGGCAAGCAGCACGGCCGCCAGCGCCATCAGGACCCGGCCAAGGCTGAAGCTCGCCGGGCGGCTGTCATATTCGGCGAGAAGTGCGGCTGCCGTTTGCTCTCCAAGCAGGCCCTTGCCTACCCAGAGCGAGAGATCACGCTGCAGTCTGCCGCGATACATGTTCCACCCCTCATTTCCGCGACGCTCAACAGGGCGTCGCGGCTTCCATCGTTATAAACGCAGCGTGAGGCTTCGCAAACGTCCTTGCGGCAAATATGCAAATTCCTCATTGGTTTAAATTGGGGCGAATATTAACCGGCCGCTAACGCCAGTATTGCTAATATAGGCGCAGCTTCGGAGAGGCATGCACAGAGCGCATATCCCTCATGAATTTATTGCACTGCAAAAGACTCATTAGTCATACTATTTAAGAGTCATCGAAGCACGGGGATGGCGACCCGGCCCGGTTTTGCCGGAATGCCCGCGGATCACTTGTTCCGTGACGAGATTCGCAGCCGCGCACTCCTCCTCCCAAGCGCGCTGCGATAGACTGGCAACAACTCCTCCTCCCAGTTGCCAGTCACTTTAATGCGCCCGCCGGATCCTCCCCCGGCGGGCGTTTTATTTGGGAAATGCTGAGCCAAAACAGGCGCAAGCCCGAAGGCGCGGTGTCAGGCAGATCGCAGCGTCAGGTTATGGCGCCAGGCGGTTCGGTCGGATGATAAGGTTCGCCGGCGGCCAACTGCCGCCTAAGCGAGGAGGATCGAGCCGGATGGGCCGGCCCTTGCGGCAACGACATCCTTTTCAGCGCACCGAAGCAGGGCTTTCTCGAAAGAGTCATTCTGCCTAATCGTTGACCAGAAATGGGTGAGATCGTGTCAAACACTCGGAAAGCAATGCGTATGCCGCATAGGTGATCTGAAAACTTGGCAGTTTTCCTCTTTCGCGCCGCAACATATATTCCAGCCATCAAATAGAAGTCAGCGCCGATGGGTGGCTGCTGGCAGATGAAACCCTCGGAAAGGGGCCTAACATGAACATCACTCGCTCTTTCAATAACTGGCGCAAGTATCGTCAGACCGTCACGGAACTTGGCCGCATGACCAACCGCGAATTGCACGACCTCGGCATCGACCGGTCGGACATCCATCGCGTCGCCCGCGAAGCTTCTTCGCGTTAATTCAAGGCGATCTGCTTCCTCCCAGGCAGGATCGTTCTCGATCGAAACGCCCGCTGCATCGCAGCGGGCGTTTTCTTTTGTCCTCTAGTCCTTAGCGCTTCGGTTGCGTGATCTTCGGCATTGTTAGCCCGCTCAAAAAATATTCACCGCTTAATTCACGAGCATCATCGTGCACAATTGCATGGCAGACGCCTTTTATTTGCACTGCACAATCGGCCTCAGATCGCCTATATAAACATCAACCGCAGAGAGACAGGCGATCCCGCCGTCAAGCGGACATTTGTTCGAGGAAGATCACAATGAACCCGATCCGCATTGCAAAGAGCTGGCTCAGCTACCGCCGTACACTCAACGAACTCGGCAGCCTCTCGAACCAGACCCTGTCCGACATCGGCGTCAGCCGCTACGACATCCGCAATATCGCATCCCGCTCGTTCCGCTAATCGCGGGATAACAAGCGTGATGCTTCCAAGACGGCGCCATCAGGGCGCCGTTTTTGATTCCGGGGTGTTGGATCGCATCTGCCGACATGATATCAGCCCGGGATGAACACGATCTCTTCCTATTCGCCTATCCATGTCGTCGGCGGCGGGCTTGCCGGTTCGGAAGCCGCCTGGCAGATCGCCAATTCCGGCGTTCCTGTCATCCTGCATGAGATGCGCGGCGTGCGCGGCACGGATGCGCACAAGACCGACGGCCTTGCCGAACTGGTCTGCTCCAATTCCTTCCGCTCAGACGATGCGACCAGCAATGCCGTCGGCGTCATCCATGCCGAGATGCGCATGGCGGGTTCGCTGATCATGGCCGCGGCCGATCGGCATCAGGTGCCGGCCGGCGGCGCGCTCGCCGTCGATCGCGACGGCTTTTCCGACGCCGTGACCAAGGCAATCCACGACCACCCCCTCATCACCGTCGTGCGCGAGGAAATCACCGGCCTGCCGCCGCGCGATTGGGATCTTGCCATCGTCGCCACCGGCCCGCTGACGGCGCCCTCGCTCGCAGCGGCCATCCAGGCGGAAACCGGCGAGGATTCGCTCGCCTTCTTCGATGCCATCGCTCCGATCGTCTACCGCGAGAGCATCGACATGGATATCTGCTGGTATCAGTCGCGCTACGACAAGGTCGGCCCCGGCGGCACGGGCAAGGACTACATCAATTGCCCGATGGACGAGGCGCAGTACAATGCCTTCGTCGACGCGCTGATCGCGGGCGACACGGTCGGCTTCAAGGAATGGGAGGGCACGCCCTATTTCGACGGCTGCCTGCCGATCGAGGTGATGGCCGAACGCGGCCGCGAGACGCTGCGCCACGGCCCGATGAAGCCGATGGGGCTGACCAACGCACATAATCCCACGGTCAAGGCCTATGCCGTCGTGCAGCTGCGCCAGGACAATGCGCTCGGCACGCTCTACAATATGGTCGGCTTCCAGACGAAGCTGAAATACGGCGCGCAGGCGGAAATCTTCCGGCTGATCCCGGGGCTGGAAAATGCGGAGTTTGCCCGCCTCGGCGGTCTGCACCGCAATACCTACATCAACTCGCCCACCCTGCTCGATCCGTCGCTGACGCTGAAATCACGACCGGGCTTGCGTTTCGCCGGCCAGATCACCGGCTGCGAGGGCTATGTCGAAAGCGCCAGCGTCGGCCTGCTGGCCGGCCGTTTTGCCGCCGCCGAACGCAAGGGCGAGGCGATCTCGCTGCCGCCTGTTACAACGGCGCTCGGATCGCTGCTCGGCCACATCACCGGCGGGCACCTCGTTACCGACGAGGAACCGGGCAAACGCTCGTTCCAGCCGATGAACATCAATTTCGGTCTGTTTCCGGAGCTTCAGCCCGGTTCGATCGTCAAGCCCGAGGGCGTCAAACGTTTCCGCGGCAAGGACAAGACGATCATGAAGCGCCAGCTGATCGCGCGCCGCGCTCTTGCCGACTGCGCCGCCTGGCTCGGCCAGACCTCGCCGCTTGCCGAAAGTGCCTGAGCGGCGCCTCTACTGCTTGTTGGCTGCGGAAGTATTGCCGGATGGCAGGTCCTTATCCGGCTCAGCGATGTAGTTGCCAAGCAGCCAGAGCGCAACTTCGGAGGCTTCCTTGGCGGAGGCGAATTCGAAATCGCCGTTGTGGTGGGGCGCATCGAGGAAATCGATCACCAGCCCCCTGCCCGTCGGCGAACTGACGACGCGCACGCGGCCGGGCTCGATCAGATGGCAGGCGAAATGACGCGACATGTTGCGCATGATGCCTGCCTTGTTGTCATGCAGGCGCACGAAGATCGCCTGGCCGTTTTGCGTCGCCTGCAGCTGGCGGATCGCCTCGTTCGGAAAGGCGCGGCCGAATTCTATGATGGCGAGGCCCGTGTCGTGCAGGCCGTCTTCCTTGTTCTGCGCAGCCATGCGCGTTGCCACGAAGGCAAATAGAATGACGATGGCGAAAAGAACGCACCAGACGATAAAGCCCACGCCGAGTCTCCGTTCATAAGGGTAGAGGTTAAGCCTTGTAACGCGCGAGACTTGCGCGAGTTTGACCGCTGTCAGATTTTTCTGCGGGCTGCAGAGAGCGCCATGCGGAGCTGGCGGCGCCATTGCGGCGGCTGCAGCGGCCGATCGAACAGCAAGGCGCCGCGCTTCTGCGCCATGAGGAGCACGGGCTCGGCGAGCGTGGCCGGCAGGAAGGCCGGAAAGACGGCCGGCGCAATCGGACCTGCCTTCCTTGCCTTCTCCAGATGCTCCCTACCGAGGCCGCAAAAGGCTTCGATGGCGGCAGAGATCCGCGGCCTGTCTTCGCCGGCGAGAAAGGCGTCGCGGTCGAGCCCGGTCGCCGAAAGGATCTGCAGCGGAATATAGACCTGGCCGCGGCGGCGATGCAGCGGCATCAGCAGCAGCAGGCCGGCGACCGCCTGGGCGACACCGGCATGGCCGGCGGCGTCGGCCGATCGGGCGGCCGCCTCCGGCGACAACACGAGGCTTGCGAGCTGGATCAGGGCGGACGCGGTCTCGCCGGCATAACCTTCAAGCGAAAGACGCGTTTCCATCGGATCGTCGTAGAGATCGAAAGTGCGCGCCTCGATCATGTCGATCAGCGTCTTGCGCGGCAGCCGATGCGTTTCGATCGCGCTCAGAAGGCCCGCGGCAACGGGATTGGCCGCCGTCGAACCATGCGCGCTGCCTTCCAGCAGGTCGCGCCAATATTGCATACGCACCTCGCCGGGCAGCGGTTCGTGCACGAGATCGCGGACGCGGGCAAGCTCGGCATTGAAGGCGTAAAGGGCTGCAAGCGCGCCGCGCTTTTCCTCCGGCGAGAGAAGACAGGCAAGATAGCGGTCGCGATCATTGTCGCGCAGCATCGCCAGGCAGATGTCCTGGTTCGTCGCCATATTGGTTTCCGTCATCGTCAGACCGCAATCAATGCCGCGGCGACGGCGCGCTGCTCCGAGAGCATGATGTTGAAGGTGCGGACCGCAGCACCCGTGCTCATCGGATCGGAGGATATGCCGCGCGCCTTCAGCGCCTGCTTCAACTCCTCGGGCAGACGGCGGAGCTCGGTTCCGGTGCCGACCAGCAGAACCTCGATATCATCAGCCTCATCCAGCACGCGGCGGAAATTTTCAGTCGATAGCGGCTTCGACATATCCATGTCCCAGCCGTAAATGCCGGAGGGCAGGCAAAGGATCGAGCCGCGATGCGACATGTCGGCAAAGCGGAAACCGCCATTGCCGTAGGTATCGATCGGTGCGCGGCCGGGAAAATGCGCCGCGCGGATTTCTATGCCTTTTGCCATGTTTTCAAACCACCGTGCCGGATCTTACACCAGCATCCGTCTTGTTGCTCTCTTCTCCATCGGGAGCTTCCGGCCGCAGCCGGAAGACGATCAATACGGGAGCGGCGATATAGATCGAAGAGAAGGTGCCGAGGGCGACGCCGAAGAGCATCGCAAAGGAGAAGGAGCGGATGACTTCGCCGCCGAAGAGGCACAGAGCCAGCAAGGCGAGCAGCGTCGTCGCCGCCGTCAGGATGGTGCGCGACAGCGTCTGATTGATCGAGGCATCGATCAGGATCGGCAGCGGCATCTTCCTGTAGCGCTGGAGATTTTCGCGCATGCGGTCATAGACGACGACCGTGTCGTTCAGGGAGTAGCCGACGACGGTGAGCACGGCGGCGATGCTCGTCAGGTTGAACTCGATGCCGGTCAGCACGAAGAGACCGAGCATGATGATGACGTCGTGCAGCGTCGCGACGATGGCGCCGACGGCGAACTGCCATTCGAAGCGGATCCAGATGTAGATCAGGATCGCCGCAAGGGCCGCCAGCACGCCCAGCGTCGCCATCATCGTCAATTCGCCTGAAATGGCGGGGCCGACCACCTCGACGCGGCGGAAATCGTAATCCGCCTCGAGCTCGCCGCGCACCAGCGTCGCCGCCGACTGCTCGGCATTCTCGCCGCCGCCCTGGGACTCGATGCGAATCCGTGCGTTCGCCGGCCCGCCCGTGGGCTCCACCTGCACCTCTCCCAGATTGAGATCATTGAGGCGCGACCTGAGATCGGCAATGTCGGCATTGCCCTGCTTCGCCGTCACTTCGATCAGCGAGCCGCCGGTGAAATCGATGCCGAGATGGATGCCGACCGTGGCGAAGGCGGCCATGGCGATCAGCGAGACGACCGCCGATGTCGTGAAGACATAGCGGCGGATCCCCATGAAGCGAATATTGGCGTGTTCGAAGAGATGCGTCAGCACGCTCTTCGGCAGATGCCGGGGATGGCGCTTCCGCAGCCAGATGGCGACGATCGAGCGCGTCAGCGTGAAAGCCGTGAAGACGGTACTGAGAATGCCGACCGCCAGCGTCACCGCGAAACCGCGGATGGATTCGCTGCCGAGGAAGAAGAGGATGACGGCAGCGATGAAGATCGTGACATTCGCATCGATGATCGTTGCGAATGCGCGAGAAAACCCGCGGCTGACGGCCTCGGCGAAGGAATGGGCGGTCTTTTCCTCTTCGCGGATGCGCTCGTAGATCAGCACGTTCGAATCGACCGCCATGCCGACGATCAGGACGATGCCGGCAATGCCGGGCAAGGTCAGCGTCGCGCCGGCAAGGCTGAGCGCTGCAACGATGAGGATCAGATTGAAGAAGAGCGAGACGACGGCGATGACCCCGAGAATGCGATAGAGCGCGATCATCAGCGCCGCCACCAGCACGACGGCCACGAGACCGGCAATGAGACCGGAGAAGATGGATTCGGCGCCGAAACCCGGGCTGACGCTGCGCTCCTCGACGCTCGTCAGCGTCGCCGGCAAAGCACCGGCGCGCAGCATCACCGCAAGATCGCGAACGCCATCCTCGGAGAAATTGGCCGAAATCCGGCCCTCGCCGCCGGTGATTGGCGCCTCGATGACCGGCGCCGACATCACCTGGTCGTCAAAGACGATGGCAAGATGCTTGCCGACATTCTGCCCCGTCACCTGAGCCAGCCGCGCGGTGCCTTCCGCATCGAGACGATAGGCGATAGAGGTGTCCTGCGTCTGCGGGTCTATGACCGGCTCGATATCCGCCATATTGCCGGCAGTGGCAAAAGCCGTGCGGTCGACGAGATAGGGAACCGGCGGATCGTCGAGCGAATAGAGGACTTCGGATGTCACCGGCCAGCGGCCGCTCAGCGCCTCCTGCCCGGACATGCTTTCGTCGATCAGATGAAAGGAAAGCTTGGCCGGCTGGTTGAGGAGGTTCTTCAATCGCTCCGCATCGACCGATCCCAGCACTTGCACGACGATCCGGTCGGCGCCATCGGCACGGACGATGAAATTTTCGTAGCCAAAGCCCGCGATGCGGCGGCTGACGATATCGAGCGACCGGGTCTGTGCGGAGGCAACATCGGCAGTGATGCTTGCATCGGAAATCTGCAGCGAAAGCTGCCCTTCGGCGCCCTGCTGCAACGCGACATCCGGTCCCGACTTTCCGCCGGCCGCCGTCAAAGGCTTGAGGAGATCTACCGCCTTGTTGGTCTCGGCCGGATCGGTGATCCGTACCGTGACGATCTGGCCGTTGCCGGTCAGCCCGGTATAGCGGATGCCGGCGCCGCGCAGCGCGTTGCGCACATTTGCGACGACCTCTTCCAACCGGTCCTTGACGATATCGGAGCGCTCGACCTTCAGAACGATATGCGAGCCGCCCTGCAGGTCGAGACCGAGCATCACCCGGTCATGACGCAGCCAGGCTGGCAAAGAGGCGCGCTGCGCCTCGCTCATGAGATTGGGCGCAGCGACGACGATCGCTGCAAACGCGACCAGCCAGATCAGAAGTGTTTTCCAGCGGGAAAAATAAAACATTCTCTCGACGATCTTCCGATCCGGCGGTCCTGCCGTTAGCGCTCGTTACGCGGCGTCGGCCTTGACAGGTTCACCCTTGACGCGAACATCGGAAATGCCGCTGCGGACGATGCGCACGCGAACGCCTTCTGCGATCTCGACTTCCAGTTCCTTGTCGTCGACGACCTTGGTGACCTTGCCGACGAGACCGCCGCCGGTCACCACCTGATCGCCGCGACGGATCGATTTCAGGGTTTCTTCGCGCTTCTTGGCCTGCGCGCGCTGCGGACGGATCAGCAGGAAGTACCAGACGACCATCAGCGGCACAAACAGGATGATCATTTCGAAACCGGAGCTGCCGAATCCCGTTGCGGTATCGGTCGCAGTTTGGGCGAATGCCGGGGTGATGAACATGCTAAACTCCTCAGGCTTCTACGGCGGAACTCCGCCTCTCTTTTCAGGTTGCCGGACTATAGTTGCCGCTTCGATGAATGCAACAGAAACAGCCGGAGACAGTACCGATTCCGCTGCCTCATAACCTTTCCGGGTTCAAAATGCCATGCTACCCCGCATCGAAAGATCAAAGCGGATTGCTATAGCGAGAAATCAGGAGTTCCCGATGACCGAGGAAACCAACGCCGCCCTGCTTGCCGAACTGAAGCGGCTCGCCGACGCCGTCGAGCGCCTTGCCGGCCCGGCGCCGGTCGTCAACGACTGGGACGCGGCCGACTGTTTCGTCTGGGCGCCGCAGCGCCAGCATCTGCAGCCTGTGAAGAAACCAAACCGCGTAGCGCTGAAGCTCATCCGCGGCGTCGACCACGTGCGCGACATCCTGCACGAAAATACGGTGCGTTTCGCCGAAGGTTATGCTGCCAACAACGTTTTGCTCTGGGGCGCGCGCGGCATGGGCAAATCCTCGCTGGTCAAGGCGGTGCACGAGGATGTCAGGCGCGAAAGCGGCGTTGCGCTGAAGCTGGTGGAAGTGCATCGCGAGGATATTGCGAGCCTTCCCACCATGCTCGACCTGTTGAAGGACACGCCGTACCGCGTCATCGTCTTCTGCGACGACCTCTCCTTCGACCACGACGACACGGCCTACAAATCGCTGAAGGCGGCGCTCGACGGCGGCGTCGAGGGGCGGCCGGACAATGTGCTCTTCTACGCCACATCGAACCGGCGCCATCTCCTGCCGCGCCACATGATGGAAAACGAGCAGTCGACGGCGATCAATCCGTCGGAAGCCGTCGAGGAGAAGGTGTCGCTATCCGACCGCTTCGGCCTCTGGCTCGGATTCCATAAATGCAGCCAGGATGATTATCTCGGCATGATCGACGGCTATGCCGACCACTTCAAGCTCGGGCTCGAACGCGACAAGATGCACGCGGAGGCACTGGAATGGGCGACGACGCGCGGCGCCCGCTCCGGCCGCGTCGCATGGCAGTATATTCAGGATCTGGCCGGGCGCATGCGCATCCATATCGACCGAGCCTGATGCGCGTTGCGTCTGCACATTAAATGACAAAAGCCCGGCGGGTGGCCGGGCTTTTGCGCTTCCTGGTACGCTATACCTATTCCAGGAAAGTCATGGGATTGACCGGGGACGCATCCTTGCGCACCTCGAAGTGGACCTGCGGCTGCTTGACGTCGCCGCTCATGCCGGAAACCGCAACGGTCTGGCCGCGCTGGATCTTCTGACCGCGGGTGACGCTCAGCGTATCGGCGTTGCCGTAGACGGTGACGGTGCCGTCGTCGTGGCGGACGAGAACCGTATTGCCCAGTTCCTTCAGACCGTTGCCGGCATAGATGACGACGCCGTTTTCGGCGGCCTTGATCGGCGTGCCCTGCGGCACCGAGATATCGATGCCGTCATTGCGGTTGCCGTTGACGTTGGCGCCGTAGGCGGCAATGACCTGACCGCGAACCGGCCAACGGTATTTGCCGATACCGGTCGATTCCGGCGCCGCGGAGCTGACATCAGACTTCTTCTCGACATCGTCGACCGTCTGGGTCGCAGCCGGAGCCTTGTAAGGCGCGGGCTGAACGGATGCCGTCTGCTGGGCCGGCGCGGACTCGGCCGGCTTCGGATCGACCTTCTCAGCCGGGATCGAAGCGGTCTTCATGGTGTCGGCGGAGGCCGTCGGGATCTTCAGGGCCTGGCCGACGCGCAGCGAATTACCTGAGAGACTGTTGGCGGCCTTGAGATCGTCGACACTGGCGCCGGTCGCCTTGGCGATCTTTGCCAGCGAATCGCCCTGCTTGACGATATAGCCGCCGGCAGGCGCCTTCGGATCCTTGCCGGCGCCAGCCGGAAGCTTGCCTGTGGGATCGGCGCTTGCCAGGGCCTTGTCGCGGGCAGAGTTGGCGCCGGGTACGACGGCCACCTTCTGCTCCGGCGCCTTGGCCGGCTCCGGCATCTGACCGGGCTTGGAGAGATCCGCCGCCTGCGACGCCGCCTTGGCAGCATTGCCGCCGTTGTAGGTCGGGATCAGGATTGCCTGACCGGGCATGGCAGCGGAAGCCGTCTTCAGGTTGTTGACGCGCAGGATTTCCTTTTCCGGAACACCGAAGCGTCTGGCGAGCGTAGCTGTGCTTTCACCCGGACGCAGCGTCACGGATGGCGCGTTGGCCGCGGACCAGCCGGAAACCTTCGGCGTCGTGCCCGTCGTCAGGGCATCGGGCGCTGCTTTCGGCGCAGCCGGAGCGACCAACCGGGGCTTTTCGGCCTGGGGCGACGCCGGGAAAGGCTGGGCGAGCGCTACTTCCTTTTCCCGCAGACGGGACGGCGCGACAGCCGTCGGAGCGGCAAGCTCGGAACGCTGCACCGAGACCGGCGCGGAAGCCATACGGGCGCTCGACGTGCGGACCGGATCATAACTCGGACGCGCCGGATAGGGCTGACTCATCGTATCATTGCCGCCACCGTAGCCGGACTGGCTTGCAACGGCGGAGCCACCGAGATCGGCGCGCGGCACCGGATCACCCTGCTGCCCGCCACTGCGCGGAATGGAACTTGTGGTGATCTGATCCTGCCCTGAGGAAGAAAACAAGCCGCCAAACCGTGTCACATCGGAACTGCAGCCCGTTGCGGCACTTGCAAGCAAGCCAACAACCAGAAGATTACCGGCTGACTTCCCGAACTTCGGCGAAAGACTGAAACGCATGACTCGACCCACTGAGAACGCAACCATTTGTGAGTCTATTAAAGCGCGTTAGTGTTACCACGCGGTTAAGATGCTGGAATCAGTGCGATATTTTTGAGAAGTTGCTAACCATAGCTTACGGGTGAAAAATCACAGTGCCTACAGCTGCGAGGCAAGGCGCGGAACGATCGGCAGATAAGGGGCTTCGAACAGTTCCTCGCGTTCGAACCGGCTGCCGGTTTTCGTCAGCCGCACCATGCGGCACTCGTTCTCGGAAATCATCAGCGGCGCGATCATCGAACCGCCGGAAACGAGCTGGTCGCTATAAAAGCGCGGCATAGCGTTGAAGGCGGCCGTTACCAGGATGCGATCGAACGTGCCCTCCCCCTGCATGCCGGCGCTGCCGTCGGCATGGCGGATGACGACGTTGCGCAGGCCAAGCGATTCCATGCGCCGCTGCGCCGCCGATGTCAGCGTCTTGTAGCGGTCTATAGACAGAACACGCTCGGCAAGCCGGCCCATGACGGCGGCGGTAAAGCCGCTTCCGGTACCGATCTCCAGAACGCGCTGCCCCGGCTTGAGCTTCAGATGATGCAGAATACGGACGGCAAAATCGATGCCTTCGAGGAAGGAGCCGCATTCGATCGGTATCGTCCGGCTGGAATAGGCGTTGTCTGCGAATTGCGGCGGCACGAAGAGCGAGCGCTGCGTCTGCTCGACCGCCGTCAGCAGATCGAGGTCGGAGATGCCTTCGGCGCGCAACCTGAGGACGAGCGCCGCAAAGCCTTCCTTCTCCGCCAGTCTTGCCGTCAAACCTGTGCTCCGTATCCCAGTGCCCGCGCCACGCGGTCCGTCACGGAATAATCGGTCAGATCCAGTTTCAAAGGCGTTACCGAAATCTTGTTGTGCTTCAAGGCGTGAATATCGGTGCCTTCGACAAAGGCGCCGGCGCGCTCGCCGAACTTCAGCCAGTAATAGGGGAAGCCCCGGCCATCGGAGCGGGCGTCGACCTGCAGATTGAAGGCGAGCTTGCCCTGCATGGTCACCTCAGCGCCATCGACTTCCTCGGGACGGCAGTTCGGGAAATTGAGATTGAGAAAGGTGCCTTCCGGCAGGTCCAAAACCATCAGCTTTTCGAGAAGAGCCGGCGCATGCGCCTCGCACACTTCCCAGGGCACGATGCGCGCGCCGTCCTCATAGAGATAGGCCTGGCTCAGCGCGAAGGAGCGAACACCCTGCATCGTGCCTTCGATGGCGCCGGCAATCGTGCCGGAATAGGTCACGTCGTCAGCAACGTTCGAGCCGGAATTGACGCCTGACAGAACCAGGTCCGGCTTAATGTCCATCACCTGCCTGATACCCATGATGACGCAATCTGTGGGCGTACCGCGCAGCGCGAAGTGCTTGTCGGAAATCTTGCGCAGGCGCAGGGGTTCGGAAAGGCTCAGCGAATGGGCAAGGCCGCTCTGGTCGGTTTCGGGCGCGACGATCCAGACATCGTCGGACAGCGTGCGCGCGATCCGCTCCAGCGCGGCGAGACCTTCGGCGTGAATGCCGTCGTCATTCGTAAGCAGGATGCGCATCGCCTCAGGCCGCCCGTTCGATCTTGGTCAATCCGCCCATATAAGGCAGCAAAACGTCCGGAATCGTGACGGAGCCGTCCTCATTCAGATAATTTTCGAGGACGGCGATCAGGCAGCGGCCGACGGCAGTGCCGGAGCCGTTCAGCGTATGAACGAACTTATTGCTCTTGTCGTCCTTGCCGCGGTAGCGCGCATTCATCCGGCGGGCCTGGAAATCGCCGCAGACCGAGCAGGACGAGATTTCGCGGAAGGCATTCTGCCCCGGCAGCCAGACTTCGAGATCATAGGTCTTGCGCGAGCCGAAGCCCATGTCACCGGTGCAAAGCGTCATGGTGCGGAAATGCAGGCCGAGGCGCTTCAGCACTTCCTCGGCACAGGCGGTCATCCGTTCATGCTCGGCAATCGAGCTTTCCGCATCGGTGATCGAGACGAGCTCGCACTTCCAGAACTGGTGCTGGCGCAGCATGCCGCGCGTGTCGCGGCCGGCGGAGCCCGCTTCCGAGCGGAAGGAGGGCGTCAATGCCGTGAAGCGCAGCGGCAGCTTGTCCTGGTCGAGGATTTCCTCGCGCACCAGATTGGTGAGCGTCACCTCGGCCGTCGGAATGAGGTAGCGACCGTCGGTCGTCTTGAAGAGATCCTCTTCGAACTTCGGCAGATTGCCGGTGCCGAACAGAGCTTCGGCGCGAACCATCAGCGGCGAGCTGACCTCGGTATAGCCGTGCTCTCTAGTGTGGAGATCGATCATGAACTGGCCGAGCGCGCGTTCGAGTCTTGCAAGCTGCCCCGTCAGAACTGTGAAGCGCGAGCCGGAGAGCCTGGCGGCGCGCTCGAAATCCATGTAGCCGAGTGCCTCGCCGATTTCGAAGTGCTCCTTCGGCGTATGGTTCCAGCGCGGCTTTTCGCCGACGATGCGGGTGACGACATTATCGTGCTCGTCCTTGCCGACGGGAACGTCGTCGAACGGCACGTTCGGGATGCGCGAGAGCGCGTCATTGAGCTCGGCGGAAAGCGTGCGCTCCTCCTCCTCGGCTGCGGGCAGCGTCTCCTTGATTTCGGCGACCTCGGCCTTTAGCTTTTCGGCCAGCTCCGTATTCTTCTGCGCCATGGCCGCGCCGATCTCCTTGGAGGCGGCATTGCGGCGCGAGAGCAGATCCTGTGCCTTCTGCACGGCGGAGCGGCGCTTTTCATCAAGGGCGACGAGACTTTGGGCCAGAGGCTCCGCACTGCGCTTGGCAAGGGCGGCATCGAGCGCTTCGGGATTCTCACGGATCCATTTGATATCGAGCATCGTCGTTCCAACTCGTTGCAACAGAAATGACCCGGCCGGAAAACCCGACCGGATAGGAAACGGCAGACTTCAAGGAAATGTCCGGGACGGTCAGACGCTGTCCGTCTTGGCGACGTCGGAGGAACCAGATTCCTCTTCAAGTGCCCGTTGGGAACGCTGACGCTCCACGAGTCGTGCCGCGTAGATGGAAATCTCGTAGAGAAGGATCGTCGGCAGCGCAAGGCCGATCTGGGACATCGGATCGGGCGGCGTCAGGATCGCGGCGACGACGAAGGCGAGCACGATCGCGAATTTACGCTTTTCCGACAGCCATTGCGACGTCAGAAGCCCGACGCGGGCGAGAAGCGTAGTGATAACCGGCAGCTGGAAGACGAGGCCGAAAGAGAAGACCAGCGTCATGATCAGGCTCAGATATTCCGAGACCTTCGGCAGCAGCGAGATCGCTACCTCGTCATGGCCGGGCGCCTGCTGCATCGACAGGAAGAACCACATGACCATCGGCGTGAAGAAGAAATAGACCAGCGCGGCGCCCAGGAGGAACAGGATCGGAGACGCGATCAGGAACGGCAGGAAGGCCGCGCGTTCGTTCTTATAGAGGCCCGGCGCGACGAATTTGTAGATCTGCGCGGCGATGATCGGGAAAGCGATGACAAGGCCGCCGAACATGGCAACCTTCACCTGCGTGAAGAAGAATTCCTGCGGCGCGGTGTAGATGAGCTGCGCCTTCTCGACATCGAGGTTGGCCCAGCTGACGGCGAGCTTGTAGGGATAGACCAGGTAGTTGAAGATGTGCTTGGCGAAAAAGAAGCACACGACAAAGGCGATGAAGAACGCGCCGATCGACCACATCAGCCGCGTGCGCAGCTCCATCAGGTGCTCGATCAACGGCTGCGGCTTGTCTTCGATTTCACCGCTCATGCCTCGTCCTTCTTCTCAGTCTGCGCCGGCGTTTTCGGCGTTGCGGGCTTCCTGGCTGCCGTCGCGCGTTTCGGCTTTTCGACCGGCGCGGCGATGGCGGCGGCGGCATCAGCCTTATCGGCAGCCTTGACACGCGGCTTGCGTGGCGCCTTCGGCTTGGCGGCAATCGTATCGGCCTGGACGGCCGCTGCGGCGACCGGTTCCGGCGCCGGTGCGGGTGCCGGAACCAAGGGCGGCGTTTCCGGCAGGCTCATCGACGGCGTCGGGGCCGAAACGGCGGCCGGCGGCACCTCGGTCTTGTTCTCAGGCGGCGTGCTCGCCTTCTGCAGATCGGCCTTGATCTCGTTGCCCATCTGGCGAAGGGGGTTCATCGCTTCGCGCAGGCTGTTGACCGGGTTGAGCCTCTGGGCGTCGCTGATCGTCTGCCGGACATCGTCAAGCTCGGCCTCGCGCAGCGCTTCGTCGAACTGCGCACGGAATTCGCCCGCCACCTTGCGGGCACGCTGCGTCATCTTGCCGAAAGCGCGCAGCATCGGCGGCAAATCCTTGGGACCGACAACGACGATCAGCACGACCGCGATGACCAAAAGCTCGGTCCAGCCAATATCGAACATGCAAGGCTCCTGGACGGGAAGCGCGGGGGCTGCGCTTTTTCCCGGACTTGTTTACTTCGTTTCGTCGGCCTTGTGATCGACGGTCTTCGCCGTTTCCGGCCCGTCTTCGTCCGTCATGCCCTTCTTGAAGCTCTTGATGCCCTTGGCGACGTCGCCCATCAGTTCCGGGATCTTGCCGCGACCGAACAACAACAGCACGATGACCAGAACGATCAGCCAGTGCCACATGCTAAAAGAACCCATTACGCTAACTCCCTGTTGTGATGTTCCCTCGATGTAAGGATTTCCCACACCGTTTCCAACATCAAGCCCTTTGAACTGAGCTTAATGTCACGGTATCGCCCTTTGTGACAAGCCACCGACCCATCGAAAAGTGGTGAGGACATTGTTTTCGCGATGCATGGCAAAAACAAGACGCGGGACTTCAATCTTCTGGGGTACCACGCGGGGCAAGCAACCCAAGTTCCTCGAGGTCCATCTGCGTGATCGGATCCTCATCCTCGGTCAGCTCGTCGTTCATCAACGGCGAGGGAATATTGAAGTTCGCCGGAATGCGGCCCGACAGCAAGCCCGCGCCCTTCAGTTCTTCGAGACCGGGCAGATCGCGCAGCTCCTCAAGGCCGAAATGGTCGAGAAAGTCGCGCGTCGTGCCCAATGTCACCGGCCGGCCCGGCGTGCGCCTGCGGCCGCGGAAACGCACCCAGCCGGCCTCCATCAGCACGTCGAGCGTGCCGCGCGAGGTCTGGACACCGCGGATATCTTCGATTTCGGCGCGCGTCACCGGCTGGTGATAGGCGATGATCGCCAGCACTTCCAATGCCGCGCGCGAGAGCTTCTTTACTTCGTTGTCGTCGCGGCGGATGACGAAGGAAAGATCGGCAGCCGTGCGGAAGGCCCAGGCGCCCTCGACCTGGACGAGATTGACGCCGCGCGGAGCATATTGCTCCTTCAGACGCTGCATGATCGCCCGCACGTCCGCACCTCTCGGCAAACGCTCGGCGAGGAAACCTTCGGAAACCGGCTGCGAAGACGCGAAGACCAGCGCCTCGGCGGTCCGCTCGGCCTCGATCTCTGCCTGAATGTCGCGGCCTTCTTCCTCGAATTCCTCTTCGCTGTTCAGATCGATCAAGCCTGCCGCTCCTGTTCAACCACCTGCAGCGTGGCATGTTTCGGACCGCGCCGCATGAAAATCGGCTGAAAGGCACCGTCCTGGCGGATTTCGAGCTTGCCTTCGCGCACCAGTTCCAGCGAGGCGGCAAAGGCGCTGGCGATCGCCGTGATGCGTTCCTCGGGCGCCGCGAGATAACGCAGCAGATAATGTTCCATCGCCGTCCAGTCGCCGATTTCGCCGATCATCTGGGTCAAGAGCTCGCGCGCTTCGGTCAGCGACCAGACGTTGCGCCTCTCGATCGTCACCTGCGTGACGGCATGGCGCTGACGCAGCGCCGCATAGGCGGTCAGGAGGTCGTAGAGGCTTGCCGCGTAAGCGGATTGCTGCCGGTCGGGAATATGCTCTGGCGCGCCGCGGGCAAAAATATCGCGGCCAAGGCGGTTGCGGTTGACGAGGCCTTCCGCCGCCTGGCGCATGGCCTCGAGGCGTTTCAGGCGAAAGGCGAGCGTTGCCGCCATTTCCTCGCCGGACGGGCCGTCATCCTTGACCTGCTGAGGTATCAGCAGCCGCGACTTGAGATAGGCAAGCCAGGCCGCCATGACGAGATAATCGGCGGCAAGCTCGATGCGGATGCGCCGGGCGCTTTCGACGAACTGCAGATATTGCTCGGCGAGCGCCAGCACGGAAATGCGCGACAGGTCGACCTTCTGATTGCGGGCGAGATAGAGCAACAGGTCGAGCGGGCCTTCGAAGCCGGCGACGTCGATCACCAGCGCCGGCTCGTGGCTGGCGCGCTCGGCGCTGTTGTCCTGCCACAGCTTGTCCATCGGCGTTGCCGCCTGCGGACGCTCCGTGCCCTTGACCGTGTTCACCTCACTGCTCCCTTACGATCAGACCGTCGCAAACATTGCCTCGAATTCCGCCCTCACTTCCGCTTCATCAGCCGCATCCGGCGCCGCGAAGCCTGCTTCGACCGCTTTGGCGCGGGCAAGCGACAGGCCAGCGAGCGAAGGAACATTTGCCACGACATCCACCATCTCGTCCATCTTGCCATTGCAATGCAGCACGATATCGCACCCGCCTGCAATGATATTCGCCGCGCGTTCGCCAAGCGTGCCGGAAAGAGCGTTCATCGAGCTGTCGTCGGAGAGCAGCAGGCCGTTGAAACCGATATGCTCACGGATGACGCCATCGATCACCTTACGTGAGGTCGTCGCCGGATTGTCCGCGTCGATGGCGGTGAAGACGAGATGGCAGGTCATCGCCATCAGCTCGTCCTTCATCGCGACAAAGGGCGGGAAATCATGGACCTCCAGCTCATTTCGCGAGACGGTGACAACAGGCAGCTCCAGATGCGAATCCGCAAAGCCGCGGCCATGGCCCGGCATGTGCTTCATCACGGGCAGCAGGCCGCCGGCTTTCAGCCCTTCGGCGGCGGCACGGCCCATCGCGATCACGGTCTCGGGGTCGCCGCCATAGGCGCGGTCGCCGATGACATTGCTGCTGCCCTCGACCGGCACATCGAGCACCGGCAGGCAATCGACATTGATGCCGAGCTTCGAAAGGTCGAAGGCGTGCAGCCGCGACAGCAGCCAGGCGGCACGAAGCCCGAGCGCCGGGTCGCGGCGATAGAGATCACCAAGCGCCTGGCCGGAAGGGTAACGCGAGAAGATGGGCGGGCGAATACGCTGGACGCGGCCGCCCTCCTGGTCGATCAGCACCGGCGCATGCCAGCCGACGCTTTCGCGCATTTCGGCGACGAGATCGGCAATCTGCTCCGCTTCGGAAATGTTTCGCCCGAAGAGGATGAAACCCCAAGGCCGCTCGCCCCGGTAAAAGGCTTTCTCTTCGGGGGTGAGGGAAAGGCCGCTACAGCCAAGGATCATCGCTTTTGATTCGGTCATGTGAGAATCATAGACGCCGGCCCGGCAAATGCGAGCAAGGTCGGGCGCGATGCACAAAAAAGAGCGGCGGACCGATCCGGCCCGCCGCTCTTTTGTTCGACGATATCAAATTACCTAGAGATCAGGCAGCTTCCGCCGGCCGCGCGATACTGTTCGCAGAGTGCAGCGGCTTCGTCCTTCGAACCGGCCGGGATGCGGACACGGTAGAAAGTGCCCTTCCCGGCGATATCGGCCCTGCGGATCTCATGGGCGCGGCCGCCGAGCACGCTGGCGAATTTCTTCGACAGGCTGGCATAGGACTTGTTGGCTTCATCTTCCGACGGCAGCGAGGCGATCTGGATGCCGTAGCCGCCGGCGGATGCCGCCTGCTGAGGCTGGGCGGCAGCCGGTGAAGCGGCCGCGACCTGCGTCGTCTTCGGCTGCTGCGCGGGCTGGCGGACATTGCCCTTTTCGGTCACGGTGCCGACGATGTTGACGGGCTGCTCGGCTGGGCGGGCCATCGGAACCGGCGCGGTATCGTTGACCGCCGTCGTCTTGACCGGACGCACCGGCGCATCGGCCGGGGCAGCATTTGCGGCCGGCGTATCGACGGTTGCGGCGGGCGACGGCTGTGCCGGCGCGGTTTCGACGGGTGCGGCCGAACGAGCGTCAGCGGAAGCGACTTCGGCGCTTGCCGGGAAGCTTGCGGCCGATCCGCCGACCGGAGGCACGGCCGGGGTCGACTGGGGCGCCAGCGCCGGCGAAGTCGCCTGGGCAGACTGCGTCGCCCGGGCAGACTGCGTCGCCGGGGCAGCTTGCGCCGGCTGATCGGCGGGCGCCAGTTCCTCGCGGGCAACCAACGTGCCGTCCGGCTTGACGATCATCGTGCGGACCTTGCGCGGCGAAACGGACGGAGCCTTGTCGCCGTCACTTGCAGCACCGCTATCGGCGCTGTCCTGGTTCGGCAGCAGACGCGGATCTTCCGTCTCGCCGACTGCGGTCGGCGTGATCTGATCATTGGCGCCGGCGTTCTCATCGTCCTCAGGCAGCGCCTCCGGCGTCAGCGTGCGCTGAACGACATCGACGGGCGCCTCGTCGGAGGAAACGAGCGCCTTCTGCTTCGGCTCTTCGGCCGAACCCGCGACGCGGTCGTAGACGGCCTTGTCCTGGTTCGGCACGGTCTTGCCGCCCGGATTTTCCGGAACGACCTTGACAGGCTCCTTATCGGCGACGATTACGCGCGGCTCGCCCGATGCGACGATGCCGAGCCCCTCGCCGTTCCAGACGGAGGAATAGACGCCGTAACCGACGCCGGCAAAGACCACCAGCACGACGGCGCCGGCCAGCAGGCGGCGCATGGACCGGGCGCGGCTGAAATCGGCGGCCTGGCTTGCAGATTCGATGCGGACCTCGGACACATTCTCGCGGCGCTCGACGGGTTCGCGCACGCTGCGGCGGAAATCCTCCTCCAGCGCCCGTTCGAAATCATCGAGGCCATCGGCGATGGTCGGCTTGACCGGCTTTGCCGCGGCGGCGGCGGTGTCGCGAACCGGCGCCGGCGTTTCGCGCGGCTTGGCGGGTTCGAAAAAGCTTGCGATTTCCGCATCGAGATCGAAATCGAAATCTGCGGTTTTCGCAACAGGCGCCGGCTGCTCGACCGGCGGCAATGCCGGCACGTGCATGTCGTCGACCGTCTCGGGACGCTCCTCCGGATCGGAGATCATCGCCGGATCAAACGGCAGGTCCTCGGTCGATTCGGCGAGCGGCGTCCAGTTGAAGGCCGGAGCCTGCGCTGGAGCCGGCGGCTCGGAGGTGATGACTGGAGCGGGCTGCGCGGGCGCGGCAGCAGCCTGCGGACGCGTCACCGGCTGAGGCGCGGGGGCGACCGCCTGCGGCTGCGGCGCCATCACCGGCACCTGCGGTTCCGGCTGCGGCTCGGCTTCGCCCGGCTCGGAGAAATCGAGATCGGCGAGTTCCAGTTCGATGCCGGCAAGGTCCAGCTCGAAATCATGGCCGGCGAAGGGATCGTCGGCTTCCGGCAACGGCTGCGGCGCCCGGGGATACGACGCTGCGGCGGGCTGCTGGGGAGCGGCCTCGGCAAGCTGCGGCGCGATAGGCCTTGCGGCTTCGACGACATAGGCCGGAGCCGGTTCGACCGAAGCAGGCGCAATCGGATCTGGCTGGACGGGAGCGACTGCAACGGGCGCAGCCTCGATCGGCGCGGGCTGCGGCGCAACGGCCACCGGATTGGCGCGCTTCAAAACCGGATTCGGCACGGGATAGCGCGAGACGTCGGCGAGCAGATCGTCGAGATCGAAGGTGCCGGCGGTATGCGGCACTTCGGGAACGACCTCCGTCAGCGCGGCATCGGCCTGGATTTCACCTTCGACGGCGGCAGCAAGATCGAAACCGGCGTCGGAGTCGAAATCCTGATCTTCCTGGATTTCTACGAACTCCTCAGCCTGCGCAGTCTCTTCCGGCGCGGCCAGCTCATCGTCATGACGATCGAGTTCGGCGGGGAAGCCAAGGGACGGAGCCGCGGATTCGAATTCCTCGGACGGCTCGACAGCGGCGACTGGCGCCGGCTGCTCGATTGCCGGCTGCGGCTCGACCTCGGGGAGATCGACCCGCGCCTCAACCACCGGCTCGACTTCGAGTTCGATCACCGGCTCCAGCTGGACGACCGGTTCCTCGCGTTTGGCCGCGTGGAAATTGGCAAGCGGCAGCCTGATGCTGGCGGCGGACCATTGCGGCGCCTTGGCAGGCTGCGGCACTGGAGAGACGGGCGCCGCACCGATCGACAGCTCGAGCTCCTCGATCAGGTCGCGCGCACCGCCGAAGGCCGATTGAACCGGCGCTTCGAAATCAGGATCGACAGAAAGCTGCTGCGGACCGGCAGCCCAATCGGCAGCCTGCTCGTCCCAGCCCCTTGCGGCGGGCACAGCCGCTTCCTCGACGGGAGCGGGAGCAACGGAAACCGGCTCGGGAGCCTCAGCGCTTTCGAGAACAGGGGAAGCGTCGAGAACGGGCTCGACATAATCCTCGGGATCAACATCCTCGGCGACCGGCTCGGCCGGCCGGTCGAGTTCGCCAAGCGGGCGCGGCGAGTCGTAACGATCGAACTCGCGCACAAGCTCGTCCTCGAGATCGAGGGCAGGCTCGCGCCGCGCGGCTTCGTTCACCGTATTTGCTGCAACACGCGGTTCGAAGCCGACGATACGGGCAAGTTCCGCCAACGGATCATCGTCGGCAAACAGATCGTCTTTTCCGCGCGTATCATACGCAAGTTGTTTCTCAGCCATGCCTATCCCACTCGCAAACGCCAACGCTCAAATGCCAGCGCATTGTGGGGAAATGGTGACGTTATCGCATTTCGTCAGGTGCTGCAGTGCCTGTAATGGCAAGTCCCGACTTCAAAACCGACGCGACGGCGTACACCAGCCCAAGTCTGGCAATACTTGATTCTCGGTTTTTATCATTAACAAATCGTAATTCCGGCTGATCTTTACCTTTGTTCCAGTGCGCGTGGAACGAACTGGCGAGGTCGTAGAGGTAAAAAGCGATGCGATGCGGCTCCTGCGACTGGGCCGCCGCCTCGACCACACGCGGGAATTCGGCGAGCTTGGCGACCAGCTGCAATTCGGCCGGATCGCCAATGCCAGCAACGGTTTTCGCAAGATCCTCGGGCGAAACTTCGAGGCCGGGGAAAGCCTCCCTCGCCTGCCGGAAGACGGACATGCAGCGGGCATGCGCATACTGCACGTAGAAGACGGGATTATCCTTCGACTGTTCCGTCACTTTGGCGAAATCGAAGTCGAGCGGTTCGGAATTCTTGCGGTAAAGCATCATGAAGCGGACCGAATCACGGCCGACTTCCTCGACGACGTCCCGAAGTGTCACGAAATCGCCGGAGCGCTTCGACATCTTCACCGGCTCGCCGTTGCGATAGAGCTTGACGAGCTGGCAGAGCAGCACCGTCAGCTTCGCCTTGCCTTCCGAAACGCCGCGCGCAACCGCTTCCAGACGCTTCACGTAGCCGCCATGATCGGCGCCGAGCACATAGATCATCTCGTCGAAGCCACGGTCGAACTTGTTCTTGAAGTAGGCGACGTCGGCGGCGAAATAGGTGTAGGAGCCGTCCGACTTGATCAGCGGCCGGTCCATGTCGTCGCCCACCTCGGTCGAGCGGAACAGCGTCTGCTCGCGGTCCTCCCAGTCCTCGGGAAGCTGGCCCTTCGGCGGTGGCAGCGCGCCCTTGTAGACATAGCCCTTGAAGGTCAGGTCGTTGATCGCCTTACGGATCGCGGCCGCGCCATCGGCGTGCAGGGTCCGCTCGGAGAAGAAGATGTCGTGATGGACGTTCAGCGCCGCCAGGTCCTCGCGGATCATGACCATCATCGCGTCGATCGTGCGATCCTTGACGATCGGCATCCATTGTTCTTCCGGCATGTTGTGCAGCCGCACGCCATAATCGGCGGCAAGCGACTGTCCCACAGGCACGAGATAGTCGCCGGGATAAAGGCCCGAGGGGATTTCGCCGATCCTTTCGCCAAGGGCTTCGCGATAGCGCAGGAAGACGGAGCGCGCGAGCACGTCGATCTGCGAGCCGGCGTCGTTGATGTAGTATTCCTTCTCGACGCCGTAACCGGCAAAAGCCAGCAGGTTGGCGAGCGCATCGCCGACGACGGCGCCACGGCAATGGCCGACATGCATCGGGCCGGTCGGATTGGCAGACACATATTCGACATTGACCTTGCGGCCATTGCCGAGGGTCGAACGGCCGTAATCCGTGCCGGAGCCGATCATCGAGGCGAGCAGCCGCTGCCAGTAGCCGACGGCGAGACGGATGTTGATGAAGCCCGGACCGGCGACCGAGACATCGGCGACGTCGGCATCCTCCTTGAGCTTGGCGATGATGACGTCGGCAAGCGCGCGCGGATTGCTTCCGAGCGGCTTTGCCAGCACCATCGCGGCATTGGTCGAGACATCGCCATGGCTCGCATCGCGCGGCGGCTCGACGGTGATGCGGCCGAAATCGAGCTCGGATCGCTTTTCCCTGACCAGATCGATCTGTTCAAGGGCGGTTTTGATCCTGGCTTCGAAGTCGGTAAAAAGGTTCATCGCACTCTTCCATGCATAGGCTGTGCCAAAGGCGCAAATCGGCCTCGGCGGGGCGACCGCTGCCTATCGCAAATCCGGAGTGTGGTCAAACAATCGCCTGTGGGCGCTGATCGCATAGGTATCCGTCATGCCGGCCAGATAGTCGCCGACATGGCGGGCTTTCGGCGCGTCGGAGAGGCCGGCGATATGATCCACCCAGTAATGGCTCTGCATCTCCTTGGGATTGGCCATGTAGGCGCCAAAGAGGTCGGTGACGATCTGGGCGGCGCCGGCGCGGATGCGCATGATATCGGGATTGCGGTAGATGCGCTTGAAGAGCATCGCCTTGATCTGCCTGTCGGTTTCGGCCATCCCCTCGGAAAAGGTGGCAATGACCCGGTCGGCGGCGCGGATATCGGCTGCGCTCTGCGGGCGGATAAGGGAAAGCCGCTGCTGCGCGACGCCGATCACGTCCTCGACCATGCGGGTGATCTGACGACGCATGATCTCGTGGGTGAAGCGGCTGGGCTCCAGATGGGGATATCGCCCCCTAACCTCGGCCATCAGCCCGGCAAGGAACGGAATTTCCTCCAGCATGTCGAAAGTCAGGTAACCGGAGCGCAGCCCGTCGTCGATATCGTGGGTGTTGTAGGCGATATCGTCGGCGATCGCCGCGACCTGAGCCTCGAGGCTGGCATAGCTCGCAATCTCGAGATCGTGCAGTTCGCAATAATCGAGGATCGGCTGCGGAACGGGGCCACGCGTGCCCACACCATCAGGCGTCAGCAGCGGACCATTGTGCTTGACCAGACCTTCCAGGCTTTCCCATGTCAGGTTGATGCCGTCGAATTCGGCATAACGCCGCTCGAGCTTGGTCACGATGCGCAGGGATTGGGCATTGTGGTCGAAGCCGCCATAGGGCAGCAGCACCTCGTGCAGCGCATCCTCGCCTGTGTGACCGAAGGGCGTGTGGCCGAAATCATGGACGAGCGCCACGCCCTCGGCCAGATCCTCATCGAGCTTCAAGGCGCGGGCCAGCGCGCGGGCGATCTGCGCTACCTCGATCGTATGCGTCAGCCGCGTTCGGTAATGATCGCCGTCCTGGGCGATGAAGACCTGCGTCTTGTGCTTCAGCCGGCGAAAGGCGGTGGTGTGGACGATTCGGTCGCGGTCGCGCTGGAAATCGGAGCGCGTCGGACTGTCGTCTTCCGGATAGAGGCGCCCGCGCGTCGTCCAAGGGTCCGCCGCATAGACTGCTCTCTCGCTGCCGCCAAATCCTAAAGCCCGCCTGTCAATCGTCATTCTTCACCGTCATTCTGCCTGTTGCCGCATCTGCCCATTGACGCCGCTTTGCGCCCTTCATACCTATAGCCCGATGAAACGGCAAAGAGGCGTGTTCCCAACCGCTTCGGCGCATCATGGCCTTTTAACGAAGATCATGGTAAGTTCCTTTGATATCAGGCATTTGAACCTTCGAGTGCCGAAACCCATTCTCTCCGGATCTTGACCCCGGCAGGAGGAAACATGACGGATACGAGTGTAACCCTTTCGGACGCCGCGGCAAAGCGCATCGCGGCGATCATCGGTGCGGAGGCCGGCAAGAGCGCATTGCGGGTTTCCGTCGAAGGCGGCGGCTGTTCGGGCTTTTCCTACAAGTTCGACCTCGCCGACAGCGCTGATGACGACGACATCATCGTCGAAAAGAACGACGCCAAAGTGCTGATCGACAGCTTGTCGCTCGTCTACATGGCAGGTTCGGAGATCGATTTCGTCGACAATCTGCTCGGCCAATCCTTCCAGATCAAGAACCCAAATGCGGTTGCAAGCTGCGGCTGCGGCACCAGCTTCTCGATCTGAACATCAGAACATACAGCTCTGTCCCCAACGACCGGCCGAAGAATTGCTTCCGGCCGGTTTATCGTCTTGTCCTGTTGTGAAAGACCGCGATAAAAGTAGCGCGCGAAGCGAAACAGGACGAAGAGATGAAGATCGCGACTTGGAACATCAACGGCGTCAAGGCGCGCATCGACAATCTCACCCAGTGGCTCAAGGATTCCGATCCCGATATCGTCTGCCTGCAGGAGATCAAGACGATCGACGAGGGTTTTCCGAGGCTCGAGATCGAGGCGCTCGGCTATCACGTCGAGACGCACGGCCAGAAGGGTTTCAACGGCGTGGCGATCCTCTCCAAGAGCTCCCCCTTCGAGGTCAACCGCGGCCTGCCCGGCGACCCGCTGGACGAACAGTCCCGTTTTCTCGAGGCGGTGTTCACACTGGCCGATAAGCGCATCCTGCGCGTCGGCTGCATCTACCTGCCGAACGGCAATCCCGTCGACACGGAGAAATATCCCTACAAGCTCGCCTGGATGGAGCGTCTGCGGACCTTCGCCGCCGAACGGCTCGCCTATGAGGAGATGCTGATCCTTGCCGGCGATTACAACGTCATCCCCGAACCGCATGACTGCTTCGATCCGAAGGTCTGGGAAAATGACGCGCTGTTCCTGCCGCAGACGCGGGAGGCATTCCGCAGGCTCGAAAATCTCGGACTGACGGATGCGGTGCGCGCGACAACGGATGCGACGCAGCTCTACTCATTCTGGGATTATCAGGCCGGGGCATGGCCGAAGAACAACGGCATCCGCATCGATCATCTGCTGCTGTCGCCGGAAGCGGCCGACCGGATGACGTCGGCTGCAATCGAAAAACATGTGCGGGCCTGGGAAAAGCCGTCCGACCACGTGCCCGTGATCGCCTATTTCGATTTCGCCGCCTGAGGTTGCTCCTCAGTCGTCGGAGCCGCTGGAGATGCTGTGGGATAGCGATACCGCTGTGCGGCGATCGGCTTCGTTGGCAACCGAGAAGGCCTGCTCCTGCAGTGCTTCCATCCAGTTGCAATCCTTCGGCTTGCAGCGGTCGAGCGCCGCCGTCATCAGCGCCAGGCCGCGGGCCGTCTGGCCTTCGTCGAAAAGAATATTGCCGAACACGGCCATGGCGCCGGGATGGCCGCTCTTGCGGGCCTGGTTCAGCCATTTCTTCGCCTGCTGCGGGCTGGCGGAACCGCCCTCGCCGGCCAGCATCATCTGTGCCAGCTGGAACTGCGCCTCGGGAACCCCGAAGGTGGAGGCCACCTGGAAATAGAGCTGGCGGGCCTGGGTGAGATCCACCTTCACGGGGCTGCCTGATATGCCGTGTTTGTAATAATTGGCGAGCGAGAGCAGCGCGTTGACGAAGAAGCCTGTATCTTCAGAGCCGGGTTCGACGCCCTGCTGGGCGATCTCGCTGTAGATCTTGAAGGCTTCGAAATCATCCTGGGTGACGCCGTCGCCATCGGCATACATGTTGGCAAGCGCCCAGCGCGAACCGGTATGGCCTTTTTCGGCGGCGTATTTATAGGCTTCGACCGCCTCTTCCTTCTGTCCGTTCTTATAGGCCTTGAAGCCGAACTTGAAGAGATCGAAAGGACCGGATTCCTTGCTGACGCCGGCCTTGATGTCGAAGGCGCGAGCCGGGCAAGTCATGGCCAGCGCCACGGCCACCGACATGCCCATCAGCATGAATTTGAACAGTTTGAACTCGGACGTTACCATTTCAACCGATTTCTTTCGTTCATCCCTGGCAGGCGACGGCGCTTGCACCGTGCATCCCGCGGATGTGTCCCGTCAAGGCGAGCGATCCCGCGGCGAGCTCCATGGCTCCTTTGCCCGCGTCGCATCCAGCCCATCCGCCTTTTCGCAAAGGCCAAATTTTCAGCACATCATTCAGGACCACCCGGCTCCCGGCACGGCCCGACTGCAATTTTCCCGGCATTCTTTCGGCAGGCGCGGCATCCGCCTTCCCGCCTTTATCGCATTCGTAAATAGCAAATGTGACCAAACCGGTATCGACATCTGCGGCGACGCTCCGTTGCCCATGCGAGCGGGCAGAAAACACCGACAATAAGCCGGTCGACGGCGTCATCGCGGGGCCGGAAACGGCCGCAATCAAACGACTGTCGCCAATCGCGCCGTACGATCTGGTGTTACCGGAAAAAAATCGACCCATGCTACTAATTACACGCACCGTAAGTCTGCCATCACCTCGCCCGCAAATAGCGGTGCTCCCTCTTTGTGGCGGGAAATGGACAAATTCGCCCCATCGCCACCATACGCCATCCGTCGTAAAAAAGTGTTGCTGAATCGTCACAAAACGAGGCCGGGAAATGACATGATTAACGGGCGCGAATAAAGAAGAGCCCGGCAGCGCCGGGCTCCTTAATTCTTCAAATCGGGCAATTAGAACTTGATCTTTATGCTGGTCGACAGTGCAGCGACCAGATCATTGTCAAAGGAATAGGAGACATCATCTCCAAACGTGACGCCATTTTCGGTCACAACGCCAGAGGAACCGCTCGTCAACACGCCCACGGCGCCGGCGAAGCGCCATTCGATGTGTTCGGTCGGCGTGTAGGCGGCACCCAGACCCACCGTCCAGCTGTCGGTCTGCGCGCCATAGCCCTGGCTGGTGCCACGGTCCCATGTCAGGCTGACGGCACCGGCCCATTGCTCATTGAATTTGTGGCCGACGCCACCGGTGATCGTCCAGCCATCACGATAGAGAAGATCAAGCGAGGTCAGCTCCGTCGCGCCGCCGGAGCGGCAGGCGACAAGGCCCTTCGTCGAGGTCGGGCAGAAAGGCACCGACTGGAGGACACTCCAGTTCGTCCACTTGACCGATCCGAAAGCGAGCCAATCCGGAGCGATACCGCTCTGCAGCTTCAGCTCAAGCGAATCCGGCGCCTCAGCAGAGCCGAAAACGTCCGTGACCCTTCCATATGGAGCGCCATTGAGCGGCGCAATCGGCGCGCTCACCTGCGTCAGATCCACCGTGCCGGTCAGATTGTCGTATTTTACGCGGCTGTTATAAACGAGGCTCGCGCGCATCGCATATTCAGGAATCTCGTAAGCAATACCGGCGCGCCAGCCCCAGCCGCTATCGTCGAGATCGAGGCGGCCGACGCCTGTGCCGGTGCCGAAAAGAAGCGGAACCGTTGAAACCAGACGCTCCTTGAAGCCTTCAACTTCCTGATAGAAGGCGCCGCCGATGAAGCGAAGCTGCCCGGGGCCGACATCGAAACGATAGGAGCAGGTGCCGCCATAGTTGCGGGTTTCGATCTTCGTCTCGATATTGTTGTTGGCGCCAGCCCAGTTCAGACCCGGGTTGGAATGCCCGCCAAAGGGCTCGGAATAATCGACAAGGCAGTCGATCGTATCGGCGAACCCAGCCTTAAAGCCAATATAGGGGATGGTGTAATTCGCGGTTTCGTCGGCGGTGTCTGGCCGGCTATTCAGATTGCCACCGCCCGGAGATGCCGAGGTATCCGTGTCGCGGACATCCTTCAGCTTGCGCTGCGGTGTGACGTAGGTCACTCCCGACTGGAACGAGAAAGGCGATGTATCGAACAGCTGATCGATATTGTATCCGCCACGCTCCAGGCCACCGGCAAAGGACGGCGCGGCAAGCGACGAAAAAAGAACGAGCGACGTTACGCCCTTGGAAAACATACGCGGTGCCATTGTGTCTCCCCCACTCCAGCAATTGATGTGGCGACACTGTGTAAGTGTTCGCCGGAAATGGCAACGCGGCCCTCGGCAGCACCGCCGGTCATTGCAGCGGCTAATTTACGTAAAGATATTGACGGACACGTCAAAAAATCTGGTTAATAAAATTTTATTCCAGCAATCGAATCCTTTCGAAGGATTTTTAGACGTTCGTTCCAAACATCGTGAAAGCTGTATCAATCGGACAACAGTGCCAGTTTTCGCCCGCAGCCCCAGGCGACAGCCACAATCCACAGCCTAGAGCGTCGGGCGATTAATTTGCAGCGCATCCGGC
>NZ_NWSX01000028.1 GCF_002531825.1 Rhizobium sp. J15 | reverse complement strand
GTACTACGCCAATAGCGGGTAAAGGGAAGTTACAAGGGTTATAGTGAGGGGTCGCTATCGGAGCGCCGCCGAAAACTATTCCGCCGGCTGAAGCTCGGTCGGCTGGAAGCGATAGGTGGTCGAGCAGAATTCGCAGGTAACGGCGATCTCGCCGTTTTCCTGGCTTGCTTCGATTTCCTCGGCACTGAAGCCCTTCAGCACGGTGCCGATCTTTTCGCGCGAACAGCTGCAGCGATCGAAGACCGCCCGCGGTTCGTAGACGCGCACGCCGCGCTCGTGGAACAGGCGGAACAGCAGCCGCTCGGTCCCGACCTGGGGATCGGTGAGCTCATCGGCGTCGATGGTCTCGACCAGCGAACGTGCTTCGGCCCAGGCGTCATCCTCGCCATGCGGGCGGTCGCCGGTGTCGCCGTCGCCGCCGTGGAGATCCGGCTGGCGCATGCGCTCCGGCGCCTCCGGCAGGAACTGTGCGACAAGGCCGCCGGCCCGCCAGCGATGGCGCGGCTTGCCCGCCTCATCGCGATCGAAGAGCTCGGCCGCCGCAAGGCGCACGCGCGTCGGGATCTGTTCCGACTGGCGGAAATAGACGCCGGCGATGTCCTCGAGCGAGGTGCCGTCGAGCGCGACGATGCCCTGATAGGGCTGGCCGAATTTGCCTTGGTCGATGGTGAAGGCGAGCACGCCCTTGCCGAGCAGCTGCTCCGGCTCGGTTTCGCCCGATGCGATGGCCCTGTTCAGCAGTGCCTGATCGAAGCGGGCATAGGCGCGGACGTTTTCCGGAGTCGAGAAATCGGCGACGAGAAGATCGACCGGCCCGTCACCCTTGGTCTGCACCGTAAATTTGCCCTCGAACTTCAAGGAGGTGCCGAGCAGCACCGTCAGCACGACGACTTCGGCGAGCAACCGGGCGACGGGCGCCGGATAATGATGGCGCTCGAGGATCGCATCGAGCATCGGGCCGAGCTGGACGGCGCGCCCGCGCACATCCAGGCCTTCCACCTGAAAGGGGACGACATGGTCATCGCCGGCGAAATCGAACTGGCCTAGAACGGCTGCAGCTTCTGCCATGGCTTTCACTCCTCATTGTCAGAGCGACGGCCAAGGTGCCCGGCGCTCGCGCGGTCGCGAGCTTTGACTCACGACGTCCGATTATGGTTCAGATCGCGCCCAGGCACCAAGCTAGAATCGATTTCTGCGCATGAAGGCGGTTTTCCGCCTCATCGAAGACCACGGATTGCGGGCCGTCGATCACGTCATCCGTCACTTCCTCACCGCGATGGGCGGGCAGGCAATGCATGAACAATGCATCGCTGCCGGCCTTGGCCATCAAGGCCGCGTTGACCTGATAAGGCTGGAAGACGTTGTGACCCCGGGCCCGATGTTCCTGATTCATGGAGACCCAGGTATCGGTCACCACGCAATCGACGCCGGCGACCGCACGGTCGGCATCATGGCAGAGCATGATTTCGGCGCCCTCATTGCGGGCCCAGTTCAGATAGTGATCCTTGGGCTCCGAACCAAGGGGTACGGCCATGTTCATGCGGTAGCCGAAGCGCGCGGCCCCTTCGACCAGCGAATGCAGCACGTTGTTGCCGTCGCCGGTCCAGGCGATGGTCTTGCCCTTGATCGGCCCGCGATGCTCTTCGAAGGTCATGATATCGGCCATGATCTGGCACGGGTGCGTATCGTCCGTCAGCGCGTTGATGACAGGCACGGTCGCATGCTCCGCAAGTTCCAGCAGGCGCGAATGCTCGGTGGTGCGGATCATGATCGCATCGACATAACGCGACAGCACCTTGGCGGTATCGCCGATCGTCTCGGCGCGGCCGAGCTGCATTTCGGTGCCGGAGAGGAACAGCGTCTCGCCGCCGAGCTGGCGCATGCCGACATCGAAGGAGACGCGGGTGCGCGTCGACGGCTTCTCGAAGATCATCGCCAGCATCTTGCCGGCGAGCGGCTTGTCGCCCTTGCCGGCCTTGAAGGCCTGCTTGCGGGCGAGCGCATCGTTCATGATGGTTCTGAGATCGGAGGATGTGACCGCCGAAAGGTCGAGAAAATGCTTAGGAGCCATATCGTGTTCTTACCTCGTTCAAGCCGTCTTCTTCACCTTGGAGGCGCGAATGCTTTCAGCGGCGCGCTCGATGCGGACGAGGCCCTCGCGGGCTTCCTCGGCGGTGACGACGAGAGGGGGAATAAGGCGGATGACGTTATCGCCGGCCGGCACGCCGAGCAGATGCGCCTCGCGGATCGCCTGCAGCAGTTCGGCCGAGGGAACGGCGGCCTTGATGCCGAGCAGAAGGCCCTCCCCGCGCACATCCTCGATCACATCGGGATAGCGATCCTTCAGCGAAGCCAGCCCCTGGCGGAAGACGAGCGCGACGTCGCGCACCTGCTGAAGGAACCCGTCGGCGAGAATGATGTCGAGCACGGCGCTGCCGACGGCCATGGCAAGCGGGTTGCCGCCATAGGTCGAGCCATGCGTACCGGCTTTCATACCCGAGGCCGCTTCGGCCGTCGCAAGGCAGGCGCCGAGCGGGAAGCCGCCGCCGATGCCCTTGGCAACGGCCATGATATCGGGTGTGACGCCGGACCATTCATGGGCGAAGAGCTTGCCGGTGCGGCCGACCCCGGTCTGGACCTCGTCGAGGATCAGAAGCAGGCCCTTTTCGTCGCAGAGCTGGCGAAGCGCCTTCATGAATTCGTTGGTGGCGGGGCGCACACCGCCCTCGCCCTGCACCGGCTCGATGAGGATCGCGGCCGTGGCATCGGTGACGGCGGCGCGGACGGCATCGATGTCGCCGAACACCACCTGATCGAAGCCCGGCGCCTTCGGGCCGAAGCCTTCGAGATATTTCTCCTGGCCGCCGGCGGCGATCGTCGCGATCGTGCGCCCATGGAAGGCGCCTTCGAAGGTGATGATGTGGAAGCGCTCGGGATGACCCTTGGAAAACTGATAGCGGCGCGCCGTCTTGATGGCGCATTCCAGCGCTTCCGCCCCCGAATTGGTGAAGAACACCTTGTCGGCGAAGGTTATGTCGGTCAGGCGTTTCGCCAAGCGCTCCTGGCCGGGGATCTCATAGATGTTCGAGAGGTGCCAGACCTTGTCGGCCTGCTCCTTCAGCGCGCCGACCACATGCGGATTGCTGTGGCCGACGGACGTGACGGCCACGCCGGCGCCGAAATCGAGATAACGCTCACCGCTTTCGGTGATCAGCCATACGCCCTCGCCTCGCTCGAACCGCAACGGGGCACGAGAATAGGTGTCATAAAGCGGCGCGGCTTCAGCCATGGCGCGGTCTCCCGATCTAAAGTTATGGGCAGCGGACTCCGGCTAAGAAAACAATGCCCGAAAAATCAAAAATGCCGCCTTGCGGCGGCGAGCGGTACTATTTCCTTTTCGCGCTGCAATGTCAACAAAACTGCGCCCTTAGCGTATGCAGCACGCTTGTACAGCGGCATTTTCAGCCTTCAACAGGCATTATTGCAGAAATGACACGCGGGGGCAGCAAGTTGGGGAAAACTTGAAATTCGATTCATCCGGATTCCCGCGACTCTTGTCACGGAGTCAGCCTCACACTAGGTTAAAGTTCAATTACTAGACTGCATGCGGCGGAACTAGTCACCAAAATTGATCAGGCGTTTCTTGTTTCGGAGGCTTCCGGGACAACGGTGAGGGATTCTGCCATCACCAACGCAAAAGGTGGAGACAGGGCATGAACTGGACAGACGAGCGGGTCGAGAAACTCAAGAAGCTATGGTCCGAAGGGCTGAGCGCCAGCCAGATCGCGGCGCAGCTCGGCGGCGTGAGCCGAAACGCCGTTATCGGCAAAGTGCACCGGCTGAGCCTCCCGGGCCGCGCCAAGGCCGGCGGCACGGCGACCGCCGCGCGCACGCCGAAGCGCAACACCTCGGCGCCCCGTGCGCCGAATTACGCCTCGCGCATCACCACCCGCACCGTGACCCGCCAGCAGGGCGCAACGATGCTGAAGGAAGAGATCGAGGTCGAAGCCGTCGAGGAAATGGAATATGTGCCGGCCGGCAACGTGGTCGTGCCGATCTCCCGCCGCCTCGGCCTGACGGAACTCACCGAACGCACCTGCAAGTGGCCGGTCGGCGATCCGCTGAAGGAAGACTTCCATTTCTGCGGCTGCGAGTCCCCCGACAACTCGCCCTATTGCAGCTATCACCAGCGCCTCGCCTACCAGCCCGTCAACGAACGCCGCCGGGCCGCCGCCCGGGTCAGCTGAGCGGACACCACTATCCTGAAATGTCAAACGGGCCGAAAGGCCCGTTTTTCGTAAAAGCAATAATGGAAGCCCTCACGCTTCCATCGAATAACCGGCACCGCGCACGGTGCGGATGACGTCCTGCATGTTGGAAAAGTTCAGCGCCTTGCGCAGGCGACCGACATGGACGTCGACGGTGCGTTCGTCGACATAGATGTCGTGGCCCCAGACGCCGTCCAGAAGCTGCGAGCGGGAGAAGACCCGGCCCGGCGAGGACATCAGGAATTCCAACAGGCGGAATTCGGTGGGGCCGAGGCGGACTTCGCGGCTCTTGCGATGGACGCGGTGCGTTTCGCGATCGAGCTCGATATCGCCGCATTTCAGCACAGTCGACAGAACCTCCGGACGGGCGCGGCGCAGCATGGCCTTGACGCGGGCGACGAGCTCGGGGGTCGAGAACGGCTTGACGACGTAATCGTCGGCGCCGGTCGAAAGCCCGCGGACGCGCTCGCTCTCCTCGCCGCGCGCCGTCAGCATGATGATCGGCAGGCGCTCGGTTTCCGGCCGCATGCGCAGGCGCCGGCAGAGCTCGATGCCGGAGACGCCGGGCAGCATCCAGTCAAGGATGAGAAGATCGGGCGTGCGTTCCTGAAGCCGGATCTCGGCTTCGTCGCCGCGGAGGATGGTATCGACCTCGAAGCCTTCCGCTTCGAGATTGTAGCGAAGAAGCACGCTGAGGGCTTCTTCATCTTCAACAACTGCAACTCTCGGGATCATGCGTCTCGGTCTCCTCGCGCACGACCCTTGAACCGAAGACGATTCAAGCACGGATCCTGCGCAAAATCAGAATTGGCTGTGACCTCGTTGCGCGCCCCGCGGGCGCGCAACCGGCTGGCCCGGAACGGTTATTCCGTGACCGCGCCGACGGTGTTGGCGCTGTCGTCCTTCGGACGGTCGCCTTCCGGCTGTGCGCCGGTCGCCATGTAATAGATCGTCTCGGCGATGTTGGTGGCGTGGTCGCCGATACGCTCGATGTTCTTGGCGCAGAAGAGAAGATGCGTGCAGCTTGTGATGTTGCGCGGATCTTCCATCATGTAGGTCAGGAGTTCGCGGAACAGCGAGGTATACATGGCGTCGATCTCGTTGTCGCGTTCGCGGATCGACTTGGCCTTGTCGGCGGCGCGCGTCGTGTAGACGTCGAGCACTTCCTTGAGCTGCACGAGCGCCAGTTCCGACAGATGCTCGAGGCCGCGGGCGAGCTTGCGGGGAACGCCCGTCGCCTGCACGGCGATGACGCGCTTGGCGGTGTTTTTGCCGAGGTCGCCGACGCGCTCGAGATCGGCGGCGATCCGGATCGACCCCATGATTTCGCGCAGATCCGACGCCATCGGCTGACGGCGAGCGATGGTGACGATCGCCTTGTCGCCGATCTCGCGTTCCATGTGATCGAGGACCACGTCGTCGGAAATGACCTTCTGCGCCAGGGCGGTATCGCCGTTGACGAGCGCGCGTACGGATTCGCTGACCATCTGCTCGGCCAGGCCGCCCATTTCGGAGATCCGCCTGGACAGGAACTTCAGATCATCATCATAGGCAGAAAAAATATGTGTCGATGCCATGGGCTTTATCCTCGAATAACGGGAAGACGTCGTGTCGCCAGAATCAGCCGAAGCGGCCCATGATGTAGTCCTGGGTGCGCGGATCGTCCGGATTGGTGAACATCTTGTCGGTGTCGTTCTCCTCGACGAGGTTGCCGAGGTGGAACATGGCGGTGCGCTGCGAAACGCGGGCCGCCTGCTGCATGGAGTGCGTGACGATGACGATCGTGTAGTTCTCGCGCAGCTCGTGGATCAGCTCCTCGACCTTGGCGGTGGCGATCGGGTCGAGCGCCGAGCAGGGCTCGTCCATCAGGATGACCTCAGGGCTGACGGCGACGGCGCGGGCAATGCAGAGACGCTGCTGCTGACCGCCGGAGAGGCCGGTGCCGGATTCATGCACGCGGTCCTTGACCTCGTTCCAGAGGCCGGCGCGCTGCAGGCTGGTCTCGACGATCTGGTCGAGATCGGCCTTCGACTTGGCAAGGCCGTGGATCCGCGGTCCGTAGGAGACGTTTTCATAGATCGACTTCGGGAACGGGTTCGGCTTCTGGAAGACCATGCCGACGCGGGCGCGAAGTTCGACGACGTCGATGTCGGGATCATAGATATCGTCGCCGTCGAGGGTGATCTTGCCGGTGACCCGGCAGCCGTCGATCGTGTCGTTCATGCGGTTCAGGCTCCGCAGGAAGGTCGACTTGCCGCAGCCAGAGGGGCCGATCAGGGCGGTCACGGTGTTTTCGCGGATATTCAGGTTCACATCGAAAAGCGCGCGCTTCTCGCCGTAGTAAACCGAGACATCCTGTCCGATCATCTTATACGGGACGTTGCTCATCTTCTGATCCAGCGCCTTTTCAACTGCAGCTTCCGTCAACATGTTCATGATGTTTAACTCCGTTTACCAGCGGCGCTCGAAGCGACGACGCAAGAGGATGGCGCCCATGTTCATGACGATCAGGAACAGGAGCAGGACGATGATGGCACCCGAAGTACGCTCGACGAAGGCCCGCTCGGCCTCGTTCGCCCACATATAGACCTGCACCGGCAGGGCCGTCGAGGGATCGAGCGGTGTCGCCGGCGCGTTGGCGACGAAGGCGACCATGCCGATCAAGAGCAGCGGCGCGGTTTCGCCGAGCGCATGGGCCAGGCCGATGATCGTGCCGGTGAGGATGCCGGGCATGGCGAGCGGCAGGACGTGGTGGAAGACCATCTGCATCTTCGACGCGCCAAGGCCGAGCGCTGCGGCGCGGATCGACGGCGGCACGGCGCGCAGTGCTGCGCGGGTGGCGATGATGATCGTCGGCAGCGTCATCAGCGTCAGCACCAGGCCGCCGACCAGCGAGGCCGAGCGCGGCAGGCCGACGAAGTTGATGAAGACCGACAGACCGAGCAGACCGTAGACGATCGAGGGAACGGCGGCGAGATTGTTGATGTTGACCTCGATCAGGTCCGTCAGCCTGTTCTTCGGAGCGAATTCCTCGAGATAGATCGAGGCGGCGACGCCGATCGGCAGCGAAAGCGCCAGCACGATCAGCATCAGGTAGAGCGAGCCGATGAGGGCAACGCCAAGGCCTGCGGCCTCCGGGCGGCTGGAATTGCCGTTGACGAAGAGGCCGGTATTGAAATCCTTCTGAAGAGCGCCGCTCGCCTTCAGCTGGTTCATCCAGGCGACCTGCTTGTCGTTGACCTTGCGGTTCTTCTCATCGACGGAAAGATCGATCTGGCCCTTGTTGGCGCTGTCGACATTGGCATCGGCGAGCACGGTGACGTTGACCGTCTTGCCGATGATCGACGGGTCGGCGACGACCATATCGCGCAGCTGGATCGGCGCGCCCTTGGAGAGCATGGCCGTCGCATCACGCACGTCAGGTTTGCTGGAAGCGTTGATATTCAGCTGCTTGACAATCGCATCGCGCAGGAGGACCGGATAATTGGCGGCGATCAGCACCGAAGGATCGGTCGCACGCTTGTTGTTGGGGTCGATCGTCTTCTCGGAGAATTCGACCGGCAGGGTGATCACGGTCTGCTGGAAGGCGGTGTAGCCGTTGCCGATGACCGTCCACAGCAGGACGAAGAGGAAGACGAGGCCGAAGGCGATGGCGGCGATGCCATAGGCCTGGAACCGGCGCTCGGCGGCGTAGCGGCGCTTGATGCCGATATCACGGCGAGCGGGAGCCTTGGAAATGGTGATACCGGCGGCGGGGGAAACAATATTCGTCATTCGTACTGCTCCCGGTATTTGCGCACGATGTAGAGCGCGTAGATGTTGAGGCAAAGCGTGATGCAAAACAGCGTGATGCCGAGCGCGAAGGCAACCAGCGTCTGCGGCGAGGTGAACTCGAGGTCGCCGGTCAGCTGGTTGACGATCTTGACGGTCACGGTCGTCATCGGCTCGAAGGGATTGATCTGGATGCGGGCGGCGACGCCGGCGGCCAGCACGACGATCATGGTTTCGCCGATGGCGCGCGAAGCGGTCATCAGCAGCGCGCCGACGATGCCGGGAAGAGCCGCCGGCAGAACCACCTTCTTGATGGTTTCCGAGCGCGTCGCGCCGAGGCCGAGCGAACCGTCACGCAGCGCCCGCGGCACGGCGGTGATGATGTCGTCCGACAGCGAGGAAACATAGGGGATCAGCATGATGCCCATGACGATACCGGCCGTCAGAACGCTCTGCGCCTGGATGAAGTTGCTGTAGCTGCCGGAGAGCAAGCCGCTGATCTGCGCGGAGAAATCGCGCAGGAAGGGACCGACGGTCACGAGCGCGAAGAAGCCGTAGACGATCGTCGGAATACCGGCGAGCACTTCGAGAAGCGGCTTTGAAATCCCGCGCACCTTCGGCGAGGCGTATTCGGCCATGTAGATGGCGGCGAAGAGGCCGACCGGCACAGCGACCAGCATGGCGACCAGGCCGATATAAAGCGTGCCCAGGAGCAGCGGGATCAGGCCGAACTGGCCGAAGGACGAGCTGCCGGCGCCGGCAAAGCGCGGATCCCAGACAGTGCCGAAGAAGAATTCGCCGGCGGGAACGGCGGCGAAGAAGCGCGCGGCTTCGGACAGCATGGACAGCACGATGCCGATCGTCGTCAGGATGGCGATCGAGGAGGCGAGCAGCAGGCCCCAGAGCATGACGCGCTCGACGCGGTTGCGGGCCCGGAAGCGCGGTGCGATGGCGCGTAGCGCGTAGAAGGCGCCGGCAACGGCGAGAGCGAGAACCACCACCGTCATCGCGAGACGGCTCGTCATGCTCATGGAATTGAGCGTCTTGGCGGCTTCGACCATGTAAGGCTGCGGCTGGCCGGCGAGCGGGACGCCCTTTTCGCTGAGCTTGGCCTGCAGGGCGGCCGGATCGGCGGCGACTGCCGACGTTTCGTCGGGCGTGAGCATCGTCAGTCCGCGGGCGACCGTCGCCACCATCGAATAGCTCAGATCCTGCTCGACTGCCGGCTGCGCCTTGACATCGTCAGGGAAAGCGCCGCGAACCGAGGACTGGATGATGCCGGGGCTGATGGAGAGCCAGGCGCAGAGAACGATGAGGGCGGGAAGAACCGCCCAGATCGCGGCATAGGAACCGTAATAGGCCGGCCGTGAATGCAGTGCGGAGGACCTGCCTCCGGCAAGTGCCGCGGCACGGCCGCGCGCGACCAGATAGGCGGCGGCGCCGATCACCACAAGGCACAAAAGTATGACGGATGTGCTCATTCGTTACGTCCCCAGGCCCGAGGCCCCCAAAAAGCGCGGGCGGCTGCACCAGCCTGCCTTCAGCTTCCAATCATTGGAGAAGGAATTCCAACCCTGCGCCTCCCGGCACGCCGGGGCGCAAGGCAACGCCGGCGCGGGTCCTGAGACACCGCGCCGGCACAGTCATTACATAGCCTTGCCGGCTTCGACTTCCTTGCGGATCGCGTCGCGCTCGGCATCCGGAGCGGCAACGAGGCCGTATTCGGCGAGCGGGCCGTCGGGGCCGATCATCTGGTCGGATACGAAGAAGTTGACGTATTCCTTCAGGCCCGGAACGGCGCCGAGATGTGCCTTCTTGACGTAGAAGAACAGCGGGCGGGAAACCGGGTAGGTGCCGTTGGCGATCGTTTCGGTGGACGGAACGATGCCGTTCACGGTCGCGACCTTCAGCTTGTCGGCGTTGTTTTCATAGAAGGAAAGGCCGAATACGCCGACGCCGGTCTTGTTGGCGGCGATACGTGCGAGGGTTTCCGGATAGTCGCCGTCGATGTCGACTGCTGCGCCGTCCTTGCGGACTGCGACGCAGGCCTTGCCCTGGGCAGCCTTGTCGGAGATTTCCTTGGCGATGACGTCGGTTGCGCCCGAAGCCTTGCAGCCGGCGGCCAGAACGTTCTGTTCGAAGACTTCGCGGGTGCCGTGCTTTTCGCCCGGGATGTAGGCGGCGATGTCAACAGCCGGCAGCTTCGGGTTGACTTCCGACCACTTCTTGTAAGGGTTGGCGACGAGCTTGCCGTCGACGACGACCTGGGCAGCCAGCGCCTTGTAGATGTCGGCCGGAACGTAAGCGACGTCGGGGTTGGACGAGTCGGTTGCGAAGACGATGCCGTCATAACCGATCTTGACTTCCTGGATGTCCGTCACGCCGGCTGCCTTGCAGGCTTCGGCTTCGTTCTTGTTGATCGGACGCGAAGCGTTTGCAATGTCGATGGTGTCTTCGCCAACGCCCTTGCAGAACTCCTTCAGGCCAGCGCCCGTGCCGCCGGATTCGACGACCGGAGTCTTGAAGTTGGTGAAGGTCTCGCCGAAGGATTCGGCTACGATCTTTGCGTAAGGCAGGACGGTGGACGAACCAGCAACCTGAATCTGGTCGCGGGCGACGGCAGCGCCAGCGAAAGCAGCGGTTGCAGCGAGCGCGGCAACGGTGAGCTTGAAGGTGTTCATTTGAATCTCCCGGGCATTGGGCTTGTGTGAGTGCGGCCTAGAGAGGCCCTCGCATTGCCGTTTTTCATCGGCGGGACTCTCTTAGCGCTGTAAGCACCGTCCTTTTATGTCAAATCGGTGAAACATTTGTGACAGCTTAAATGCCTGATATTAAATGAAAATATTTGCATGGATCGAGCGAATGCGCCGGAAAAGTCATGAAGCTCGGCCGCCAATCGACCTGGCATTGCAAAAACGAGCAGAACAGCTTTGCGGCGAACCGGACAGATGGGTAACAGAGGGATGGTCTCTGTTGTCCCACTTCCCTAAAAACGGGGAGAAGGAACGGAGGAAGATAGTTGCCTTAGAACCGCACGGTAAAATCGGTGCCCTTGCCGACTTCCGATTTGACGATCAGGCGGGCGCGGTGGCGGGTGAGGATATGCTTGACGATCGCAAGGCCGAGGCCGGTGCCTTTCTTCGATCGGCTATCCTCGATGCTGACGCGATAGAAACGTTCCGTCAGGCGCGGCACGTGCTCGGCCGGTATGCCCGGCCCCTTGTCGACGATGCTGACCTCCACCGGCTGGCCGGCGCCGTTTTTCAGCCAGACATCGACGACTTCGCCTTCCTGGCCGTATTTGCAGGCATTTTCCATCAGGTTCTCGAAGACCTGGACAAGCTCGTCGCGGTCTCCCAGCACCTCGACCTTGCCCTCCGGCAGATGCAGGTTGATGTCGACGCCGACATCTCTTGCGAGCGGCACCAGCGAGTCCCTGACATGGCCGAGGAGCGGCACCAGGTCGACCTTCTCGTCAGGAGCGATGTGCGATTTCAGCTCCAGGCGGGAAAGCGAAAGCAGGTCGTCGACCAGCCTGCTCATGCGCGTCGTCTGGTCGAGCATGATGCCGAGGAAGCGCGCCTGCGCCTTTAAATCGTTCTTCGCCGGTCCCTGGATGGTCTCGATGAAGCCGCGCAGCGAGGCAAGCGGGGTGCGCAATTCATGGCTGGCATTGGCGACGAAATCCGAGCGCATGCGGTCGATGCGGCGCACCTCCGATATGTCGCGGAAGGACAGGATGAAATAGCGCTCGCGCGCCGCATCTTCGGTTCCGAATTCGAGAGGGGCACTGCGCACGATGTAGACGCGCTCGGAGGGCAGCCGCTCGGCGTGTTCGATCTGGTTCGGCGCATTGGTGGCGATGGTTTCGCGCACCATGTCGAGCACGCCGGGCGAGCGCAGGCGGGCCGATATATGGGCGCCGAGGGCGACCTCGCCGAAGGCCTTTTCGGCGGCGCGGTTCTGGAAGAGCACCGAGGCGTCGCCCGAGAGTACCATGACAGGAATATCGAGGCTGGCGAGCGTGGCGGAAACATCCGGCAGACGGCTCGGCGGCGCCTCCGGCTCGATCTCCACCGGCGCGACGGGTTCCTGCTTGATGACCGGCGCCTCGTTGAAGAGCGCGGTCAGGATCATGGCGAGCAGCAGGACGAGCACGGCCCATTTGTTCATGCCGGCGGCAATCGCGACCAGGGCGCTGATTATCGCCGCAAGCAGTACCGGCCGTTCGCGCCGGATGCGCGCCAACAAGCTGGTTGTCCACGATGTTTCGTCTTGCAAGGTCCCTCGCGGCGTCGATTCGTTTGTCTTTATATTGAACTCTGCCTGATAGCGGCAATTCATGACAGAAGTTTTCGGCTGGCCTCTCTAATGCCAAAGGCCGCAGCCGAAAACCGGGAGAAATAACCAGCCGGCGGCGAAAGATTTGATTTTCAACGGCAAATATGTTCGCCTGCAGCAGGAAAACGATCAGGCGCAGGAGGAGCAAATGGACGAGGACGTCGAAAACAGGGCCGTCGAGCTCGATATCCGGGGAACGAAACGCATCTTCGATGTCGACGATCCCGCTCTGCCCGACTGGGTGGAGGAGCACGCGCTGGAATCCGGCGATTTTCCCTATAAGAAGAAGCTCAAGGAAGAGGATTACGCGGAGCAGCTGGAAAAGCTGCAGGTCGAACTCGTCAAGGTGCAGTTCTGGCTGCAGGCGACCGGCAAGCGGGTGATGGCGCTGTTCGAGGGACGCGACGCGGCCGGCAAGGGCGGGGCGATCTCGGCCTCCTCGGAAAATATGAACCCACGCCTTGCGCGCGTCGTGGCGCTGACCAAGCCGACCGATCGCGAACAGGGACAATGGTACTTCCAGCGCTATGTCGCGCAGTTCCCGACATCGGGCGAATTCGTGCTCTTCGACCGCTCCTGGTACAACCGCGCCGGTGTCGAGCCGGTCATGGGCTTCTGCACGCCGCAGCAATATGAGGATTTTCTCAAGCAGGCGCCGCAGCTCGAAAAGATCATCGCCCATGAGGGCATCTTCTTCTTCAAATTCTATCTCGATATCGGCCGCGAGATGCAGCTCAAGCGCTTCCACGACCGCCGGCACGATCCGCTGAAAGTCTGGAAACTTTCCTCGATGGACATCGCGGCGCTGACGAAATGGAGCGACTACAGCGAAAAGCGCGACCGGATGCTGAAGGAAACCCATACGGATTTCGCGCCCTGGACGGTGATCCGCGCCAATGACAAGCGGCGGGCGCGTCTGGAGCTGATCCGCCATATGCTGAACAGGATCGACTACGACGGCAAGGACAAGAAGGCGCTCGGCGAAGTCGACAAGGAGATCATCGGCTCCGGGCCAGGCTTTCTGAAATAGGGCTTTCTGAAATAGGCCGGCGCCAGGCGTAAAGCCGCGTCACTGCCCCGGCAGGATGCGCACGGCGAAGAGATTGATGCCGCGCGCCTTGCCGTCGAGATCGCTGTTGATCGTGAGCGTGCCCGGCGAATTCGGCGCGAGCGAGCGGTCGAACCGCACCTGCAGCAGCGCATCCGATTTCTCCCGGGTGACGGTGAAGCGATGGCGGGCGCAATTGCCGAGCGTCTGGAAATTGCACTCGACGGTCACCTGCGTCGGTTCGTCGGTGGTGGATTGCAGCGTCAGCGCGATCGTCGAGGATTTGCCGGCAAGCTGCTGCAGCACGGAAGCCGGCACGCTGATCGTGATATTGCCGTCGGCGGCACCGCTTTCGGAAATCAGGCGGATGGCGGGACCATCGTTCTCGGTGATGTTTTCCGTGCGTGCCCGCGGGCCGTTTTGGATCTTGTCCGCATCGGCAGGCTTGAACACCTCGATCCAATCGGCCGAGAAACTGTTCTGCGGATCGATGGTCACCGGCTGATCGGTATGGGAGCCGGCATTGTTGGCGGCACTGCCATCATTGGCGGCGCTGTCGTCATTGGCACTGTCGTCATTGCCGGTGAAATCCTCCGGCTGGGTGCTTGCCGGCGGATTGGCGACGCTGGTGTCACGCTCGGCCGCCGTCAGCAGCAGACCAGACGTATAGGCCCACCAGGCGCCGATGCCGATGAAGGCGAGCAGGACGCACCAGACGAGAAGCCGTGAGAAGAACTTGCGCGGCTTGCGGCGTCCTGCGGCCCGTTCCGGACGGAAATCCATGTCGGTGGCGCGCTCGCCGCGCGCCAGGCGCTCCTCCGCGAGGGGAGCGGCGGAGAGATGATCGGTCGTGCCGGCACGCACGCCGTCGAGGCTTGCTTCGTCGGCATGGTGCATGACGACGTCAGGGGCGCGGGTCTCGCCCGCGGCCACCGGATTGTCGATGAGGCTGTCGATATCGGCGACATCGCCTCTGTGAACCGGAGGCTGCGGCATTTCCACGACCGGCGGCACCGGCACCTCGGGCGGCCTCTGCCGGGGGTGAAGACGGTCGCGCTCCTCGCCTTCGATGGCGTGGATGGTGCTTTCCAGGCGATGGCGGTGGTGGGCGACGACCTCGGCATCGGTAATATCCTGCTTGCGCATGCCGGCTTCCAGCGCCTGACGGGCGGACTGATAGATCCTCGCTCGAACCTCCGGATTGTCGCGATCGGAATTCTCGAGCGCTGTTCTGATGGCCGTTTCTAATCCGCTCACATCAAGTCCTTCACCTTGAACCCGGCAGCGGACGGTAATCCCTGCCGGCGCCTGTCAAAATTCGGTAACGGCAAGCGCGGCAAACCGCAAGCCTTGCAGGCCGGGCAGCGATTGATCCGCGGGGATAACGAGCGGCTTTCACGACTTGCTGGCTCCATTTCCTTCATCTCTTGGAAATATATATTCGGACCGAAATCGACCAAGGCGTGGCAGCCGCTCTTTTATCGTCTTTCCATCTCTGTTATGAGATTGACGTTTTCGTAAACGTCAATTGAATGGTGAACCATGGCGCTGCCCCCGATCCTCAAGGACAAACTGAGACTGCCGGTCATCGGCTCGCCGCTCTTCATCATCTCGCATCCCTCACTGACGCTGGCGCAATGCAAGGCGGGTGTCGTCGGCGCCTTTCCGGCGCTGAACGCCCGGCCGGAAAGCCAGCTCGACGAATGGCTGGCCGAGATCACCGAGGAACTTGCCCGCCACGACGCAGCCCATCCGGAGCGGCCGGCGGCCCCCTTTGCCGTCAACCAGATCGTGCATATGTCGAACAAGCGGCTGGAGCACGACCTGATGCTGTGCGTCAAATACAAGGTGCCGATCGTCATCTCCTCGCTCGGCGCCGTGCCGGAGGTCAACGCCGCCGTGCATTCCTATGGCGGCATCGTGCTGCACGACATTATTAACAACCGCCACGCCCATTCGGCGATCCGCAAGGGCGCGGACGGGCTGATCGCGGTGGCATCGGGCGCCGGCGGCCATGCCGGCACGCTGTCGCCCTTCGCGCTCGTCCAGGAGATCCGCGAATGGTTCGACGGGCCGCTGCTGCTTGCCGGCGCGATCTCCACCGGCGGCGCGATCCTCGCCGCGCAGGCGATGGGCGCCGACATGGCCTATATCGGCTCGCCCTTCATCGCGACCGAAGAGGCGCGCGCCGCAGACGCCTACAAGCAGGCGATCGTCGAGGGTGCGGCGGCCGATATCGTCTATTCCAACTATTTCACCGGCGTGCACGGCAACTATCTCAAGCCCTCGATCGTCGCCGCCGGCATGGACCCCGACAACCTGCCCGTCGCCGACCCCTCCAAGATGGATTTCGAACAGGCTGTCGGCGGCGCCAAGGCCTGGAAGGATATCTGGGGCAGCGGCCAGGGCATCGGCGCCATCAAGGCCGTCGAGCCGGTGGCAAAACTCGTCGACCGGCTGGAAACCGAATACAAGGCCGCCCGCGCCCGGCTGGCGCTCTGAAGGGGATCTTCCACGCCCCGCCCTCTTTTTTACCAAAGGCATGACAGGACGCTTGAAATCTTCAAACAATGCCTGTATCAGCGCCATGCAAATCGCAGGCCGCACGCTTCGGTCGCCAAATGCCGCTTTAGCTCAGTCGGTAGAGCACATCATTCGTAATGATGGGGTCACGTGTTCGAGTCACGTAAGCGGCACCATTTTTCTCTCAGATTTCAGATGTCGCGCGCCAAAGCATGGCGATGCTTAGACGCTGCTCTAGCCGGAGGTTTTATGGCCTCGGACTGGAGGTGGTCTGCGTGCGGTAAGATCTCAGAATCCCTCCTCCATGGAGCAGGAATAGACGCTGTGATCGCCGTAGTCGGTAATCCATCCTCGATCATCGATAGACCCGTTCTGTCCGGATCCAGAAAGCACTTTGAGGTCCCTCCCTGTGTGCTGCAGGATATTGTCGTGTAGCGTCTGTGCTTTTTCCGGGAAAGAAAAGCTGTAGTAGAAGGGCGACATGCAGCCGCCACCGGTCTCAAGAGCATAGATCGGCATGCTGAACTGGGTATATCTGCTTCCGAAGAATTCGCCGCTTGTCGGTATATCCAGGAGCCCCGTTCCGTTCGGGGTGCATGTCGCCTTTATCTTGCTTTCCATCGCCTTGAGGCTCGCTTTGACCTCGTTCGGAACAGCGACGGTAATATTGATCGCCTTGTCATCGGCGTAATACGATATTGCTCCTTCTTTAAAGTCGCATTCGAGAGGATCTGGAAAAACCTTCTCTGCCCACTTGTCGGCCGGAACCCTCGAAGTCGGAAGAAGAACGGCGGTCGAGCACAACACCGCGACCGACCAGCCCTGCAAGCTGAAGAGAAATGAAAACATCTGAATCGACCTTAACCCCGCTCGCAAGTTGCATGGCGTCGGGCGATTTTCAACTGTCATTTCCAGGAAAAGTACCAGCAAATTTCCGGTGAAGTTCCCACACAAGCGCAAGTCTCCGTGGAGGATCAGAAGGGGAGTGTGTTATAATCACACAGGAAAAAGCAATTCAGTCATGCTCCAAAGGGAGAAGGCTATCGATGAATATTGAAGCACAGTCCGAGAATCTTTCTGATCCGCAACAGATGAAGCGGGGCAAGGCAATCATAGACTACGTGTCAGCCGGCTTGGCTATGGCCACCAGCGGCCTCTCGGAAACAGTGATGCTCCCGATAAGGCGCGTTGTCGAAAAACGCCTTCAGGATGCGGAGGATGCCATAGTAGCAGACCTTCGAGCCGGCCGAGTGCTGGAAGACGATGTCATTGAAGAGGAACGTTTGGCATCCTTTATTCTTCGAGTGCGGCGAGCCGCATTCGAAGGAGTTGGCAAAAAGAAGCTGCGGCTGATGGCGCGTATCTTTTTCAATGCGACCTCTCGAGAGCCTTACTCCGAGGATGCCCTGAATGATTTCTGGGCAATCACCGAGCAGTTGAACATTAACGACATGAAAGTGCTCACCTTGCTTAAAAAGGCCGATGAAGCCGGTTACTTCAACCGATCCGTGGAAGAAGAACGGGGCGAACGGAAGATTGATTACGAGGTTGATAACGGCCAACATTTCACCACTGCCAGAGATTTTTATGAAGCAACAGGAGCGCTTCTTCGTTTCGGGCTGGTTGATGCCGTGTCGGGCTGGGGCTCGCTAGTCTACTATGTCACTGACCGCTGCCTCGACTACGTCAGGCACCTTGACTTCAATCAGCTTGATGAGGCTTAGCAGGCCGGCTTACATCGAATTCTCTCGGTGCTCATCACACGACCGTGAATCGGCAACCTCGCCAGGAACACGTCGCCGCCGAACAGGTTCTCCCCTTGAGAAAACAAGGATGGAGAACATCATGTCCTGTAAGCTCATCGCAATATCCCTCCTTTCCATCGGCCTTGCCGGCTCGGCGTTGGCGCAGACGTCGGGTGGCGCGAATTCCAGCGGGCGACTTTCGGTGGCGCCTGTTATTGGCGGATCGGGGACTTCTGGTTCCGGCTCGGCTGGTGTCGGCGCGGGCGGTTCGGGGTCCATCGGTACCGATCCCGGCACCACCGGCAGCACGACCGGCACTGGTGGCGTCGATCTCGACAGCGGTCGCAGCACGATCAATCCCGGCGGGGTCAATCCGGATCTGCAGCAGGTGCCGGGCTGCACCGCGGGCACCGGTACGCTCAGCGAAGCATGCCAGCAATGAGGATGGGGCGGCCGTCCGCCCCCTGACGGATGAAGGTCCGGCGCGTGGCGCCGGGCCTTCACTTCGGCTGTTGTCCTGAACCGGCGCCAAAACGACACTTGCCGCGAGAATTGCTTTACCGGCCGGCTTTCAGGTCGTAAAAGAACAGCATCCCTCCGCAAACGGCGCATCGCCGCCCATCCAGCCAGCCTGCCGATATTTTCCGGCCCTGCGGAGCACCCGAAGAGGATCGTCATGTCGAATGCAGCGCAACGCTCCAACCGCGTGCTTGTGGTCGCGACCATCATGCTTGCGACCTTCATGGTGGCCATCGAGGCGACGATCGTGGCGACCGCGATGCCGCGCATCGTCGGGCAGCTTGGCGGTTTTTCCTATTACAGCTGGGTGTTTTCGGCCTTCCTGCTGGCGCAGTCGACGACGACTGTCATCTACGGCAAGCTTTCCGACATCTTCGGGCGCAAGCCGGTGCTCATCGGCGGCATCCTGATCTTTCTCGCCGGCTCGGCGCTCTGCGGCTTTGCCTGGTCGATGATGTCGCTGGTGCTTTTCCGGCTGCTGCAGGGGCTGGGTGCGGGCGCGATCCAGCCGGTGACGATGACCATCATCGGCGATCTCTTCAAGCTCGAGGAACGCGGCCGGGTGCAGGGCGCGATGGCGACCGTCTGGGCGACGTCGGCCGTCGTCGGGCCGCTTGCCGGCGGCATCATCGTCGATGCCTTCTCCTGGGCCTGGATTTTCTGGATCAATCTGCCGATCGGCATCGTCTCGATCATCGCCTTCATGGTCTTCCTGAAGGAGGACGTGGCGCATAAGCAGGCGAAGATCGATTATCTCGGCGCCGTGCTGTTTTCGATCTCGATCGTCGCCCTGCTCATCATGCTGACGGAAACCGATGCAAGCGCCTGGATCCTGCTGTCGCTTTTCGCCGTCTTCGTCATCGCGGGCCTGCTCTTCCTCGGCCAGGAGAAGCGGGCGCCGGAGCCGATCATTTCGATCGCGCTCTGGAGCCGCCGGCTGATTGCGACCAGCAATGCGGCGACGCTGCTGGCCGGCATGGCGCTGATCGGGCTTTCGACCATCCTGCCGCTCTATGTGCAGGGCGTGCTCGGCCGCTCGCCGCTCGTCGCGGGCTTCACGCTCACCATGCTCGTCGTCGGCTGGCCGATGGCGGTCATGCTCTCCAGCCGCTTCTACAAGGCTTTCGGCATTCGCCGCACCTTGCGCGTCGGCAGCCTGATGTTTCCCTTTGGCGCCGGCTTCCTCCTGTTCCTGACGCCGGAAAGCTCGCCTGTCCTTGCCGGCGCCGGCTCCTTCTTCATGGGCTTCGGCATGGGTCTCATCAGCCTCACCAGTATCGTGCTGGTGCAGGACAGCGTGGAATGGTCGATGCGCGGTAGCGCCACCGCCTCGATCATCTTTGCCCGCAGCCTCGGCAACACGCTCGGCGCCACCGTGCTCGGCGCAATCCTCAACGCCGGCATCAGCCACTATGCGAGCGGCGAGGCGGCGGCCGGTCTGCATGAGGCGCTGAACCAGCCGACCGGTCTTTCGGAACTCGCCGCCGATCCGACGACCCGCCTGGTCTTCAATGCCGCACTGCATTGGAGCTTCTGGGGTGTCGTCGTCGTCGCCGTGCTGACCTTCTTCACCACCTGGCTGATCCCGGTCGGCCATGACAAGCGGCGCGAGGAGCCGGCCGCGGCAAGCGAGGCGGCGTCGCATTGAATTGGATCGATGCGACGCGCCGGGTGCGCGCTCCGTGACGGAGCACGCCCGCCATCGCAGCGATCAGCGAAAGCCGCCGCTGGCGGCCAAACGCTCGCCGGTCAGCCAGCGGGCATCGTCGGATGCGAGGAAGACCGCGACATCGGCGATATCGTCCGGCTGGCCGGTGCGACCGAGCGGCGTCTGGGCCACCAAAGTCTGCTCGAAATCCGAGCCGATGACGCCGGCGGTGTGCGTGCCTTCGGTCTCGACGATACCCGGGAGGATGGCGTTCACCCGGATCTTGCGCGGCCCAAGCTCCTTGGCGAGCACGCTGTTAATGCCCTCTACCGCTCCCTTCGTGGCCGTGTAGACGGAGGTGTCGGGCGGAGCCAGACTGGTGACCACCGACGAAATGTTGATGACGCTGCTGCCCTCGCCGAGATGCTTGACCGCTGCCCGAGTGGTCAGGAGAACACCGAGAACATTCACGTCGAATATGCGGCGATACTGCTCCTCGGTCACCTGCTCGATCGGTGCAAATTCATAGACGCCTGAGTTGTTGACCAGCACGTCGAGCTTGCCGAATTCCTTGACCGCGGCATCGACCAGTCCCTGCGCCCCATCGGCCTTGGAAACATCGCCCTGCACCGCGATGGCCTTGCCGCCCGCCGCCTCGATCGCACCGACCACGGCGTCGGCCCCTGCCTTGCTCGAAGCGTAATTGACCACCACTTGAGCGCCTTCGGCCGCGAGCGCCTTGGCAATCGCGGCGCCGATCCCCTTGGAGGCTCCGGTTACGACTGCGACCTTTCCAGTGAGCTTAGCCATTCTTCGTCCCTTTCGACTCGGACTGCCGCCGATATTGGCGCCATTGTTCCGTAGTTCAGAAATTCGGAACTGTTGATCTCGATGTCAAGGGTCGCTATATGAAAATTCATGAGACCGCTTTTCCATCCGGCAATAGAGGACATCCGGCCTGATGCGATATTGTATGCGCTTTCCGATCCGGAACGCGCCGCGATCTTCGCATGGCTTGCCGGCGCCGGCTGCGGCGGAACCTGTTCGGCGCTTGCCGATCTCGGTGAGCGCACCATTCCCAAATCATCGCTGTCGAACCACTTCAAGGTGCTGCGCGAGTCCGGGCTGATCCGAAGCGAGCGCCAGGGCGTGGAGATGCGCAATCAAACCCGCTGCGCCGAGTTGGATGAACGCTTCCCCGGTCTCATCAGGGCTATTCTGACGGCTTACGGGCAGCTTCCTCCAGAGATGAATACAGATTGATGGGGTGAGAGGCGGGTCGTAAGCGCATACCGTGCGGCCCCCTCATCCGACCTGCGGCCACCTTCTCCCCGCTGGGGAGATCGCGGCTTTGTCGTCAACCCATTGGTTCGAACGCGTTTGAATAGACAGGTCCTTTGGGCAGCGCTAAAACGGCTTGCTCTCTCTTCTCCCCAGCGGGGTCCGAAGGACGGGTTGAGACCAGCGGCTCAACCCCGGTTGGTGGCCGCAGGTCGGATGAGGGGGCCGCACGGCACGCCTCTCATTGTAACCCTTTGCTTACACTCAGACGCTTTCACCCACACTCTGCGGCAGGGATTGCAGCAGGGTCTGGCGGGCGGAGCGCAGGTGGACGCGGCAGGCTTTTTCGATCGCCGCCTGGTTTCCGGATTCGAGCGCCGCGATATAATCCAGATGTTCGTGGATGGCGCGTTCGTTGCGCTCGCGGGCGGCGGTCTTGTTCCATTGGTAGTGATAGTGGAAGACGATGGCGATCGCATCGTAGAAATCGGCGATGAAGCGGTTCTTCGAGGCACGGTGGATCAGAAGGTGGAAACGCTCGTCGAGGACGGAAAAATCCTTGAAGCGCTGGTTGATGTCGTCAAGCATGGCGAGATGTTCCTCGCGCATGGCCGCGAGATCGGCCCAGGCCTGATGGTCGCGGGGAAGCCTGCCGAACTCGGCGGCGGAATGCAGCTCGAACATCTCGCGCACATCGGCAAGCTCGAGTGCGAATTCGCGGGTAAAGCCTTTCAGCGTCCAATGGCTGTTGGGACGTTTTTCGATCAGGCCGAAGCGGGAGAAGCGGATCAGGAATTCGCGCACGCTCGTCGTGCCGGTGCCGATCTCGCGGGCAAGCTCCAGCTCGTTGATCTGCATGCCGGGCGCGGCGTCATCCGCAAGGATGCGCTGCATGAAACTGCGCTCGATGATGTCGTGCAGCGAATCCGTCTCTTCGGAAGGAAAGAGATCACGGTCCGTCGGCTGGCGCAGCACGATCTTCTGGCGCTTGTTCCAGCGGATGATGCCTTCCTCGTTCAACCGTGTGAGGATGGCGCGTGCGGTGGAGCGGCTGACGCCGAGCTGGGCGGCGATCTCGGGCTCCGAGGGCAGCGCCGTATCCGTCCGCAGCGCGGCGGCGTAGCGGTTATACGCTTCCTTGAAGACCGTGTTCTGCCTTGCCATCAGACCCCCGCTTTTCCGCCCGGTGCCGCGGCTGCCATTCCCGCTAGGAAAAGCAGGATGAAGCCGAGCCCAAAGGCTTGTCCGAACGACCTTTATCGCATTTTCGGCCGCCTGCGGCGCATTGCCTCCCTCGTCCACAGGATCAATATTCCCGTTGACTTGAAAATGTTTATTGTAGATAAAAAACAAAATCAATGCGCAATCGCCGATGCAGCGGGCGGGCTCACAGTTTTCGGCGTCATGCTCTAGGGAGAAGAGAGTGGACAAACAGCCTTGGATCATCCTCTCGGCCGGAGACAATGTCGCGGTCGCAACGGCCACCATCTCGCAGGGTTCGACGGTTGCCGGCATAGAGGCTCGCCAGAAGATCGATCCCGGCCATAAGGTGGCGATTGCCGATATTCCGCTCGGCACGCCCGTCGTCAAATACGGCCAGGCGATCGGCCGTACGACGGCCGAGGTCAAGGCCGGCGACCATGTTCACAGCCACAATTTGCATTTTGAAAACGACCGGCTGGCGGCGACGGCCAATTCGGCGCCGGAAGCGGCGACCTCCGAGGACAGGGCGCGCACCTTCATGGGCTATCGCCGTGCGGACGGGCGGGCGGCGACGCGCAATTATATCGGCATCATCGCCAGCGTGAACTGTTCCACCACCGTCTGCCGGGCGATCGCCGACGAGGCGAACCGGACGATCCTGCCGCATTACGAGGGTATCGATGGCTTCGTGCCGATCGTCCACGACCAGGGCTGCGGCATGAGCTCGACCGGCGACGGCATGAACGTGCTGCACCGGACGCTTGCTGGCTACACCAGGCATGTGAATTTCGGCGGCGTGCTGATGATCGGCCTCGGCTGCGAGGTCAATCAGCTGACGCTGTACGGCCAGAGCGGCGCAGGCGCCTCCAAGCGGCATTTCAACATTCAGGATGCCGGCGGTTCCCGCCGCGCGGTCGAGCGGGCCATGGGCGTGCTGCGCGAAATCGCCGCCGATGTCGGCAAGGAACGGCGCGTGCCGATCTCGGTCGGTGAGATCATCATCGGCCTGCAATGCGGCGGCTCGGACGGCTTTTCCGGCATCACCGCCAATCCGGCGCTCGGTGTCGCCGCCGACCTGCTGGCTGCGGCCGGCGGCACGGCGATCCTGTCGGAAACCTCGGAAATCTATGGTGCCGAGCATCTGCTGCGCAGCCGCGCCGTCAGCGACGAGGTGGCGAAGAAGCTCGACGAGAAGATCGCCTGGTGGGAGGATTACGTCGCGCTGCACGGCGCCTCGCTCGACAACAACCCGTCGCCCGGCAACAAGCGCGGCGGGCTCACCACCATTCTGGAAAAGTCACTCGGCGCCGTCGCCAAGGGCGGACGCTCGCGGCTGACGGCGGTCTATGGCTATGCCGAGCGCGTCACCGCGCCCGGCCTCGTTTTCATGGACACACCCGGCTACGACCCGGTCTCGGCCACCGGCCAGGTGGCGGGCGGGGCGAACATGATCGCCTTCACCACGGGCCGCGGCAGCTGCTTCGGCTGTCGGCCGGCGCCGTCGCTGAAGCTTTCCAGCAACTCGGCGCTCTATGCCGCGATGGAAGAGGATATGGACATCGATTGCGGCACGATCGCCACGGGTGATGCGACGATCAGCGGCAAGGGCCGCGAGATCTTCGAGCTCATCGTCGATACGGCCTCGGGCAAGAAGACGAAGAGCGAGCTCTTCGGCTACGGCGATAATGAATTCGTGCCCTGGCATCTCGGCGCAACGCTCTAATCCTTTATTTTACGCAATTCCGGATGTGAAAACCGCTTCACATTTTTCCTGGAATTGCTCTGAAATCCCGAGACTTGGCGAGGAAGCATGATGAAGACGAGACGGATCGGCAAGACCAAGCTTGACGTGACCGAAATCAGCTATGGCGCGGCCCCCTTGGGCGGCCTCTATCGCGCCTGCCCGCGCGAGCAGGCGATGGAAACCCTGCAGGCCGCCTGGAACAGCGGCATCCGCTATTTCGATGTTGCGCCCTGGTACGGGCTCGGCCTGGCCGAACGGCGCGTCGGCGATTTCCTGCGCGATCAGCCGGATGGTTCCTACGTGCTCTCCACGAAGGTCGGCCGGCTGCTGAGGCCGGTGCCGACGGGAACCGTGCCTGACTACAGCTATGTCGATCCGCTCTCTTTCGACGCCGATTACGACTATTCCTATGACGGCATCATGCGCTCGGTCGAGTTCAGCTATGCCCGCCTCGGCCTCAACCGCATCGATATTCTCTATGTGCACGATATCGGCGTCTATACGCATGGGGCGGCGAAGAACGCGGTCTATCAGAAGCAGCTTCTCGATTCCGGCGTGAAGGCTCTGGAGGAGCTCCGTTCCTCGGGTGCAATCTCCGCCTTCGGCCTCGGCGTCAACGAAGTGCCGGTCTGCCTCGACGTCATGCGCCATGCCGATCTCGACTGCATCCTGCTGGCCGGCCGCTACACGCTGCTCGACCGCTCGGCGGTCGCCGAACTGCTGCCGCTCTGCCGGCAGAAGGGTACCTCGCTGGTCGTCGGCGGCGTCTTCAACTCTGGCATTCTCGCCACCGGCCCGGTGCCGGGTTCGCATTTCGACTATATGCCGGCAACCGACGATGTGCTCGCCAAGGTCGGTGCGATGGAAGCGATCGCCAAGCGCCACGGGGTGCCGCTTGCGGCCCCCGCCATGCAGTTTCCGCTGCGCGATCCGATCGTCGCCTCGGTGCTGATCGGCACAGCGAAGCCCTCGAGCCTGACGCGCAACATGGAGATCGTCGAGCCGCGGCTTGCCGACGATATCTACGCCGAATTCGAACCCTATACGCTGGTCGCGCCGCCGCTTGGCAGCGAAGCGGTCCGAGTCTGAGGAGAGAAAATGCTGAAGGGTATTCATCCGCTGCTCGGGCCCGACCTGCTCCACGCTCTGAAGACCATGGGGCATGGCGACGACATCGTGATCTCGGACGCCAATTTCCCCTCGGGCTCGATGGGGCCGCCCGTCATTCGCGCCGACGGCGTCAGCGCCACTGACATGGCCAAGGCGATCCTCACGCATATGCCGCTCGACACTTTCGTGCCCGAGACGGCATGGCGGATGGAGGTGGTCGGCGATCCCGGTGCGGTGCCCGAAGTGTGCGCGGAGTTCCAAGAAATCGTTTCCAGGCGCGCCGGCGATTTCCGCATTGTGCCGGTCGAGCGTTTCGCCTTCTACGCGATGGCGCGCAAGGCCGCCTATATCGTCGCGACGACGGAATTCAGGCTGTACGGCAACCTGATCTTGAAGAAGGGTGTCGTGCACCCGCATGAAGTCGACATCGGCTGACGACCTATTTTAGGTTTTTGTGGTATTGAAATAAAATCAGTTGCTTGGGAGGTGTTTTCCGGAGCAAAAAAGCGAGATCGGCGCACTTGCAATTTGATTGCGCCTCGGCTAGCTTCTGTCTGCAAATGTTTTTTATCGATAAAAATCGTTCGCCTGCGTTCAGCGGACGATTTCCTAGGAGGAGAACGCACCCTGAGAGGAGAACCCTTATGAGCATCGTGAAATCCATTCTGTCCCGCCGCGCCTTTACCGCGCTCGCCGGGGCAGCCGTCATCGCAACGGCGATGCCGGTCACGTCCTTCGCCGCCGATGTGACGATCCCGATCATCGTCAAGGACACCACGTCCTTCTACTGGCAGATTGTTCTGGCGGGCGCCCGCAAGGCCGGCCAGGATCTCGGCGTCAATGTGCCGGAACTCGGCGCACAGGCTGAATCCGACATCAACGGCCAGATCAGCATTCTCGAGAATGCCGTCGCCGGCAAACCCGCCGCCATCGTCATCTCGCCGACGGAATTCAAGGCGCTCGGCAAGCCGATCGACGAAGCTGCCAAGTCCGTTCCGATCATCGGCATCGACTCTGCTGCCGACTCCAAGTCGTTCAAGTCGTTCCTGACGACCGACAACGTCCAGGGCGGCCGCATCGCCGCTGACGGTCTTGCCGCCGCCATCAAGGAGATGACGGGCAAGGAAGAAGGCGAAATCGTCATCCTCACCAATCTTCCCGGCGTCGGCTCGCTGGAACAGCGCCGCGAAGGCTTCCTGGATCAGGTCAAGACCAAATATCCGGGTCTGAAGGTCATCGCCGACAAGTATGGTGATGGCCAGGCGACGACCGGCCTCAACATGATGACCGACCTGATCACGGCTAACCCGAAGCTCGTCGGCGTCTTCGCCTCGAACCTGATCCTGGCGCAGGGCGTCGGCCAGGCGATCGCTGAAAACAAGCTCGGCGACAAGATCAAGGTCATCGGCTTCGACAGCGACGACAAGACGGTGGGCTTCCTCAAGGACGGCGCCATCGCCGGCCTCGTCGTTCAGGACCCCTATCGCATGGGTTATGACGGCGTGAAGACCGCGCTTGCCGTCTCCAAGGGCGAAAAGGTTCCGGAAAATGTCGATACTGGCGCCAACCTCGTCACCAAGGCGAACATGGCCGATCCGAAGATCGAAGCGCTGCTGAACCCGAAGATCAAGTAACCGACAAACGGGCCGCGCCGGCTTTCAAAAACCGGCGCGGCCTTTTCCATCCATGGTATGTTTCCCCAGGGTGGTGCAGAGGCGACAAGAGGAGGAGAGGTCCATGATCGGACTGGAAGAGGTCAGTCATCGCCATGATGACAGTGCCACGCTGAAAGAGGCCAATCGGATTCCGACCGGGTCTCCTATCCTCGAACTCAGGGGCCTGCAGAAGAATTACGGTCATGTCCAGGCGCTGAAACCGGCGACGATGACCTTCCTTGCCGGCGAAATCCACGCCATCGTCGGCGAAAATGGCGCCGGCAAATCCACCCTCATCAAGCTGCTCACCGGCGTCATCACCCGCACGGCGGGCGAGGTGCTCTGGTGCGGCCAGCCGGTGGGGCTGTCGACGCCGAACGAGGCGATCGCGCGCGGGATCAACGCCGTGCATCAGGAAGTCGTGCTCTGCCCGCACCTGACGGTTGCCGCCAATCTCTTCCTCGGCGACGAGGTCAACCGTTACGGCCTGATGCGCCGCAAGCAGATGGAGAAGCTGGCGCAGGCCGTGCTCGACGATCTCGGCTTCGGCCTGCCGGCGGCAGCTCTCCTGAGCTCGCTGACGATCGGCCAGCAGCAGCTGGTGGCAACCGCGCGCGCGGCCATGCGCGGCACGCAGTTCCTGATCTTCGACGAGCCGACTGCCTATCTGACGCGCCAGGAATCGGCGCAGCTCTTCAAGCTGATCCGCCGCCTGCAGGGCGAAGGCGTCACCATCGTCTATATCAGCCACCGCATGGAGGAGGTCTTCGAGCTTGCCGACCGTGTCTCGGTGCTGCGCGACGGCACGCATGTCGGCACGCGCCCGATCGGCGAAACCAACGAGGCCGAACTGATCGCGCTGATGATCAATCGCTCGATCGAGCAGATCTACCACAAGGAAGAGATTGCGATCGGCGAAACGATCGTCGAGGTCCGCGGCCTTTCCGGTCCGGGTTTCGAGGACGTGTCGCTGAGCGTCAAGGCAGGGCAGATCGTCGGCCTCTATGGCCTGATCGGCGCCGGGCGCAGCGAATTCGCGCTCGGACTTTACGGGCGCCAGCCGAAAACATCAGGCGAAATCGCGTGGATGGGCAAGCCTGTCGATATCAGGAACGAGCGCACGGCCATGGAGCTCGGCATTGCGCTGGCGCCCGAAAGCCGGCGCGACCAGGGGCTTTGCCTCAACCTGCCGATCGGCCTCAACATCAACCTGCCTGTCTTCGGGCGGTTGAGCCACGGGCCGGTCATCAATCACGCGCGGGAATCGGCCAATGCCGACAAGCAGATCCGCGATCTCAGCATCAAGACGCCGAGCCGGCGCGTTCCCGCTTCGAGCATGTCGGGCGGCAACCAGCAGAAGATCGTCATCGGCAAGTGGCTGAGCCACGGCGCGAGGCTGTTCATCTTCGACGAGCCGACGGTCGGCGTCGACGTCGGCACCAAGGCGGAAATCTACCGGCTCTTCGCCAAGCTTCTGAAGGAGGGCGCGGGCATCATCCTGATCTCCTCCTACCTGCCGGAGGTCTATGAACTGGCCGACCGGCTGCACGTCTTCCGCGGCGGCAGGCTGGTCGCCAGCCATGATTTCCACGCGGCGACGCATGAAGAAGTGCTCAGCGAAGCGATCGGCGTCTGAGCATCAGCAGTTCCAGCAAAAGTGCACTGCGGTTTTGCGTCCGGAAATTGCGTTAAAACAAAGACATAGAGCATTTTCGTGGTTCGGAGAAAAACGGAAATGCTCTAAGAGGGAGAGAACTGATGACCACCACCCCCACCGAAATTGCCGCGCCGCCGCCGCGCCGGAAAATGAACATCCTGTTCGGCCTGACTTTGCTCGGGCTGCTCCTCTTCCTCTGGCTCGTGCTCGCCATCCGGACGGACGCCTTCTGGACGCCGCTCAACATCTCGAACCTGCTGCGTCAGGGCGCGATGACGGCAATCCTCGCGCTCGGCCAGACCTTCGTCATCATCACCGCCGGCATCGACCTGTCGGTCGGCGCCATCGTCGGCTTCTGCACCGTCATCATCGCCTGGCTGCTGCAGGCGGGCGTGCCGCTCTGGGGAGCGATCGCGCTGACGCTCGCGATCGGCGTGGCGATCGGCGCCTTCCACGGCTTCGGCATCGTCCATATGGGCCTGCCGCCCTTCATCATCACCCTGGCGACGCTGACATCGCTGCGCGGCATCGGCCTGCTGATCACCAACGGCTCGACGATCAGCATCACCGATGAGAGTTTCAGCAATTTCGCCCGCGCCGATTTCCTCGGCATTCCGAGCCTGTTCTGGATGGTCATCCTGGTGGCGATCCCATCCTTCATTTTCCTGCATCTCAGCCGCTGGGGCCGCTATCTCTTCGCGGTCGGCTCGAATGCGGAAGCGGCGCGTCTTTCCGGCGTCAACGTCAAGGGCATGATCTACCTTGCCTATATCCTCTCGGCCTCTTTCGCCGCCTTCGTCGGCGTGCTGCTCGCCTCGCGCATCGCCATCGGCAATGCGACGCAGGCCGACGGCTGGGAACTGCAGGCGATCGCGTCGTCGGTCATCGGCGGCACCAGCCTCTTCGGCGCGGTCGGCTCGGTGCATGGTCCGCTGATCGGCGCCTTCATTCTCGCCACCATCAACAACGGCGCCAACCTTCTGAACGTCAACTCCTTCTGGCAGCGTATCATCACCGGTCTCCTGATCATCGTGATCGTCTTCTTCGACCAGCTGCGCCGCCGCAAGAGCAATTGACCAAAGAGAAAGCCGGTCCCAGAAGGCCGGCTTCCTTATTCCCGCAATGCGAGATTTGTCATGAAAGCAGTTGTTTGCCGGGAGCCCGGCGTGCTCGACATCGCCGAACGTCCGTCACCCGCCGCACCGGCAGCCGGCTGGGTGCGCCTCGCCGTCAGTCATGTCGGCATCTGCGGCACGGATTACCACATCTTCGAGGGCAAGCATCCTTTCCTCGAATATCCCCGGGTGATGGGGCATGAGATCTCGGCGACGGTGCTGGAGGCCGGCGATGGCGTCGCCATGGCGCCCGGCACGCCGGTCATCGTCAATCCCTATCTCTCCTGTGGCCAATGCATCGCCTGCCGCCACGGCAAGCCCAACTGCTGCACCAATATCAAGGTGCTCGGCGTCCACACCGACGGCGCCTTCTGTGAAGAGATTTCGGTTCCGGCAGGCAATCTCTATCCCGCCAAGGGGCTGAGCCTCGAGGCGGCGGCAACGGTCGAATTCCTGGCGATCGGCGCCCATGCGGTACGCCGCTCGATGACCGGCGCCGGAGCGCGCTCGCTTGTGATCGGCGCCGGGCCGATCGGGCTCGGGGCCGCAATCTTCTCGCGCATCGCAGGCCACGAGGTGACGCTGCTCGATACCAGCACCGAGCGGCTACAGATGGCAGCCGAGCGCTTCGGCTTCACCTCAGGCATCGTCGCCAACGATAAAACGGCGGATGCCGTGCGGGAGATAACCGGCGGCGACGGCTTCGACGTGGTCTTCGATGCGACAGGCTACGGCCCGTCGATGGAGAAGGCCTTTTCCTTCGTCGCCCATGGCGGCGCGCTGGTGCTGGTCAGCGTCGTCAAGGACGACATCCGCTTCTCCGATCCGGAGTTCCACAAGCGCGAAATGATGGTGATCGGCAGCCGCAACGCCACCCGCGCCGATTTCGAGCACGTGGCGGATTCGATCGCCAAAGACCTCGTGCCGGTCGACAAACTCATCACCCACCGCACGACGCTCGCCGATGTGCCGCACGACCTTGCGCGCTGGGCGCATGAGAAGAACGGCCTGATCAAGGCGGTGATCAGGGTTGGTGGCTAGAAATACTTTGAGAGGGGTGGAAGTGGTTTGCGCCACTGCCCCTCACCCAAGCCGCCCCTGTAAACGGGGGTCCGAAGGACGGGACGAGACCCGTGCTTCGACCCCGGTAAAAGTGCCGGGAGACGTATGACGGGCAGATGGCGAGGCTAACCCACCGCTGCAATCGCCCCGCACATCTCTCTGACCACCGCGACATCCGTCCGGTTCGTGCTCTTCGCCTCGAAGCCGAAGGCGACGGCGCGGGGGTCGGCGCTTTCGATGGGTGAACTGCAGGAACCGTGGACCTCGCGGGCGCCGGTTGCCTGCAATATGGCGCCGACATTGGCCGGGCGAACGCCGCTGCCGGGCATGATGGATATGCGGCCGGCGGCCTTCGCCGAAAGGCGTTTCAGCGTTTCCAGGCCGTCTGGGGCCTTCAGCGCGCAGCCGGAGGTGAGGATGCGTTCGCAGCCGAGCTCGACCGCCTGTTCCAGCGCCTCATCGGCATCCGGCACCAGATCGAAAGCGCGATGCAGCGTCGAGCCGAGGCCCATCGCATGCGCCTTCAGCCGGTGGATCAGCGGCATGTCGAGCGTACCGTCCGGCCGGTTGGCGCCGATGACGACACCGGCAAGGCCGGCGGCGCGCACGGCATCGATGTCGAGCATCATCGCCTCCTCGTCCGTCCTGCCGAAGATGAAGGGGCCGGCATGCGGGCGGATCATCGCGTATACGGGGATGGGCGCTCTGGCGGCGATCCGCATCAGGCTCGGCAGCGGCGTCAGGCCGCCGACTTCAAGCGCCGAGCAAAGCTCGATGCGGCCGGCGCCGCCTTCGATTGCGGCGGCCAGTCCCGCGGCGCTGTCGACGCAGACCTCAAGCAAAATCGTCATGCTGCACTCTCCCTGGCGCCCTCGTCCGCCTGCCGCATGGCTTGCGAGAGAGATTGCGACGTAATTCTCGTCGCCGCCTCGATGATGACGGCAGAGGCATCGGCGGCGGCTTTGCGGTGGTTGAAGGCGACGTGATAGGCCATCGGCAGATGCTCGTCGAGATCGACGATGCGCACCTTGTCGGCGATCGGCATGGCGCTGACGCGGCCGAGGAAGGAGACGTAGCCGTGATTGGCGACGAGGTCGACGATCACGGGCAGGGAATCCGCCGCGGTGATATCCTGATTGCGGAACCGCCGGTTCGGCGCGCGTTCGTCGCTGAAGGCCATGGCCGCGTGGCCGAGGCCGGTGCGCGGGCTCGGCATGCAGATCGCGTGAGCCGCGACGAGATCGGCGACCGTCATTTCCGTGCTTTGCGGCGGCGCGATCACCACCATGTCGGTCCGCAGCAGCTCGCGATGCCGGAAGCTCTCCAGCCCGAAGACAGAATCCAGGATCGCTACATCGATGCGGCCGCTTTTCAGCGCCTCGCGCAGATCGTCGGCGGTCATCGAGACCAGCGAGATCGTATTGTTGCTGCGGCGAGCGTTCCACTCCGATACCAGCGACCCCAGGCAGCGCGCCACCCAGCTTTCCGAGCCGGTCGGGATGATCGAGCCGATGCGCAGTGACCGGGCTGTGCGCCGATACCGTTCATCGGCCGAAGCCTTCAGTTCGTTCCACGCCTGGCTGATCGTCATGAAGATCTGATAGGCCCGCCTGCCCTCCTCCGTCAGCACCGAGCCCTGCGCCTGCCGCTCGAAAAGGCGGGCGCCCAGAAATTTCTCAAGATTGGCAAGCTGGAGCGAAAGCTGCGGCTGACCGAGACGCAGCCGGCGAGCGGCGCGATTGATGCTGCCCTGGTCGGCGACTTCGAGGAAGCGCTCGATGGTGACGATCTTGACCGGAATGCGGGATGCCCAGGCCTGGTAGGCATCGGCGGCCACGCTGTCATGACCGGTCAACTGACCCAGTTGCGCTATCGCAACCGCGATCGGCTCCAGCCCTTCCAGCACTCTGTCGCTTGCGAGCAGCGTCACCAACTCGCCCGAGGCGCGTTCGGTGAGCTTCATGGCCAGTTCGGTTTCGAGATTGCGGATCGCCGTCGAGACAGTGGAGGGCGACAGCTGGAAGCGCCGCGCGGTATCGCGGACCGAACCTGACGTCAGGACATGGTTTGCAATGAACAGGGCACCGAGATGCAAACAGCGACCTCCGGAAAGCGCTGGAAAAACCGGACGATATGATGTGTTCAGGAAAAAAGATATCCCTGCCTTGGGATAGGCGAGCTATCGTTGCCGTCATAGAAATCCGGGCGGCGAGAAATCGTAGAAAAGAGCACCGGATCGCCGTGGAAACACGCAAGGGGACAAAAACAAATCGCACCGGCCTTGGAAAAGGGAATGCGTTTCCGCGCGTGCAAATGCGTTCGTCGCCATAATCGTCGGTGCGACGGCAAATACTGGAGGGGGCTTGCATCGATTTTTCGGATGGGCACGCTATTTCCATGACGCACGCAATTCCGGCATGATGGCGGCCTGGTCGCCCTCGCCGGCGGATTTTCCTGCGCGCAAGCCTCCCGCCAAGGGCTTGCGCCTCATCAACGGTGTTCAAAAGGGGATATTCCATGCTGAAGAAACTCGCACTGGCCGTTTCGCTCTCCGTCTTCGCGGCGGGCGCGGTTCAGGCCGCAGACGTCGTCGTCTCGTCGAAGATCGACACGGAAGGCACGCTGCTCGGCAACGTCATTGCGCTTGCTCTCGAAGCGAACGGCATCAAAACGCAGGACCGCATCGCGCTCGGCGCCACGCCCGTCGTGCGCAAGGCGATCACCGCAGGTGAAATCGACATCTATCCCGAATATACCGGCAATGCCGGCTTCTTCTTCAATAAAGCCGACGACGTCGCCTGGAAGAACATCGATCAGGGCTACGAGCTGGCGAAGAAGCTCGACTACGACGCCAACAAGATCGTCTGGTTGACGCCCTCGCCCGCCAACAACACCTGGGCGCTCGCCGTGCGCAGCGATGTCGCCGAGCCGAACAAGCTGAAGACCCTTTCCGACTTCGGCAAATGGGTGGCCGGCGGCGGCTCCGCCAAGCTCGCCGCCTCCGCCGAATTCGTCAATTCGGCCGGCGCGCTTCCCGCCTTCCAGACGACCTACGGCTTCCAGCTGAAGCCCGACCAGATGGTCGTTCTCTCCGGCGGCGACACGGCGGCGACGATCAAGGCGGCCGCCGACCAGACGAACGGCGTCAACACCGCCATGGTCTATGGCACGGACGGCGCGATCGAAGCGGCCGAACTCACCGTTCTCGAGGACGACAAGAGCGTGCAGCAGGTCTATGCGCCGACCCCGATCATCCGCGAAGAGGTGCTGAAGGCCAACCCGAAGATCGAGGAAATTCTTTCGCCGATCTTCAAGAGCCTGACCGCCGACGAGCTGCGCAAGCTCAACGCCAAGATCCAGGTCGATGGCGAGCCGGCAAAATCCGTCGCCGAAGCCTATCTTAAGGAAAAAGGCTTCCTGAAATAATCATCGCCGCTCCGCCCGGCTGCGGGCGGAGCTTCCTTTCCCCATAAGGTTGGATCGATGCAAGAAACCTCAGCGGTCCGCAGGCTGGACCGGCTCGGCGTGGTTCTGGTGGCCGGCGGCATCGCGGCGACGGCGCTGATGCCCTTCATCTACGTGAAGGCGAACCGCATTGCCGCCGGCAAGCCGATGCTGCTGATGCAGCTTCTTCCCCAGCCTTCCGTCGTCGTCCTGACCGTCCTTCTCGCGCTCACCGCCTTCGCCGCGCTGTTCCTGCGCAATGCGGCGGGCCGGCTTGCGATCGCCACCCTCTGCCTTGCGGCGCTGATCGTTGCGATCGGTTTGGTTTCGACCGCGGCGACGCCGCCCGGCAGCACCGTTGCGCGCATGACCCCCGGCGGCGGCTTCTGGATCCTGTTTGCGGTGATCGGGCTCATTATTTCCGATGCGCTGGTGAAGATCCAGCTGGCGCCCTGGATGCAGGTTGCAGCTCTTGCGGGGTATACGGCGCTGCTCGGCATTCTGCTCGCTTCCGGCCTGCTCGACAGCCTTTCGATCATGAAGGAGTTCTCGACACGCGCAGCGCAGTTTGAGACCGAGGCGATCGCCCATCTGCTGCTGGCGCTCGGTTCGCTTGCCATCGCCATCGTTCTCGGCCTGCCGCTCGGCATCCTCTGCTTCTGGGTGCCGCGGTTGCGCGCCATCGTGCTGCAGGGCCTGAGCCTCGTCCAGACGATCCCGAGTCTGGCGCTCTTCGGGCTGCTGATGCTGCCGCTCGGCTATCTCGCCACGCATATGCCGCTCGCCGCCGCCATCGGCATCCGCGGCATCGGCACGGCGCCGGCATTGATCGCGCTCGTGCTCTATTCGCTGCTGCCGATCGTCGCCAACACCGTCGTCGGTCTGCAGGGCGTCGATCCCTCGGTGCGGGACGCGGCGGCCGGCATGGGATTGACGCGCCGGCAGATCCTCACCGGCATCGACATGCCGCTTGCCTTTCCCGTCATCCTCACCGGCATCCGCATCGTGCTGGTGCAGGCGATCGGCATGGTGACGATCGCCGCGCTGATCGGCGGCGGCGGCTTCGGCATCTTCATCTTCCAGGGGCTTGGCCAGACGGCCATGGACCTCGTCCTGCTCGGCGCCGTGCCGACCGTCTTTTTCGCCTTCTCATCGGCCGTCATCCTCGATGCGGTCATCGACAGCATCCGGGGATCCGCCGCATGACCATGATCGAGATCAGGAACGTCACCAAGCGCTATGGCGCAGCCACCGTCGTCGACAAGGTCTCGATGAGCGTCGAGAAGGGCTCGATCACCGTCATCGTCGGCACGTCGGGTTCCGGCAAATCGACGCTGATGCGGATGATCAACCGGCTGGTGCCGATCACCGAAGGTGAGATCTTCGTCGGCGGGCAGAATGTGATCGATGTCGAGGTGACCGAGCTTCGCCGCAAGATCGGTTACGCCATCCAGGGGCACGGCCTCTTCCCACACCGGACCGTGGCGCAGAATATCGCCACCGTGCCGCAGCTTCTCGATTGGGATTCCTCGCGCATTACCAGGCGGGTCGAAGAACTGCTCGGGCTTTTCAACCTCGACCCGGCGACCTTTGCCGAAAAGTATCCGCACCAGCTCTCCGGCGGCCAGCAGCAGCGCGTCGGCGTCGCCCGGGCGCTCGCCGCCGAGCCGGAGCTGCTGTTGATGGACGAACCCTTCGGCGCGCTCGATCCCGTCATCCGCGGCAAGGCGCAGGACGACCTCCTGGCGATCCAGAAACAATTCGGCACCACCATCATCCTCGTCACCCACGACATGGACGAGGCCTTCCATCTCGGCAATCAGATCGCGGTGATGAGCCAGGGCCGATTGCTGCAATGCTCGACGCCGGAAAAGATCCTGACCGAACCCGCCGATCCCTTCGTCCAGCACTTGACCGGCACCTCCGACCGGGCGCTGAAGCTGATGTCGCTGCTGCCGCTGAAGGAGAGCATGGAGCCGGCAAAGAGCGGTCTTTCCTATGCGCTGCCGCAGTCGCTCAGCCTGCGCGATGCGCTGGCCGAAATGATCTGGCAGGGGGTCGACGAGGCGACCGTACAGGATGCCGAGAAGGCGCCCGTGGGATCGATCTCGATGACGCGGCTTCTCGAACTGGGCCGCAAGGCATGAAACTCGTCGTCGCCAATCTTTTCCGGCTGGCCGCACTTGCCCTGCTGCTCATCCTGCTGTTCAGGACGGAGTGGCTTTCTCTCCTGCTCGTACCGCTGACGAGCAACAATGCGCCCGCCGTCTATACGCAGAACAGCCTTGTCTCGCTCGCCGTCGGCCATCTCGAGCTCGTCATCGGATCGATCGCCTGCAGCGCCGTGCTCGCCGTTCTCGGCGGCATCTTCGTCACGCGGGAAAGTGGTGCTGATTTTCTGCCGCTGTCGCGCGCCATCGCCAATGCCGGGCAGACTTTTCCACCTGTCGCGGTGCTGGCGCTCGCCGTTCCCGCCACCGGCTTCGGCGCCATGCCGACGCTGATCGCGCTTTTTCTCTACGGGCTGCTGCCGATCTTCGAAAACACTGTGGCAGGCTTGAAGCAGGTGCCGCCGCAGGTGCTCGACGCCGCCGACGGCATGGGCATGAACGGCGTGCAGCGGCTCTTCCGCGTAGAGCTGCCGCTTGCGCTGCCGCTGATCCTCGAAGGGCTGAAGGTCGCGACCGTGATCAATATCGGCACAGCGACAATCGGCTCGACGGTTGCGGCAAAGGGCCTCGGCGAAGTGATCATCGCCGGGCTGATTTCAGACAATACCGCCTTCATCCTGCAGGGCGGGCTGATCGTCGGCCTGATGGCGGTGCTGATCTATGACGCCATGGGCCTCATCGAAGCGGCGATCACGCGAAGAATCGGCTTGCGCGCGGCCTGACAGGACCGCTACCAAGTTTGCCACAGACAAAGCAATGGGAGGCAGACTTGGCGAAGATGATCCACTCCATGATCCGCGTTCTCGACGAGGCGCGCTCGGTCGAATTCTACAGCAAGGCTTTCGGCCTTTCCGTCGCCGACCGCATCGATTTCGAAACCTTCACGCTGATCTATATGAGCAGTGCCGAGACCGGCTTCGAGCTGGAGCTGACGGTCAACAAAGGCCGAACCGAGCCTTACGATCTCGGCAATGCCTATGGCCATCTTGCCGTCTCCGTCGAGGAAGTGGCGGTCGAGCGCGAGCGGCTGGCGAAACTGGGGCTGAAACCGGGCGAGCTGGTGGAGCTCAATCGCGACGGCAAGCTCTTCGGCCTGTTCTTCTTCATCAGCGACCCCGACGGCTACAAGATCGAAGTGCTGCAGCGCCACGGCCGGTTTCTCTAGGAAGCTTTCATGATCGAAAAGACTGAGCTTAATTCCGGCTGGACGCTCCACTGCAACGATACAGGAAGGCCCGGCCTGCCGGATACGATCCCGGCGACAGTGCCGGGCTGCGTGCATCTCGACCTTCTCGCCAACCGGCTGATCCCCGATCCCTATATCGACGTCAACGAGATCACCAACGACTGGATCGGCAAGACGGACTGGACCTATCGCTGCCGCTTCGAGGCCGCGCCCGATGATGGCAGGGTGCAGGAACTCGTCTTCGACGGGCTCGATACGATCGCGGTGATATCGCTCAACGGCGAAGAGATCGGCCGCAGCTTCAACATGCACCGCACCTATCGCTTCGATGTGTCCGGGCTGCTGAAAACAGGCGCCAACGAACTTACCGTCAGCTTCCGCTCGGCTTACGCCTATGGTGCCGAGATGGAGAAACATTACGGCTACCGTCCCAACAACTATCCGGGACCGGGCAATCTGATGCGCAAGATGGCCTGCAATTTCGGCTGGGACTGGGGGCCGACCCTGGTGACGGCGGGTCTGTGGAAACCGGTGCGGCTGGAAAGCTGGGACCGGGCGCGGCTCGCCGAGACACGGGTGTCCGCAACGCTTGCCGGCGGCGACGGATTGGTGAAGGTCTATGCCCGGCTGGCGCGGCACGGCGATCATGGGCCGTGCAGGCTTGTCGCCGAAATCGGCGGCGTGACGACGACGACTGCGATTGCGGCCGGGCAAGACGAGGTCGCTTTCGAGCTTACCCTCCCCTCGCCGCAGCTCTGGTGGCCGCATCATCTCGGGGCGCAGCCGCTCTATCCCCTAACGCTTGAACTCATCGACGATGCCGGCGGCGAGCCGCTCGATACCTACCGGCAGGCGCTCGGCTTCCGCTCGCTGAGGCTCGATACCTCGGCCGACGAACACGGCTCGGCCTTCACCTTCGTCATCAACGACGTACCGCTCTTCATCGCGGGCGCCAACTGGATTCCGGACGATTGCTTCCCCTCACGCGTGACGGCGGAGCGTTATGCCGCGCGGATCGAAGAGGCAAAGGCCGCCAATATCCACATGTTGCGCGTCTGGGGCGGCGGCATCTTCGAGCGCGACGAGTTCTACGAGGCCTGCGACCGCATGGGCATGCTGGTCTGGCAAGATTTCCTTTTTGCCTGCGCCGCCTATCCCGAAGAGGAGCCGCTGAAGAGCGAGGTCGAGGCGGAAGTGCGCGACAATGTCGTGCGGTTGATGCCGCATGCCTCGCTGATCCTCTGGAACGGCAACAACGAGAATATCTGGGGCTTCGACGAATGGGGCTGGCGGCCGATCATCAAGGCCGGTGAAAGCTGGGGGCTCGGCTATTACCTCGACCTGCTGCCGAGGCTCTGCGCCGAGCTCGACCCGGACCGGCCCTACTATCCCGGCAGCCCCTATTCCGGCTTGATGGAGATCGAGCCCAATGCCGATGCACATGGCTGCAAACATATCTGGGATGTGTGGAACGACGTCGGTTACGAGGTCTACCGCAATTACATCCCGCGCTTCTGCTCCGAATTCGGCTGGCAGGCGCCGGCCAACTGGGCGACGATCGAAGAAAGCGTGCACGACCAGCCGCTAACACCGCAATCGAACGGTGTCTTCCACCATCAGAAGGCGACGCAGGGCAATGACAAGTTGATCCGCGGCCTCGCCGGCCACCTGCCGCAACCGAAGACGATGGAGGACTGGCACTTCGCTACCCAGCTCAACCAGGCGCGCGCCATCCGTTTCGGCATCGAGCACATGCGCTCGCATCGAAATATCTGCAAGGGCGCGGTGGTCTGGCAGTTCAACGATTGTTGGCCGGTGACCTCCTGGGCCGCGCTCGATTCAGCCGGGCGCCGCAAGCCGCTCTGGTATGCGCTGAAGGCCGCCTATGATCCGCGCCTGCTGACCATCCAGCCGCGCGACGGCGGACTTGTAGCAGTGACGGTCAATGAAAGGACGCTGTTCTGGCGGGCGAAGATCAGCGGCAAGCGTTTGAAGCTCGATGGCACCGTGCTGGCCGAGTTCGAATTCTGGCGGCTGCTCTGCGACCGCTTCGAAGCGAAGGAAATTCCGCTGCCGGAAGATATCGTCAGTCCAGGCTTACCGAAGGACGAGGTCATCGTCGTCGACATGCTCGACAGGCGTGCCTTCCATTATTTCGTCGAGGATATCAAGCTTGCCCTGCCGCCGCCCCGGCTGCGTGTCGATATCGCCGGGATCGACGGCGGGTTTGCCGTCAAGGTAACCGCTGAGACTTTCCTCAAGGATCTCTGCCTGATGGCGGATCGGCTGGATCCGGATGCCGTCGTCGATTCGATGCTTGTGACGCTACTGCCGGGCGAGAGCCATGTGTTTGCGGTGAAGACGGCGAAGGTGATCGTCGCTGAAGACATTGTGGTCGGGACGGTGCTGCGGTCGACCAATGATCTTCTCGCAGGTCGGCAATAAACGCGGCCGCAACGTCTCGACTCCCTCTTCTCCCCTCGGGGAGAAGAGGACACGCCGCGACCTTCCAGTCCCTCGCACCCCGTAAGGTGCGTCTACCACATACCAAAGGCCCCGCATCGCACGGGGCCCTTCCAGCTCGGTCCATCGGACGCGAATTACATCCAGTAGGGCGGCACGCCGTAGTAATCATAGACCCGGCGGCCATTATCGTTGTACCAGGTGTCGTCATCGTCCGAATAGCTTGGTGCGCCTTCGATCTGTTCCTTCGTCAGGTCGATGCGATAGCCATCCAGCTGGGTGTCGTAGTTCAGCTTTTCCCAGGGAAGCGGATAGTGATCGTGGCCGATGCCCAGGAAGCCGCCGAAGCTCAGCACGGCATAGGCGACGCGGCCGTCGCGCTTCCCGATGATCAGGCGTTCGATTGAGCCGATATGCCGGCCATCCGCACCATAGACGCGGGTGCCTTCGACGCGGTCGCTGGCGATCAGCGAATGCGTATCCTTGACATCAGGGTCGCGGCGGCTGGCATCGGTTTCCTCGTTCAACATTGTGCACCTCCTTTGGTGTTCCTCATGATGAGTTATGAAGAATCAAACGTCATGGCGGATTCAAAGTTCCCGGTCTTTGCCATCATCTTGCGAACGGCGATTGTTGACGTTTACGTCAAGGTTAGTATAGCTTCAATCTCGGCTTGAACCATTCAGGCATTGGCATAAGCTGCCGGACTGGAAGATGGAGGATACTTCCAGTCGATTCCCGGCCAGAGCCGGCGCGGCGGCCGCAAGGGAGAGAAAACACGATGAACAGCATTTCCGCCCATCCGAACGGCGCCAAGCCTGACAAACCCTGGCTTGCCTCCTATCCGGATATCGTTCCCGCCGAGCTTCCGCCGCCGGAACATGCATCGCTGGCGGAGCTGCTCGAAAAATCCTGCACGCATTACTCCGACCGAATCGCCTTTTCCAGCATGGGCAAGGCGATGAGCTACCGCGAACTGGAAAGCCAGACGCGCAAGGTCGCCGCCTGGCTGCAGAGCATCGGTCTTCAGAAGGGCGACCGCGTGGCTGTGATGATGCCGAATGTGCTGCAGAACCCGATCACGACCTACGGCATCCTGCGCGCCGGCCTCGTCGTGGTGAACGTCAATCCGCTCTATACACCGCGCGAGCTCGAGCACCAGCTGCGGGATTCCGGCGCCAAGGCGATCTTCGTCCTGGAGAATTTCGCCCGCACCGTCGAGCAGGTTCTCAACAAGACGGATCTGCGCCACGTCGTCGTCACCTCGCTCGGCGAGATGCTGGGGCCCAAGGGACTGATCGTCAATTTCGTCGTGCGCAAAGTGAAAAAGCTCGTTCCCTCCTGGTCGATCCCTCAGCACAGGAGCTTCGGCCAGGTGCTGCGCGAAGGCGCCGGCAAGAAACTGCAGCCGGTTGCACTTGACGGCGGCGACATCGCCTTTCTGCAATATACGGGGGGGACGACTGGTGTCGCCAAGGGCGCTGTGCTGACACATCAAAACCTGCTCGCCAACAAGCTGCAGCTGTCGCTCTGGCTCCGATCCGCCTTCGAACGCAAGAAGCAGCCGGAGGTGCTGAACTTCCTCTGCGCCTTGCCGCTCTATCACATCTTCGCGCTGACGGTGAATTCGCTGATGGGCATGTCGCTTGGCGCCCACAATATCCTGATCGCCAATCCGCGCGACATTCCCGGCCTCGTCAAGGAATTCGGCAAGTCGAACATCCACATCTTCCCCGGCCTCAACACGCTGTTCAACGCGCTGATGAACAATGCCGATTTCGCCAAGCTCGACTTTTCCTCGCTGACCATGTCGCTCGGCGGCGGCATGGCCGTGCAACGTCCAGTCGCCGAACGCTGGCTTGATATGACCGGCACGGCGATAACGGAAGGCTACGGCCTTTCCGAGACGTCGCCGGTCGCTACCGCCAACCGCTTCGATTCGCCTGAATTCACCGGTTCGATCGGCCTGCCTATCCCTTCCACCGAACTCGACATCCGTGACGAGGCCGGTCAATCCCTGCCGCTCGGCGAAATCGGCGAGATCTGCATCCGCGGACCGCAGGTGATGGCCGGCTACTGGCAGAAGCCGGAAGAAACGGCGCGGGTGATGACCGCCGACGGCTATTTCCGCTCCGGCGACATGGGTTTCATGGACGAACGCGGCTACACCAAGATCGTCGACCGCAAGAAGGACATGATCCTCGTCTCGGGCTTCAACGTCTATCCGAATGAGATCGAGGAAGTCGCCGCCATGCATGCCGGCATTCTCGAGGCCGCGGCGATCGGCGTGCCGGACGGACATTCCGGCGAGGCGGTGAAGCTCTTCGTCGTCAGGAAGGACCCGAACCTGACGGAAGCGGAGGTGAAAGCCCATTGCACCGCCAACCTGACCAACTACAAGCGCCCGCGCTTCATCGAATTCCGCACCGAACTGCCGAAGTCGCCGGTTGGTAAGATCCTGCGCAAGGACCTGCGCGGCTGAATTTGACAAGCTCATGAAATTTAAAGCCATCCGCTTGCCGCGGGTGGCTTTTTTCATATTGGAGCGGCGGCTGAACTTGATTTGCGCCCGATAAAGCGAATAGTTTCCGCAACCCTTTCCGCCTCCAAAGGAGCCTCCCATGAACGCCATCGTCGACCAGCTGAAAAGCACCGCTGATGCCACCAAGGCAACCGATCTCCATGCGGCCTTCGCCGCCGATCCGCAGCGCTTCTCACGTTTCTCCGTCTCGCTCGACGATCTCCTGATGGATTTTTCCAAGACGGCGGTGAACGACGAGATCCTGAAGCTTCTGGTCAAGCTCGCCGAAGAAGGCGGTGTCGAGAAGAAGCGCGAGGAGATGTTCTCCGGCAAGGCGATCAATTTCACCGAGGAGCGCGCCGTCCTGCACACTGCGTTGCGCAACCGGTCGAACACGCCGGTTCTGGTCGAGGGCAAGGATGTCATGCCCGATGTCAACGCCGTGCTCGCCGCCATGGGCAAATTCGCCGACGCGATCCGCTCCGGCGCGCTGAAGGGCGCGACCGGCAAGGCGATCACCGATGTCATCAATATCGGCATCGGCGGCTCCGATCTCGGCCCTGTCATGGCGACGCTCGCGCTTGCTCCCTTCCATGACGGCCCGCGCGCCCATTTCGTTTCCAATATCGACGGCGCCCATATCGCCGATATCCTGAAGCTCGTTCAGCCCGAGACGACGCTCTTCATCGTCGCCTCGAAGACCTTCACGACAGTGGAGACGATGACCAATGCGCAGACGGCGCGCAGTTTCATCGCCAAGGCGCTCGGCGAGGCGGCCGTGCAGCATCACTTCGCTGCCGTCTCGACGGCGCTCGACAAGGTCGCCGCCTTCGGCATCGACAGCGCCCGCGTCTTCGGCTTCTGGGATTGGGTCGGCGGCCGTTATTCGATCTGGTCGGCCATCGGCCTGCCGCTGATGATCGCCATCGGGCCTGAGAATTTCGGCAAGTTCCTCGACGGCGCCCATGCCATCGACAATCACTTCCGTAAGGCACCGGTTACCGAAAACCTGCCGATGCTGCTTGGCCTGATCGGCTTCTACCACCGCAATGTGCTCGGTTATCCCACCCGCGCCATCCTGCCTTACGACCAGCGCCTGTCGCGCTTCCCGGCTTATTTGCAGCAGCTCGACATGGAATCGAACGGCAAGGGCGTGACGATCGACGGCACGCCGGTCGAGGGCAATTCCGGCCCGGTCGTCTGGGGCGAGCCCGGCACCAACGGCCAGCACGCCTTCTACCAGCTCATCCATCAGGGCACGAGCATCATCCCGGCCGAGTTCATGATCGCCGCCAATGCCTTCGAGCCGGAGCTGCGCCATCAGCACCAGCTGCTGATCTCCAACGTTCTCGCCCAATCGGAAGCGCTGATGAAGGGCCGCACCTTCGCGGAAGCCAAGAAGCAGCTGACCGACAAGGGCATGGACGACAAGAAGGCGGATTTCATTGCCCCGCACCGCGTCTTCCAGGGCAACCGTCCGTCGATCACCTTCGTCTACGACAAGCTGACGCCCTACGCGCTCGGCCGCCTGATCGCGCTTTACGAACATCGCGTCTTCGTCGAAGGCGTGCTCTTCCGCATCAACTCCTTCGACCAGTGGGGCGTCGAGCTCGGCAAGGAACTGGCGACGGGCCTGCTGCCCGTGGTGGAAGGCAAAGAGAGCGCGGCATCACATGATTCCTCGACGCAGGGCCTAGTTGCGGCGCTGGCGAAGCTGGCGAAGTGAGCGCTAGAGGGGACAGCGCGTCACCTCATGCTAGCCAAGAGGTCGGGCAACCGTCCGCCCGCCCTCCGCACCTGTCCGTTTGGAGCCGTCCGCGACGGACTGTGACTCGAGCCCGCGACTTATGGGTTTGAGCTCGCGGCTGCCTCTGACATCGCAAATTTCGGCGTGCTGATGCACCTGACCGCGCGACGCGCTCGTCGTGCGGAATCCGGATTGATTGTTCTTCTAATGCAAAATCGTAGAAAGAATTCTTTCAATCCGCTGAAATCGCCCTAGATTTAAGCAAATTCTGTTCGGCAACGCTCCGTTCATTGCTTCCGCTGGCATGCGCCAGGCCGCTCGCGTCCGGGTCGGCTGTTTGATGCCGCGCCTGCACTGCACGGTCCCTGCCAAGTTCAGAAGATGCCCAAAGGCGCTCGTCATACAGCGTTTTCATGTCCATCTTCGCAAAAGGAAGCTCATGAGCCGTCTTGTCGTCGTTTCCAATCGTGTTCCCATGCCGGCCAAGGATGGGAGTGCGCCTGCCGGCGGTCTCGCCGTGGCGCTACAGGCAGCTCTGCAGGAGCGCGGCGGCATCTGGATGGGATGGTCGGGAGAGTCGAGCGGAGACAGGGAGCCCGGCCCGCTGTCGCAGCTGCAAAAGGGCAACATCACCTATGCGCTGACCGATCTCACCGACACCGACGTCGAGGAATATTATCGCGGCTTTGCAAACCGCGTTCTCTGGCCCATCTGCCATTATCGCCTGGACCTCGCCGAATATGGGCGGAAGGAAATGGCCGGCTATTTCCGCGTCAACCGCTTCTTCGCGCACCGGCTGGCGCCGATGATCCAGCCGGACGACATCATCTGGGTTCATGACTACCATCTCATTCCGCTCGCGGCGGAACTGCGCCAGATGGGGCTGAAGAACCGCATCGGCTTCTTCCTGCACATTCCCTGGCCACCGGCCGATATTCTCGTCACGATGCCCGTGCACGAGGAGATCATGCGCGGCCTTTCGCACTACGATCTCGTCGGCTTCCAGACAGACTACGACCTCCAGAATTTCGCCGGATATCTCAGAAGGGAGGGCGTCGGCGACGACCTCGGAAATGGTTTGTTCGAATCGCATGGGCGGATCTTCAGGGCCGGCGCCTACCCGATCGGGATCGAAACCGCCGCCTTTGCCGAATTCGCCGAAGGCGCCGCAAACAACGTCATGGTGCAAAAGACCCGGCGCAGCATCGAAGGCCGGGACATGATCATCGGGGTCGACCGGCTCGATTATTCGAAGGGCATCATTCAGCGGCTGGAAGCGTTCGAGCGCTTCATCACCAGCAATCCGGCCTACCAGAACAAGGTGACCTTTCTGCAGGTCACGCCGAAATCGCGATCGGAAGTTCCCGAATACGAGCATATGCAGAAGATGGTCGCCGAACAGGCCGGCCGGGTGAACGGCGCGGTCGGAACGGTCGACTGGGTGCCGATCCGCTACGTCAACCGCTCGATCAGCCGCAACGTGCTTGCCGGCCTCTTCCGGCTGGCGACAATCGGGCTCGTCACGCCGTTGCGCGACGGTATGAACCTCGTCGCCAAGGAATATGTCGCCGCCCAGGATCCGGATCGCCCTGGTGTCTTGGTGCTGTCACGCTTTGCCGGCGCCGCACGCGAGCTGAAGGGCGCGCTGCTCGTCAATCCCTATGATGTCGAAGGCACCGCCAACGCCATCGCCAGGGGCCTTGCCATGTCCCTCGAGGAGCGCCGCGACCGCTGGCGCATGATGATGGAGCATCTGCTCTCGCACGACGTGTCGCTGTGGTGCAAAGATTTCCTAAGGGATCTGGTGGCTGGACCGAGTTCCGACCGGAGCGGGGCAGAGGGGTAGCCTCTTGGTCGATGGCTGGGCGCGACCGCGCGAAGAATGCAATCTCCTGCAGATCATGTGCTGGTTGGCGCCGGAAACAGGGCGTCGAGACGTTGCGGCATATTCCCTTCTCCCCGATGGGTCTATCAGATGCACACATCTCAACTCGGCACCGAATGAAGCTCATGTATCGGGGTCTTATTCAACCAATAACGGTTGATTTTGAAGTATTGAGCCCATTTTCCGAGTCGGAAGAAGATAGTCGGCTAACCTTTTTATCTGGATGCAAGCTATTGAAATTATTGCATCTTATCCGATGTGTGAATCTAATAGCCCCATCGGGGAGAAGGTGCCGGCAGGCGGATGAGGGGGCCGCCCGGCACAAGCCTCACATCAAACCTAATCCAAACTCCATGCCGCGCTGTCCTGAACGAGGTCGAAATGATTTCAGCGCGGCTGAATCCGCCGGGCGCTATTAAGACCGGCATGGCCGGCCCCCGCATCCGCCCTACGGGCACCTTCTCCCCGCTGGGGAGAAGGGGGAATCGCGCGGTTGAGCCTTGTTCTAGAGACCGATTTCACGCGCCCAGGGCGGATTGGCGCCGGCGCGGGAGACGGTGACGGCGGCGGCTTTGGCGCCGAGCGCCAGGGCGTTGCGCAGCGCCTGCTCGTCCAAATTGGCAACCTGCAGCTTGGTCAGCAGGCCATCCATCTTCAAGGAAGCCAGCACGCCCGCATCGAAAGTGTCGCCGGCACCGACCGTATCGACCACTGCGACGCGCTCGCTCGGCACCGTCACCTTGCGATCCCTGGTGTAGCCGGAAGCGCCCTCGGCGCCCTTGGTAATGACGACAAGCTTGGCGCCGTGATCGAGCCAATGAGCGGCGAGCGTATCATGATCGCCGGAAAGGCCGAACCAGTCGAGGTCCTCATCGGAGAACTTCACGATGTCGGACTTGGCGGCCATGCGCTTGATGCGGGCCATATGCGCCGGCTTGTCCTTGATGAAACCGGGGCGGATATTCGGATCGAGCGAGATGACGCGCGCGGCCGCTTCGCGGTCGAGCAGCGCTTCGTAGGTTTCGCCGCAGGGGCTCGGGATCAGGCTGATCGCGCCGAAATGCAGCGCTTCGCAATCGTCACCGAGGGTGGGCAGGTCGGCTTCGGTGATCATGCGGCCGGCGGTGCCCTCGTCGTAGAAGGCATAGGTCGCCTGGCCGTTGACCAGCTTGACGAAGGCGATGGTCGAGGGGCGCTGCGTGATGGCGCAGGGGCTGTAATCGACATTGCTCGCCTTCAGCGTCGCAAGCAGGATTTCGCCCATCATGTCGTCGGCAATACCGGTGAAGAAGGCCGTGGGTATGCCGAGGCGTCCGAGCGCGATCGCGGTGTTGAAGATCGCGCCGCCGGCATAGGGCGCAAAACCCTTTTCACCAAGGGTCGTGTCCCTCGGCAACATGTCGATCAAGGCTTCGCCGCAGCACAAAATCATCGAATTCCTCCCACAGGGCCTACGCGTTCTTCAATCGATTTAAGCGAGCTTTTGTCAAAAGGCTAGAGCGAAAGCTCACTGACGCCACCATTCCTTGCCGACCAGGCCAGCGGTGCATCGAGGAAGGCCTCGACTTCCGACAATGTCCTGTCGTCGAAGAGCTTCTGCGCCTTGGCGACCGCAAGCACATTGCGCCAGGTGGAGATGTGATGCAGCCGGACCTTGCCGTCGGTGAAGCGCTGTTGGCCGAAGATGTCATAGAAGAACAGGGCGATGCCATGATCGACGATGCCGCCGGCAGCGCGGACCGCATCGATGAACTTGAACATGCTGCCGCCCGCCGTCGTCAGGTCTTCAATGACGAGCACGCGCGAACCTTCCGGCATATTGCCTTCGATCTGGGCATTGCGGCCATGGCCCTTCGGCTGCTTGCGCACATAAATCATCGGCAGGCCGAGGCGGTCGGCGAGCAGGGCGGCGAAGGGGATGCCAGCCGTCTCGCCGCCGGCGATGCAATCGAACTGCTCGAAGCCGGCATCGCGCAGCAGCGTGCTGGCGGCGAAATCCATCACCGTCGAGCGGATGCGCGGGAAGGAGAGCAGCTTGCGGCAATCGATATAAACGGGGCTCGCCATGCCGGAAGAGAGCTTGTAGGGCTGTGCGGCATTGAAATGCACCGCCTTGATCTCCCAGAGCATCCTGGCTACCAGTTCGGCCATCACGGCGCGGTCGGGAAACGTGGTCTGGATCATACGGCCCTCCTTCGGTTTTGCTTCCCTGCGGCAATAGCAGCAAGAGCCGGCGGTTTCCAGACACAACGGAGCCGTCAGGCAAGCAGCCGGCCAATATCCGCAACCTGCATCTTCTTGAAGAGCGCAATTGCCTGTGCGCCCTCCCCCTCGTCCAGTGAAACCGCATAGCGGACGGCGGCAGCGAGGAGCTGCATCGTCAGCCGGGCGATCGCCAGAAGCTCGGCCTCGGTCCGCGCCGGCCACAAGAGGCGCAGCACCGAGAATAAGGCTTGCGCATGGAATTCCATGTCCTCGGCATCGACCTGCTGAAGAAGCTTGTCCGTGTGGGTCGCATGCCAGATATCGCGCATGACGGGCTCGCGGCGGAAGAAGGCGTAATATTCGTCCGCGATCGTGCAAAGCGCGGCGTGCAGAGTCTCGGGGTCCGTCACCTTGGCCAATTCGTCGGCCACACATTGGCGGCCCTGCTCGTTGAAGCGCTCGGCCAGGGTGCGGATGATCGAGGTCTTATCCGGGAAATATTGATAGAGGGCGCCGAAGGAAAGTTCTGCCTTTTCAACGATCTCGCTCATCTTCAAGGCATCGCTGCCATTAATTTCGATGAGCTCGGACGCAACCGTGAGGATCTTTTCGAAGCGCTCGCGTCCGCGCTGCTGGCTCGGAATGCGGCGCGGCTGGCCGATCTGTTCCGGCGATCTTCTGCGCGTTGCGGCTGGTTGCTCCGACATCGCTTCTCCTTTGACGGTTGACAAAGAAAATAAGAGAGTTTATCTCATTTTGCAAATGAGAGATTTTCTCTTGTTTTCAATCAAGGAAGGAGCACGACATGCAGAATTCCGAAATTGTCCTCGTCGGTGGATCGGGAAAGACCGGCGGCCGCATCCTGAAACGGCTTGAGCAGCGCGGCTTCAACGTGCGAGCCGCATCACGCTCCAGCAAACGCGCCTTCGACTGGGAAGATCGGTCGACCTGGCACGGCGCGCTTCAGGGCGCATCGAGCGCCTATGTCGCCTTCCAGCCGGATCTCGCCGTCGCCTCAGCGGCCGACGCGATCGGAGCGCTCGCCAAGGCCGCCGTGGAATGCGGCCTTGACCATATCGTGCTGCTTTCCGGCCGCGGCGAAGAAGGTGCGCTGCAAAGCGAGACGGCGCTGAATGCATCCGGCATCGACACCACCATCCTGCGCGCCTCCTGGTTCTGTCAGAACTTCAGCGAGGGCGCGTTTCTGGAGCAGATCCTTGCCGGCCGGCTGCAATTGCCGGCGGGCGATATCCGCGAACCCTTCATCGATGCCGACGACATCGCCGATGCCGCCGTCGCCGCCTTGATCGAGCCGCGCCACCGCAACAAGGCCTACGAACTGACCGGGCCGCGGGCGCTGACATTCCGCGAAGCCGTCGGCGAAATCGCCGCCGCTGCGGGACGGCCGATCGAATACGAGCAGGTTTCAATGGCCGATTTCACCGGCGGGCTTGCCGCCGCCGGCCTGCCCCAGGTTCTGATCGATCTTCTCGAGGAGCTTTTCGGCCAGGTGCTCGATGGGCGCAATTCCGGCGTCATGAGTGGCGTGGCCGATATTCTCGGCCGCCCCGCCACCGATTTCCGCCGCTATGCCCGCCGGACCGCGGCAACAGGAATATGGAGCGCCTGACCATGCAGATCGTCCTGATCCTTTCGCTCGTCGCCGCTGCGATCGGCAGCGGCCTCGTTGCCGGCATCTTCTTCGCCTTCTCGACCTTCATCATGGCGGCCTTTTCGCGCATCCCGGCAGAACAGGGCATCGCCGCGATGAATTCGATCAACGTCACGATCGTGCGCTCGCCCTTCATGGCGCTTTTCGTGCCGACGGCAATGCTCTGCATTGTCATATCAGTGCTGGCGCTGATGAACTGGCGCGGTGGGGCATCCGCGCTGATGCTGGCGGGCGCCGCTCTCTATGTCCTTGCCTCGTTCCTCTCGACCATCATCTTCAACGTGCCGATGAACGATGCGCTGGCGAAGGTCGGCGGCAACGGAACGGAAGCCGCCGCGCTCTGGGCCACCTATCTCAAGGACTGGACATGGTGGAACCACGTGCGGACGATCGCATCCCTGCTCGCTTCGGTCGCCTTCGGCAGGGCGCTGATGATGATTTGAGAAGGCGGAGGTGCAATGCTCCTCCGCCTTCCCGTTATTTCTGCTCGCAGAAGACGATGCGGTTGCTGAAGGGATCGATGACCGTCATCTCGAGCCCCCAGGGTTCTTCCTCCACGCCGGGCTTCATGTAGCGGTAGTCCTTGCCTGAAAGCTCGGCATGATAGGCCCGCACATTCGCGACGCGGACGAAGGCCTTGGCGCCGGGGCTCGCATCGCCGGAATGTTCGCTCAAATGCAGCGCCATGCCATCCCGCGAGACCTGGCAATAGAGCGGGAAATTGTCGCCGAAGCGATGTTCCCAATCGAGGCTGAAGCCGAGAAAGCCGCAATAGAATTCCATCGCCTTTTCGACCGAGAAGATGCGGAAGATCGGCATTGGCGGCTCGATGCCGATCGCCGATCGGGCAGCGTCCGCCGCATCGATCTTCGCCGAGAGCACATTCCATTGATCGAACCCGAACTGCCGGGCGACGATTTCGAGCGTCTCGCTGTGGGTAAGGGAAATATCGCGGCCGGCAAGGGCCTGCCGTAGCGTCTTTGCCATGAGCTTGGCATCGCGAAAATCGCGCATGTGTCATCCTTCCGTTGGCGGCAAACAGGAAGATCAGTGCCCGCGTCTGCTGACCCGTTCGCCATCGATCGCCAAACGGCAAGGGATGTGAAGGACGGTTTCTGGATGCATTCACCATAACGCCGAGGCGTCGCGGGGCGGCTGGCCGCATCCGGCCAAGAGCGATGTTATGAGAGGGCCAGCCAGGAATCAAGACGCCGTGCGCGATGCCTCGACCGGAACAGCCTGAAGGTAGGCGGCAAGCTCGACACGATTGCGCCCGCCGCGCTTGGCTGCATAAAGCGCCTTATCGGCGGCGCTCAGCATGGCGTCGAAATCCAACGGCGTCGAGCGGCCGGGAGCAACACCGACGCTGACCGTGCATTCCAGCGCCTCGCCGTCGACAGGGATCTCGCGGGCCTGGAAGGCCCGGCGAATACGCTCGGCCGCGAGTTCCGCCCGGCCGGGCATGACCTCCTTCATCACCAGCGCAAATTCTTCGCCGCCGAGACGGGCGGCGGTATCGCCGTCGCGGCAATTGGCTGCGAGTTCGGCGGCGAAGACCTTGAGAACATGGTCGCCGGCGGCGTGGCCGAAGCGGTCGTTGACGGATTTGAAGTGATCGATATCGAAGACGATGACAGCGGTGGTCGTACCCATCGGGCGCGTGCCGTATTCGTCGAAGAGGGCGCGGCGATTGAGCAGGCCGGTCAGCGGATCGGTGATTGCATCGAGACGATGGCGGGCTGCGAGCCGCCACTGATGCAGCGCCAGCGACAGTGCGCCGATCCCCGTCATCCCGGCGATGCAGACGGCAAGGCTCAGATCCTCAGCCCAGTTGTTGGGCGCTTTGCCAAGCACCAGCTTTCCGTCGAAGATCAACACGGCGGCGCAGAGGACGAAGGAAATTGCCGTCAGCGTATAAAGCGCCGTGATGCCGAGGATCGGCGCCGGCGCCTCGGCGCGGGCAAGCCAATATTGCCGCGCGGTGGCAAAGAGCAGCGCGGCAATCGCGAGATTTTCAGCCATGAAGGCCAAGCCGTCGTAGCCTGCTATCATCGGCGGAATGGAAAGGGCCATCGCGACAAGGGCGCGCAGCGAAATGGAAAAGAAGGACAGGCGACCGGTGCAGAACTGATGGCCGGCGCCCCAGATGGTGGCGAAACCGGCTTGGAACAGCACGAAATTGGCGACGCCCGCCCATTTGTCGGGCGTATTCACATAGGCGCTGTAGACGAAAATGCCGCTGACGACGAGCACGAGACCGATGGTTGCGGTGAGCAATACAGTTTCGGCCCGGCGGGCAAGCCAGCTGCCCATCAGCGTCACCGCGAGACATGCCGCCGAAACACCCAGCGCCAGCAGGAGGGAGTTGTAATCAAGCATCATGCTTTCAATCTCCGCGGCTGCTGCCGCGCCGGATAATGTTTACAGCCCACGTGTCCGGAATGTCTGACGCATTCCGTTAAAAAATCATGCACCGCACAAAACAATGTTACGGATTTAACACCGCGCGCAAGGTTTCCGGCAAAAATCTATTTAAAATTGAATATGGGAGGTGAATTTTAGGTTAAAAGCTGCCAGTGCAGCGGAAACATGGGATCGAAAACCGTCACCGGACCGGCTCCGGTTTCTATCTTCGCGGGAAAAACGACCGGCTCGGCCTGCCGTGACAGCGTGATGCGCTCCTCGTTCGGGGCAAGCCCGTACCAGGCCGGTCCGTTCAGCGAGGTGAAGGCTTCGAGCCTGTCCAGTGCACCCTCTTCCTCGAAGACATGGGCAAGGCAGCTCATCGTGTTGATCGAGGTGTAGATGCCGGCGCAGCCGCAGGCGCATTCCTTCAGCGGATCGACATGCGGGGCGGAATCCGTGCCGAGGAAGAAGCGGGCATCCCCGCTGACAGCGGCGGCACGCAAGGCCAGACGGTGATTTTCGCGCTTGGCGACCGGCAGGCAGTAATAATGCGGGCGGATGCCGCCGACGAGGATTGCGTTGCGGTTGATGATCAGATGATGGGTGGTGATCGAGCCGGCGAGATTGCCCTTGGCCGCCTTGATGTAGTCGATGCCGTCCGATGTCGTCACATGCTCCATCGTGACCTTCAGCTCCGGCAGGCGCTTGCGCAGCGGATCGAGCACGGTCTCGATGAAGACGGCTTCGCGATCGAAGATGTCGACCTCAGGCGTCGTCACCTCGCCATGAACGCAGAGCGGCAGGCCGATCTTCGCCATGCGCTCCAGCACCGGCATCGCCTTTTCCATGTCGCGTACGCCGCCATGCGAATTGGTGGTGGCGCCGGCCGGATAGAGCTTGACGGCGGTGATGAGGCCGCTTCTGGCGCCCTCTTCCACATCGTCCGGGTTCGTATGCTCGGTGAGATAAAGCGTCATCAGCGGCTGGAAGCGATGACCGTCCGGCAGCGCCTTGAGGATGCGCTCGCGGTAGGCCCTCGCATCAGCCGTGGTGACGACCGGCGGCACGAGATTGGGCATGATGATGGCGCGGGCGAAGGTGCGGCTCGTATCGGCGATTACGCCTTCCAGCATGGCGCCGTCGCGCAGATGCAGGTGCCAGTCGTCAGGGCGGCGGATGGTGATCGATTGCATGGCAGACCTCCGAAGCGATGCGTCTGCGGCCTGATACCATCAACCATTATATCAAGACAATCGCCGCAGCTTAGCTCTTTGTTTTGATGCATGTCGTTATCCCGGAACCGCTGCACACTTCCGGGCGACATGCATCACGCCAAGGCGATCTCCAGCGTCACATCGGCCGGGCGACGGTTTTCGAGAATCAGGCGGCCGTTCGGCAGGTCGTTGCCGTAAACCTTGGCGCTTGCGGCGTCTTCGCTGAGATTATAGCCGCGCCAGCGCGCCCAGAGGCGCTCTTCGAGCACTTCGATCGGCGGCGCCAGCATGACCGAGAAATCGAAGATGCCGTCGAGTTCGGCCCATTTGCCCTGCGTGAAGAGCAGATAGTTGCCCTCGATAATGATGAAACGGTCCTTGGGATCGATCGGCCGGGCCGAAGCGATGGCAAGCTCGCGCGAGCGGTCGAAGACCGGCACGAGAACCTCCTGGTCGGCCGGCCTGACGGCGCGGACGATATCGAGGAAACCGCGGACATCGAAGGTCTCGGGAATGCCCTTGCGCGCCAGCAGGCCGCGTTCGATCAGAATGGCGTTATCCATATGGAAGCCGTCCATCGGCAGGACTGCGGCGCTTTCGCCCTTGGCTTTCAGCGCCGCCGCCAGATTGTCGGCCATCGTCGATTTGCCCGAACCCGGCGGGCCGGCAATGGCGATGAGGAACCGTTTGGCATCGCCGGCGCGGGTAAGCACCTCGCCGGCGATTTCATCGATGCGTGCACTCATGCAGCAACGGGCTCCGTGGGCGCCGCCTTGGCGCCGGTCATGAAGGCGACGGCGTCCGACATGGTGTATTCCTTCGGATTGATCACCGTGAGGCGCCGGCCGAGGCGGTGGATATGGATCCGGTCGGCCACCTCGAAGACATGCGGCATGTTGTGGGAGATCAGCACGATCGGCAGACCGCGGGCACGCACATCGAGGATCAGCTCCAGCACGCGGCGGCTTTCCTTGACGCCAAGGGCGGCCGTCGGTTCGTCCATGATGATGACCTTCGAGCCGAAGGCGGCGGCGCGGGCAACCGCGACACCCTGGCGCTGACCGCCGGACAGCGTTTCCACCGCCTGGTTGATGTTCTGGATGGTCATCAGGCCCAGTTCGGAAAGCTTGTTGCGCGCCAGCTTTTCCATCGCCGGCCGGTCGAGCATGCGGAAGAGCGAGCCGAGCGGACCCTTTTTACGGATCTCGCGGCCGAGGAACATGTTGTCGGCGATCGACAGCGCCGGCGACAGAGCGAGGTTCTGGTAGACCGTTTCGATGCCGGCCTCCCGCGCTTCCATCGGCGAGCGGAAATGCACCTGCTGACCTTCGAGCGTGATCACGCCCTCATCGGGAGTGACCGCGCCTGAAATCGCCTTGATCAGCGAGGACTTGCCGGCGCCGTTGTCGCCGATGACGGCCAGGATTTCGCCCGGATAGAGGTCGAAATCGGCATTGTCGAGCGCAGTCACGCGTCCATAGCGCTTGACGAGGCCGCGGGCGGTGAGAAGGGGTTCCTGAGCCATGATTACACCGAAACCTTTCTGATCCACTGATCGATCGCGACGGCGGCGATGATCAGCACGCCTGTCAGCAGGACTTTCCATTGCGGATCGGCGCCGAGCATGTTGAGACCCATCGACACGACACCGACGATCATGGCGCCGAAGAGCGTGCCGAGAATGGAGCCGCGGCCGCCGAACAGCGAGATGCCGCCGATCACGGTTGCGGTGATCGCCTGGAGGTTAAAGTCTGTGACGGCCGAGGACGGCGAGATCGAGCCGTTGCGGCCGATCGAAACCCAGGCGGCGAAGGCGGCGATCACACCCGAAATCGTATAGACGGTGAGCAGCACTTTTTTGGTCTGGATGCCGGAGAGCTTGGCCGCCTCCGGATCGTCGCCGACCGCATAGACATGCCGTCCCCAGGCCGTGTGATTGAGGATGTACCAGAGCAGGAGGACGAGCAGCACCATGGCGATGACGCCGAGCGTCAGAACGGCGCTGCCGACCTTGAAGCTCGCGGCGAAAAGATGCAGCAGCGGCGCCTGTTCATCGACATCCGTGTCGCGGATCGTCTCATTGGCGGAATAGATGAAATTCGTCGCCATGACGATATTCCAGGTGCCGAGCGTGACGATGAATGGCGGCAGTTTCATGAAGGCGACGAGGGCGCCGTTCACGAAGCCGCACAGGCCGCCGACCAGAAGGCCCGCTATCACCGCGATCGGCGTCGGTACGCCGTAGGTGATGGCGACATTGCCCATGATGACGGCCGAAATCACCATGATGACGCCGATCGAAAGATCGATGCCCGCCGTCAGGATCACCAGCGTCTGCGCTGCGCCGAGAATACCGACGATGGCAATCTGCTGCAGGATCAGCGTCAGAGTGTACGAAGAGAAGAAACGCCCGGGGATCGCAATCCCGAAGATGACGATCGACAGCAGCAGCACGATCAGCGGCACGGCGGCCGGAGTCGAGTGCAGAAAATGCTGTATCCGCTTGATCAGCGAGACATTCTGGTGCTCGAAGGAGGCGATGTTCTTGTCGCTGCCGTCGAGGACGCGTTCGAATTCCTGAGTTCCGGTCATGGTTCCTCCTCCGCATCCGCGCGCCGAACCCGCGCGGAGGCCGCCACCCATATTCATCCGTTCGTTGCTTAGCCGGTGGGGCGACGGCACATCGTCCGTCCAAAACGGCCGGGGATCAAGCCCCCGGCCGGTATGCTTCAATAATCAGGCAGGGCTCAGCCCCAGCACTTGTCGGTGCCTTCCTTGGTATCGATCGACTTGACGCCGGAAACCGGCTTGTCGGTGACGAGCGAGACGCCGGTGTCGAAGAAGGACTTGCCTTCCGTCGGCTTCGGCTTTTCACCCGAGTCGGCGAACTTCTTGATCGCCTCGATGCCAAGCGAAGCCATCAGCAGCGGATACTGCTGCGAAGTGGCGCCGATGACGCCTTCCTTGACCGACTTCACACCCGGGCAACCGCCGTCGACCGATACGATCAGCACGTTCTTTTCCATGCCGACGGCCTTCAGCGCCTGATAGGCGCCGACAGCGGCCGGCTCGTTGATCGTATGGATGACGTTGATGCCCGGATCCTTCTGCAGAAGGTTTTCCATGGCCTTGCGGCCGCCTTCTTCATTGCCGTTGGTCACGTCATGGCCGACGATGCGCTTGTCGTCTTCGTCGCCGATCTTGTCCGGATTCTTCGGGTCGATGCCGAAACCGATCATGAAGCCCTGGTCGCGGAGAACGTCGACCGTCGGCTGCGACGGCGTCAGGTCGAGGAAGCCGACCTTGGCATCCGCAGCCTTGTCGCCGAGCGTTTCCTTGGCCCACTGGCCGATCAGCTTGCCGGCGAGCAGGTTGTCGGTGGCGAAGGTGGCGTCGGCGGCGTCAGCCGGCTCGAGCGGCGTGTCGAGTGCGATGACCAGCAGACCGGCGTCGCGGGCCTTCTTGACCGCAGGCACGATGCCCTTGGTGTCCGACGCCGTGAGCAGGATGCCCTTCGCGCCGTCGGCGATGCAGCTTTCGATCGCGGCGACCTGGCTTTCGCTGTCACCATCGATCTTGCCGGCGTAAGACTTCAGCGAGACGCCGAGTTCCTTGGCCTTGGCAGTCGCGCCTTCCTTCATCTTGACGAAGAAGGGGTTGGTGTCGGTCTTGGTGATGAGGCAGGCGGAAACGTCTGCCGCCATTGCAGGTGCAGAGAAAGCGACACCGAGCGCGAGCGCGCCGAAAGCGAGAACTGATTTCTTCATGAACTCCTCCCAGAGTTTGCCGGCGCCGCCCATGCGGGCCGGAATTTTCGAGATGTGACACTTCGCTTCGGTCGCTGCCGCTTCCGAAGCCGCCCGTGCCCTTGACGACGGCAATTAAGAGCGAAAGAAATCGGCTTGTCAATAAATAAATCCAATTGAATTATTAATTCGATGTGGCATGCTTCAATCGAATTAGGACGTACGGCGTCGCGCCTTTTCAAACGCAGAGACGGCCGCCGTACCGCTTTCAGCTGCTGCGCAATTCACCCTCGGATCGATTTCGAACCGAGGGACCATGCAAGAGGCCAACGCTCGGGAGGAGCGGCCATGTCGTCTTTGGATGGGCCGGAACACACACCGGTCCCGCCGCCAATTCTCAATCCGGCCGGGGGTGCGAACCAGGTCAGGGTGCGCGCCTATAACGAACGGCTCGTGCTGTCGCTGGTGCGCCTCTACGGCGCCCTGTCGAAGGCCGATATCGCGCGCCGCAGCGGCCTTTCGGCGCAGACCGTCTCGGTCATCATGCGGGTGCTGGAAAAGGAAGGGTTGCTGTCGCGCGGGGCGCCGGTGCGCGGCCGGGTCGGCCAGCCGTCGATCCCGATGCATCTCAACCCCGACGCCGTCTATTCCTTCGGCCTGAAGATGGGCCGGCGCAGCGCCGATCTGGTGCTGATGGATTTCGTCGGCCGCATCCGCATGCAGCTGCACCAGACCTATGCCTATCCGCTGCCGCATGAAATCCTCGCCTTTGTCACCGCTGGCATCGAGGAGATCGAGAGCCGGCTCGACGATAAGCAGCGCAGCCGCATTGCCGGCCTCGGCATCGCCGCTCCCTTCGAGCTCTGGAACTGGGCCGAGGAAGTCGGCGCGCCGCCCGGCGCCATGGAAGTCTGGCGGGATGTCGACCTGCAGGCCGATATCGCTGCGCGCGTCTCCCATCCCGTCTTCCTGCAGAACGATGCGACCAGCGCCTGCGGCGCCGAGCTCGTCTTCGGCGTCGGTCCCTCCTATCCCGACTTCGTCTATTTCTTCATCGGCTCCTTCATCGGCGGCGGCATCGTGTTGAATTCGGCGATCTTTTCCGGCCGCACCGGGACGGCGGGCGCCATCGGGCCGCTGCCCGTGCGAGACCGCAACGGCGAAACAAAGCAGTTGCTCGAAATCGCCTCCATCTTCGTTTTGGAAAACATGCTGCGCGAGCGCGGCATCGACCCCGAGCCGCTCTGGTATTCCGCCGACGACTGGGTGGATTTCGGCGAGCCGATGGAAATCTGGATCCAGGACACCGCCAAGGCGCTGGCGCAGGCGATCGTCGCTGCAGCCTCGATCGTCGACTTCAGCGCCGCCGTCATCGACGGCGGCTTTCCCCATTGGGTGCGCAGCCGCGTCGTGCAGGCGACGATCGACGAAGCCGCCAAGCTCGACCTGCAGGGCGTCGTTATGCCCGAAATCATCGAAGGCGCGGTCGGCGCCCAGGCCCGCGCCATCGGCGGCGCCAGCCTGCCGATCTTTTCGCGTTATCTCACAGACCAGAACGTACTCTTCAAGGAGGTAGACCATGCTGAAGGGACTTGATCCGCTTCTGAGCCCGGAATTGCTTTTCACGCTGCGCGCCATGGGCCACGGCGACGAGATCGCCATCGTCGACGGCAATTATCCGGGCGTCGAACATGCGCGCCGGCTGATCCGTCTCGACGGCCACCGCCTCATCCCGGTTCTCAATGCCGTGCTCAGCGTGCTGCCGATCGACGATTTCGTGCCCGAAGCCATCTTCCGCTCGACCGTCAAGGCCGAGCGCGACAAGCTCGATCCCGTGCATGAGGAGATGATCGACTGCTGCGCCCGCCACGAGCCGCACCGCCAGGTGGTGCCGCTCGTCGGACCGGATTTCTACGGCCGGGTGAAAGCCGCCCATGCCGTGATCCAGACCAGCGAGCCCAGGCTCTATGCCAATATCATCCTGCGCAAGGGCGTGATCTATCCGAAGGAGACGGGCGCGCAGGCGGCGGCCGGAGTCGATCCCTTCGTTTACTGAAGTGCGCCACATGTCCTTTCAGTGCTCCTTGCGCCACGGTGCGGCCCATCCGATTTGCGGGAAAGCTATCCGTTGTGCGCAGCGAAATGCCCGCACCTTTGGGCACGCAACCCACCATTAACCTTCGAGGTTCAAAGATATCTTTGGACGGGCCGGTGCGCTTGATCAATGACGGCGAACCGGCCTCTTAATTCCGCCCGAATGAATTGTGGCGGTTTTCGACCACCGCCAGGGACGATGCGGTTCTGCGAGCTGGCCATGAGGGCTCTTCACACAACAGGAGCCGTTCTATGCCCCGCATCCATGCAACCAGACCTCAGATGGAGATACTGGCCTGGCTCTTGATCTTTCTACTTCTCTTCTGCCTATCCTGGCGCTTCCATTGGCATGAGGAGCTGGATGAGTTTATCGAGCGGCATCACCAATATCCGCTCGACCACGCGCTGCTTGCTCTGAATATCTCAGGGTTTTTGGGGCTCATCTACTCCGCACTCAGGATCCGGGATCTTTCGAGGGAAGTCGATCGCAGGCTGCTGGCCGAAAAGAACGTCGACTGGATTGCCTGCCACGACACGCTGACCGAACTGCCGAACCGCAGATTTCTGGATTCCATATGCGCGCGGGCAATGACCGATCAAAGGGCAGAAGAAACCTACGCCGTGTTCAGCATCGATCTCGACGCCTTCAAGAAGGTCAACGATCTCTTGGGGCACGACCACGGTGACGCGGTGCTGAAGACCGTCGCTCAGCGGCTCTCGTCGCTCTTCCCTCGCGAGCACGTTTTTCGCCTTGGCGGAGACGAGTTTGTGATTCTGGCGCGGCGCATCGGAAATCCCGATCTTGTCGCTTTGGGGAACCGCATCGTCAATGCGATCGGAAAACCGTTCACATTCAATGGTGCTGCCGTCGATCTCGGCGCCAGTGTCGGCTTCGCACTTTATCCCGAGAACGGCGATGAGCTCGGTCAAGTCATCCGGCATTCCGATTGCGCGATGTATGTCGCGAAGAAGCAGGGCCGTAATCTAGTGAAGGCCTTCGTGCCTTCGATGCAGGACGAGTTGGCGAAACGGATCAGGATAGAAGGCGATCTGCGAGCGGCTATCCGGAAGGCCGAGATCGTTCCCTATTATCAACCGCTGGTGGACCTGAAGGCGAACAAGATTATCGGCTTCGAGGCGCTGGCGCGCTGGAAAACGGCGTCCGGCGAATTCATCCCGCCGAGCGAATTTATTCCGGTGGCAGAGGAAGCCGGCCTGATTGTCGAACTGACGGACCAACTGCTTCGCTGTGCCTGCATCGATGCGCTTTCCTGGCCAAGCGAGCTTGTCCTTTCGTTCAATCTTTCTCCGATCCAACTGAGCGACCGACTGCTCGGCTTACGAATTCTGAAGATATTGGGCGATGTCGGCCTGCCCGCGCACAGGGTCGAATTCGAGGTGACGGAGAGCGCCATCATTCAGGACGCCGTCACTGCCCGCATTGTTCTCGACGATCTGGTGAATGCGGGGGTCAGGATTGCGCTCGACGATTTTGGAACGGGCTATTCCAGCCTCTCCCAACTGTCGAGCTACCGCTTCGACAAGATCAAGATCGACAGGAGTTTCATCGCTTCGTTCGAGACCAATGATAAGCAGGACAAGGTGATCAAGGCCATCATCGCTCTCGGCACCGGACTTGGCGTAACGATAACGGCCGAAGGCATCGAAGAGGAGAGCCAGCGTCAGCGGCTTCAGGATCTCGGCTGCGACATCGGCCAGGGATATCTGCTTGGCAGACCGGCGCCGATCGAGGAAATCACCGCAGATCAGATCGGCACCAGGATTTTGCAGCGCGGTTGATGGGGCAGGCGCGCCGCCCTCTCTCCGCCCTCATCGTGAGGTGCCCCGCAGGAGCCTCGAAGGACGAGGGCTGATCGGTGTGCCGTATGTATCCCCGGAAGATCAAATCTCCCCCGCCGACGGCCCCCAGACATCCGTGAGCGCGAAGCCGCCGGGATGCGGGTCGAAGGGGTCGAGGGCCACCTGGGTGAGGCCGAAGGTGAAGCCGCGGCCGGTGATGGTGGGGATGACCGCCGGGCGGCCGGCGACCTCGGTCACCGCCTGCAGGCCGACCTCGAATTCCGAACCAATGATCGATTTCGAGGTGAAGCTGTCGCCGACCTTGGCCTTGCCGCGGGCATAGAGAGAGGCGAGATTGGCGGAATTGCCGGTGCCGCAGGGCGAGCGGTCGGCGCGGCCCGGCCACATGGTGGTGCAGGTGCGCACCGTGCCGTCGGCTTCGGTATCGCGGAACATGACGTAGGCGATGCCTGAGATCGCCGGGATCTCTGGATGAACGACCTTGATGTCGCGGTTGATCAGATCCTTGAGGATCATGCCGGCCTGGACGAGACCGGCGGCATTGGCCTTCTCGATCGTCAGGTTGATCTGGCCGACATCGACGAGCGCATAGAAGATGCCACCATAGCAGATATCGGCCTTGATCTTTCCCCAATGCGGCGTGTCGATCGCGACGTCGAGTTCATGCACGAAGGACGGCACCATGGTGAGCCTGACCTTCTCGCAGCGCCCGTCGCGGCAGGTGGCCGTCGCCTTGACGAGGCCGGCAGCTGTTTCGAGCGTCACGACCGTCTCCGGCTCCTTCATCTCGACGATGCCGGATTCGAGGAGCGCCGTGGTGACGCAGATGGAGTTCGAGCCGGAACTCGCATGCGCCTGATCGGGCTGCAGGATGATGAAGGCCGCATCCGCTTCCGGGTGTTTTGCCGGCAGCAGCAGGTTGACGGAGCCGATCGGGGCGCCGCGCGGCTCCAGGCAAAGGAAGCGGCGAAGCTCGTCGCCCTTCGGGTCGGTGTTCAGCCAATGCAGCTGGGCGGCAATGGTATCGCCCGGGATTTTCGGAACGCCGCCGATTGCGACGCGGCCGATTTCACCTTCGGCGTGAACGTCGAGAAGCTGGATCGTGCGCTTCCATCTCATATCGAAACCTCCAGTTCACCAGTCGATGCGGATCGTTCTAAATCAGTACCGGTCTATACGGAACGGGGCCGCATGAACCGACGGCTTCACGCCGCTCACCATATCGCCGATCATCCGCGCTGTCGTTGCGGCATAGGTCAGGCCGAGATGGCCGTGGCCGGTCGCATAGAAGACGCCCGGCATCTTCGAGGAGGGCGAAATAATCGGGATCGTATCGGGCAGCGCCGGGCGATGCCCCATCCATTCCGTCGCCTCCTCCACCTTCAGGCCGGGAAGCGCGCGCTGGGCGTGGCGCACCAGCACCCGCGGACGGCGAAAATCCGGCGCGGCATCGAGACCGGCGAGTTCGACATTGCCGCCGACGCGGATGCCGCCCGCCGTCGGCGTCACCATGAAGGCCCGATGCGGCCAGATCACCGAATAGCGCATGGATATGCCGGGCTTCATGATCTGCGTGTGATAGCCGCGCTCGGTTTCGAGCGGGATCGGCTCGCCAAGCTTTGCGGCCAGGAAACGGGTGTGGACGCCGGCGGCCAGCACCACGGAATCGACTTCGACGCGGCTGCCATCCTCGAGGAGAACGATAACGGTGCCGTCTCCCCTGCGCTCGATGTTCCTGACGGCGCCCGAGAGGAAGGATGCGCCGGCGGCCAACGCCGCGTCGGCGAGCTTCACAACGAGCTTGTAGGGATCGCGGATCGACTTGTTGTCGGGGAGCAGCACGGCCTTGGCGATGAGAGGCGAAAGCGCCGGCTCGTAATATTGGATGGCGCCGTTGCTCAAGACCTCGAATTCGAGACCGTAACGCTGCATCAAGGCGAGATGGGCGCGATCGGCGGCGAACTCCGCCTCCGTCTCGTAGATCGCCAGGCACCCCTCCTCCGTCATCAATTCGGGTGCGCCGATCGCCTGCAGCATTTCCCTGACATCGCCGAGCGCCCGGTGCGACAGGCTCATGCCGGCATCCTCGATCTCGCTCAGACGCGAAGGCCGGCCGGCGGCGAGGAAGCGCAGGAACCAGGGCAGCATCTTTGCCGCATAGGAGGGCCGCAGCCAGACCGGGCCTTCCGGATCGATGAGCCAGCCGGGAAGCTTCTTCCAGGTCGAAGGGCCGGAACCGGCGGCGAAATCGAGCGCGATGCTCGCCATATTGCCGAAAGACGTGCCGCGTCCCGGCTCGCCTTTGTCGATCAGCGTCACCGTGAGGCCGCGCCGCTGTAGCTCGAAAGCGATCGACGCGCCGATCACGCCCGCGCCGACGACGGCCACTCTCTTCTTCGTCTCATCCGCCATGTCATCAACCCACTACACGGCAGACAGAATTGCCGCAGCGACTCTGATATATCACATCGGCGGCGATGCCTAGAGAATTTCCGTTTTCTCCGAAGCACGGAAATTCTCTATCTTTTTGTTTTCACGCAATTCCGAACGCAAAACCGCAGTGCACTTTTGCTGGAATTGCTCTGTGGGATTTTTACTGGCTTTCAGGCAGGCCGGCGCCGACGCTGTCGCCGACCGAACCGACGGTATTGTTCATCGATTGGCCGAGACGTTTGAGTTGGGCATCGTAGTTGCGCCGGGTGCGCGGATCGAAGATGGCGATCGGCGTGCTGACGGCGACGCTGACCGCGCTTCCGGCGGTCTGCGCAGCGCCCATCGCCACGGCGCCGACGGCCTCGCCGAGGCCGACATTGGAATCGGTGATGGTCTGGCCGGCGATCAGCCGGTCGCCGATCAGCTTCACCACTTCGGGGCTTTCGGCGAACTTACCGTGGTTCAGCCGGTCGCCGCCCTTGAGCTTGGTGAGGTCGAGCACGGTGATGCCGGCCGCTTCCAGCTTGCTGCGATAGGGCTCGGCCGAAGGGTCGATCTGGCCGAGGCGATCGATATTGCCGGAGATGCGGCGCGATAGCGCCAGCGCCCGATCGTCCTGCGAGACGAAGATGGTGAAGTGCGGCCGTTCCTTGCCGAGGCTTGCGAACTGGCGGCCGAAGACGTCGACATCGAGATCCGGCGAGGCGAGGATGACATTGTTGATCTTGCCGGCGACGTGACCGTTGCGGATCGCCATCTGCCGGAGCGCCTCGACTGTTAGCCACGTGCCCATCGAATGGGCCATGACGGTGATGTCGCCGACGGCGGGATTGGCGGCGGTGCGGGTCAGCAGTTCCTCCAGCGCGTCGCGCGAGTAATTGGTGCTTTCCTTGTCGTAATTGTAGTCGAAGATGCTGGCGCGCGAAGGCCAGGTAAAGACGACGGGGGCGACGTCGGCATGGGAATCATGGACGATCTGGGCGAAGCGGTAGACGGCATCCTCATAGCGATTGTTGAAGCCGTGTACGAAGACCAGCACGCGCCGGCTTTTCGGCATATGCGTCTTCAGCCAGGTCTCGCCCGCCCGCTCGCCTTCCAGCGGATCGACGGACACTGTGACGAAATCGCGTAAGGGGTCGGCCGGCAGGCGTTTTGGCCATTGCACCTGGCCGACCTTGCGGTTGGCATCCGGCGGGATGGAGACATCGACGGCATTGACGGCAAGCCCGGTGCCGCGTTCGCCGGAAAAGAGCACGGCGGGGTTGTCGTCCGCCGCACGCGTCGTCGCCACGAGCAGATCGACCTTCGACGTGCCCGGCGGCACCGTGCCGGCCGCCTGCATGACACCGACCGGCCTGCCGCCGCAGCCGGCGAGCGCCAGCGTTGCCGCCAGAAGGCCTGCCATGGCTGCATGGGAGACGCGCCATTTGCCGATCATGATCAAACTCCAACCGGTGCGCGCACCGCACAGGCGGCGCCCGTTCAAATAGTCCGACGGCGCCCGTCGAGTCAAACCGCTCAGCCGCGACTGCCCCGGTATCGGACCGCTTCCACGAACAGACCGAAGGCGCGCGACGCCTGGTGACGGTTCGGGTAATAGAGGTGATAGCCCTGTATGACAGGGCACCATTCCTCCAGCACGAGGGCAAGGCGGCCTTCGGCGATATGGGGGGCGGCGAGATCTTCGGGCAGATAGGCAAGACCCAAGCCGTCGACAGCGGCGCTGACAATCGGCACGACGCTGTTGAAGGCCAACTGGCCGCCGACGCGGACATTGATGGCCTGGCCGGCCTTTTCGAATTCCCATGGGAAGAATGAACCGGCTGTCACCGACCGCAGATTGATGCAGGGGAGATCGGTCAGATCCTGGGGCGTCCGAGGTGCCGGCCGCACCGCGAGATAGGCGGGCGCGCCGACGACGACAAATCTGAAATCGGGACCGATCCGCATGGCGATCATATCCTTGCTGACCGCCTCGCCCAGACGCACGCCGACATCCATCCCGTGTTCGACGATGTCGGTGTAGCCGTAATCGATGACGAACTCGACCTCTATGTCAGGATAGAGCGGGAGAAACTCCCGCAGCTTCGGCCTGAAAATAGTTTCGATCACATAATCGTTGCAGGTGACGCGGATCTTTCCCGCCGGACGATCGCGCAAATCTCCGAGACTGGAAAGCTGAATATCGATCTGATCGAACAGCGGCCCGACCGACTGAGCCAAGTGGAGGCCGGCTTCCGTAGCCGCCACATTGCGGGTCGTGCGGGCCAACAAGCGAATGCCCAAACGCTCTTCGAGACCACGGACGGCGTGACTGAGCGCTGATGGCGTGATGCCGAGCTTGGCAGCGGCCTTGGTGAAGCTGCGCTCGCGGGCAACGGCCAGAAACGCTGCGATCTCATTATGCGGGGAAGCCATTTTTGAATTTTCCTCACAGGTTCATGTAGCATAACGGCGCTAATCAGCGAAATCCTTTTGGCCTACATTCCTTCCCGGCACAACGGACGGCGGAGAAGCTCCCAGTTACCGGCCCATCCATCAGGCATAGGAAGAAGAGATGCAGCGTATCGTGCTCCACGAATTCGGCGGTCCCGAGCAGTTGGCCGTCGAGGCGGCCCAGGATCCGAGCCCAGGCCCTGGGGAAGCGCTCGTCGACGTCGAGGCCGCCGGCATCAATTTTCTGGATGTCACCCAACGCGGCGGGACGTCTGGAGTACACATGGTCGAGCTGCCGTTCGTGCCCGGCCTTGAGGGCGTGGGACGCGTGCGGGCATTGGGCGCAGGACTGCAGGACGCACCTCGGGGCCTTTCGATCGGCGCGCGCGTCGCATGGATAAATGTCCGCGGGTCCTATGCAAGCCAGGCAGTGGTGCCTCTGGATCGAGCGATCCTTCTTCCGGAAAGTTTCTCGGTCAGCCAGGGCCTCCTCTTTCAGCCGCTCACCGCGCAATATCTCGTCCACGAATATCGCAAAGTCGAGCCGGGCGACCGCGTCTTGGTTCACGCGGCGGCCGGCGGGCTTGGCCAACTTCTGGTCCAATGGTTCAAACATCTGGGCGCCTGGGTCGTCGGCACCGTGTCGAGCGAACAGAAGGCGGCGGCTGTTCGCAGCCTCGGCGCCGATGCCGTCGTTGTTTATGGCTCTGAATATGACTTCGTCGACGAGATCGTGGCGCTGACCGGCGGCAAGGGTGTCGATCTCGCCTTCGATGGATTGGGCGAGAAAACTCTGGTGAAGACCATCGCGACGCTGGGCCGGGGCGGCACCGTGGTTTCGATCGGCGCCGCGTCGGGGCCGATTCCGCCCATTCATCCGTCCCAGCTCACCGTGAAAGCGCTGCGCCTGGCGGGCGGTTCGGTGTTCAGCTACGTCGCCGACCGCCAAGAGCTGCAACGCCGCGCCTCGCAGGTCATTGCCGCCGTTCAGGCTGGCTGGCTTCGGCTGGATGGCGCGACAGCGTACCCGCTCTCCCAAGCATCCGATGCACACCGCGACATCGAGAACCGGCGTGCGCAGGGCAAGCTCTACCTCGCGCCTTGAGCGGCGGCCGAAACCGAACATCGCCGCCCAATCGATGCGCCGCCCCCACGCCGTGGCAGATCCAATACACGATAGAACCAGCGGAGAACTTGATGGTTAGACGACTTATTTTTGCGGCGACCCTCGCCCTCGCGCCGGCGCTTTCGGCAATCGGCTCCGCGCAAACCTCTATTGCCGCCGAATCCACCACGACAGCTGACGAGCAAGCCATCCGGAAGATCAAGACACGATGGCAGGAACTCATCGCAGCCAAGGACGCGGCCGCCATCGAGCAAATCTATGCCGACGACGCCGTCCTGATGCCGCAGAACGAGCCGGCCGTCGTCGGACGCGAAGCGATCGGCGCGCGCTGGGCTCGTCAGTTCACGTTGCCGGATCTCAATTTCAGTCTCCAATCCGAACAGTTGCTCGTCTCCTCGTCAGCAGATCTCGCCCATGATCGCGGCACATACAGCTTCACCGCGACGCTTCCCCAGGGACCGATCACCGACGTCGGCAAATATGTGATCGTCTGGCGCAAGATCGACGGTGAATGGAGGGTCATCGCCGACATTTTCAACAGCACGCCGGCGGCTGCCGCACAGTGATCAGCCCCATCGGGAGTTCGAGATGAAAATCGCCGTTATCGGAACCGGAATGGTCGGCCGCGCGCTCGCGGGCCGGCTGCTTGAACTTGGTCACGACGTCGTCATCGGGACGCGGGACCCCGGACAGACACTTGCGCGGACCGAGCCGGATTTTTTGGGCAATCCGCCATTCGCCGTATGGCAGGAAACCCATCCCGCCGTGCGCCTGGCGCCGTTTGCCGAGGCCGGCATGCATGGCGAGATCATCGTCAACGCCACTTTGGGCGAAATCTCGCTGCAAGCGTTGGAAGCTGTCGGCGCGGCAAACCTCGCCGGCAAGGTTCTCCTCGATCTCGCGATGCCGCTTGATCTCTCCGAGGGGCTGCCGCCGAAGCTGCTCTACGCCAACACCGACAGCCTCGGCGAACGGATTCAGCGCGCCTTTCCCGATGCCCATGTCGTCAAGACCCTGAACACCGTGTTCACGCAGGTGATGATCGACCCGGCGCGGGTGCCGGGCAAGCACAACATCTTCGTCGCCGGCGACGATGCCGAGGCCAAGGAAACGGCCAAGGGCATCCTGCGCGATTTCGGCTGGCCGGCCGATGTCATCATCGACCTTGGCGGCATCAAGGCGGCGCGCGCCACCGAGATGTACGCCCAGTTCTACTTCGCGCTGGTCGGCGCCCTCGGCGGCAGTTTCGACTTCAACATTGCGGTCGTCCGGGCTTGAGGATCCAACGGACCCTCCCGTTCAATCGTTCGGCGGGGCGGAAGACATCGCGCCCGTCGTATGGCCTTCCAGCTTTCGAGAAGGCCAGGTGACGGTTCCGACTACGCCAGGATGACGCTCGCAAGCAGGGTGCAATGGATTCATTTCGACGGTGAAAAAGAAAAGAGCCTGGCGCGGGAGGAGGTGCGCCAGGCTCTTGATCCTGACTGACAACTGGGAGGAGGAGTGTTGTCAGTCCGATGTAAGAGCGCTGGGAGGAGGAGTGCGCTGCTTACGGAGATATAAGTACCCCATTCATTTGATCGGGAATAGCGAAATTACCGCAATGCAGCAATGCATTACACGCAATGCTTAGGGGCGAAACAGCAGATGACGCCTCATTTTGCGGCATATTTGATCGATTGGTCAAAAAAAATGCCGATAAATGCATCGGCGTGACGGCCGCGCCCGTGGCGCGGCCATTTGGATTTCCGCCTTGGTCGTTACGCGGCCTTGAAGAGCTTTTTGCCTTCGGCGTCCAGCGCCGAAAATTCCTCGTCGGAAAGCGTGATGTCGACGGCCGCGACGTTTTCCTCGAGATGCTTGACCTTGGAGGTCCCGGGGATCGGCAGCATCACCGGGCTGCGCTTCAGCACCCAGGCGAGCGCGATCTGGCTCGGCGCGGCGCCGTACTTCCTGGCGATCGTATCGAGCAGCGAGCCCGGCTTGGCGAGATCGCCGGCGGCCAGCGGATACCAGGGGATGAAACCGATATTGTGCTTGGCGCAGTAGTCGAGCACGTCCTCGCTGGTGCGGTCGACGAGATTGTAGCGGTTCTGGACGGTTGCGACCTTGAAGTGCTTCGAGGCGGCCTCGATATCGGCGACGGAGACTTCGCTCAGACCCGCATGGCGGATGAGACCGGCATCGAGCAGCGATTTGATCGCATCGAACTGCTCCTTGGCCGGAACCTTCGGGTCGATGCGGTGGAGCTGCCAGAGGTCGATTTGCTCGAGCCCCAGATTGCGCAGGCTCTTATGCGCCTGCTGGATCAGATATTCGGGCCGGCCGACCGGCAGCCAGATATCGGGGCCGTGGCGGGTGAGGCCGCCCTTGGTGGCGATGATGGATTTGCCGCCATAGGGATGCAGCGCCTCCTTGATCAGCCACTCCGAAACATCCGGCCCGTAGGAATCGGCCGTATCGATGAAGTTGACGCCGAGATCCGGCAGACGCTTCAGCGTGCGGATGGACTCGTCGTGATCCTCCGGCTTGCCCCAGATACCTTTGCCGGTGACGCGCATGGCGCCGAAACCGAGACGATTGATCTCGATATCGCCGCCGATCTTGAAGGTGCCTGACTTGGCTGCATTATGACTGGACATGGTCGTTCCTCTCCTGGTCAAAAAATCATTCAAAATCGGTAGAACCGTCGGAAGCGGGAAATGCTTTTCGAATTCGAAATTTCGCTTGATCGATGGCGAAGCCCGGCATGGCGATGACCCGCCGATCGAGGTGAGAATGAGAGATGTGGCCGCTGCGACGCCTGAGCATATAGGAAGGCGCCAAGCCCTATAACAGTGACGGGTCTGAAAATTGCCTGCGAGGCGAAACCTCAGGAGCGCCGGCGCGGCGGAAACCGATAACGCCCTCGCCTTGGGCCGGCTGCACCGCGCAAGATCATGCGGATATTCCGGCGGCTTCGGTCAACGCCTGCTCTTCACCTCGTCGCCGAATTCCGCCAGCGTCTTCCAGAGTTCGGCGAAAGTCTCCTTAGCGAAATCCTGCAGAGAGGCTCCCGGCGGGCGCTGCTGCCAGAGCTCGCCGCCGACGCGCATCGCGCCGATGACGATCGCCGCAAGGACACGCATGCGGGGACCCTCAGCCGGATCGTTTCCCTTGCGCCGAAGCAGCGCCTCGGCGAGCTTCTGCTCGAGCTTGGCGTATTTCAGCTGGTCGCGGGCCTTCAGGGCCGGCGTGCGTTGAATGAGCTCATGCAGCGCCATGCCGCTCTCGTCGGCGGAAGCGACAACGGTTGCCATGATCGCAGCCTCCACCGCCTTGACGGAGGGCTCTTCCGCCGGCCTTGCCGCGACCGCGGCCATCAGGCGATCGGCGAAGGAATCCTGCCAGGCGAAAACGACCTCTTCCTTGGATGGGAAATAATCGAAGAAGCTGCGCTTGGAGACATCGGCCGCCTCGGTAATGTCCTCGATCGTCGTCGCTTCGAAGCCGCGCTCCAGAAAGAGGGTCATCGCAGCCTGCTCGATGCGCTCGCGCGTCTGCCGCCGTTTGCGTTCCCGCCTGCCTTCCGTCGATTGCGTCCGCTTGCTCTCAGCCATTCCTGCCCGGCATCATTCTGTTCAGCCGCCCGTCTGGTCGGAAAAGGCGGCGATATCCTCGATCTCGGCTTCGCTGCTACGATATCTGAAGCGCTCGCGCGAGAGTTCCAGCGGTTTGCGGCGCGAAATTCTGTAGACGGAGGCCGGCGGCAGATTCCGCACCGTGCCGCCGATGCGCACCGCCTTCAGGCCGAGGCGATCGAGGATCGGCCGCGGCACCGGGCAGCGCGGGCCATAGGTAAACTGATAGACGGCTCCGCCCGGCCGCATATAGGTGAAGGCGCCGGCAAGGATCGACGCGATCTTGCGCGGCGACATGGAGAGCAGCGGCAGGCCGCTGATCACAGCGCCGACCGGTTCGCCCTCGAAGATATCGGCCTGGGCGAGATGGGCCGCGTCCATCTGCAGGACACGCGCTTCCGGAAAACGAGCCTGCAGCGCCGCGATGAATTCCGGGCCGTACTCGATCAGCGTCAGATCGGCTTCGCTCACGCCGCGCCCCAGAAGCGCGCGGGTGAAAACGCCTGTGCCGGGGCCGAGTTCGATGATCGGCCCATCCAGTGCGGCAATTTCACTCGTCATGATCCTGGCAAGAGAATCGCCCGACGGCGCGATGGCGGCGACGCGAAGAGGATTGCTGATCCAGGAGCGGAAAAAATGCAGGAAATCGGAGCATGCAGTTTTTGCGATCATGATATCCCACCTGTCTGAAATTCGATTGACTATGAATGCGACCATCGCGGCGAGCATGGCAATTCCAAGGCAAACGCCACAATCCCTTCGCGCTCACCTTTCCCACGACTTCGCCCGGGAAGCAATCGATGTATTTTTATATCTATTGCATTTTTGCACTTGACGCAATATTTCTTCGGCGTGCCTTGGAGGCGGCGAATGACCGAGCGGCCCTGCACGGCGTCGACCGGAACACCCACGGGCAGGTTCGAAATAGGGAAAACGCAAATGAGCAGTTGGACCACCGATCAGATACCGGACCAATCCGGCCGTACCGCCGTGATCACCGGCGCCACCAGCGGCATCGGCTATGAGACAGCCAAGGCGCTGGCCGGAGCCGGCGCCCGCGTCATCATCGCCTCGCGCAATGTCGAAAAGGGTGCGGCGGCGCTGGCCGAGATCCGCGCCGCGCATTCAAGGGCGGAGATCAGCTTCGAGCCGCTCGATCTCGCAAGTCTCGCCTCGGTCGCCAACTGCGCCGAGCGCATCGCCGCCGCCGCGCCGCGGATCGATCTCCTGATCAACAATGCCGGCGTCATGGCGATCCCGACGCGATACGTCACGGAAGACGGCTTCGAGATGCAGCTCGGCGCCAATTATTTCGGGCATTTCGCGCTGACCCTGCGGCTGCTGCCGATCCTGCTGGCCGCACCCGCGCCGCGCGTCGTCACCGTCAGCAGCCTTGCACATCGCTCCGGCAGGATCAATTTCGACGACCTGCAGGCGGAACGGCGCTATCGGCCCTGGGTCGCCTATTGCCAATCGAAGCTCGCGACGCTGATGCTGGCGCTGGAGCTCGACGAGCTCGCCCGCCGCCGAGGCTGGAACCTTACGAGCAACGCCGCGCATCCGGGTTTTGCGATGACCGGCCTGCAAAGCACCGGGCCTCGGATGGGCCGCGAAGGCCCCGTCCTCATCCAGCGCCTCAGCGAGCTTTTGGGACCTGTCGCCTTGCAATCGGCGGCGGCAGGCGCGCTTCCGACATTGTTTGCAGCGACCGCCACCGAGGCGGAGGGCGGCGTCATGTACGGTCCGGACGGCTTTTATGAAATGAAAGGCTCGCCGAAACTCGCGAAGATCGCTCCGGCCGGGTGTGAGAGGGCGGTCTGGCGCAGGCTGTGGGATGTTTCGGAACGGCTGACTGGTGTTCGCCTGGACCTTGAATTTCCAGCCCAGGCCGAGCGAAAAAGGCGGTCCTGAGACCGCCTTTCGCGAAGGCCGCTGCGTCCTCAGTAGTTGCAGCCGGAGCTGCTCGTCGGGTTGAAGCCGAGCTTGCAATCCATGTTCAGCGGCTTCTTCGGGTTCATCATGTAAGGCATAGACGAGCCCCTGGTTTCCGAAGCGCGCTGGCCGATCGAACCCGTCGTGCTTCTGTCATGCTGCGTCCTGGTTTCGGCGCGGGCAGCCGGACGCTCGACGGCAGGCTGCTCGACAGCACTCGACTGAAGGGGGGCCGCCCCGGCCGAGAAAGCCGAAAGGCCGAGGATCGCGCCAAAGGCAACAGCCGCCAGGTCGCTCTTGAAGATAGTGGTCATTGTCGTCTCCTTGGGAGGATGTAGCGAATTTACGCCGACGAGTTAGGGAGCGGATCTGTCACATTCCACGGCGCCGCAAGGGAGGTCACAAACATGTGAGCAGCGCTCCGGCGATGAAAAAGGCGGCTCGTCGCCGCCTCTTTCATTTGCCGGCTCAATAGCCGTTATCGCAGGGCATGCTGCCGGGACCGATCGATCCCGAAAACGTAGGGTTGCACATTGGCGCAGGCGCCGGCCTGTTCACCGGCTGACGGATAATGGAGCCCGTGGTGCCGGCCTCGACGCCGAACGCGGCAAGCGGATACCAGTAGCCGTCGGAGCGGCGGCGGGTGCCGGGGTGCTCGGTGCGGAAGCCTTGATAGCCGTGCCAGGTGCCGGCATGTGGCTTGAATTGCACCGTTTTCACATAGGAGACACCAGACGGCCAAGCCGTCTGCGCTGGCGCTGCCTGAGCTGGGGGGATCGACGCAAGAGCGAGAAGCGTGCCAAGCGCGACGGTGGAGGGAACGAGATTGAACATCTTCATGATAAATCCTCCTTCTGGATTTATCCCGGAAAAATGCCCTCCCGCCATCAGGAGTTCCGCGCTCACGCACAGTTTCCAAAACTCGTGATTGCAGGCGATCCGGCGTGATTTCATCGCCCAAAAACGTGAAAAGTCGCGATCGGAAGCAGGAGCTCAAGCAGTGCGGCAAGGAAACGCGAATTCTCTATTCTCAATTCGCGTACAATGTCCGGTAGCCCTGGGCGGAGATGCAGGCCACATATTGCCTGTGGGCGGCGGCGCGCGCGATCGTTTCCGCTTCCAGCGCGTCAGCCTGAGCATAGCCGGTCAGCTGCGCGCGCAGCTCATATTGCCTCTTCGCCTCGCCATACATGGCATTGCCGTCGGTCATGCAAATGCTGTGCGCGACGCCGGGCGGATTGACCGGCACGCCGATGGCCAGGAGCACGGGCTCGTTGGCGCGATCGATGCAGCCAGCAAGAGCCGCCATCATCGCCGCGACGCCCAGAACCCGAAAAATTCTCACCGCCATGCATTCCTCCGGCCGAAAGCGCCTCAAAGATCATCAGGCCTGCGGATACACCAGGAAGGTTGCGCGAAACTAGGCTGCAGGGAACCGCTCATCGCTCCCTGAGTGAACGCTGAGCGATCTTGCCTGCCAAACAGACACTGCGACCCAGAAAAGCAGAAACATGGGGAGTGGAAGCACTGTGCGCAGAGCAAGCCAAAAATCGGTCTGCGCGACCAGCGCCGCAATGCAGCTGATGACCACGATCAGGAACGCGCATCCTGCCAGGGAAAGATAAGCCTGCCCCCATCGAGCCAGCGGCAGCGGCGATCGTCTCTCGAGCAGTACGCTATCTGCATTTCCAACCCGCGCGGCCAGCACCGCGAAGATAATGCCAGCAGGCAGGAACGAGAGCGAGAGTCGAAGCCTCACCAAGAGGTCGGTCTGCACGAGCAGCGAGCTGGCCAGACGAGACAGCCAGTAGGTGATCACGGCGTTAAGCGCCAAAACCAAAACCGAGCGCCACAGCAGGGCGCAGAAGATACGGAGAAAACTGATCATCATTCAATATCGAATTAGCAATATGCAGCGACGGTACAGGTTGCAGCAGCAGATCGCAACCGGCGGCATAGCTCTTGCTCGATCGGGTCATAAAAGCAGCCTTGCGCGCGGAATACCGCGAGAACTTGGAAATCAGACTGGGAAGAGAAATGGCGCACCCGAAGAGAAACGCCGCACGCAGCCGTAAAGCACTGAATATCCTTGATATATCCCCGAGCCGTTCGAAGCTTGTGTACCACACATCGCCAAAAGAGCAATGTTTAAACTTCTCGACCAAAGGCACGCTCTAAGAGATAGCGCTGCTGAAAATGTTCACGAGGATGCCGAGGCCTATCGCGCCAAAGATGATGCTGATGATTGTTCGTCTTCTTCGGTAATCTTGTCCCCCGCGCCCTACGCTAAAAGCAACTGAAGGGGCGATGTAGGGGCCGATCAACCCCACCAGAGGAAAAAAGAACATCACCGCAATCAACACTTTAAATGACACATACTGAGCTAGCCAGGTGAACCAGTTATAGGCGACAAGGTACGACACCGCAATCATCAGGCTGATAACGTTGATCGCAATGTTCGCACTAACGGGCGGCCAAGTGGCTGTGTTGAGCCATCCGTACGGCAGACGGCCGTAGTTGATCTCACTCGTTAAGCTATCTTCGAGCCCGAGTACAAACTGGCGGGTTCCTGTTATTGATATGTATATGGCGCGGCCTCGGTCAGCATCCATCAGCACCTGAGCAAAGCTCTGGTCGTTCGCCGCATTGCGCCCCGTGAAAACTATCCGTTTAAGCGCAAAGTTTGACAACGAGCTATCGGCGAGCATCGCGTTAAGGTCTTGAGATTTGATGGCGCGGGAGTTCCCAAACTCAAATTCAACCTCGACGCCCTCGGGGAACGCCTCAGTAAGATGTCCGTGTATCCTTCTGAGCATGTCCTCTGTGACCACGAACGCCCCCTTCAGGGGTTTAAGCACCTCTAGATGATCGACCATTTGCCCTCTCAGACCCTCACAACAAGCTGCTTCTTGCGATGCCCCTAAGCCCAGCCACGGCAGCACCTTCCTAGTAAAATTTGGGGGTCACATATTTGAGAGGTCACCTACGTGCCAGTTGTCCGGCGATTCCCCCCATGCCGCCCCCCGATGGGACCCGATCAATTGAAGCAGGTCACACCCCTCCCAGCTTTTACCTCAAGGTAGGCTCTGCTCCGCAGTAGTCAGGAAGACGAGCGTCGAGGCCGTCATGTGCAGCATGTAGGCGGCCATATGGTCGGGGACGGCGGTGGGAGTTGCTCCTTGCCCGTGTCCGCTCTGCTTGTTCCGGCCAGTGGGAATGCTGCTTTCCAGTAAGGCACGTAAAGCGCCGAAATGGGTCTGCCAAAAGGGCGGCACGAGGCCTTCGGCATATAGGACATCTATCAACGCCTTGGCTGTGTCTCCCGGCTTGTAGGTCCAGCCCCTCTTGTCGCAGATGGCCTTCATGGTGCTCTCGAAAGCCTTGAGGCAGTCGTTCAGGGCCTCCTTGTTCTTGCCCTCGCGGTAATGCTCATAGGCGCTCAGGAACTCCTGATGCGGGCCAGCGTATTCCTTGGTGTTCAAGAGGCGCAAGGCGGGCTTCACGGCCTCAGCGTGTATCAGCTCCGAGTCTACCCGGACGATTTCCCCATCGATGTATTGATATCCGACCGCATTCTGTTTGAACCTGATGTTGAGGTCGTCAATCGCTTCATCGGCGCGCTCGTTATAGCCCCTGGTATTTGAATAATCGATTGTGCGGGTTAGGCGATCAATAGCTCGGAACGCAAGCTCAATTACATCTAGGCAAGTCTCAGCCTCTGTAGCACCAAGGAAAAAATCTCGCAATTCCGTATACGGGTTCCCTTCTCTGCTTGCTGGTGGCAGACGAAACACGCCAAGTTCCTGCCGTATTGTCGATACGATTAGACGATATGTATGCTCTATTCGGCCACGACTGCTATCTGCGTCCTCCCTACTTCCTAAAGCTTTGTCGAGGATATGAATGATCTGGACGCGCAGCTTCTGCGGTATAACGTCATATCGATAAACATCGGGCTCGGCACCGCTAAGCCGCTGCTGCCTCTTTGAGTATAACTCATACACGGCCATTCGAATCGCCTTTCGGTCGCTGGATTGTGGAACATTCGGCCACATTCGAGCGCTGGCGTCTATCAACGTATATGTCGATTGACAGGACAAACGAATCTGTCGCCTCCCCTTCACAAACTGCCTAACAGTCGTTACACTATTTGGGAATAGATCAACGATGAAGGTCTAGCCCGCCATGTCACGCTCAGCAGCTTCAATCCCCGCCAACATTGCCCCGGCCAAAGGGCAGCCCGAAAGCCAGCCGCGTTACGTCTCGTATCTCCGCGTCTCTACAGCCCGTCAGGGAGCCTCAGGACTCGGGCTCGACGCCCAGCGCGAAGCAGTCGCCGCCTACATCCGAAGCCGCTCAGCGGGCTCCCTTGGCCCCGCAGATCACCTTTGTGAATACGTCGAGGTCGAGAGCGGCAAGGCGAACAATCGGCCCCAGCTTCAGGCGGCGCTCAGGCACGCCAAGCACGCCAAGGCAACGCTCATCATCGCCAAGCTCGACCGCCTCAGCCGCAATGCCGCCTTCTTGCTGGCTCTGCGGGACAGCGGCGCAAAGTTCGTTGCTGCGGATATGCCGGATGCGTGCGACCTAACGATTGGGGTTCTGGCGTTGGTGGCTGAGCATGAGCGGAAGATGATACAGGCCCGCACCAAGGCGGCCCTCGGGGTCAAGCGTGAGGCCTTGGCTCGCGAGCGGGCGCAACTGGAAGCGCTGGGGCAAGAGCCGGTAAGGCGGCTCGAAGACGGCACCACGCGGCCCTTGCGCTTGGGGAACCCGAATGGCGCGGCGTGCCTCAAGGGGATCGGCAACGGGGCGGCAGTGGCGACTGTGAAGGCGGGCGCTCAGGAGCGGGCCGAGGAGTTCCGCGAAGTCCTAAACGATATAGACCCCTCATCAGCAATGTCCGCCCGGAGGCTGGCCGGGGAGTTGAACGCCAGGGGCTTCCGATCACCTCGCGGGGGCCAATGGACAGCTCAAAGTGTGATCCGGCTTAGGGAGCGCTTGGCGTCCGCGTAGGCCGCCATCAGGGCCGCTCCCGGCGGCCAACTGCACAGGGGTCTTAGCGGTAAGATTTTTCGCGAGGCTGCCCATTCCAGGAATGAATTGGCCGGAAATAATTAGCACCCACTATATGAAGAGGAAGCTCCGGGTCAGCCCTTAGGATGCGCAAAGTTGTCCCCGAGGCAAGTCCGCAAATTAGTGCTGACTATATGAAGGGGGCCAGCTTCAGGCCTACCTCTGCCCTCGGGAGCAATCGCGGAAAAGTGGCTCTTTGCGCGGCCTCAGTCTCGCTAAGCCAAACTAGTAGTCCTTACGGGGGAGTTATTCGCTCCTCCGTTTGGATTATCCTTTTGGTTGTGCTGAAAGCTTGCATATCCAAAAAGGATAAATAGGACGGACTATAAGAAGGGGGAGCCTCTAGGTTTACCTATATGGGATTAGACCCTTTCTCACCATAGTCCCTGTGAGGTCTACCTCTAAGTCCCGCCTTGAGCAGCCTAGTAGCCTACCCCATGGACTCCCAAGGGGGACACCTTCGAGGGTCAGGGCGAGGGTATAGGACCATATCCCTGCTAGGCCCCATCGAGCCAACCCCGAGCTACCCCAAGCCCACACTGAAGCCCTACCTCCGAGATATCATCAGTCCTAGGGCTGCTCAGTCACCCACCAGCATCATGCCGAACCCCAATATAGGGGCTACCTCTGGGAGCATGTCGCCCCGGAGCCCCTCTCGGCTCCCTCCTTGGGAGCACACACCCACCGTCACTGAAAGGACGAACCCCATGACCAAACCCTATGCCCCCACCTCTG
>NZ_NWSX01000027.1 GCF_002531825.1 Rhizobium sp. J15 | reverse complement strand
ATTCACCGAAATCAAATATGTCTGCCTCGGCGGCATCACCTGAGGCTTAGGAGAACCCTATGACACATCCGCGCTTTGCCACCTTCTTTGCCGATGGACGGAGCCGCTATGGTCTCGTGGGCAACCAGGGGATCGTCGATCTGTCGGAGCGCTATGGCTCATCCTGGCCGACGCTGCGTGAGGTCGTCGCGGACGCCGCTTTCGACCGGTTGCTCGACAAGGCCAGCGGCTTTGCCCCCGACTTCTTCTTCGACCAGATCACCTATGAGATCCCTGTTCCCGCACCCGAGAAGATCATCTGCGTCGGGGTCAATTTCCCCGACCGCAACGAGGAATACAAGGACGGTCAGGCCGCGCCTTCCAACCCGTCGCTGTTCATCCGTTTCCCGCGCTCCTTTACCGGCCATGAGCAGCCGTTGATCCGGCCGCCGGAAAGCCCGCAGCTCGACTATGAGGGCGAGATCGTCATCGTCATCGGCAAGGGCGGCCGGCGCATCGCCGAAGCGGACGCCCTTTCCCACATCGCGGCTCTGTCGCTGTGCAACGAAGGCACGATCCGCGACTGGGTGCGGCATGCCAAGTTCAACGTCACACAGGGCAAGAATTTCGACCGGACCGGCGCGATCGGTCCGTGGCTCGTGCCCTATCGGGATGAAAGCCAGCTTGCTGATATCAGGCTCGAAACCCGCGTCAACGGCGAGGTGCGCCAGAGCGACCGGACCAGCCGGATGATCTTCTCCTTCCGTAAGATCGTCAATTACATCTCCACCTTCACCACGCTGGTTCCCGGCGACGTCATCGTCACCGGCACGCCGACAGGCGCCGGCGCCCGCTTCGATCCGCCGATCTGGCTGAAGCCCGGCGATGTCGTCGAAGTCGAGGCCGATGGCCTCGGCATCCTGAGAAACACGATCGCCGACGAGGTGTGAGATGCTGACGTCAAACGACATCGAACAGGCCGCGCTGAACCTTGACGAGGCAGAGCGGACCCGTGTCCAGACCGGACTTCTATCGTTGAAGCATCCTCAAATGACGATGGACGATGCCTATGCGGTGCAAGCGGCCTGGGTGAAGAAGAAGATCGCGCGCGGCCGCAAGCCGATCGGCTGGAAGATCGGGCTGACGTCGAAGGCGATGCAATATGCGCTCAATATCGACATTCCCGATTCCGGCGTGCTCTTCGACGACATGGTGTTCGAGGACGGCGCCACCGTGCCGGCCGATCGCTTCATTCAGCCGCGCATCGAAGCTGAGATCGCCTTCGTGATGAAGGCACCGCTGAAAGGCCCGGGCATCTCGATCTTCGATGTGCTCAACGCCACCGACTATGTGACGCCGGCGCTCGAAATTCTCGACACCCGCATCCTGCGCGTCGATCCGGAGACGAAAAAGGCGCGCACCATCGTCGACACCATCTCCGACAATGCCGCCAACGCCGGCATCGTCACCGGCGGCCGCGCCGCGCGGGTGGATGAGATCGACATGCGCTGGATGGGCGCGATCGTCAGCCGCAATGCCGAGGTCGAGGAAACCGGCCTCGGGGCCGGGGTTTTGAACCAGCCTGCCCGCGGCGTTGCCTGGCTCGCCAACCGGCTGGCGCACTATGGCGATGGCATCGAGGCTGGACAGATCGTGCTGGCTGGTTCATTCATCCGTCCGATCGAGGCGCGGCATGGCGACACCATCCATGCCGATTTCGGCCCATACGGCTCGGTCGGTCTCTATTTTGCATGAAGGAGTGAAACCATGCCGGCGCCCAGGAACCTCTTCAAGCAAGCCCTGAAAGAGGGGCGGGCACAGATCGGCCTCTGGCAGGCGCTCGCCAGCCCCTATACGGTCGAAATCTGCGCCGGCGCCGGTTACGACTGGCTGCTGCTCGATGCCGAGCATGCGCCGAACGACGTGCCGCTGCTCGCCTCGCAGCTGCAGGCGATGAAGGGATCGGCAAGCCACGCGGTGATCCGCCCGCCGGTCGGCGAGACGTGGATCATCAAGCAGATGCTCGATATCGGCGCGCAGACGCTGCTCATACCGATGGTCGACAGCAGGGAGATGGCCGAAGCCATGGTCCGCGCCGTGCGTTATCCCCCGCAGGGTGTGCGCGGCGTCGGCGCTGCCCTTGCCCGCGCTTCCGATTTCAACCGCATACCCGACTATCTCCAGACCGCCAATGACGAGATCTGCCTGCTCCTGCAGGTCGAAAGCCGGGCGGGGCTCGCAGCCCTCGATGCGATCGCGACGACCGAGGGCGTTGACGGCGTCTTCATCGGTCCGTCCGATCTCGCCGCCGACATGGGCTACCTCGGCAGGCCGGGTGCGCCCGAAGTGCAGGCGGAAGTCGAAAAGGCGCTTGCCCGGATCCAGTCGCATGGCAAGGCCGCCGGCATCCTGATCGGCGATCTCGCCCTCTCCAAGCGTTATCTCGAACTCGGCGCCACCTTCGTCGCGATCGGCAACGACGTCATGCTGCTTGCCAATGCCACCGCCAAGCTGCTCGAGGACTTCCACAAGGCCGAACCTGCCAGGCCCGTGGGCGACGTGAAGGTCTACTGACCTTTCCTGCATCGTTTTGCACGCTCAGTCAAAACGGACTGCACAGCTGGACAGGACGCCTCCCGGCCTTTCGACCATGATGATCGAAAGATCCAGGAGGAAGAGATATGCGTTTCAGCAACAAGACGGCGCTGATCACCGGCGGCGGCACGGGCATAGGCGCTGCCGTCGCCCGGCGCATCCGGCAGGAAGGCGGCAATGTCGTGCTCGTCGGACGGCGCCCGGCGCCGCTTCGCGCCGTCGCCGATGAGATCGGCGCCACCGTTATTACCGCCGATGCGGCCGATGGCGCTGCGATGCGGGCCGCGCTCGAAACTGTTGTCGAGACCTTCGGCGGGCTCGATGTGCTGATCGCCAATGCCGGCGGCCATGGTGTCGGACCGACGATCAGCATGTCCGATGAGACCTGGGATCTCGCCACCCGGCTCAACCTCAACACCGCCTTCGTCAGCGCCCGCGAATCCCTGCCGCACCTGATCCGCAGCAAGGGCAATATCGTCGTTCTCGCCTCGATCGCCGGGCTGTTCGCCGGGCCGGATGCGGCGGGTTACGTCACCATGAAACATGGCTGCATCGGCCTTGCGAAGTCATTGGCGCGCGACTACGGCCGCAAGGGCGTGCGCACCAACACGGTCTGCCCGGGATGGGTGACGACTGACATGGCCGACGAGCAGATGCAGGTGATCGTCGAGAAGTTTCAGCTGAAAAGCGTCGAAGAGGCCTATGCGCTCGTCACCAAGGACGTGCCGCTCGGCCGCCCGGCGAGCGCCGAGGATGTCGCCAACGCCGTCTGCTTCCTGGCCTCGCCGGAGGCTTCGATGATCAACGGCGCGATCCTGACCGTGGACGGCGGCGCCGGCACGGTCGACCTGCCGACGCTCGCTTTCGCAGAATGACAGGAGGAGATGACGATGAACGAAAATCCCAAGGATTGGAAAACCTACGACGAATTCGCCTATGGCATCGACACCAACCGCCTGCCGGCGAGCGACGCGCTGGCCGGTTCTTCCTACAGGATCGGCTTCGATGACGGCCGTATGCTCGACCTTGCCATCGGCAAAGGCGAGGCCGAATGGTCGGACGGCAGGGAAAGCGCCACCGACAAGGCTGAGGTGATCGAGGTCGCGCCGAACACCTATTTCATCGAGATCGTCTTCGCCGCCCGCCCGCGGGAGGCCGAAACGCTGATCCTCAACGTCGAGACCCGGCGAGCGCTTTCGATCTATTCGATCGTCCGCGATGCGAAAGATGCCGCCGGCGAACCGCAGGTGGCACAGATCTTCCGGCCTGGTATCGTCGAGGGCGGCGCCGCGAGCGGACCGGAGCCGGCGGAAAGCCGCGATCTCATCGGGCTCAGGGCGCATTTCACTTACAGCCCCAACCATGTCTACGAACACACGTACCTCTCCTCGCAGCGCTATGCCTGGCAATGCCTGGTCGGCGTCCAGCGCGGCCATGGCGACGTCGATCTGACGACCACCTACAAGTTCGACGAAAACCAATACGTCTTCACCTTCCGGGAGTTCAAAATCCCGGTCGCCTCAACCTTCTTCTACAATTTCGACGACATGCGCTCGACCGGCAAATTCCTCGGCATCACCGGCGACGGACGCATCCAGAACAGCCCGGCCGGCGCTTTCATCCGCAAGGCTTCGATGACCTATTACCTGCCGGGCCAGGAACCGGTGTGAGGACAAGACAATGAAAAGAGCTTTCGACATCGTGAAGGCGCATTACGACGCCAACGACCGCCGCGATATGGACGGCATGCTGGCCGACATCGCATCCGACTGCCGCTGGACCGAAATGGACGGATTTCCCTGTGCCGGCACCTATGTCGGCCCGCAGGAAGTCTTCAGACACGTCTTCCAGGCGCTCGGCGAGACATTCGACGGCTACACCTTCAAGCTGGAGCGCCTCCTCGATGCCGGCGACGACGTCATCGCCATCGGTGACTATAGCGGCACCCACCGGCAGACCGGCAAATCCTTCAAGGCCCGCGTCGTCCATGCCTGGCGCGTGGCGGACGGCAAGATCCGGCGCTTCGAGCAGTTCACCGATACGCTGCGCGTCGCGGAATCGATGCGATAAAATCCGGATGGCCCGGCGCAAAGCCGGGCCGCCTCAGGAAAGCGCAGCCTTGCGCCATTGCGACGGCGAAACAGCGTAGCGGGTGCGGAAAGCCCGCGAAAAATGCGCGCTGGAGGAAAAGCCGAGCGCAAAGGCGATACCGGATATTTCACCGCTGTGGCCGCCGGCCTCGCGCAGCTTCGCCGCAGCCAGCTGCAGCCGCAGGTCCCAGATATAATCCGACGGCGTCAGCCGCTCGGCCTCGAATGCGCGATAGACGTAGCGCACCGAACAGCCCATGCGCCGTGCGATCATGGCGACGGTGAGATCCGGCCGCGCGATATTGCCGGCGATGAACGCCTTGATGCGGGCCAGCAAAAGATCGAGGGGATCGGCGACCAGCCGCTGCGGCCGCCCCTCGCCGATCATGGTGCGGACGAGATCGATCATCGTCTGGCCGACGCTCGAACGTTGCGCCTCGTCGAGATGGCCGATCTCCTGCATGGTCGATTCCATCAGCGACAGCAGAATGCCGCACATGCCGTCCTGCCCGGCATGTGCGGTGAAGGGTGCTGCCAGCCGCTCGACCGCGGCCTGCGGCAGCGCCTGCCGCGGCATTTGCAGCAGCAGCTGGCGGACCGGCGCGCTGTTGGTCAGAACATAGGGCCGGCGCGGGTCGTAGATGACGAGGGCATTGGCGGCAACCGGCGCCTGCACGCCGCTTTGTCCGATCGAGGCGCTGCCCTCTGTCTGCAGGATCAGCTTGATCGCATCGGGATCCTCAGGCCCGGCCGTCACCCGCTCGCCGAAGACGACATGCCGGTCGGCTTCCAGCCGCGTCAGCCGGCATGCTCCGAGCATAGCCGAGAGCATCGCGCTCTTTTCCTCGTCGGCGCCACCGAAATCGAGCCTGACATTGCCGAACAGCGTGCGGGCAAGCCCTGCGAATTCCCGGCCCCGAGCCGTCTCGACATGGCGGTGATCCGCGGCAAAACGCATGACGGTCTCCTCGCCTCAGCTCGCCAGATAGGCGCCATGAAGAATGTCCGGCTGCGCTTTCAGTGTCGCGGCGGGGCCGTCGAAGACGAGGCGGCCGCGCTCCAGCACGAGAGCCTTGTCGGCAAGATCCAGCGCGAGATTGGCGAATTGCTCGATCAGCAGCACGCCGATGCCGCCGGCGGCGGCAATCTTCAGCGCTTCGGCCAGACGCTTGACCACGGCAGGCGCGAGGCCGAGCGAAAGCTCGTCGACGATCATGAAACGCGGCTTTGCGACGAAAGCCTGCGCCATCGCCACCATCTGCTTCTGGCCGCCGGAAAGATCCGATGCCGATTGGCGCCGGCGCTCGGCAAGCTCGGGGAAGATCTCATAGGCGCGCTCCAGCCCTTTCCGTCGCGCAACCGCTGACGGATCGAGCGCGGCGACGAGGATATTGTCCTCCACGGACAGTTGCCCCAGCACCCGATGCCCCTCGGGAACGAGCGCAAGGCCCGCGCGGCGGATGCGGTCGGGTGCAAATCCTTCGAGCGCGATGTCTCCCAGGCGCACCGCGCCGCCGCGTGGCAGAACGCCCGCCATGGCCATGACCGTGCTCGACTTGCCGGCCCCGTTGGCGCCGAGCAGGGTCGTCACCTTGCCGGCCGCGACCGAAAAGGAGATATCGTGGATGACGCGTTTGCCGCCGCGTTCGACGACGAGGTTTTCGACGCTGACTTCGGAAATCCCGCTCATTTCAGAACTCCCCCAGATAGGCGCGCCGCACGTTCGGATCGGCAAGCACGGTCTGCGTCGGGCCAAGGGCCAGCAGCTTGCCGTAGTCGAGCACCATGGTTTCGCTGCACATGGAGCGAATGAGCTCGACATCGTGATCGATGACCAGAACCGGTGCGCGGAATTCGGCCGGAATGCGCAGCACCAGTTCGCGGAACGCCTTTCCCTCCTCCTCGGTCAGGCCAGCGGCCGGTTCGTCCAGCAGGATGAGCTTCGGCTTGCCGACGACGCATTTCGCCAGCTCGACCAGGCGGCGCTGGAAAAGATTGAGCGATTGCCCCAGCCGGTCGGCAGCCGCGGTGAGACCGGCGAAGGAAAGCGCTTCCTCGACAGCTTCGGAGCGATGCGCCGCGCCGACGACATGATCGGCGATCGCCGCGATATTGCCGGCTACGGTCAGGTCTTCGACCACCTGCTCGGTCTGGAACGAGCGGCGCAGGCCGGCGCGAACGCGCTGGAGCGGCGACATCGGCAACAGCGCCTCAGCGCCGAGCGACACCGTTCCCTGAACCGGTCGGACAAAGCCGGAAAGCACGTTGAGCAGCGTCGTCTTGCCGGCGCCGTTCGGGCCGATCAGCCCCGCGACCGGCGCCGTCAGCACGGCGCTGAGCTCGTTGATCGGCCTCACGCCGCCGAACTGGACGACGAGATTGTCGATGGTGATCATCGTCCCCTCCCCTTCGATAGACCGCCGTTCAGACGGGCGATCAATGCCGCGATCTGGCCGGCAATGCCGGCCGGCGCGGTCGCCAGCGCATGGAACAGCGCTATGCCGAAAATGCCGATCGTGACGTAGCCGTCGATGCCGAGATCGGTGAGCAGCGCCGGCACCGCCCGCAGCAGCAGGCCGGCGATTAGCGCCCCGTACCAGTTGAAGACACCGCCGACGATGGCGAGCGCGAAGAGGTTGAGGCTCTCGAATGCACCGAAGGCGCGCCCGTCGAGCTGGCCGACATTGCCGGCCAGCAGCCCGCCGGCAAGGCCGGCGAGCAGGCCGCTGAGCGCAAAGGCCCAGGCCTTGTAGACCAGCACGTTGACGCCGCTCGCGACCGCGACGGTCTCGCCCTTGCGGATCAGCGCCCAGGCCCTGCCGGGACGCGCGAGCTTATGCCATTGCGCGATCGAAAGGCCGATTGCCGCCGCCACGCAGACATAGAGGAAATAGGCAACCTCGCCGTCGGCCACCACAGGTCTTGCCAGCATCTCGCGCCCCGAACCGTCGGCCCTGCCGAGAAAACCGGGGCCGCCATCGGGAAAACCCCAGGCGCTGATGACGATCTGGAAGGCGCCCGCGAGCATGAGGGTGACGAGCGCGAGATAGAGACCGCGCAGCCTGAGCGCCGGCACGCCGAAGGCGAGCCCGACCGCGGAGGCGACGATGCCGCCGGCAAGCAGGCTCACTTCGAAGGGCGGATGGAAGGCATGGCCGATGCGCAGCGTCACCCAGCCGCCGACGCCGACGAGGGCGAACTGGCAGAGCGAAACCAGGCCGAGCTGGCCGTAGAGAATGGCAAGGCCGGCCACCGACAATGACAGCGCGACGGCCGAGGTTGCCGCCGAAAGCCAGAAGGAATTGGCGAGAAAGGCGACCACGGCCGCGAAGATCGCCATCGTCACGGGAACATGCAGAAGCTGCTTCGGCAGGCGCATCATCGACAGGCCTTCGGCGTTGGAGGCGATAGTTTGCGGCTGAACGCTCATCGGTCTTTCAACGCGGCCTTCGCCGTGCCTCCCAGGATCGTGACGGCGGCAAGCGCGATGATGAAGGGTGCGGCGGCGCGATAGGGCGATATCCAGGCAAGGGGCGTCAGCGCCGCCTCGGCAATGCCGATCAGGATGCCGGCGGCGGCCGTCTCCCAGAGCGAGCGCAACTGGCCGAGGATCGCCGCGGCAATGGCCGGGATGACCAGCAGCGTCAGGAAGGTGCCTTGCAGCCGCACGAGATCGGCAAGCAGCAGGCCGGCAAGGCCGGAGAAGATACCGGTGATGATCCAGGCGGCCGTCTCGGTATGGAGGACGCGCACGCCGAGCACGGCGCTGAGATCACGGTCGTTGGCCAGCGCGCGCATGTCGAGGCCGAGCCGCGTGCGGGAAAGCAGCAAGGTGATCGCGACGACCATGGCGACGGCAAGAAGAAGAGCGATGATACGGGTATAGGTCAGGCGCACGGCAAAGAGCGACACGAACATCTGGTCGGTCGGAAACTGCAGGCGGCGCGGAAGCTCGCCCCAGATGACACCCATGACGGCGATCAGCACGAGCGCCGGCGCCAGCGTGCCGACGGCGCGCACGACGGTATCGCGATGCGACAGCATCGGCGCGAAGATCCGCCCGTAGAGAAAACTGATCGCCGTCGAGACGGCAACGGCGGCAAGAATGGCGACGGCGAGCGGCATCTTCCACTCGAGCAGCTGCCAGGCGCAATGCGCGCCGATCGCGCCGAAGGCGCCGAAAGCGAAATTGAGAACGCCGGTCGCCCGAAACAGCACGACGAGGCCGACGCCCGACAAGGCATAGACGGCGCCGATCCCGAGCCCCGATATGATGAAAGGAAGAATGTTCATAGGCGATCCTCTGGGACTTATCGTGCCCCGCGGGGTAATGCCGCGGAGCACGATGGCAGACGCAGGCTCAGTTGAGGCCGGCGGACTTTTCGAAGGCGCGGATGTCCTTCAGCTCGGGATCCGGCGACGGAGCGCAGTCGGAGACGACTTTCCACTTGCCGCCTTCGCTGACCGCCATGCGCGTCGTCGAATTGGCGTTGTGGCGGGTCTGGCCGTCGCCGAAGTACCAAGGGGCGCAGAAGATATCGCTCTTGAAGCTCTTGATCCCACGCACGGCCGCCGATGCGGTTTCGCGGTTGATATTGGCGGGATCGAGCGTCATCAGCGCCGTTTCGGCGATCCTTGCCGCGAGATAGCCGGCCTGGGCGAAGGTATCGCGCGGATCGGATTTCTGGCCGTACTGATCCATGACGGCGAGCCAGTTCTGGTTATCGGGCGTCGTCGCTTCGAGATCGTTGAACTCCATGTTGACGATGAAATTGCCGTCCCAGCCGGCGCCGATCGTGCCGGGCACGGAGAGATCATAGGCAGAGGCGGCGCTCAGGAACTTGATGCTCTGGTTCAGCCCCTGCTCCTCGGCGGCGGTCAGCAGCGGCACAGTCACGCCCTTGGGCAGGCCGAGGATAATCACGTCGGGCTTGGAAGCCGCCGCCTGCAGGATGGTCGACGTGGAATCGGCGGTGCCGGGGTCCATCAGGATCGTCTCGGCCTTCAGGCCCTTTTCCTTGGCGAGCTGGATGATCCCGTCGCAGGACCAGGTGCCGACGTTCGGGATGTTTGGCCCGATGCAGACGACCGACTTTGCGCTCAGGTGGTCAAGTGCATAGCCCATGGCGCCGAGCATCGAGACGCGCGGACCGGCATTGGTTGGCGCGTAATTTGCCGCGAAGAAGCATTCGCGGGGAACACCGACGCCGGCGACGACGAGAATGCCTGACTTCTTGTAGAAATCGGCATTGGCGCCGCATTCGACGAAGCTCGAATTGCCGACCATCAGTACGGCCTTCTCGTCATTGACGAGTTTGGCCGCGAGCTGCGCGGCGGTCTCGGGATTCCACTGGTCGTCCTCGACCAGATATTCGACCGGGCGCCCCTTGATGCCGCCATTGGCGTTCAGGCAGTCGAAATAGGCCTTGGCGGCCCGGGTCGAATTCGAGAAATCGTCCGGTCCGGTTTTGCCGGTGATGGCGCCGATCACGATCGGTTCGCCGGTCGCCGGCTTGCCGCTATTGTCGCCGCAGGATGCGGCGGCATGGGCGCTGAACGCCGAAACGAGCGTCAGCAGCAGGCCGATTGCCAGCCCTTTTGGATTGATAGGCATTGTCTCCTCCAGTTGTTGCCCCGCTCCCCACGGGGTAGTGCGATGGGCGATGCCGGGTTCAGCCGGAAATCGCCTTGCCTGTCATGAATGCTGCGGCCTTTGCCGCGATCATCATCGTCGGTGCGTTGGTGTTGCCCGAGACCAGCGTCGGCATCACCGAGGCGTCGCAGACGCGCAGCCCCTCGACGCCGCGCACCTTGAGGTCGGGTCCGACGACGGCCATGCGATCGTCGGCGCGGCCCATGCGCGCCGTTCCCGCCGGATGAAACACAGTCTTGGCCGACTGCCTGATGTAATCGCGCAGGGCTTCCGGATCCTTTTCGACGCCGGGCTTCGGCAGCACGCGTCGCTTGACCAGCTTGGCAAGGGCCGGCGCATCGAGGATGCGGATCGCCGTCTCGACGCCGCGCACCAGGGTTTCGATATCGGCGGGATCGGAGAGCAGGTTGGCGTTGAAATCCGTCTGCTCCCTGGGATCGGCGCTCTTCAGCCTGATCCAGCCGCGCGACCGCGGCCGGAGATAACATGGTCCAATGCTGAGGCCATGGCCGGGCTCCGGTTCGCGGTCGACGAAACCGATCAGCACGGGCAGCACATGGAACTGCACATCCGGCTGGCCGGTGCCTGCGGTATCGACGAAGCCGCCGCATTCGACGACGTTGGACGACAGCAGCCCGCGATGCGATGTCAGGTAACGCAGCATGTGGCCGGCGGCGCGCAGGCCCTTGTCATGGCCGAGGATCGAGATCGGCTCGTGCGTTTCGCCCTGCACCGGCACTTCGAGATGATCCTGATAATTGGCGCCGACGCCCGGCAGGTCGGCGACGACCTCGATGCCGAGCGAGGAAAGATGTGCGCCATCGCCGATCCCCGACAATTGCAGGATCTTCGGCGTGGCGATGGCGCCCGATGTGAGCACGATTTCGCGCGACGCCTTGAAAGTCGTGCCGTCGAGCAGTTCGACGCCGGATGCCCTCTGCCCCTCGAACAGGACGCGCGCCACCTTGCGCTCCGTCAGCACGGTGAGGTTCGGCCGCTTTTCCGCTTCGCGCAGGAAAGCCTGGGCCGAACTCCAGCGCCGACCGCCATGGGTGGTGCTCTGATAGAAGCCGACACCGGCCTGATCGGCGCCGTTGAAATCGTCATTATGGGGAATGCCGATCTCGGTCGCCGCCTTGACGAAGGCCTCGCTCAGCGGATGCCGGTGGCGCGGATCGGAGACGTGCAGGCCGCCCTTCTTGCCATGGAATTGGCCGTTCAGCCGCTCGTTGCTTTCCAGAGAGCGGAAGGCCGGAAGCACGTCGTCATAGGACCAGCCCTGGCAGCCCATCTGCGACCAGGTATCGTAGTCGTTACGATGGCCGCGAATATAGATCATCGCGTTGACCGAGCTGCCGCCGCCAAGCACATTGCCCTGCGGCACGATGCTCGGCCGGCCGTTCAGCCCTTTGTCGGGGTTCGATGCATAGGGATGGATATCGATCCCCTTGCCCAGCACCTTGAAGAAGGTGGCGGGGATATGGATCCATGGATCGGCGTCGCGGCGGCCGGACTCGATCAGGAGCACCTTGTGCGCCGGGTTTTCCGACAGGCGGTTGGCCAGCACGCAGCCCGAGGATCCGCCTCCGACGATGATGTAATCGTAAGTCGTCATGGCTCAGCTCAGCACCGTCTGGATCGTCGTGAATTCCTTCAGCCCTTCTGCGCCGAATTCGACGCCGATGCCGGATTGCTTGACGCCGCCGAAGGGCGCGTTCGGCTGGATCGCGCCGTGCTTGTTGATCCAGACCGAACCGCATTCGAGCTGCATCGCATAGTGCTTCGCCTTCTCGACGTCGGCCGACCAGACCGAGCCGCCGAGACCGGCCGGATTCTGGTTGGCGCGGGCGATCACCTCGTCGAGATCGCTGTAGCGGATGATCGGCAAAGCCGGGCCGAACTGCTCCTCGTCGACCAGCCGGATACCGTGGTCGACATCGGCGACGAGCGTGATCGGGTAGAAATAGCCGGGCCGGTCCAGCGGCGCGCCGCCGGTCAGGATGCGGCCGCCCTTTGCGCGCGCATCGTCGACGAGATCGCGCACCTTGTTGAACTGCAATTCGTTCTGCACCGGGCCGAGGATGCTTGCCTCATCCAGGCCGTCGCCGACGGCGATCTTGCCGGCATAATCGGCAAGTGCGACGCAGACTTCCTCATAGATGCTGTCATGCACATAGAGGCGTTTCAGCGCCGCGCAGGTCTGGCCGTTGTTGATGAAGGCGCCCCAGAACAGGCCCTCGACGATGCTCTTCGGATCGACGTCGGGCAGCACGATGCCGGCATCGTTGCCGCCGAGCTCCAGCGTCAGCCGCTTCAAGGTGGCCACCGCCGAGGCCATGATCTTCTTGCCGGTCTCGGTCGAGCCGGTGAAGGTCATCTTGGCAATGCCCGGATGGGCGGAAAGGGCGGCGCCGATGCTGTTTTCGCCGGTGATCACATTGACGACGCCGGCCGGCAGCACCTCGTTGATGATCTCGACGAGGCGGATGGTCGAAAGCGGCGTCAGGGGCGACGGCTTGATGACGACGGTATTGCCGGCGCGCACCGCCGGCATGATGTGCCAGCAGGCGATCATGACAGGCCAGTTCCACGGCGTGATCGAGCCGACGACACCGATCGGCTTGCGGTGCAGCTCGACACGGCCCTCATTGTCGTCCTGCAGGATTTCGACCGGCAGGTCGATTTCGGCCGTGTGCCGCGTCCAGGCGAGCGCGCCGCCGATTTCGAAGCGTGAGCCGAGGCCGTTGAGCGGCTTTCCCTGTTCACGGGTCAGGATCTGCGCCAGTTCTTCGGCATGCTCGCCGATCTTCTCCGCGATCGCTCGGCAGGCCGCTGCCCGCTCCTCGTTCGAGATCCGCGACCAGCCTTTGAAGGCTTCGGCGGCGGCGGCGACGGCCCTGTCGAGATCGGCCTCCTGGGCAAGCGGCATATAGCCGACGACTTCGCCGGTCGATGGGTTGGTGACCGGCGCATGATCGGTCGTGGCGACGATTTCGCCACCGATGAGCAGGGTAGACTGCTTCACGATATTCTCCTCCCGTGAGATCGAGGAGAACTATGACTTTCGCTGGAAAAGCCGTCTTGGGGAGAAACGCGCTCCGGCTTGGACGAAAGCGCAGAGTGCGCTTCAGACCATCTTCTGCACCGGTTCGCCGGAACGAAGCAGCTCGCTCGGAGCGCAATCGAACAGCTCCTTGAAGCTGCGATTGAAATAGGAAATGTCGTTGAAGCCGGCGGAATAGGCGACCTCGGCGATGGTCGTCGGGTTGCGCTGCTCCTTCAGCTGCTCGATCTTCTCGCGTGCGAAGCGCAGGCGCTTGTCGCGGATGACGGTGGTGCAGGTCATGCCCATGCCCTGGAAATCCTGCTGCAGCGTGCGGATCGATACACCGAGCCTGGTTGCCAGCCACTTCGCGCTGAGATCGCTGTCGGTCAAATGTTTGTCGATCAGGATATCGACCATCTGCATGCGCCTGCCGGCGCTGTCATGCAGGGAATTCAGGCTTGCGGTCTGGATGTCGGTCGACAGGAACGCCTGGCGCGTCGTGTCGAACATCAGCTGGCGCAGATGCGGCGAGGCCGCCTCGCTTTCCGGCGTCGTCATCATCTTGGCGATCAGCGCGCGCAGCATCATTGCCATCGGATCGCCGGCCGAAAGCTTGCGGGCCACGTCGAATTCCACCTTGCTGCCCGAATACATCAATTGCCGCGGCAGATGCAGGGAGAGATGATTGGAGAAGTGGCCGCGGAAAAAGAACGTGGTCGGGCGCGTGGAATCGACGAGGATGCATTCGCCGACGTCGAGGATGTTCTGCCGGCCGGAATGCTCCACGCCGCAGGCGCCCTCGAGCTGCATGATCAGGAACAGATGTTCGTGCGCATCGCGGCGAATGTCGTCCCAGCCGCGATGGACATAATCGAGATCGTTGGAGACATGGGCGAATTCCATGCCGCACACGTCGATGCGGCTTGCCGTGCCGATCACCTTGTCGCCGCGCTCCATCGTATGCGCGTTGAAATTCCCGCAGATGTTATGAAGGTCGTCCGCCCACTGATCGTAGGGTGTCGGCGACCAGGTGCGATCGACAAGGCTGCGGTTCTGCAACAGGTCCAACTCTGCCTCCCAACAGTGTCAGTATCGCTCAAGACTGCAACAGGCCGCTCCGATCGTCAATCATATCTTTAACACATTAATTAAGAGGGGCTATTCCTCCCCTTCCGGAGCGCCTTCGAGCCTTAACGCCGCCAGTTCGTCGAGCATGTCCAGGAGCTGTTCGACCCGCTCGGCGCCAAAGCGGGCGCCGATATCGGCATAGACCTTCAGACTCTCCGGCATGACCTCGTCGACCATAGCCTGCCCCGCCGGCGTGATGCGCAGCAGCACGCGCCGGCCGTCTGCCTTGTCCTTGTGCTTGGTGATGAAGCCGCGCTCCTCAAGCGAGCGGATCATGCGCGTCAGGCTCGGCGCCAGGATCGAAGCCTTGTCCGCCACTTCGCTCGCATCGAGCGTTCCCGCTTCGGAGAGCACGCGGATCACCCGCCACTGCTGCTCGGTGACGTCATGCGCCGCCAGGATCGGCCGGAAGTGGCTCATGACCGCTTCGCGCGCACGCAGAAGCCCGATCGCCAGGGATCTCCGTCGCTCCGGCGACGCCTGGGCCGTGGGCGACAAAGGTATTTCGGCCTGCTTCTGCTGTCTGTTGCTCATTCGGCTCCCCGCACGCATGGAATATCGGATTCTTCGCGAACTGTACGGTCGACGGAAAATCACCAGACAACTAGTTAACACAGCAAAGATCAAAGGCCAGCCCTTGCGGCGGGATGGCAGCGGAGCGGATGGTGTTTTCGGCTTTTCCGGTTCAGCCGAGCGCGTGACCGGCCAAAGCGTATATTTTCGGCGTGCCGGCGGGGCGGCGTTCGCGGACTTCCGGCCAGGGGCGGCCGCGCGACATGGTGGTGACGGTGTCGAAGACGGCAAGACCGCAATGGGAGAGGAAGTCGGAAAAGGCTCCGCTTTTCTCGCGCGTGTCGAGCCGCAGGAACTTGCCCGCATGCGCCGTGACGTGCGGGCGAATGACGGCGATGGCATCCGCATCGCTGGCTGCCGCCGCCGGGCCGATGACGTGCCCGCGGCCGAACCGCCGGCAGAAGGAGAAGGCCTCGATCTTTCCGTCGCGGAACAATCCAAGGCCGCTGGACGAAGGAAGAACCTGCTTGAGCAGTGCGGTGCGGTCCGCCCCGAAGGCCTCTGCATCAAGCGCGGCGATGGCGGCGAGGTCGGCCATGCCGAGCGGCCGGATTTCGGCGCCGGGCGGTGTCTCCGCCTCAGGGGGCAAGGATGCCTCGCCCTGACATTGGGAGACGACGGCTTCCATGGTGAAGTCGAGGGAGCGGTAAAGCCGTCGTGACGCCCGCGTGGCGTTGAGGCCCCAATTGCCTTCGGGAACCTGGTTCAGAACGTGATCCATCAGCCATTGGCCGGCGCCCCGGGCCTGCAGGCGCGGCGAGGTGATGACGAGCCCGATCGTGGCGAAATCCCTGCCATAGGGAAACCACATGGCGGAGCCCAAAACACGGCCCGCTTCGTCAAGCGCCACCACGCCCTTGCCGAGCTCGCGGACGAATTGCCAGTCGTCGGCGCGGTGCGGCCAGCCGACGCCGATCGAGAGCGTATGCAACTGTTCGAGATCGACCGTATTGATGTCGGCGATGCGCATCTCGAAGCTGTCGACCAGTCTCGATGTCCCAGCACTCACGCGCGTCCTCCAGAAATTGATCCCCATGACGACGCCGGCCAAACGCAGAATCCGACGCCTCCTCCCAGCCAGACTATAGGAAACCCGTCAGCAGAAATCGCTGGTCAATTCGATGCCGGCGCAACAATCAACCAAATCGGCGAAGCTTTCGGCATCTAAAGCCTCGCGTCCTGGAAAAGAGTCCAGTCGGCGGTCTCGCCCTTCACGCAAGAGGTTGGAATGTCTTCTCAAGTCAGCGCCCACAGCTCTTCCATGCCGCTAGTCGAGATCCTCCACGAGCTCATCGGCTTCCCCTCCGTCGTCGGCACGCCCAATGGCGCCATCGTCGGCTGGATCGAGACCTATCTCCGCTCCTTCGGGATCGAAGCGCATATTCTTCCCGGCCCCGAGGGCGACCGCGCCAATCTCTTCGCGACCATCGGCCCCGCCGACAGGCCGGGCTACGTCCTCTCCGGCCATATGGATGTCGTCCCCGCCAGGGAAGCCGGCTGGAGCGCCGATCCCTTCGTGCTGAGAGCCGAAGGAGAGCGGCTCTATGGCCGCGGCACGTCCGACATGAAAGGCTTCCTGGCCGCCGCCCTCGCCGCCGTGCCGGCGTTGACGGCAAGCCCCCTCGCCCGGCCGGTTCACCTCGCCTTTTCCTATGACGAAGAGGCCGGCTGCCGCGGTGTGCCCCATCTCCTTGCCCGGCTGCCCGATCTCTGCGCGCCGCCGCTCGGCGCGGTGATCGGCGAACCGAGCGGCATGCAGGCAATCCTCGCCCACAAGGGCAAGGCCGCGGCGCGCATCACCATCAAGGGCCGCTCCGGCCATTCCTCCCGGTCCGATCTCGGTCTCAACGCCGTGCATGCCATGGCGAACGTGCTGAATGCGGCAATTTCAACGGCGAAGGATCTGACGCAAGGGCCGTTCGACGGCGCATTCGAGCCTTCCTATTCCTCCCTGCAGGCCGGAACGATCAGCGGCGGTCAGGCCGTCAACATCATTCCTGAAGTCTGCACGCTGGAAGTGGAGGCACGCGCAATCTCCGGCATCGATCCCGTCTCCCTGCTTGCTCTCGTGCGCGATGCGGCGGAGGCGGAGAAGGCACGCGGCTTTGCCGTCGAATGGGAAATCCTGAGCGCCTATCCGGCTCTTTCGCTTGCGCCCACCGCACCGCTTGCCGGTCTCCTCCGGGAACTGACCGGCAAGGCGCCGCTCGCAGCCGTCAGCTATGGCACCGAAGCCGGCCTCTACCAGCGCGCCGGCGTGGACGCGATCATCTGCGGTCCTGGCGATATTGCCCGCGCCCACAAGCCCGACGAGTTCATTCTGACGAGCGAACTCGCTGCCTGCCAGGCGATGGTTGAGGCGCTCGCCGCCCGCTGCCGCGCCTGACCTCGGCAAGATTGAAAGGATCAACGCCGATGACTTTTCTCTTCAATTCCGATGCCCGCCGCGGAGCAATTTTCCAGGAGATCTTCGCGCGCGAACTGCCGGATCTGGAATTTTCGATGGACCCCGCGACCGTCGATCCCGAGGCGGTGCGCTACCTGATCACCTGGACGGTCCCGTCTGACCTCTCTCGCTACCGCAATCTCGAAGTGCTGTTTTCCATCGGCGCCGGGGTCGACCAGTTCCAGATCGCCGAGGTGCCGGATCACGTGAAGGTGGTGCGCATGGTCGAGGATGGCATCGTGCGGATGATGCAGGAATATGTGACGCTTGCCGCACTGGCGCTCCACCGCAACCTGCCCGCCTATATCGGCCAGCAGCGCGACCGGCTCTGGCAGGCGCTGCCGCAGCGTCAGGCTCCCGAGCGCCGCATCGGCGTTCTCGGCCTCGGCGTTCTCGGCCGGGCCGTGCTCGAGCGGCTGAAGCCTTTCGGCTTTGCGCTGTCGGGCTGGAGCCGATCCCGGCATGACATCGAGGGGGTGAGCTGCCACGCCGGAGATGCCGGCCTCGAGGCGATGCTTGCCGAGAGCGATATCCTGGTCTGCCTCTTGCCGCTGACCGATGAAACCCGCGGCTTTCTCAATGCCGATCTGTTCAGGCGCCTGCCGCAGGGCGCGGCGCTCATTCATACCGGCCGCGGGCCGCAGCTCGATCATGAAGCCCTGATTGCGGCTTTGGACAGCGGCCATCTCTCCGGCGCGGTGATCGATGTCACCGATCCCGAACCGCTGCCGGCGGATCACGCCTTCTGGGGCCATCCGCGCCTCTTGCTCACGCCCCATGTCGCGAGCGTCACCCAGCCCCACACCGCTGCCCGCGCCGTTGCCGAAAACATCAAGCGGATGCGCGCCGGATCCGATCCGGTCGGCCTCATCGACCGCCGTCGCGGCTACTGACACGTTCAACCTCGAAAGGAAAACTCCATGCCGCTTCTCAAGACCATCGATCCCAACCCTTCCTTTGCGCCGCGCGAAAACGTGCCGCTGCCCGAGCGGCTGATCTCCGGCGACCCTCAGTTCAAGACCTGGGCGCAGGATATTGCCCGCGGCGAAATGATCCATACCGGTGTCTGGGAAGCCACGCCCGGCGTCACGCGCTCGATCAAGGGCGAAACCTTCGAATTCTGCCACATCCTGTCCGGGGTCGTCGAATTGACGCCGGAAGGCGGCGATCCCGTCGTCTACAGAGCGGGCGACAGCTTTGTCATGAAGCCCGGTTTCGTCGGCGTCTGGAAGACCATCGAAACGGTCCGCAAGATCTACGTCACCGTCATGGCGTGAGAGGGCTTCCGCGTTCCGATGCCGCCACGCTCATCGGGACGCAAAACAATAAGCTGCCGGGCGGCGGCAGAACGGGTTTTTCCGCTGCCCTCCCCGCCCTCATCGGATCAAGCTACTTCGCCCGTTCGGCTAGCCTCGTTTCAGTGATCCGAGGTATTGCCATGACCCTGAGTTTCGATCCTGACAGAATTTCCCTTCCCATCGGCCATCTCATCGGAGATCGCCTCATACCGGCCGAGGGCGTCATTCCCATGCGCCGCCCGTCCGACGGCAAGGCCTATGCCGGTTGCCCTGTCGCCGGCGAGGACCTGGTCGACCATGCCGTTCAATCGGCGAAGGCCGCGCTGAAAGACAGCAACTGGGGCGGCGTTCGCCCGCGCGAACGTCTGAAGGTGCTGCACCGATGGGCCGATCTGATCGAGCAGGAAGCGCCCGAGCTGGCAAGGCTGGAGGCGCTGTCGTCGACCCGCCCCGTCGGCCATCTGGTGGAAGGCGACATCGCGGTCTCCGCCGAACAGATCCGCTTCTTCGCCGAGTTTGCCGACAAGGAAGGCAGCGATCTGGTGCCGACCGACGACGGCAATCTCGGCATGATCATGACCGAGCCCTATGGCGTGGTCGGCGCGATCACTCCGTGGAATTTTCCGGTATCGATGGCGGCGTGGAAGCTCGGCCCGGCGCTCGCCGCCGGCAATGCCGTGGTTCTGAAGCCGTCCGAGATCACGCCCTTTTCGACCGTCCGCCTTGCCGAACTCGCGCTTCGCGCCGGCCTGCCTGCCGGCCTGATCAATGTCGTGCTGGGCGATGGTCCTGTTACCGGCACGGCGATCACCGGACATCCCGATATCAGCAAGGTCAGCTTCACCGGCTCGACGCGCGCGGGATCGGCGATCATGGAAAACATCGCCCGCACCGGCGTCAAGCCGATGACGCTGGAGCTTGGCGGCAAGAGCCCGCAGCTCGTTTTCGCCGATGCGGACCTCGGCAAGACGGCGGCTGCGATTGCCGCCGGCATCATGAGCAATGCCGGCCAGGCCTGCGTGGCCGGCTCCCGCCTCATCGTCGAGGAAGCCGCGGCCGCCCCGCTCGTCGAGGCGATCGTCGCCCGGATGAAGATCGCGGCGGCCGCCCCGACCTGGGATGGCGCGGCGCAATATTCGCCGATCATTTCCGAAAGGCAGCAGGATCGCATCCATTCGATCGTCTCGGCGGCGGTCGAGGCCGGCGGCGAATGCCTGGCTGGCGGCATGCCGATGGAAGCGCCCGGCTATTTCTACAGGCCGACCCTGATCGCCGGGATCGACCGGAATTCGCCAGCCATTACCGAGGAGATTTTCGGTCCCGTGCTGACGCTCCAGACCTTCCGGGACGAGGAAGAGGCGCTCGCACTGGCCGACCATCCGACCTACGGCCTTGCCGCCGGGCTGTTCACCCGGGACCTTTCGCGGGCAATCCGGCTGACGCGTCGCCTGCAGGCGGGGACGGTCTGGGTCAACCGATACAACCGCTCGCGCGACCATATCCTCCCGACCGGCGGCTACAAGCAGTCGGGCATCGGCAAGGATCTCGGCCGCGAGGCCTATCACGCCAACCGCAAGAGCAAGAGCGTCTTGATCAGCCTTTGAGGAGGATATCGCCATGACAACCCATCGGATCGCTCTCATTCCCGGCGACGGCATCGGGCGCGATGTCACCGCAGCCGCCTGGTCGGTGCTGCAGAAGGCGGCCGACAAGGCCGGCTTCACCCTCGATGGCCGGGAATTCCCCTGGTCCTGCGCCTTCTACAAGGAGACCGGCGCGATGATGCCGGCCGATGGCATCGAGATGCTGCGCGGCTTCGACGCCATCCTGCTCGGCGCTGTGGGATGGCCGGCGGAGGTGCCGGATTCGGTATCGCTGCACGGGCTTTTGCTGCCGATCCGCAAGAGCTTCGTGCAATATGCCAATATCCGCCCGCATCGGCTGCTGCCCGGTGTGCAGGGTCCGCTGAGATCGGCAGGCTTCGATATCCTCTGCATCCGCGAAAACACCGAGGGCGAATATTCCGGCGCCGGCGGCCGCGTTCATCAGGGCACGGCGGACGAGGTCGCCGTCGAGACGTCGATCTTCACCCGGACGGCCGTCGAACGCATCCTGCGCTTCGCGTTCGAGCAGGCGCGCGCCCGCCGCGGCAAGCTCGCCTCGGTGACGAAGTCGAACGCGCAGAAATTTTCGATGGTCTTCTGGGACGAGATCACCCGCAGGCTCGCCGATGAATATGCCGATGTCGAGGTCACGAGCTATCACATCGATGCCATGGCGGCGCGCATGGTGATGGCGCCGGAAAGCCTCGACGTGGTCGTCGCCTCCAATCTGTTCGGCGATATCCTCACCGATCTCGGCGCCGCCATCCAGGGCGGGCTCGGCTTTGCCGCCTCCGCCAACATCAACCCGGATCGCAGCGCACCGTCGATGTTCGAACCCGTGCATGGGTCGGCCCCCGACATCGCCCATCTCGGCATCGCCAATCCGATCGCCGCCATCTGGTCCGGCGCCATGATGCTCGATCACCTCGGTGAGACGCCGGCCGCCGGCGCCATCATCAAGGCGATCGAATGGACCACCGCCTGCGGCATCGGCACGGTCCCGGGCAAGGACAGGACCGAGGCGATCACCGCCTCCATTCTCGCTCAGTTGTAACGTCTTCATCGGGGATAGACAGATGCAGAATTTGAAGGAAGCCGGCCTCTTCCGGCAACAGGCGCTCATCGGCGGAAAATGGATTGCCGCTACATCCCGCAACAGCGTCGAGGTCATCGATCCGGCCACGCAGACGGTCATCGGCACGGTGCCCGATATGGGAGCCGCCGAAACGCGCGCCGCGATCGAAGCCGCCGAGGCTGCCTATGGTCCATGGAAGAAAAAGACCCATGCCGAGCGCGCCGCGCTGCTGGAGGCCTGGTATGCGCTGATGATCGACCATATCGAGGATCTGGCGCTGATCCTGACGACCGAACAGGGCAAGCCGCTCGACGAGGCGCGCGGCGAGATCCGCTACGGCGCCTCCTTCGTCAAATGGTTTGCCGAGGAAGCCCGCCGCATCGGCGGCCACACGATCCCCTCACCCACGGCGGACCGCCGCATCGTCGTGCTGAAGGAGCCGGTCGGCGTCTGCGGCATCATCACGCCCTGGAACTTTCCGAATGCGATGATCACCCGGAAAGTGGCGCCCGCACTTGCCGCCGGATGCTCCGTCGTCATCAAGCCCTCGGAATTCACGCCGTTTTCGGCGCTCGCCATCGGCTGCCTTGCCGAGAAAGCCGGCATTCCGGCAGGTGTGATCAACATCGTCACCGGCATGCCGACCGGGATCGGCAACGAGATCATGGCCAACGAGGCGGTCCGCAAGATCTCCTTCACCGGCTCGACCCGCGTCGGCTCGCTGTTGATGCGGGGTGCTTCCGACAGCGTGAAGCGGCTTTCCCTGGAACTCGGCGGCAACGCGCCGTTCATCGTCTTCGACGATGCCGATCTCGATGCCGCGGTCGAGGGCGCAATCGCCTCGAAATTCCGCAATGGCGGCCAGACCTGCGTCTGCGCCAACCGCATTCTCGTCCAGGCCGGTGTCTATGACGCCTTTGCCGAAAAGCTCGCGGCCCGCGTCGACAGGATGAAGGTCGGCCCGGGAACGGAAACAGGCGTGGCGATCGGGCCGATGATCAACGAGGCGGCGATCGCCAAGATCAACCGCCATGTCGACGATGCGCTCGCCAAAGGCGCGACGATCGTCACCAGAAGAGCGGAGCTGCCGGCCGGCCGGCAATATACAGCCCCGATGGTGCTGACCGGCGCGACCACCGAGATGCAGCTTGCCAGCGAAGAGACCTTCGGTCCCGTCGCGCCGCTCTTCCGCTTCGAGACCGAGGAGGAAGCGCTCGCCATCGCCAACGGCACGCCCTACGGCCTTGCCGCCTATTTCTATACGGAAAGCCTCAAGCGCGCCTGGCGGGTCGGCGAAGCGCTCGAATTCGGCATGGTCGGCCTCAACACCGGCGCCATCTCGACCGAGGTCGCCCCCTTCGGCGGCGTCAAGCAATCGGGGCTCGGCCGCGAAGGCGCGCAGGCCGGCATCGAGGAATATCTCGAAATGAAATCCTTCCATATCGGCGGCCTCGCCTGACCGGTTCATGCGGATAAAACAAACAGAGGGGTTGCGAACACAACCCCTCTATCTGCTGGCCCTCTATCGACTTGGGAGGAAAAGGATGCAGCCGGCTTACTGAACCTTGTCGAGCATCTTGTAATAGAGCCCCACCAGCGGCAGGAACCAGGGCTTGCCGAAATGGCCTGTAACCGCCGGCCATTCCAGACCCTTCAACGGGTTATGGTCCGGGCGGCCGAGGATCGCGTCGGCGATCGTCATGCCGAGATGGCTGGAGAGCTGCGCCCCATGGCCGGAATAGCCCATCGCATACCAGGCGCCGTCCTGATATCCGGCGCGGGGGTAGCGGTCCTTGGTCATGTCGACCAGCCCGCCCCAGCAATAGTCGATCTCGACATCGGCAAGCTGCGGAAAGATGCGGCTGAGGCTCTCGCGCAGGATCGCGCCGCTTTTGGCATCGGAACGTTGATCCGAGGTGGCGGAGAAGCGCGCCCTGCCCCCGAAGATCAGCCGGTTGTCGGGCGCAAGCCGCCAGTAATTGCCGATGTTCATCGAGTTCACGCAGGTGCGGTTTCCGGGCATCGTCGCCGCGATCTCCGCTTGTGTCAGCGGCCGGGTGGCGATGATGAAGCTGCCGACCGGGATGATGCGGCGGCGGAAATAGCCGAAGTTGGGCGTCGTATAGGCGCCCGTTGCGATCAGCACCTGATCCGCCCTCACGATGCCCTTGGCAGTCTTCAGCACATGTCGGCCATCCGCCTGGCGATGGTCGGTGACGGCAGCGTTTTCGACGATGATCGCGCCGTGGCGTCCGGCCGCTTCCGCCAGTCCCACGACATAGCGCCCCATATGCATCATGGCGCTTTTCTTCGACAGCATCGCGCCATGAAAGGCCGCGCCGACCTCGTTTTTCAGGTCGCTCGCCGACAGCAGGGCCGTCTCGGGATCGACCTCAGCGTGGACCGCCTCGAAATTGCGGGCGATCGCGTCGAAATGCTGCGGCTTGGAGGCGAGCTTGAGTTTCCCGGCGCGGCGGAAATTGCAGTCGATCCCCTCCTCGGCGATGATCGCCTCGATCGTGTCGATCGAGGCGTCGAGCGCCTGGTAGAGGGCGATGGCGCGCTCCTTGCCGAGTTCGGCCTTGGCGCCGATGAAGCTGTGGGCAAGGCCGTTGTTGAGATGGCCGCCATTGCGCCCGGAGGCTCCCCAGCCGACCCTCTCAGCCTCCAGCACGATGACGCGCGCGCCCGCCTTGGCGAGCTGGCGCGCTGCCGCAAGCCCGGTAAAGCCGGCGCCGACGACCGCGACGTCATAGTGACCTTCGACAGGCCCCTGCGCCGCATTGGCAAAAACCGGAGCGGTATCGTGCCAGTAGGATTGAAGCTTCATCGCCTCGCGTCCTCAGAGCCCGACGACGCCGGGCAGACCCGAAATATCGGGAATCTCGACATAGCCGTAATAGGGATTGGCAGGCTCGTGGCCGCGATTGACCCAGACCTTGTTCTTGATCCCGAGATCATGGGCCGACATCAGGTCGTAGCGGAAGGACGAAGAACAATGGAGGATGTCCTCCGGGCCGCAGCCCAGCATGTCGAACATATATTCGAAGGCCTGGAAGCGCGGTTTGTAGGCATTGGCCTGCTCTGCGGTATAGACCGCATGGAACGGCGCCCCGAGCTTTTCGACGTTCGACATGATCTGCGCGTTCATGGCGTTGGACAGGATCACCAGCGGAATTTCCTTGGCAACCTTCGAAAGACCGGCCGGAACGTCGGCATGCGGCCCCCAGGTCGGCACGCGCTCGTAGACCATGCGCGCGGCTTCCTCGCGGAATATTATGCCGTTGCGCTTGCAAGCCCGTTCGAGCGAATTGTACACCACCGCGTTATAAGGCTTCCAGTCGCCCAGGATCTCGTCGAGACGATAGGCCGCGAAGTTCTTGATGAACTCTGCCATGCGCGCCTCGTCGAGCTGTTCGCCATAGAGGTCGCGGGCCGCTTCCGCCATTTGAAAGTTGGTCAGCGTGCCGTAGCAATCGAAGGTGATGTATTTCGGAAGGAAGTGAGCCATGACGGTATCCTGAGCGTTTCCAGTTGTTTCGTCTGCCCTCATCATAGGCCGCGGTGCTGGCATCCGCTCGACTGAAATCCGGACCGGCAAAGCAGAATGTTTCGTATCCTGAGCCGGCTTTGGCAGAAGGTTGTGCATGGCCGCCGCCACGGCTGTTCATTTCGCCGGAGGGATTTGCGAAGCGTGCACGCCTGCCAGCATAAGATGCGGCGGAGTGTGCGACCAACGCTATAAGATACTGCCGGGATCGTGGCCTTCAGACAATCTGCCGGTCGATACTGCACCACACTTGCCGGCAAGAGATGAAGGACATCCCAATGCAGACAAGTCAGATCGACCTCGCGGCCTTCGGCCCCGAACACCTGGAAGCGGCGGTCTCCCTCTCCCGGCAGGCGGGCTGGCCGCACCGGCTGGAAGACTGGCAGATGGCGCTTGCCCTCAGCGAAGGCACGGTTGCGATCGAAGCGGGCCGCGTCGTCGGAACGGTGCTGACGACCATGTACGAGGCCGACTGCGCCACCATCAACATGGTGATCGTCGACGAAGCGATGCGTGGACGCGGCCTTGGCCGCAAGCTGATGGATGCCGCGTTGGAGACCGCCGGCAGCCGGCCTCTCCGGCTGGTCGCAACGAAAGAGGGTTTGCCGCTTTATGAAAAGCTCGGCTTCATGCCGACGGGCACCGTCCTCCAGCATCAAGGCATTGCGGGAGAGGTCGCTGCTTTGCCGGGAACGGAAGCCGCGACCGGCGCCGACATCGATGCAATCACCGAACTCGACCGTCGCGCCTTCGGCGCCGATCGCAGGCGGTTGATCGCCTATCTTGCCAAAATCGGCGAGGTCGCGGTGCTGCGCCGGGACGGCCGCATTTGCGGCTTCGCCGTGCTGCGGGTTTTCGGCCGCGGCGAGGTCATCGGTCCCGTCGTTGCCGGCGGCCTCGATGATGCCAAGGCCCTCGTCGCGCATTTCATCGCCCACCGCCCCGGGCGGTTTTTGCGTGTCGACACGACTGCCGATACCGGGCTTGCCCCCTGGCTTGCCGCCCAGGGCCTCGCCCATGTCGGCGGCGGGATCGCCATGGCAAAGCCGGTAATTCCGCGCGCCGCCGATCCGGCCGCCGCCACTTTCGCACTCGTCAATCAGGCCCTCGGCTGAGGCAGGAGACGTTCATGTACAGCAATTCCCTCATCGAGCTCGACCGCGCTCATCTCGTTCATCCGGTCGCCTCCTATCGCGGCCATGAAGCGCAGGGCGTGCGGGTTCTCGCCTCCGCCAAGGGGGCGACGGTCACCGATGCTTACGGCCGCCAGCTGATCGACGGTTTCGCCGGCCTCTGGTGCGTCAATGCCGGCTATGGTCACGAGTCGATCGTCGAGGCGGCGGCGCGCCAGATGCGCGAACTGCCTTATGCGACGGCCTATTTCGGCCTCGGTTCGGAACCGGCCATCCGCCTTGCCGCCGAGCTTGCCGAGCGGGCGCCGGGAGATCTCAGCCACATCTATTTCACGCTCGGCGGCTCCGACGCCGTCGACAGCACGGTCCGTTTCATCCGCTACTACTGGAACGCGCGCGGAAAGCCGCAGCGCGACCAGTTCATCTCGATCGAGCAGGGTTATCACGGCTCCTCGACGGTCGGTGCAGGCCTGACCGCGCTGCCCGCCTTCCATGCCGGTTTCGGCATTCCTTTCGACTGGCAGCATAAGATTCCGTCGCCCTACCCCTACCGCAACCCGGCCGGCGACGATCCGCAGGCGATCATCGCGGCATCGCTTGCCGCGCTGCGGGCCAAGGTCGAGGCGATCGGCGCGGATCGCGTCGCCGCATTCTATGCCGAGCCGATCCAGGGTTCCGGCGGCGTCATCGTTCCGCCGGGCGGCTGGCTCAAGGCCATGCGCGACCTCTGCCGCGAGCTCGATATTCTCTTTGTCGCCGACGAGGTGATCACCGGCTTCGGCCGCACCGGGCCGCTTTTTGCCTGCTCGCATGAGGAGGTCGTTCCCGACTTCATGACAACAGCCAAGGGGCTGACATCGGGCTATGTGCCGATGGGCGCCGTCTTCATGGCCGACCATGTCTATCAGGTGATCGCCGAGAGCGCGGGCGCTTCGGCGATCGGTCACGGCTATACCTATTCGGCCCATCCGGTCAGCGCCGCCGTGGCGCTGGAGGTGCTGAAGCTCTATGAGAACGGCCTGCTGGAGAACGGTGTCAAAGCCGGAGCCCGGCTGATGGCGGGGCTCGAGGCGTTGAAGGATCACCCTCTGGTCGGCGACGTGCGCGGACGCGGCATGCTGGCCGCAATCGAACTCGTGACCGACAAGACGGCCCGCACGCCGCTTCCCGCCGAAGCGCAGCCCGCGCGGCGCATTTTCGACCGCGCCTGGGAAAACGGCCTGGTGATCCGCGCCTTCGCCAACGGCGTTCTCGGCTATGCCCCGCCGCTCTGCTGCACCGATGCCGATATCGACGCGATCCTGGAACGGACCGCCAAGACGCTCGACCAGACATTGGAGGACCCCGACGTCAGGCGGGCGCTGAGGGATTGAACCTCAGGCGACGAAATACCGCGGGATGCCGATATTCAGAATTTTGTGCCGCGTCATGGCGCCTATTCGGCGCAATCCATGCGGAGAAGGTGCCAAACTCCAGATGAGCAGAAGCCAAGCGCCCCTTTAAAATAGGGGGCTCATCATAAGAACCCCGGGAAAACCGGGCCTGGGAACGAGATAGATTTTTGCGAAGCGGCCGCGGCTGAAGCGGCCTGCGCCCGACACTGGGGACACGAAATGACGAAGTCTCTGCCTGAATTCAAATATATGAGTTTCGACGTCGTCGGGACCTTGATCGATTTTGAAGGCGGCCTGAAGTCCTGCCTTCAGGAGATCGCTGCCGAGGCGGGCGTGACTATCGACGGCGAGCAGGCGCTGACGCTTTATCGCGCCGCCCGCTACAGCGAGGATGCGATCCTTTTCCCGGATGATCTCGTGCGCGTCTATCTCGTCATCGCGCCCGATCTCGGTCTGCCTGCCGACAAGGCCTATGGCGAACGGCTGCGCGATTCCGCCAGGACGTGGAAGGCATTTCCCGACAGCGCGGCTGCCATGGCGCGGCTTGCCCGCGACTACCGGCTGATCGCCATGACCAATGCCCGCCGCTGGGCCTTCGACCATTTCTCCGCCGAACTCGGCAATCCTTTCCATGCCGCTTTCACGGCCGACGATACCGGCACGGAAAAGCCGGATCCGGCTTTCTTCGAGAGCGTCTTCGACTTCGTGGCCGGCGAGGGCGCGTCCAAAAGCGATATTCTGCACGTGGCCCAGAGCCAATATCATGACATCGGCATCTCGCGCGCGCTCGGCATGACGAATTGCTGGATCGAGCGCCGTCATGCCCAGAAGGGATATGGTGGCACCATCGAACCGGCCGAATTCACCGAGCCCGACTATCACTTCACCTCGATGGCCGGCCTCGCCGAGGCGGTGGCCGCGGCACGGAATTGATCTCAAAGCAATGCAACCTCGGGCCAAGCTCGCAAAGACGGGCAGCCCCAACCGGACGACAAAAGGGGAATGACATGAGCGATAAAATCACCAACTGGACCGCGTCGGACGACGCAATGGTCGAAAACGCCATCCGCCGCGGCGCGACCCGGCGCGAACTTCTTCAACTGATGCTGGCCGGCGGCGTCGCGATGTCCGCGGGCGGACTCATCCTCAGCCGCGCCTCGCAGGCGGTCGCAGCCACGCCCGTTGCCGGCGGCACGCTCAAGGCGGCCGGCTGGTCGTCCTCGACGGCCGACACGCTCGACCCGGCGAAGGCTTCGCTTTCGACCGACTATGTGCGCTGCTGCTCCTTCTACAACCGCCTGACCTTCCTCGATAAGACGGGCACGCCGCAGATGGAGCTTGCCGAGGCGATCGAATCCAAGGATGCGAAAGTCTGGACCGTCAAGCTGCGCAGCGGCGTGACCTTCCATGACGGCAAGCCTCTGACGGCTGATGACGTCGTCTTCTCGCTGAAGCGCCATCTCGATCCGGCGGTCGGCTCCAAGGTCGCCAAGATCGCGGCGCAGATATCAGGCGTAAAGGCCGTCGACAAGCAGACCGCGGAGATCACGCTCGCCAATCCGAACGCCGACCTGCCGACGATCCTGTCGATGCACCACTTCATGATCGTCGCCGACGGCACCACCGATTTCTCCAAGGCCAACGGTACCGGCGCCTTCGTCAGGGAAGTTTTCGAGCCCGGCGTGCGTTCGGTCGGCATCAAGAACAAGAACTACTGGAAATCCGGCCCGAACGTCGATTCCTTCGAATATTTCGCGATCAGCGACGACAATGCCCGCGTCAATGCGCTGCTATCCGGCGACATCCAGCTTGCCGCCTCGATCAATCCGCGCTCGATGCGCCTGATCGAAAGCCAGGGCGCCGGTTTCGTGCTGTCGAAGACGACCTCCGGCAACTATACCAACCTCAACATCCGCCTCGATATGGAGCCCGGCAGCAAGCAGGCCTTCATCGAAGGCATGAAGTATCTCGTCAACCGCGAGCAGATCGTCAAATCGGCGCTGCGCGGCCTGGGCGAGGTCGGCAACGATCAGCCGGTTTCCCCGGCGAATTTCTATCGCGATGCCAGCCTCAAGCCGAAATCCTTCGATCCCGACAAGGCGAAGTCGCTCTTCCAGAAGGCCGGTGTCCTCGGGCAGTCGATCCCGATCATCGCTTCGGAAGCGGCGAACTCCTCGATCGACATGGCCATGATCATCCAGGCCGCAGGCGCCGAGATCGGCATGAAGCTCGACGTCCAGCGCGTTCCCTCGGACGGCTACTGGGACAATTACTGGCTCAAGGCGCCGGTCCATTTCGGCAACATCAATCCGCGCCCGACGCCCGATATCCTGTTCTCGCTGCTCTACGCGTCGGACGCGCCGTGGAACGAGAGCCAGTACAAGTCGGAGAAATTCGACAAGATGCTGGTGGAAGCGCGCGGCCTGCTCGACCAGGAGAAGCGCAAGACCATCTACAACGAGATGCAGGGCATGGTCGCCGAACAGGCCGGCACCATCATTCCGGCCTATATCTCCAACGTCGACGCGACCTCCGCCAAGCTCAAGGGCCTGGAGCCCAATCCGCTCGGCGGCCAGATGGGCTATGCCTTCGCGGAATATGTCTGGCTCGAAGCCTGAGGAAGCAGATGGCCGGGGACGGAAATTGTCCCCGGCATGCCTTCCCGATTGCGTTATAATCTCAGCAGAATGCCGAAGGGAGCGCGCGCATGAACAAAGAGGTGCTGTCCCTCATATCGAGCCGGTTGCTCGTCGCCCTGGTCACGCTGGTGATCGTCTCCTTCGCCGTGTTTTTCGCCACGACGATGCTGCCCGGCGATACAGCGACCATCCTGCTCGGGCAGGCGGCGACGCCGGAAGCCGTCGAAGGCCTTCGCAAGGCCATGCATCTGGACGAGCCGGCCTTCCTGCGCTTCCTCCACTGGCTCTCCGGCCTGCTCGCAGGCGATCTCGGCACGTCCTATGCCAATGATATGCCGATCAGCCAGCTGATCGGCGGCCGCTTCGCCAATACGATGAAACTGGCCGGCGTCACCGCGCTGTTTTCCGTGCCGATCGCGCTGACGCTCGGCATTACCGCGGCGATGCTGCGCGGCTCGATCTACGACCGTGCCGTCACCATCCTGACCATCGGCGTGATATCGGTGCCGGAGTTCATGGTCGCGACCTCGGCGGTGCTGATCTTCGCCGTCTATCTCAAATGGCTGCCGGCGCTTTCGCTTGCCAACGAAGTCCACACTCTTTCCGATATGCTGCGCGTTTACGCCATGCCCGTCATCACGCTAACCTTCGTCGTATCAGCGCAGATGATCCGCATGACGCGCGCCGCGGTCGTTGAGACGCTGCGCACGCCCTATGTCGAGATGGCGCTTTTGAAAGGCGCGTCGCGGACCCGCATCGTGCTCAGGCATGCGCTTCCCAACGCGCTCGGCCCGATCGTCAACGCGATTGCGCTGTCGCTCTCCTATCTCCTCGGCGGGGTGATCATCGTCGAAACCATCTTCAACTATCCCGGCATCGCGAAACTGATGGTCGATGCGGTCGCCACACGCGACCTGCCGCTGATCCAGAGCTGCGCGATGATCTTCTGCCTCGGCTATCTGATCCTCATCACGCTTGCCGACATTGTTGCCATTCTTTCCAATCCGAGGCTGCGATGACATCCCATATCGAACAACGGCCCGCCGCGACGCGCCGGCTCGGCTATCGCTTCAATCTCGTCGGCCTCCTGGGGCTTGCCGTCATCCTGTTCTGGGCCTTCATCGCGATCTTCGCGCATCTGCTGATCCCCTACCCGGTCGGCGAGATCGTCGATACCGATTATTTCGGGCCGATGTCCCAGCAGTTCTGGATGGGGTCTGACTATCTCGGCCGCGATGTCTTCTCGCGTATCCTGATGGGCGCGCGCTATACGGTCGGCATCTCGCTCGCAGCGGTGACGATCGCCTGCTTCAGCGGCGTCGTGCTCGGCATGATCGCGGCCGTCGCCGGCGGCTGGCTCGATACGCTGCTCTCCCGCTTTCTCGATGCCTTGAATTCCATTCCGAGCAAGCTCTTCGGCCTGGTCGTGGTCGCAGCTGTCGGGTCGTCGATTCCGGTGCTGATCCTGACGCTTTCGGTGATTTATATCCCGGGCTCCTACCGTTTCGCCCGGGCGCTCGCCGTCAACGTCAATTCCATGGACTTCATCACCGTCGCCCGCATCCGCGGCGAAAGCACCCTTTATCTGATCCGCTCGGAAATCCTGCCGAATATCGTCGGTCCCGTGCTTGCCGATCTCGGGCTCCGCTTCGTCTTCATCGTTCTCCTGCTCTCCGGCCTTTCCTTCCTCGGGCTCGGCGTGCAGCCACCCTATGCGGACTGGGGTGCGCTCGTGCGTGAAAACATCGGCGGCCTGCCTTTCGGGGCGCCCGCCGTCATGTTCCCGTCGCTTGCGATCGCCAGCCTCACGATCAGCGTGAACCTCTTGATCGACAACCTGCCGCAGAAAATCCGCGATCGGAGCGAGCGATGACCAATCTCGTCGAAATCCGCGACCTCAGGGTCGAAGCCACCACCGATTCCGGCCGGCGCGTCGAAATCATCCGCGGCGTCAGCCTCGACATATCAGAAGGCGAGATCGTCGCGCTGATCGGCGAAAGCGGCTCGGGCAAGACGACGATCGCGCTCACTCTGATGGGGCATTCGCGGCCGGGCTGCCGCATTTCGGGCGGCAGCGTCTCGCTTGCCGGCAAGGACATGGTCAAGCTCGGCGAAAAGCAGCGCGCCAGGCTGCGCGGCACCGAGGTGGCCTATGTGCCGCAATCGGCCGCCGCCGCCTTCAATCCCGCCATATCGATCATGGATCAGGTGATCGAAGTCACCCGCATCCACGGGCTGATGCCGGCCGATGAGGCAAGACGCCGTGCGGTCGAGCTTTTCCGGGCGCTTTCTCTGCCCGAGCCCGAGATCATCGGCAGCCGCTACCCCCATCAGGTCTCCGGCGGCCAGCTGCAGCGCCTGTCTGCGGCGATGGCGCTGATCGGCGACCCGAAGCTGATGATCTTCGACGAGCCGACGACGGCGCTCGACGTGACGACGCAGATCGAAGTGCTGCGCGCCTTCAAGTCGGCGATGAAGAAGGGCGGCATATCGGGCGTTTACGTCTCGCATGACCTTGCGGTCGTCGCCCAGATCGCCGACCGGATCGTCGTGCTGAAGGGCGGCGAGGTCCAGGAGACCGGCACGACGGAAGAAATCCTGACCGCGGCAAAACATCCCTATACGCGCGAGCTGCTCGCCGCCTTCGAGCCGAAGGCGCGCAATCCGGAAGCCGATATCGAGGCCGTGCCGGCGCCGCTGCTGACGATCCAGGACGTCGTTGCCGGTTACGGCCAGCGCCAGGCCGATGGCCTGCCTCTGGTGCGCGCCGTCCAGAATGTCAGCCTCAAGGTCGAGAAGGGACGCAACCTCGGCATCATCGGCGAATCCGGCTGCGGCAAGTCGACCCTTGCCCGCACCATTGCCGGCATCCTGCCGGCCGCCTTCGGCAAGATCGTCTTCGACGGCAAGGAGCTCGGCCACAGCGCCCGCGAGCGGTCGCGCGACCAGCTGCGCGAGATGCAGATCGTCTTCCAATATGCCGATACCGCGCTCAATCCGGCAAAATCGGTCGAGGACATCCTCGACCGGCCGCTCGTCTTCTACCACGCCATGCCGGCCAAGGCGCGCAGCGCCCGCATCGACGAATTGATGGATATGGTCCGCCTGCCGCGCAGCCTGCGCCATCGCCGGCCGGGAGAGCTTTCCGGTGGGCAGAAGCAGCGCGTGAATTTCGCCCGGGCGCTTGCCGCCGATCCGAAGCTGATCCTCTGCGACGAGATCACCTCGGCGCTCGATACGGTGGTCGCAGCCGCGGTGATCGATCTCCTCAAGGAGTTGCAGCGGGAGCTCGGCCTCTCCTACATCTTCATCAGCCACGATCTCTCCGTCGTGGAGGCGATCTGCGACGAGATCGTCGTGATGTATGGCGGCAGAAAGGTCGAGGAAATCACGCCGGAGAAGATCAAGGCGGCGCAGCACCCCTACTCCCAGCTGCTCTTCTCCTCGGTGCCGAAGCTCGATCCCGCCTGGCTCGATGGGCTGACGCAGGATCCGGAACTGGTGCGCGCCTATAGCAAGAGTTAGCAGAGAGGCCCTCTGGCGCGCCGCAGATATTTCTACAGTGGAAACAGGCTCGTCAGCGGCATATGCGCTCTGACGATCGGCGATTTCAGGACGACGAAGCTGAAATATTTGTCGATGCCGACATCCATGTCGGTGAGGCGCTCCATGATCGTCTGGTACTCGCCGATCCCCGAAGTGACGAATTTGACGAGGTAATCATAGCCGCCGGACACGAGGTGGCATTCGATCACCTGCTCGACCTTTTCGATCGCCGCCAGGAAGCGGGCGAAATCGATCTGGCGATGGTTCTTCAGGGTGATCTCCGTGAAAACGGTCAGGGTCTGGCCGAGCTTGCCGACATTGATCTGTGCCGAGTAGCCTTCGATATATCCCTCCGCCTGCAGCTTCTTCACGCGCATCAGGCAGGGGCTCGGAGAAAGGGCGACGAGATCGGCCAGCTCCACATTGGTGATGCGCCCGTTCTTCTGCAATTCGTGGAGGATCTTGACGTCGATACGATCGAGTTTCACGAAGCACCTTTTCGGGTTATGGCCGATAGGACAAGCGGCAGATTATGCTGCCGGTTTCCCCTGATCGAAGGTAACACATTGCCCCTGCCTGTCTATTTTGTTTTGCGAGCATGCGCGAAGCACAACTGTCTGCCCGCTTCCCGCAAGACGGCATGTTCTGCTGCCGGCCGGTTAAACTCCAGCAACGCCTTATCGGCAAATCCCGCTAGATTACGCTGCAAACGGAGAATAGCTTATGCCGGCACCGCTGAAACTCGTTGAAACACCCCTGAAGCTTCCCGCGGCTGCCGATGCCGTGGTGATCGGAGGCGGCATCATCGGTGTGTTCGCGGCCTATTATCTGGCGTTGCGCGGCATGAAGGTGGTTCTGGTCGAGAAGGGCCGGATTGGCGCGGAGCAGTCGAGCCGCAACTGGGGCTGGTGCCGCCAGCAGAACCGCGATGCGCGGGAGCTGCCGATGGCGACGAAGAGCCTCGACCTCTGGGAGCGTTTCGCAGCTGTATCAGGCGAGGATACCGGTTTTCGCCGCTGCGGGCTTTTCTATCTGAGCAATAGCGATGAGGAGCTGGCCGGCTGGGCGCGCTGGCGCGATTTTGCCCGCACCGCCGGCGTCACCACGCATATGCTCAACGGCGCTCAAGCAACGGAACGCGGCCGCGCGACGGGCAAGCCATGGAAGGGCGGCGTCTTCTCGCCGACGGACGGGACGGCCGATCCGGCCAATGCGGCTCCGGCCGTGGCGCGGGCGATCCTGAAGCTCGGCGGCACGATCCGCCAGTCCTGCGCGGCCCGCGGCATCGAGACCGAAGGCGGCCGGCTTTCCGCTGTCGTGACCGAGCACGGCACCATTCGCACCAGGGTCGCAGTGCTTGCCGGCGGCGCCTGGGCCTCGTCCTTCTGCCACCAGCTCGGCATCCGTTTCCCGCAGGCCTCGATCCGTTCCTCGATCCTTTCGGTGTCATCCCCCACCTCGGCGCTGCCGGATGCGCTGCACACCTCGGCCGTTTCCGCGACGCGCCGCGGCGACGGCGGTTATACGCTGGCAATCAGCGGCGGCGGACGCGTCGATCCGACGCCGCAGCAATTCCGCTACGCGCAGCAATTTCTGCCGATGTTCATCCGGCGCTGGCGCAGCCTTGCGCCGGGCGGTCTGGAGGGGGTGAGATCAGGTCACGAAACCTTGCGGCGCTGGCAACTGGACGCGCCGACGCCGATGGAGCGGATGCGCATCCTCGATCCGAAGGTCGATCAGCCGACGATCCAGCGCACCCATGCGCGGGCGCTCGAACTGCTGCCTGCTCTGCGCGGTACCGAGATCACCGCCGCCTGGGCCGGTTATGTCGACAGCACGCCGGATGGCGTGCCCGGGATCGGCGAAATCACGTCGATTCCAGGCTTCATCCTGGCCGCCGGCTTCAGCGGCCATGGCTTCGGCATCGGCCCCGGCGCCGGCCATCTGATCGCCGATATGATCAGCGGCGATGCGCCGATCGTCGATCCCAAGCCTTATCATCCCGAACGGTTCGCGCGATCGGCCTGGGGCAAAGTCGCCGATTTCTAGAACAGGGTCGAAGCTGGAGGAATGTTCCACTCGTTGCCGATCTGCCCGTAAGCGACCGTCACTCGACGAATTTGACCATTACGCCCGGCTTCACCATCCCGCCGAGCTCTTCCGCATCCCAGTTGGTCAGGCGGACGCAGCCGTGCGATCCGACCTTGTCGATCAGCTCGGGATCGGGCGTGCCGTGAATGCCGTAGGTCGGTTCGGTCAGGTCGATCCAGATGCTGCCGACCGGCCCGTTCGGCCCTTTGGGGATGGTGAGGACCTTGTTGTTTTTCCCCTGCTTGAAATTCACCTTGGGATCGTAGCGGTAGACGGGCATGCGAGCGACGCCCTTGACCTTGTGCGTGCCGCTGGGGGAAGGATTGTCTTCGCTGCCGACCGTTGCCGGATAGGCCGCAAGCAGCAAGCCGCGCGCGTCATAGGCCCGCACCTGTCCCGCCTTGCCGTTCACCTCGATGCGCTTGACCTTTCCCTCTCTGGCAGAGCCAGTCGCGACGACCTGTATCGTCTTGCCCGGCGCGAAATCGGCACCGGGATTGAACGCTTTCATCAGATCGATATCCATATGGAACCGCTCCGCGAGCTTCTCCTCCACGCTGGTATAGCCCATGTTCGCCATCTTCGCCTTCTCGCCGTAATCCTCGGGAATGCGGTCGACGAGACCGGCGGCGTCTTCCTTGGCGATGAGGTAGCTTTCGACGATGGGCGGACCGGCTTCGAGCCGGCTGATCACCTCGGGATCGAGTTTTCCATCCTCGGGAAGCTTGTTCATCGCTTCGAAGCCGGCCACAGCCTTGCCGACATTCTCGCCATAGAGACCGTCGATCACGCCGGGAGAGGCGCCGGCGCGGTCGAGAAGCACCTGCAGGCGCACGATTGCGGCATCCGGGTCCGGCGACGGTTTCTTGGGGCGCTCAGTTGCGAGCGAAGCCAGCGACGCCGCGTTGACGGCCTCCGGCGACAGCTCCAGCGCATTTGCCGTGTTGAGGGAAAAAAGCAAAACAAGCGTTGCGATCGATGTGACGGTTTTCATGAACCATCAAATGATCATGGGAACTACTTGTTCCCTGAGGAGGGAATGAGCGTCGGTCAGCGCTTACGTCGCCGTTGTTCCCCTCCCGCTCGCGGGCTTTAGACTGCACTACTGCAGAATGCGCGAGATCTGCAGATTTTCCTTGGCGACGCCGGGCATGGCGTCGAAGCCGCTGCCTTCCAGGCCGGTCGCCACGACGGAGACGCGGAACCTGCCGTCGAGATTGCGGTCGAAGATGGCGCCGACGACGATTTCGGCATCGGCCTGTACTTCGTCGCGAATGCGGCTCGCCGCCTCGTCGACTTCGAACAGCGTCATGTCGGAGCCGCCCGAAATCGAGATCAGAACGCCCTTGGCGCCCTTCATCGAGAGATCGTCGAGCAGCGGATTTGCGATCGCGCCCTCGGCGGCCTTCATGGCGCGGCCTTCGCCGGAAGCTTCGCCCGTGCCCATCATCGCCCGTCCCATGCCGCGCATCACCGACTTCACATCGGCAAAGTCGAGGTTGATCAGGCCTTCCTTGACGATGAGATCGGTGATGCAGCCGACGCCGGAATAGAGCACGCGGTCGGCGGTCATGAAGGCATCGGCGAAGGTCGTTTTCGCATCGGCGACGCGGAAGAGGTTCTGATTGGGGATGACGATGACTGTATCGGCTGCCTGGCGAAGCGCCTCGATGCCTGCCTCCGCCGTCTTCATGCGGCGATTGCCTTCGAAGGAAAACGGCTTGGTGACGACGCCGACGGTCAAGATGCCCGCTTCGCGAGCGGCCCGGGCGATCACCGATGCGGCGCCCGTTCCCGTTCCGCCGCCCATGCCGGCGGTGACGAAGCACATGTGCGAACCGCTGAGATGATCCATGATCTCGTCGAGCGACTCCTCGGCGGCCGCACGGCCGACTTCCGGCAGCGAACCCGCGCCGAGCCCCTCTGTCACCTGCGCTCCGAGCTGAATGCGCCGCGAGGCCTTCGAGGTCGCAAGGACCTGGGCATCCGTGTTTGCGGCAATGAACTCGACGCCGGCCAGATTCTCCGCGATCATGTTGTTGATCGCATTTCCGCCGCCGCCACCGACGCCAATGACGGTGATATGCGGGCGCAGCCCTACAATACTGCTCTTGGCGTCCGTCATCATATTCTCCTTCATGCCCCGTGGATGGTCCGTCTTCGCCCGTGACGAATCACTGGTCACATTAAGAACATAAAAAGGCGGAGGCAGGGCGAAAGAATTTGGCCGCGGCCGAGTTTGGCTGGCCGTGTGTGGACTATCGGGCACGGTCCTCAGTGCCGGCCGGGACAGCCCTGGCGTCCCAATCCCGCAGCGCGTCGCAGAGTTCCGCCCGCGTCGGCGCGCCGATGCGCCCGCCGAATACCTGGCATTTCAGCGCCGCCGCCATGGACGATAGCCGCATCGTCTCCTCGATGGGCACGCCTTCGGCGATGGCGAGCGCGAAAGCGCCATGGAAGATATCGCCGGCCGCAAGCGTATCGACGGCTTTCACACGGGGTGCCGCGAGATGAAAGACTTCGCCGGCCGCCTCATCGAACCAGAAGCAGCCGTTTTCGCCTGCGGTGACGCTGATGAAGGCTTGCTCGAATTTTCGCTTCAAGACGCCGACCATCTCCACCGGATCGGCCGTTCCGGCAAGCCGCCCGGCGGCCGGCTCGGAGAAGACGATGTGGCTTGCCGCCGGCGCCAGCATCTCGATCACGCCATCGCCCGCGACATCGCCGTCGAGGATGGCGGGTTTGCCCGCTTCTCTTGCCGCCGACAGCGTCGCCAGCGCAAGCTTCGGCCATCGCACGTCGACGAGCACCGCATCGACGGACGAGACATCCCGTTGCGTGACCGGCCTGACCTGATCGTGCAGCCGTGCGTCGTAGAAGGGCAGGATCAGGCGCTCGCCTGCATCGTCGATGAGGATCGTCGAGACGGCCGAGCGGGCGCCTCGCGCAACGGTCATGCCGCTCGTGTCTATGCCGCTCTCGCTCAGATCGGCGATGATGCGTTCGCCGGTGGCATCGTCGCCGACCGCGCCCCAGAGGCTGGCTTTGCCGCCGAGGCGGGCGACGGCGAAGGCTGCGCTCGACGCCATGCCTTCGGCGATCTGCAGCATTTCATAGGGCAGGATCTTGCCCTGGCCGGTGGGCAGCGTGCGCACGCGAAACAGGGTATCCAGAACCGCCGCACCGACGCAGAGCACGCGGCGCGCGGGACCGGGCGGCGGATCGAAGGCGGAAGAAGCCGTCACGATCTTGGTCTCATCTCGTCACTTGACGGCCCCGGCCGTCAGGCCGGCCACGATCTGTCGCTGCGCGAACACCGTCAGGATCAGCACCGGCAGGGTGACGATCAAGGCGGCTGCCGCCAGCGGACCCCAGCTGACCTGTTCGAAGGACAGCATGTTGTAGACGGCGACGGGCAGCGTGCGCGTCTCTCGGCTGGCGAGCACGATGCCGAAGACGAAATTGTTCCAGGAAAAGATCACCGAGAGGATGAAGGCGACGACGATACCGGGCCTTGCGATCGGCAAAGCGACCAGGCGGAAGACCTGCCAGGGTGTTGCGCCGTCGATGCTCGCGGCCTCTTCCAACTCCATCGGCGTCGTCTCGAAATAGCCGATCATGATCCACACGACGATCGGCACGGTGACGACGAGATGGATGATGATCTGCGGCATCAGCGTGCCGAGCAGGTTCAGCCACTGGAACAGCAGGAAGAGCGGGATCAGGAAGGAAAGGCCGGGCGTCATGCGCGCGATCATGATGACCATGGCGGACTTCTCCGCTTTCAGCCGGGCGATGCCGTAGCCGGCGGGCACGCCGATCAAGAGCGCCAGAAGCGTGGCCGCCCCCGTCACCAGCACCGAATTCCAGAGATAGAGGAAGAAATTGTTCTCCTCGAAGACCTTCAGATAATTCGACCAGGCGAAACGCTCCGGAATGAAGATCGGCGGATAGGCGCCGTTGTCGATCTCGTATTTCAGCGACAGCGAGATCATCCAGAGGAAGAACAGCACGACCGGCGAGATCATCACCAGGGCGACGAACAGCAGGCCGATGCGATCGAGCGTCTTGCGCTTCATCAGCGTGCCTCCCCGTCCGACCAGTTCACGCGCTGCCGGATCATCATGAGGACGAAGGAGAGCAGGACGATGAGGATGAAGAAGACGACCGCCATGGCCGAGCCATAGCCGATATCGTAGTAGGCGAAAGCGGTGTTGTAGAGATAGATGTTGATCGTTTCCGACGCCGTGCCGGGGCCGCCCTGGGTCATGGCATAGATGATGTCGAAGCTCTTCACGGCGTCGATGCTGCGGATGATCACGGCGATCATGAGGAACGGCGCGATCATCGGCAGCGTCAGATAACGGAATTTCTGCCAGACATTGGCGCCGTCGATCTCGGCACTTTCATAAGGCTCGCGCGGAACGGCCGCCAGGCCGCCGAGCACGATCAGCATGACGAGCGGCGTCCATTGCCAGCTCTCGACCAGGACCAGCGAGGGAATGACGCTGCGCTGGTTGTAGATCCATTCCTGCGGGCCGATGCCGGCGAAGGAGAGGAGATAGTTGAGCACGCCGAGCTGCGGGTGGTACATCATCGTCCAGACGAGCGCGATGGCGACCGGGGTCGCCATCATCGGCATCACGAATATGCCTCGTATGAGGCCGCGCAGCGGAAACTGGGCATCGAAGATCAGCGCCGCGAGCGTCCCCAGAAACAGGGGGACGACCACAGAGAGCGTCGTATAGAGCACCGTGTGCCACAGCGACTCCCAGAAGCGCATGTCGGTGGCGAGTCTGATATAATTGTCGAGCCCCGCAAAGACCTGCGACTGACCGAGCGTCCAGCTGTTGACGCTCATCCACACCGTAAACACCCATGGAAAGACGATGACGGCTGATATGACGATGAGCGCCGGGATGACGAAGGGCCAGTAGTTGGGAGCAAACCTGTCCGGTTTGCTCCTTCCCTTCGGCGCCTTGGCCACTGCGGCCGTTTCGATGCTTGCCGAGGCCATTATCCCTCGCTTTTCGCCAGGACGGGTTCGAACTGCGCCGTCGCCGCCTTCAACTCGGTTTCGGGATCGGCGCCGCCGATCATGTTGGTCAGGCCGACGCCATAGATATCACGGAACTCGGTGACCGGAATGATGACCGGCAGCGCAAGCTGCGAGATCTTGCCGGAACCGACGACGGCATCGAGCCAGGCGCCCGGCATCTTGACGCCTTCGCGGACCTTTGCATCCTCGAGCACGGACTGGCGGAAAGGAACGCCGGCGCCGGCCTGCAGCAGGCGTGCGCCCATTTCATGCGAAATCGCCCATTGGCAGAAGAGGTAGGCGGCTTCCTTCTTCTGGCTGGCCGCGACGACGCCGAGCCCGTCGCCGAAGGTGCCTGCGGCCTGTGCCTTCGGGCCTTTCGGCATGATGCCGTAGCCGACCTGGCCGACCACGCGCGACTTTTCCGGGTTTTCGATCGGCGGCGCAAAACCGACGCCATCAAGCCACATGCCGATCTTGCCCTGCAGGAAGGCCGACTGCGCTTCGGCCCAGTTGAAGCCGGAGACGCCGGGAGGGGCGGTCTTGGTCATCAGCTTCTGGTAAAGCTTGGCCGCATCGATCGCTTCCGGCGACGTCGTGCGCAGCTTGCCGTCGGGGCCGAGCGGGCTCGAGCCATAGCCGAGCAGCAGCGACGTCCAGACCGGCGTATTGGCGTTCTTCAGGCCGCGGGCGACGAAGCCGTAGGTGTTGGTCGAGGGATCGGTCAGCGCTTCGGCAGCGCTTGCCAGTTCGTCGAAGCTGGTCGGATAGGCCAGCCCCTTCTTCTCGAACAGCGCCTTGTTCCAGTAGATGATCCAGTAATCGACCGAGAAGGGAAGAGAGCGCAGCACGCCGTCGCCGTCCTTGGCGAAGGCAAGCCCCGCTTCGGCGAAATCGCTTTCCACGAGCGACGGATCGGTCAGCGAGGCGTCTTTGAGGAAGCCGCTGATATCGGCAAGCCAGCCGCCCTTTTCGAACTGCCGCTTCTGGACATGGTAGCTCATGTGCACCACGTCGAAGCTCGGCTTGCCGGAGCTGAGCTCGATCGTCGTCTTCTGGCGCTGCTGCTGTTCCGGCGTCGCTTCGGCATTGACCTTGATGCCGGTCAGCTCCTCGAATTCGGGCAGGTACTTCAGAAGTATTTCGCTGCGCGGGCTCTTGACCAGGTTCACTTCGAGCGTGGTGCCGGTGAAGCGCTTCCAGTCGACGGCGGCGGATGCCGGGCGCATGCCGAGCATGCTGCTCGCCCCAAGCGCGGCCGTTCCCGCCAGAAAGCCTCTGCGTGTCGGATTGAAGAATGATGGCATGTGAGTCCTCCTCCTTTATGTGCCGGCGATCTCCTCACCCCCGGCGGCTTATTTCCCGATTATATCCCCAGCGCACGATCCCTTGCATGGTTGATGTGTGCGACAAGACTGTTGACGGCGTCCTCCGCCGATCGGCGCTCGATCGCCTCGAGCACCTTCAGATGTTCGCCCATCACGGGCCCGACGTGGCCGTCGATGCGGAACCGGTCCTGGCTGATCAGGCGCATCTTGATCGAGTTCACGCGGTAGGCATTCGAGATGATGGTATTGCCAAGCGCGTCGATGAAGGCGTCATGCATGCCCCAGTCGACGGCCTGCGCGCGCAGTTCCAGTTCGTGCGAGCCGTCGCCGCTTCGAATGGCATCGGCAATATCCCGATGCTGCTTGATAAGCCTGGCGATCGTTTCGTCCGACGCGGACCGGGTGAAGAGCGCTACGGCCTCCTTCTCCAGGAAGACGCGCAGCTGGAAGGCTTCGCGAATGAGGTTGAGATCGATGTGGGCGATCTGCAGACCCCGCTGCGGCACGGTCTTGATCAGCCCTTCGGCTTCGAGCCTCGGAATGAGTTCGCGGATGGCGCCGAGCGGCAGCCCGGTCAGCTCGACGAGGCGGCGCTGGGAAACGAACTGGCCGGGGCGCACGTCACGCGCAAGGAGATGGCGCGTGAAGCTCGCATACGCCTTTTCCCGCAGTGTCGGCTGCTCCTCCGTTCCGTCCATTGCCTCCTCCACAAACATGCCCGACCTATGCGGCTTTCGAGCGGAAAAGATGATCGAAAGCAAGAGCGAGCTGCGCCTGCCCTTCGCTGGATATCGAAACCAGCGGCGGACGAACCGCAATCCAGCTCTCCTCCGACGTAGTGCGCGCGATCATCGCCTTCACGGCCGGGATGACGGGATGTTTCAGAATCTCGACCACGAAATCCTCGACGCGGCTGTCGTCCCTGCCCTCCTCGGCCAGCGGCCTGAGTTCGCGGGGCGCGAAATTCGCCATGCCCGAGATCGCACCCTGGCCGCCGAGCCGCACGGCTTTGGCGAGGTGCCGTTCGTCGCCCACCAGGATGATGAGATCGTTATGCGCCTTCAGCAGGCTTTCGGTATAGGGCCAGTCGCCGGAAGAATCCTTGACGCCGGTGACGATATTGGGAAAGGCCGCCTTGAGACGGCCGATCAGCGACACGGTCAGCGGAACCATGGTGACCGAAGGCAGGTTGTAGACGATGATGTCGCGCGCCTTGTCGCCCAGCATGGCGAAGACGGCCGAAAACCACTGGAAGACGCCGTCGTCGCTGACATTCTTGAAATAGGATGGCGGGGCAAGAAGAATATTTCGGGCGCCGAGTGAAAGAGCCTGGCCGGCCTGCGCCGCCGCATCCTCGGCGGCATCGACCAGCACGCCGACGATGATGTTCCTTGCCGCGATGCCGGCATCGAGGAAGGCGGCGACGACGCGTTCCCGTTCCCGGCTTCCGATCGAGGACCCCTCGCCCGTCGTCCCGAACAGCGTCACGCTGGAACATCCGGCGGCAAGGCAGCGCCGCGCCTGCGCGATCATCGCTTCGATCGCAATGTTGCCGTCGCTGTCGAACGGCGTGGCAAGAGCGACGGAAAGCCCGAATTTAGATGTCAACTTCATTCCTCCCAGCTGATGGGTCAGGTGTAGCAGGCTAACATGTTAGTTGTAAAGGGGTGATTCATCGCGGCCTGCGCTGGGCAGGCAGTTGTCGTCAGTTCCTTCTTAAACCGTCTCGCCGGCATCGATCCGGGCGGCTTGGCGCGTGGCCTGGATGAAGGCCAGCACGAAGCCGATGGCGAGAACGAGCACGATGGTCGGCGCGGGCGCGCTGTCGATGAAGAAGGACAGGTAGACGCCGGCGAAGGAACCGGTGACGGCGATGGCGACCGACAGGATGAGCATGGTGCTGAACTTGCGGGTCAGCAGGAAGGCGATGGCGCCGGGGCCGATCAGCATGGCGATCGAAAGGATGATGCCGACCGCCTGCAGGGCGCCGACGATGGTGAGCGAGATGAGGGCGAGCAGGCCGTAATGCAGGAAACCGATCCTGAGCCCGACCGCCTTTGCCTGCGTCGGATCGAAAGCGTGCAGCAGGAAATCCTTCCACTTCACGCCGAGAATGCCTGCCGTGACCGCGGCGATCGCACCCGCCTGCGCAATGTCGGGCCAGGAGACGCCGAGCATGTCGCCGAACAGGATATGGTCGAGATGCACGTCGGACTGGATCTTGACATAGAGCACCAGGCCGAGCCCGAACATGCCGGAGAAGACGATGCCCATCACCGTATCCTGCTTGATGCGGCTGTTGTCCTTCAGGAAGCCGGTGGCGATGGCGCAGAACATGCCGGCCACGAAAGCGCCTACGGCATAGGGAAAGCCGACGATATAGGCGATGACCACGCCGGGAAACACCGCGTGGCTGATCGCATCGCCCATCAGCGACCAGCCCTTGAGCACCACAAAGCAGGACAGCAGCGCCATCGGCACGGCGACCAGCACCGAAATGACAAGCGCATTGACCATGAATTCGAACTGGAAGGGCGACAGCAGCATTTCGGCAATGTTCATCGCGCCGCCTCCAGCGCCTCGGCGGCCCTTCGGCGCGCCGCCAGCAGGCCGTGCTTGGGTGCGAGGAAGAATGCGGTCAGGAAGATCGCCGTCTGCAGCACGACGATGATGCCGCCGGTCGCTCCGTCGAGGAAGTAGCTTGCATAGGCGCCGACGAAGCTGGTGACCGAGCCGATGACCACGGCGATGAGCAGAAGCCGCGGGAAACGATCGGTCAGCAGATAGGCGGTTGCGCCCGGCGTCACCACCATGCAGATGACCAGAAATGCGCCGACGGTCTGCAGGGCCGCGACGGTGGAGGCGGAAAGCAGCGTGAAGAACAGGATCTTGAGCATGGTCGGGTTGAGGCCGATCGAACGGGCATGGTTCTCGTCGAAGAAGGTGACCATCAGGTCCTTCCATTTGACGAGCAGGATGGCGAGCGACACGAAGCCGATGATGGCGAGCTGCAGCGTATCCTCTGGCGTGATGGCAAGGATATTGCCGAGCACGATCGTCTGGATGTTCACCGCCGTCGGCTGGAGCGACACCATGAACAGGCCGAGCCCGAAGAAGGAGGAGAAGATCAGGCCGATGATGGCGTCTTCCTTCAGCCTGGTGCGCTGATTGAGGAAAAGCATGGCGGCGGCGGCAAGCCCGCCGGAAAAGAAAGCGCCGATCGAGAAGGGAAGGCCGAGCATATAGGCGCCGGCCACTCCGGGGACGATTGCATGCGAGAGCGCGTCGCCGATCAGCGACCAGCCCTTCAGCATCAAGTAACAGGAGAGGAAGGCGCAGACGCCGCCGACAAGGGCCGAGACCCACATGGCGGTCAGCATGTAATTATAGGTGAAGGGCTCAAGGAGAATGTCCGTCATTCCCAGCCTCCGCCTTCCCCGTCGGACGCGCCCGCGGTCGCCTTGCCGCCGCGAAGCACGAGCGGGCGTTCGTCGTCGCTGATCAGGCCGATCGATGTCGGCCTGCCGCTCTGGGCGTCGTTCAGCACGAAATGGCGCAGCACGCCGCCGAAGGCCTTCTCCAGGTTGTCCTGGGTGAAGGTCTCGAAGGTCGGCCCATAGGCGAGCACCGTGCCCTTGATCAGGATTGTCCGGTCGCAGAATTCCGGCACGGAGCCGAGATTGTGGGTCGAAACCAGCATGACGCGGCCCTCGTCGCGCAGCTCGCGAAGCAGCTTGATGATCTGCTCCTCGGTCTTGACGTCGACGCCGGTAAACGGCTCGTCGAGCAGGATGACCTTTCCGTCCTGCGCCAGCGCGCGGGCGAGGAAGACCCGCTTCTTCTGGCCGCCGGAAAGTTCGCCGATCTGGCGCTTGCGGAACTCGCTCATGTTGACGCGGGCAAGTGCTGCCGCCACCGCCTGATGATCGGCGGCCTTGGGAATGCGCATCATGCCCATGTGGCCGTAGCGGCCCATCATCACCACGTCCTCGACTAGAACGGGGAAGTTCCAGTCGACCTCTTCGGCCTGAGGCACATAGGCGACGAGGTTCTTTCGCAGCGCGTCCTTGACCGGCATGCCGAGCACGCGGATATCGCCCCTGGCGAGGCGCACGAAGCCCATGATCGACTTGAAGAGGGTCGATTTTCCCGAGCCGTTGACGCCGACCAGCGCGGTGATCGTGCCGGTGGGAATGGCGAAGCTCGCCTCCCGCAGCGCCGTATGGCCATTGCGATAGGTGACGGTCGCGCCGTCCACCAGGATCCCGGTCCCCTCGAAACCGGATGCGGCCTGCTTCTGCCGGCCGGGTTGAACACTCATCAAACAATACCCCCATAAACACATGAACAGGCCCCGCCCGCAGGCGAGGCCCCTATCGGCCGATCAGGACGAGGACGCCAGGCCCTTGGCGATGGTTTCCGACGTGACCTTGAGGAGATCGAGATAGGTCGGAACCGGGCCATCGGCCTCGCTCAGCGAGTCGACATAGAGAACGCCGCCATATTTGGCGCCCGTCTCCCGCGCCACCTGTTCGGCGGGCTTGGACGAGATGGTGCTTTCGGAAAAGACGACGGTGATGCCGTTCTTGCGGACGGCGTCGATCACCTTGCGCACCTGCTGCGGCGTGCCCTGCTGATCGGCGTTGATCGGCCACAGATAGAGTTCCTTCAGGCCGAAATCGCGGGCGAGATAGGAGAAGGCGCCTTCGCTCGAAACCAGCCAGCGCTTGGCCTCGGGCACGGCGGCAAGCTGTGTCTTGATGGGTTCGATCGTCGCCTTGATCTTCTCCTTGTAGGCCTCGGCATTGGCCTTGTAGGTCTCGGCATTGGCGGGATCGTACTTCACGAAGGCATCGCGGATATTGTCGACATAGATCAGCGCCGCCGTCGGCGACATCCAGGCATGCGGGTTCGGCTTGCCCTCATAGGGGCCTTCGGAAATGCCCATCGGCTCGACGCCGGTGGAGACGGTGACTTCAGGCACGTCTTTCAGATTGTGGAAGAATTTCTCGAACCAGCGTTCGAGATTGAGCCCGTTCCAGAGGACGAGCTGGGCGCCCTGGGCCCGCTGGATATCGCCCGGGGTCGGCTGATAGTTGTGGATTTCCGCGCCCGGTTTGGTGATGGATTCAACGATCGCCGCGTCGCCCGCGACGTTCTTGGCGATGTCGGCGATGACGGTGAACGTCGTCACCGCCTTGAATTTTTCCTGCGCCGATGCCGGCAGAACCGTCAGCACGACCGCAAATGCCGCTCCCATCATCCCGATCAGAACCGACCGTCTTACCTTATCGAGCATGGATGTCTCCGGTTGCTATTGAGAGTGAATTGCAATTCACAATCGGGGCCTGCCCTCATGACAGTTCGCAAAGAGACGACCCCGGTCCCTTCATATTCTGCAATTGCGAATGAATTGCAATAAAGAATTGGCGGCCGGACGCAAAATGATTGCAGCCCTGCCGAGGCAGTGAAAGACCCGAGGCCCTTGCCGTGTACCCTGGAAGTTGACCGGCAACGATGCCAGCCACGACGAACCCGATGCTCCAGTCGGTTTCCATATCGGCTCGATCCTCATGGTCAGGACATGTCGATTACCGTAAACTGATCAGCCGAAGGCCTTGAGCATAGCTCGCCGAGGCGATCCCTGGATGGAGGGTAAATGTTCAAATCCGTTTCCGACAGCGCCTTTGCCTCCGACGGCGGATCACTCGCGTTGTTTGTACAACGGTCCGATGGCGAAGTGGAGCAGTTCGTCATAAATCGTTCCCTCGCTTCGCGCGGGACGCCTGCTTACAACAAGGTGTCGTCGAATCTCCGCTCCCTTTCGGCGGATGATTGCCGGGCGATCGCGGCGGCTCTCGAGCCGCTGTTGCCGACAACCCCGTCGATTCATCCGCTAGCGGATTTCATCAGGACACTTAGGGAGCAACCCTGATTTTCAATGGCAGCGACGCAGACCGAGCCCCACGGCTGTTGCCCCAGCCGTCACTTGGAATGGAGCGTCGTCGACAAGGCGGTGCGTTCCATGCGCGCGGAATTTTCCGGGTCGAGATGCTCCCAATAGGAGCCTTCCTTCCGTGCGATGTGGCGCACGAGGATGCGCGCCGCGAGCTCCAGGTTGCGCGCCCTGATCGCCTCGGTAATCTCGACATGCTCGCGCATGGATTTTTCCATGTGGTGCGGATCGCTGCCCAGCCGGTTGCGCAGCGCCGCCATCTTGGCGCCGATCAAGGCATAGGCGCTGGTGAAATAGGGATTTCCTGAAGCGGCGATGATCGCGTCGTGGAAAGCGGTGTCGAGCGCCAGATAATCGCGTACCCGGCCCTCCGCCTGGGCTTTCTTCATATCTTCGACGATAACGGCAAGCTCGTCGGCGAGCGGCGTGTCGGGGTTTTCGAGCGCCAGTTGGACGGCGGCGGGCTCCAGCGCGAACCGCAATTCGCAGAGCTGGTTCAGCTCGCCCGCCTGCAGCTCGAAGACATAGGTGCCCGACTGCGGCTGCACGGTCACCAGTCCCTGGCGCCGCAGCAGCGCGATCGCCTCGCGCACCGGCGTTGTCGATACGCCGAGTTCGGCCGCAAGCGCATTCTCGGACAGGCGCTCGCCGGGCAGCACCCTGCCCTCCACGATCATCTCGCGAATGGCCCGCATCACCTCGTCGACCAGCAGCGCCGGCCGCGAAAGTTTCCCGGTTTTCCTGTCCTCGCCACCGCCAGCCATTCTTCGCCTCCCGCCGATTCCCGGTTCAGACATAGCAAACTCCACCCTTTACAGACCAGAAAAAACTGCTACCTTAGTTTTCAACTGGTGCCTAAGGTAGCAGTTTGGCGGAGGAAGTTAAGCGCCGTTTGGGAGGACGACCTGATATGAGACATATTGGATTGACGATTGCCGCCGTGCTGGCCGGCATGATGATTGCGGGTGGCGCGCGCGCCGACGACAAGGGCGTGGAGCCCGTCGCGCGTTGGGCAAGCCTGCCTTACAAGATCAAGAACGAGGAAGCCGCCGCTAAGTGGAAGGCAAGCCCGCTCTTCGGCAAGACCCTGGTGCAGGGCCTGAAATTCGATTCCGCCGGCAATATGTATGTGACGACGGCGCGCTGGGGCGGCGCCGATACGCCGGCCACCGTGTCGAAACTCGTCAAGACAGGCGAAACCTATGAACTTGAGGCCTTTCCGTCGGAGGAGCTCAATGCCGTCGCCAATCCCGACGGCCTGAAGGCCGTGCTCGGTTTCGAGGTCGACGAGAACGACGTCATGTGGCTTCTCGACCAGGGTCACGTCGCCGGCAAGCCTTCGGGTGCGAAGGACGAAAAGCTCGTCCTCTGGGACATCAAGGCCAACAAGGAAATCCAGCGGCTCGAATTCGGCCCCGAGGTCTCGGACAAGAAGTGCTCCTTCCTGAACGACGTCGTCGTCGATAACGAGGCGGGCTTCGCCTATATCACGGATAGCGGCATCTTCTCCGATCCGCTCTGCGGCGGCCTCATCGTCTACGACCGCAAGGCCAACGCGGCCCGCCGCGTATTGCACGCCACCAAATTCACCAATGACGAGCCCAATTTCAGCTTCGCCATCGATGGCCGCCAGGTGCTGAAGAACGGCCGCATGCGCACCGGCGCAGACGGTATCGCGCTCTCCGGCGACAAGAAGTCGCTCTACTGGACCAACCTGACCGGCAATACGCTCTACTCCCTGCCCACCGCATTGCTGCGCGATCCGAAAGTCTCGGAAGCCGAGCTCGAAGCCGCCATCCGTGTCGAAGCGGTCCTGCCCTCCAACACCGATGGTCTCACCGCGGACAAGGACGGCAACGTCTATCTCACCGCGCTGCAGCTCAACGGCGTGCTCAAGTGGGATCCGGCGTCCCGGCGGCTGACTGAGATCGCCTACCATCCCGAAATGGCCTGGCCGGATACGCTCGCCTGGGCTCCGGACGGCACGCTTCATGCCATCTCCAACCACCTGAATCTCTGGGTGGACGGCGACATGAACTTCAAGGACCCCGCCGTTCCGAACTTCACCATCTGGCGCCTGTCGGTGAAGGCCGAACCCTATCTCAACTGACGCAGCGCGCGGAGTGCCGCACGCCTGCGGCACTCCGCCGGAGATATCTCATGCTCTTGAAATTCGAACAGGCCTTCATCCGGGCCAACCAGTTTGCCGTCGGCGGACTTCTCTTGGTCATGGCGGTGCTGGTCTTTGCCAATGTGGTGCTGCGCTATCTGGCCGGCATGTCGCTGCCTTGGGTCGAGGAAATCACCCGCTACATGATGATCTGGGTCGCCTGGCTCGCCGTCGGCCTCGCCATGCGCGAAGGCGCCCATATCGCCATCGACAATTTTCAGAATGCGCTGCCGGCGCGCTGGGGCCATGCGCTGCGCGTCTTCGTGCTGGCGTCCATCCTCGCCTTCTTCGCCGCCGTCGCCTGGTTCGGCTTCCAGTATTCGCTGTTTGCATGGCGGCAGGAAAGCGCGGTTCTCAGGCTTTCGCTCGGCGCCGTCTATCTCGCCATTCCGATCGGCTCGGTGCTGATGCTCGTCCATACGCTGATGATCGCACGCCAGATGGTCGCGCACCGGACGACCGCCGAAGATCAGGCCAAGGCCGCAGAGTTCAGCGTCATATGAGTGCCGTCCTGATCATCTCCTTTCTGGTGACGCTCGTCATCGGCGTGCCGATCGCCATCACGCTCGGCCTGTCCACGCTCGCCGCCGTTCTCTATGACGGCCGCTTCCCGGCCATGGTCATTCCCCAGCGCTTCTTCGCCGGGCTCGACAGTTTCCCGCTTCTGGCCATTCCGTTCTTCCTGCTCTCGGCGGAACTGATGAGCGGCGGCAGGCTGACCGATGTGCTGCTGCGCTTCGCATCGGCCTGCGTCGGGCACATGCGCGGCGGTCTCGGACATGCCAATATTCTGACAATGACCTTTTTCTCGGGCATCAGCGGTTCGGCGCTGGCGGATGCGGCGGGTCCCGGCTCGATCATCGCCAAGATGATGCGCGAAACCGGCTATAGCCCCGGTTACGCCGCGGCCATGACGGCATCGGCCGCGATCGTCGGCCCGATCATTCCGCCCTCGATCATCATGGTCATCTATGCCCTGACCGACAACAGCGTCAGCGTCACCGGGCTGTTTCTCGCCGGCATCGTTCCCGGTATCATGATCAGCTCCGCGCTTCTGGCGGTAAACTACTGGATTTCGGTCCGGCGCGACTATCGCAGCTTCGAGGCGCGCCCATCCTGGGCGGAATTCGCCGTCATCACCTGGCGCGCGCTTCCGGCCCTGCTCCTGCCGCTTATCATTCTCGGCGGCATCCATTCCGGCGCCTTTACGCCGACGGAAGCGTCCGCAGTCGCGGTCTTCTATGCCTGGATCGCCGGCCGGTTCGTCTATCGCACGCTGACGCTCGACAAGATCCCGGCGATCCTGGTCCGCACCGCGATCATGACGGCTTCAGTGATGCTGATCATCTCGACCTCCGATGCCTTCGCCTGGGCGCTGACCGTGCTGCAGATCCCGCAGGCGATTTCCGAGTTCATCGTTTCGCTGGGCCTCGGCCCGATCGGCTTCCTGATCGCCGTCAATATTTTCCTGCTGCTGTTCGGCATCTTCATGGAGCCCCTGCCCGGCGTGATGATCTTGGTGCCGATCCTGGCGCCGGTCGCCGATGCGATGGATATCAACTCCCTGCAATTCGCCATGGTCGTCATCCTCAACCTCACGCTCGGCATGATCACGCCGCCCGTCGGAGGTCTCCTCTTCGTGACGTCGCTCGTCACCAAGGTGCCGATGAACGCCCTGGTCCGTGAACTCTGGCCCCTGCTTGGGGCGGAGATCGTCGTGCTCGCCCTGCTCACCTTCGTGCCGGGCTTCAGCACGTGGCTGCCGAATGCCTTCGGCTACCTGCGTTAAAACCATCGCCATCATTGAGGAGGAATGAAAATGGTTCGAAATCTGACTTCATGGCTTGCGGCGGCAGCCGTCGCGCTGAGTGCGACGACGGCGATGGCCGCGCCCAAAGTGCTGAAATACGAGCACTTCCAGCCGGGCCGCGAGGACCAGCCCAAGCACAAGGCGGCGCTCGCCTTCGAAGCCTGCGTGGAAAAGGCGACGTCCGGTTCGATCGACGTGCAGATCTTCCCGGCCGGCCAGCTCGGAAACGCCACAGCGGCGCTCGAAGGGCTCAAGCTCGGCTCGATCGAGATGGCGGTCGTCCACGACGGCGGCATATCGAGCGTCTATCCGACTTTCGACATCTTCGCCCTTCCCTATCTCTTCCCGGATCACGAGACCGCCTACAAGGTGCTCGACGGCCCGTTCGGCCAGGAATTCGCCGATGGCATGCTGAAGGCGACCGGTATCCGGCTGCTCGCCTATGCCGATAACGGCATCCGCCACTTCACCAATTCCAAGCACCCGATCAAGTCGCCCGACGATCTCAAGGGCCTGAAGATGCGCGTCCAGCCGGCGCCGGTCTTCATCAAGCTCATCGAGAGCCTCGGCGCCAGCCCCTCGGCGATCGACTGGGGTGAACTGCCAGCAGCGCTGTCGCAGGGCGCGGTGGACGGCCAGGAGAACGGCACCACCAACATCATGGCGGCGAGCCTCTACCAGAGCCAGAAATACGCAACGCTCGACGGGCACGTCTACAGCCTGCACGCCTATCTGATCAGCGACGTCTTCTATCAGGGCCTGACCGATGTCGAGAAGAAGGCGGTCGACAGCTGTGTGGTCGAGGCCCGCACCATCCATCGCGACATGACCCGCGCCCAGGATCTCGCGGCCGAAAAGACCCTCTCCGGCGTCGGCTTGGAAGTCTATGTCCCGACGGCTGCCGAAATCGATGCGTTCCGCAAGCTCGCCCAGCCCGCGGTGCGCGCGCATCTCGAACAGGCTGTCGGCGCCGAGTGGGTGGATAAGCTCGTCAAGGCCGAAGAAGAAGCAGCCAAGAGCCAGTGAAGGTGAGAGCGTGAACACGTCCATGACATCGCAGCATCGGCAGCAGCCCCTCGTCGTCATTCTCGACGAGGGTTATGGCGGAACCGAAATCGAAGAGGCCGTGCTTGCATCCTTCGATGCGCGCGTTGTCGAGAGACCGTGCCATGGGCGCGCCGCAGAGGTGCGGCGCGCCGTGATCGGGGCCGATGCCGTGCTTGTGCGCGAAAGCCCCGTCGATGCCGAGGCGATCGCGGCGATGCCGGCATGCCGGGCGATCGTCCGCTATGGCGTCGGCGTCGACAATATCGACCGCGCGACGGCCGCCGCGCGCGGCATCTATGTCGCCAACGTGCCGGATTACGGGGTCGAGGAAGTCAGCGACCACGCGCTTGCCCTGCTCTTCGCAGTCGCCCGCCGGGTCGTATCGCGGGACCGGGCGGTGCGCAGGGGCGTGTGGAACGTCGCCCGGACGGAACCCATGTACAGGCTTCGCGGCGGCACGCTCGGGCTCATCGGCTATGGCCGCATCGCCAGCGCCTTTCATCGCAAGGCGCGCGCGCTTGGCTATGGCAGGACGCTCGTCTTCGATCCCTTTCTGAAGGCGGCACCTGACGGCATCGAACTCAGCAGCCTGGAAACGCTCTGCACCGATGCGGACGTCATCTCGCTCCACGCGCCGCTGACCGCCGATACCCACCACATCATCCGCCGGGAGCGCCTCGCGCTGATGAAGCCGAACGCTATCCTCATCAACACGTCGCGCGGCGGCCTCGTCGATACGGCAGCACTTCATCAGGCGCTCGCCGAGCAGCGGATATTCGGCGCCGGCCTCGATGTCTTCGAGGAGGAGCCGCCGCCGCCCGACACCCCGCTTCTCAGCCTCCAGAACGTGGTCGTGAGCGACCATACCGGCTGGTATTCCGAGGAATCCGTGCGCGACCTCCGCCGCAAGGCGAGCGAGGAAATCGCCCGCATCTTCAACGACGAAAAGCCCCTCAACTGGGTCAACCGCTGGGACGACGCGCCCGCGCTCAATCCATAGAACCGAACAGGAGAATAAGCATGACCTTGGACGAACTGATCGCCGGCTTCCGCAGAGTGGCGACGGCATCCGTCGCCGACGCGGTGGACAAGATTGCCGGCAAGACCGGCTTCATGGACGAGACGGTCAAGCCGCGCATCAACGACAGGAAGATCGTCGGCCCGGCCGTGACGATCCTCGAAGGACCGACCGACGAATTCCTGCCGCCGCAGCATGCGCTCGACGCGATCGACCAGAGCGCCCCCGGCAGCGTCATCTGCATCGCCATCAGCGGTGAGAAGAACGTCGCCGTCTGGGGCGGGCTGATGACCGCCGGCGCCGTTGCCAACAAGCATGAGGGCGCCGTGCTCGACGGCGGCGTGCGGGATATCACCGAAATCCGCCGCGACTACGATTTCCCGGTCTTCTCCCGCTCGGTTTCGCCGGGAACGACGCTCGGCAGGTTCCGCACCTATTCCGCCAACGAGCCGGTGATGATCGGCGGCGTCATCGTCCATGCGGGAGATATCATCGTCGCCGATGTCGACGGCGTCGTCGTCGTGCCGCGCGAGCATGCCGAAGCCGTGCTGTTGATGTCCACGGAAATCGACGACCGGGAGCTCGAGCAGGCCAAGCTGATCATCGAGGCGGGATCGCTGCGGGAAGGGCTGGCGAAATACGGGCGGATCTGAGGACATGAAACTCGATATCGTTGCACTCGGCGAACCGCTGATCGAATTCAACCAGGCCAAGGGTCAGGAAAACGGCGCCGACTATAGGCTCGGGCACGGCGGCGACACCTCCAACGCCGCCATCGCCGCAGCCCGGCAAGGCGCCCGCGTCGGCTACCTGACGGCCCTGGGCGCAGATGCTTTCGGCGACGCCTTCATGGAGCTGTGGACGCGGGAGAATGTCGATGCAAGCCGGATTGTCCGCGATCCCTCGGCTCATACCGGCGTCTATTTCGTCACGCACGGCCCGAAAGGGCATGTCTTCAGCTATTTGAGGGCAGGCTCGGCGGCAAGCCGGATGGCGCCCGAGGCGTTGCCGCTCGATTATATCGGCTCGGCCGGATACCTGCATGTCTCCGGCATCAGCCAGGCGATCAGCGCGACCGCGACCGATACCGTCTTTGCGGCGATCGCGGCAGCCTCCAAGGCCGGCGTCAAAGTCTCCTACGACACCAATCTGCGCCTGAAGCTTTGGCCGCTCGACCGCGCCCGCGCGATCGTGCATGCGACCATTCCGCTTTGCGACGTCATTCTCCCGAGTCTGGAGGATGCGACCGCGCTGACCGGCCTTGACGACCCGGATGCCATCGTGGATTTTTACCTGCAACTCGGCACGCCGCTCGTCGTGCTAAAGATGGGCGCCGATGGCGCGCTCGTCGCGACGCCAAGCGAACGCATCCGCATCCCAGGCCGGAAAGTGCAGACGGTTGACGCCACCGGTGCCGGCGATACGTTCGATGGGGCGTTTCTTTCGATGCTGGCGCGCGATGCGAGCCCGGTCGAGGCCGCACGATATGCCAATGCGGCCGCCGCGCTTTCCACGAAGGGTTATGGCGCCGTGGCGCCCATTCCCGTGAGAGAAAAGGTTCTGGCGTTCCTGAGCGGAGAGGCTGACGGATGAAACACGCACTGGTGACGGGCGGCGGACGCGGCATCGGGCTAGCGGCAGCTCTGGCGCTTTGTGACGCCGGCTATCGGGTGACGGCGACGGGGATCGACGCCGCCGAAATCGAGGCCATGCCGAAGCGGGAAGGTCTTGCCGGCGCCGTGCTCGACGTGCGCGACCAGGCCGCCGTCGACAGGCTGGTCGGTTCCTTCGACAGGCTCGATGCGGTCGTCAACTGCGCCGGCCTCATCCGGCGTGGCGGCGCGGAATTCGATCCCGCCACCTTCTCCGAGGTGATCGACGTCAATCTCTCCGGCACCATGCGGGTCTGCGTCGCGGCCAAGCCGCTGCTGGCGCGAGAGGGTGGCGCGATCGTCAATACCGCCTCCATGCTGTCCTTCTTCGGCGGACCTGCCGTGCCTGGCTACACCGCCAGCAAGGGCGGCATCGCGCAGCTCACCAAATCGCTGGCCGTTGCCTGGGCGGCGGACAATATCAGGGTCAATGCGGTGGCGCCCGGCTGGATCGCCACCGAGCTGACCCGTCCCCTCTACGAAGACGCAAGCCGCGCCGAGCCCATCCTGCAGCGCACGCCGATGCGCCGCTGGGGAAGACCGGAGGACGTCGCCGGCCCGATCGTCTTCCTGTGCTCCGAAGCGGCCGGCTTCATGACCGGCGCCATCCTGCCGGTCGATGGCGGCTATGCCGCAGCCTGAAAAGAGAGAGGTTCCATGGCCTATCAATCTGTCCACCCGATGTCGCCGCCCGAGATCGTCGTCGCGGCGGTTCCCGAAGATGAACGGATCTGGGTTCCGCAGGCGCCCGATGTCTGGTTCCGCCCGCTGATGCTGAACACGCTGCAGGGCGGCTGGTGCAATCTCCTGCGGGTGCGGCGCGCCGGTATCCTCAGCCGTCACCGCCACCCCGGACCTGTCCACGGCTATGTCATCAAGGGCCGCTGGCGCTACCTCGAACATGACTGGACCGCTACCGAAGGATCCTACGTCTTCGAGCCGCCCGGCGAGACCCATACGCTGACCGTGCCTGACGATGTCGAGGAGATGATCACCTTCTTCAACATTTCGGGCTGCATGTACTATGTCGACGAAAACGGCGAGCACACCGGCTTCGAAGATGTCTTCACCAAGATCGACATGTGCGCCGCCCATTATCAGAAGGTCGGCCTCGGCGCCGATTTCGTGAAGCAGTTCGTCCGATAGAGCCGAACTGATCAGCATTTCGCGGCGGGGATGAAAACCACATCACCCGGCCGCGGAAACGGTTACAGCTACTCCTTCACCGCGCCCGTCATCGACGACACGTAATAGTCGACGAAGAAGGAATAGAGGATGACCACAGGCAGCGAGCCGAACAGCGCGCCCGCCATCAGCGATCCCCATTCGAATACGTCGCCGCGCACCAGCTCGGTCAGCACGCCGACCGGGATGGTCTTGTTCTCCGAGGACTGGATGAAGGTCAGCGCGTAGATGAATTCGTTCCAGGAGAGCGTGAAGGCGAAGATGCCGGCCGAGATCAGGCCCGGTACCGCAAGCGGCAGGATGATCTTGACGAGGATCTGCCAGCGGTTGGCGCCGTCCACCAGCGCGCTCTCCTCCAGCTCGAACGGGATCGAGCGGAAATAGCCCATCAGCAGCCAGGTGCAGAAGGGAATGAGGAAGGTCGGATAGGTGAAGATCAGCGCCAGGCGCGAATCGTAGATCCCGAGCTTGAAGACGATGAAGGCGAGCGGGATGAAGAGGATCGACGGCGGAATGAGATAGGCGAGGAAGATGACGAGGCCGATCTGCCGCGAGCCGGTGAAGCGCACGCGCTCGATCGCATAGGCGCCGAACACCGAGGCGACCAGCGACAGCGCTGTCGAGCCGACGGCCACCAGCATCGTATTCCACAGCCAGCCCGGATAGGAGGTTTCCAGGAAGAGGTATTTGATGTGGTCGAACGTCGGCCCGACCACCCAGAACGGGCTGTAATTGTTGTAGTCCGTCAGCTGCTCGTTCGGCTTCACCGCGGTGATCGCCATCCAGTAGAAGGGAAAGAGCAGCACGAAGACGAAGACCGCCATCGGCAAATAGAGCATCACCACGCGCCGCGGCAGGCGGTTCAGATAGCTCATGCCCTCGGCATTGTCGGTCAGGACCTCATCGGCCGTTTTGAGATTGGTCGACATTCGTTTCTCCTTAATCCTGGCCGCCCTGCTGCCATTTGCGGCGCTGCAGACCGAAGAAGCTGAACATGATGGCGCCGAGCAGGAAGGGCACCATGGCGACGGCGATGGCCGCCCCCTCGCCGAGCTGCCCGCCCGGAATGCCGCGCTGGAACGAGAGCGTGGCCATCAGATGGGTGGCGTTGACCGGCCCGCCCTTGGTCAGCACGTAGATCAGCTGGAAATCCGTGAAGGTGAAGAGCACCGAGAAGGTCATGACGACGGCGATGATCGGCGTCAGCATCGGCAGCGTCACATAGCGGAAGCGCTGCCAGCTGGTCGCACCGTCGAGCGAGGCCGCTTCCTGCAGCGAGGCCGGGATGGTCTGCAGGCCGGCGAGCAGCGAGATCGCCACGAAGGGAATGCCGCGCCAGACATTGGCGACGATGACCGATATGCGCGCATTTGTGGGGTCGCCGAGGAAGTTGATCGGCGCGTCGATCAGGCCGAGCTTCATCAGCGACCAGGAAACGATCGAGAACTGGGAATCGTAAATCCACCAGAAGGCCAGCGCCGAAAGCACTGTTGGTACCACCCAGGGCAAAAGCACGATCGCCCGGAAGAAGGATTTGAACGGAAGGTGCTGGTTCAGAAGCAGCGCCAGCCAGAGGCCGAGCGCGAATTTCAGCACCGAGGCGACCAGCGTGTAGAGGATGGTGTTGAAGACCGACAGCCAGAAAACCGCGTCATCGGCCAGGAACTGATAGTTCTCCAAGCCGATGAAGATGCCGTCCCGGCCGATCCGCGTATCGGTAAAGCCAAGCCAGACCCCGAGCCCGAGGGGATAAGTCAGGAAGCAGACGAGAAACACGGCCGCCGGCAGCATGAAGAGAAAGCCGAGCACATTGTTGTTCTGCAGGAGCGAGGGGCCGCGCGTATCCCCGGATTTCAAGGTCGACATTGCTGGTCTCCAGATTGCATTCAGTCCTTGAGGACGATGCGGCATGCCGGATATCAGGCATGCCGCAAGCCTCGGCTCCGGATCAGACGCGATAGTAGCGGTTCGCCCGGCGTTCGGCTTCCTTCATCGCGTCTTCCGGCGACTTCTGGCCGGTGACGGCGGCGGCGTACATGTCGACCAGCACATAGTCGGCCATGGTTGCCGCCGAGGCGTAGCCGAGCGGGCCGGCATAACCGTTCGGGCGCAGCTTTTCCGAGGCGCGCGCATAGGGCGCGTGAACAGGATCGGCAGTCCAGATCGGGTTCTTGGCGAAGGCCTTGAGCGGCTGGCAGCAATAGGCGCTGGAGCCCTGGATCCAGGCATTCATCTGGTCCGCCTCCATCATGAACTTGATGTAGGCCTTGGCCGCTTCCGGATATTTGCTGTGCTTGAAGAGCAGCAGTGAGCTCGTCTGGAAGAGCTCGACGCTCTTGCCGACCGGTCCGATCGGGAAGTTCGTCGTGCGCATGTCCTTGGCGATCTCGGCGAGCTTCGGATCGTTCTTCGCCGTGTAATAGACCGAGACGCCGTTGGCGATCAGCGATACCTGGCCGGCCAGGAAGGCGCGGTTGTTGTTGACGTCCTGCCAGCTTTCGGTGCCCGGAATGAAGGTCGCGTAGAGCTCCTTGGCATAGTTGATCGACGCCAGCGTCTCCGGGCTGTTGATCGTCACCGTGCCGCTTTCGTCGACCATCTTGCCGCCATGGCTCCAGAGCAGCCAATGGGCGTAATTGTTGCCGTCGCCGACCGCCTTGCCGTGCGGGAAGCCGGCGGGCGTGCCCTTTGCCTTCATCGCCTTGCAAAGCTCGAGGAATCCAGCGGTATCGTTCGGGAATTCGTTGAAGCCGGCGGCCTTCACATGGCTGTCGCGATAGACGACGGCATTGCCGATCGCCGTCAGCGGCATGGCGATGAAGGTGTCGCCGCGGGTGGCATAGCCCTTCACGCCATCGTACCAGCCCTCATACTTGTTGCCGAGATAATTGCCGAGTTCGGTGAGATCGACCAGCTTGTCGGGATATTGATGCGCGTCGTCGAACCAGCACATGATGAGATCGGGGCCGGAGCCGACATTGGCGGCAACGGCGGCCTTCGGACGGATGTCCTCCCAGCTCTCCTTGTCGATGCGCACTTCCACGCCTGTGGCTTCGGTGAATTTCTTGGTATTGGCGATCCACGCATCCTCATCGCCCTTCACGAACGGCGTCCAACGCAGCAGCCTGAGGCTTGCGCCGCTTTCCGGCGTGTAGGTCGGTTCGGCCTGCGCAAAGGATGGCTTGATGCCAAGGCCGGCGACACCGGCAACGGCTGCCGATGCGGCAAGAAATTCACGTCTCTTGATCGTCATGAGATTCCTCCTCATTGAAACAGCGGGAGCAATTCTCCGGCGTCCACCTCCCGCTGGTGAACGGCGGCCTGGCATTTCCGGGAGAGCAGGCTCCGGGGAACGCTTGCGCTCCGGCGGTCGGGAAGACTCCTCCTCTTCCGTGCGGCCGCCGGATGGCATCAGTCGGTCAATCTCCTGCCGCCCTCGGCATCGAAGAGATGAACATGCTTGGCGTCGATCGCCACGCGGATGGCCTCGCCCGGGCGGGCATCGACACGCTCGCGGAAGACGCAGCTGACCTCGCTGCCGCCGAGGCGGACGGTCAGATGCGTCTCATAGCCGGTCGGCTCGATCACCACGATTTCGGCCGGCAGGCCGTTCGGATCGAGCGAGATATATTCGGGCCGCAGCCCGTAGACGAGGTCGCGGCCCACAGCACTTGCCGGCGGATTGGCGACCGGCAGCCGCGTGCCGTTGGCCGCGACGAATTGCGTGGCATTTTCGGGATCGAGCCTGCCATGGATCATGTTCATCGCCGGCGAGCCGATGAAGCCGCCGACGAAGAGATTGGCGGGGCGGTCGTAGAGTTCGAGCGGCGAACCGATCTGCTCGACGATGCCGTCATGCATGACGACGATCTTGTCGGCCATCGTCATTGCCTCGATCTGGTCATGGGTGACGTAGACCGTCGTCGTCTTCAGTCGCTGATGCAGTTCCTTGATCTCGGCGCGCATGGCGACGCGCAGTTTCGCATCGAGGTTGGAAAGCGGCTCGTCGAACAGGAAGACCTCGGGATTGCGCACGATGGCGCGGCCCATGGCGACGCGCTGGCGCTGGCCGCCGGAAAGCTGGCGCGGATAGCGGTCGAGCAGCTTGTCGAGGCCGAGGATGCCCGCGGCATATTTCACCCGCTTTTCGGCTTCCGCTTTCGGTGCCTTGTTGAGCATGAGCGAAAAGCCCATGTTCTGCTCCACCGTCATATGCGGATAGAGCGCATAATTCTGGAACACCATGGCAATGTCGCGGTCCTTCGGCGGCAGCGTGTTGACGACGCGCCCGCCGATCTTGATCTCGCCGCCGGAAATGTTCTCGAGCCCGGCCAGCATCCTCAGAAGCGTGGATTTGCCGCAGCCCGAGGGGCCGACGAGGATGACGAATTCCCCATCGGCGATATCGATGTCCACCCCCTTGATGACGGGATGCGCGCCGAATGATTTCCGGACATCCGCGAATTGAACGTTTGCCATACTCCCTCCTCCCAGATCATGAGCATTACGCAAGCACTGTATCTATGTCGTTTTCGTCAGGCTGCAGCCCGCCGTCTCACCCTCGCCCGACGAAGGGCATTTTCGTCGCCATGACGGTCATGGTCAGCACGTTGGCGCCGAGCGGCAGGCCCGCCATGTAGACGACCGCATCGGCAATATGGGCCGGGTCGATCGTCGCTTCCGCGGCGATGCTGCCGTTTGCCTGCAGCACCCCGGCCGCGATCCTCGTCGTCATGTCGCTTGCGGCATTGCCGATATCGATCTGGCCGCAGGCGATGTCGAATTCGCGCCCGTCGAGAGCGGTGGATTTGGTCAGCCCCGTGATGGCGTGCTTCGTCGCCGTGTAAGGCGCGGAATTCGGACGCGGCGTCGTGGCGGAGACCGAGCCGTTGTTGATGATGCGCCCGCCGCGCGGGCTCTGGCTCTTCATCAGCCGGAAGGCCTGCTGGGTGCAGAGAAAGGCGCCGGTGAGATTGGCGGCGACGATGGCGTTCCACTGCTCGAAGGAAACCTCTTCCAGCGCCACACCAGGCACGGTGACGCCGGCATTGTTGACCAGGAGATCGAGCCGTCCGTATTTTTCCGCAATCGCATCGAAGAGCGCGCGAACGGAGTCCGGATTGCCGACATCGGCAGGAACCGCGAAGAACTCCGCGCCCGTCTCTTCGCCAAGCTCGCTCGCCGCCTTTTCAAGCACCTCGGCCCGCCGCCCCGAAATGACGACCTTGTAGCCGGCTCTGCCGAGCGCTCTCGACATGGCGCGGCCGACGCCGGTGCCGCCGCCGGTCACAAGCGCGATCTTCGATTCTCCGCTGGCCGCCGAACTCATGCGATCCTCCCGCCGAGTTCATCCTCGATATGAACTTTCAGGATCTCGTCGAAGCTCGTCTCCGCCTTGAAGCCGAGCGAAGACGCTCTCTCCGCATCGAACTGCGTCGGCCAGCCGGCGACGATGCGTTCGATTACGGGATCGGGCACGCGTTTGATGAGCGCGACCGCCTTGTCGCCGGCCACGCGGCGCAGGGCTTCGATCTCTTCGGAGACCAGCGCGGAAAGGCCAGGCATGGTGAGGTTGCGCCGTGCGCCGATCCTTGCCGTATCGATCGTCGCGGCATGGACGAAGAAGCCGACGGCTGCGCGCGGGCTCGCGAACCAGTGCCGCACACTGTCGCTGACCGGCAGGATGGCTTCCTTGCCGACCAGCGGCTCGCGCAGGATGTTGGAAAAGAAACCGGAGGCCGCCTTGTTGGGCGTGCCCGGACGCACGCAGATGGTCGGCAGCCGGATGCCGATGCCGTCGAAAATGCCGCGGCGGGAATAGTCGGCGAGCAGCAGTTCGGCGATCGCCTTCTGGGTGCCGTAGCTCGTCAGCGGCGTGGCGAAGAATTCGTCCGGAATAACCTCCGGGAACGGCGTTCCGAAGACGGCGATCGACGAGGCGAAGACGAGGCGCGGCACATAGGCGCTCGTCAGGCCGGCCTGGCGGATCGCATCGAACAGCGCGCGCGTGCCGTCGAGATTGACGGCGTAACCTTTGTCGAAATCCGCTTCCGCCTCTCCCGAGACGATGGCGGCGAGATGGAAGATCAGGTCCGGCCGCCCTTCGATCAACCTGTCGGCCGCGCCGGCGCCGGCAAGATCGACCGTCAGCGCCGTCGACACGGGCCGCAGCGTTTCCGGCACCGGCGGCTCAAAGGCATCCGCCAGCGTCAGGCGGGTGACGGGCCGGCCGAAAGCCAGCGGCTCGCGCGCGATCTTCTCGACCAGCTTGCGGCCGACCATGCCCGCCGCGCCCAAAATCATCACATGCATATCGGCTCTTCCTCCCGTCGGCCGGTGTCGTCAGTCAAGTTCGCGCCGCTCGTCGCATCACCCTTGCGTGTGCGCATATAGGGCGGAAGATCGCGTCGGCAGGATGCACGCAGTCTCCTTCGTCGGCAGGCTTCCGGCCGGGCAGGATTTTCATCAGGGGCTAGCCTTCCATGCCGGGCAATGTGGCGCCGCATTTTTTCGCCAGGATCTTTGCGACCGCCGCATCGTCCTCGCGCCCGAGGCCTGCCTCGGATGCCTCTTTGAAGAGGGCGAGAGCCGTTGCCGCAAGCGGCGTCACGCCCCCGGTCCGCTCGGCCTCCGAGCGGACGATGCCGAGATCCTTGACGAAGATGTCGACGGCGGAGCGGGGCGTGTAATCGCCCTCGACGATATGCTCGCCGCGGTTTTCGAACATCCAGGACGAGCCGGCCGAAACGCGCAGAACATCGTAGAGCGTCTTGAGGTCGATGCCTGTCTTGGCCGCGAGCGTCATGGCTTCCGCCGTGGCGGCGATGTGGACGCCGGCCAGAAGCTGGTTGATCATCTTGACCTGGGAGCCGGGGCCTGGCCGGTCGCCGAGCCGGAAGACCTTGGCCGATACGGCGTCGAGTGCTGCGCCGGCGCGCGCGAAAGCCGCGTTCGAGCCGGAGGCCATGACGGTGATCTCGCCGGAGAGCGCCTTGACGTGGCCGCCGGAAACCGGCGCGTCGACGACCTGCATGCCGGCCGCCTCCAGGCGCTCGGAAATGGCGATCGTGGCGCTCGGCGCCATGGTGGTGCAGAGCAGGAAGACGGTGCCGGCGGCGGCCGTCTCCAGCGCGCCATGCGGGCCGAACAGCACGTGCTCGACCTGGGCGCTGTTGACGACATAGACGAAGACGGTTGCAGCGCCCTCGGCCGCCGCTGCCGGCGTGTCGCAGGCTTTGCCGCCCGCTTCGGAAAATCGTTGCAGCACGTCGTGACGGACGTCGCATCCGCCGACGGTGAAGCCCGCCCTCAAAAGCGAGAGGGCCGCGCCCCAGCCCATCGAGCCGAGACCAATGACTGCTGCTTTCCTCATGTCCTGCACGGCGTTTCTCCCGGATGCCACACAAGTTGTTCCGGCGGTGTTATCGATACCGGTATCGGTAACAAGCCCCATTTTTATCAGTTATGTCAAGTGCCGGGTGTTTTCCTTTTCCGGAAAAAAGGCCTATGAATTTACCGTGCCGCTCGTGCGGCTGTGCGACGACAGGATCAACCGCGATGCGCAAATCCACACTGGAAGAGATTGCCGCCGCGGCCGGCGTCAGCAAGATGACGGTATCGCGCGCGCTCCGCGGCGCAGCCGACGTCTCCAAGGAAACCCGCGAAAAAGTGCTGCAGGAGGCGGAGCGGCTGAGCTATGTCGGCAACCGGCTGGCGCTCTCGCTGTCGTCGCAACGGACGAACCTCGTCGCCGTCGTCGTCCCCAGCATGTCGAACATCGTCTTTCCCGAGATGTTGGAGGGCATTTCCGCAGGGTTGCAGGGCTCCGGCATGCAGGCGGTCTTTGGAATTTCCGACTACGACATGGCCAAGGAGCGCGAGATCATCCGCGATATGCTCTCCTGGCGGCCTGCCGCGATCGTCGTCACCGGCCTCGACCAGCCGGCGGAAACCGTGCGGATGCTGCAGCATGCCGATATCCCCGTCATCCAGCTGATGGATCTCGACGGCACACCCGTCGATTTCAACGTCGGGCTTTCGCATGGCAAGGCGGGACAGGAGATGGCGGCGGCGCTGCTTTCTGCCGGAAGGCGGCGATTCGGCTATATCGGCAGCGCGCTCGACAGGGACTTGCGCGCCGGCAAACGCAAGGCCGGCTTCGAAAAGGTGCTGCGCGAAAGCGGTCTTTCCTTCGCGCATGAGCGGATCGATTCGGCCTATTCCTCCATCGCGCACGGCAAGCAGCTGACGCTCTCCCTGCTGGCGGCGACCCGCGATCTCGATTGCATCTATTATTCCAGCGACGACATGGCGACCGGCGGCGCCTTCGCCTGCCTCGAACTTGGCGTTTCCTGCCCCCGGGAAATCCTGATCGCCGGCTTCAACGGGCTGGAGGTCGCCCGCGCCCTGCCGGTCAGGATCGCCACTTCGATCTCGCCGCGTCGCCAGATGGGCGAAGCCGCCGCCGCACTTCTGCTTTCCGCAAGCCGCGGCGACGGAAATTTGCCTTCCGAAAAGATCATCGCCTTCCATCCAGTGATCACCGGGGTCGACTAGATCTCTGCTCGACGAGATCCGCAAGCATGGCCGCCTGGCCTTTCAGGATTTTGGTCTCGGCCTCGGCAACGGAAAACCACCCGGCTCGATCGACCTCGGGAAAATTTTGAAGACGCCCCGATTTCGGAGGCCATTCCATCTGGAATTCCGAGCTTGTGATCTTATCGACATCAAATGCCGGATCCACCTGCACGGACCAGACGACCACCACTTTTCCGCCAGGCTGGCGGTATTCGCCAAGCGGGGCGTAGTCTCCCGGTATATCGAAACCAAGCTCCTCCCGCGTCTCGCGGATCGCCGCTGACAGCTCGTCTTCGCCCGGTTCCACCAGCCCTTTCGGGATCGACCAGGCGCCTTCGTCCTTCCTTGCCCAGAACGGGCCGCCGGGATGCACGAGCAGCACCTCCAGCCTCGTCTCGAAAAGCCGGTAGACGAGAAGCCCGGCGCTACGAACCGGCATCGGCAACTCCTGGGTCGGGGATGACGTTCTTATTCCAAGCACAGGAGGGCCGACGCTGGCCGGCCCTCCTTCATTTCTGACTTGCGCCGCCTCAGCTGCGTGCAGCCGGCGCCGGGGTAGCGGTGCTCAGCTTCTCGAGCAGCTTGGCGATGGGACCTCTGTGGCTGCCAATCGCCGGCTTGCCGCGACGTTTCCTGATTTCGACCAGGAAGGGCTTGCGGATCCTGGACTTCATGCCCAAAACCTCTTTAAGCCACCTGACGCTCGGCTTCGATCTGAAGGGGCGCCTGTTGAAAGGAGCCGTCTCCAATGGCGATCTTGCGCGGCTTCATCGCTTCCGGAACTTCCCGTTTCAGCGCGACGGAGAGCAGACCGTTCGTCAGCGAAGCGTTCTCGACGCGAACATGGTCGGCAAGCTCGAAGCGGCGCTCGAAAGCGCGGCCGGCGATGCCGCGATGCAGATATTCGCCTTGCTTCTCCTCGGCCTTGTGACCTTTCACGACGAGCACGTTGCGCTCCTGCGTGAGGTCGAGATCGGCATCGGCATAACCGGCGACCGCCATGGTGATGCGGTATTCATCCTCGCCGATCTTGACGATGTCGTAGGGCGGCCAGGCGTCGATGGCCTGGAGGCGCTGCGCGTTGTTGAGGAGATTGAAGACACGGTCGAAGCCGATGCTGGACCGATAGAGCGGTGCGAAGTCGAAGTCGTTTCTCATAGCCAAATCCTCCTTAAAGCGAGATGACTGGAGACGCGTCGGAAACTCGCGTCTCCTATGGTCGGCCCCCATTGGGCTGCCGACACGAATGATCTGGTTTTTGAGATTTTTCGGTTCAAGAGGGTTTCAAAAATTTTTTTTGAGGCGGGGCGGAAAGCTCCTCGCGGCGGGCCGATCTTCGAAAACTTTCGGCGCGGTGGCGCGTTAGTGATGACGATCACGGCGATGCGCGGAGAATATCATGCCAAAGGGATTTCGTTTCGAGCTGCTTGCCAAGAGCGGTTATGTCGCGCGCGGCGTCGTCTTCCTGCTGATTGCGGGTCTCGCGCTCTTTTCCGGCATCGCCGGCGGCCGGCCGGAAACGAAATCGGCGCTGTCGACGCTTCTGGGACAGCCTTTCGGCCGCGCCTGGGTGGGGCTGATCGGCCTTGGCCTTCTCGGTTTCGTCGCCTGGCGCCTGGCGCAATCCTTGGCCGACAGCGACGGCCATGGCAGCGACGCCAAGGCGATCGCCATCCGCACGGTCCTTTTCAGCAGCGCCGTCACCTATCTCGGATTGGCCGGATATGCGCTCGGGCACGCTCTCTTCAGCGGCGGCGGGGGCGAAGGCTCGGGCGAGAAGGGATTGGCCGAGTGGATCATGTCGCAGCCCTTCGGCGCTTACCTGGCGATCGCGGTCGGCCTCGGCTTCATCATCGGCGGGGTCGTAACCGCGGCCAAGGGCCTCACCAAGAAGTTCGAGCGCTACCTCAAGCTCTCCGACCGCAGCGGCGTCGTGACCCTGATCTGCATATATGGGCTCGTCGCGCGTGGCGTCGTGTTCGCGATCATGGGCATCTTCTTCGCCTATGCCGGTTTTCGCGTCGATCCGCAGCAGGCCGGCAGCATGGCCGATGCGCTGGATTGGGTGAGGCGGCTTCCTTTCGGCTCCATCCTCTACATCGCCGTCGCGGCCGGACTGGCGGCCTTCGGCATCTACAATCTGGTCGAAGCGCGCTACCGCATCGTCCGCGGCCCGTCGCTTGACGACGTCAAGCAGTCGATTCCGAGGCCCGGCCATTAGCAAGGGGCGGGTTTTCAACCGCGCCAAGCGCCCCATCTCTGTCGGATGATCTATTTCACCAGCGACACCCACTTCGCAGATCCGCGCATCCTCAGGATCGACCGGCGCCCATTTCCCGACATGGCCTCCCACGACGTCACCCTGATACGCTATTGGAACGAAGTGGTCGGGCCTGAGGACGATATCTGGCATCTCGGCGACTTCATGTCCTCCCGCGGCGGCGACTGCGACCAGCTTCTTTCCATGCTGAACGGGCGAAAGCACCTCATCATCGGCAACAACGATCCGCAGACGACGACGGAAGCGACGGGCTGGACGAGCGTCCAGCACTACCACGAGATGACGCTCGACGATCAGCTGCTCGTCCTCTGTCACTACCCGTTCCGAACCTGGAACAAGATGGGCAAGAAATCGCTCAACCTGCACGGCCATTCCCACGGCCGCCTGAAGCCTTTGCCCCGGCAATATGATGTCGGTGTCGATGCTCAAGGGTTACGGCCGGTGTCGCTGGAAACGCTGTTGTCGGTGAAGCCGCCGCAATAGGCGAAATCGTAGACCAAGAATACGCGGGAGCCACGGGAACCGTCGAAGCCGAGCGAGGTTTGGACGTTTTCCAACCAAAGGAGCTTCCCGATGTTCATGCGCGTGGATCAATTGCAGGCGGAATTGCCGGCGCCGAAGGCGGCCGACCCGAACGCGGCCGCAGCCCTCCAGGAACTGCTGGGCGGCAAATACGGCGAGATGTCGACGCTCGGCAACTACATGTTCCAGAGCTTCAATTTCCGCTCCAAGTCGAAGCTCCGGCCGTTCTATAGCCTGGTTGCCAGCATCACGGCGGAAGAGCTCGGCCATGTCGAGCTGGTCAGCAACGGCGTCGCCATGCTCGCCAACGGCCCTGACAAACCGGATGGCGATGCAGGTGATGGCGGTGACATTTCCGACGCGCCGTTCGCGGACATGGCGGATATCCGGCTTGCCGCAAGCTTCCTGTCGGGCGGCGGCGGCGCGATGCCGGTCAACAGCAACGGCGCCTCGTGGAACAACGACTTCATCACCACCACCGGCAACATCGTCTTCGATCTCCTGCACAATTTCCATCTGGAATGCGGGGCGAGGCTCCACAAGCTCAGGGTCTACGAGACCGTCACAGACCCGACTGGGCGTGAAGTCTGCGGCTATCTGCTCGTCCGAGGTTCCGTGCACGCGCATGCTTACGCGCTTGCCCTGAAGAAGATCACCGGCGTCGAGATCGAGAAGTTCCTCCCCTGCCCCAACATTCCGCTCGCCAATATTCCGGAGGCGCAGAAATATCTCGACGAGGGATCGCATCGCCGCCTCTACACCTGGAGCCCCAACGATTACAAGGAGATCGCCGGCATCTGGAGCAATGACGAGGTGGCGCTTCCCGACGATCCGCCGGGCGAGCTCGAAGTCGTCGAAGGCATGCCGGAAGGCGGCAAGATCCACCAGCTCGTCGGCGTGCCCTCTGCCTTCACACCGGATTACGCTCCCGAGGAGATGTTCGAGATCGCCGAGAAGCTCTACAAGAAGTCCCGGTGAGCCGGCGGCGGCCGGCAGGTCGCGTCAGCGGGTTCTTCTTCGCTCCCGCGACCGCGCCGTCCGCCTCGCCTCCCGGAGTTCTTCAATATCAGGCTGCCACCAGCCGCGCTTGCTGTCATGCTCGCCGGCCACGGTCTTGGCCGGCCAGGTGTGGATGAGTTCCTCCAGAGTCGGCAGCCGCCAATTGGCCCAGACATGATCGTGGCCGAGACCGGGATAGAACTCTCCGACCGGATCGGGCTCGACGATTTCGCCGGTCACGTCTGTGATGACGACGATCCCGTAAGCGCTCGTCGCCACGGGGCGTTCGAGCGGCGGAAGATCGTCAGCCGGCACCGGAACGCGGCGGCGTTTGCGCTCGGCCGAGCGGCTCTTGGCCTTCGCCTCTTCCTCTGTGCCTTTACGCGCTTCGGCGCGTTTGCGGCGCTCTTCCGGCTCGGCCCGCTGCGCCGCGGCCTCGATCGCGTCCCAGCGATGCTGGAGCTCGTCATAGGAGGCGAAGGGAACCTCCCAGACGCGCAGTTCGCCGTTCCATCGGGCGAAGGGCACCTGGCGCAGCTCATCGACCACGGTTCGCGAGAAGGGTGTCCGGATGCGGAAGCCCGTCTTGATGACGTCGAGATAGGGGCTGAGGATCGGCTCGAAGGCATAGGCGTCCCGTCCCTTCTCTGTGGCGAACAGATCAGTGCGTGCGGCTTCGTGCGCCAGCCAGCGGTCGATGCGCCGCCGCGCCGTCTTGCCGGGAACCGTCCATGCGCCAAGCGCGTCGTTCCAACGTGCGCGGGGAAAGGTCTCGCGGAAGCGCTGGACGGTCATCCTGTCGAAGGGGAAGGAGACCGTCTCGACAGGCGCTTCATCGTCCTCGGTGATTGGAACGTCATCCGTGCTCATGCGGTTGAAATGAACACCTCCCCCAAGGAGTTGCCGAGCGCCAAGCGATGAAAACAGCCGGCGGCTTGTGGGCCTGCAAAGGCAGACTACCTATGAGCTGATGGTAGGGCGAGGGATGCTCGATGAAAAGCGCGGCGCTGCAGGATGAGAAGATAGCCTGGTTCCGGTCGCTGGAGCCGGTCCAGCCGGCCGAGATGCTTGGCCTTTGGAAAGGCGCCGGCATCCCTTCGGGTCACCCGCTTGACGGCGTGCTGGAGAATCTCGGCTGGTTCGGCAAGCGTTTCCACGCGGATATGCGCGCCGACGCGCTGCTCTTTCAATGGCGGCCGGGCCGGCTGGTGGCGATCGAGCCCGGCTTCTTTCCGATCGGGCTTGCGATCAGGGCGGCGCCCTTCGGCCGGACGGCCATCGCCCGCAGCGGGTTCTCCTATCTGCAGAAGGCCTGCCGCGCGCGAGGCACGACCGCATCGCTGAAGCTCCAGACCCTGGAAGATGCAGCCACCGCCGCAATGATCTACGACAGGCAGCCGATCGTCGATTATTTTCGCAGAATATGCGAGGATGAACTCGCCGGCATGATGTGCGTGCGAGGGGACATCAGGCGCTACTTCTTCAAACTCCGGAGGGTCGATGCCGCCTCGCGGCCGCGGGACAGGTAAAGCAGGGAACAATCTGCCATGCCAATCTGTTTTTACCGCACGCAACCAAGGGGGATGTCATGCGTGCCATGCTGATCGCCACTTTGCTTTCGCTTTGCTCTCTGCCCGCCCACGGGCAGGATGCAGGGTTTCTGAAGTCTCTGGCCGGCGATTGGAGCGGGACCGGAATGGTCCTCACCAAGATCGGCGGCACGAACTTCAACGTCTCCTGCACCTTGAAATCGGACGCCAGCCAGTCCGCAGTTTCGATGAACGGCAAGTGCCGCGGGCTTGCGGTTTTCGTCAGGACGTTCTCGGCCAACGTCAAGGCCTCGGGCCAGCGCTATTCCGGCAATTACATCGGCCCGTCGGGCCAGCCGTCCAGGCTCATCGGCAGCAGGCGGGGCGACAGGCTGAACCTGGATGTCACCTGGGCGCGCGTGGTCAATGGCGACCGGAAGGCAACGCTGATGATCGAGAAAGTCGGTCAGAACAAACTTCGGCTGCAGACGGTCGATAAGGATCTGCTTTCGGGCCGGTCGGTCGTGACCAGCCGCATCGACTTGCAGCGCCCATAAGGTCCGAATTCCGGAGCGGCGTCCGGTAACGCCTGCTCCGGCTGGTTTCAGTGCTTTCTCGGGGCATGATCGCCGCGGTCGCCTTCGCCGGGCTTCGCGTCGCTCTTGGCCTTGCGCCGTTTGTCCGCGGACAACGAACGGCCGACATCGTCCGATTCCTTGAAACGGCCCTGATCGTCGCGGCGCACGTAGCGCTTGTCGGTGCCGGTATCTATGAGCTCACGTTTGGACATGATCGTCTCCTTGCTGTTGGAGGAGGCAAAACGCGCCAGATTCCAAAAGGATGCATGCCATCCGCATTTGCTAGGCAGCCATCCGGACGAGCGCGTCGGAGAGCTTTCCGACATCGTAGGGTTTCGCGAAGAAGATGCCGCGCTCCGGCAATTCATCGGCGTCGGGCTGCTTCATGCCGGAGACGACGATGATTTCCACGGGCGGCCAGCGGTCGCGCACGGCCCTCGCCAGCTTCAGCCCGTCCATGCTTCCCGGCATGTCGATATCGGTCAACAGGATCCGGATGCCGGGGACCGTTTCGAGGAGGAGAAGCGCCTCGTCGGCATCGCGCGCTTCGAGCGCCTCGAAGCCGGCTTCCTCGACGATTTCGACCGCCATCATCAGCAGCAGGGGTTCGTCCTCTACCACGACTACCTTGGTTTTCATGTTTTGCTCGAATGCATCATATCCCTATCTGAACTTTCAACTTCCCCTTTCGCTGCAGGTTCCGCCGCCGAGAATATAACTTCGAAGACAAGACCTTCCGGCCTGAAGTCGGAGCGCGACCGCGCCTGCGCCTTCGCCGGAAAGGCGCGCTCTATGAGCACGGAGCCGAACCCCCTTTTCGTCGGCGCCGATACCGGCGGCCCGCCGGATTCCGTCCACAGCAGAAGCACGCGCCCGTCCTGGTATTTCCATTCGATGGCGACCGTTCCATCCTCGCTTCCGAGGCTTCCGTATTTCGTCGCATTGGTCGCGAGTTCGTGGATCACCAGGGAAAGCGGCAAGGCGATATCCGCGGGCAGAACCACTTCCGGCCCGTCGAGGCGGATGCGCTCCGCCTCCGAGGCGACATGCGCCCGCAAGGCGGCGGAGACGATTTCTCGGACGGGCGAGGCCGAACCCTCGCGCGAGAGGATGAGGTCATAGGTCCCGGCGAGCGCCGCAAGCCTTTCTGCGAAGGAATTGTATCTTTCCGGATCCGAGCGCGAGAAGGTCTGGCGGGCGATCGCCTGAACCAGGGTGAAACCGTTCTTGACCCGGTGGGCCAGCTCGCGGACGAGAAGGATGCGCTCCTCCTCCGCCTCCTCGTTCTGGTGCCTTCGCTCATCCAGCTCGTCGAGCAGCCGGTCGAAGGTCGCGCCGACGACATCGAGCTCGTCCGACCCCGTCATCCCGGTTCGCGCCGTCGTCTCGCCGCTGCGCCACTTCTCCATCACCTCGGCGATCCGCGAGATCGGCACGAGGATGAAGCGGTTGCCGATGATGATGGCGGCGGCAAACGAAAACAGCGCGCCGCCGATGATGGCGAGCGTATTCGTCAGCGTCGCCCGGTCGATCGGCGCGAAAGCCTCCGGCTTCGAAAAGCCGGCGCTGACATAGAGAGGGCTGGAAGGCAGGGCTATCGGGCGATAGCCGAGAATGCGCTCGGTCCCGTCCTGGCTCATGATCTCGATCACATCCGGCTGCTCGGCGTGGACGAGGCGCTGATATTCCTCAGGGATGGCGGTGCCGACGAACTGTTCGGGAAGCGGGACGCGCGCAACGATGATTCCCTTGCCGTCGGCGATCGTCACCGCATTGCCGGGCGCCACGCCGCGCTCGGTGATGCGGTTCTGCAGCCAGTCCAGCCGGATGCCGCTGACGATGAGCGCCTTGGCGGTGTCGCCCTCCATCAAAGGCATGGCGAGCGGCAGCACCGGCTTGTCGGAAAGACGGCTCACCGCATAGCTGCCGACGACGAAATTCTTGGTCTTCAGCGCTTCCTGGAAATAGTCGCGATCGGAAAATACCACGCCCTCGGGAAAGGGCATGCTGCCGCAGATCGGCCGGCCGTCGAGCCCGACGACGAAGATGGTGCGGATGTTCGCAATGCTTTCGGCGACCGATTTCAGGGCCGCGTTGCAGGCGCCGACATCGAGGTTGCGGACGGAGGGCATGGCGGAAACCGAAACGAGAAGGGCGTGCAGGCCTTCCACGATCCGCTCGACCTCCGAGGATGCCTGTCTTGCCGCCTGCGCCGCGGAAGCGCGCACTTCCTGATTGCGCTCGTGGCGCAGCGCTATCTCGTTATAGGCGAGCATCGTGACGACAGGCGCCAGCGCCGCGACCGCAACTGCAACAAGCTTGAGTCTCATCCTTCCCCCTCTCGCAAGAAGGTTGGTAGCATGATCGGGACGAACCCGCACGGATCACGCGCGGAATCTTGTTTACAAAATATCAACGTACGTATCCGGACGTTTACGCGTCAGCCTTGCCACGCTTTCGATCGCGGCTAGATAATGGGGGGATGAACGATGCCAAGAACACTTCCTCCGAAGGTTCTGCAGCCGGGTCCTTTTCGCCGCGGCCGCTGACTGCCGCGATGGCGAACGAAGTCGAGCGCCTGTTGTCGGGCCGGACCCGCGATATCCGCCTGACGGGGGATCTCCTCAGCCGGTTTGACGAACGGTCATGGCGCCAGAGGTCGAAAGTCATCCGCTCCTGGATGACATGGGTGGCCTTCGTCGATGTGCTGACGCTGGCCTTGAACGCTCTCCTGCTTCCCAGCGACGTCGCGCTGGCGATGGTCGCTCCCGCCTGCCTTCTGCCGCCGGCGGCGATTGCCACGGCCCTGATCTGGCGCAAGCCGCGCGCCGCCGCGGTTCAGCGCGCATCGCTTCTCGGCGGCATGTGCCTCATTCTTCTGTCGGTCGCGCTCGTCGGCGTCTTTGCCGGCGGCGAATTCTACGAGCGGCATCTGACCATCATGCTGTTCGTCGCCACGAGCGCGATCACCATCTTCAGCGTGCCGCTGGCCTGGACGATCGCGATCGCCTGTTACGCCCTCTGCCTCTATTTTATCCTGCAGTGGTACAACCCGCTCATGGAAGCGGGCAGCGTCGTTGCCGGGACGCTGTTCTTTTCCTGCGGCATCATCGCCACCGTGGTCGCCCGGCGAACGATGAACATCCTGGCGCAGAAGACATTTCTGCTGGACTGCCGGGATCAGCGCCGCAACGCGGAACTGGCCGATGCGAACGCGCGGCTGGAGCGGCTCGCCAGAACCGACCCGCTGACGGGCATCGCCAACCGGCGCTGGATGATGGAGACCCTCGAAGGCCTCTGGCTGAGCGGCCGCGACACCGGCGTCGTCGCGGCCATGCTGATGTGCGACATCGATCACTTCAAGGCGCTGAACGACAAGCTCGGCCATGGCGAAGGCGACCGCTGCCTCGTCAAGGTCGCCGGCATCATCCAGAGCTGCGTGCGCGCCGATCGCGACCTCGTCTCGCGCCATGGCGGCGAGGAATTCCTGATCGTGCTTCCCGATGTCGACGAAGAAGAGGCGGTGGCGGTTGCCACCCGCATCCGCGAGAGCGTGGAAGCCGCCGCCCTGCCCAACCCGTCTTCCGGGGTCGGCCCTTCGGTGACGCTGAGCGTGGGCGTCGCCCTGAAATCGGCGCGCGACACCGGCATTTCGCTCGCCAATCTGCAGCACGAAGCCGACATGGCGCTCTATCGCGCCAAGGAAGCGGGACGCAATCAGATCTCGGTCTTTCGCCGCCAGCACCAGGCCGCGCCGTCCGAGCAGATCGCCGCGAGACGCCAGGGCTGACGATCGCGGCTCAGCGGACCACCAGGAATGCGACCATGGCGACTGCCGAGACGAAGGCGGCGGCGCTCAACCCGAAGGTCAGATATTCCGCCGCCTTTTGCCGGTGGCGGCCGATCTCCACACTGCCGAAGACGGCCACCAGGCCGCCGGCTATCCAGCCCGCCAACGTCAGCGCACCGAGGAGAAGTGCCCACTGCGTTTCTGTGTCCATTGTCTTGCTCCCGTCGCGGATGCAAACCCGACACGGAAATATTCCTGCGCGGGTCTACCCCTAACACTGCGCGAACCGCTTTGTTTCCATTCGCAGCCGCACTTTGACGTGAGGGCTTTCGTCAGCGTGGGCGGGGGGCATCTCTTTCACTCGTGGATACAGCAGTGAGAACTTGACGTTTTGCTTCTGTCTATCTAATGTCTACTAAAAGAATTATGGACTTTGGAGGCGGCATGATGTCCGAAATCGCTAGTCCCGATCGCAAGGCAAGTCTGGAACTTGCGCTGCGCAGACGCATCCTGACGATGGAGCTGCCGCCAGGCTCGGTCCTCGATGAAGTGGCGTTGAGCGAAGAATTCGGGCTCTCCCGCCCGCCGGTGCGCGAGCTGATGAGGCAGATGGCAGGCGAGGGCTATATAGAGCTCGAAACGAACCGCGCCGCCCGGGTCAGCGCCATGAGCTACCAGTCGCTGCGCGATTTCTTCCTGCTTGCGCCGATGATCTACATCACCGCCAACAAGCTCGCGGCCGAGAACCGGACGAAGGCCGAGCTTTCGGTTCTGAAGGAAATCCAGCGCGCCTTTCGCAAGGCGGTGGACGATTGCGACGTCGAAAGCCGGGTCTTCCAGAACGACCAGTTCCATCGCCAGATCGGCGAGATGGCGCATAATGTCTACGTCGTCCCGAGCCTGCGCCGCCTGCAGATCGACCATGCCCGCATCGGCAAGATCTTCTACCAGCATCCGAACACACCGCGCATGCAGGAAGAGCTCGAACTCGCCTGCGATCAGCACGACGAGATGATCGAGGCCATCGAGCGGCGCGACGCCGAAGCTTCGGGCGAGCTGGCGCGGCTCCACATCGAATTGTCACGGCGCAACATCGCCATGTACGCGGCCCCCGAGGGGCTGGAGGCGCCGACCCTGTAAGCCGCCCAGGAATACACGCAGCTCAACACAATCCGGCCCGATCTTTCGGCCTAACGCAACGGGATCTCATCGATGACCGCCTTTCCCTTTCCAGGACTCAATCTCGCCATCACCACCCCGTTCGACGATGCCGGCCGCATCGATTACGGGCGGCTCGAAGCGAATGTCGAACTCTATCTCGCCGCCGGCGTGCGCAGCTTCCTGTTCAGTTCCGGCACCGGCATGCATGTCTATCTCTCCAAGGCCGAATCCGAAGAACTGGTCCGCCGCGGCGCGAAGCTCGTCAACGGCCGCGCCAAGGTGATCGCCCAGACCTCGGCGCTGCTGGTGGAGGACGTCGTGGAGCGGACCGCCCGCGCCCGCGATGCCGGCGCCGATGGCGTCATGGTGCTGCCGCCCTTCTTCGAAGGGCCGACCGACGATGAGGGCATTCTCGATTTCTACGCCGAGGTCGCCAAGGCTGGCCTTCCCGTCATCGGATATAACGTGCCCCAGGCGGTCGGCGTCGCCATCACGCCGGAGCTTCTCGACAAGCTCAATGAAATTCCCGGCTTCTCAGCGGTCAAGGACAGCAGCGGCGATTTGGGAAAACAGGCCGGCCTCATCCGCACCGGACGTTTCGTCATGAACGGCGCCGATCCTCTCGTTCCCTATGCGCTTTATGCCGGATGCGACGGCCTGATCTGGGGCGGCGCGAACTTCGCGCCGAAGACCTCGGTCGCCCTCGTCGCGGCGGCGGGGCAGCGCAAATGGGATGAGGTGCGGGCGCTCTGGAAAATCCTGGAGCCGGCAATGGGCCTGATCTGGGAAGGCGATTACGTGCAGTCCGTCTATGCCGCTGCCGATATGGTCGGCTACGGCGCCGGCGTGCCGCGCAAGCCGCTGCGCGCGCTTGCACCGGAAAAGCTCCCGGCGCTGAAGCGCTCCCTCGAAGCGCTCATGGAGCGGGAAGCGATCTGACCGTGAACAAGGCCGCAAAGACCGTCTTCGTCGCATCGAGGCTTCCCAAACGCGCCGGCGTCTCGGGATGGGTGGCGACCCTTCCGCCGCGTGCGCCGCGCCCGGCCTTGAGCGAAGCGATCGGCGCCGATGTCGCGATCATCGGCGGCGGCTTTGCCGGCCTATCGGCGGCCCACCGCCTCTTCCGGCTCGACCCGACGCTGCGGGTCGCCGTTCTCGAAGCGGGCATTGTCGGCGAAGGCCCGGCCGGCGCCAATTCGGGCTTCATCATCGATTTGCCGCACGAGGTCTCCTCGGACGATTTCAGCGGCGAATCCGAAAGCAAGTTCCGCGACTCCGTGCTGCTGCAGCGCTCGGCGATCGCGCTCGCCAGCGAACTCGCTGCCGAAAACGGCTGGGGGAAGGACCTGTTCGATCCCTGCGGCCGCTACAGCACCGCGATGAGCGCGGAAGGCGACAAGCATCTCCAGGCCTATTCGCAGCAGCTTTCGAAGATGGGCGAAGCCCATCGCCTGCTCAAAGGCGCGGAAATCGAAGCCGTGACCGGGTCGAGGGCCTTCACCTCGGGCCTGTTTTCGCCGGGCACCGTCATCATCCAGCCGGCCGCCTACATCAGAGGCGTGGCCGATTGCCTGAGAGAGCCGGTGCGGCTGTTCGAGCAGACGCCGGCTCTCTCCTTCGAGCGCTCCGGCGACGGCTGGCTCGTAAAGACCCCGAAGGGCTCGGTGCAGGCGGGCAAGATCATCATGGCCAATAACGGCCATGCGGAAAGTTTCGGCTTCTTCCGTCGGCGCCTCCTCCATGTCTTCACTTACGCGTCCCTGACGGAGGAGTTCGATCCGGCAAGGCTCGGCGGCGACAGGAAATGGGCGGCCACCCCGGCGCTGCCGATGGGAACGACGGTGCGGCGCATCAATACCGAAGGCGGCGACCGCATCCTCATCCGTTCGCGCTACAGCTATAATCCCGGCATCGAGATCGGCGACGCCGATATCCGCAGCGCCGGCCGCCTGCATGACGGCAAGTTTTCTCATCGTTTCCCCAAGCTTGCCGGCGTCGGCATGCAATATCGCTGGGGCGGCGCGATGGCGTTGACGCATAACCACGTGCCGGCCTTCGGAGAGATCGAGCGCGGCGTTTTCGCCGCCTGCGGCTGCAACGGGCTCGGCGCATCGAACTCGACCGCCGCCGGCATCGCCGCGGCCGAACGCGTGCTGGGGCACGATTCCGAACTCGGCCGGATCTACGGCCGCCTGGCGGTGCCGGTCTTGCTGCCGCCGCAGCCGCTGACGACGATCGGCGCGAAGATCCATCTCGCCTGGCGCGAATGGCGCGCCGGAGCGGAATGAGGTCGCCCTAGGTCGCAGCGACGATTTAACTATTTGAGCCAGA